>NZ_KV831926.1:327522-587436 GCF_001837265.1 Rothia sp. HMSC064F07 | reverse complement strand
GCAGAGCCGAACGGGTCACCTTCACCGGGTCAATCACACCGGCTTCGATGAGGTCCACGTACTCGCCGGTCTTGGCGTTGAAGCCGTGGCCCACGGGCAGTTCGGAGACCTTGGAGACGATGACGTAGCCGTCTTCGCCAGCGTTCTCAGCGATCCAGCGCAGCGGCTGAACCAGGGCGCGGCGAACGATCTGTACACCAACGTTTGCGTCGTGGTTGCCCAGGTCCATGCCGTCCAGTGCCTTCAGTGCGTGAACCAGTGCGGAACCGCCGCCGGAGACGATGCCCTCTTCCAGAGCGGCACGGGTGGAGGACACAGCATCCTCGATGCGGTGCTTGCGTTCCTTCGCCTCAACCTCGGTTGCGGCACCGACCTTGATGACACCCACACCGCCGGCGAGCTTAGCCAGGCGCTCCTTGAGCTTCTCGCGGTCCCATTCGGAATCCACGCGCTCAATTTCGCGGCGCAGCTGCTGCACGCGGTCCTCGATTGCCTCGGGGTCGCCGCCGCCGTCCACGATGGTGGTGTGGGACTTGGTGACGGTCACGCGGCGTGCCGAGCCCAGGTGCTCCAAGGTGACCTGCGGCAGGTCAATGCCGAGCTCACCGGTCACGACGGTGCCGCCGGTCAGAATTGCCAGGTCCTGCATGATTGCCTTGCGGCGGTCACCGAAACCGGGAGCCTTCAGAGCGACCACGTTGATGGTGCCGCGCAGCTTGTTCACGACCAGTGCGGAGAGCGCCTCACCGTCAACGTCTTCTGCGATGATGGTCAGCGGCTTCTTCGCCTGAACAATCTTCTCGAGCACGGGCATAATCTCTGCGATGGTGGAAATCTTGCCCTGGTAGAGCAGCACGAGGCTGTTCTCCAGCACTGCTTCGCCGCGCTCAGCGTCGGTGACGAAGGAGGGCGAGAGGTAGCCCTTGTCGAACTGCATACCTTCGGTGATGTCCAGCTCAATTTCGGTGGAGGAGCCGTCTTCGATGGTGATGACGCCGTCCTGGCCGACCTTCTCGAAGGCGCGAGCCAGCAGCTCACCGATCTGCTCGGACTGCGCGGAGATAGCGGCAACGTGCGCCACCTCGGGGCCCTGCACGGGGCGTGCGTTCTCGAGCAGGCGTGCGGAGACAGCCTCCACAGCAGCCTCAATGCCGCGCTTGACGTCGGCGGGAGCCGCACCGCTGGTCACGTTGCGCAGGCCCTCGTTGACCAGTGCCTGTGCGAGCACGGTTGCGGTGGTGGTACCGTCACCGGCTACGTCGTTGGTCTTGGTGGCGACTTCCTTCGCCAGCTGGGCGCCCAGGTTCTCGTACGGGTCGTCCAGTTCAATTTCGCGGGCAATGGACACGCCGTCATTGGTGATGACGGGTGCGCCCCACTGCTTGTCGAGCACAACGTTGCGCCCGCGCGGGCCGAGGGTTACCTTGACCGCGTTTGCCAGCTTATCGACGCCGGCCTGCAGGGACTTGCGGGCGGCATCGTTGAATTCAAGCTGCTTAGCCATGTGTTCGCTACTCCTAGTGCGTCACAGAAAGGAAAATTTGAGGGGCAGATGATAGCTCATGCGCCGTACCGGATGAGCGGTACGGCGCATGAGCATCTGAAAGTATTAGTCGACGATTGCCAGAACGTCGCGTGCGGAGAGAATCAGGTACTCTTCGCCCTGGTACTTGACCTCGGTGCCACCGTAGCGGGAGAACACGACAACGTCGCCTTCCTTGATGTCTACGGGAATGCGGTTGCCCTTCTCATCCACGCGGCCCGGGCCAACGGCGACAACGCGTGCTTCCTGCGGCTTTTCCTTCGCAGTTTCGGGGATGACCAGACCGGATGCGGTGGTCTGCTCAGCCTGCTCGATCTTGATAACGACGCGGTCTTCCAGGGGCTTGATAGCCATAATCGGTTCCTCCGGGTTGTGGATTTACGTTTGATGCGAGACAGCGGCGCAGTGGCGCGCCCGATGACTGTCTCGAGTGCTACCTCAACTCTAGTTTCACCTGTGCTTTCGGTCAAGAAAAGCGCCCCTCTACCGGGGTGTTTCACCGCAAGGCGAACGCTGAGCAAAAAGCTGGGCAAATCGGGCTCCTCACCTCTCAAAACCGGCACCCCGTAAAATGAGGAGCATGCCTATTCCCGCATCCCCTTTTACTCCCGCCGCCAAGCTTCCGTTCAGCGCCGAAGCGCTCGCGGCAGCCGACGAGCTCTACCCGCTGGGCTCGGATACGCTCAGCGCCGTTACTTCTTTGCGTTCGCGAGGTTTTAGCCCCGAGGAGTCTGCACAGATTATTTCGCTGGCGCAGGCTCGTACCCGTGCGCGTGCCAAGTTCGGCGAGCGCGCCCGCACGCTCATGCTGACTCAGGAGGCTGCGGAGCAGGCGACCCGCCCGGTGATTGCGCATTATCGTGCTCAGCGTCTGCGCCCGGTTGTTGGCACGGTGGCTGATTTGGGTTGCGGTATCGCCTCGGATTCTGCCGTGTATGCGGCGGAGCGCGGTGCCGTGGTTGCGGTGGAGTTGGATCCGTTGACGGCTTCTTTTGCGGCGAAGAACCTTGAGTTTTGCCCGCAGGCGCGCGTGTATTCGGGGGATGTGACCGATTATGTGCACGGTGAGCTTCTGGACGCTTCCGGCGAGCCGGTGGGCATTGTGTGGATGGACCCGGCACGCCGCGAGTTGCGCGGTGCGAAGAAGGCTCAGACGGAGCGTCTTTTTGATCCGGAGGCGTTCTCTCCCCCGTTCTCGTTCGTGCTGAGTCTGGCGCGCACTGGCGTGCCGATGGGCGTGAAGTTGGGTCCCGGTTTTCCGCATGAGGGCATCCCCTCCCCCGAAGATATTGCGTCGGAGGCAAACCCCAACCCACGCGTTGAGGCGGAGTGGATCCAGTCGGAGGGTTCCCTCGCCGAGTTGGTGCTCTGGTTTAACGCGCTAGCTCAGGAGGGGGTGGCTCGCACGGCGACCTCTGTGCATGAAACCTCTGCGCGCGAGCTGCCTGCGGAAGAGACTACCCCTAATGATGCCTCCAGCGGAGGCACCGCCAAAACCAGTGCTCTGCTGCCGCCTTACGAGGCGGTGAGCTTCCGCAGCCCCTTAACGGCGGAAGAGGCGCAGCAGAGCGTTGAAGTTCCGACGTCCTTGCCGCAGCCGAGTGAATACCTGTTGGAGCCCGCCCCGGCGATTGTGCGCTCGCATCTGGTCGCTGAGTTTGCGCAGAGTATTGGCGCGCATCTGTTGGATGAGCATCTGGCGTATCTGTGTTCTGCCGAGCCGGTGGAGCATCCGCTGGTTGCCTGCTACGAGGTGCTGGAGGAGATTCCCCTGCAGGAGAAGCAGCTGAAGCGTTGGGTGCGTGAGCAGGGCTTTACGGCGCTGACGATTAAGAAGCGTGGCGTGGACATTGTTCCGGAGCAGTTGCGTGCGCGCCTGCTGGGTTCTGCGGGTTCTAAGCCTTCCAAGAAGAAACAGAAAAAGAACGCTAATTCTTCTTTGGGTGCACAGGAGGGTACGCAGGAGTCCTCGTACCGTCCGGCAACGCTGGTCTTTACCCGCATCGGTTCGGGCAGGGATTCACGCCGCGTCGGCTGGCATGTGCGCCCGCTCTAACCTCACCAGCCCCGGCCGCCCATCCCTAACTACCCAGCACTGACGACTCAGCCCCGACTGCCCAGCCCCGAGGACGGGTTACCGTTCGTGACGATTCATGACGTTTCCGTTCCGGATTCTGCACTCGACAGGGCACCGAGCACCGCAAGACCGTACACTAGATACGGTGCCCGATAAAGACGCTGTGCCGGATAAAGATACTATGCCTGATCAATGATACGCGGCCTAGTAGAGGCACTCCCCCAAGGAGCCGGCTCCCACCGGCTAGCGCACAGCCGGGCAGAGCCCACCGATAATAACTTCCACAGTCGGCACCATGCACGACCCTATTTCCAGACGCAGGAAAGGCAATATGATCGACTTTGCTACCTCCCCGCAGTCCACTCTCGGCGTGGAATGGGAGATTGCGCTCATCGACCGTGAAAGCGGCGCACTGACCCAGCGCGCCAGCGAGGTGCTATCCATCCTGCGCGAGCGCCGCCCCGAGCTGCTTGAGCCCGCCTCCGACCGCGCGCATGTGACCGGCGAATTCCTGGAGAACACCGTCGAGGTGGTGACCGGCATCTGCCGTACCGTCGCTGAGGCGTGCCGTCAGCTGCAGGATTTGGCGGATACCCTGCGCGAAATCACCGATGAGCTCGGCATTGAGTTCTACCCCGCCGGCACTCACCCCTTCTCCCACTGGGCTGACCAGCCGGTCGTGGCGAAGGAACGCTACCAGCGTGTGGTCGAGCGCGCCCAGTATTGGGGCCGCCACATGGTCATTTACGGTGTGCACGTGCACGTGGGTATTGACTCCCGCGATAAGGTTCTGCCGCTTATTGACGCGCTGACCAACTACGGACCGCACCTGCTGGCGCTTTCGTGCTCTTCCCCCTACTGGGACGGAATCGATACCGGTTACGCTTCGCACCGCACCCAGCTTTACCAGCAGCTGCCCACGAACGGTCTGCCCTTCCACTTTGATACCTGGGAGCAGTACAGCGAGTACCTGGAGTCACTCGTGGCAACCGACGTGATCAACGACCCGAGCGAGGACCGTTGGGATGTTCGCCCGGTTCCACGTTACGGCACCATTGAGATGCGCTATTGCGATGGCCTCGCCTCCCTGCCGGATGTTGCGGCAATCGTGGCGTTCACGCAGTGCCTGGTGGAGTACTTCGCCCGCCGCATTGAGGCGGGCGAAAGCGTTGAGGTGCTCGCCCCCTGGCACGCTCAGGAGAATAAGTGGCGCGTCGCCCGCTACGGCCTGGAGGCTAAGATCGTGGTCTCTAACGAGCCGGTGCAGCGTACCCTGCGTGAAGATTTTGAGCTGCTTCTGCCCAAGCTGGAGCCGGTAGCACGCGACCTTGACTGCGAGGTAGAGCTGGCGCAGGTGCGTCGCATCCTTGCCGAGGGTACGGGTGCGGATCGTCAGCGTGCGGTCTTTGAGAAGACCGGCTCTCTGCGTGAGGTGGCGCTGGATGTTGCCGCGCAGTCTCGTGCGCGAGCGCTGCGTTAGAGCCGCTCCCCCGCGCCCCCCCCCGTAACTAAAGCTTGAATACAGAAAATGCCTCGGCGCAGTCCTTTGTGAGACTGTGCCGAGGCATTTCTATGAGCATTTTCGAGGCGAGCCGCATCAACGGGCTCGCGCTAATAATCCCTGCGGAAGTAGCTATTTCAGAGGCAGCCCGCTTAGAAACAAACCGTGGTCACCGGCAGCGAGGAGTCCGTCGTGAAGTCCACACCCGAGGGCTCACGACCGGCAGCGACCAGGCGGGCACCCAGCGCCGCAACCATCGCGCCGTTATCGGTGCACAGGGTGAACTTCGGGATAATCAGGCGCACCCCCTCGGAGGCGCATCGGGCAGCAAGCAGCTCACGCAGGCGCGAGTTAGCCGCCACGCCACCGCCAAGCAGCAGGGTCTTCATGCCCTGCTCGCGGCAGGCAAGCATCGCCTTCTTGGTGATGACGTCCACGACCGCCTCCTGGAAGGACGCGGCGATATCGGCAACCGGGACCTCTTCACCGGCCGCTTCAAAGCTTTCAATCACGCGCGCCACGGCGGTCTTCAGGCCGGAGAAGGAGAAATCGTAGCGGTGCGCGCCGGGCTCCTCGGCGGTGCCCATGAACTTGCGGTTCGACAGGCCGCGCGGGAACACGAAGGCGTTGCGGTAACCCTCGGCGGCGGCGCGGTCAATCGCGGGGCCGCCCGGGTAGTCCAGGCCGAGCAGTCGGGCGACCTTGTCGTAGGCCTCGCCTGCGGCATCGTCGAGGGTCGCGCCGAGCAGACGCACATCGGAGGTAATGTCGCGCACCTGCAGGATTTCGGTATGACCGCCAGAGACCAGTAGCGCACCCAGACCACCGGAACCGGCATTCGCCAGCAGGTCGGAGCCATCTTCGGTGCCGTTATCCTCCAGCAGGCCAACGCCAACGTGGGCAACCAGGTGGTTAATGCCGTAGAGGGGCTTGCCGGTGGCAATAGCGAGCGCCTTAGCCGCGGAGACACCCACCATGAGTGCGCCCGCCAGACCGGGGCCAGCGGTGACGGCGATAGCGTCCACCTGATCGAGGGTGATGTCCGCTTCGGCAAGTGCCGCTTTGAGGGCGGGAATCATGGCGTCCAGGTGAGCGCGGGAGGCGATTTCGGGGATCACGCCGCCGAAGCGCACGTGCTCTTCCATGGAGGAGGAGATGGTGTTGCTGAGCAGCTGTGCACCGCGCACAATGCCGATACCGGTCTCATCGCAGGAGGATTCGATGCCCAGAACGAGGGGTTCGCGAGTGCTCATAGTCTATCTTTCTGTTGCGCTGTCTGCGCGTAGTGCTTCTAGTTGCAGTGAGGTAAGGATGCTGTGGCGTAGGGATGCGGCGTCGTAGAGAGCGACGGAAGCTCGCCTCTATTGCAGGGATTGCCGTTTAGCCCAACGGACTATTTAGAACGTGCATTCCATAATGATGGCGTCGGTTCCGTCATCGTAGTAGCCGCGGCGTACATGAATCGCACGGTAGCCGTTGCGTTCGTAGAGGCGCTGAGCGCGCGGGTTGTCGGCACGCACCTCCAGCAGGATGCGCTCGGCACCCTGCTCGCGGGCGCGCTCGTGCATCTGCTCAAGCATGGCGCGGCCGAAGCCGTGGCCCTCGTACTCGGGGAGCACGCCGATGGTTTGAACGTCGGCGGTGTCGGCTACGACCATGGTTCCGCAGTAGCCGATAGCGCGCCAGCCGCCCTCGTTATTTTCCGAATCTTCTGCAGGTAATTCGAGCATGTAGTAGGTACGGGTCGGGTGGGTCAGCTCTTCGAGGAACATGTCGATGTGCCAGGCGTCGGCGGGAAACAGGGCGGTTTCCATGCGGTGCATGGCCTGCACGTCGGCAAGTTCGGCAACGCGCAGGCGGGCGCCCAATGCCAGATCACTCAGCGCCAGGTTGTTCAGTGCCAGATTATTCAGCGCCAGGTCGTCTCGCACGATATTGTCGGTAGCGCTCATTTAGCTCTCCTTCTGCGCGGCAGCCTGTGCAGCGGCCTGCGCGGCCTGCTTCTGCTGGCGGGCGAGCATTGCGGCGGGGACCTTTGCGTCCGAGTCGCGCAGGTACTGGGCGGAGGTGTCCTCGCTCAGGTTCTCGACGCCCAGGCGTGCCGCGGCGGCAACCAGGTACTCGGCGTGGGGGTGAACCTCGCGGGCAGAATCCACGATGGTCCAGCCGTGCTCTTTGAGAGCCTCGGTGTACAGGCCAGCACCGTAACCGTAGGCGTAGGCGGGAGCCCCACCGGGCAGAATTTCGGAGGCGGGGCATACGTTCGGGCCGTCCACCAGGCTGTAGCCTTCGGCGTTCACGCGGTAGCGGGCGGAGTAGACTTCGCGGCGGCGCGCGTCGGAGAGTACGAGCAGCTCAGCACCTTCAGCAGAGGCGAACGCTCGCTCTATCTTCTCATCACCGGCAACCACGCCAGACACAGCACGCTCAGCCAGCGCGGTCAGGCTCATCATGCCGTACACCGGCACCGACCAGGCAAAACCCAGAGCGCGCGCAGTAACGATACCGGCGCGAAGACCCGTAAAAGGTCCCGGACCGGTACCGGTCAGAATCGCATCCAAATCTTCGCCGCGCACGCCAGCGTCCTGCAGGGCCGCCTGCGCGTAGGGGCCCATCACCTCGGCGTGGGAGCGGGTATCTTCACTCTCGTAGCGGGCGAGGATTTCGAAGGACGCACCGGCTTCGGAGCCGTGCACACGGGCGAGCGCCACAGATGCGGTGGCGGATGAATCAAGGGCAAGTACTAGCACCCTATCATTCTAGCGCGCGGGCTCTAGGCGCTCTGTAGGGCCTCTTTCAGTGCGTCGAAAGCGTGCTCCCAGCGGGGGCCGAAGGCGCGCACCCGCAGCAGGCGAGGTTCGGGGGTGTCCGCTTCCTCGTCGCTTTCGTCCTCGTCTTCGTCGTCCCAGCTGAACTCTTCGGTAGCCGAGTAGGCGAAGCGTGCATCCGCACCGGTCAGTCGGGTGAAGTCCAGCTCCAGGCGGGAATCGCTCAGGTGCTCAGCCTTATCGCGGCCCCACTCGATGACGGTCACCGAGCGCGGCAGGGAGAACTCCAGATCCAGGTCGTCGAGCTCTTCGGCGCTGGAGAGGCGGTAGGCGTCCACGTGCACCAGGTCGGGGCCGCCGGGTCGGGGTCCGTCCGGCAGGTTCGGGTGCACGCGCGAGAGCACGAAGGTCGGTGAGATAACGCCTTCGCGCACGCCCAGGCCTTCACCCAGGGAGCGGGTGAACGTGGTCTTGCCCGCACCGAGCTCACCCGAGAGCAACAGTACGTCCCCGGCGTTCAGGTGCTGCGCCAGGGTGAGCGCCAGGCGGCGGGTATGGTCGGGGCCGGTCACATCCAGGTCGAGTGCGGCAGAAATGTACTCAGCGCTCATTAGCCCTCCTGCTCCTGCCCGGTACCCCACAGCTCGTTCAGCTCAGCTTCAACCCAGGAGCCGCCAACATAGAGGCGCTCCACGCGGGACGAAATGCGGGTCACGATTTCGTAGTTAATGGTCTGCGCGGCATCCGCCCATTCTTCCACGGGCGGGTTCTCACCGGCACCAAAAAGGATGGCGGGCGCCCCCAGGTAGCCCAGGGCGGGGTCGCTCAGGCCGGGTTCGCCCAGGTCAACGACCATCTGGTCCATGGCGATGCGGCCGACCACGCGGTAGGTCTTACCTTCCGCGTTGTTAGGCACGGAGCCGTTCTCCGCGTTCTGCGCGCCCGGGTAGATGCGCACCGGCGCGTTCTCCGCAATGCGCGGCACACCGTCAGCGTAGCCGAGCGGCACCAGCGCCAGGGTGGTTGCCTTGGGAGTGTGGTAGCGCAGACCGTAGGAAACGCCCTGACCTGCAGGAACTTCCTTCACAGCGGCAATATAGCTGCCCACCGTCATGACGGGCTTCAACCCCAGGTCCTCAGCGGTCACCTCCGGCAACGGAGAGAGACCGTAGAGCGCGAGGCCGCAACGCACGCCGTCACCGAGCAGACGCTCCTCCGTGTCCCAGCCCTCCAGCGAGGCGGTCAGGGTCGCCGGGGAGTTCGCCAAATGCACGATCTTCGGGGCCAGACCAGCCTCACGAGCCTGAGCCACAAAAGTATCCAGGGTGTCGAGCTGCTGAGCAGTCTCGGCGCGGGTCGGCTCATCAGCAACCGCCAAGTGGCTAAAAATACCTTCAACCGTAATCAGACCGGACTCCTCGAGAGAAGCGGCACGAGCCACCAGCGCAGGCCAATCCGCAGCGGTCGCACCGTTACGACCCAGACCGGTATCAGCCTTCAGATGCACGATAGCGCACTCGCCGGTGCGTTCGGCTGCGGCGGCTACCGCCTCCAGGTCCCAACCGGAAACACCCAGACGGATCTTTTCCTGCAGCGCCGCCTCAAAATCGGTGGAGGGAGTGTGCAGCCACGCCATGAGCGGCGCCTCAATACCGTCAGCACGCAGTTCCAGCGCCTCGTTCACGTGCACCACACCCAGCAGGTCAGCACCGGCGGCAATAGCCGAACGTGCCACCGGGTACGCGCCGTGACCGTACGCATCCGCCTTAACCACTGCAATGAGCGCGCGGTCACCAATAAGTTCCTTGAGGCGGCGCACATTATGTTCTAGCGCATCAAGGTCAATGGTGGCGCTTCGCTCTGCCTCTGCCGGGGTGCAGGGCGGGCAATAGAGCGGTTCGGCAGGCTGCTGAGGGTGAGTCATGGTCCTTCACGGTCCTTCTAACGGGCGGGTACTACAGGCTGCGCTTGGGCAGCCTCTTTTCTACTAAATTCTAGACCTCCCGGTGTGCGAAAGTCCTGTCGCGCTACACTAGGTCAGGTACACCTTTGAGAGAGGAAAGCATCGATGAGCACTCTGCCGCCGGCTCGGACGGTTCACGTGTATTCCATGCACACCGACCCTTTTGCGCAACCCGGTAGCGGAGATGCAGGCGGCATGAACGTCTATATTGCCCGGTCGGTGCACGCCATGCTGGAGCTCGATCCCGAGCTGCGGGTTGAGGTTTTCACCCTGGACCGCGGTGAGGCGCTTCCGGCTGACTCGCCGTTCCGTCAGCCTCCTCAGCCCGGCGAGCGCATTGTGCGCCACAGCCTTGATCTTCCATCCGCTCGTGGTCTTTCGAAGAATGAGTTGGCTACGGTCACCGATGATTTTGCGCAGGCGTGCGTGGAGCAGGCGCTGTACACCCCGGATATTATTCACGCCCACTATTGGCTGTCTGGTCAGGCTGCGGCTCGCGCATCCCAGCTGTGGTCGGCTCAGGGCGTTGGCTTCCCGGTCCCCGTTCTTTTCACTCCGCATACGACGGCTGCCGCCAAGGATGCGCGCCGCGGCGAAGGTGAAGCACCCGAGCCTGAGGAACGCTACCGCGCCGAGCGTCTGATGAGTAGCTCCGCGAGCCGGGTGATTGTGAATACCCCCCTGGAGGCGCAGCAGATGGGCGAGTACTACGGTACAGACGCGCAGAAGCTTGCCATTATCCCGCCGGGTGTTGACACCTCGATTTTCCATACGATTCCTGGCGTGCATCCGCTTAATGACACCTCGGAGACTCGTTGCCGCGTTGTGTTTGCCGGTAGGCCTCAGCCGTTGAAGGGCCCGCATCTGCTGGTGGAGGCGCTCGCGCTGCTCCCCTCCGACCTGCAGGTGGACGTGGATATTATTGGTCGCTCCGATTCGGATTATGAGCGCCGCCTGTTGCAGCGTGCTGCTGAGCTGGGTGTGGCAGATCGGGTGCATTTGAAGGACCCGGTTCCGGCGTCTGAGTTGGCGAGTATTTTCCGTGCCGCCGATATCGTGGCGTCCCCGTCGTCGTCTGAGACGTTCGGGTTGGTGGCTCTAGAGGCGCAGGCGTGCGGCGCGGCGGTGCTCGCCACGGATGCTGACGGTCTGCGCTTTGCGGTGGAGAACCACCGTACGGGTCTGCTGGTGGCGCCTCGTACTCCGCAGCGTTGGGCTGCAGCTATTGAGCGTCTGGTGCGTGCCCCGTATCTGCGTCATTCGTTGGGTGCGAACGCCGCTGCGCGTGCCCGCACGATGGGTTGGGATCAGACGGCGCGTAAGACCCTAGAAGCTTATGCCGAGGTACGTGAGGGTATCTCGCAGTAATGTATTTTTCACGTTGTGAGGAGTTTTAATGTCTTTCTCGATGAGCCGCGATGAGTTCGCCGCGTACCTGGATTCCGTGCGTATTACCGGCGAGGTGGCAACCGCCCGAGAGAATAACCTGGACCATATTCAGGGTTTCCTGGATGGTAATGAGCACCTTGAGTTTGGTGTGCAGTGGACCCGCGAATGGGATTACGATTCGGTGTTTGAGGTGATGGTTCGCCGCGCGGGTCTGAACCCGGATCGTTCGCATACTCACGGCCAGGACACTATTGGTGCTGAGCAGTGCATCAGCGCGCTGGAGGAGTACGCCCGCATCTTCGGTGAGGCGGTGCGTGCGGGTTCTCGTATTCTGTTTGCGACCGGTCACCCGGCGGGTCTGTTCCCCATCTATGCGGTGATGGCTGCGGCTGCGAAGGCTGCCGGCGCTGAGGTTCTCCAGATTGAGGAGGGCGAGCGCTTCCTGGACGGCGATGTCCGTCAGATTATGGATGTCGTGATGTTTGAGCAGTACGGTAATCTGCAGCATACGCATTTCCCCGGCCCGATGCGCATCGCGCTGGATCAGTTGAAGGCGCGCGGTGTGACTCCGGATCTGGTGGTTTCGGATCACGGTATGGCTGGTTATGCTTCCTCGACCTGTAAGCTGCTGACGATTGGTATTGCGGATTGTAACGATCCGGGTCTGTTTGTGGCGGCTGAGCAGGGGGACCTGCCTGTGTGCGTGCCGATGGACGATAACGTTCCGCCGCGTCGTTATGAGCCGATGATTGATTTCATTTTGGATCGTGCGGGGCTTGAGCGTCCTTAATGCCTCTTTTACACCGTGTGTAGGGTTTGTTATTGAGCCTCCGGGGTTTGTCTTTTTATATGCCGGTTATTGTTTTTCTGCAGGTGCGTGAAACAGTCTGGTGTTTTTAGGAGTTTCTTAGCTCCACTAGGCATTCTTCTCGGGGGCTCTTATTCTCTTCTTTTTCTGTGATTGATTTCATCACGCGGGAGCGACTTTACGGCTTTATTCTTCGAGACGTAAGACCCCCGACCCCGTAGAATAGTTTACGGAACACGTTTATGCGCTCTGTGGGTTCATATAATGCTCCACTAGGCGTCTAACCAGCGCCTTTACCGTAATCTCTGCCATTATTCACTCAGCAAGATTAAGGGTTCACTCATTCATTCAGAACATAGACTAGGACACGTCTCCCTTACACCGATAATTAGGGGTAAATGTGCCTATTCGCCGCTCTCAGTCCACGACACAGGACAAATTTCCGGGGAAGATTACACCGTTGAAAGTACAAGATCGTCTTAAAAAAATGTGGGGTGCAGACTTCGTCGTCAAGCGAAGCTGGCATCCCAAGGTTCAGCGCGCCCTTTACTTTGGCGATTTTCTCGCCATTGTTATCGCGGTTGTTGCTGCGCATCTGATTCGTTTCGGGTGGGAGAATGCTGACCTACCCTATGTGAACGTTTGGCCTATTAACGCCTTGGATGGCCGTATTCCCGCTATTGATTACATTTTCCTGGGCGTCGGTATGGTCGTCGGCTGGTGGTTTATCCTCCAGGTGAACGGCTCCCGTAGCCTGCGCATCATGGGTTTCGGCAATGAGGAATACCGCCTCATTACTCGCGGTAGCACCTATTTCTTCTGCCTGCTGATTATTGTGGCGTTCTTCCTCAAGGTTGACGTCACCCGTATGTACTTGTTGATTGCTTACCCGCTGGGTCTGTTCCTTCTGCTGACGGAGCGTTGGCTGATTCGTCAGGGTCTGGTGCGTTCGCGTACCCGCGGTCGTGCGCTCACTCGCGTCATGATTATTTCTGATGTGACGACCGGTCAGCACCTGTACAAGAACCTGGAGGGCGTGGTTGCTTCCGGTCTGTCCCCCGCTGCGTTCTATCTGCCCGGTTTTACCCCGGGTACCACTGTTGCTGGTGCACCGATTCCGGTGCTTGGTTACAGCACTTCTCCGGCTGACATTATGGAAGCCATCCGCGAGAATGATATTCACATGGTTGCTGTTACGAATGGTCATCACTTGAGCCCGGATCAGGTTCGCCTGCTGGGTTGGAAGCTTGCTGATGCGCATATTTCGCTGATTATGGCTCCTGCGACGACCGATATTGCTGGTCCGCGTATGCACATGCAGCCGTTGAACGGTCTGCCGCTGGTGCACGTGTCGACTCCGCGTATTACCGGTCTGTCGGCGTTCTTCAAGCGCGCTATGGATGTTGTGTCTTCGGGTCTTGGTTTGATTCTGTTGTCTCCGCTATTCCTGGTGGTGGCGCTGCTGGTGAAGCGTGATGGTGGCCCGGTCTTCTTCCTGCAGAATCGTGTGGGTCTGAACGGTGAGCTTTTCAAGATGGTGAAGTTCCGTTCTATGCGTACTGATGCTGAAGAGGTCAAGAAGCGCCTCATGGAGCAAAACGAGGGTAACGGCGTGCTCTTCAAGATGAAGGACGACCCGCGTATTACCCCCATTGGTAAGTTCATCCGTAAGTACTCGATTGATGAGCTGCCTCAGCTGTGGAACGTGTTCATTGGCGATATGTCGCTGGTGGGTCCGCGTCCTCCGCTGGTTGAGGAAGTTGAGCAGTACGAGGACATTGCGTACCGCCGTCTGCTGGTGAAGCCGGGTATTACCGGTCTGTGGCAGGTTTCGGGTCGTAGTGATCTCTCCTGGGAAGAGTCGGTTCGTCTGGACCTCTACTATGTTGAGAACTGGTCGCTTACCGGTGACTTCATTATTCTTCTGCGTACTGTCCGTGCGGTTTTCGCTAAGGAAGGCGCGTACTAAGAAGGACGGTGAGAGTTTCTCCCACTGGTGCGTATGCCGGTTTTTATGATGCTGTCCCGGCACAGGCAGCTCGGCATCGTACATTGATATAAGCGCGTTGAAAAAGGGGCGTGAATCCATTTCCGGTGGATTCACGCCCCTTCTGTGTGCCCAGGGTGTCTGGTTAGCTCTTCGCTTCTAGACAAGCGTCAGAACATCAGGGCGCTAGTTCCGCTCCCCTATTCAGCGATGAGGCGCGCGATGACTTCGGGGAGCATCTGCGCGACGCGGGTTGCGGGTGCCGGGCCGGGCAGAGCGTCCTTGACGCTTCCGGTGGCGCTGGCGCGTGCTGCTTCACCGTGCAGGTAGACTGCGAGCGCGCCGATGGAGGCGAAGGTGCACCCTTCTAGGGCTTCTCCGCGGGCGTCGAAGGCGGCTACGGTTTGGGCGAGCAGGGCGCCGTAGATGCCGGTGAGGGTGTCGCCGCTGCCTGCGGTGGCGAGCCAGGGGCTTCCTCCGGCAACGCTGTAGGTGGCGCCGTTGGGTGCCGCAATGAGCGTGTAGCCGCCCTTGAGCATGACGGTGGCACCGGAAAGCTCGGAGGCGGCACGCACCCAGCGGAAGGGCTCTGCGTCGATATCCTTGCGGCTGGGTACGATGGCGTCACCCAGGTGCTTCTTCCAGGTTTCGGGGGCGAGCTCGTGCACGATGCGCAGGAAGCGTTCGAGCTCTGCGGCGTGCGGGGTGAGGATCTTGTGGGAGCCGAGGTGCTTGCCGGTTGCCAGGTATTCTGCCGCCAGGTCGCAGGCGCCAGCGTCGAGGATGGCGGGTTCGGGCGAGTGGAGCAGGTAGCGGTTCTTATCCAGCGAGTCGTGGCTAGAGCCAGATCCGCCGGCCCAGACGGTGACCCTCTGCAGGGCGGGGGCGCCGCTGAAGTAGACGGTTTCGGGGTTGTGAGCAATCATGAGCTGGCGTAGCTCGTGAGAGTTGGCGTTGAAGCGGACCATGCCCACGCCGGTGTTGAGGGCTGCGCGTACGCTCATGAGGGCTGCACCGGGGTATTCGAGGCTTCCGGTGAGCATGCCCAGTACGCCGCGGGTGTACTTGTGGGAGTGCTCGTCGGGTACTTCGATGAGTTCGCGGTAGTCTTCGCGGTCGAGGACGCGCAGGGCGGGCTTGTGGGCGTTGAGGGCTTCGGGAACGCCCAGGTCGTAGAGTTTGATGTCTCCGGAGTGGACGCTGTGGCAGGTGCCTGCCGGTAGCTTGTGGCCGATGAAGGTGACGGTGCGATCGGCGCGCAGGGAGGGTTCGTGCACGGTTCCGCGGTTGTTGTCGACTCCGGAGGGGGTGTCTACTGCGAGGACCGCGCCGAGCTTACCGTCAAGCTGCGCTGCACGGAGTACACCCAGGTATTCGCCGGCGCTACCGCGTACGGCACCGCTGGAGCCGGTACCGAGGATGCCGTCAATGGTCAAGTCGTAGCCGGTAAGGTGTTCGAGGGTGTGTTCGGGGTCAAGTACGCGGGTGCCTTCGCCGCCTTCGCGGGCGATGAGTTCGAGGTTCTTTTCGCTGGGGTCGAAGATGACTGCGTCAACGCGGTGGCCCTTGGCGCTGAGGCGGGCGCCGGCGTAGATGGTGTCTGCGCCGTTGTTGCCCGGGCCGATGAGGAGCAGGATTTTGGCGTTTTCTGTGCCGTGGAGCAAATCCTGCGCTTCGGCTGCGACGGCATCTGCGGCGCGTTGCATGAGGTATCCGTCGTAGTCGGCGGCTTCGATGTAGGGCTTTTCTGCTTCGCGTACCTGGGAAGCAGTGTAGATGAGCTTCATTGCTGTCTCCTTGGGTGGCACCGTGCGGGCCTTAGGGGTCACCTGATTGTGGTGTTGGTGTGACTCTGCGTTAGTCGTCGGTGTCGTCACCGGCGATGACGCTGAGTCGGTAGCTTTCGGGGTTGAACTTTTGCAGGTGCGCCAGTTCTGCGTCGCTGAGGTATTCGGCGGTTGCGATGGCGATGGCCATGGGTTCGTCGTGGGTCAGCGAGAGGTGAATGCGGTTGATGCCGAGTTCTTTGGCTCGGCGGGCGATGGTGCCCTGAATGATGAGGTACGGCTGGCCGCTTTCGGCGGTGGCGACTTCGCAGTCTTGCCAGTTGAGTCCGGCGGGTGCTCCGAGTACTTTTGCGACTGCTTCTTTAGCGGCAAATCGTACGGCTTGGGAGCGTACGTTCCGGGTGCGTTCGTTGGGGGTGAAGACGCGGCGGACGAAGGCGGGTGTTTCGGTGACAATTCGTTCGAATCGTTCAATGTTGACGGTATCTACGCCGATTCCCATAATCATGAGCTTCACCTTTTACGGTAGGGGTGGTAACCGCGTCCTGTTTGCGGTTTCTCTTGTTTTAAGTCTAGCGAGATTCGTTTCTTTTAGGTGGGATAGCGTCAAATATGACGCATGGTTGATGTCTGTTTCACAGCGTCATTTTTGTTGGTTAATCCACGAATAACCGCCCGATTAAACGACAAGGGCGGTGGTTGAGTTCTTAGAGAACTCAACCACCGCCCTTTCGTTATCGCCGAGGCAATTTCCGAGGATTACTCCAGATGATTACTTCTGAGGATTACTCCACGGTCACGGACTTTGCGAGGTTACGCGGCTGATCAACGTCCAGGCCCTTAGCTTCTGCCAGTGCGCATGCGAAGATCTGCAGGGGCACGGTTGCCAGCAGGGGCTGTAGCAGCGAGGGGCATGCCGGGACGGTGATGAGGCGGTCTGCGTAGGGCTTGACGGCCTCGTCGCCTTCCTCGGCGATGACGATGGTGAAGGCGCCGCGAGCGCGCACTTCCTGGATGTTGGAGACGACCTTGCCGTGCAGGGAGTCGCGACCATTTGCGGAGGGAACCACCACGATAACCGGCTGGCCTTCATCGATCAGTGCGATGGGGCCGTGCTTGAGCTCACCTGCTGCGAAGCCTTCAGCGTGGATGTAGGTGATTTCCTTGAGCTTGAGTGCGCCTTCCATTGCGACGGGGAAGCCCACGTGGCGGCCGAGGAAGATCACGGAGGAGGCATCCTTCATTTCGACACCCAGTTCCTTGACCTGGGTGTCGTTGTCGATGACCTTCTGGATCTTTGCGGGCATGTTCTGCAGCTCGGCGAGGATCGAAGCGATTTCGTCCTTGTACTTGTTGCCGCGCAGCTGTGCCAGGTACAGGCCGAGCAGGTATGCTGCGGTAATCTGTGCCAGGAATGCCTTGGTGGATGCCACTGCGATTTCGGGGCCTGCGTGGGTGTACAGCGCAGCGTCGGATTCGCGGGGCAGGGTCGAGCCGTGGGTGTTGCAGATGGAGATAACCTTTGCGCCCTGTTCGCGTGCGTGGCGCACTGCCATCAGGGTGTCCATGGTTTCGCCGGACTGCGAGAGTGCCACGATGAGGGTCTTCTCGTTCACGATGGGGTCACGGTAACGGAATTCGTGCGCGAGCTCAACCTCGGTGGGGATGCGGCACCAGTGCTCGATGGCGTAACGTGCCACCTGGCCTGCGTATGCTGCGGTACCACATGCGACGACGATGATCTTGTCGATGGTGCGCAGCACCGAGTCTTCAATGTTCAGTTCGTCGAGGGTGAGGTTGCCGTTTTCGTCGAGGCGGCCCATGAGGGTCTGCTCAACTGCGGTGGGCTGCTCGTGGATTTCCTTCTCCATGAAGGAGTTGAAGCCGCCCTTTTCAGCTGCTGCTGCATCCCATTCGATGTGGAAGGGCTTACCCTCTGCGGGGTTGCCTTCGAAGTCGATGATGGAGTAGTCGGTGCCGGTGATGGTCACGATCTGGTCCTGACCCATTTCGACGGCTTCCTTGGTGTAGTCAATGAACGCGGAGACGTCCGAACCGAGGAAGTTCTCGTTCTCGCCCAGGCCGATAACCAGCGGGGAGTTGCGGCGGGTTGCCACAACGCGGTCCGGGTGGTCGGCGTGGATAGCCAGGATGGTGAATGCACCTTCGAGGCGGTTGGATGCTACGCGTACTGCCTCGGTGAGGTCACCGGTACCGAGCTTGTTGTAGATGCTTGCAATGGTTGCTGCAGCTACCTCGGTGTCGGTCTGAGATGCGAACTCTACACCTTCGGCGAGCAGCTCGGCGCGCAGTTCTGCAAAGTTTTCGATAATACCGTTGTGTACGACGGCGAGGCGGCCGTTGTCGACAACGTGGGGGTGAGCGTTGTTGTCAGTGGGTCCACCGTGGGTTGCCCAACGGGTGTGACCGATACCAATCTGGGAGTCCGGCAGGGGGTGTTCCTTGACCTCGTTCTCAAGGTTCAGGAGCTTACCAGCCTTCTTACGGAATACGATGCCGTCGGGGCACACGAGTGCCACGCCAGCAGAGTCATAGCCGCGGTATTCCTGACGGCGCAGACCTTCGAGGACCACATCGTATGCGTTGTGGTCAAACTTGTTACCGTCCGGAGCAGTGTCCAGACCTACATATCCTACGATTCCACACATGCTATAAGTTTATCCCACAAGTATCCGAATATGTGCACGGTGAAATACCGTTATGCGTCACGTTTAATGTGGCTTTCCTAGCTTTTCAGGTTTTACCCTTTTCTTTCCATCAATTTATTTCTTCGCACAAACCATGAGAGTAGATATTTTCCCCGCGGGCTGAAAGTTCGTACACTTAGATAAATGAGCACCGCACCGTATTTTTCTGGCGATGACCGCTTCATGCATCTTGACCGTTCCCGCTGGTCGCACCTAGCCGATGAGATTTCTGTCCCCCTCAGTGCTGAGGAAATTGAGTCTCTTCGTGGCCTGGGTGAAACTGTCGACCTTGAGGAGGTGCAGCGTATTTATCTGCCGGTTTCTCGTCTTCTTAACCTGTACGTGACTGCTGCTTCTTCGTTAAACCATATGACGAATGATTTTCTGCATGTGTCTCAGCGCCGTGTCCCGTTCATTATTGGTGTGGCGGGTTCTGTTGCTGTGGGCAAGTCGACGACGGCTCGTATTTTGCAGGCTCTTTTGAGTCGCTGGCCTTCGACTCCGAAGGTGCAGTTGGTAACTACGGATGGTTTCTTGTACCCGAATGCGGAGCTTCAGCGTCGCGGCATTATGCACCGCAAGGGTTTCCCAGAGTCTTATAATCGCCGTGCCCTGCTGAATTTTGTGTCGCAGGTGAAGTCCGGTGCCGAGCGTGTGGTGGCGCCGAAGTATTCACACCTGTATTACGACATCATGCCGGATGAACATATTGAGGTCACCGCACCGGATGTTCTGATTCTTGAGGGTTTGAATGTTTTGGCGCCTTCTCAAGCTGAGGGTCCGGAGACTTCCGATCTGACGCTGAGCGATTTCTTTGATTTCTCTATTTATGTGGATGCCCGCACTGAGGATATTGAGCGCTGGTATGTGAATCGTTTCTTGACACTGCGTTCTTCGGCTTTTGCGAATCCGGAGTCGTATTTCAAGCGTTATGCGGAGCTGAGCGATGAGCAGGCGGTTGAGGTGGCGACCGGCATTTGGAAGAGCGTGAATGAGCCTAATCTGGTGCAGAATGTTTTGCCGACTCGTGCTCGTGCGCATTTAATTCTGCAGAAGGGTGCCGAGCATACCGTGGAGCAGGTTCTTCTGCGTAAGAACTAGAGGTTCTTTAGGTTTTTAGTGTTCGTGTGCGGCTTTTAGCCGGTATTGTGGTGCATTCTAGTAGAAGGCGCCGGAGGCTCCACTCCCTCGCTGGGTGGGTTTAGGCTTCCGGTGCTTTTGTATGCACCTACGCCATGATGAGGAGTTATTGTGAAGTCCCTGCACCGTACGTCTACCGCTCAGGAGTCTTTTGATAGTTCTGCGGTGAATCGCCGTACTCTTTTGGGTGCCGCTTTGGGAGTTGGTGGCACGGCGCTATTGGCAGCTTGCGGTTCGCAGGGTCAGGGTGCGTTTTCTTCATCTTCTGCTGCGAGTGCTTCTGAGTCTGCGGCGGCTTCGGCGGCTTCTTCTAGCGCCTCTTCCGCTGCGTCGGCATCTTCTGCCGCGCCCTCCCCTGTTGCTTCTGCTACCGGTGCTTCTGCAAGTGCTTCGGCTTCTGCGAGCGTGTCTTCTTCCCCGTTGGCGCTTGCTCAGCCGAGTGTTGAGTCTCAGCCGGATTCTTTGCGTTGCCTCGTGAATAAGATGCGTCCCTTTGCGCAGCAGGATTGGGAGCCGAATGACCTGGTGGAGTTCTACGGTCATCAATTGCGCGCTGAGGCGGCTAAGGCAGCGGATACGATGATTGATGCGGCTGCTACTGATGGCGTGACTCTGCTTGTTTCTAGCGCGTATCGTTCGTATGCGGTGCAGCAGCAGACCTATCAGTATTGGGTTTCGGTGAACGGTCAACAGGTGGCGGACCAGTTATCGGCTCGTCCCGGCTATTCGGAGCATCAGACGGGCTTGGCGATTGATTTTGCTTCTCCTGAGGGTTGCCGTTTGGAGGAGTGTTATCGCGATACGCTGGCTGGTCAGTGGTTGGCGAAGAACGCTCCGCGTTACGGATATATTTTGCGCTTCCCTGATGGTCGTCAATCGGTGACCGGTTATCGTTTTGAGCCGTGGCATTACCGCTATGTGGGTGTGCAGATTGCTCAGGAGTATGTGTCTTCGGGCGCGAAGACTTTTGAGGAGTTTATCGGTACGGGTGCGGCACCCGATTATGCAAGTGCGAGCTAGGGTCGAGGCTAATCTTTCGGCTTTGGTCGGTGCGCCAAGTGGTGATGTGTATCGTCTTTCAAGCTTCCGTACCGGAGATAAATAGGCACAGTAGATGCATATTTTTTCGCATACACACCCCGTAAATCCGCGGTTTTTCGCAGGTTTTAGAGATTTTTGCTCAGGTTCATGTGAGCTAGACTTTAAGTATCGGGCGCCATAGGACCACTGTGAAGAAAAACACATGCTTTACAATGAAAATTTTCTCAGAATATGGCATTTTCTGAGGTGAAAAGGCGCTATTCTATATCTCATGCTTAAGGGTTTTAAAGATTTTGTAATCCGCGGTAACGTCATCGACCTCGCAGTTGGTCTGATTATGGGTACCGCCTTCACCGCTGTGGTGACCTCGCTTGTCCAGGCCGTCCTGATGCCGGCTATCTCCATGCTGGTTGGCTCCCCCAACTTCGACAACTTCCTGGTCTTCGGCCAGATCAAGGTTGGCGTGTTCCTAACCGCTATTGTCAACTTCATCCTGATTGCAGTTGCTGTCTACTTCGCAGTTGTTGTGCCCACTCAGAAGCTGACTGAACTCGCGCTGGCTAAGAAGAAGGCTGAAGACGAGGCTGTTGAAAAGGAAGAGACCGAGCTTGACCTCCTGAAGGAGATCCGCGACGCTCTGGCAAAGAAGTAATTTCTCTGCTCTCTACCACTAATTTTTTAGACCCCCGTATCCCCTGTGGATACGGGGGTTTTCCGTATCCTCGTCCCCCCCTCCCCCGCCCAAGATAACGAAGAAGGGCTGGGAAGGTAACACCTTCCCAGCCCTTCTCTATCCTCCATTGCGGTCTTCGCACCGGAAGGATACGTTTAGAGTGCCAGTTCCTTAGCCACAACGCCAGCCAGCTGCTGAGCAACCTCATCAGCCTGCTCCTGGGTTGCAGCTTCAACCATCACGCGGACCAGAGGCTCGGTGCCGGATGCACGCAGCAGCACGCGGCCGCTCTCGCCCAGTACGCCTTCAGCCTCGCTCACAGCGGTAGCGAGCGCCTCGTTGGTCTTGACCGCCGCACGGTCAACGCCCTTGACGTTGATTAGACGCTGCGGGGTGGGTTGCATACGCGATGCCAGCTCCGAGAGGGTCTGACCGCTACGAGCCACCTCTGCAGCCAGCTGGATGCCGGTCAGAACGCCGTCACCGGTGGTTGCGTAGTCGCTCATGATGACGTGGCCGGACTGCTCGCCGCCAAGGTTGTAGCCGTGCTCGCGCATAGACTCGAGGACGTAGCGGTCACCCACAGCGGTACGGCCCAGGGTAATACCGTGCTCGCGCAGGTACAGTTCCAGGCCCAGGCTGCTCATTACGGTTGCGACGAGGGTGTCCTTTGCGAGCTTACCTTCGCGCTTAGCGGCAACAGCCAGGATAGCCATGATCTGGTCGCCATCTACCAGGTTGCCCTTTTCGTCAACTGCCTGGCAACGGTCGGAGTCACCGTCGTGGGCGATACCGAGGTCCGCGCCGTGCTCAACGACAGCTGCCTGCAGCTTCTCGGGGTGGGTGGAGCCCACACCGTCGTTGATGTTGGTGCCGTTGGGCTCTACAGCCAGTGCGATGACCTCTGCACCCAGTGCCTCGAAGGTTGCCGGGGACGCCGCGTAGGCTGCACCGTTTGCACAGTCCAGAACAATCTTCATGCCTGCGAGGGGCTTGCCATCGGGCAGGGTGGAGACCAGGTGCTTCACGTAAGCCTCGGTACCGTTCTCCAGGGGCTTGACGGTACCCACAGCGCCACCGGTCGGGTAGCGGAAGGACTTCTCGCGGTAAACGCGCTCAATAGCGTCCTCAACGGAGTCTTCCAGCTTCTGGCCGCCACGAGCCAGGAACTTAATACCGTTGTCCGCTGCAGGATTGTGCGATGCAGAAATCATCACGCCGAAGTCAGCACCGGTGTGTGCCACCAGGTAAGCTGCTGCGGGGGTGGGGACAATGCCGGCATCCAGCACGTCAACACCTGCGCTAGCGAAGCCAGCCTTCATCGCAGAGACAATAAAGTCTGCAGAGGATCGGGAGTCATTTGCAATCACGGCACGGGGGCGTACGCCCTCTTCTACCGTGTCAAAGCCCAGAACAATAGAAGCCGCCTGCGCGAGCTCCATAGCCAGGGCGGGAGTAATTACATCGTTTGCCAGACCGCGTACGCCGTCGGTTCCAAAAAGTCGTTCAGTCACCCTTTTATTTTACGTTGTGCGTAACTCTGCTTAGGCGCATACACCGCATTTTCTTCAGAATCAGAAAGTGATTTTCAGCGGCTACATATCTGCTTCATAGCTAATGTTTCTATAGACACGCAAAGGTGCCTGCTCTCAGTTCCCAGAGAGGGAAAAGAGAGGCAGGCACCTTCATAGCGCAAGCTGTTTAGCGGTTCTATCGCCGCAGGGTTGAGCTGTTGCTCTCCCCTATCTATCAACGCTTACTTGACGACCGGGAAGCCGTCGGGAGAGTCACCGGACTCATCCTCGAAAACGTGCGATGCAGAGCGAACAATCAGCGAGTCGAGCTCGCCCACGACTGCCTCATCCTTAGAGGGGTAGTCGAACTGGGAGAGCACGTAACGCATTGCTTCCAGACGTGCGCGCTTCTTGTCGTTGGACTTGATAACGGTCCAGGGAGCGTCACCGGTGTGGGTGTAGAAGAACATTGCTTCCTTCGCCGCGGTGTAGTCGTCCCACTTGTCCAGGGATGCCAGGTCGGTGGGGGAAAGCTTCCACTGGCGAACCGGGTCGGTACGGCGGGAGGTGAAGCGTGCGAGCTGCTCTTCGCGGGTGACGGAGAACCAGAACTTGATGATGTGGATACCGGAGTTCACCAGCATGCGCTCCAGGTCCGGAACTTCGCGCATGAACTCGAAGTACTGTGCCTGGGTGCAGTAACCCATAACGCGCTCAACGCCGGCACGGTTGTACCAGGAGCGGTCCATCAGAACGATTTCGCCGCCGGAGGGCAGGTGCTTGATGTAACGCTGGAAGTACCACTGAGTCTGCTCGATATCGGTCGGCTTCTCCAGTGCCACAACGCGAGCGCCACGGGGGTTCAGGTGCTCGGTGAAGCGCTTGATGGAGCCACCCTTACCTGCTGCGTCACGGCCTTCGAAGATGATGAGGATCTTCTGACCGGTGGACTTAGCCCAGAGCTGCAGCTTCAGCAGCTCAATCTGCAGGGCACGCTTTTCCTTCTCGTATGCCTTACGGCTGAGCTTGGTGTCGTAGGGGTAACCCTTCTTCCATGCCTGCGAGGTTTCGTCGTCCTTCTTGTCCTTGCCGAGGGCGCGGGTGAGGGAAGCCATTTCGTCCAGCTCTGCCGAGTAGTCCTCGACAACGGAGGTGCGGCGTGCCTGGGGCTTCAGGGCTTCCTTGATGGCTTGTTTCTTCTCAGAACCGGTGTGTGCGTGTGCGCCTTCAGCGGCGTGGTGGTGGGCTTCAGTCTGAGGAGCCTCCACAGCCTTCTCTTCGGGCTGGGTGGAGGGATTCTGCTCTGCCATGAGTACTCTTTTCTTCCTGTCTGCTTTGACTCTTTAACTCTACCGGTGTGCTCTTCGATGAACAAACGTAACAGTTATATGCACCCTATAACCTTGTAACGCTCAGGGTGAGTAGATACGCAAACGCCCCGCTCTCCTAGGGAGAGACGGGGCGTAACGCTTCGTGAAAACCAGCGATTAACGCTTGGAGAACTGCGAAGCCTTGCGTGCCTTCTTAAGACCAGCCTTCTTACGCTCGATGACGCGTGCGTCACGGGTCAGGTAGCCAGCCTTCTTCAGTGCGGGGCGGTTGTTCTCGCGGTCGATCTCGTTCAGTGCACGAGCGATACCCAGGCGCAGAGCACCTGCCTGACCGGAGGGGCCACCACCGTTGATGCGTGCGATGACGTCGTATGCGCCCTCAAGCTCCAGGAGCTTGAAAGGCTGGTTGACGTCCTGCTGGTGCAGCTTGTTGGGGAAGTAGTCTTCCAGGCTACGACCGTTGATGGTCCAGTTGCCGGAACCGGGCACAACGCGAACGCGTGCCACTGCTTCCTTGCGGCGACCAACTGCTGCGCCTGCAACAGTCAGGGCCGGGCGTGCTGCCTTAGCCGCTGCGGGAGCAGCGGACTCCGAGGTGTAGCTGGTCAGCTCTTCCTCGACTACGATCAGCTCTTCGTTCTGAGCCACGATTTCTCCTATTGTTTCTCGTAGGCCCGAATTACTGGGCGACCTGGTTGAATTCGTAGGTCTTGGGCTGCTGTGCCGCGTGCGGGTGCTCGGGGCCAGCGTAGACCTTCAGCTTCTTGAGCTGCTGTGCAGCAAGCTTGTTCTTGGGCAGCATGCCCTTGACAGCCTTCTCAACCGCGCGAACGGGGTTGGTCTCAAGCAGCTCTGCGTAGTTCACGGACTTCAGACCGCCGGGGTAACCCGAGTGGCGGTATGCACGCTTCTGCTCGAGCTTTGCACCGGTCAGGGCGACCTTCTCAGCGTTCACGATGATAACGAAGTCACCGGTGTCAACGTGGGGAGCAAAAGTCGGCTTGTGCTTACCGCGCAGCAGGATAGCGGTCTGGCTTGCGAGGCGGCCGAGAACAACGTCGGTGGCGTCAATGACGTGCCACTGGCGCTCGACTTCGCCGGGCTTGGGAGTATAAGTGCGCAAAATATTGGCCTTTGTCTCGAAATGTACATACGGCGCTTAGTTGGGTATCGCGCCTTTTACTTACGTGCATGACGAACACCCGGGTGAGGACCGAGCTGCCGCCCGTTCTGCCCGTACTCTATATCGCCTTAACGTCCTGCAACTAGACAGCGATTTAGAGCGCGCTCGGGTAGAACACGCACAACATATCAAGACTATACAGGACGTCGAGTGCTTAATCCACCGCCAAAGCCTTAAAAATAGGGCTTTTTTGCCTTAAACACATTTTAAATTCCATCCGTGTAATTCACCTGAGGTAGTTGCACTCCCCCGCGACGCTTCACGGCGCATGAGCAACGTGACGGGGCTCAATATACACAGGGCGTTAAGCGCTCTGTGCTTCGTGGTCCTCGCGCTTTGCTCGAGCACGTTCCGCCTGCGCTCCATACAACTCCGGGGCAGGGTAGTAAATTTCAGCTAGTGCCAGAGCATGCGGAGGCGCCAGAGTCAGCGAAGCCTCGCGTCCCGGGTTCTCGATCCGCTCACGCAACCAGGCGGCGTCACGTTTACCCGTGCCGTAGAGCACCAACGCACCCACAAGTGAACGCACCATGTGATGACAGAAGGCATCAGCCACCACACGCACCTCAATAAGGCCACTTTCAGTACGAGTGAAGCTAAGTTCTCGCAGCTCACGAATCGTGGTCGCGCCTTCACGCGGTTTGCAGAAGGAGAGAAAATCACGCAGGCCGAGTAGCTGCTGCGCCGACTGGTTAAGATCAGCACAATCCAGGTGCTCAGGTACCGCCCAGGTGTAGGTACGGTGCAGAGGATTAAGACCGTTCGCCGCGCCATCTGCAATGCGATATACGTAGCGGCGACCGGTAGCAGAGAAGCGCGCATCAAATTCAAAAGAAACTTCGCTCACGCGGTGAATCTGAATAGCACCCTGCAGAATACCGCGAACGTTCTTCGGCAAGTTCAACTGCTCTTCCGCATCGTAAAGACAACGCTGAAGAGCGCCGGTGAGGCGGCGCCCCAGGGCAGCCGTCGGGTCGTCCTCCCCCGTTCGACCTTGCAGGCGAGTCCAATCCTCATCGTTCAAATCGCAATGCAGGGTCTGGGCTTCCGCATGCACACCGGCATCGGTTCGGCCCGCGACCACCACGCGGTGAGGCGCCCGCAAAATCAGTTCAAGGGCGTTCTCAATGGCCCCCTGCACGGTAACTAGGTTCGGTTGGGCAGCCCACCCGCTAAAAAGAGAACCGTCGTAGGCACAATCAATGCGCACGCGGTGCGTAGCAGTGAAGGGCTGCGCTTCGTGATTCTCTAAAGCAGTAGCGTTATGCATTGGTGTGCCTTTCAGCGGTAAAGGACGGTTGAAGAATACGGATCGACTCTTGTATAGCGAATGCGCAAAGAACCGTCTCCTCGTTAAGTATGCAGATACACCAATCCGCCGCCCACAGCAGTGGACGGCGGATTGACATATTTTAGGCTTAGCCTAAATCAGCTGGGATCCGTATTACTCGGAAACCTTCTGTGCTGCTGCGCCACCTGCGGGGGCGTAACCTGCAGCCTCTGCCGACTCAGCGGAGTCGAACCAGATTTCAGCCTTGGTGCTGGAGTACCAGCGGGAACCGGGCACGTGGTACTTCATGGAATCGGCGTTACCCTTAACCTCGAAGCCCTTGGGAGCCTCGCCGGACTCCAGGGGTGCGTGGGAACCTGCGGGCAGGCCCTCAGCTGCTTCAGCCTTGGGAGCCTCAGCTGCCTTCTCAGCAACCTTGGTTGCCTCAGCAACTGCACCCTTGGTTGCAACGGGCTCCATGACGAGCTCGATGACTGCCATGGGAGCGTTGTCACCCTTACGGTTACCGATCTTGATGATGCGGGTGTAACCACCGGGGCGCTCTGCCATTGCCGGAGCAATAACGGTGAAGAGCTCGTGCACGACGGACTTGTCGGTGATGGAACGCAGCACGCGACGGCGAGCAGCCAGGTCGCCCTTCTTACCGAAGGTGATGAAGCGCTCTGCCACCGGACGCAGGCGCTTTGCCTTGGTCAGGGTGGTGGTGATGCGCTTGTGCTGGAACAGCTGCGCCGACAGGTTGTTGAGCATGTGGCGCTCGTGGGTCGGGGAACCGCCGAGGCGGGGACCCTTAGTGGGAGTAGGCATAGTTAAATCTCCATAGTTGCGTTCCCTAACGCCCCAGCAGCGGAGCCTCTTAGGGAATCAAGTTTGACTGATCCCGGTGGAACCGGGTGAACTATTCGGTCGAAATTATTCGCCGGAACCGTCTTCGTCATCAAGCGGGCGTGCAGCAGGCTCGAAACCGGGAGGGGAGTCCTTCAAAGCCAGGCCGAGCTCGATGAGCTTTGCCTTGACCTCGTCAATGGACTTAGCACCGAAGTTACGGATGTCCATCAGGTCAGCTTCACTGCGGGTCACGAGCTCACCCACGGTGTGGATGCCCTCGCGCTTGAGGCAGTTGTAGGAGCGGACGGACATGTTCAGGTCCTCGATCGGCAGTGCCAAATCAGCGGCCATGGACTCGTCGGCGGGCGACGGGCCAACTTCGATACCCTCAGCTGCAATGTTCAGCTCACGTGCCAGGCCGAAGAGCTCGACCAGGGTGCTGCCTGCAGAAGCAACGGCGTCACGCGGTGCGATGGCTTCCTTGGTTTCGACGTCCAGGGTCAGGCTGTCGAAGTCGGTGCGCTGCTCAACACGGGTCGCGTTCACGCTGAAGGTAACCTTCAGAACCGGGGAGTAGATGGAGTCAACCGGGATACGGCCAATCTCGCCATCGCCGACCTTGTTCTGAGCTGCAGTCACGTAGCCGCGACCGCGCTCGATAACCAGCTCAGCGTTGAAGTTTGCCGAGGCGTTCAGGGTTGCCAGGTGCAGTTCCGGGTTGTGGATCTCCACGCCAGCGGGAACCTCGATGTCGCCTGCGGTCAGTTCACCTTCGCCCTGCTTGCGCAGGTAGGCCACGACGGGCTCGTCGTTCTCAGAAGAGATGGAGAGCTTCTTGATGTTCAAGATGATCTCAGTGACGTCCTCGGTCACGCCGGGAACGGTGCTGAACTCGTGCAGTACGCCATCAATGCGGACGCTGGTAACAGCGGCGCCGGGGATGGAGGACAGCAGAGTACGGCGGAGGGAGTTACCCATGGTGTAGCCGAAACCGGGCTCCAGAGGCTCGATGGTGAAGCGTGAGCGGTTGGGCGCTACGACCTCTTCAGTCAGAGTGGGGCGCTGTGCAATAAGCACTTTGTTTCCTTTCGGTGAGCTCCGCTATATGAGCCCACAGGTTGGGGAAAACATATCTTAGGAAGCAGACGGGTGTCTGTACTCTCCGGGTACAGCTCCGTGGAGCGTACCCGTCGAGGGATTAGGTCAGGGACCTAATTAGACGCGGCGGCGCTTCGGGGGACGGCAACCGTTGTGTGCAACGGGGGTAACGTCCTGGATCGAACCGACCTCGAGGCCTGCAGCCTGCAGGGAGCGGATTGCGGTTTCGCGACCGGAACCGGGGCCCTTGACGAACACGTCAACCTTGCGGACGCCGTGCTCCTTGGCGCGGTTTGCAGCAGCCTCAGCAGCCAGCTGTGCGGCGTAGGGGGTGGACTTACGGGAGCCCTTGAAGCCCATGTCGCCAGCGGAGGACCAGGAGATCACTGCACCGGTGGGATCGGTGATGGAGACGATGGTGTTGTTGAAGGTCGACTTGATGTGAGCCTGACCAGCAACGATGTTCTTGCTAACCTTGCGGCGGTTGGTCTTACGAGCTGCCGCAGCGCGAGTCTTGGGAGGCATTTTTGATTCTCCTACAAAGGTTTTCTAATACGTTGGTCGGATAGAGATATCCAACAGAGCAACGTTGCTTACTTCTTCTTACCTGCGACGGTACGCTTCGGGCCCTTGCGGGTACGTGCGTTAGTCTTGGTGCGCTGACCGTGAACCGGCAGGCCGCGGCGGTGGCGCAGGCCCTGGTAGGAACCGATTTCAACCTTACGGCGGATGTCAGCTGCAACCTCGCGGCGAAGATCACCTTCAACCTTGTAGTTGCCTTCGATGAAGTCACGAAGTGCCACGAGCTCCTGGTCGGTCAGGTCCTTGACGCGGGTGTCAGGGTTGACGCCGGTAGCAGCGAGGGTTTCGTGTGCACGGGTCTTGCCCACGCCGTAGATGTAAGTGAGAGCAACTTCCACGCGCTTTTCGCGGGGAATATCAACTCCAGCGAGACGTGCCATACTGGCTTCTCCTTGTTGTTTTCCAGAGGTCTATAGCATCACTGCCCGGGTTGTTCTGACCCGGTCCCCGGCCTCTGAGTCCGGAGGTATCCGAAGGCGCCTCGTTGGCGTTGCTTCGGAGCGGTGCCTATGACAATTCCGCCCTCTTACAGGGCGGCTATGAAGTCAGCTGCTAGGGATTAGCCCTGGCGCTGCTTGTGGCGCGGGTTTTCGCAGATCACCATGACCACACCGTGACGGCGGATCACCTTGCACTTATCGCAGATCGGCTTAACGCTCGGCTTGACCTTCATCGCATTCCTTTTGATTGCAACTTGATTACTGGCGAGATAAGAGGTTCCCTCACTTACGTTGGGGAACTGCGTTATCCCTTTGAACACGATTTAAACGCCGCCAGGGGCGACGTTTATCTCGGGTTTACTTGTAACGGTAGACGATACGACCTCGGGAAAGGTCGTAGGGGCTCAGTTCCACTACTACTCGGTCCTCAGGCAGGATGCGAATGTAGTGCTGACGCATCTTGCCCGAGATGTGTGCGAGAACCTTGTGGCCGTTATCCAGCTCAACACGGAACATCGCGTTGGGCAGAGCTTCAACCACAGAGCCTTCAATCTCGATGACGCCGTCTTTCTTAGCCATATCCTCCGCTAACGTCGGTGCCCGTCGCAGGTGCGGCGGGCAAATGTATCTTCTGCTTGTGAGCTCACCGCGGTGAGGCGCTAGGGCGTTTTAAGGCGCACTTAACACTGGCACAAACAACCAACTGTTAACTCTACGGCAAAGACCATGGAAAAACAACCGTGATTTTTATGACATCAGGCACTTAATGTTTAAAAGGAAGAAGCCCCTCCGCCACGCTCCAGGAAGTCTTAATGACTTCCCTCCGCAGGAAAGGGGCACCGTTCACCGGTCGCAGCTCAGCCGCTTAGTCTTCCTTAGCAGCCAGCTGACCGCATGCACCATCAATATCGGAACCGCGAGTATCACGAATAGTCGTCGGAATACCGTGGGCACGCAGACGCTCCACAAAGTTCTGCTCAACGCCCTTACGGGATGCCGTCCACTTTGAACCCGGGGTCGGGTTCAGCGGAATCGGGTTCACGTGCACCCAGCCACGGCCGCGCTGCGCCAGCTTCTTACCGAGCAAATCCGCACGCCAGCCCTGATCGTTAATATCGCGAATCAGCGCGTACTCAATGGAGACGCGGCGGCCGGTCGTACGGTAGTAGTCGTACGCAGCGTCCAGAGTCTCGTCAACCTTCCAACGCTGGTTAATCGGGATTAGCTCATCACGCAGCTCATCATCCGGAGCATGCAGAGACAGCGCCAAAGTAATGGGCAGCTTCTCCAGCTCAAACTTACGAATGCCGGGCACCAGACCCACGGTCGACATGGTCAGACCACGAGCAGAAATACCGAGGCCCTCGGGCGAAGGGTCAATCAGGCGGTGTACAGCACCCATGGTTGCCTTGTAGTTAGCGAGCGCCTCACCCATACCCATGAAGACAATGTTGGAAACACGCAGTGGACGAGTATCCTCAGAGCCACCTTCTGCTTCTTCCAGGCCCTTCATCTGCTTCAGGTAGCGGGCACCGGCAACGACCTGCTCCACAATTTCTGCGGTGGACAGGTTACGGGTCAAACCCTGCTGACCGGTTGCACAGAAGGGGCAGTTCATACCGCAGCCAGCCTGCGAAGAGATGCACATGGTTACGCGGTTGTCATAGCGCATGATGACGGACTCAATGAGCGCACCGTCAAAGAGGCGGTGCACAACCTTCAGGGTGTCGCCACCGTCAGCCTCGAGGGTACGGACCGGAGTCAGAAGCTGGGGCATCGCCTGAGCAACCATCTGCTCGCGATCCTTAGCCGGCAGGTCAGTCATCTCGGCGGGGTCAGTGACCAGACGCTCAAAATAGTGCTTGGACAGCTGGGACGCACGGAACGACTGGTAGCCCAGTTCCTTCAGAAATTCGCGGCGGCCAGCCATATCGAAGTCAGCGATGTGCTTGGGCGGCTTCGCACGGCGCGGTGCTTTCAGGGCAATCTGGCCGGGTGCGGGGCGAACGTTCGAGATTTCAACCGGCACCTTGGTCGCAGCGGGCGCGGTTGCCTCGCCGCTATTGAGAGTTTCGCTCATGGAGCTTCTTCCTTGTGATGTGGATGCTTTCGGATGCGCTATCACGCACCGGACCGGATTCGCCGGTTTCTTCGGGTGGAGGTGGGGCAACTAAAGGTGTTCCCCTCCCCCAGTGGTGGGGCTTAGGCGGGAATCGGAACCGGGGTTACGCCGAAGCGAGCAAGTTCGCTGGCGCCGCCGTCTTCTGCGGTCAGAACCCAGATGCCGTCGCTGTGCACAGCAACGGAGTGCTCCCACTGGCATGCATCGGAGCCGTCAACGGTCACAACGGTCCAGTCATCGGAGAGCACCTTGGTCTCGATGGAACCGGTGACGAGCATCGGTTCGATAGCGAAAGCCATACCGGGCTTAATCTTCGGGCCCATGTCACGCACAGCGTAGTTCAGCACATCCGGAGCCATGTGCATCTGCGAGCCGATGCCATGGCCCACATAGTCTTCAATGATGCCGTACTTATCGCCGTATTCTTCGGTCACGTATGCTTCGATAGCCAGACCGATTTCACCGACCTTCTTTGCGGTCGCGAGAGCCGCGATACCGTGCCACATCGCCTCGCGGGTCACGGCAGAGAGCTCCGCGCGCGCTTCGCTTACGTTGTCACCGACCAGAACGGTACGTGCCGAGTCGCCGTGCCACTGGCGGTTGGTGGCGGGGTCAATCACGTATGCACCACCGTCGATGGAGAGGATATCGCCGTCCTTGAGAACGTAGTCGCCGGGGATACCGTGAACGACCTCGTGGTTGACGGAGGTGCATACGGTTGCCGGGTAGTCGTAGTAGCCGTAGAAGTTGGAGGTACCGCCCAGTTCCAGCAGGGTGCGTTCAAAGGCGGCATTCACCTCTGCGGTAGTTACGCCGGGGCGGGCTGCCGCTACGGCCGCGTCAAGTGCGCGGCTGGTGATAACACCTGCACGAGCCATCTGCTGAAGCTGTGCATTGGTTTTGATTTCGACTCGTGCCATTCTGGCTCCTTAGGTGTATGGGGCGGTATGCCCAAGCTTAGAACTCTACAGACAGCACTGTACCCCCGCAAGTTTTTGTGATGCATCATGCACCTCAAATTGCGGGGGTACAGCAGAAGATTACTTCAGAGCGTCGAGGATGCGCTCGGTGACTTCAGCAATCTCGCCGAGGCCGTTAACTTCCTTGACGATGCCGCGTTCGCGGTAGATTGCGATCAGCGGCGCGGTCTCCTCTTCGTAGACCTTCAGGCGGTGACGGATGACTTCTTCGTTGTCATCGGTACGACCCTGCTCAGCTGCACGGTTGAGCAGACGCTCGACGAGTTCGTCGTTATCTGCAACGAGCAGCAGAACGCGGTCGATCTTCTCGCCCTTAGCTTCAAGGATGGAGTCCAGCTCGTGCACCTGTGCAGTGTTGCGGGGGTAGCCGTCGAGCAGGAAGCCGTTGACGACGTCGCCTTCGTCCAGGCGTGCACGCACCATGTTGTTAGTGACAGAGTCGGGAACCAGGTTACCGGAGTCGATGTACGACTTCGCTTCCTTACCGAGTTCGGTCTCTTCCTTGATGTTCTTACGGAAGATATCACCGGTGGAAATCGCGGGAATCTTCAGCGCTTCAGCGATCTTGACGGCCTGGGTGCCCTTACCTGCACCGGGAGGGCCGACGATGAGCAGACGGTTCATCGGAGCAGTCCTTCGTAGTTTCGTTGTTGGAGCTGAGCGTTGATCTGCTTGAGAGTATCAAGACCAACACCCACCACGATCAGCAGCGAGGCGCCACCGAACGGGAAATTCTGGTTTGCGTTGAATAGGATAAGCGCTACCAGGGGAATCATGGAAATTACACCCAGGTAAAGTGCGCCAGGCAACGTAATTCGGTTGAGTACGTAGCTGAGGTAACGCTCGGTGGGCTTACCAGCACGGATACCGGGGATAAAGCCACCGTACTTCTTCATATTGTCCGCTACTTCCACCGGGTCGAAGGTGACCGCCACGTAGAAGTAGGCGAAGCCAATAATCATGAAGAAGTAGAGAGCAATGTACAGCGGGTGGTCGCCACGCACCAGGTATGCGTTAATCCAGTTAACCCAGTCCGGCGGGGTGGAGCCGTTGGTGGGGGTGTTGAACTGGGCAATCAGACCGGGCAGGGTCAGCAGGGAGGAGGCGAAGATCAGCGGAATCACGCCGGCCATGTTGACCTTCAGCGGGATGTAGGTGCTGGTGCCACCAATGGTGCGTCGACCAATCATGCGCTTTGCGTACTGCACGGGAATACGGCGAACGGACTGTTCCACGTAGACCACGGCGAGCATGACCAGCAGGCCAATACCGCAGACAGCCGCGAAGATACCCCAACCGTGGGTGCGCTGGATGGAGCCCAGAGCGCTCGGGAAGGAGGACGCAATGGAGGTGAAGATCAGCAGGGACATGCCGTTGCCGACGCCACGCTCGGTAATCTGCTCGCCCATCCACATGATGACGGTGGTACCCGCACACAGGGTGACGATAATCAGCAGGATGTGCAGTACGTCGTCCTGGGGGATGATGCCCGGGCAGTTACCCAGCAGAACGCCAGAGCGTGCCATCGAGACGATGGTGGTTGCATTCAGCAGAGCAAGAGCGATGGTCAGGTAGCGGGTGTACTGGGTGAGCTTTGCCTGACCCTGCGCGCCCTCATCGTGCAGCTCCTGGAATCGCGGGATGACCACGCGTAGCAGCTGGATGATAATGGACGCGGTAATGTACGGCATCACGCCGAGGGCAAAGATCGAAAGCTGCAGCAGTGCGCCACCACTGAAAAGGTTGACGATATCGTAGACGCCACCGCTTGTAACATTGGCGTTCAGACACTGCTGTACATTTCCGTAGGAAACGCCTGGCGCGGGGATGAAAGTGCCCACGCGGTACAGCACAATCATTGCCAGGGTAAACAGCAGCTTACGCCGCAAATCGGCGGTCTTAACGACTCGCCCGAATGCGCTCAGCACATGTCCTCCTGTAAGTCTATGGGGCGCCCATCCCTCTCAAAGAGTTTTAGGGCGCAGTAAACACATCTTCCAGTCTATCGTGTTTGGAGCGGGTAACGATAACTCCCTAGCAGATTATGTAGCTTTTATATTCTCTTAGCGTGATTTTTGAACACAAAATGTGGCGCACACCAAGCGTTCAAATATGCGAATACAGGAATATAGTCCTGTTGTGAATCTTTTCAAGCAGCAAAAAGCCCCTGCCGTACAGCGTACGGACAGGGGCTTTCTCGTCTTGAAGACTACTTAACGGTTACAGAACCGCCAGCGGCCTCGATCTTCTCGATAGCGGAAGCCGATGCCTTGTCGACAACAACGTTCACCTTGACGGAGATTTCGCCGTTGCCCAGAACCTTCACGAGCTCGTTCTTACGAACGGCACCCTTAGCAACCAGTGCCTCGACGGTGACGTCGCCACCGTTGGGGAACAGTTCCTGGATGCGGTCCAGGTTAACAACCTGGTACTCGGTGCGGAAGGGGTTCTTGAAGCCGCGCAGCTTCGGCAGGCGCATGTGCAGCGGCAGCTGGCCGCCTTCGAAGCCTGCACGAACCTGGTAACGTGCCTTGGTACCCTTGGTACCGCGACCTGCGGTCTTACCCTTGGAGCCTTCACCGCGGCCAACGCGGGTCTTTGCCTTGTGGGCACCCGGAGCCGGGCGCAGATCGTGAATCTTGATAGCTTCTGCCATCTTTACTTGACCTCCTCAACCTTCACCAGGTGAGCAACGGTGTTAACCATGCCAACGGTGACGGGGTCAGCAGTGCGGACTACCTTGTTGCCGGGGCGCTTGAGGCCCAGGGAACGCAGGGTGTCGCGCATGTTCTGCTTCTGACCAACATAGGACTTGACCTGGGTGATTTCCAGCTTTGCGTCGCTGGGCTGAATACGCTTGGCCATTACTACGCACCTGCCTTTTCAGACTTGGTGTTGCGCAGGTAGCTGGGGATAACCTCATCGGTGGGCAGGCCACGGCGGGCTGCCACTGCCAGGGGCTCCTCGAGCTCCTTGAGTGCTGCAACAGTTGCGTGAACGATGTTGATCTGGTTCGAGGAACCGAGCGACTTGGACAGCACGTCGTGAATGCCTGCGCACTCGAGTACTGCACGCACGGGGCCACCTGCGATAACACCGGTACCAGCGGTTGCCGGGCGGAGCATCACAACGCCTGCAGCTGCCTCACCCTGCACGCGGTGCGGGATGGTGCGGCCTTCGATGCGGGGAACGCGGAAGAAGTTCTTCTTTGCTTCCTCGACACCCTTGGAGATTGCTGCGGGAACTTCCTTAGCCTTACCGTAGCCAACGCCGACCAGGCCGTTACCGTCACCAACGACGACCAGTGCGGTGAAGCTGAAGCGACGACCACCCTTGACGACCTTGGAAACGCGGTTGATGGTCACAACGCGCTCGATGTACTTGTCCTTCTCCTCCTCGCGAGCGCGGTTGTTACGGCGCTCACCACGGCCACGACGCTCGCCGCGGTTGTTGCGGCGCTCCTCGCGCTGGTTGGAGGTCTCAGCGGTTTCAGCTACTACTGCTTCGCTCACCTGAGTTTCCTTTACGTTCTGCTCGCTCATTAGAGTGCAAGACCTCCCTCGCGTGCACCGTCAGCAACGGCTGCAACACGGCCGTGGTACTTGTTACCACCGCGGTCGAACACGACTGCCTCAACACCAGCTGCCTTGGCACGCTCTGCAACGAGCTCACCAACGCGCTTTGCCTTAGCGGTCTTGTCCAGGTCAGCTACACGCAGCTCTGCTTCCATGGTGGAAGCGGATGCCAGGGTTACGCCCTTGACATCGTCGATAACCTGAACGAACATGTGACGGGTCGAACGGGTGACGCACAGGCGCGGACGCGCAGCGGTACCCGAAACGTACTTGCGGATGCGAGCGTGACGACGTGCACGCTGCGCTGCCTTCGACTTGATAGCCATGTTTACTTACCAGCCTTTCCGACCTTGCGGCGGATGTGCTCACCTGCGTAGCGAACACCCTTACCCTTGTAGGGATCGGGCTTACGCAGACCACGAATGTTTGCTGCAACCTGACCAACGAGCTGCTTGTCGATACCCGACACGGTCAGCTTGTTAGCACCCTCCACTGCGAAGGTAATACCCTCGGGAGCGGTGATGTTGATCGGGTGGGAGTAGCCCAGAGCGAACTCCAGGTCGTTACCCTTCGGGGTCACACGGTAACCGGTACCAACGATTTCCAGCTTCTTCTCGTAGCCGGAGGTAACGCCGATAATCAGGTTCTGAATCAGAGTACGAGTCAGACCGTGCAGCGAGCGAGACAGGCGCTCGTCGTTCGGACGAGATACAACGATCTCGTTTTCGTTCAGAGCCACGGTGATGGGGGAAGCTACCTTGTGGGAGAGCTCGCCCTTGGGGCCCTTAACGGTGACCAGGTTGCCATCGACCTTAACCTCAACGCCGGCGGGAACCGAGATGGGGAGACGTCCAATACGTGACATTATTCTCTTCCTTTCTCTTCTAACCGACTACCAGATGTAAGCGATGACTTCGCCGCCCACGCCCTTCTTCGCAGCCTGCTTGTCAGTGAGCAGACCCGAAGAGGTGGACAGGATTGCGATGCCGAGGCCACCCAGAACCTGGGGCAGGTTGGTGGACTTTGCGTAGGTACGCAGGCCCGGCTTGGAAATACGACGCACGCCAGCGATGGAACGCTCGCGGGACGGACCGTACTTGAGGACGAGGGTCAGGGTCTTGCCGACCTTTGCATCCTCAACCTTCACGTCGGCGATGTAGCCCTCAGCCTTCAGGATCTCAGCAATGCGAGACTTCAGCTTGGAGTAGGGCATGGATACGGTGTCGTGGTATGCGGAGTTTGCGTTACGCAAACGGGTCAGCATATCTGCGACCGGATCAGTCATAGTCATTGTGGGCTTTAGCCCTTCCTCGTTGTGGTTTCCCTACCCCGCGGTAACGGGGTCTGGACCTACAACGTAGTCGTTAGTTGGTCTTGAACGGGAAGCCCAGTGCCTTCAGGATTGCACGGCCTTCGTCGTCGGTCTTCGCGGAGGTCACCACGGTGATGTCCATACCACGCACGCGGTCGATCGAGTCCTGATCGATTTCGTGGAACATGGACTGCTCGGTCAGACCGAAGGTGTAGTTACCGTTACCGTCGAACTGGCGGTCCGAGAGGCCGCGGAAGTCGCGGATTCGGGGCAGTGCCAGGGTGACGAGGCGGTCCAGGAATTCCCACATGCGGTCGCCACGCAGGGTGACGTGTGCACCAATGGGCATACCTTCGCGCAGCTTGAACTGTGCGATGGACTTCTTAGCGCGGGTAACAATCGGCTTCTGACCGGTGATTGCGGTGAGATCGCGGATTGCGCCGTCCATGAGCTTTGCGTCGCGAGCTGCCTCGCCAACACCCATGTTTACGACGACCTTAACGATCTTCGGGGTCTGCATGACGTTCTCGTACTTGAACTCTTCCTGCAGAGCGGGAACGACGACCTCAGCGTACTTGGTCTTGAAGCGGGGGGTGATCTTGGTTTCGGTCATTAGATGTCCTTACCCGAACGCTTAGCAACGCGCACGCGAACGGTGCGCTCCTTGCCGTCACGCTCTACAGTCTCGAGGCGGAAACCAACACGGGTCGGCTTCTTGGTCTCGGGGTCAACAATCGCAACGTTAGAAACGTGGATCGGTGCCTCAACCTTCTGAATGCCGCCTGCTGCGCCGGTCAGGGGGTTAGCCTTGGTGTGCTTGGTGACGACCTTGACGCCCTCAACAATCACGCGGTTTTCCTTGGGGAGAACCTTCAGAACCTTGCCCTGCTTGCCCTTATCTGCACCGGAAATAACCTGAACCAGGTCGCCGGACTTGATCTTAGCCATGAATTAGAGCACCTCCGGAGCCAGCGAAACGATCTTCATGAACTTCTTGTCGCGAAGTTCACGACCCACGGGGCCGAAGATACGGGTACCACGGGGATCACCATCAGTGTTCTTCAGGATCACTGCGGAGTTCTCGTCGAACTTGATGTAGGAGCCGTCGGGACGACGGGTTTCCTTCTTGGTGCGGACGACGACTGCCTTGACAACGTCACCCTTCTTTACGGTACCGCCGGGGATTGCATCCTTGACGGTTGCGACAATGATGTCGCCAATGCCTGCGTAGCGACGCGAGGAACCACCGAGAACACGGATGGTCAGGATTTCCTTCGCACCAGTGTTGTCGGCGACCTTCAGTCGCGACTCCTGCTGAATCATATTTCTCCTGTCGTCTCGCCGGTTCCGACTCGCTTTAGGCGCGAGCCAGCCTTGCGGAACATTTTTACGGGATTGGTTGACGCCCCGGGCCCCATCTCTATGGAAGGGGTTAGCGGAAACGCCTGGGGCAAACCCATGCCAGAAGCATTTGGACCCGCGTGAAGCGGGCGTATCCACCCGTAAGTAGCGGCATTATGCACTGGCACGAGAAGCCCGTGGTTGTGCGGCTATTTGGATACAGCCACACAGTCTTAACACTGTACAGGAAGCAGGTATCTAGCGCAAGGGCTTGTTAACTATGATTTCGGTCTCCACCACCCTCTCCACCAAGACAATGCATGTATCGGAGATTAAAAACCTCATACCCCACATCAACACCGAGCGAGAAGGCGGCTTATTTGACACTTAAAGCAGGAGGCCCCTTCGTGTAGTTCCTGACGCATAAGAAACTGAAGGGGCCTCGAGAAATCTACCAAACAATGTGTCAAACAAGGATGGTAGATATTTATATTTTACTACGTTTTAATATGCCCCCACGACAGACTTGCCGCGGCCTAGCGATAGGATTACCCCAGTCTTACTCCCCCACCCCGCTAGTGCGCACACAGAGGCTAGAGAGCGACAGTGACTATTTTGGGTATATCAACTGCTCTTCACTCTGCAGCTATGACATATATACTTTCGCGATACCATCACGAACGATAGGACGAGGAGCTTCTCCCGGCCGGTTTTCTTCCGCAGCCTCATAGTATTCACCAGAGCATGCATCCAGCACGTAGGAAACCTCAACTGCGGGATAATCCCCCGCCTTGTCGATAGCAATGACGCTCCCGTCCTTCAGCAGGACCTGGTGATTAATACGGGTCGGGGCTACCTGCAAGGTCTCGATGATGGTTCGATTGAGCGTGTCAATGACAGTGATAGTTCCACCGCCTGCAACTGCAGGCTCTCCCTTACCGCCAAAATCAGCAACATAGAGCAGCTGGCGTTCTGCATCGAGCAAGATATCGGTGGGCATTTTGCCGAATGGAAGATAAGCGAGGTGTTCACCCTCAAAACTCAGAACATATAGACCGCCGTTTTTACCCTCGCGCCCCTGTGCAGAGACATACAGTTCGCCGCACGTTGAATCAATCTCCACACCGTGAACACCGATTGGAGCATTGGCGTCTTCCCCGCCAGTTACGGGCAGCCTACGTACGAGCCCCCAGGTATTCATGTCCACAACCCAGATTTCATCTCGCATAGTATTCGGGATGTACAGGCGGCTACGAGCTTCATCAGCTACGGGCCCTAGTAGCATAGCGGGACCGTCCCCTTGAAGAGAGCTAACCGCGCGTTCTCCTTCTGCGTTAGGTGCAGCGATTACCTGGTAACCACCCATTCCGGTCACGAGTACGGAACCGCTGGGTGCAACGTATAGCTCACGCGGAATTAGCATCTCCACTCCTAGAGCGAGAGAATCCCATACGAGCGCTAGATCTTTTTGGGAGTATGCGGATACCGAGTTTGTGCGGGTTCCTCCGGTCCAGAGAAGCTCCCGCTCGTTGTCTGCTGCTAGACCGTAGGCAGCCTGGATTTGGAAGAGGTTCTCTAACCCGGGGTTATTTTCCGGGATAGCAGGCAGAACAGCCGTCTTCTCAATCTGCAGGGTATCTGCGTTTATGCGTGCGATTGTTGCGCAGAGAGTACCGTGGGTCTTCGTGTGATTAAAGCTTCCGCTTACGAAAAGAACGTTCTCTTCGGGGTTGTATGCCACTTGATACTGCCCAGCGAGCCCCGCAGAACGATCCACAGAAAAATGGTTGGCGCCCAGGGTGCTCTTCTGTTCTTCTCCTGAGGCTGAGGGAACCATAGATATCTCCAGAGTTGTGTAGGTTGGAGGCTAGCTCACCTCATATTTTGCGGGCTTAGCATCCGGAGCTTTCTGTTATATATCTTACGCTTCACCCTCCACTTTGAGGCTTTTCTGGCGTAGTCCATGCGCTGCGCCGTTCGTGGCCAAGATACCCCATATCGGCAATACTCATTGCTCTCCCCCGGGATCTGAGTGAGGTGGATTTACTCAACGAAAACTTTGCAGTCTGCATATAATCAGCACAAAAGACATCTATCTAGAGATATTGACAGATTATAGAGTTTATAAGCTTATCCTGAAGGCGTCTAGAGCCATGGATTTCGTAATATTTCGTCACTTTTGAGCCCCTCAAAGCAGCGTTCCGAAAAAATCTGCTTAAAAATTTAGAAATTAAGGGTTGTTTTTTCAAAAATCAAGTTTTTTGGTAATAAACACGCTTCAAGGTGCGAAAATCAGCGAGATGTACCATAATAGAAGAGACGCATGCGTCAAATAAGAGGTTCGGTCCTTATCGGACAGATTTCTTGGGTCCCTTTTTCCTCGCTAATCCGTTTGTCTAGGGACCGAACCTCGCTTTGACACTAAACCCGCACTTCGGTGCGGGTTTTCTTTGTATCTGAGGCGCTAGAACCCTACATTTCATTCTTTGGGGGCTGTTAAATCGTCAAATATGGGCGAGCAAGTGCAGAGAAGGCGCCCCCGCTGCTACTTCTGCCCCTGATCTAGGCCTTCCGCCTTTATAACAGGCATATGTGCAAACTGAAAGGGGCGGTACCCATCGCTTTGATGGGTACCGCCCCTTTCAATGTGTATCGGCAGTTTCAGAGAGTCAATCGGGTTCTTGAATATCTAGTAGATCCCGCTCTGCCTCTTTAGCTACTACCGAGCGGTGGTATCGTGGGCTGCCGTGGGGTACGGACTATGCCTTGCGGCGACGTGCTACCAGCACAGTTGCGCCAACAACCAGTGCAAGAACACCAATTCCGGCTGCAATGACGACGCCCGAAGCACCGGTGTTAGCCAGTGAAGACTTCGAGGAGTTCGAAGAGGTCGAGCCATTGCTGGAAGAGGTGACGTTCTGCGACGAAGATCCGGAGGTCTTCGGGGCGGTGTTGTCCTTCTTCTGGGTCTCGGAATTCATAGAGTCCACGGGAGCCTTGGACTGATCCTTAGCAGGCTGGTCCTTTGCCTGTTCCTTAGAATCTGCAGGTGCAGACGGAGCAGCAGAGGGGTTAGTTACAGGTGCGGTAGCCGGCTCGGAGGTCTTCGGTTCCGAAGCCTTCGGCGCAGGTGCCTTGTTTTCAACGCTGAAGGTGTACTCTACGGCAACGCCGCCGCGCACGTTATCGTTCTCGGTCAGGGAACCGGAGAGCAGGTAGATAGCAACGCTATCGCCGGTCTTCAGTTCTTCAGTCAGGTTAGAGTTTGCCACGGTGGGGCGGTCGATGGTTGCAGTGAAGTTACCGTTTTCGTCCGCCTTGATGTATGCCCAGATGCCTGCGCTATTGCCTTCAACGCCTTCGAGCTTGGGCTCTTCCTTCGCGGAAATAGCGCCCTTGTTCAGTTTGACGGCGATAACAGAGCCCTTACCGTCCAGAGTCTTGAAGCCTTCACCGCGGAAGGTCAGCTTCTGGCCGTCCCAGGTCTTGGGGAAGTAGACCTTAGCGCCGTCCTTGTACTCGTGCACAACCTCATTGGAATTTGCGCTTTCGGAGGGTGCCGGGGTGCTGGGTTCGGGCTTTGCGGACTCGCTCGGAGCCGGGGTGGTCGGCTCAGGCTTAGCAGACTCGCTCGGAGCAGGAGTGGGCGCATCACTATCAGGCAGGCTCAGCTTAGTACCGGCGGGGTAAGTGGTAGTCACGCCAGAGGGAGCAGCAGAGACCTGGGTAGTTTCTGCCGGTGCGCAGGTCGCAGCGGTGTCTGCCTTCTTCTCTGCAACAGTTGCGGAGAGCGCTTCACCGCCACGTGCGGTATCGCCTTCAACCATGGAGCCGGAGAGCAGGAAGACAGATACCTTATCGCCGCTCTTCAGGTTTTCCGTCAGGTTGGAGTTTTCAGTGGTCGGGTACGGCAGCTCAGCGGTGAAGTTACCATTCTCATCTGCCTGGATGTACGCCCAGACGCCGGCGCTGTTGCCCTCGGCACCGTTGAGCTTCGGCTCTTCCTTCGCGGAGATGCGGCCCTTGTTCAGCTTGACTGCGAGTACGGAGCCCTTTGAACCGTCCTGAGTCTTGAAACCTTCGCCACGCAGCTTCAGGGTTTCACCGGTGGTCCAGTCCTTCACGGCGTAGAGCTTAGCGCCGTCAGCGTAGGTCTTCACCAGTTCTTCAGAAGAAGTCTGTGCAGCAGGCTTCGCGGTGGTTTCAACGGTGGTGTTGATCTTCACCATGACACCGGGAGTAATCGGGGAATCCGCGTTGTCCTTACCCTTGGGCTCGGTGCTAGAGGTGCGGTATTCGCCGGTGGTCTTATCGATGGTGTAGTCGGTTTCGATAGCGGAAGCGCCTTCGATGCTGCGTGCTACAGCGTATACACTGCCGTCTGCAGTGACCAGAACATCATTTGCGCCGCTGGTTGCACCGGTAGACACCTGAGAAACAACGGTGCCGGTTCGTGCATCAACAACACCGACGTTGCCGGTGCCGTAATCGGTCACGTACAGCAGGTCACGGGCTTCGTCGGAGGCGAGGGCGAGGGCCTGGTTGCCGAAAGGAATGGTCTTCTTGTAGGCACCAGTTTCCAGGTCGTAGACAGTGATAGCGGAGTTAGCGCCCTTACGGTCACCCTGGGAGCTGACGTAGATTTCCTTCAGGGACTTGTCGATAGTGACGTCCGAGGGGTTCAGAGCAGCTTCAGCATTTTCCTTGTGCAGCTGAATGGTCTTCTCAACCTCGTAGCTCTTGGTGTCGATTACCTTCACGGTGCCGGCGCTCAAGGAGGGCACGTAGAGCTTGCCATCAGCGGAGTCCACGTGCATGTTCATTGCGATGTCAGATTCGCCCTTGGCGTCGGTGAATTCAATCTTCTTGACCAGGGCGTGCCGAGTGGTGTCGAAGACACTAATGCCGCCGGAGCCAGATACAAAGACCTTGCCGCTGGAGGGGTCGACGCGTACCTCGCGGGGGTGGTTGACGTCGCCTTCTGCGCTACTCCAAATAATCTTGTTGGTCGCGGGATCGAAGACAGATACCTTGTTGACGCGGGTCTGGGTCACCCATACGTATCCGGTTGCTTCATCGTAAGCGATACCGTAGGGAGATTCAATCTGCTTACCGGTCGGTGCGGTAGCGCCACGTGCAATAAAGTCCGTGGTCGGGAACTGGTAGACAGTAGCAAGGCTCGGGGTGGATGCAACGTTCCAGGTGCCGACGCCACCGGTCAGAATCGGCGGGCGGCCGGAGGAGAAGGAAGTGTAGAGGGAGGAGGTTGCTGCCGAGTATGCAAGCTGGTACTGGCCGGGCAGGCCCTGGTACTGGGTAGCACGCACTGCAATGTGGCGGCATTCCTCAGTGGAGCTCTGGGAGTTCCCGCCGGGAACGGATGCGGAGATGTTTGCCGCAAAGGTAGCGGGAACGGCTGCGAAAGAGCCTGCAACAACGGAAAGTGCGCCAGCAATGGCGAGCAGCTTACGTGAGGGCTTGGGTGAAGAAGTCATGATGATCCTCAATGATGTGTAGTGGTACTTCTCCAAAGGTCGTGCAACCTCCGGAAGGTGCAAAGCCACTCGACTGATTATTAGGCAAGGTTATGCTAAGCAACTATAAAGTTGATAATAAGTCCCTAATCAGGTTGTTTTCAAGTGCTGCTCATCGGATTCCGCAGTCCCCAGGCGCCTTACTCACGTATTACTTTTCATTTTTTCGCCCTAATTCCGCCTCCACATGCGCTTTCTTCTCTAGTAGCATCTACTCGTGGATTGCGCCATCAACGCGAGAGAAAAATATTGTTTTCTCGTATGACATATCAAGACATTTATGACAGATATTGTCTTAGCATCTGTTATTAGCCCATGTCATAGGGCGCCCGCCCTAGTTTTCCCTAACAAAGGTTAAAACATAAAGAACCCCTCTCCCACCGAAGTAGGAGAGGGGTTCTTTTACTGCTCTAGCAGAGAGTCATGAAAAGGGCTTACTTAGCCTTCTCGATGATCTCCACGATACGCCAGCGCTTGGAAGCGGACAGCGGACGGGTCTCTGCAATCAGAACGAGGTCACCGATGCCAGCAGCGTTCTGCTCATCGTGTGCCTTGATCTTGGAGCTACGGCGAACGACCTTGCCGTACAGTGCGTGCTTCACGTGGTCCTCGACCTCGACGACAACGGTCTTGTCCATCTTGTCGGAGACAACGTAGCCGCGGCGGGTCTTGCGGTAGCCGCGCTCTTCGTTCTTTACTTCACTCACTTGGACTCACCTTCAGTTGCGGGACGAATACCGAGCTCGCGCTCACGCAGCACGGTGTAGATACGTGCGATGTCGCGCTTGATAGTGCGGCGACGACCTGCGTTAGCCTGACCGGTGACTTCCTGGAAGCGGATGTTGAAGAGTTCCTTCTTCGCTTCGCTCAGCTTTGCAGCCAGCTCTTCGTTGGAGAGCTCTGCGAGCTTATCGATGCTCAGGTCCTTGGATCCTACTGCCATCTCGCTTATTCACCACCTTCGCGGCGACGCACAACACGTGCCTTCATCGGGAGCTTGTGGATTGCCAGGCGCATTGCCTCGCGAGCCACTTCTTCGGACACACCGGAGAGTTCAAACATGACTCGACCCGGCTTGACATTTGCGACCCACCACTCGGGCGAACCCTTACCGGAACCCATACGGGTTTCAGCGGGCTTCTTGGTCAGCGGACGGTCGGGATAAATGTTGATCCAGACCTTACCGCCACGCTTGATGTGACGGGTCATTGCGATACGTGCAGCCTCAATCTGGCGGTTGGTCACGTATGCGGGCGACAGGGCCTGAATGCCCCACTCACCGAAGCTAACCTCGGTGCCGCCCTTTGCGAGACCACTACGCTTGGGGTGGTGCTGCTTGCGGTACTTTACTCGACGGGGAATAAGCATTTATGCCTCACCGTTCTCTGCAGTCTTGGCCTCGACCTTTGCCGAAGCGTTCTCGTTGCGGCGCTCGCGACGAGGACCACGGTTGCCCTGGCGGCGGCGGTCACCATCGCGGCGGTTGCCACGGCGGTTGTTTGCTGCCTGCTGAGCTGCCAGCTCCTTGTCGGTCAGGTCGCCCTTGTAGATCCAGACCTTCACGCCGATGCGACCGAAGGTGGTCTTAGCCTCGAAGAAGCCGTAGTCGATGTTCGCACGCAGGGTGTGCAGGGGCACACGGCCTTCGCGGTAGAACTCGGAACGGGACATTTCAGCGCCACCCAGACGGCCGGAGCACTGGATACGGATACCCTTTGCGCCTGCACGCTGTGCGGACTGGATTGCCTTCTTCATTGCACGGCGGAATGCAACACGCGATGCGAGCTGCTCTGCGATGCTCTGTGCAACCAGCTGAGCGGAGAGGTCGGGGTTAGCAACCTCGAGGATGTTCAGCTGAATCTGCTTGTTGGTGAGCTTCTCGAGCTCGCCGCGGATGCGGTCTGCTTCTGCGCCACGGCGGCCAATCACGATACCGGGACGAGCGGTGTGGATGTCCACACGCACGCGGTCACGGGTACGCTCGATCTCGACCTTTGCAACGCCTGCGCGATCCAGGTTCTTTGCCAGCAGCTCGCGGATCTTTACGTCCTCGCGGACGAAGTCAGCGTAACGCTCGCCGGGCTTGTTGGAATCAGCGAACCACTTGGAGACGTGGTCAGTGGTGATGCCCAGTCGGAAACCGTTCGGGTGAATTTTCTGACCCATTTAGCGGTCCTCCTCCTTCTCCGGGGTAGCAACTACCACGGTGATGTGGCTGGTGCGCTTGTTGATTCGGTATGCGCGACCCTGAGCGCGGGGCTGAATGCGCTTCATGGTCGGGCCCTCGTTCACGAATGCTTCGCTGATGAACAGCTCTTCCTCGCGGAAGGGCAGACCCTGCTGGGTCGCCTTCTGACGAGCGTTAGCTACTGCCGAAGCAACGATCTTGTATACCGGTTCCGAAGCTGCCTGGGGGGCGAACTTCAGAATCGCCAGAGCCTCTTCCGCCTGCTTACCACGGATCAGGTTGACGACACGGCGGGCCTTCATAGGCGTAACGCGAACGAAACGCGCTGATGCCTTGGCTTCCATTGCCTATCTCTCTTTCGTCTATTGCCGAAAGGGAAACGTTAGCTTATCGGTGTGAACCGATTAGCGACGCTTGCCCTTACGGTCGTCCTTCACGTGGCTGCGGAAAGTGCGGGTCGGAGCAAACTCACCGAGCTTGTGACCAACCATCGACTCGGTGATGAACACCGGCACGTGCTTGCGACCGTCGTACACTGCGATGGTGTGACCGAGCATGTCGGGGATAATCATCGAGCGACGCGACCAAGTCTTGATTACGTTCTTGGTGCCCTTCTCGTTCTGAGCTGCAACCTTCAGGTAGAGGTGCTGATCAACGAAAGGGCCCTTCTTCAAACTACGAGGCATGTTTCAGGCTCCTTAGCGCTTCTTGCCAGTACGACGGCGACGAACGATGAGCTTGTCGCTTTCCTTGTTGGGACGGCGGGTACGACCCTCGGGCTTACCGTTGGGGTTAACCGGGTGACGACCACCGGAGGTCTTACCTTCACCACCACCGTGCGGGTGGTCAACCGGGTTCATGACCACACCACGGACGGTCGGGCGGATGCCCTTCCAGCGGTTACGGCCTGCCTTACCCCAGTTGATGTTGGACTGCTCAGCGTTGCCAACTTCACCAACGGTTGCGCGGCAGCGAACATCCACGTTGCGGATTTCGCCGGAGGGCAGACGGAGCTGACCGTACTTGCCTTCCTTAGCAACCAGCTGTACAGAAGCACCTGCGGAACGAGCCAGCTTTGCGCCGCCACCGGGGCGGAGCTCAACACAGTGAATCACGGTACCAACGGGGATGTTGCGCAGGGGCAGGTTGTTACCGGGCTTGATGTCAGCTGCGGGGCCGGACTCGACGATGTCGCCCTGAGCGAGCTTGTTCGGAGCGATGATGTAGCGCTTGGAACCATCGAAGTAGTGCAGCAGTGCGATGCGAGCGGTACGGTTGGGATCGTACTCGATGTGTGCAACGCGTGCGTTCACGCCGTCCTTGTCGTGACGACGGAAGTCGATCAGACGGTACTGGCGCTTGTGGCCGCCACCCTTGTGACGGGTGGTGATGCGACCGGTGTTGTTACGGCCGCCGGTCTTGTGAAGCGGACGAAGCAGGGACTTTTCCGGGGTGGAGCGGGTGATCTCGGAGAAATCAGCAACGCTCGAACCGCGGCGACCCGGGGTCGTCGGCTTGTACTTACGAATACCCATTTAGATATTTCTTCCTTCGTTAAAGTGGTCTCCGCGGGGCTTATGCCTGCGGACCGCCGAAGATGTCGATGGTGCCTTCCTTGAGGGTCACAATCGCACGCTTGGTGTTCTTGCGAGCGCCCCAACCGAAACGGGTGCGCTTGCGCTTGCCCTGACGGTTGATGGTGTTGACGGAAGCAACCTTGACGTCAAAGATCTTCTCGATGGCCTGCTTGATTTCCAGCTTGTTGGAATCGGTAGCGACCTCGAAGGTGTACTTACCTTCGTCGAGCTGACCGTAGCTCTTCTCGGAAACGACGGGAGCGATGATCACGCCGTATACAGACTTGGTGGAAACGCTCATTACTTAGCGCCCTCCTTCTTCTGAGCTGCAGCAACGAATGCGTCGAATGCTGCCTTGGTGAAGACCACGTCGTCAGAAACCAGCACATCGTAGGTGTTGAGCTGATCTGCGTACAGAACGTGAACGTTCTCCAGGTTACGTGCGGACAGAGCCACAACGTCCTCTGCACGAGCAATCACAAGAAGGATGTTCTTGCGCTCGGTGATAGCTGCGAATGCAGCCTTTGCAGCCTTGGTCGAGGGGGTTTCACCGGAGATGAAGTTCTCGACAACGTGGACGCGGTCGTGACGAGCGCGATCGGAGAGAGCACCGCGCAGTGCAGCGGCGATCATCTTCTTGGGGGTGCGCTGTGCGTAGTTACGCGGGGTCGGACCGTGAACAACGCCACCGCCGGTCATGTGCGGTGCACGGATGGAGCCCTGACGTGCGTTACCGGTACCCTTCTGCTTGAAGGGCTTACGGCCTGCACCGGAAACCTCGCCGCGGTTCTTGGTCTTGTGGGTGCCCTGGCGTGCAGCAGCGAGCTGTGCAACGACAACCTGGTGCAGCAGGGGCACGGATGCCTGCGCGTCGAAAATCTCTGCGGGCAGGTCTACCTTAAGGGTCTTAACAGCCATGATGTATTAGGCTCCCTTCACAGCGGTACGAACCAGAACAACGCCGCCCTTGGGACCGGGGATTGCGCCCTTGATCAGCAGGACATTGTTCTCTGCGTCCACACCCTGGATAGTCAGGTTCAAGGTAGTGTGACGTGCTGCGCCCATACGGCCAGCCATGCGCATACCCTTGAACACGCGTGCGGGGTAGGATGCGCCACCGATGGAACCGGGCTTACGGTGGTTCTTGTGCTGACCGTGAGACGCGCCAACACCCTTGAAGCCGTGACGCTTCATAACACCTGCGAAGCCCTTACCCTTGGTCTTACCAACGACGTCGACCTTCTGGCCTGCTTCGAAGAGCTCAACGGTCAGTTCCTGACCGAGGGAATACTCAGAAGCATCTGCGGTACGCAGCTCGACGATGTGGCGACGGGGGGTAACACCGGCCTTCTCGAAGTGACCAGCCAGGGGCTTGGTAACCTTGCGAGAGTCGATTGCACCGAAACCGATCTGAACAGCTTCGTAGCCGTCAGTTTCCTGGTTACGGATCTGGGTAACAACGTTAGAATCAGCCTTGACGACGGTGACAGGCACGAACTTGCCGTCCTCGTCCCAGACCTGGGTCATGCCGAGCTTGGTGCCCAGCAGGCCCTTCACCTGGCGCTCGAATTTGTTAGTCATTAGATGCGATCCTCTACAGCTTGATCTCGATGTTTACGTCTGCCGGCAGGTCGAGACGCATGAGGGCATCAACAGCCTTGGGGGTCGGATCAACAACGTCGATCAGACGCTTGTGCGTACGCATCTCGAAGTGCTCGCGGCTGTCCTTGTACTTGTGGGGAGAACGGATAACACAGTAAACGTTCTTCTCGGTCGGCAGCGGCACGGGGCCAACTACAGTTGCGCCTGCGCCCTTTACCGTTTCGACGATTTTCCGTGCCGAAGAATCGATGACCTCGTGGTCATAGGACTTCAGACGGATGCGGATTTTCTGTCCCGCCATCTGTCGGACTCTCTTTCTTGATGTATTCCCTGTATCGGAGCTTTTGCCCCTTTGTTATAGCGCTTAAGGAACGCGATATATTCATCACGTGCGCCACTCAGAACGGACTGAATCCGGCTTTGCCGGGTTCCTCACCCCGCCTGAGTACCGACCCCCGAACTCGGGCGTGTCGCCTATTTTCTAGACAGACTCATCCCGTCATCCTTCGGACCGGGTCATACGTGGGCCTACCTTTAGTGCAGGTAGACGCTTTGACAACGTCGTCAATTCTCTCAGAGATAGAGCGCTTACGCAATACAAACACGAGTTAAGTGCTTAAGAACACTTAACTGTCTCTGTCAATTTGAGGCACTTCTCTGAATGCAACTCTCAGGGAGCTTTCAATCTACTTTCAGTAAGTTCCATGCGCTTTATTGCTCGTAATAAAGCTTTTAGGTCTAAAGACTCTCGTATCGTAGAAGTATCACTACAGCCTAAGGAGAAACCATGTCTCAGCCGACACAACCTCATCAGGCATCCTCTAGCTCTCACTCTTCATCTCAGAGCCCTCAGCATGTCCAGCCGCAAGGTCTCGGCCTGTATGTTCCCCCGTCCCTGTCGGGTCCGTATCCTCAGCCTCCTGCGCAGCGACGCCGGGTCAATGAGGATATCTTCCTCAATATTGTTCTGTATATCGGTTCGCTCCTGCTCATCGGTGCTGCGGGGCTTTTTGTCACCTCTGTGACGTCTTCTCAGGATGAAACGGCTATCTTCCGTGTCCTTGCAATGGCGCTTGGAGCAGTCGTCTTCTACGGAGCCGGTCTGCTCACCTACCGTTTCGTGGAGCGCCTACGTATCGCTTCCTACTCTTTTGCAGCAACCGGTCTTGCGTTTATTCCTCTGACTGGCGTTGCTATCTATGTCCTCAAGATTTGGACTGAAGGACGCTACATCTGGCTCCTCACGTCTCTGGTTGGCACTGCAGCCATTGTTGGAGCCTGCGCCCTCATGCGTAACCGTGTGATGGCGTACCTGCTGATTTCGTTCATCGTTTCGGACTCATTGGCGGCTACGAAGGTAGCGGCTCTGCCTTTCGTTTGGTATTTTGTTTCACTGACTGCAGTTGCCACTGTTCTGGGTTTGATTCTGCACTTTGCCCCGAATGCTGCCCCGAAGGGCATCCGCGAAGGTCTTGTTGATTCTTCCCGTATTTTTGTCCCGGCTACTGCCATCGCCATTTTCTTCTTCACCAGCAACCTGAGCTACACGGACGCGGGTATTGCGTTTGCAGTTATGTCTGTGCACGCCATTCTGTTCACCTGGCTGAACGGTACGGCGGATTACTACGCCCAGGCACGCATCTACCCTATTGCGTCCATTCTCTCCTTCATCATGGACTCGGATCACGGCCCGTGGTTCCCCAGCATCTTCTTCGTCTCTGTTCTGGTTGTTAACCTGATTTCTGCCTACGTATTTATTCCTCGTCTACAGAAGACTATTGCTGGTTCCGCTCCTGCTGCCGATGAACAGCTCAAGCAGCTACAAAGCACCCCGTCTATCCCATGGGCGAAGGAATCTCTTCACCAACCCGCTCGCAAGATAGAGTGGTTGCCTGCCATCGATGCATGCGTCGGCGTATTCTTCTCCTTCTTTGCTCTCCTTGATGCCTTCTTCACTGCTCATGCTGCCGATAGCCCTGTATACGCGACGCGCTGGAGTGCTTTCCTTCCTTATGCAGAAGGTAATCAAGGTATCTTCCCTGCCCCCTGGGTTATTGGTGTCCTCTGCATTGTGAGTTTCTTGCTGTACCGCAAGGCAATCCAGCCTCTGCTACTCATGAGTTTTGTAGCGCTCATTCCAGTTGTTGGCATGTACGCGTCCCCCGGCAATCAGGGTACTTTCTACCTCTTCTTTACCGCGGCAGTAGTCATCTATCTGGTCAGTGCTAAGGCCCCCGAGGCACGTGCCGCAGGAGCGGTACTGAGCAACATCGGTTATGCCATTGGTATGATTCAGCTCTTCCTCGCTCTCATTCCTGAGATGCAGACTTCTGAGTCGCTTTTGATGTTTGCGCTGGTCTGCGCCGCTATTGCGCTACTGACTTTTGGCCTCTCCCAGGGCGTTGCAGCGCAGAACGCAAGCTACCGTCTTGTAGAGATGTCGGTTTACCTCTTCTTGGGCGTTTTTGCTCTCTTCGTTGGGTACGTGGCTAACCATGCTGATGGCGGAGCACACGGCCGATTCTGGATTGGTTTCCCTCTCTTCTCGGGTGCCGTCCTCTTCTTGAGCGTGCTGGGCGCTCTTATTCTGGCTCGCGCGTTGCGACTTTCGGACGTTGGATCCTTCCGCTCAACGCTTGTCATGTTTGTCCGTATCGCGTTCTACGCGACTCTGCTTATCGCGACGATCGGCTCACGACACTACCTGCTGTACGACTTGCAGAAGGAGTACATCGCTGTAGCGCTACCGGCACTCCTGACCGTCGTCTACGGTGCACTCGGTTTCTTTATGCCGGCTGGCTCTTCGATTCGTTCAGAGCTACTCACCGTTGCACGGTTCCCCATCTGCTGGTCGGTCATTCTGCTCGCTATCAGCGGCAATATGCAGGAATCGCTCGTAGACTTCCTCGTACTTGCACTGTTGGCGGTTCAGGCACTGTGTAGCGTGCTACTCTACGCGTACTCCAAGCGAAGCTACGAAGCATACGCGGCAGCAATTTTCTTCACTCTTGGTTCTATCCTGAGCGCAGGCCGTTTCATTGGTGATTTTGATAATCTGCTGTTCGCAGTAGCAACCCCGATGATCTTCATCGCCGTATGGGTACTTGCACTCATCTTCAGGATCCCCCGCATGCAGATTGGTGCCTCCATCAGTATCACGACTTTCTGCATTGGTTCTCTATGGAATCTCTTCAACACGAGGGAAAGCACAATGGTGATGACTCTTCTGGGCTACTACGCTCTGATTGCCGTCGTTATCCTGTTCGTTCTGAAGGTCACGCTCCCGGTTGAGGTCTTCGGTGTGAACGCAAACGTTCGTCCTCGCATCGCTGTCCCGGTCGGTAATACGATGGTTGACTTGCCGATGCACGGCCCGTTAGGTGCCCCCTACGTGCGTTTCATGTCTCGCCGCCCCCTGAGCCAGGGCATCTATGCACCGGTCAATACGCTGCTGATGATTCCCGCTCTGGCGGTGCTGGGATTCTACACCTTCGTTGGGTTGGTTTTTGAGCCCAAGCAGGTAGAACTCAACGCACTTCTCTGGGGCCTAGGCGCTCTGTCTTTCGTGTCTGTCACCAAGGCGAAGAACCTGCCGATCGTCTGCACCACGGCGTTCAGCCTCTTCATCGCCCGTCTGGTCATTGATTACTCGAAGTCCAATCCCCTGAGCGTCATTCTTGAGGTTGCTCTCCTGATTCTGCTGGCTGTTGTAGCTGCCAAGGTTCTCAAGAACTTCATCGCAAAGAGGCCTGTAGACGAGCAGGTATCGGATTCTCCTCTGTACTGGGCTTTGGGTCTGCAGGTATTTCTCACCCTGGTAACGTGGGCAGTTCCCGCTGATGGTCCGGATATTGTGGTGCTGGTACTCGGCATCGCTCTGACTCTCCTGAGCGCTTTGCTGCTCGACCGAGTCTGGACCTATATTGCAACCGCCTTGGTCACCCTCGATCTGGCAATTTTGCTCAACGGTCTGAACCCGCTGACCCTGCTGATTATCTCTATCTTGCTTATTGCCGGCGTTATCTGGCGTCTGCTGGTGCGACAGAACAAGCAGGATGCAGTAGCTCCGCACCAGGATTCTGAGCAGCTTGGGGATTTCACACAGCCTCAGAATCAGCAGGGCATGTACCCCCAGGGTAATGTCCAGATGCAGCTGCCTCCGGTTCCTCAGCAGGGATACCAGCCTCGTGACGGGGAGAATATCTAACCTGTTGCAGGTATAGGTTCTTTTCCTGCGGCATTCTGTAGTAGGATTACCTATGTCCCTTACGAGGGGCAGTCATTCGAATCGCGGTTCCCAGCCTTCGGGCTGGGAACCGTTTTTCTTTGTCCGCAGATCTTATATTCCTATCTGCAGGGTCTTTAGACGCTCCCCCGCCGCAAGCCGGTCCACATGACCAGGTTCTTTCTGAGGTCTGCAAATCTCTAAACGGATCAGGCAGTCATTCACCTGCCCGTGCTCTTTCCATATCCGGGAGTTCAGGATTTACAGCTAGAAGGTACGGACTTGCCATGCCGCCGCAGGGGGATTTCTATCGTTACGGATGCAACGTGAACTTCCGCTATTACTACGCATGTTTCCCCACTCAGAAGTCTTGAGCGGCTGCTAAAGGGGACCGAGAATGCCCAGAGCTGTACTTTGGCGGCCCTGCTGATAATGCCGCTTTCTCTGCTTCGGCGGAGTCCTCAACAGGCCAATATGGGCATAACAAAAGGACCCCCGCATCTGCGGGGGTCCTTGAGTATCGCTACCTGATGGAGAGTTTTCTCTCCGGCAGATCTTTAGCGAATTGTCGTAAATTTACGGCAATTACTTGATGATCTTGGTAACGCGACCCGAACCAACGGTGCGGCCACCCTCACGGATAGCGAAGCCGAGACCCTCTTCCATTGCGATGGGCTGGATCAGGGTAACGGTCATCTCGGTGTTGTCACCGGGCATAACCATCTCGGTGCCCTCGGGGAGGGTGATAACGCCGGTCACGTCAGTGGTACGGAAGTAGAACTGAGGACGGTAGTTGGAGTAGAAGGGGTTGTGACGGCCACCCTCATCCTTGGAGAGGATGTAGACGTTTGCCTCGAACTCGGTGTGGGGGGTGATGGAGCCCGGCTCCACGACAACCTGACCACGCTCAACATCGTCACGCTTCAGACCACGCAGCAGCAGACCACAGTTCTCGCCTGCCCATGCTTCGTCGAGCTGCTTGTGGAACATCTCGATACCGGTAACGGTGGTCTTCTGGATCGGGCGGATACCGACGATCTCGACCTCGGAGTTGATCTTCAGGGTACCGCGCTCTGCACGACCGGTAACAACGGTGCCACGACCGGTGATGGTGAAGACGTCCTCGATGGGCATGAGGAAGGGCTTGTCCTTCTCACGCACGGGGTCCGGAATGTAGGTGTCGACTGCGTCCATGAGCTCCTCGACCTTAGCAACCCACTCGGGATCGCCTTCGAGAGCCTTCAGCGCGGAAACGCGAACAACCGGAGCGTTGTCGCCGTCGAACTCCTGCGAGGAGAGGAGGTCACGGACCTCCATCTCGACGAGGTCGAGGAGCTCTTCGTCGTCAACCATGTCTGCCTTGTTCAGTGCAACCAGCAGGGTGGGGACGCCAACCTGGCGAGCGAGCAGAACGTGCTCGCGGGTCTGTGCCATGGGGCCGTCGGTAGCTGCAACCACGAGGATTGCGCCGTCCATCTGAGCCGCACCGGTAATCATGTTCTTGACGTAGTCAGCGTGGCCGGGAGCGTCAACGTGTGCGTAGTGGCGCTTCTCGGTCTGGTACTCGATGTGAGCAATGTTAATGGTAATACCGCGCTGGCGCTCCTCGGGAGCGGAGTCGATCATACCGAAGTCGCGCTTCTCGTTCAGGTCCGGGTACTTGTCAGCCAGAACCTTGGAGATTGCTGCGGTCAGGGTGGTCTTACCGTGGTCAACGTGACCAATGGTACCGACGTTAACGTGAGGCTTGGAGCGCTCGAACTTAGCCTTAGCCAAGAGTGTTCCTCCTAGAACGATTGAAAACATGCACGCGGATCTTCGCTCCGGCGCATCCCGTTATAAAACGGTCTAGCGTCTACAATAGCGGATTACGCCGCAGAGATGAAACTGTTCATGCTCTCAATAATGGATTTAATTGAAAATTTTGACGTGGGCCACAGGTTTTTAGCCCGTGGCCCACGGGTGAGACGCGAAAATTACTCGCCGCGGCTCTTCTGGATGATCTCGTCAGCGACGTTCTTGGGAACCTCGCCGTAGCTATCGAATGCCATCGAGAACACTGCACGACCCTGGGTCTTGCCACGCAGGTCGCCAATGTAACCGAACATTTCGGTCAGGGGCACGATAGCCTTGATGATCTTAACGCCGGATGCGTCCTCCATGGAACGAACCTGGCCACGGCGGGAGTTCAGGTCGCCGATAACGTCGCCCATGTACTCCTCGGGGGTACGAACCTCAACGTCCATCAGCGGCTCGAGCAGGACCGGGTTAGCGCGCTTAGCGCCTTCCTTGAAGACCATCGAACCAGCGATCTTGAACGCCATTTCGGAGGAGTCGACGTCGTGGTAAGCACCGTCGATCAGGGTTGCCTTCACGCCCACCATCGGGTAGCCAGCGAGGACACCGAACTTCATAGCGTCCTGGATACCAGCGTCGACCGAGGGAATGTACTCGCGAGGAACGCGGCCACCGGTGACCTTGTCCTCGAACAGGTACAGCTCTTCGCCATCCAGGGGCAGGGGCTCGAAGGAGACCTGCACCTTTGCGAACTGACCGGAACCACCGGTCTGCTTCTTGTGGGTGTAGTCGACCTTCTCGACTGCCTTCTTGATGGTCTCGCGGTAAGCAACCTGAGGCTTACCAACGTTAGCCTCAACCTTGAACTCGCGCTTCATACGGTCAACGATGATGTCCAGGTGCAGCTCACCCATACCACCAATTTCGGTCTGACCGGTTTCTTCGTTCAGCGAAACGGTGAAGGTGGGGTCCTCAGCGGAAAGCTTCTGGATAGCGGTGGACATCTTCTCCTGGTCACCCTTGGTCTTGGGCTCGATAGCCACGAAGATCACAGGGTCGGGGAAGGTCATCGACTCGAGAACGATCGGGTGTGCGGGGTCGCACAGGGTGTCACCGGTGGTGGTGTCCTTCAGACCAATCGCAGCGTAAATGTGACCTGCGGTAATCTCCTCAACCGGGTTCTCCTTGTTGGAGTGCATCTGGAAGAGCTTACCGATGCGCTCCTTCTTACCCTTGGTGGAGTTCAGAACCTGCTGGCCCTGAGCTGCAACACCGGAGTAAACACGGGTGTAGGTCAGCTGACCGTAGAACGGGTGAGCTGCAACCTTGAACGCCAGTGCTGCGAAGGGCTCGTCTGCGGATGCCTTACGGGTCAGCTTCTCTTCCTCGTTGGAGGGGTTGGAACCGACAACGTCCGGAACGTCCAGCGGGGAGGGCAGGTACTCAATCACAGCGTCCAGCATGGGCTGAACACCGCGGTTCTTGAATGCAGAACCGCAGAGAACGGGGAATGCCTCGCCGGAGATAACAAGCTGACGGATACCCGACTTAATCTCGGGGATAGTCAGTTCGCCCTCTTCGAGGTACTTCTCCATGAGCTCTTCGCTGGACTCAGCAACAGCCTCAACCAGCTCAGCGCGGTACTGCTCAGCCTTCTCAACCAGGTCAGCAGGAATGTCCTGAACCTCGTAAGAAGCACCCATGCTCACGTCACCCTTGGCGTCGCCGGGCCAGACGTATGCCTTCATTTCGAGCAGGTCAACAACACCGAGGAAGTCGCTCTCAGCGCCGATGGGGAGCTGAACAACCAGCGGACGTGCGCCCAGGCGGTCGATGATGGTCTGAACGGTGAAGTAGAAGTCAGCACCCATCTTGTCCATCTTGTTGACGAAGCAGATACGGGGGACATCGTACTTGTCAGCCTGGCGCCAAACGGTCTCAGACTGGGGCTCAACACCTTCCTTGCCGTCGAACACAGCAACTGCGCCGTCGAGGACGCGCAGGGAGCGCTCAACCTCAACGGTGAAGTCGACGTGACCGGGGGTGTCGATAATGTTGATCTGGTTGTCCTTCCAGAAGCAGGTGGTTGCTGCGGAGGTAATGGTAATACCTCGCTCCTGCTCCTGAGCCATCCAGTCCATGGTGGAAGCGCCGTCGTGAGTCTCACCAATCTTGTGGTTAATACCGGTGTAGAACAGAATGCGCTCAGTGGTGGTGGTCTTACCGGCGTCGATGTGCGCCATAATACCGATGTTGCGGACCTTGTTAAGGTCGGTGAACACGTCAAGTGCCACGTTATTCTCCCTAAATGAGATACTCCGAAAGCCTGCCGACTCGAATCGACTCGGCAGGCTCTAAACGGAGAATTACCAGCGGTAGTGTGCGAAGGCCTTGTTGGACTCGGCCATCTTGTGAGTGTCCTCGCGACGCTTCACAGCGGCACCGAGACCATTGGATGCATCCAGGATCTCGTTCATCAGACGCTCAGTCATGGTCTTCTCGCGGCGCTGCTTGGAGAAGCCAACGAGCCAGCGGAGAGCCAGAGCGGTGGAACGGCCGGGGCGAACCTCAACCGGAACCTGGTAGGTTGCACCGCCAACGCGGCGGGAGCGAACCTCGAGAGAAGGCTTGATGTTGTCCATAGCCTTCTTCAGGGTTGCGACCGGGTCAGAACCGGTCTTCTTCTCGACGCCCTCGAGGGCACCGTAGACGATGCGCTCTGCGACGGACTTCTTGCCGTCCAGCAGAACCTTGTTGATCAGCTGGGTGACCAGAGCGGAACCGTAAACAGGATCGTTTACGAGGGGACGCTTGGGAGCGGGACCCTTACGAGGCATTACTTCTTCTCCTTCTTAGCGCCGTAGCGGGAGCGAGCCTGGCCGCGACCCTTAACACCCTGGGTATCCAGAGCGCCACGAACGATCTTGTAGCGAACACCGGGGAGGTCCTTCACACGACCACCGCGAACGAGCACGATCGAGTGCTCCTGCAGGTTGTGACCCTCACCGGGGATGTATGCGGTAACCTCGACGCCGCCGTTGAGCTTGACACGAGCGACCTTACGCAGTGCCGAGTTCGGCTTCTTCGGGGTGGTGGTGTACACACGGGTGCACACGCCACGCTTCATGGGGTTGCCCTTCAGTGCGGGCGCCTTGGTCTTAACGACCTTGGGAGTCCGGCCCTTACGGACCAGCTGCTGAATAGTAGGCACGTTTTCTCCGTTGCTTGATCAGGTTTCTCGTTAGAGAAGCCCGTATAAACTTACTGGCCCCCATCACGTTGGATGGGTGCTCTCGGTTATCAGAAACGCTCGGATGCATATCCGGTTGGTTTCTATAGGTTCCTCGACATCTCGGCGAGTTCTCAGGGCTAAAATTCCCCACCATCAGAGGTGAAAAAGTTTTTGGGCACGCTTAAAAATGGCATTTAGGCGTCAGCAAAAAGCAACGCCAAAGGACGGTATCCATACTGCCATTGATTCATCATGCCCGTGCCCTCGGGAAATATCCCGCGTAAACCCACCGGGGGTGGATCCTTGTGCACCGAGCTCAAGTACTTCGGATAAGACTATACAGGTTAAATCCCGCTTAATCTAGCGCCCAAGCTGGGATTCTTTGCTTTTAATGCCTCCCCCAGGGGCAAAACCCAATGATTTGCCTCACTTAAATTACATCTTTGGGATTTACCTCTCCCCCGCCACCACCTCTGCCCGCTCTGTTTCTTTTGCCCCCTTGCCGCAATTTAAAGCAGAAGGCCGCCAAGAACCTCTCAATGATTCTTGGCGCCCCCAACAGATGCGGGAGGCGAGCGCATATCTACACCCGCCTCCCGCAAGAGAGTATTCAGTTATAGGTCCGCCACAGCAGCTACTGGACTACGCTACCTGGAAGACTCGAGTCTGCCCCTCAAACGGGGTAATAGTCTTTGAGTTCTTCTTGGCATTACCGTAGTAACGGATGCGGTACTGACCCTTAGGGGTATTTGCCGGAACACTCCAACGCACCGTCACCTGAGAAGCAGAAATGCCGATACGCTTCCACTCAAAGAAAGTGTCCGGGTTGTTATCCGCAGTATAGTACTTCCAGGTATTACCCACACGACGCTCAATTACAAAGTAGCTACCGTCGTGATGCATGTTGTTGTTCGGGTGCGCACCCACGAAACGAGCAGAGACTTCCTGGCGGCCAGCAATCGCATCCTGAGGTTGCTGGGTCACCTGACCGTAACGAGTGCCGAACATCGGGGTATCGTAGACAACCTTACCCTGCAGGCTGGCTACCGGGCGACGGTCATTCGGACGGTCGCCAATACCCAGCGGAGTGCCGTTCTTCAGCGAAGTTCCAACAACATTAATGGTCTGGCGGAACGCACTGGAGGTGTAACGACCAAAGAGGGTCGCGCCACCTTCATACTGCTGAGAGTCATACTCCTCAGGAGTCGTCACGTAGTGGTCGTAGGCGTTGGTGTAGCCCTGCAGAATAATGTGCGATTCGGGAACGCCGAAAAGCTTGGCAGCATCCTGGCGATATTGCACACCCACCGCGCCGGTGAACTCACCGGGCATACCCAGCAGGTAGTAGTCACCGAAGCGCATAATCTGCACCGGATACTTTTCCTGAATGATCGTTCCATTTTTTGCAGAGAAGAGAATGCCCTTCGGCTGCTGGCAACGCGTCTGGGCAGCACTCGGAGTGAATACCAGAGTACCCAGAATAGAGGGGCGACCGGAGCCTTCCTTATAGACAGCCCAGCCACCGCCACCATCCTCGGTGGACCCCGCACCGAACGGAGTACCCAGGAAGCCCTGACAAGTTCGCTCATTATGGCCACTGCCGGTGTACTTGGCATCCACATTCATACCCGAGAAGTTGAAGTACGAAATACGCGAATCCAAGCCCTTACCCACCGGAGTACCCGAGCTCTTCAACTGAGAACGCACAGCGTTAGCCTGCTTCTCACCCTGAATCTTCATGTTCTTGAATTGGTCATTGGTCGGACCCTGGCCAGGCTTCAACCAAGTATTCGGAGAAACATCACCAGCATTAGCATTCGCAAATGCAGCTACGAAGCCATCACCACTGCCAGGAACATTGCGGTCAACACCGTGGTCCTGGTTCTCCAGCAGGTACTCCGCGTAACCCTTGTTGTCGCTCGAAATCAAGGTGTTCTTCGAGGTCAAAGACGTCGGGTGAATTGCGAACCAGTTCAACACCGCACGAGTCTTACCGTTACGCTCCAGACGCAGAGTCATATTGGTCGGATCGGTACCGCCGGGCAGCTTAGAGCGAATCTCAGGAGAGTCCAGGTTGAACGCCTCGCGAGAACGGTTAACACCGACACCAGTCAGCTTTGAAGAAGAAATCGTCAGGTTACCGGGTGAAAGGTCCTTCGTCGCCTGGCGAATCGCCTTCAGTGACCCATCTACCTGTGCATTAAACGTGTCCTGATGGAAGCCCAGAGTCGTAATGTTGTACAGGCTCTGGTGCGTGATACCGCCAGGAGTTGCGTGAGTGTGGGTTGCAGTAATCATAATGTTCGATTCATCGTACGCAGAACCAAACTCAGCGCGGATACGCTTCACCAGCTCATCACGCAAAGACTGCCAACTGGTCAACGTATCGAGTACAACAATGAGGTTGCGCTTACCCGAAGCTCGATCCACAGCAATGAAAGCGCGTGCGTACTGGCGAGTATGCACACCGCTACCCTTCTGAGAGGTCTCACCGTAACCCATGAAGCCGACCTCACCGGGCTCACCGGTAATATCCGCCGCACCTGCACCAACCAGGTAGGGGGTAGCACTGGAGCTCTGAGAGGCAGGAGCTGCCGTCGCAATCTGGCCAGCGGGAAGAATTGCGGATGCCGCAATGAGGCATGCAGCACCAATGCGAGTTAGAGAATGCATGGGTGCTTTAAAGCGCGAAAAGACAGAGGAGCGCTTTTGCTCACCTGCAGACAAAGAGGAATTCTGTTCAGGCATCTGAGATTGAGATGTTCCGGAGGGCAGTCGGGTGCCGCTAGTAGTCACCCGTCCGGAAGTGATTGGAGTGATATGCATGCCTTCAAGAATAGAACCTAGTCAAAAGGCTTTCCAGTTGAATTAGCATCGTTCAAATCAAGAACATTTATTCTATATATACCCCAAAGAAAAACGAGTGAATATTCTATATATTGCAGTTCTAGTGCGGTTTCTAGGGAGATTTAGCATATTTGACCGTCATCTAATTTCTTGCTCTGTCAAGCAATTTTCTCATCATGAAAAATGATGCACTCCAATGATTTTTTCATAAATAAATTCGTCCACTAGGCATAAAATCTACAACCTCACATTGAAGGGTAAAGAATATTAAAGCCACGCTTAAAAGAAACCTCCACCTCCTCATGAAACAAAAAACGCGGATACCCGAGACAACTCGAGTATCCGCGTTCTTTATCAAGGACCAGGCCGGGGCTCTAAACCCTCAACCTACCCCTCACGGCAGAAGCCTTAGTCCAGACCACGACCGTACTCATCCAGCGAAACAGCCATAAAGCCGCCGTTGCCGTAAGTGTACACCTCGTTATCCATCTGGAACGCGCTCTGGTAACCACCGAAAGTGTCCAGAGCCTGCATACGCTCAGCAGTAGCCTGGGCGCTGGGCTCAACCTCAATATCGTTGTAACGTGCCAGACCGGTACCGGCGGGAACCAGCTTACCGATGATCACGTTCTCCTTCAGGCCGAGCAGCGGGTCAGTCTTCGCCTCCATAGCAGCCTGAGTCAGGACACGGGTGGTCTCCTGGAAGGAGGCCGCCGACAGCCAGGACTCGGTAGCCAGCGAAGCCTTGGTAATACCCATCATTTCCGGACGGCCAGCTGCGGGCTTCTTACCCTCAACCAGTGCCTTACGGTTAGCAGTCTGGAAAGCAATGTTATCAACCAGCTCACCAGGCAGAAGATCGGTATCACCGGACTCAATCACGGTCACGCGACGCAGCATCTGGCGAACAATAACCTCAACGTGCTTGTCGTGGATTTCCACACCCTGCGACTTGTACACGCCCTGAACCTCGCTCACCAGGTGCTTCTGAGCCTCACGAGGACCACGAATACGCAGAACCTCCTTCGGATCAACAGAACCGGTAGCCAGCTGATCGCCAACCTGAACGTGATCGCCGTTCTGCAGCTTAGAAGCCGCACGACGCAGAACAGTGTAGGACTGGGGCTCGGAACCATCGTCCGGGGTCACCACAATCTTGTAGGACTTCTCGGTATCCTCAATGGTCACGCGACCAGACACCTCAGAAATCGGGGCAACACCCTTGGGGGTACGAGCCTCGAACAGCTCCTGAATACGGGGCAGACCCTGAGTAATATCGTCAGCCGAAGCCACACCACCGGTGTGGAAGGTACGCATGGTCAGCTGGGTACCGGGCTCACCAATCGACTGAGCCGCAATAATACCAACAGCCTCACCAATGTCCACCAGCACGTTCGAAGCCATCGAACGACCGTAGCACAGTGCACACACACCAATAGCGGACTCACAGGTCAGAACCGAACGGACGCGAACATCCTTCACACCTGCCTTGAAGAGCTTCTCAATGAGCTCATCAGAGACATCGGAACCAGCAGCAGCCAGAACGTTGCCAGCCTCGTCCTTCACGTCAACCGCAAGGGTACGACCGTGAATCGAAGTCTCAACATCCTGGTGCAGACCGCCATCCTCATCAATCAGAGGCAGAACCAAACCGCGGCGAGTGCCACAGTCGTGCTCGCGAACGATAACGTCCTGCGAAACGTCCACCAGACGACGAGTCAGGTAACCCGAGTTAGCGGTACGCAGCGCAGTATCAGCCAGACCCTTACGTGCACCGTGGGTCGCGATGAAGTACTCCAGAACCGACAGGCCCTCACGGTACGAGGACTTAATCGGGCGAGGCATAATCTCACCCTTCGGGTTCGACACCAGACCACGGATACCCGCAATCTGACGGACCTGCATCCAGTTACCACGTGCACCGGAGGTCACCATACGGTAAATGGTGTTCAGACCACCGTGAGAGCTCAAGTTCTCACGCATAGCCTCTGCAACCACGTCGGTAGCCTCGGTCCAAACCTTAATCAGCTCCTGACGACGCTCTTCGTCATCGATGGTACCGATCTCAAAGTCGTCCTGAATTGCAGCAGCCTGCTTCTCGTAGCGCTCCATAATTGCCGGCTTCTCAGCAGGAGTAGCAATATCAGAAACAGCCACGGTCACGCCCGAACGAGAAGCCCAGTAGAAACCGGAGTTCTTCAGGTTATCCAGAGCACGAGCCACAACATCCATCGGGTAGCGCTCAGCCAGATCGTTAATCAGGCTACCCAGGCCCTTCTTATCTGCCACACCGGAGAACCAGGGGTAATCCTTCGGCAGAGCCTGGTTGAACAGAACCTGACCAACGGTGCAGTCCAGCAGCACGGGGTCGCCAGCCTTGTAACCCTCAGGAGCTTCCCAGCCCTCAGGAGCAACAAACTGGTCACCATCAAGGCGAATCTTCACCTTGGTGTACAGCTCAATCTCGTGACGATCCATCGCCATCAGAGCCTCAGACACCGAGGAGAATGCGTGACCCTCGTTCTTCTGACCATCGCGAGGAGTCGTCAGGTGGAACAGACCAATGATCATATCCTGCGAAGGAACAGCCACAGGGCGGCCATCCGACGGCTTCAGGATGTTGTTCGAGGACAGCATGAGGATACGAGCCTCAGCCTGAGCCTCGGGAGACAGCGGCAGGTGAACTGCCATCTGGTCACCATCGAAGTCAGCGTTGAACGCGGAGCAAACCAGCGGGTGTAGCTGAATAGCCTTACCCTCAACCAGCTTCGGCTCAAACGCCTGAATACCGAGGCGGTGCAGGGTAGGTGCACGGTTCAGCAGAACCGGGTGCTCAGCAATAACCTCTTCCAGAACGTCCCAAACCTGCGGGCGGAAACGCTCAACCATACGCTTAGCACTCTTAATGTTCTGAGCGTGGCTCAGCTCCACCAGACGCTTCATGACGAAGGGCTTGAACAGCTCCAGCGCCATCTGCTTGGGCAGACCACACTGGTGCATCTGCAGCTGAGGACCAACCACAATCACGGAACGACCCGAGTAGTCAACACGCTTACCGAGCAGGTTCTGACGGAAACGGCCCTGCTTACCCTTCAGCATGTCAGACAGAGACTTCAGGGGGCGGTTACCGGGGCCGGTCACCGGGCGACCGCGACGACCGTTATCGAACAGCGAGTCCACAGCTTCCTGCAGCATACGCTTCTCGTTGTTCACGATAATCTCGGGAGCACCCAGCTCCAGCAGACGCTTCAAACGGTTGTTACGGTTAATCACACGACGGTACAGGTCGTTCAGGTCGGAGGTCGCGAAACGGCCACCGTCCAGCTGAACCATCGGGCGCAGTTCCGGCGGAATAACCGGAACAACATCCAGGACCATACCCAGCGGAGAGTTGTTAGTGGTCAGGAAGGCGTTAACAACCTTCAGACGCTTCAGAGCGCGGGTCTTCTTCTGCCCCTTACCGGTCTGAATAATCTCCTTGAGAGCCTCAGCCTCAGCCTCCAGGTCGAAGGACTCCAGACGCTTCTTAATAGCCTCTGCGCCCATAGCGCCCTCAAAGTACAGGCCGTACTTATCAATCATGGAACGGTACAGAGCCTCATCACCCTCAAGGTCAGCGACCTTCAGGTTCTTGAAGCGATCCCACACACGATCCAAGTGCTCAGCCTCACGTTCGTAGCGCTTACGCACCGACGCGAGCTGACGCTCAGCGTTATCGCGCAGCTTACGCTTCTCAGCAGCCTTGCCGCCCTCAGCCTCAATACGAGCCAGCTCCGCCTCAACCTCACGGCTGATAGCGTTCACGTCAGCGTTCAGAGCAGCCTCAAGCTCCTGCTTCTCACGATCGTGAGCAGCCTGCAGCATCGGCAGATCCTCGTGACGAGCCTCCTCGTCAACCTTAGTGATCATGTACGCAGCGAAGTAAATGACCTTCTCCAGGTCCTTCGGAGCCAGATCCAGCAGGTAACCCAGGCGGGAAGGAACACCCTTGAAGTACCAAATGTGGGTAACAGGAGCAGCCAGCTCAATGTGACCCATACGCTCACGACGTACCTTAGAGCGGGTCACCTCAACACCACAGCGCTCACACACAATGCCCTTGAAGCGCACGCGCTTGTACTTACCGCAGTAGCACTCCCAGTCCTTAGTGGGGCCGAAGATACGCTCGTCGAAGAGGCCGTCCTTCTCGGGCTTCAGGGTACGGTAGTTGATGGTCTCGGGCTTCTTAACCTCACCAAAAGACCAACGACGGATGTCGTCGGCGGTGGCGAGGCCAATTCGCATCAAACCAAGCGAAGATTCGTTGGACATATCGGTCCTAATCTCTTTCTGTAAGTTTCTGAAGACTTGGGTTAGCGGGCGGGAACCCCACAACGCACGCGAGCGCATGCGGGGCTCCCCACCCTAGAAGGAGGCGGTGCTTATGCCTCGTCGACGGAGCTAGGCTCGTCGTGGGTCAGGCTCACGCCCATATCTTCTGCTGCCCGGAAGCCTTCTTCCTCCGAGTCGCTCATCTCAATAATCTTGCCGTCGGTGGAGAGCACCTCGACGTTCAGGCACAGAGACTGCATTTCCTTGATAAGAACCTTGAAGGATTCGGGGATACCCGGCTCAGGGATGTTCTCGCCCTTCACGATAGCCTCGTAAACCTTCACACGGCCCGCCACGTCATCGGACTTGACGGTCAGGATTTCCTGCAGGGTGTATGCAGCGCCGTATGCTTCCAGCGCCCACACTTCCATCTCACCGAAGCGCTGACCACCGAACTGCGCTTTACCACCCAGAGGCTGCTGGGTAATCATCGAGTACGGACCGGTGGAACGAGCGTGAATCTTGTCATCCACCAGGTGGTGCAGCTTCAGGATGTACTGGTAACCAACCGAAATCGGGTCCGGGAACGGCTCACCGGAACGGCCGTCAATCAGACGTGCCTTACCGGAACGGTTGATCAGACGGTCACCATCGCGGTTCGGGTTCGAGTGGTCCATAAGGTCGAACAGTTCGTCCTCGTGGGCACCGTCGAACACCGGGGTTGCGAGGCGGGTCGGGCCGGATTCCTTCGGGAAGTTCGGCATGTGCTTAAGCCACTCGGGCTCGCCCTCAATCTTCCAACCCTGCTTAGCCAGCCAACCGGTGTGGACTTCCAGAACCTGACCAATGTTCATACGACCGGGCACGCCCAGCGGGTTCAGGATGACGTCCACGGGGGTACCGTCTTCCAGGAAGGGCATATCCTCGATCGGCAGGATCTTGGAAATAACACCCTTGTTACCGTGGCGGCCTGCAAGCTTGTCGCCGTCGGTAATCTTACGCTTCTGAGCCACGTACACGCGGACCAGCTGGTTCACGCCCGGGGGCAGATCGTCCTCATCGTTGTTCTCGCGGTCGAAGATACGGATACCGATGACGGTACCGGACTCGCCGTGAGGAACCTTCAGGGAGGTGTCGCGAACCTCGCGAGACTTCTCGCCGAAGATTGCGCGCAGCAGGCGCTCCTCGGGGGTCAGCTCGGTCTCGCCCTTGGGGGTGACCTTACCGACGAGGATGTCGCCAGCCTCAACCTCAGCACCGATGTGGATGATGCCGCGCTCGTCCAGAGCCGAGAGAACATCCTCGGACACGTTCGGAATGTCGCGGGTAATCTCCTCGGGGCCCAGCTTGGTGTCGCGGGCGTCAATCTCGTGCTCCTCAATGTGAATCGAGGTCAGCACGTCCTCAGAAACCATGCGCTGGGAGAGGATGATTGCATCCTCGTAGTTCAGGCCTTCCCACGGCATGTATGCCACGAGCAGGTTCTTACCCAGTGCCAGCTCGCCACCGTCGGTGGAGGGGCCATCAGCAATAACGTCGCGGTACTCGACGCGCTGGCCTTCCTTCACCACAACGCGCTGGTTGTAGCAGTTACCCGGGTTCGAGCGGGAGAACTTCATGATCGGGTAGGTGGAGACAGAGCCGTCGTCGTTACGGACGATAACGGTCTTAGCGTCCACGGAGGAAACCACACCGGGCTTCTTCGCGAGCACGGAGTCACCGGAGTCCAGCGCTGCGTACTTCTCCATACCGGTACCAACCACGGGAGCCTCAGACTCCAGCAGGGGCACAGCCTGACGCTGCATGTTAGCACCCATCAGTGCTCGGTTAGCATCGTCGTGCTCCAGGTAAGGAATCAGAGCGGTAGCAACAGACACCATCTGGCGCGGGGAGACGTCCATGTACTGAACGGCACCGGGAGCAACCAGAACAGCTTCGCCAGAACCATCGCCCGCACGGCAGAGAACCTCGTTCTCAGCGAAGGTGCGGTCAGCGTTCAGCGGTGCGTTTGCCTGTGCGATAACAACAGACTTCTCGTCGTCAGCGGTCAGATAGCGGACCTCATCGGTCACGCGGCCGTCAGTCACCACGCGGTAGGGGGTCTCAATGAAACCGAAGGAGTTGATACGACCGTAGGTTGCCAGCGAACCAATCAGACCAATGTTCGGGCCTTCAGGGGTTTCAATGGGGCACATACGACCGTAGTGCGAGGGGTGGACGTCTCGAACTTCCATGCCTGCACGGTCACGGGACAGACCGCCCGGGCCCAGTGCGGACAGACGACGCTTGTGGGTCAGACCTGCCAGCGGGTTGTTCTGGTCCATGAACTGCGACAGCTGAGAAGTACCGAAGAACTCCTTGATAGCCGCCACGACGGGGCGGATGTTCACCAGGGACTGCGGGGTGATAGCGTCCACGTCCTGGGTGGTCATGCGCTCGCGAACCACGCGCTCCATACGGGACAGACCGGTACGGATCTGGTTCTCAATCAGCTCGCCCACGGTGCGGATACGACGGTTACCGAAGTGGTCGATGTCGTCGATATCGATTTTGAGGGAGATCTCCTCGCCGTCACGGACGCCGGGGATGCTGGTCTCGCCTGCGTGCAGAGCGCAGAGGTAACGAATCATCTGAGCGATGTCGTCCTGGCTCAGAACGGAAGCCTCGGGGGAATCCATGGGAACGTCCACACCGAGCTTACGGTTCAGCTTGTAACGGCCAACCTTCGCCAGGTCGTAGCGGCGCGGGGTGAAGTACATGTTGTCCAGCAGAGCCTGGGCAGCTTCAACCGTCGGGGGTTCACCCGGACGCAGCTTGCGGTAGATGTCCAGCAGAGCCTCGTCGCGGTCCTTGACGGAGTCCTTCTCCAGGGTTGCGCGGATGGAGTCGTACTGACCGAACTCAGCCAGAATCTTGGACTCGGTCCAGCCCAGAGCCTTCAGCAGAACAGTCACGGACTGCTTACGCTTGCGGTCCAGACGCACGCCAACCTGGTCGCGCTTATCAATCTCAAGCTCGAACCATGCGCCGCGGGAAGGAATCACGCGGGCAGAGTAAATGTCCTTATCGGAGGTACGGTCCGGAGCCTTCTCGAAGTAAGCACCGGGGGAACGCACCAGCTGAGAAACGACCACACGCTCAGTACCGTTAATAACGAAGGTACCGGCCTCGGTCATCAGGGGGAAGTCACCCATGAACAGGGTCTGCTGCTTGACCTCGCCGGTAGCGAGGTTCATGAATTCAGCCTTAATGTACAGCGGAGCCGAGTAGGTTGCGTCGCGGTCCTTGCACTCCTCAACAGAGTACTTGGGGTCAGCAAACTCAGGCTCAGAGAAGGAGAGCTGCATAGTCTCCTGGAAGTCACGAATCGGGGAGATTTCTTCAAAAATCTCAGCCAGACCGGACTGAGCGGGGACAGAAGTGTCACCAGCAGCCTGCGCCTTCTCCAGACGCTCCGCCCAGCGCTCGTTACCAACGAGGCGGTCGAAGCTATCGGTCTGGATAGCAAGCAGGTTGGGAACCTTCAGCGGTTCGTTAATCTTCGCGAATGAAATTCGGCGCGAGACGTTCTCTGCGCCGTTAGCGGCGTCATGGTTAGAGGTGCTCGAAGCGACCAAAATGGGGATCCTTCCACAGACATGTCTGTTAGCAATCAGCCTCCCGGCGACATTACCGGCGACACGACAACCTCAGCCCCCGAATAGAACGGTGCTCGAAGCTATAGAGTCGGACGGAAAAACGTCACCTTCAGCCCGTGCCCACCGCTATATGAAGGCACAAAGGTTAGGGAAAGCGTAAATACTAACGATACAGGAAGAAATCCCTTCTGTCTACCACACCCTCATCAGGAGTGCAAACCTGCCACAGCGTGCACCTAGCATTCCACCACATTCACAGCCAAACCACCCATGGACGTCTCCTTATAACGGTGAGACATATCCAAACCGGTCTGACGCATCGTCTCAATCACCTGATCCAACGACACACGGTGCGTACCATCACCACGCAACGCCATACGAGCCGCCGTCACAGCATTCGACGCAGCCATCGCATTACGCTCAATACACGGAATCTGCACCAAACCACCCACCGGGTCACACGTCAGACCCAGGTTGTGTTCCATCGCAATCTCAGCCGCATTCTCAACCTGCTCGGGAGTACCACCCATCACCTGCGCCAAACCAGCAGCAGCCATCGAGGAGGCGCTACCCACCTCACCCTGGCAACCCACCTCAGCACCAGAAATCGACGCGCGCTTCTTATACAGCACACCCACAGCAGCAGACGCCAAGAAGAAATCAACAACCGCTTGATCACGAGCAGCCTGACCGCAATGGCGGATACCCTGCGTGTAATTCATCGCGTAATGCAGCACCGCAGGAATAATACCCGCAGCACCATTCGTCGGAGCAGTCACCACACGACCACCAAAAGCGTTCTCCTCATTGACCGCCAAAGCAATCAGATTCACCCAGTCAATAGCGAACTCAGGAGACTTCGAAGGATCCTCCACCATCAAATCGCGATGCCACGCACCCGCACGGCAACGCACCTTCAGCGGCCCCGGCAAATAACCCACACGCGCCAACGAAGAACCGATACACTCCTTCATCACACGGTAAATATGCAAGATACCATCACGGACCTCCTGCTCAGAACGCAGAGAACACTCATTCGCCATCTTCAACTGCGCAATCGACAGACCAGACTCATTCGCCATCTCCAGCAGCTCAGCAGCCGAACCAAACGGATACGGAGGGTTCATCAGCGACGCGCCACCGGTCGCCGCCTCATCACCCTCAACAATGAAGCCGCCACCAATCGAATAGTAGGTACGCTCCAGCAGTAGCTGCTCACCCGCAAACGCCGCAATCTTCATACCGTTCGTATGGCGCGGAAGAACCGTCAACGGACGCAGGGTCATATCCAGCTCACGGTAATTCACCACCGGGCCGTATACCTTCTGCTCCTCACCACCGGGCGCAGTCACACCGTACGCAGAGGACGGATAACCAGCCAACGGCAAAGTACCATCCACGCTATTGCGCTCAATCATCGCCTCAGAATCAGCGATATTGATAGTCTCCGGAACAAAACCACACAGGCCCTTCAACGCAGCACTCATCGTACCGTGACCAGCACCCGTAGCCGCCAACGAACCATACAGGTCAACATGCACACCCGTCACACGGTCCAGCAGACCCTCATCAATCAGCTCCGCCACAAAACGGTTCGAAGCGCGCATCGGCCCCACCGTATGCGAACTCGAAGGACCCACACCAATGCTGAACATCTCAAAAACACTGATGTCATACGGCAGAGCCTCTGCCTTCTTCTGGGCGCTACTGGGTGCGCTCTGGTTAATAGCCACGTTCTGTCCTTCAAATAAATAATGTCTGTGCACCGCACCAAAAGATACGCGCCCCTCAACGGAGGAACCACACATCAACCTGCAGTCTATAAGTGCGGACAATCACCCTTGACTGGCCGCTCTAATCCTAACGCACTTCAGAACCATCACAAACTAAGGCTCAGAACACCTCACGCCCTCCCCCGCTATTCAACGCCCACCTCACGGCACAGAAAAGGCGCCGTGCCCACACAGGACACGACGCCTCTACCCTACAGATTACCTGCAGAAAAACTCTTACTTCTCACGCTTGTAGAACGGCAGAGCCACAACATCAAACGGAGCACGCTTACCGCGGATATCAACATCCACAGTAGAACCAACCTCAGAGAATTCACGGTTCACCAGCGCCATAGCAATCGGGAAGCCCAGAGTCGGGGAAGGAATACCGGAGGTAACCTCACCAATCTCATTGCCCTCAGCATCCACCAGCTTAGAACCGGCACGAGCAGGACGCTTCGCCTGAGCCTTCAAACCAACCAGGATGCGCTTCGACTCGCTCTTAGCCAGCTCAGTCAGAGCCTCACGACCAACGAAGTCAGCCGCCTTCTTCTCCAGAGCAATCTCGACCAGACGGCCCAGACCGGACTCAAACGGAGTAATCTCAAGACCCAGCTCATGACCGTACAGCGGCATACCAGCCTCAAGACGCAGGGAGTCACGAGAGGCCAGGCCGGCAGGAATCATACCAAAAGGCTCACCAGCAGCAGCCAGCTTATCCCACAGCTCAACAGCGTTCTCATTCGGAACAAACAGCTCGAAGCCGTCCTCACCGGTGTAACCGGTACGAGCCAGCAGAACATCAACACCGGCAACAGTCAGCGGCACCGAAGCGTAGTACTTCAGCTCGCGGACAGCCTCCTCATCAGAAACACCAGCAGCCAGCAGAATCTCCTCAGCACGAGGACCCTGAACAGCCACCAGAGAAGTCTGATCCGACTCGTTCACGAACTCAACGTTGAAATCGCCCAGGCGCTCGCTCATCGCAGCGAAGTCAGTGTCAATGTTCGAAGCGTTCGGAACGACCATGAACTCCTCATCGCCCAGACGGTAAGTAATCAGGTCGTCAATGACGCCGCCCTTGTCGTTGACCAGGATCGAGTACTTTGCCTTACCGACCTTCAGGATGGACATGTTCGACACCAGAGCGTAATCCAGGAACGCACCCGCATCCGGACCGGTCACACGGAACTCACCCATGTGGGACAGGTCGAAAATACCGGCACGAGTACGGACAGCCTCATGCTCAGCAACGTCATTAGCGTACTTCAGGGGCATATCCCAGCCGCCGAAGTCGGTGAAAGAAGCGCCAAGCTTCTCGTGGACAGAGTACAGAGAGGTCTTCTTGGGGGACATTAGATTCTCCTCACGCACAGCCTTGTGCTGTTATCGTTCAATCGTCGTAGATTTAGTTCACCCCCACAGACACGAGATACGCTGCGGAGGCGATCCCCACCCGCCCCCAGGAACCTGAGGACGGGTGAGGCAGGTAGACCGCTACAGCCTACCCAGGAGCGTTACAGGCTCCTTATGCTTCCAGGTCGAAAGCCTCCATCGGGGGGCATTCGCACACGAAGTTACGGTCACCGCCAGCGCCATCAATACGACCCACCGAAGTGAAGTACTTATTAGCGCGCAGGCTCGGGACAGGGAAAGCTGCCTGAGTACGGCTGTAGGGGCGATCCCACTCATCAGCGCTCACCACATCAACGGTGTGCGGTGCGTTGCGTAGAACCGAATCCTCCACAGCGACCTTGCCCTCAGCCACCTCGATAATCTCATCGTAGATGGTCTCCATTGCCTCAATGAAGCGGTCCAGCTCTTCCTTCGACTCAGACTCAGTCGGCTCAACCATCAGGGTGCCCGGAACCGGGAACGCCAGGGTCGGAGCGTGGAAGCCGAAGTCCATCAGACGCTTGCAGACATCCTCAGCAGTCACGTGAGACTGATCGGTCAGCTGACGCAGGTCCAGGATGCACTCGTGAGCGACCAGACCGCCGGGGCCGGTGTACAGCACCGGGTACTTGTCGTTGAGATTCTTCGCAATGTAGTTAGCGTTCAGAACCGCGTACTGCGAAGAGTCCTTCAGACCCTGAGCACCAGTCATCGCAATGTACATCCAGCTAATCGGCAGAACACCAGCAGAACCGAAGAACGCCTGCGAAATCGGCAGTGCAGCATCGTTGGGGAGCTTACCTTCAGCATCAGCGCGGTATGCGTCACCGGGCAGGAACTTCGCCAAGTGCTCACGAACAGCCAGCGGGCCAACACCGGGGCCGCCACCACCGTGAGGAATGGAGAAGGTCTTGTGCAGGTTCAGGTGCGAAACGTCGCCGCCGAACTTACCGGGCTGAGCGAAGCCCATCTGAGCGTTCAGGTTCGCGCCATCCAGGTACACCTGGCCGCCAGCCTCGTGAACCAGCTGGCAAACCTCAGCAACCTGCTCCTCAAACACACCGTGAGTGGAAGGGTAGGTAATCATGATGCCGGCAACCTTGGGGCCGTACTTCTCAATCTTTGCCTTCAGGTCGTCAACATCAATCGAACCGTCAGCCGCAGTTGCCACACCGGCAACCTTCAGACCAGCCAGAGCAGCAGATGCCGCGTTGGTGCCGTGAGCAGACAGCGGAATCAGGACGGTATCGCGCTCGTGGTCACCGTTAGCCTCATGGAAGGAACGGATAGCGCGCAGACCAGCGTACTCACCGGTCGCACCCGAGTTCGGCTGCAGCGAGATAGCATCGTAACCGGTAATAGCAACCAGCCACTCGCTCAAATCCTTAATCAGCTCGTGCCAGCCCTCAGCCTGATTCTCCGGGACCAGCGGGTGGATGTTCGCGAACTCAGGCCAGGAGATGGGCTCCATCTCAGCGGCCGCGTTCAGCTTCATAGTGCACGAACCCAGCGGAATCATGGTGCGGTCAAGTGCCAGATCCTTGTCGGCGAGGTGACGCAGGTAGCGCATCATCTCGGTCTCGGAACGGTACTTGTGGAAAATCGGGTGCTGCATGTAGTCATCGGTACGCAGCAGCTCAGCGGGCAGATCGTACTGTGCATCTGCCTCACCCAGGGTGCCGCCCAGAGCCTCAACCAGGCCCTTGAGCAGCTCCTCACCGTGAGACTCACCCACGGAAATACCGATGCGGTTCTCGTCGAAGCGGCGGATGTTCACGCCAGCTTCCAGAGCCTTCGCAACCAGCTCGTCGGCACGGCCAGCAGCCTCCACCACGACGGTGTCGAAGAAAGTATCGTGAGCGATACCGTAGCCCGCAGACTTCAGCGCGGTAGCAACACGAGCGGCATTAGTGTGCAGGCGGTTCGCGATAGCGCGCAGACCCTCAGGACCGTGGTACATCGCGTAAGCACCAGCAACAATCGCCAGCAGAGCCTGAGCAGTACAAATATTGGAAGTAGCCTTCTCACGGCGAATGTGCTGCTCACGAGTCTGCAGAGCCAGACGGTATGCAGGCTTACCAGCCGAATCCTTAGAAACACCCACCAGACGGCCAGGCATGGTACGCTCCATACCCTTGTGAACAGCCATGTAAGCAGCGTGGGGGCCACCGAAGAAGAAGGGCAGACCGAAACGCTGAGTGTTACCCACAGCGATATCAGCGCCCAGCTCACCCGGAGACTTCAGCAGGGTCAGAGCCAGCAGGTCAGCGACCACAGTGACCAGGGCGTTACGCTCCTTAGCGGCCTTAATCAGCGGCTCAATATCGCGAATATCGCCTTCATTGCCGGGGTACGCCAGGACGATACCGTACAGGTCGCCCTCGGGCAGACCCTCAGAGAAATCAGTAATGACGAAGGGAATGCCGAGCATCTCTGCACGGCCGCGAGTCACCGAAATAACCTGAGGCAGGCAACGGGAGTCAATCGCGAAGAAGCCGTTCTTCACCTTGCGGTTCGCACGGTGCATCATGACAGCTGCCTCAGCTACTGCGGATGCCTCATCCAGCAGGGAGGAGTTTGCAATCTCCAGGCCGGTCAGCTCCATCACGGTGTTCTGGAAGTTCAGCAGAGCCTCCAGACGGCCCTGAGAAATCTCAGCCTGGTACGGGGTGTAAGAAGTGTAGAAACCGGGGTTTTCCAGAATATTACGGCGCAGAACCGCGGGAGTTACTGCATCGTAGTATCCGGCACCAATCATCTGGGCGAGAACCTTATTCTTCGCAGCATAGCCGGCAATCTTTGCCTGAGCCTCATGCTCCGACAGCGGAGCAGGCAACTGCAATTCGCCGTCAAGGCGAATCTGGGAGGGGACGACAGCGTCCATCAGCGCATCCAGGGAAGAGTATCCCAGGGTTTCGAGCATCTGCTCTGCGTCTGCGGAACGGGGGCCGAGATGACGATCAATAAAGGACATAGGATTCTCCTATTGGTCGGCGCAAACCGTAGAGGGGTCACGTCGCGCTATTGCGACGAGTCGAACACTTTAAAGTGTCCCACATCTCCACAAAGTTTCGCTAGCTTTACCAACATTCGACATGCCCAAACATCAAACTCTTCTGCCCCGCCAAAGCCCACCCCTGTTAGAGGACAAAACAGCAGAAAAGCACAAAGTCCGGCTCGTTCCCTCCGAAGAGAAAACGAGCCGGACTCAGTCAAAGCAAACTTCGCATACATCCTGCAGAAGGATGTACTAGAAGAACCTACTTAGCGTGGTTGGGCTTGCCACCGTGCGGCACCAGGAATGCCGACAGGAAAGCCAGAGCCGCAGTCACAGCCAGCAGCATCAGACCGATGAAGTAGTTGTTCTCAGCCTGGTTATAGGTTGCACCCATCACCAGCGGCGGGAAGAAACCACCCAGAGCGCCAGCAGCAGCAACCACACCGGACACCGCACCAACGTTCTTCGGATCAGCCGCACGAGCCACCCAGCCGAAGACCGAGCCGTGGCCCAGACCCAGAAGAGCAGCCATCAGGATGAAAACAGCACCATACACGTGCTCAGCATCAGGCTGGAACGCGGTAATAACTGCCAGGATCACCACACCACCCAGGGAGATGAGGGTGATAATCTTCGGACCGAACTTATCAGCCAGCACACCACCGAAGGGACGAGCAATCACGGCAGCAGCCGCGAAGCCAGCCGCACGCATACCAGCGTCGTTAGCGTTGAAGTTGTAGATGTTGCTCAGGTAAGTGGGCAGGTAGTTCGAGAATGCCACGAACGCACCGAACACAACAGCGTAGAGGAAGCACAGCTGCCAAGTGGTCTTCACCTTGAATGCCTGAACAATCTTCGGCATCAGCGGAGTAACCTCACGGCCGATGGTTGCCGGAGAATCCTTCAAGAAGAAGAAAGAGATAGCAGCGGTTACAGCACAGATAACAGCAATCAGAACGTGAGTCTGGAAGTAACCAATACCCTGCACCAGGCGGGGGGTAGCGAATGCAGAAATTGCAGTACCCACCATGCCGGCACCGAACACACCGGTCGCAAAACCCTTCTTGGAAGCGTCATACCATGCGGAACTGAAGGGAATACCCACAGCGAACACGGTACCCGCAATACCCAGGAAGAACGCCACAACAAGCAGCATGGGCAGCGAGTTCATCTGACCAGCAACACCAACCAGGAAGACCAGGGGTGCGCTAATCGCCAGAACAGCGGTGAACATAATACGACCACCGTAGCGGTCAGTCAGACCACCAACGGGAATACGGCCGATAGCGCCGATGAAAATCGGCATAGCCACCAGAACACTGGTCATACCAGCGTCCAAGTGCATCTGCTTGGCGTACAGCTTGGCCAGCGGACCAACAATAGTCCAAGCCCAGAAGCCGATGGTCGAGATGAACGTTGCCAGCAGAACGTTACGGAGCTGACCATTCTTCAGGTCGTAGCTCGGTGCAACAGGGGTGCTCATATTTCCTCTTTTGCAATATGGATATGTGTATTAGCGGTCGGCGCGCTCACGCGGGAGAGTACCTACCGGATCCCAACCTCGACGTGCACCAACACGCTGGCCGCCACGAGAGCGGTACACGGTGTAGGGGCGGAAGAGGTAGTGCAGGGGCACAGTCAGTGCGTGCACCAGGCGGGTAAAGGGCCAAATGATGAACAGAACCATAGCCACCACGATGTGAATCTTGAAAGCCACGGGAATATTCACCATCAAAGCTACCTCAGGGTGGAAGTAGAACAGCGAACGGAACCACACAGAAATGGTCTCACGGTAGTTGAAGTGAACCTCGTGACCATTCACCGGAGGCAAACCGCCCGAGGGGTTCACTGCCGAAATCAGAGTAGCCGCAGTACCGGCGAGAATCACCAGAACCAAAACGACATACATGAAAACGTCATTACGAGTGGTAGCCGAACGCACACGAGAGTTCGAAACACGGCGACCAATCAGAACGAACATACCAACAATGGTTGCGACCGCAGCAACAGAACCGCCGACCAGCGCCACAATGTGGTAAGTGTCATCCGAAACGACCAGGTCGGTGAATGCCTTAGGCACCACCAGACCACCAACGTGGCCAAGGAAAACGGCCGCAAGACCGTAATGGAACAGGGGCGAAGCGATGCGCAACAGCTTCGATTCATAGACCTGGGACGAGCGGGTAGTCCATCCGAACTGGTCAGTACGGTAACGCCAAATGGTGCCACCAATCAGAATGACCAGTGCAACATAGGGCAGAACGCCCCACAGCAGGATGTCAACAATACCCGGATCGGCTACAGCCTGTGCAGCATGTCCTGCGTTCTCAGAAGCAAGTACGTACACGTGTTGTCTCCTCACAAGGGATAAAACTAGTTAGAACGAGCCGAAGCCTGCTGGAGCAGCTGATGATCAGCGTAGCCATTCAGGCCAACAGTCTCGACGGGAGGGCCGTAGCCAGCCATCTTCTGGACCTCCTCCTGAGTCTGCGGAGAGACGCCAGGAAGGGTATCGCAGATGCTCTGCAACAACCCGTAGTGGGGCAGATTTCCGTCCTTCATGGACAGACGAAGAAGCTCAAGGGACGGACGGTACGCCTGCAAAGCGGAACGGCCCTTACGGCGATCCACCAACGCACAGAACTCCAGCACCAGCGGCAGGTAGTCCGGAAGCTCACCATTCAAAACGGTCAACATACCGGAGTCGCGGTACATCTGCTTAAAACGCAGAAGAGTCTCACCACGGCGGCGGGTATCGCCATCGGTCCAGTAGGACAGATGCAGAGAATGACGACGCGAAAGGTCGTACTCCTGCACGTACTCGGACTGCACATCCTCCAGGTCCTTAGAAGTCAGCCACTGTTGAACCGCATCAACGGCAGCAATGAAAGCCTCATCCTGGGTGGAAGCGGTAATCTCCACCAGTTCAGGCAGAACCTTCAGAGTCTCCTCATCGGGGTAGCCCAGGAGCATACCGCTCACCTGGTAAATCACCGAGTCCTTATCCTCGCCGGGACCGTAATCGATATCAAACGGGTTCTCCGGCTGAGCCGGCTCCGAGACAGTAGCCTCGGAACCGGCCTTGCCCATGAGCTTGGAAAAGAATCCAGCCACTTATTACTTCTTTCCGGTGGTATTCGGGAAGAGGCCGTCAGGACGGGAAGAACCATCCCAGCTGAACAAGCTGACCTTGTTGTTAGCCTCGTAGACACCGGTAGACACGGGGGTCGGGCGACCCTCCATGTCGTTGAACGCATCGCCGTACATGCCGGGTCCGCCATCCACGCTCAGGGAGCAGCCCATTTCCTCAAGGTTGTGGGCGTCTTCCATGTGAGCCTTCGGAATGACGTAACGCTCGTTGTACTTAGCGATAGCCATCAGGCGGTACATCTCGTACACCTGCTGACCAGTCATGCCAACTGCCTGAGCAATCTCCTCGTTGCCTTCGCCACCGAGGTTGATGTCACGCATGTACGAACGCATCGCAGCCAGGCGGCGCAGAACGTTAGTAACAACCTCAGTGTCACCAGCGGTGAACAACTCAGCCAGGTACTCAACCGGAATACGGAGAGACTCAATAGCGCCGAACAGGTTGTTGCTGTTCTCTGCATCGTGGCCCTGTTCCTTGAGCAGGTCAACAATCGGAGACAGCGGCGGCACGTACCAAACCATCGGCATGGTGCGGTACTCGGGGTGCAGGGGCAGAGCCACCTTCCACTCCTTCGCCAGCTTGTATACGGGCGACTTCTGAGCTGCAGTAATCCACGCATCGGGGATGTCGTTCTTACGAGCCTGCTCAATCACAGCCGGATCCGAAGGATCAAGCATCAGCGACAGCTGAGCCTCGTAGAGGTCCTTCTCATCCTCAACCGAAGCAGCCTCAGTCACGCGGTCTGCATCGTAGAGGAAGATACCGATGTAGCGCATACGACCAACACAGGTCTCAGCACACACGGTCGGAATACCAGCCTCAATACGGGGGTAGCAGAAGGTACACTTCTCAGCCTTACCCGTCTTGTGGTTGAAGTACACCTTCTTGTAGGGGCAACCGGTGATGCACTGACGCCAACCGCGGCAACGGTCCTGGTCAACCAGAACGATACCGTCCTCAGCGCGCTTGTAGATAGCGCCGGAGGGGCAAGAAGCCATGCAGGAGGGGTTCAAGCAGTGCTCACAAATACGAGGCAGGTAGAACATGAAGGTCTGCTCGAACTCGAACTTAATCTTGTCCTCAGCCTTCTTGCGAACCTTCTCAACCAGCGGGTCCAGGTGACCGTACTCGGTCGCACCAGCCAGGTTGTCGTCCCAGTTCATACCCCACTCGACCTTGGTGTCCTCACCGGTGATGAGGGAGACCGGCTTAGCAGCCGGGAAGTCATCACCCAGAGGAGCACTGGTCAGGTTCTGGTAATCGTAGGTCCAGGGCTCGTAGTAGTCGTTCAGCTCGGGCTGAATCGGGGAAGCGAAGATCGTGAAGAGCTTCTGGAAGCGGTTACCGCTCTTGAGCTCCAAACGACCGCGCTTGTTCAGCACCCAGCCGCCCTTCCACTTCTCCTGATCCTCGTAACGGCGGGGGTAACCCTGACCGGGACGAGTCTCAACGTTGTTGAACCAGACGTACTCGGTACCGGCTCGGTTCGTCCATGCCTGCTTACAGGTCACGGAGCAGGTGTGGCAGCCGATGCACTTATCGAGCGCCATCACCATAGCAACTTGTGCCATAACGCGCATTAGAAAGTTACCTCCTGGGACTTACGGCGACGGATGTACGAGACGATGTCTCGCTGGTTACCGGTCGGTCCAAGATAGTTGAAGGCGAACGCCTGGTGAGCGTAGCCACCAATCATGTGGGTGGGCTTCAGAAGAATACGGGTCACCGAGTTGTGAATACCACCGCGCTTACCGGTGACTTCAGACTTCGGGCTAACCATACGCTCCTGAGCGTGGTAGACGTAGCAAACGCCCTCGGGCATACGGTGCGAAACAACCGCACGGCCGACGAAGACACCATTGGTGTTCACACACTCAATCCACTCGCCATCCTTGACGCCAATCTTCTCAGCGTCCTGCGGGCTCATCCATGCAGTCGGACCGCCACGGAACATGCTCAGCATGTAGTGGTTATCGAAGTACTGCGAGTGAATTGCCCACTTGTTGTGCGGGGTCAGGTAGCGAACAGCAACCGAAACACCATCGGTAGTACCGAGCTCAGGCTCGTTGTACAGGCCGGTCATATCCAGCGGCGGACGGTAAATCGGCAGAGCCTCGCCCATTTCGTGCATCCAGTCGTGGTCGAGGAAGAAGTGCATACGGCCGGTCAGGGTGTGGAACGGCTTCTTCTTCTCGATGTTGACGGTGAACGGAGCGTAACGGCGACCACCGGTCTCCGAACCGGACCACTCGGGGGAGGTCATCACGGGCTGCGGTGCGGCCTGGGTCATGGGGAAGGTGATACGACGTTCCTCGTTACCTTCTGCCAGGTCCATCAGGTGCAGACCGGTCTGCTTCTCAAGCTCCTTGAAGCCCTTGACAGCGACCTCACCGTTGGAGGTACCGGAAATCATGAGGATTGCTTCAGAAATCTTCACGTCGGTATCCAGTGCCGGACGACCTGCGCCCTTACCGGAGTCCATCACACCGAATTCCTTAGCCATCTTCGCGACTTCGTCCTTCAGGTCGTAAGTGATGAACTTGGTGGTTGCACCGAGCTTATCGAACAGCGGGCCAACGGTGGTGTACATGTCGTACAGTGCGCCGTAGTCGCGCTCGACGGTGACGAAGTTCGGCATGTTCTTGCCGGGTACGCCCACCATACCGGGGGTGTTCTTCCAGTCGGGTGCGTGGCCGCCGGGCTGAGCAATCTGGCCGGGGGTGTCGTGCAACAGCGGGACCGAAACGATGTCCTTACGGACGCCGAGGTGCTTCTTAGCCAGGCGGCTGAACTCAAACGCCAGTGCCTTGAAGGTCTCGTGGTCGGTCTTTGCCTCCCACGGCGGGTCAATTGCCGGGGAGAACGCGTGCAGGAACGGGTGCATATCGGTCGAGGAGATATCGTGCTTCTCGTACCAGGTAGCAGTCGGCAGAACGATGTCAGACAGCAGGGTCGTGGAGGTCATACGGAAGTCCGAGGTGACCAGCAGATCCAGCTTGCCCTGAGGCGCGTCGTCAACCCACTTCACTTCGTTCGGCAGCTTCTCCGAGTCGGAGCCCTGGACGTTGTCCATGCTACCGACCAGGTGCTTCAGGAAGTAGCTCTCACCCTTAGCGGAGGAACCGAACAGGTTCGAACGCCACAGGGTCAGGGTACGAGGCCAGTTGACGGGGTTGTCAACGTCCTCAACGGAGAACTCCAGGTCACCGGAGTTCAGACGCTGTGCAATGTAGTCCGCGTTCGAGGAAGCCTCGCCGCGTGCCACAGCCTGCTCTGCCTTGTCTGCCAGGTCCAGCGAGTTCTCAGGGAACTGCGGGTAGAACGGCATCCAGCCCATACGGGTAGAACGTGCCACAACGTCAGCAGTGTGAACGTCGCGCAGCTCGCCCTTAGCCAGCGGGGACTGCAGGTAGTCGGTGGAGTACGCATCCTGACGGAACTGGTCAGTGTGCATATACCAGAAGCCGGTACCAATCATGTGACGCGGCGGGCGGCTCCAGTCCAGAGCGTTCGCGATGTTGGTCAGACCGGTCAGAGGACGTGCCTTCTCCTGGCCCACGTAGTGAGCCCAACCGCCACCGTTACGGCCCTGGCAACCGGTCAGGTTCAGCAGAGCGAGGATAGCGCGGTAGGTGGTGTCAGCGTGGTACCACTGGCAAATACCTGCACCGAAGATGACCATGGAGCGACCGCCGGAATCCAGGGCGCTCTTGGCGAACTCGCGGGCAACGCGGATAACAGCCTCGGCGGGGACAGAAGTAATCTGCTCCTGCCATGCCGGGGTATTCTGAACGTTCCAGTCCTCGTAGTCCTTAGCCCAGGTACCGGGCAGACCCTCACGGCCCACACCGTACTGTGCCAGCATGATATCGAAGACGGTAGTAACTTCGTGACCATCAACGTAGGTTACGGGCACGCCGCGGGTAATGACGTCGCCGTGACCCTTCGGGTTATCGAAGGTCGGCATCTTAATCTCAACCGCTGCGGACTGGCCCTGAGGCAGGTCGCGAATCGACAGAATCGGCTTACGACCCTGCAAATCCAGGTTCCACTTGCCCTGGTCTTCCTGAGCGTAACGGTGACCCATGGTGCCGTTGGGCACGAAGACCTCGCCGGTCTCGCGGTCCATCAGGACGGGCTTGAAGTCAGCGTTAGCCTGCTCAGCCTCGCCAGCGAGCTTTGCAGCGGTCAGGAACTTGGAGGGAACCTTAATGCCGTCTTCACGGGTTTCCAGGGTGACCAGGAAGGGAAGGTCGGTGTAGGTCAGGGAGAAGTCCTCGAAGAACTCGACACGCTGGTCGACGTAGTTCTCCTTAAGGATGACGTGGCCCATCGCCATTGCCAGTGCCGCGTCGGTACCTGCCTGGGCGGGCAGCCACTCGTCAGCGAACTTGGTGTTGTCGGCGTAGTCGGGGCTCACGGTGACAACCTTGGTACCGCGGTAGCGGACCTCGGAGACCCAGTGAGCATCCGGGGTACGGGTCAGCGGAACGTTTGCACCCCACATGATGAGGTATGCAGCGTCCCACCAGTCGCCAGACTCGGGAACGTCGGTCTGGTCGCCGAAGACCTGCGGGGAAGCCACGGGGAGGTCAGCGTACCAGTCGTAGAAGCTGGTCATGACGCCACCGGCCAGCTGGATGTAGCGAACACCCGCGCTGAAGGACGCCATGGACATTGCCGGAATCGGGGTGAAGCCGGTGTTACGGTCGGGACCGTAGTACTTGATGGTGTGCACGTGAGCAGCAGCCATCAGCTCGAGAGCCTCAGCCCAGGTCGAGCGCACCAGACCACCCTTACCACGTGCGTTCACGTAGCGTGCACGCTTGGCGGGGTCGGACACGATGGAGTGGAAGGCGTCCACGGGATCGTTGTGGATTGCCTTCGCTTCGCGGTACATCTCCAGCAGGAGACCGCGAACGTAGGGGTACTTAACGCGAGTGGGAGAGTAGGTGTACCACGAGAACGCTGCACCGCGGGGGCAGCCGCGGGGCTCGTACTCGGGGCGGTCGGGACCAACCGTGGGGTAGTCGGTTTCCTGTGCTTCCCAGGTGATAATGCCATCCTTGACATACACCTTCCAGGAGCAGGAGCCGGTGCAGTTCACGCCGTGGGTAGAGCGAACTTCCTTATCGTGGCTCCAACGGTCGCGGTAGAAGGCGTCACCTTCACGGCCGCCTTCACGGAAGACGGCGCGGCCGTCTTCAGTCTCATCCCAGCGGGAGAAGAACTTACCGAACTTAATCAGCTGATCGGTAAGGGGGCCATCCGGGCCCTTAATCTGTGATGCTTGTTCCATACTGCCCAATATATCGGAAATTTGGCATAGAAAATACGAGATAAAAACCTTGCCTAATTCATGCGAAATAAGGGTGTTTTAGACCGTAAGCCAGGCGGAAATTCCACCCTCAAGCATGTACACAGAACGCTCCTCCAGAGGCGCTATTTCACGAGCCGCTTCAACCGTTCGGGTGTATCCGGTGCAGTAAATAACGATTTTCTGGGCATTTGCGGGGATTTTACGCTCAATCAGGGCTTTGAGGGAGTCATTTCGAGCCGCTTCAAGCAACTCAGTCAGAGGAAGATTAATAGCCCCATCAATAGCAAAAGCTTCGAATTCCACCTGCTCACGGACGTCCAAAAGGGCAATATTTTCACCCGATGACATCTTTTTAAGGTCCTGAGCGCTCATCGAGCGGGGTTTCGAGTCAGCAGAAGAGCTTGTAAAATCCTGAGAAATATTACGAATTGTTACATAATTTTTGGGCTTATGACTCGTTTCTTGGGGCAAAACAGCGCTTTTCTTAGGTACAGCTTGCACGCTAGCTACGAGAGGTATATATTCCCACCTCCCGCTTAACGCCGAATATAGGCCAACCTCACCCATGAGTGGCTCCCCCACCCCGGTCAACAGCTTCACGGCCTCCATAGCCATAGCAGCACCCACCACACCAGCCATAGCGCCCACCACGCCAGCAGTACTACACGAAGGCACACTACCGGCAGCAGGAGCATGAGGGTACAAATCCTCATACACCGGACCGTGTCCCGCCCAAAACACACTCAACTGCGCATCAAAGCCAAGAATCGCAGCCCACACATGCGCAATCCCAGCACGCGCCGCCGCCGCCGACACCACATAACGCGATTCAAAATTATCGCTACCATCCAGCACCAGGTCAGCGCCAGACAGAAGCTCATCAACATTCGCCTCCGTCAAACGCTCACGCACAGGCACAACCTCAATAAAAGGATTCAGCGAGCGCAAAGACTCTGCGGCAGACTCAGCCTTAGAATTACCCACTCTGGCGTGCGTATGAATCACCTGGCGGTGCAGATTCGAGGCATCCACGACGTCATCATCAACCACCACAATCTGACCGACCCCGGCACCCGCCAGGTACAGCAGCGCGGGAGCACCCAAACCGCCAGCACCCAGCACCACCACGCGTGCGCGTTTGAGCGCCAGCTGAGCCTCGTAGCCCATTTCGGGCAGAATCAGCTGACGAGAATAGAACGCACGCTCAGCGGCAGAGAGCGCGCCCGTGCCGGTTGAAGGCTGAGAAGACATAGGGATTCCTCGCGTCTAGTGGTAGAGGTGACTTGAGCATTCAAGGAGAATAAGCCTGCCCGAGAGAAATCCCCCTGACAGGCTTATATAGAGATATCAGAATATTCAGAAGGCTAAGCGGGCGAAGTATCCACACCAACCCACTCGATGCTTCCATCGAGCAGTTCCTGTTCCTTCCAAATCGGCACACGAGCCTTCACCCGGTCAGCCACCAGCTCACAGGCATCAAACGCGCGGCCACGGTGAGCAGCCGCCGCCATCACGGTCAGAGCCGACTCACCAATAGCAATCGGACCTACACGATGCACAGCCCACAGACGCACACCGTCCAGCTCGGCAGCAACCTCGGCGGCAACCTCCGCAATATACTCACGAGCCTGCGGATGCGCGCTATAGGACAGCCCGCGCACCGCGCTACCGTGATCATGGTTGCGCACAATGCCGTCAAAAATTACCAGTGCACCCATAGCGTCAGTCATGACCTCAGCCTTAGCCGCCGCGTACAGCGGCTCCAGGGGCGCTTCCGTAATATCGGTGAACACCACGGTCGAGCCGCTCGGCTCAGCACCGTGCGCACCCGAATGGTCCAGGGATTCTTCGTTCTGCGGCTTAGTGGTCATGGTAGTCCTCCATCTGACGGCAAATGTGCTCAACAAGCGGGTCGAGGGTTGCCACGCCGTCCTTCACGCCGCCGCGAGAACCGGGCAGGGTCATCACGAAGGTGCGGTCAATGACACCCGCCACGCCACGTGAAAGCACCGCCGCGGGAACGTTCTTCAGACCGTTCATCCAGAAAGCGTGCATGATGCCGGGTACTTCCTTGTCCAGGTGGGGGCGAACCGCCTCCACGGTCTGGTCGTCAGAGTTCAGACCGGTACCACCGCTGGTCAGGATGAAGGTCGGCAGGTTACCGTTCTTCTTACCTTCGGTCACCAAGGTGTTGAAGTACTCGACAATATCGCGGTCTTCAATGACCACGGCATCCGGGGTGTCGAAGCCGCGCGAGCGCAGCCACTCCACGGCGATGGGGCCGGACTTATCCTCGTACACGCCGCGGGCTGCGCGGGTGGAGGCGACAATAACCAGGCCGGTGAGGTTCTCGGGCATGGTGTAGTCTTCGCTACTCATTGGCTTTCCTTTTCTGTATCTATCAGGTGACGGTGGAATCGGTGGGGGCGGTGTGCCGCCGTAACTTAGGAGTCCTCGCGGACGGACCAGTCGCCGGACTTGCCGCCGCTCTTCTCCAGAACACGGATATCGGTAATGACGGCGTGCTTATCGACTGCCTTAATCATGTCGAAAACGGTCAGCGCCGCCGAGGAGACGGCGGTGAGCGCCTCCATCTCTACGCCGGTGACGCCGCGGGTCTTCACGGACGCCTCAATACGCACGAAGTCGGTGCCGCGCTCAAAGTCCACCGTGATCTTACCCAGGGGCAGCGGGTGGCAGAGGGGAATGATTTCCGGGGTGCGCTTAGCGCCCATGATGCCGGCAACACGTGCAACGGGAAGAGCGTCGCCCTTGGGCAGATCGGCATCAAAAATCATGGCGATAACGTCTTCGCGGGTGCGCACGGTCGCCTCAGCCAGGGCGGTGCGGGTGGTAACCGCCTTCTCCGTAACATCCACCATGTGCGCCGAGCCGTCGGCGCGCACATGGGTCAGTTCCTGGTTGGGCTGCGAGGTAGAGGTCATCGTTTCTCCTGGCTTCTGCGCGGTATTCTTCTGCCGCGAATCGTTACTTAGTGTGAGTCTCAATTATTCCTTGTCTATCGGACAAGGAACAATGCGGGGCGTTTCGTTTAGTTATCGGTGAGGCGAATGCGGTGGTAGTGTACCGCCTCTCCCCCGGTGTAGGTGGTTCCGGGTGCCAGCTCGATGAGCACATCCGCCTGGGCGGCGCGGTGCAGCAGGTGCGAGCCTGAGAGGATGTCCGGGTAGAGCTCCACCCGGTAGGTTCCGGGTTCCACCTCGACCATGGCGAGGGTGCCGCGCAAGAACTGGCGCTTGGTCGCCGGTGCGGTAAGCGGGGTGTCGGTGATGAGCACGCCTCGGGGTGCGTTGTTCAGGGTTGCCTGTTCAGAGGCAACCGCGTGGGGCACACCGTAGGGGCCGCCGGCTCGCAGGTAGGGGCGCAGAATCAGCGCGTACGAGATGAGGGTGCTCACCGGGTTGCCGGGGAAGGAAATCATGGGCACGCGGTGGCCCTTGAAGTCGAGCAGGTTCACGCCCTGGGGGCCGCCAGGCTGCTGGCTGACGTGGCCAAACCAGGAGACGGGCACCAGAATATCGGCTTCGTGCGCCTTGGCGATGGCGTTGCGGACCACCTCGTATTTACCGTGGCTGATACCGCCCGAGGTGATGATGATGTCCGGTTTGAAGCTCTCGTATTCTGCCGTGAGGCGGTGCAACAGCTCGATGGGATCATCACCGATAGCGATACGCCGCACCTCCGCTCCGTCTTCGCGGAGCATGGCGGTGAGCATGGGGCCGTTGGCGTCAAAAATCTGGCCCTGGCCGAGTTCCTGGGTGGTGGCGCTGCCGTCTTCTTCAACACCGGAGAGGATCTCGTCGCCGCCGGTGCAGACGAGCACGCGGGGACCTGCCGCGACGGTCAAGCGGGCATAGCCCTGGGATGCGAGCGCACCGAGCAGAGCGGGGGTGACGCGTTCACCGGCGCGTGCGAGGACCTGACCGGTGACGACGTCTTCACCGCGGCGGCGCACGAACTGCCCGGGCTTGCCGGGGGCAAGTTTGACCTTTTCGCTGGGGCGGCCGAAGGATTCGGGCAGGTCGGGGTATTCGATGCGTTCGGACTGTTCGACGGGAATAACGGCATCGTAGCCCTTGGGCATGGGCGCGCCGGTCATGATGGGGTAGGTCAGGTCGTCGGAGGAGCGGGAACGCTGGAGGGGTCGGCCGGCGGGGATTTCGCGTCCTACGGTGAAGATGCGGTCTTCGCGTCCTGCGGCTTCAGCGGTGAGGGCGTAGCCGTCCATTTGGGAGTTGTCGAAGCTGGGTACGTCCATGCGTGCGGTGACGTCTTGGGCGAGGATGCGTCCTGCCGCGTGGTAGAGGGAAACCGTTTCTGCTGTGCCGATGAAGACTTCGCGTAGCAGTAGCGCCAGGTAGGCGCGGTATTCCTCGGTGCTGGGGGTTCCAATGAATTCGGGGGAAATCATGGCGGTTCCAATCGTGCGACGGCGGTTATGACTAGTGTAGGTGTGTGTTTGTGGACTGGTAAATGGAGCTTGTCCTAAGGCTCTCTGCATGCCAGGGTGGGTGGGGTGAGCGGCGGGGTGGCTTATCGGGTGCTTTCGCGTAGTTTTTTGAGGGCGCGGATTAGGCCGAGGACCCCGAAGATTCCTAAGTAGAGGCTGATGAGTATCAGGGCGCTTCCGAGGGCGCTGGGGATGTCGCTGCTATTGATGGCTAGGTCGATGGCGAGGGGTATGGTTTGGGTTTTGCCTTGCACGTTGCCGGCGAAGGTGACGGTTGCGCCGTATTCGCCGAGGGCGCGGGCGAAGGAGAGCAGGAAGGCGGTGGCGAGGCCGGGCGCGGCGAGGGGTAGGAGCACTTTGAAGGTGATTTCTGCGGGTTTAGCGCCTTCGACGAGGGCGATTTCTTCATATTCGCGGGGAATAGCCTGCAGGGTGGTGACCGCTGTGGCAACGAAGAAGGGTAGGGCGACGAAGACCTGGGCGATAATCACCGCGTTGGGGGTGAAGGGGATAGAGATTCCTGCCTGGTAGAGGTAGGTGCCGATCATGCCTTTGCGTCCCCAGAAGAAGAGCAGACCGAGTCCGGAGACGACCGGGGAGAGAATCACCGGGGTGTAGATGATGGCGTAGAGGACCGATCCGAATCGGTGCAGCCGCGAGCGGTTGAGCACTTTGGAGAGCACGAGCGCCAGGGGTGCACCGAGAAGCCCGCAGATGAGGGTGGAGGCGGCGGCAGTACTGAGGGAGAGGTTTGCCGCCCCGAGCACCTGCGGGGTGAAGATGCTGCCGAGCTGGTTCCAGGGGATATTGAGGAAGAGCCCGAGGAGCGGTCCGGCAATGAGGAAAATACCCAGCGACGCCGGAACCAGGAAGAGCACGGGCACGGAGGCGAAGAGCCTGCTTCCGGGTGTGCGTGAGGTTCCGGCGTTGCGATGGGTAGCGGTAGTGTCTGTCATGGGTGATGAGACGCGGGTTGTTCCCTACTGTGGCGGTGTTGAATTACTGTGCGGTGTTGAAGCCGTACTCGGTGAGGATCTTCTTCGCCTCGTCGGAGTTCTTCAGCCATTCGTTGAACTTCTTCGCGGTTTCGGAAGAAGAGCCGGTCTTGCTGAGCGCCGCGGGGTATTCGTTGCGTTCCACATCGGTCAGCTCGACGGAGCCGAGGTTGACACCCTTCTTCTTGGCGGCGGCGAGGTCGGTGGTGTAGATGAAGCCCGCATCGGCGTTACCGGTGGTGACCTTGGTTGCTACGTCGGTGACCTTGCTTTCGGTGGTTGCGTTCTTGAGGGTAATGTCGTGCTTCTTCAGTTCCTGGTGAGCGATGGTACCGCAGGGGACGTCTTCTTTGCAGACTGCGACGACGCCGTCGGTGGTCTTGAGGTCGTCGAGGCTGTTGATCTTGCCGGGGTTGCCTTCGGCGGTGACGAGCACGAGTTTGTTGGTGACCAGGACGTTGGTTTTGGAGTCGGAGAACTGGTCGAGCTTCTTTGCCTTGTCCATGTTCTTGGTGTCTGCGGTGATGAGCAGGTCGGGGGTTGCGCCCTGCTCAATCTGGTTGACGAGCTTTGCGGAGCCTTCGTAGACGAAGGTGACGTCTACGCCGGGGTTGGCGGCTTCGTATGCCTTTTCAAGGTCTGCACCTGCGTTGTTCAGGGAGGCGGCGGCAAAGACTTCGACCTTGCCGGAGGCAGCCTGGCTACTCGATGAGGAGGCAGTGGACGAAGAGGAGCTCTGGGTGGCGCCGCATCCGGTGAGGGCGAGGGTTGCGGCGGCGAGCGCGCTGAGGGCTGCGAGGGGGGTCTTCATGAAATTTGTTTCCTTGGTGGTTCGTACTCTTGCGGTGGTGAGGTGTTTTCCTGTTCGGGCTCTGTGTGACGTTCCGTGTACGTCCCTAGCTTGTACACGTTGTTTTCGTCACGTGGTCTGCGGTGGCGCAGTTGTAACTTACCCTGCACACACTATGTGCGGGGCGCCGGAACATGGAATAATCATATTGTCACCTGAAATATGCAAATTTTCCACATAGGTTTTACATGGCGTACACGGCGAATTCGGCCTCTTCTGAACTCATTGCGGGCCCAATGTTAAGCACCTTATCTTCTGCGGAGGGTAACGGGGCTGCTTTTGTGACGCCCCAAAAATCTGAGAGTGGCGTAAAGGCCCAGCGTAAACTTCCGAATATTACGAATAGCGGTCCGCTCTTGGACCGTTGGGGTCGCGTGGCGACGGATCTTCGTATCTCTCTGACCGATAAATGTAATCTTCGTTGCATTTATTGCATGCCGGCGGATGGTTTGCAGTGGCTTCCCAAGGAGAATCTGCTCTCTGCAGAGGAGATTGCACGCCTTGCCGATATTGCGATTACTGAGCTGGGCGTGGAGGAGATCCGCTTTACCGGTGGCGAGCCGCTGGTGCGCGCCGATTTGGTGGACATTATTTCCCGTATCCATCAGGCGCATCCGGATGTTCCGCTTGCTATTACGACGAACGGTATTGGTTTGGAGAAGCGTGCCACCGCCCTGGCGGAGGCTGGCCTGACCCGCATCAATGTTTCTCTGGATACGATTTGCCGTGAAACCTTTGCCGAGTTGACCCGCCGCGACAAGCTCGATGCTGTACTCAAGGGTATTGACGGTGCTGCTGAGGCTGGCCTGTGGCCCATCAAAATTAATGCTGTGCTGATGCCGGGTCTGAATGATGATCAGGCTCCGGAGCTTCTGCGCTGGGCATTGGCGGGTGGCTATCAGCTGCGTTTTATTGAGCAGATGCCGCTGGATGCCGATAACCGTTGGACCCGCGAGGGCACGATTACTGCCGCTGAGATTCGCGAGAAGCTATCGGCTGAGTACGTTCTGGGTTCGGTGGCTGAGGCACGTGGCGATTCCCCCGCTCAGCTGTGGGAGGTGTACCCGCTCGGCACTGCCCTGGATGAGGCGGGCTTCCCGGCTGACGGTACCGAGTCGCTGGGCCGTGTGGGCATTATCGCTTCGGTGACGGAGTCGTTCTGCAATGCGTGCACCCGCACCCGCCTGACGGCGGACGGCAAGATTCGCTCGTGTTTGTTCTCTGACACTGAGACTGACCTGATGCAGCTTCTACGTTCCGGTGCTGACGATCAGCAGCTGGCTCTGCGTTGGCGTGAAGGCATGTGGTTCAAGCCGCGCGCTCACGGCAAGGAAGACGCTGACTTCGATATTGAGGAGTTCGCCAAGGCGAGCCGCTCGATGAGCGCTATTGGCGGCTAAGGAAGCTACCCTATTTATTAGCCGGATATACACCCAAATATGCGTGGGACAAGGTCTTTTACTGCCACCTTACCCCCTGGCTTTCGGCTACCCTGCTCAGAGTTTATTCAAGGATTGAGGAGCATTATGCAGGTTCATTTTTTCGCTGCCGCGCGTTCTGCGGCGGGTACCGCGCAGCTGTCGGTGCCCCTGGCTGAGCTGTCGTCTGCAACTCTTGGCGCGCTGATTGAGCATCTGGGCCAGAGCTTGGAGGGCACAACCCCTTCGGGTCTGACTCTTGCGCAGGTCATGGAGCAGTGCTCGTTCCTGGTCAACGGTGCCCGTTCTGATGCGCAGGCTCCGCTGCAGGATACCGATCGTGTGGACGTTCTGCCTCCCTTTGCGGGTGGATAATGCGGGCGGATAAGATACCCGGTTCTGAGCTTGCCGCTGAGGGTGATTTTTCGTGCGCCGCGGTCGTTGTTGCCGGAGGCGCTTCTCGCCGCCTGAACCACGTGCCGAAGGCGTCCCTGTCTGATGGCACGAATACCCTGCTGGGTTGTGCCCTGGAGGCGGTGGACGCCGCGTCCCCGCGCGTGGTGGTGGGTCCTGAGAGCTTGCCGTTGCCGTCCGGTGTGTTGCGCACTCGTGAGGATCCACCGTTTTCGGGTCCTGCCGCTGCGATTCATGCCGGGTTGGAGTGTATTGCGGCGGATTGCGAGCGATCGCAGGTGCCTCTGCCTGAATGGTGTCTGATTTTGGGTGTGGATACTCCGCGTATTGCCCCGGCGGTTCAGCTGTTGATTGCCGCCGCGCGGGTTGCCGAGCAGGCTTCTGTAGGGCAGTCAGCCCCCGCTGCTTCTGAAGCATCTGCAGGTTTTTGGGGTGTCGCTGAGGGCATCTATCAGCCGCTGGTGGGTATTTACCGTTTTGAGGCGATCCGTTCGGTCTTTTCGACCGGCACGACTGACGCTTCTGTTCGTTCTTTTTTGCGCCGTTTGAACCCCGCGGCGGTGGAGATGTCTGCCGCTGATACCGCCGATGTTGATACGTGGGAGCAGGCGCAGGCTCTTGGCTATACGACTTCGCTCTGGTCGAGTTATTAGCACGAGTTATTAGCATCTGAGGCGCCCAGGAGCGCTAGTCGCCAAGCTACGAGTACCCTAGTGGTAGGTCTCAGTTCTTAACGCCCGACCGGGCGATGTTTTTGAGCTCGCGCGCTGTTGCGCGTCCCGCACACACTTTTACGAGGTACGATGTCTCACCATATTCCTTCTGTTTCGTGGCAGCAGGCCCGCCAGATTCTGCATGAGGAGGGCCAGCAGGTTGCGCCCCATGTTAAGACGGAATCTTTGCCGCTGTTGGCGACGATTGGCCATTATTTGGCGGCCGATATTTATTCAGTGATGCCGGTGCCCCACTATAGTTCTTCGGCGATGGACGGCTATGCTGTGGCGGGTACGCCTCCGTGGCGTCTGGTGACTCCGGCGTATCCGGAGGATTCTCGCGCGAATATTCACCGCCTGACGGTGCCGATTGTTCCGGGTGAGGCGACCCCGATTCTGACGGGTGGTTTGGTCCCTGAGGGTGCCGAGGCGATTGTGCGTGAGGAGCATTCGCGTCTGTATGAAGGTGCGGAGGGTTCTTCGCATCCGGGCGTGAGCGCCCATTTGGAGACTCAGGCGAGCATTCATTACCTGGATATGGCGGAGGGTTTTGAGCCTCCGGCACCGGGTGCTGATATTCGCCATGCTGGTGCTGAGCTGGAACGTGGCGAGTTGTTGGCGCGCCACGGTGACCGTGTATCTGCTCGTATGGCGGCATTCTTGGGCACGAATGGTTTTGATGAGTTGCCGGTGTATGCCCCGATTCCGGTGCGTTGCGCGTTTACGGGTAATGAGGTCATTACCTTTGGTGTGCCTGCGCCGGGTCAGGTGCGTGATGCCTTTGGCGGCTTCATGGAGCACGCGATTATTTCTGCAGGCTGCGAGGCGCGCCCGTCGATTCGCCTGGCGGATGTTGAGTCTGAGTTCCGCACGTTCTTGTCCACATCGACGGCTCGTGTGCTGGTGTTTACGGGCGGGTCGAGTACTTCGGGTGTTGATTTGGTGCGTAAGGTGCTCAACGATATGGGTGCGACGTACCTGTTTGAGTCGGTGGATGTGCGTCCGGGTCATCCTGCATTGGCTGCGCGTTTGCCGGTTCCGGAGAAGGGTCCGAATTCGGGTCGTGAGCGTTTTGTGTTGGGTCTGCCGGGTAATCCTTTGGCTGCGTACACGGCTTTGTATTCGTATTTGCCGCCGCTTTTGGCTGGTATGAGGGATATGCCTCTTCCTGAGCTAGATTCGGCGGTTCTGGGTGATCCGGTGGATACTTTGCGTAAGCCGGCGGGGGCTCGTCTGCTTCCGGTGTCGGTGCGTGATGGAGTGGCGTATCCTCTGCCGAAGTCGGCGTCGCATATGCTGTCCTCGTTGGCGGCGGCTACTCACTGCGCAGTGTTGGATGATTCTTCGGTGCGAGGTTCTGCGCATGAGGTGGGGGCTCGCGTTCCGGTTATTCCGGTGCTGTAGACCGGCACGGCAAATCGGTGCGTTTGATAGCACAGGGGAAAAGCACTTTTTCTGATTTTCGAGGCTCCGTTAGCTTCTGTGAAGAAGGTATAGTAGAGAGATATGTCAATCGTTTAACATATCGAAGGGAGCCCCCGTGGCAAAGCCCAAACTCAGCGACGTTGCAGCCCTAGCGGGCGTCTCCCCCACCACGGTCTCCCGCGTACTCAATAACCGCGGCTATCTGAGCGAAAATACCCGTACCAAGGTCCACGAAGCGATGCGGGAACTCGGCTACCGACCCAATGCCATCGCCCGTAGCCTGCAGGGTCAGCGCTCGCAGATGGTGGGCCTCATCTTCCCCACGGTCGCAAACCCCTTCTACGGGGAGATGGTGTACCGCCTCGAAAGCTACCTCGCCGAAGAGGGCTACCGGGTCATTCTCTGCAATAGCGATGATCACCCCGAGCAAGAAAAGCGCTACCTGGAGATGCTCTTCTCCAATCAGGTGGACGGCATCATCAGCGGCGCCCACTCAGACGCGCTGGTTAACATTCCGCATGCGCAGGCTCCCCTAGTGACCGTAGACCGTCTCGAAAGCGGTTTCTATCCGAATATTCGCTCTGATAACTACGGAGGTGCCCGCGCCGCCACGGAGCACCTCATCGCCACGGGTGCGCAGAATATTGTGCACGTAACTTCTACCATGGGTGAGCACAATGAGCGTCAGCGCGGCTACCGTGAGGCAATGCTTGAGGCGGGGCTCATGCCGGAGTTCGTAGAGCTGGGCTTCCGCCCTTCGCTGGGCATTAAGCGTGAGGTGCTCTACCGCTACCTGGATGAGCGTGCCGATAGCCCCGAGCCGGTGGACGCGGTCTTCGCCTCCAACGATAATTACGCCGCACTCACCCTGGGGTGGGCGCGTGCTCGAGGCATTCGCGTTCCTGAGGATTTCCAGGTGATTGGCTATGACGGCACGCAGAGCGTTCAGTTACTCATGCCGGAACTAGCGACCGTGGTTCAGCCGATTGAGGGTATAGCGAAGCGTACCGCGCAGCGTCTGCTGGAGTTGGTTGAGCTGCAGCAGGGAGAATCCGCGGAGGAAGCTGCTCCCCCAAACAGCCAGCCCCCGATAAGCCAGCCTGAGGATGTGCTCCCCGTTGAGCTTCATCTGGGGGCGACGGTGCGTTCCATCCCAGATCTGGATCAGATTCAGCCTGATATGTCTGCTCCGGATGAGCTCCAATAAGAATCTCGTCTTCTGAGAATAAAAATCCGCCCCACCGTGCGAGTGCTCACGGTGGGGCGGATTTTGTATATACATTTATCGGTTTTGTGAGCGTCCGGAAGTTTTAGGAGTTGCGCTGCACAATCTCGGCCGGGCCGGTTCCAGGGTAGACCATGCCGACGGCGTGCGCCTTGGAGAAGATGCCGTGGAACGGGCCGAGGGAGAAGAATCCGCGGCGCTCGTAGAGGCGTGCACTGTCGTAGGTCGATGCTTCGAGGTAGGCGGGGTAGTCGCCAATGCGTTCGGTACCGTAGTCGAGTAGCTGGGAGCCAATGCCCCGGCTACGATACTCTTCGAGAACACCAATGTTGAAGAGGTACCAGTGCTTGTACGCGGGGCGGTACTTGAGCAGATGCAGCTCCATTAGGATCGCCTTCAGCAGAGTCTTGCAGCCGAGCGCCTTGTAGTAGGCGCCAATCTGCTTGAGTTCGTTAGCGAAGGAACCTTCCTGGGATTCGGGGGTGTTCCAGAGGCAGACACCCACGATTTTTCCGGTGGTGTTATCAATAGCAATGTCGATACGTCCGCGGCCCTGGAAGTTACCGTAGACCTGCAGGGTCATGATTGCGCGGAGCTTGGCAAGTTCCTGTCGGCGGCTACCACCTGCAATGACTGCCATCATGGCGGGGTCTCCGTCGAATGCGGCAATCAGCACCTCGAGCGCATCTGCATATTCATGAGACTCGGCGGTGCGGACGGTATAGGAAGCTGAGGTCATATTCACCCTTTACAAAAGCTTGAAACTATACATAAATATTAGCTGGATTATTCACTCCTGGCTAATAAATTGTTCCTTATCAAGACATTTTTCATGGCTATGCACCAATGTGTGCCAGCTTATATTGCACCAATATGCATAATTTTAGTGAATATTTATTCACATACTTTTTGCACGCTCTTGCAGGAAAAATTGAACACCCCGCACCAGCTCTAGGGAGAGCGGTACGGGGTGCACATCACGTTGAGGTTATCTACTCATTAAGAGTGCAGACTATGCGTTAGCCTTTGCCTTCAGTGCAACCTTCAGGAGCGAATCCGCGTTGGTCACAGAAGCGCCCGAAGCCTGGACATCTTCAACCGAAGCAGCTGCCTTCTTGGAGTTGGTGATCACCATGGGGGTTGCCAGCGGATAGCCAGCAGCCTTAATCGCGGGAATATCGAACTCAGCGATCACGTCGCCGCGCTTGACGGTGTCACCCTTAGCAACCTTGGGCTCGAAGTGCTTGCCGTCGAGCTCAACAGTGTCCATGCCGATGTGCATCAGCAAATCCAGACCGTCCTCGGTTCGCAGACCGTAGGCGTGGCCGGTGGGGAATGCGACGGTAATCTTGCCGTCAGCCGGTGCGTAGAGCTTACCTTCGGTGGGCTCCACAGCAGTGCCTGCACCCAGTGCGCCGGAGGAGAAGGTGGGGTCCTTGACGTCAGCCAGCAGAACCACGGAACCGACCATGTGGGAGCCGATTTCGACGCTCTCGCCAACCTCAGCTGCTACGGCAGTAGAGGGGGCTGCGGCAGCTGCTACGGGAGTTGCAGCAGCGGGTGCCTCAACTTCCTCAGTGTTGCCTGCCTCGACCTTCTTACCCCAGATGAAGGAGGCAACGAAGGCGATGACGGTGGTCAGGACGAGGCAGCCCAAGAAGCCCGGGATACCTGCACCAACGGTTGCTTCAATCGAGGGGAAGCCAAGGTAACCAGCAGCGCCCAGCTTACCCGCCTTAATTCCAAGAATAGAGGTAACCATCGAACCAATACCCGCGGAAACGATTGCAATGTAGAAGGGCCAGCGCAGAGCCAGGTTGACACCGAACATTGCGGGCTCGGTAATGCCCAGGAACGCGGAGGGTGCGGCTGCAGAAGCAATACCCTTAATCTTCTTGTTCTTGGTGGTCAGCGCGACACCGGCTGCGGCACCGCCCTGAGCCACGTTAGACATGGAGGCAACGACGAAGATGAAGGAACCACCGGTAGCCCACAGGCTCATCTCGATGGGCGGGAATGCCTGGTGCATACCGGTCATCACGATGAATGCGTAGAAGGTACCGAAGAGCAGACCGCCGAGCGGGCCGGCAACGGTGTAGAGCCAGTTGATGCTTTCACCCAGCCAGGTGCCCAGCTGGAACATCGGGGGTCCGACCAACAGGAAGGTCAGGAAGCCGGTGATCAGGATGGTGAGGGTCGGGGTGAAGATGAAGTCGATGGTTCCCTTGAGGACCTTGTGGAAGAACTTCTCGACGTGGGACAGGATAAATGCGACCAGCATGATGGGCAGCACGGTACCCTGGTAGCCCGCCTGCTGAACCTGCAGACCGAAGAGGTTCCAGTACTTCATCGGGTCGGTGCCTTCAGCACCTGCCAGGGATGCTGCGACGTTGTAGCCATTCATCAGGGCCGGGGATACCATTGCGGCACCCATGGTCATACCCAGGTAGGGGTTACCGCCGAAGACCTTGGTGGCGGAGAAGCCGACCAGCACGGGCAGGAAGGCGAAGGGAGCTGCGGAGAGCAGGTTGACGATATCCGCGAAGTCAGCCCACTCAGGGAAAAGTTCAATAACTGCCTGGGGGCCAAAAATACCCTTAGAGGTCAGGAGGCTATTGAGCGCCATCAGCATACCGCCACCGACCAGCACCGGGATGAGCGGCACGAAGATGTCAGCAATGGTCTTGATGAAGCGGGAGACAATGTTGCCCTGCTTGGAGGCAATTTCCTTGAGCTCGTCCTTGGATGCCTCGGGTGCGCCAGCAGCGATGAGGTGCTTATGTACCTCGTTGACGTCGCCGGGGCCGACGATGATCTGGAACTGGCCAGCGTTAAGGAAGCTGCCCTTGAGGTCTTCGTCGTTGTCGATTGCCGCCTGGTCGACCTTGTCCTGGTTCTTCAGGACGAGGCGAAGGCGGGTTGCGCAGTGTGCGGCTGCAACGATGTTGCCGGCGCCACCGACGTCATTCAGCACGCGCTGTGCCACTGACTTGTGGTCCACGCTCGCTCTCCTTTGTTTGGAGCACCACCGTATGATGCTTTGTGAATGAGGTGAGATATGTCTGTGTGTGCATGTCATGCATATGTCATACGTTTGACATATCGGATGTAAAACATGGTATCACGGGAAAGTTCTTAAAAGCGAGGGCCCACCCTCCATACGGAAAGTGAGCCCTCAGACATATTCAGAAATTACCAGAAACCACCCGTGCAGGCGGCTCCTAACGCTTAGAAAACGGCTTAGAGGCGGCCGTACTCCAGGGTCAGCACCTCGCCACCAGTCAGGCGGACACGGCGCTTATCGCCCTTGAAGAAGGTACGAGCGGTCATGACCTCAGCACCCATGGATGCGACCAGCTTGCCACCCACGTACAGTTCGGTTGCCGAGCCATCCACGAGCAGGTCAAACTCGCGAATCTTCGAACGCTTTAGGGTGCGGCGGCGCAGGCTACCGCCCTCGGTGTAGCGGGTACCGCCACGGTCCATCTGTACAAAGTCCTTATCCAGGACGATGCTCAGTGCCACGCCGTGGGTGTCCTTAATCTTCAGCTTCACGCGCTCATCAGAGACGTTCACACGACCGCGCAGGCGGAAGGTCAGGGCGTTCTTCAGCTCCACGAGCTTGCCCTTCTCCTCCTCGCGGTACAGCGGCTTCATCTCCATCGCGTCGTTGAGCTGCGGCACCGGGCGCTGGAACAGCTTGCCGTTACGCAGGTGCAGCTCACGCGGGTAGGTGAACATGTGCACCCAGCGGTGGCTCCACGAGGGCAGGTCGTCCTGGTCTGCGTTGCCCAGCCACGCGATCATCACCGGGGCATCGCCGCTCACGGTGTGCGGTGCCTTCGGGTCAGCAGTCAGGCCGGTACCGGAGATGGTCTGCGGAGCGTAGAACTCGAAACCTGCATCCAGCTCGGTGAAGGGGGTCTCCACGGTGAACTTGAGGGTCTCGTTATCCAGCGAACCGACAATGTAGCCGCTCTGGAAAATGTTGTTGTACTTCTCGCCGAGGGGCTCCATGCCCTGCGGGCTGAAAATCAGCACGTCGCGGATTTCGCCGGTCAGCTCATCGCGCATGCTCAGCAGGGAGGGGCACTCATACATGTAGGTGCCCTTGAGGGTCTTGTCCTTGATGCCCAGCTCGCCGCGGAAAGTCCACTCGCGGCGGTCTGCGGAGGTGTACACGACCACGGCGCCGGTCAGGTCCTCACGCTGAGCACCAATGACCATCCACCATTCGCCGTTACGCTCAAAGACGTGCGGGTCACGGTAGTGCGCGGTGTAGCCCTTCTCGGGACCAGAAATCAGCGGGGGCAGCTGACGGGTCGGCTTCGCATCCTCACCAGCGGTTGCGAGAATCTGGTAGGTTTCGCGGTTGCCCTTTTCGTCCTTCACGTTACCGGTGTAGAAGAACTCAAAACCGCCGGGAACCTTAATACCGGAGCCGGAGTAGCAGCCGTGCGAGTCGTAGCGGCTATCGGGCACCAGGGCGGTACCCTCATCGGTCCAGTGGGTCAGGTCCTCACTGACCGCATGACGCCAGTAGACCATACGCTCCGGGTGCAGGGGCGAGTACTGGTAGAAGGCGTGATAACGCTTACCATCGAAGACCAGGCCGTTCGGGTCATTCAGGCGGCCCACGGGAGGCGCCAGGTGCAGAGCAGGGTAGTCGCGGTCTTCACGAACACCGGCACCGAAAGCGTCCAGGACCTGCTGTGCTTCAGCCGCCAAGTCGCGGGCGGGTCGCTCGGTTGCGCTCTTCTTCTTTTTCTTCTGCTCGCTCATGTCTATCCGCTTTCGTGCAAAGGAATGTCTGGGTTGTCTCATCCCATCATACGGCACCTCTGCCCCGTTGCCGGGCTCTAGGAGAGAGGCACCACAGTGCTCTCAGCCTCTCTCCCCGGGGCACAGGGTGGTCACAGGGGCCTCTTCGCCGTGGGCATCACTAGGTACTAACAAAAACACTCCGTAAGCTACCGGAGAAGGTAACCGACACTCCAAACATAATGCGAGCATAGTAAAGCCCCGAGACCGCCCCCGCCGTAATGTCGGGGAAGGTTCGGGGCTGTTAAATGCCGCGAGGCGGCGCATCCGATGGATGCACCGCCCGCGTAAGAATCGAGAAGAAGTCGATTACTTGAGGGTGATGGTTGCGCCAGCAGCCTCGAGCTGCTCCTTAGCCTTCTCAGCGTCTTCCTTGGAAACGCCCTCAAGCAGAGCCTTGGGAGCGCTGTCAACCAGGTCCTTTGCTTCCTTCAGGCCGAGGGAGGTCAGGGCACGAACTTCCTTGATCACTGCGATCTTCTTGTCGCCAGCGGACTCCAGGATAACGTCGAACTCGGACTTCTCTTCAGCAGCCTCGCCTGCTGCGCCGCCTGCTACAACTGCAACGGGAGCAGCTGCGGTGACGTCGAACTCTTCCTCGAATGCCTTGACGAACTCGGAAACCTCAACGAGGGACAGTTCCTTGAATGCTGCAATGAGTTCTTCGATGGACAGCTTAGCCATTGTTTGGCTCCTTCACTATCTGGTGCGGGCTGACGCCCGCGGTGTAAATCTTCAGTACCTACCCCGAAAGGGTCGGTCAAATTTAGGGTGCGTTACACGCTATTCGCGTTCACGCTGCTGAGTATCTCAGCGCTGGTGCAGTAGCACGAAAGGGGCCTATGCCTCTTCCGAAGCCTCCTCGGCAGCAGCGGGAGCTGCGCCTTCCTGCTCCTCCAGCTTGACGCGCAGTGCGTCCACAACCTGTGCGATGCGTGCGATGGTAGCCTTTGCACCACCTGCAACCTTGGACAGCAGAACCTCGCGGGATTCCAGGTCAGCGTAGCGCTTGACGTCGTCCTCGGTCAGAGCGGCACCTTCGTAGTAACCGTTCTTCACAATCAGCTGGGGGTTAGCCTTGGCAAAGTCACGCAGGCCCTTAGCAGCATCAATCAGGTCGCCCTTGATGAATGCCAGTGCGGAGGGACCCTGGAGGTGGCCTTCGAATGCGTCGATGCCAGCTTCCTTAGCTGCGATAGCAGCCAGCGTGTTCTTCACCACGGCGTATTCGGTCTCTGCACCGAGTGCGCGGCGCAGCTCCTTGAGCTGTGCAACAGTGAGACCGCGGTATTCGGTCAGGATGACTGCGTTCGAAGCTTCGAAGAGTTCCTTCAGCTCGGATACTGCAGCGATCTTTTCCTGAGTCGCCATGGTAGTTCCTTCTTCCGATTCTTGTAAGGTCGCCGGTAGAGCCTCGAAGCATTTATTGCAAGCAATAAAAAATGCCCCGACGCGTAGGCGTACGAGGCACGATAGACGGAACCCTGCATGAGGGCGACGGCTATTCACTTCGAGTTACCTACGCGGGCGGCGATTTCTAGTGAAATCTGCTCTTATCAGAACTCTGTTCTTCGTCTCCATCGAGGTAGCGATAAAGGACATAGTTCTAGACCGGCGGTCTTTGGTTCATTCATCATCTCAGGTTAAAGCCCGAGTCGCAAGTTAAAACAAGAAATTAATGAGATTAAGCGGGGTTAATCACTTAAAGACCCCTTTTAAGCCAAATAACCATTCTTTCTCCAACCTAAAAGGTCCGGTTGAAAGGCCCAGAAACCGTGTTCTAGAGGTAAAAACGCTTTCCATCCGAGAATAAGAAGCAACGCTCCGCCGCCACCCCCAGGTGCACCCGCTCCCCAACACTTAGGGAGGAGCCGCCCTGCGCATCCGAGATAAAGAACTCAAGCTCCTGACCGGCACGCACTCGGGCACACGTTCGGGCGCTCAGCTCAGAATCCGCCGAAGCCCGCCGAGATTCCAGAGGCAGGGACACCGCATCCAACAGACGCGCGCGGTACAGCATGCCACCCACCAGATGGCGGCTACCGAGCACCTGCACCGGCAGAGCATGAGCAGCGTCTGCCGCCACGGGGCACAAAGCGGTCGCACGAATCGCCAACTCGCACCCGGCAGGAAGCGACTCCGAATCCTCAAGGGCCAAAAGGTTCAGTGCGGGCGCCGCCAAAAGCTTCGCCACCTGCAGAGTATGCGGATGCGCCAGCAACCGCTCCGGAGTGTCCACCTGCACCAGGTAGCCAGCATCCATCACCGCCACACGCTGCCCCAGCATGAGCGCCTCATTCTGATCATGGGTCACGTACAGGCCCGTAAAACCGTAACGCTCATGCAGGCGCACAATATCGGCGCGGATACTCGCGCTCATCTGCTCATCCACACTCGCCAGCGGCTCATCAAAAAGAACCACCGGGGCACGACGAATCAAAGCACGCGCAATACCCACACGCTGAGCCTGACCACCCGACAGTTGCGAAGGCTTACGGGACTCCAGCCCCTCAAGCTTCAAAGCCTCCAGCAGCTCACGGTAGTAGTCCATATCAACCTGACCGGCGAACGCACCCAGCCGGGTCGGAAACAGAATATTGTCCTTCACGCTCAGGTGCGGGTACAGAATAGGGCGCTGAAAAACCACACCCACCGAGCCGCGCTCCAGAGGCTGACCAGCGTAGGTCACCCGACCGGCGCTCGGCTCCTCCAGGCCGGCAATAATACGCAACAGAGTCGACTTACCCGTACCCGAAGAACCAACCAGAGAAATCAACTCGCCAGGGTGCACATCCAGGTCAATCTCATTCAGAACCGTCGTATCGGTGCCAAAGGTCTTAGCGACACCTCGAATACGCAGGCCTTCAAAAGGCTCCGCCGCGGCAGAAGAATAGGATACAGAAGTCATTCCCCCATTATCGCCGAAACTTGTGCCCGGCACGGGTGCAGAAGATAAACACCGTCATAAAACAACGCGCGAGCCTCGCACCAGAGTCTCATGTGAGCACCCTAGCTCGGTCGTACCAGCAAACGCCCCTTCAACGCCAGATGCAGCGTACCCACCCACAGGAAGATGAGGAAAACCGTACCCGCCACCGTTAGCGCAGAACCCACCAACCCCAGCGAGCCAGCTGCCGTCAAGCGAATACCGCTCGCCGCCATGGAAGCCATACCGAACGAGAAACCCCACATGCTCATCGAGAAACCACCCTCAAGAGTCCACGGGAGCAAACGCATCAAGAAGAACAGCTGCAGAATGCCATAACCGGTCAGCACCAGGAAGAACCAGTCCACCGTGCCGCCATTAGCCGCCAGGTACGCGTTACCACCCACAAAAGGCGGCGCCATCTGGATACCAATAATGCCGCGCTCCCCCTGAGGTAGCGGAGTCAGGGTGCGCAGGCGGCTCAGAATCGCGGCCTCAACGCTGAACCACGAAATCAGGCCCGCACCGAAGAAAAGCATCGCCATATCGTGCCACCCCACAAAACCCATCGCCGTAGCGGTCGCAAAATTTGTCGCCACAGTCGGCAGATACAGCACCGGCGAGGCAGCCTCAGGCACATACCCACCACGCCACGTACCGGCAATACGATGAGACGCGAAATACAACTGACCCACAGCTCCCAGCACCACCAGAGTCAGAGCCGGAACCTCAGCATACGGGTAGAGAGCCGCACCCACCTGCGCCGTCGTCGCCGGAATCAGCGAAAAGAAGCAGGTACGCGCCGGATGCTCCCAAAAACTACGCACCCACGCACGGTACTTCACCGCCGAATGAACCAAAAACCCCACAAGGAGCAGCCACACCACAGCGTTAAAAGCCAGGATGCTCTCCCCCACCCAATCAGGTGCCATTCCCTTCGACGCACCGGTACGCCAGGCAGCACCCAAAGCACCGGTGCCCAGCGCCACCGCAAAATAATTGACCGGCACGCTGAGACCGCGACGGGCGCTCTGCTCGCTCTGAAGGGAAGAAGGCATTAGGTTTTACCTCTCATAGTTGTAGGGCAGGATGGGGGCACGCAGCCCCAATATGTGTTTCAACGGGGCCGGGGCATGGGCAACGCCATAGGAACCAGGGACCAGAAAATCATTCTATGTTTTAAGCCTATATAAGCTGGAAATCCGTGACGTACTTTAACCGATTCCGGTCACGCAATGTCTTGAATCTTCACGCTGTGTTTTGAATCTTCACACAGACAAAATCATGCACAAAAAATCGCCCCCGACGCCTAAACGTCGGGGGCGACTACTAGCTAAATGCTAGAAGCTACAGGTGCATACCTTAGGCAACAACGGCAGCCGGATCAACGGGGATGCCGGGGCCGAAGGTGGTAGCAACGGTTGCCTTGGAGATGTAACGACCCTTAGCCGAAGAGGGCTTCAGACGGTTAACCTCTTCCAGAGCTGCCTGGAAGTTCTCCTCGAGCTGCTCAGCGGTGAAGGAAGCCTTACCGATAATGAAGTGCAGGTTGGAGTTACGGTCAACGCGGAAGTCGATCTTACCGCCCTTGATGTCTGCAACAGCCTTTGCAACATCCATGGTCACGGTACCGGTCTTGGGGTTCGGCATCAGGTTACGGGGACCCAGGATCTTACCCAGGCGGCCGACCTTGCCCATCATGTCGGGGGTTGCAACCGCTGCGTCGAAGTCAGTCCAGCCGCCAGCGATCTTTGCAATCAGCTCGTCGGAACCAACGTAGTCAGCGCCAGCTGCCTCAGCCTCAGCAGCCTTGGGGCCTGCTGCGATAACGACCACGCGAGCGGTCTTACCGGTGCCGTGGGGCAGGTTCACGGTACCGCGAACCATCTGGTCTGCCTTACGGGGGTCAACGGACAGACGCATTGCAACCTCAACGGTTGCGTCGGTCTTGGTGGAAGAGGTTTCCTTCGCCAGGGCAACTGCCTCAGCGGGGGTGTAGAGCTTACCCTCTTCAATCTTGGCTACAGCTGCCTTGTACGCCTTGCTGCGCTTTGCCATCTGCTTTTCTCCTTATGCAGTTGTGGTCTCGTGAGCCGCGCTCGGCTCTGCCACATCCCGTCCATACGACGGGCATTTACAAGTTCTGTGTAGAAAAATCTACGGTGCCGATTACTCGGCTATTCGGCGAACCGAAATTACTCGACGGTGATACCCATGGAACGAGCGGTACCTGCGATGATCTTGGAAGCAGCATCCAGGTCGTTTGCGTTCAGGTCGGGCATCTTGGTCTCAGCGATCTCGCGCACCTGAGCCTCGGTCAGCGAACCAACCTTGGTGGTGTGAGGAACAGCGGAGCCCTTAGCAACGCCAGCAGCCTTCTTAATCAGCTGGGAAGCCGGAGGGGTCTTGGTGATGAAGGTGAAGGAGCGATCCTCGTAGACGGTAATCTCAACGGGGATGATGTTACCGCGCTGCGACTCGGTTGCAGCGTTGTATGCCTTGCAGAACTCCATGATGTTCACACCGTGCGAGCCCAGTGCGGGGCCGACGGGGGGAGCCGGGTTAGCGGCGCCTGCCTGGATCTGCAGCTTAATGAGGCCAGTGACCTTCTTCTTGGGAGCCAATGTAGGGTCCTTTTCTTAGCTGGGAACCGACGCACAGGAGCGTACGCCGGCAAGACGGTGACCGTGGCGCGGTCACCCGTGCATCCACATGAAAGCGTGACATGCGCATACACAAACCAACATTCTAGCGTTAATCAGCGACTTAATCCAGCGCCAGCTAGCAGAAAGAGTAAACCTCACCTGCGCAGCCGCCACCGGCTATACAGCCACTACAAAATATGAGCCCCACACCGAAGTGCGAGGCTCATATTCACACGCTAAAAGCGTTAAATCTTTTCGATCTCGGTGAAGCTCAAGGTCACCGGGGTATCGCGGCCGAAGACGGAAATCATCACGACAATCTGCTGGGACTCGCCCTTGATCTCCGAAACGGTAGCGTCCATGCCCTCGAAAGCACCGGACTTCACGCGGACATTCTCGCCCACAGTGTAGTCGGACTCGATAACGGGCTTGGAAACAGGCAGACCCTGGCTCTGCTGCTGCTCTTCGAAGACCGGCAGGAGCATGTCGAAGACCTCGTCCATGCGCAGCGGGACCGGGTTGTACGCATCCTGACCCACGAAGCCAGTCACACCGGGGGTGTGGCGGACAACGCCCCACGAGTGGTCGGTCAGTTCCATACGAACCAGAACGTAACCGGGAACACGCACGCGGCGGATGGTCTTCTTCACGGTGTTCTTGAACTCAACCACGGTCTCCATGGGAACCTGAACCTCGAAGATCTCATCTTCAGCTTCCAGGTTCTGGATACGGGTCTCGATACCGGTCTTCACCTTGTTCTCGTAACCGGAGTAGGTGTGAACCACGTACCAGTCGCCCATCTGACGGCGCAGCTTGGACTTGAATTCTTCCAGAGCGTCGACTTCCTCAGCAGCCTCAGCAGCTGCTTCAGCTACCTCGACAGCCTCGGTAGCTTCCTCAGCCTGCTGCTCAATAGCTGCAGACTCCTCAGTAGCCTCAGCAGCGGCTACCTCGACCTCTTCAATCTCGGATACCAGTTCCTGCTCGGACACGTCGCTCCTACTTTCTATCGTTAATCATCTAGAGGGGACTTCCACTCGCCAATGCGCTGAGGGAAATCACTGATGGTGCACCCCAGATAAGGATGCAACCAGTACTAGTTACGCTGAATCGTTCCGTTACCGAAAATCCAGAATGCTCCCTGGCCGAAAAGAAAATCCAGACCAGAAATAAGAAGGAGCATCACCACGACAAAGAACAGAACTCCGAAGAAGTAACCAACCAGTTCACGTCCGGTGGGAGTAGTAACCTTCTTCAACTCCGCAAAAACTTCACGGAGGAATGCAAAAATACGGCCGAAGAAACCGAGCTTCTTATCGCTCTTCGACGATGCGCCGGGCTGAACAGCCTTCTCGGCGGTAGCAGACGATGCCATTTCTTCTGCCCCTTTCTGAGTCTAAAAAAGTACGCCCGGGGTGCGGGCGTACAAATTATTTATTGAGGCAATAAAAGCAGGGCGGACAGGACTCGAACCTGCAACCTGCGGTTTTGGAGACCGCTGCTCTACCAATTGAGCCACCACCCTTTGAAGCGTTAACTTCAGGTGTGAGAGTTGCTTCTCACGTGTCTACTCCTCCACTGCCTCCTAAGCCGTGGCTTTAGAGGGGCAAACAATTACACCCTTGCGGGTGCAGAACTAACTGTAAACCATCTTTCGTGGCCGATGCAACTTCAAAATGTAATATTTTTCGAAAAACCTCTTGAGATACCTTGACGAAGGGTTCCGCATCGCTACTAGTGGACCGTATCCTATTACAAGGAACGCCGCACACACCCGCGCCCATCACGCGCGGATTGGTCCCACACGTGCATTCCCATCACCTATTTCCTTGTCGACTTCACGCCGGCAGCGCACAAGAAGAAAGAGAAGAGAGCCCCATGGCGCGTATTTCAAGCCGCATCGGTGCCATCGCACCCTCCGCAACCCTTGCCGTCGACGCAAAGGCAAAAGCACTCAAGGCTCAGGGACGCCCCGTCATCGGTTTCGGCGCAGGCGAACCGAACTTCCCCACCCCCGCGCACATTGTGGACGCCGCACGCGAAGCGCTCAACGACCCCAAGAACTTCCGCTACTCCCCCGCCTCCGGTCTTCCCGAACTGAAGAAGGCAATCGCGGAAAAGACCCTGCGCGACTCCGGCGTAGAGATTGACCCCTCCCAGGTTGTCATCACCAACGGCGGCAAGCAGGCGGTCTACCAGGCATTCGCAACCGTCATTGACGAAGGCGACGACGTACTGCTGCCCGCACCCTACTGGACCACCTACCCCGAGTGCATCCGCCTGGCCGGCGGCAACCCCATCGAGGTGTTCGCCGGTAGCGACCAGCACTACAAGGTCACCGTCGAGCAGCTCGAAGCCGCCTACACCCCCGCAACCAAGGCGCTCATCTTCGTCTCCCCCTCCAACCCGACCGGTGCCGTCTACACCGAAGAGGAAACCCGCGCCATCGGCGAATGGGCACTGTCCAAGGGTATTTTCGTGCTGACCGACGAAATCTACGAGCACCTCACCTATGACGGTGTTCAGGCTGTCTCCATCCTGAAGGCGGTGCCCGAGCTCGCTGACCTGTGTGTCATCCTCAACGGCGTGGCAAAGACCTACGCCATGACCGGTTGGCGTGTGGGCTGGATGATTGGCCCGCGCGACGTCATCGCCGCAGCCTCCAACCTGCAGTCCCACATGACCTCCAACGTCAACAACATCGCCCAGCGCGCAGCCCTTGCCGCTCTGACCGGTCCGCAGGACGACGTGGAAATCATGCACGCCGCCTTCGACCGCCGCCGCCGCACCATCGTAGATGGCCTGAACGCTATTGAAGGCGTGCACTGCCCCGTACCCACCGGTGCGTTCTACGCCTACCCGGACGTACGCGAACTGCTCGGCAAGGAAATTGAGGGCGTACGCCCGCAGACCACCGCAGAGCTGGCTGAGCTCATCCTCGAAAAGGCTGAGGTCGCCGTAGTTCCCGGCGAGGCATTCGGCCCCAGTGGCTACCTGCGCCTCTCCTACGCCCTGAGCGACGAGGACCTGGCGGAGGGTCTGGCACGCCTGCAGAAGTTCCTCGGTCAGGCACACGACTAGTTCCGTCTCCCTCTGAGCGCGCCTGCTGAACCTGCAACTCACCCCGTGGGAAGCGGTTCAGACGTGGGATAAACCGGTGTGAAACGATCAATCACAGGACTATTGACCGTTTTTTGCCCTAAAAACGGAGAATCCCACAAATATTTAAAAATATTTTTAAAACGAATGAGGCTTCCCGCATCTTTACAGATGTGAGGAAGCCTCATTCGCCTCTTCGGTGCCATAGGTGGGAAAGGGCGGCTATTTGTGTTTCAAACCCAAACATACAGGTACTAAAAACCTGAACTTTTCAGCACCAAAACAGGCGTTCCCACGGCTTTCCACCACTACCCACACAACCCAAACATCGCTAAAATAGAGACCAAGAGAACGACCTCCCGACCGGCGAACATTCGCGTGCCGAATTCGTGGAGGTCATAGTTATATACACGCGCGCACAACACCTAAAACGCGCAGACATTAGGAGCCAACTATGAAGATCGGTCTGCTTACTTCCGGCGGCGACTGCCCCGGCCTGAACGCTGTCATCCGCGGCGCTGTCCTCAACGGCGTCAAGAAGTACGGCTACGAGTTCGTCGGCTTCCGTGATGGCTGGCGCGGCGTCGTTGAAGGCGACTACATGGATCTGCCCCGTCAGAAGGTCCGCGGCCTGGCAGCCCAGGGCGGCACCATCATCGGTACCTCCCGCACCAACCCCTTCGACGGCCCCAACGGTGGCCCCGAAAACATCGAAATCATGATGGAACGCCACGGCATCGACGCAATCGTTGCTATCGGCGGTGAAGGCACCCTCGCAGGCGCAAAGCGCCTGGCAGACGCAGGCCTGCCCGTCATCGGTGTCCCCAAGACCATTGACAACGACCTGCGCGCAACCGACTACACCTTCGGTTTCGATACCGCAGTGTCCATCGCGACCGAGGCTATGGACCGCATCCGCACCACCGGTGAATCGCACCACCGCTGCATGGTTGCAGAGGTCATGGGCCGCCACGTCGGCTGGATCGCACTGCATTCCGGTATGGCTGCAGGCGCGCACGCAATCCTGATTCCCGAGGTCAAGGTCTCCATGGAGCAGGTTGCTGAATGGGTCAAGGAAGTACACGACCGCGGCCGCTCTCCCCTGGTTGTTGTTGCTGAAGGCTTCATCCCCGAAGGCTTCGACGACGTCATGGCAAACAAGGGTACCGAAAAGGACGGTCGTCCCCGCCTCGGTGGCATCGGTGAGTACATCACCCACGAGATCGAGAAGATGACCGGCGTCGAGACCCGTAACACCATCCTGGGCCACATCCAGCGCGGTGGCGCACCCACCGGCTACGACCGCGTGCTCGCAACCCGCCTGGGCATGGGCGCAGTCGACATGGTCGCTCAGAAGCAGTGGGGCAAGATGGTCTCCGTGCAGGGTACCGAGATTAAGTACGTACCCCTCGAAGAGGCACTGGACGGCCTGAAGTCCGTGCCTCAGGAACGCTGGGAAGAAGCAGCCGTCCTCTTCGGCCGCTAAACCCCGCAGGTTCAGCAAGCTCGCTGAGCACTCATACTAGAACCGCGGAGGCGGGCACTCGCAACGAGTGTCCGCCTCCGCGGTTCTAGTTGGGATGGGTTCTAGTTCAGGCGGTTTTGGGTCGGGGAGCGCCTAGCGCTTCAGGAAGTCCTGACCCGCCAAAGAACGACGCGCCACCTCACCGGACTCCGGCGAAACCACCGTCGTCTGAGCCACCGCGTACTCGGTCGCCGGCGCCGGCGAACCATCGGGCAGGAAATCGCCGCCATCAACCGCACGCAAAGGCGCCTGCGGGTCAACGCCGCGCTTAATCACAGCCAGAGCAATCGGGCCCGCCTCGTGATGCAACGCCACTGAGGTAATACGACCGACCGGGCGGGACTTTCCCTCCACGAACAGCTCACTACCTGCCGCCGGCAGGGTGTGCTCCGAACCGTCAATATCCAAGAACACCAGGCGGCGCGGCGGGCGGCCCAGGTTATGCACACGAGCCACCGTCTCCTGACCCTTGTAGCAGCCCTTATCGAAATGCACCGCGGTACGGGTGTAATCCAGCTCCTGCGGGATGGTCTTATCGTCAGCTTCAGTGCCGTAGCGCGGGCGCCACGCCTCAATACGCAGAGCCTCCGCAGCCCACAGACCCGCAAAACGCGCGTCCGAAGATTCAGCCAGGGCGGACAGAACAGAGCGCCGCACGATGCTTAAGAAACGCACGTAGTCCGCACCCGGGTGAGCATCGCCCGCCTCATCGTAACGGTAGCTACCCGGTGCCGGAGTGTGCCAGGGATCCTCCCACACCAGCAGCTTGCACTCAGCGAGTACCTGATGCACCGAGCCGTCCTGCAGGATCGGGTTGCGGGCGCTCTCCAGCACCGCATACTCGTCGCTGAGGTTCTGCACCTCAACGCGCATCATGAACTTCATGCGGTTTAGGTAATCGGTCAGCGGCTGAGCCTGGTAGCCCTCAACGATTAGCCAGAGCGCCTCGCCGTCTTCAATTGCGGCGGGTGCGTACTCCACGCGGCCCTGAGGGGAAAGCAGCAGGAACTCGCGGCTCTCCCCGGCGGTCATACCGGTCAGAATCTGCGAGGCGATAGAAGTCAGCCAGGTCTGGCGGTCCGCACCCTCAATGCGCACTACGCCCAGGCAGGAGCGATCCACTAGCACCAGCGGTTCGCTTGCCTCGGCGGAGCGGTCGAAGCTGAGGGCGCGCTGCTCCAGCATGGGGTTGCCGTAGTGTGCGGCGACGCCGGCATCCAGCCCGGAGGCGGCAAAAGCGCCGTGCAGGCTCAGCAGGGGGCTCACCGGGCGGGAGGCATCGGGCTGGGGTGCCTCAGCCTGAGGCGCTTCAATCGAAGATTCAGTCACGGAAGGTGCACCTTTCACGCAAAGAGTCTGCCCCGCCGACCAGCGGGGCAGACACAAGTTAGTTATTAGGCGGTGGGCTCGGAACCGGGCTCGCCGGTGGGCTCTTCGCCATCCAGGGAACCGAACATCGAGGTGCCCAGGGAATCGCCGGTCATCGAGGAGGTCTTGCGCAGTTCAGCGGAGGCGTGCTTGTGCAGCTTACCCTCGGCGTCTGCAATCTCCCAGTCCCACATGAGGTTGCCGTTGACCAGGCCCCACAGGCGCACGGAGCCGGCGTAGTCGTGGGAAATATCATCGCGCAGCAGGTTGCCGGTCTGCATGCGAATAACCGGGCCCTTGACCATGCCCACGTAGTTTTCGCTAATACCGCCGGGGTGCGCAATGGTCGCCAGCAGGGAGAATCCGTCGTCGGCGTTGCGGAGAGTCTCTACGCTTGCCGCGTCAGCGAAGGCGGGAACAACGTCCTTGGGGACAATGCCGAAGCCGCCGTCAGCGTCGGTCAGGGGGCGGTCAATCTGCCAGAAACCGGTTTCAACGGTGATGGGGCGCAGCTTCTGGCCCTCATCGTCGAGCAGGAAAGACTCAGCGCGGTATTCGATGAAGGGCAGACCATCCTGCTCAAAAGTAACAATCTGGCCGAAGGGGGTGTTTTCCTGGCCTTCGTACCACATGGTTCCGGTGCCTTCCCAGGTGCCGAGCAGCCATGCGAAGGGAACAAGTTCAGGGGTTAGGTTGGTAGGGATTTCAATAGCCATACCTTCCATTTTAGTACCCGTGCGTACAACGGTAGCCTGTTCGTTCGCTCACGGCACGGGGCAGCGCCGCCGTCTGCAGAGTAAACGGTACGGCGGGCAGCATAAAGAAAAACCCCCAACCGGAGGGGACCGGGTGGGGGTTCACGCCGTCATTGGCGAGGCGGTACGAACCGTACGACCGCCTAAAGCCCTGTGTGGGCGATGCTTCTGCTCTGTGCGGGAAGACTACTTCTGTCCGCTGAAGAGGCCACGCAACACTGCGAATGCACCGATACCGATGCACACGGAGATAATAGCCATCAGCGACATGAAGAGAGCTTCAAGAGCCATAAGATTGTTTTCCATGCCTTAAACCTACCACAGACCCACCCCGAAAGGGCGCAGAATCAACGGCGGAAACATAGTGGACACCCAAGCTGCTTCCCGGGTGCAAGACCCGCCTAGCGCCGGGCAGGACCCCGGTTCCGCGCCAGCATGCCAGAACCCCCGTAGTCATCGGTTGAAAAGGCTGTATGAACAGTCCGGAATACGATATTCGGCGACAGGCTACGCCAGCTCCCACAACTGCATCACAGCCGGGCGAGTACACTAGAAAGAGCCAAAAGTTTTACACGGGAAATATGCAGGAAAGGAGAGAGTGTGTACCGTATTGCGCTCATGAGCGATACCGCCGCGCAGGATATGATCCCCTCGCTGAGCCTCCTCAGCCACAAGGTACACGTCTTCCCCCTCGACACTGCCCACACCACCCTCGAATCTGAGACCTTCGACCTGCTCATGGTCGACGCCCGCACCGCACTCGTCAAAGCACGCCAATGCGCCCAGCTATTGCGCGCCGCCGGCGTACAGTTGCCGCTCATCGCACTCCTGAATGAAGGCGGTATGGCGGCGGTTGCTGCCTCCTGGCAGGTTGACGATATTGTTTCTGACCAGGCGTCCCCCTCCGAAATGGATGCGCGCCTGCGCCTCGCCATCAAGAGCGACGCAGCCGCAGAAGAAGAGAACTCCGAAGAGCGCATCGTGCGCGCGGGTAACCTCGTCATTGACACCCAGGCGTACTCGGCGCACCTCTCCGGCACCGCTCTGAATCTGACCTTCAAAGAGTTTGAACTGCTCAAGTTCATGGCTCAGCACCCCGGACGCGTCTTCTCCCGAGCCCAGCTGCTCTCCGAGGTGTGGGGTTACGACTCCTACTACGGCGGCACCCGCACCGTGGACGTGCACGTGCGTCGTCTGCGTTCCAAGCTCGGCACCGAATACGAGCAGATGATTTCGACCGTGCGTAACGTGGGCTATTCCTTCAACAGCACCCGCTAAATTTTGGGGCTCCAACCCCTGTTTTGGTGTACCCGTTATAAAGTAGCCTCTCCGCTGAGCCGAGTACCAGAATGTGTAAATGTTCCGGTTCTTGTCATATTCGCCCAGGACGAAGAACAAACTCTTCAAAGAGCAACTATCCCCGGTAGAGTTGAATCAGAAGGCTACGAAAGAAGGCGATGATGGTACACAGTCAGACACCCAATCCCTCCACCCTGCCCGCTGAAAGCTCCCTTGTCTACGCGGAACCGCATCTCACCGAAGAGCTGCTGGAACGATTCGATTCCTTTGCGCAGAAGGTTGCCCGCCATGACGGCGTCTCGGCGTTCTCTGAGCAGACCCGCGTTGAGTTGAGCAAGGCATTGCGCGAAAGCACCCTCACCCCTCCGCGTTTCTTTGTTGCCGAGGACGACGGCACCCTCGCCGCCGTCTTCGTGGCGCTCACCCCGGCAGACGACGAAGATACCGGCGTAATTGAGGCAGCCGTCGCCCCCGAATACCGCGGACGAGGCGCCGGCAGCGCATTCTTCGACCACGCCGTTCGCCAGCTGGGTGAAGACGCCGTACGATACCGACTCTGGGTTCACGGCAGCGCCACCGACACCGGCATTGAAAGCCCCGCCCACGCGTTCGCTACCCTGCACGGCTTCGAGCCGGTGCGCGTGCTGTACAAGATGGTTCTGCCTTTGGATGCTCAGACCCGCGAAGAGCTCGTGGAACGCTCTGACGCGCGCACTCTGCCGGAGAACCTGCGGATGCGCACCTTCACCGGCGCGGATGAGTTCCCCTGGCTACGCGTGAATGCCGCAGCGTTTGCGCACCACCCGGAGCAGGGCAAGCTCACCCTTGCCGATTTGCGCGAGCGCACCGGCTCCCCCTGGTTCCGTCCTGAGGGTTTCTTCATCGCCTCCGAGGTGGAGGATGACTCCGCCATCGCGGCATTCACCTGGACGAAGATTCCGACCGGTCAGGAGCAGGGCGAGCTGTCCCCCTCCGGTGAGATTTACGTGGTGGGTGTGAACCCGCAGGCTCAGGGAGGCGGCCTGGGCCGAACCCTCACCCTGCGCGCGCTGGCATACCTCGCCTGCGCTGAGGACGAGAACGGCGAGCCGCTGCGCGCCATCGACCTGTACGTGGACGCCGATAACACCACCGCATATTCCCTCTACACTTCGTTGGGTTTCGGTGTAGCGACGGTTGACCGCATGTACGCCCCCGCCCAGCAGGACGAACCTGCCGCCTAGTTTTGGTGCGCCACAGTTGGCGTGCTTCTTCACGACTTATCCCCGAGCAGAAAGGCAAGTACAGTATGGTACCCGCCCCCAATGGCCTGAATAAGGCGCCTAAGCCTAAGCCGTCTGAGCCGGCACCCATGACCGGTGTCATTCATATCGGCCACGATATTTCGAAGATTGAGCGTGCCGAGTCTCGCGGCGACCGCATTGAGAAGGGTGAGAAGCGCTCCTACTTCAGCCTGGAAGAGGAGTTCGGCCCGGAGCGTTTCTTCGACCGTGAGAGCAGCTGGCTGGACTTCAACACCCGCGTGCTGGAGCTGGCGGAGGACCCGAACCTGTTCCTGCTGGAGCGTCTGAACTTCCTGTCGATTGTGGCGTCTAACCTGGATGAGTTCTTCATGGTGCGTGTGGCGGGTCTGAAACGGCGCATTGCGACCGGTCTGGCGGTGCCTTCGGCGGCAGGTCTGAGCCCCGAGGAGCAGATGGAAGAGATTGCTGAGCGCGCTCACCAGTTGCAGACTCGCCACGCTGAGGTGTTCCACAACCAGGTTCTGCCGGCTCTGGAGGAGCAGAACATCCGCATTGTGGGTTGGAGCGACCTGGATGCGGACGCTAAGCAGCGCCTGCGCCAGGAGTTCATGCAGGATATCTTCCCGATTCTGACCCCTCTGGCTGTTGACCCGGCGCACCCCTTCCCGTACATTTCGGGTCTGTCGCTGAACCTTGCGGTGCTGGTGCGTAACCCGCAGACTGGCAAGGAACTGTTCGCTCGTGTGAAGGTGCCCGATCAGCTGGACCGTATGGTCTCTGTGGATGGTTCCCGCGCCGCCAACACGGCGGGCCGTGAGAGCCGCTACATTGCGCTCGAAGACATCATTGCTGAGCACCTGGACACCCTCTTCCCGGGTATGGAGGTTGTGGAGCACCACGTCTTCCGCGTGACCCGTAACGAGGATCTTGAGGTGGAAGAGGACGACGCAGAGAACCTGCTAAAGGCCCTGGAGAAGGAGCTTCTGCGCCGTCGTTTCGGCCCTCCGGTCCGTCTGGAGGTTGAGGACACCATCAACCCGACCATCCTGGATCTGCTGATTTCTGAGCTGAACATCAACGAGTCTGAGGTGTACCGTCTGCCGGCCCCGCTGGATTTGCGCGGTATGAGTGCGATTATTCGTGCGAACCGTCCGGCGCTGCACTACCCCAAGCACATTGCGCACACTTCCCGTTGGCTCAACGCCACCGAGACCGCGAAGGCTGCGGATGTGTTCGCTGCCGCCCGCGACCACGACGTGCTGTTGCACCACCCGTACGATTCGTTTGCGACCAGTGTGCAGGCGTTTTTGGCGCAGGCTGCCGCTGACCCGCGTGTTCAGGCAATTAAGCAGACCCTGTACCGTACCAGTGGTGACTCCCCCATCGTGGATGCGCTGATTGAGGCAGCTGAGGCGGGCAAGCAGGTTGTGGCACTGGTCGAGATCAAGGCTCGCTTTGATGAGGAAGCCAACATCTCGTGGGCTCGTAAGCTGGAGCGCGCCGGCGTGCACGTGGTGTACGGCATCGTGGGTCTGAAGACTCACTGCAAGCTGTCGTTGGTGGTGCGCCGCGAGGGTAACCATCTGCGCCGTTACGCGCACATTGGTACCGGTAACTACCACCCGTCGACCGCTCGTTTCTACGAGGATTTGGGCATCATCACCTGCGATGAGCAGATTTGTGAGGATGTCTCCCGCCTGTTCAACCAGCTGTCCGGTTACGCGCCGAAGACCAACTACCAGTCGCTGCTGGTGGCGCCGCGTACTCTGCGTAGCGGCCTGATTGAGTGCATCGATCAGGAGATTGAGAACCACAAGGCGGGCCGTCCGGCGAAGATTCAGATCAAGTGTAACTCCATGGTGGATGAGGCCGTCATCGATTCGCTGTACCGCGCTTCGCAGGCTGGTGTGCCGGTGGATGTGGTGGTTCGCGGTATTTGCGCCCTGCGCCCCGGTGTTAAGGGTCTGAGCGAGAATATTCGCGTCCGTTCGGTGCTGGGTCGTTTCTTGGAGCACTCGCGCGTGTTTGCTTTTGAGAACGGCGGCGATCCGATTGTCTACATTGGCTCTGCAGATATGATGCACCGCAACCTGGACCGCCGTATTGAGGCTCTGGTGCCGGTGAAGGATCCGCGCCACGTGAAGTACCTGCGTGACATGTTCACCACTTATATGAGTGATTCTTCGCGTACCTGGCACCTGGATTCTGAGGGCAACTGGACCCGCCACGACACCGACGATCAGGGCAACCCGCTGCAGGACGTGCAGTCGTACTACCTGAGCTCGCGTTCCCGTAAGAACGTGGTCGATAAGGTCTAAGGATGTGCCGCTGACCTACCGGTGATTTCTGGTTGTGAACCCCGTCTGTTCTCGCGCTTTATGGCGTGAGGCAGGCGGGGTTTTCCGCGTGTCGTGCAAAAACGTGCGGTGGACTAGTGCACTTAGCGCAAAAGTGAACAACAGGTTACGTTGAGATTACAACTTGACCGCTCTCTCACCTACAATTAGACGCGGAGCATGGTGCCCTCTGGCATTGTGCGCAAGCCTAGCGAAGAGGTTCAGAGAGAGATATGGCACCGCTGGATTCCCCCTCCATCTACTACTCGGCACGACGTTTTGATGCGGTCAACAGCATTGACCGAGCCCCCGCGAACACTGCGGATATTGTTGCTTCTGGCGCACTGATTTGGCGTATGCGCGACGGTGCGCTTGAGGTCCTGATCATTCACCGCCCCCGCTATGACGACTGGTCCTGGCCTAAGGGCAAGCAGGACCCGGGCGAGTCCCTGGCTGAGACCGCTATTCGTGAGATTCGCGAAGAGGTCGGCCTGCAGGTTGTTCTGGGTGTGCCCCTGGCTGTGACTTCCTACCCGGTGGGCGGCCGTCCGAAGGATGTTTTCTACTGGTCTGCTGAGCTTCCCGAGGGCGCCCGCGCCCTGGCGGATGAGGGTGAAGTGGATGAGCTGCGCTGGGTATCCACCGAGGTTGCTCGCGCCCTGCTGACCAACGAGGACGACCTGGCGCCCCTGGAGTCCCTGGAGGCTCTGGCTGAGGCGGATGCGCTGCGCACCCGCCCGATTCTCATTGCCCGCCATGCGAAGGCTAAGCCTCGTTCGAACTGGGCTGCTGCTGAGGATGACCGTCCGCTCGCGGCGACCGGCAAGCGTCAGGCGTTGGCCTCTAGCCGTCTCTTTGCGGCGTGGGCTCCGAGCCGTATTATTTCTTCCCCGTGGCTGCGTTGCGTTCAGACCGTGACCCCGTACTCGGTGGATTATGGTGTGTCGGTGAAGGAGAAGAAGTCCCTATCGGAGGCGGGCGCTCAGCGTCACCCGGCGCGTGTTGCCCGTACCGTGGCGTCGCTGTTCGATAAGGATTCTTCCTCGTTGCTGTGCACTCACCGCCCGGTTCTGCCCCAGGTGATGGATGTTCTGCGTGAGTACCTGTTTGAGGGTTCCGCGGAGGTTCTTCCGACCGAGGACCCGTACCTGGAGCCTGGCGATGCCCTGGTTCTGCAGGTGACTGAGGGCGATGACCCGCGTATTGTCTCGGTGGAGCGAGTACGCGCGGCTCTGGACTAGCATCCATATACTTTGATCTTCTAACGGCGAGCGCGCTGGGCTTTATGCTCAGCGCGTTTGCTCTACCTGCGCCCATTCGTGGGTTTTACAATAGAGGGGCGGTTGATTTGTGACCGTCTCTCACGTCTACTGACAGGATTCAAGGTTTTTCTTATGACTCACGCAATCCCCACTCCCTATGAAGATCTTCTGCGCGAAATCCTCGAGGAGAACAAGGACGCCATCGCGGCGGATGCGCAGCGTTCCGACCGTACCGGCACCGGCACCTTCGGCGTGTTTGGGCGTCAGATGCGTTTTGACCTGCGTGAGTCGTTCCCGCTGATTACCACCAAGCGCGTGCACTTCAAGTCTGTTGCCATTGAGCTGCTGTGGTTCTTGCGCGGTTCCTCGAATGTACGCTGGTTGCAGGAGCGCGGCGTGACCATTTGGGATGAGTGGGCTGATGAGAACGGCGATTTGGGTCCGGTGTACGGCGTGCAGTGGCGTTCGTGGCCGACCCCCGACGGTGGCACGATTGACCAGATTGCGAAGGTTATCGATTCGTTGAAGAATAACCCGAGCTCGCGCCGCCATATTGTTTCGGCGTGGAACCCTGCCGAGGTGGACAATATGGCGCTTCCGCCCTGCCACGCACTCTTCCAGTTCTACGTGCACGAACGCGCGGACGGTGTGAAGGAGCTGTCCTGCCAGCTGTACCAGCGTAGCGCGGACATGTTCCTGGGTGTGCCCTTCAACATCGCCTCGTACGCGCTGCTGACCTACCTGATTGCGCAGGAGGTAGGCATGGAGCCGGGCGAGTTCGTGTGGACCGGCGGCGACTGCCACATCTACTCGAACCACCTGGAGCAGGTGAAGAAGCAGCTGGGCTACGGCACCGACCCGGAGGGTAACCCCTACCCGCCGCGTGAGCCATACCCGTACCCGAAGCTGGTTATTAAGACGAAGAAGCCTTCTATTTTCGATTACGAGTATGAAGACTTTGAGCTGGTGGATTATAAGCACCATCCCGGTATTGCCGCACCGATTGCGGTCTAACTGCAGGTAATGAGGAGGCATGATGTTTCGTCTGGGCGCTATTTGGGCTCAAACTGATGCCGGCATCATTGGTCGTGACGGGGATATGCCCTGGTACGCGCCGGAGGATTTGGCGCACTTCAAGAAGGTGACGCTGGGCGCTCCGGTGATTATGGGTCGCCGCACCTGGGAGTCGTTCCCGCCGCGTTTTCGCCCCCTGCCGGGCCGTACGAATATTGTGATTAGCCGTTCGGTTACCGAGGCGGAAGAACGCGATGGTGCCCTGTGGGTTCCTTCGCTGGATGCGGCGCTGTACGCGGCTCGTGACGCTGCAGGCGCGCCGGTCGAAGCTACCCCCGCAGATACCGCCGCGGTTGATGCTTGGATTATTGGTGGCGGTTCCGTCTACGTGGAGGCGCTCTCCCGCACCGACCTGCCCGCCTTCGGTCGGGTGAAGACGGTGGAGCGGACCCTCTTCTACTGCCAGGAAGGTAACGAGATTACCGGCGATACGCGAGCGCCCGAACTGCAGCTTGCAAATTCTGCGGGTAGCTACGAAGGCGGCTCACCGAACGGGTGCTGGCGGGTCACCTCCGAGAGTGCATGGGAGAATAGCGAGAAGGGTTACCTGCTCGATGAGTCGGGCACGAAGAACCCCATGTACTTCTCGTTCCAGCGGCTCGAACGTATCTAGTTCAAGATTCCCTCATTCACTCGCTGATATAGACATGCATTTCAAGCCTGCGGCTGCTCCACCCGGAGTATCGCGGGCTTGAGTGTTTAATGCGCCTCCCGGTGCCCCGGTAATAAACCCCGCCTCTTCACACGGTATTCCGTTCCGAATATCAAATTTTTTGTACGGTGTTAGTCCGCACCCGCCAGCCTGAGAGTACACTGGGAACCATGAACTTTAATCCCGGTGACTCTGTAGGTTTTGTTGGCTGGCGCGGCATGGTGGGCTCCGTCCTCATGAAGCGCATGGTTGAGGAAGGCGACTTCGAGGGCATTACCCCCGTCTTCTTCACTACCTCTAATGTTGGTGGCGCTGCGCCCACCTTCGACGGCGTAATTGAGCCGTCCGAGCTGAAGGACGCATACGACATTGATGAGCTGCGTAAGCACTCGATTATTGTGACCGCTCAGGGCGGTGGCTACACCGAGGCTGTGCACCCGAAGCTGCGTGCAGCAGGCTGGGACGGTCTGTGGATTGACGCCGCTTCCACCCTGCGCATGAACGATAACTCCATCATCGTGCTGGACCCCATCAACCGCGACGTCATCGACCGCGGCCTGGCATCCGGCGTGAAGGACTTCGTCGGCGGTAACTGCACCGTCTCCTGCCTGCTGATGGGTCTGGGCGGCCTCTTCAAGAACGACCTGGTCGAGTGGGCTACCTCCATGACCTACCAGGCTGCATCTGGCGGCGGTGCCCGCCACATGCGCGAGGTGCTCGCACAGTTCCGCGACCTGGGCAACGAGGTCTCCGAGGAGCTGAACGACCCCGCATCCGCAATTCTGGACATCGACCGCAAGGTTCTCGCTAAGCAGCGCTCCGGTGAGCTGGATTCCACTCAGTTCGGTGTGCCGCTCTCCGGCTCTCTGATCCCCTGGATTGACTCCGATTTGGGTAACGGCCAGTCCCGCGAAGAGTGGAAGGCTGAGGTTGAGACCAACAAGATCCTGGGCCGTTCCGAGGACGATAAGATCACCATGGACGGTCTGTGCGTCCGTATCGCTGCGATGCGCTCGCATTCTCAGGCGCTGACCATCAAGCTTAAGAAGGACCTGCCGCTCGAGGAGATTGAGCGCATCATCGCTGAGGACAACCCCTGGGTTCGCTTCGTGCCGAACGAGCGTGAGGCGTCTATGGAGCAGCTGACCCCCGTGGCTGCTTCCGGTTCTCTGGAGATCCCGGTTGGTCGCGTGCGTAAGCTTGCGATGGGCCCCGAGTACATTAGCGCGTTCACCGTGGGTGACCAGCTGCTCTGGGGTGCTGCTGAGCCGATTCGCCGCATGCTGCAGATTGCTGTTGGCAAGCTCTAAGGCTCACTGACAAGCTATAAGAAAGCCCTCGCTACCATTCTTTTCGGATGGGAGCGAGGGCTTTTTGTGCCTGCGTATAGCGCGTGTGGGCTTAGCGCGAGCTGGTTTAGCGCTGGTTTGCGGCGGCGGCTTTGCGTTCTGCCTTGCGCGCGGCTTTGCGTTCCTTGCGCTGCTGCCGCCAGGCGCGGTAGCGGTACCAGGCGGTGAGCACCACGTGCTTCATGAAAATATTGGCGCGGCGTGCCCAGGTGAATTCGGTACCCCAAATGCCCAAGCCGATAAAGATGAACAGCCAGCCGGGGCCGGGGGTGACGAGCATAATCAGTCCGGCGATGAAGCAGAAGGCGCCCACGCCGATGACGAGGGGCTTGTAGAGATGACGCATGACCGGATGCGCGTGCATGCGCTCCTTGCGGGCTTCGAGCCAGCGGTGAAAGCGGCTGGTCTCGCTTTCCTTGACTTCATCTTCAATGGTTTTCAGGGGTGGTCCTTCCAGACGTGCCGTAGGTGAGTTTCACCGGGCGGCGGTGGTTAGAGAATAGCACCTACCGCTGGATGGGGGCTGTGAAAGATTTCTTCATGTTGAGATTTTTCCGTCATCTTCAAAATTTTTTCGTTTCAATAGTGTTCAAGTCGAAAGTACCTTTATACACTGTAAGGGAACAATTCGCTCGGCACTACGCCTAAACACTAAGGAAGCGACCCACTACCGTGTCCTCCCCCCGTCCCGTATCAACGGACTCATCCCGCACCAACGCTGTTGCACCCGCTGGTACCTCTGCACCCGCTGCTGAACGCAACGCCGCACCGACCCTCAACGAACGCCTCGAAAACCTGCCCTTCACCCGCGCCCACGGCAAACTCCTGGGTATCTCGGGTCTCGGCTGGGCACTCGACGCCATGGACGTAGGTCTCATCTCCTTCGTCATGGCGGCCCTCATCAAGGAATGGCAGCTCAGCCCCACCGAAGCCTCCTGGCTCGGTTCCATCGGATTCGTCGGCATGGCGCTCGGCGCAACCTTCGGCGGTCTACTCGCCGATAAGCTCGGCCGCCGCTACATCTTCGCCCTCACCCTGCTGATTTACGGTCTGGCGACCGGCGCATCCGCCCTGGCAACCTCCCTGGGTGTGTTGCTCGTCTTCCGTTTCCTGGTCGGTCTGGGTCTGGGCGCGGAACTTCCCGTGGCATCCACCCTGATTTCTGAGTTCTCGCCGCGCGCTATCCGCGGCCGCGTCGTGGTCGCTCTGGAGGCTTTCTGGGCTCTGGGCTGGATCCTCGCCGCTCTCATCGGTACCTTCATCGTTCCGCAGGCTAACGGCTGGCGTTGGGCGCTTGCCATTGGTCTGATTCCCGCCATCTACTCGCTCGTGATCCGTATGGGAACCCCCGAGTCGGTGCGCTTCCTGGAGTCGGTCGGCAAGCACGATCAGGCACGCCAGGTGGTCGAACGTTTCGAGGCCTCCCCCGCGCTCTTCTCCCGAACCAAGAAGCAGGCCGAAGACGCTTCCGCACACGGTGCCGCAGAAAGTGCCGACAACGCAGAATCCGCGAAAATCCACTCCATCTGGGCTGCCGGTCAGCGCCGCAAGACCATCGCCCTGTGCGTCATCTGGTTCTGCATCAACCTCTCCTACTACGGCGCATTCATCTGGATTCCGGCGCTGCTGAACGCCCAGGGCTTCAGCCTCGTGAAGTCCTTCGCATTCACCCTCATCATGACCCTCGCCCAGCTGCCCGGCTACGCGGTCGCCGCCTACCTCATCGAAAAGTGGGGCCGACGCGCAACCCTGGCGACCTTCCTGCTCGGCTCCGCACTGGCGGCAGCTGGCTACGGCATGGCGCACGCCGAGGTATTCATTATCCTCGCCGGTTGCATGCTCTCATTCTTCAACCTCGGCGCGTGGGGCGCCCTCTACGCCCTGAGCCCGGAGATCTTCCCGACCCACCTGCGCGGAACCGGCACCGGTGCCGCCGCCGGTATCGGCCGTATCGCTTCCATCGCGGCGCCGCTCATTGTACCGCCGCTGGTCGCATTTGGTGGAACCCCGCTGCTCTTTACGCTCTTCTCCACCGCGTTCCTGGTAGCGGCAACCACCGTGTTCCTGCTGCCTGAACGCCGCGGCGAGTCCCTCTAACGAGCCGCCCAGCCTACATGATGGGCTGTCCCTCCTGAACACTCTTTCCGAGCAACCAGAAGGGACAGCTCATTTGTCATTTAAGCCCCCTATCCATGCGCCACAACCTCAAACTATGAGAGGATACGTTCTATGCTCGATTCCTTCCTCTCCAGCCCCTACCGCACAGAGTTCAGCCCCTGGCCCGTGAGCGAACACTACGCCACCGAACGTGCCGGCGGCGTGCCCGAAGCCATGCTGCTGCCGGGCGAACTCACCGTGCACCGTAGCGATGGGGCAAAAATGAGCTACTACCTGGACTGGCCCGAGGAATTCAACGAATACACCCGCGCAATCACCCTGCGCCCGCGCACCAAAAACGGCTACCCACAGGACTTTACGCTCAGCGTCGCCGTACGCGACGGCCAGGCTGTCTTCACCGCAACCGCCCTCAGCTTCTGGGAACAGCGCGACGGCCGCCCCTACGACCATGAGCCCATCGCCCGCGGCTACGTGGACGTCGTAGCCTACGAATCCTGCGAGGAATACGCAGGCAATTCCGCCGCGCCCGCCCTCATCGGCTGGGATATCGCAGACCTCTACCCTGCACGCATGGCGCTCATCCGCGCCCTCTGCGAAGGAATCGCCAGCAGCATCACAATGGGCACCCAAATCCTCGCGGACGGGCAGGTACAGGTCGACCACAAGGACGGGGATCTGCTCGCCCTACACGTAAACGCGATTAGCACCGTAGGCGGCATGGTCCGCGCCCTCATCATCGAGCAGGACCGCGTGCCCAGCGGCGTATCCACCGGCACCACTACCGGCGCCTCCGAGCGTGCCGATCTGCAGACGCGCGCCTACTACGCCAACGTGCTCTCCCCTGTTCCCGGCGAGTTCGGCAACCTTGTCTGGTCCCACAGCGAGGATGCGGAATACTACCCCTACCGGCCCACGCGCCACAAGCCGATTTTCCACGCCCCCAGCCCGCCGCAGAAGCTTCCCCTGGCGGTTCAGGTGTTGATGGAGCACCTGCCCGCCGCTCCCCTTGCGGCAACGCGCACAGCGCCCAAACGCAGGCCTTACCTGCCGGGGCAGGCACGCGTTTCCTCACCTCGCCATTAGCTCAGCGGGTCAATACAACGCTTCGGGCGGCCTCTGATACAGAGACCGCCCGAAGCGTTTATTCTGAAGCGTTTATTCTATGCGTCCTAGCGCTACGAGAGGCGAGAAGTTGAGCGTTTAGATTTCGCCGTTAACCACGACAGGCTCAGGAACCAGAGTCACACCAAAACGTTCACGCACGCCGTCGCGCACAGCGCGGGCAATAGCGAAAATATCCTCAGCGGATGCGCCGCCGCGGTTCGTAATCGCCAGGGTGTGCTTGGTCGACAGGCTCGCACGACCCTGAGCGATCTCGCGAGACTCACCCTCCAAGCCAAAGCCCTTCTCGAAACCAGCGTGCTGAATCAGCCAAGCAGCCGAAAGCTTCACGTGATCCGGATCCTCGACACCCGCGGTGAACGGGGAAGTCTTCACGACCACCGGGAAGTTCGGGGCGCCCTCGGGCAGGGACTCCAGAGTAGAACGCGGAACAATCGGGTTGGTGAAGAAGGAACCGGTGGAGAAGGTGTCACGGTCCTCGGGGTTGAGCACCATACCCTTGGAGCCGCGCAACTGAAGCACCTTCTCGCGTACCAGTGCGGATTCGGCGCGCTGACCGGGCTCAACACCCAGGCTCCTCGCCAGCTCGGCGTAACGAATCGGGGAGGACAGGCTACCGAGGGTGAACTGGAAATCAACGGTCAGCACCACGTAGCGGGGCGAGCCGTTGACGGTTGCGCGCTTGAGCACCGAGTCGCGGTAGCCGAAGCGCAGGTCTGCGCTCGCGAAGGTCTTCCGAGTGTTCTTTTCACGGTCCCAGGTGCGTACGGAGGCGATGAACTCGCCCACCTCAACGCCGTATGCGCCGACGTTCTGCACGGGGGTTGCACCCACAGTGCCGGGGATGCCGGAGAGAGCCGCGGGGCCAACCCATTCGTTCTCGATGCTGAGCTTCACGAAGTCGTCCCAGATGGTGCCCGCCTGCACGCGCACGTTCGCGCCGCCGCATGCGGGGATGGGCAGGACCTCTACGCCTTCGGAGGCGATGTGCACGACGGTTCCGTTGAAGCCTTCGTCGGAAACCAGCAGGTTGGAGCCGCCGCCCACGATGAGGACGGGTTCGCCTGCGGCGTCTGCAGCGGAGACTGCTTCGATAATTTCTGCTTCGGAGGTGGCGCGGACGTAGGTCTTAGCGGGGCCACCTACCTGGGCGGTGGTCAGTTCGCTCAACAGCTTTTCAGTCATAGGTTAAGAATACCGGTCGTTGTGCGGGGTCAACACCCGCCACGCGTTAAAGTCACAAAAACCTTATGGTGATTTTGCCTTCATTTTCCGGCGCGCCTCCCGCAGAAAGAAGCGCCACCACCTGCACCGGCGAGCGCGCAGCCGAGCATGCAAAAGCCCCGGCACCACCGCATCGGGTAGCGCCGGAGCTTTCACCTGGTTGCTTTCACACGGCTATCTGCAAACACAGAAAATCTATGCCGAGAGACGAACCACAGCCTGGCTCTTCATCAGAACCTTCTGCTCCTTGCCTTCCTCGTCACGAGCGGTGACGGTCAGGTCAATGCGGGCGGTGCGCTCCTCCTCGTTCAGGGCGCCCACCTTACCGCTGATGGTCAGGGCGTTCGTGGGGGTGTCGGGGTTTTCGCCGCCGGGTGCGTCCGCCACGGGAACGGGCTTGGTGAAGCGAGTCTGGTAGTCCACAATCGCGCCGGGGTCGCCCACCCAGTCGCTTACGAGCTGCACGGCGGTACCCATGGTCAGCATGCCGTGAGCGATCACGCCGGACAGGCCCACCGACTGAGCAAAACGCTCGTTCCAGTGAATCGGGTTGAAGTCACCGGATGCACCAGCGTAACGCACCAGCGAAGCACGGGAGAGCTCCACGGTACGCGAACCGATGTCCTGGCCCTTTTCAAGATCTTCAAAACGCACCATTAGTTTTCCTCCTCAGCACGAACCAGCAGGGAAGAAATGCAGGTGGTGACCGGCTCGCCCTGCGCGTCAACGATTTCTTCGCGGGTGGTCAGCATTGCGCCGGCACCCATAACGCGCACGGAGTCCACGTGAACTTCGGTGCGCAGCTCATCACCGGCAACGATGGGGCGGTGGTGGGTGAAGCGCTGGTCGGCGTGCACCACGCGGGAGAAATCAATACCGGCGGAATCGTCGTTGATGAGTGCCGCGTCAGCTGCCTGCGCCAGGATAATGGCGAAGGTCGGCGGGGCAATCACATCTGCGTACCCTGCCGCGCGGGCTGCCTCAACGTCGTGGTGGAGGGGGTTTTCTGCGTGAACTGCTCGGGCAAATTCGCGGATCTTTTCGCGGCCGACAACGTAGGTGTTCTCGGACGGGTAGACCCTGCCCACAATCTCAGGGTTAATGCTCATGGTTTCAGTCTACCGTTCTTGTGCACAGTGTTCAGCTCAAACGCACAGAGTGGACAGACCACTGTACAGGTAACCGGCGTGCAGGTAACCGGCATGCAGGCAACCACTATGCAGGCGTGCAGTATTTCGTCGCATTTTTTACCTGCTAGCGAAGGCGCCCGGCGCACCCCTATCCATCCAGCCCAAGCAGGCGTAGGCTGGACGGGTACCCGCAATCAATCAAGAAGGAAAAGTTATGTCTTCCAACGTAAAAATTTCGGTGCTTGACCTGATGCCGCACCGCCCCGACCAGAGCCAGCACCAGACCATGCTCAACACCATCGATGCCGCCCGCGCGGCTGAGTCCTACGGGTACGAGCGTTTCTGGGTCGCCGAGCACCACAATGCCGGCTCCCTGCTGTCCTCAGCAACCGTCGTGGTCATGGCGGAAATCGCTGCCGCAACCGAGCGTATTCGCGTGGGCTCGGGCGGCATTATGCTCCCCAACCACGCACCCTACGTGGTGGCGGAGCAGTTCGGTACCCTCAACGCGTTCCACCCCGGTCGTATTGACCTGGGTGTGGGCCGTGCGCCCGGCACCGACCCGATGACCGCCGCCGCTCTGCGCCGCGACGATTCTGCCGCCATGAGCTTCCCCGCCGAGGTGCAGCAGCTGCAGCGCTACCTGGGCGAGCCCTCCCCCATGCACCGCGTGCACGCCATTCCCGGCCAGGGCTCGAAGGTGCCCCTGTACATTCTGGGTTCTTCCCTGTTCGGTGCGCAGCTTGCCGCACAGCTGGGTCTGCCCTACGCGTTCGCTTCGCATTTTGCGCCCGCAATGCTGCAGGAGGCGGTAGACACCTACCGCGCAAACTTTAAGCCCTCGGAGCACCTGGAGCAGCCCTACGTCATGGTGGGCGCCACCGCGATGCTCGCCGATACCGACGAGCGAGCACGCTACCTGTACACGAGCCAGCAGCAGCATTTCCTGGGTGTGGTGCGCGGCAATCTGTCTTTCGCACCTCCCGTGGAGGATATGGATGCCGTCTGGACCGATGCGGAGAAGATGCACATTGAACGCATGACCGCCGAAGCAATCGTAGGCTCCCCCGCCACCGCACAGGCTCGCATTGAGGACCTGGTGGCGCGCACGGGCGCTGACGAGCTCATCGTCATGACCGAGGCGTGGGAGCACGAGGACCGTCTGCGCTCCTACGAGCTGTTGTCCCAGCTGCCGGTGGTGCGCCGCGCCTCCTAACGCTTTGATCAGAGCATAAAGACGAAGCCCCCGAGTATTTTTCTCGGGGGCTTCGCTATGCCCGGTATCGAGCCGTGCGCTGAGCGCCTGCAGACCGGGCTTAGGCAAACAAAATGGGGAAACAAAAAAGCCTGCCTCCGAAGAGACAGGCTTATCTGAGCCCCGACCGGGAATCGATCCCGGGACCTCCATCTTACCAAGATGGCGCTCTACCACTGAGCTATCGGGGCGTAGCGGTGGACGGGCTCGATCCGTCGACCTCACGATTATGAGTCGTGCGCTCTAACCAGCTGAGCTACACCGCCACATCATTAATACGTGCTCTCGCATGAATTAATGAGAGAGCCCCGACCGGGAATCGATCCCGGGACCTCCATCTTACCAAGATGGCGCTCTACCACTGAGCTATCGGGGCAACAGGTAAAACTATACAGGTCTTCAGGAATGCTCGCAAGCGGAAAAGCTATGGCATACGCCACATTTGATGTTTTCCTGTTCTCCGCATTGCCGCATGAGAGCCCAGCTTTGATCAGAAGCCCCCGCAATGACCAGGCACCACCGCAACAGCTGATGCAAACACATCAACACACAAATACAAAAGACCGGCAGGAGAGCTCATCGCTCCCCTGCCGGTCTTTGACTCATCTGCGGATGACAAGGTTGCTAGCCGATAGCCTCAGCAAGCCTCTCATACCGCAAATCCATGCTTAGCCGGAATCTTAGTAGCGCTTGCCGCGGCCGCCGAAGTCACGGCCACCGTCACGGTTACCGCGGTAGCCGCCATCACGACGGTTATCACGACCACCGAAGTCGCGACCACCAAAGTCACGGCCACCATCGCGGTTACCGCGGTAGCCACCCTCGCGGCGGTTATCACGGCCGCCGAAGTCGCGACCACCGAAGTCACGGTCATTGCGCTTGCCACCGAAATCGCGGCCGCCACGCTTGAAGTCGCGGTCGCCGCCGAAGTCACGGCCACCGTCACGGTTGCCACGGTAGCCACCCTCGCGACGGTTATCACGACCACCGAAGTCGCGACCACCCTCACGGTTGCCGCGGTAGCCACCCTCACGACGGCCACCACCGAAGCTACGGCCACCGCCGCCGCCCTTGGGACCGTTGTCCTTGCGGATGTTGATGAACTCGCCAGCGATCTTGGTGTCACGCAGACGGTCGAAGAAGTCGCGGGGCAGGTCCTCAGGCAGGCCAACAATGGTGAAGTGCTGGCGAATGTCGATGGAGCCAATCTGGGAGCCCTTAATGCCACCCTCGTTAGCCAGCGCACCCACGATAGCGCCTGCGGTCACACGGGAGGAACGGCCAACGTTCAACTTGTAGTTGACCATGCCCTCGTCGTTGTGCGCGCGCTTTGCCTTGCGGCCGCCGCGGTCCGAATCGTCGTCGGAGAAGGGGCGGGAGTTGCGCGCGATATCCTCTTCCTCATCCAGGAAGAACGGGCGACCCTGCTGGGCGATAACAGCCAGTGCAGCCGCAATGTCCTCAGCGGTGGTGTCGTGCTCGTTCTCGTAGTCCTCGATAATCTGGCGGAAGAAGCTCAGGTCCTCAGACTCGATGGTCTCGGTAATCTGCTGTGCGAAGCGCTGCTTACGGGTCTCGTTCACTGCCTCTGCGGTGGGCATGTGCATCGGCTCGACCTTCTGGCGGGTTGCCTTCTCGATCTGACGCAGCATGTACTTCTCACGCGGGGTGACGAAGAGGATTGCGGCACCTTCGCGACCTGCACGGCCGGTACGACCGATGCGGTGCACGTAGGACTCGGTGTCGTGGGGGATGTCGTAGTTGACGACCAGGGAGATGCGCTCAACATCCAGGCCGCGTGCCGCCACGTCGGTTGCCACGAGGATGTCAATGCGGCCGTCACGCAGGGCGTCAACGGTGCGCTCACGCAGCTGCTGGGGGATGTCACCGTTAATCGCTGCTGCCGCGAAACCGCGTGCCTTCAGCTTGTCGGCAACTTCCTCGGTTTCCTTCTTGGTGCGCACGAAGACGATGATGCCGTCGTAGTTTTCGACCTCGAGCACGCGGGTCATTGCATCCAGCTTGTGGGAGTGCATGACCTGCATGTAGCGCTGGGAGATATTTGCGCTGGTGGTGGTCTTAGCCTTGACGCGGATCTCGGTGGGGTCGTTCAGGTACTGCTGAGCAATCTTGCGGATCGAGTTGGGCATGGTTGCGGAGAAGAGCGCAACCTGCTTGCTGTCGGGGGTGCCTTCGAGGATCTTTTCCACGTCTTCGGCGAAGCCCATGCGCAGCATTTCGTCTGCTTCGTCCAGTACCAGGTACTGCAGGTTGGACAGGTCCAGGGAGCCCTTTTCGAGGTGGTCAATCACACGGCCGGGGGTACCGACGACGACCTGCGCACCGCGGCGCAGACCGGCCAGCTGCGGGCCGTAGGGGGAGCCACCGTAGATGGGCAGAACGGTGAAGTCCTCCATGTGGGTTGCGTAGGAGGAGAAGGCTTCTGCAACCTGCAGAGCCAGCTCGCGGGTGGGTGCCAGGACCAGAACCTGGGTGTCGCGGGAGATGCCATTGATGTCGGCGAGTTCAGCCATGCGGGACAGTGCCGGCAGCGCGAATGCTGCGGTCTTACCGGTACCGGTCTGTGCCAGACCGACCACGTCGTGGCCTTCGAGCAGCAGCGGGATGGTCTGTTCCTGAATGGGGGACGGCTTCTCGTAGCCGACCTCTTCCAGAGCTGCCAGGACGCGAGCGTCCAGGCCCAGGTCGGTGAAGCGTACGCCTTCTTCTTCAGCCTTGTCGGCGGTTTCTTCGGCAGGTGCTTCTGCAGTAGCTTCTGCGGTGGTTTCTTCTGCTTCTACAGCAGGGCTCTCGGCGATGTTCTCGGTGGTCACAACGGTCTCTGCCTCGGCGTTCTGTTCGGCCGGGGTAGCAGTATTCTCAGTCAATTTTTCCTCTATACGGTAGGGGTGGAAGCGCACGCTTTTCGGCGCTTACCGGGTGTCCCCTTCACGGCCCAGCCACACATCATCCCCTGGGGAGTAGAGCGTCCAGGGGTCCTCCGTTACCGGCGCATTCTGCAGAGGTGTTCTGCGGATGCTGCGGGTAGCGGCTTTTGCTGGGGGTGGTCTTGAATTTCTCGGCACATTATCCGCACGCCTGCTCGTACTCTGCGCTTGGCGCACAGTAGTCCCTGTGGATCAGGGGTGTACAGGGTGGGTAATGCTCACATGCAATGTCACGTATTCCTGGTGGTTCGCCTTCCCGCTGACACGGCGGTGGTGTGTCTGTTACAGCAGACGCAGCAAAGACGCTGGACCAGAGATCGTTAAGAGAAGCCCGCGTGTACGGTGTAAACCGTAAGTTTATGGGGCGTATCAATCGGTGATGGTGAGTACGGCGCACCTACAATTCCAGCACCACCTTGGGTGCCGGGTGCGCACAAGACCTTCATCGGGGGTTCCCGTGTTCTACCTAGTCTACCTTAGCGGCACCCGATTAACCCCAAAAGGTGCTTAAAACCTCATCTCTTAACGGCGAGCGCCCACCCTCGCAGCCGGAGGGCGGGCGCTTTTCGGGCACGCATCGTGCCTATGTAGTCCTCGGATTAATCTACGCGACGCACAATATCAATCGTGCCGACGGTCGCGTACTTAGCGTAGGAATGGCCGTAGCGGTCGGCCGCGTACTGTGCGGCGTTGGTCGGCGGGTTGCCGCCCCAGGAGTTGCTCCTGCGGTCGATGACCACGTAGTCGGGTGCGGGCTCACCGGTGTGACCAATCCAGTAGACGGTGCGGCCGGGAATCAGCTGAGTCAGAATCGACAGATCAGACGCGACCGATACCCCTTCGGGTACCTTCTGCACGGCGTCCTGCTTCATCTGGTCAGTGGTGGTCAGCGCGGAGGCGGTGAACTGCGTATTGGCCAGGGATGCGAGGGGCTGCTGGGAGCCGGGCACAAAAATCGGGGACGCGGCAAGGAAGAGCGCCACGGCGGGCAGAGCCCATACGGGCATGCGGCGTGCCATAGCGCTGAGGCGGCCAGGCTCAGCCGCTGCATCGCCCTCCTGCGCGGAGGCGCTATCGGCTACTCGCGCACCCGAACGCACCGGAATTGCGGCGGGAACCACGCCGTAGCGTACACGCACGACGGCATCCAGCAAGGCGAGGAAGACAACGGGCATGAGCACGAGCGAGTAGTGCCAGGTGCTTGCCCAGTAGGATTCCATGGTGGAGAGCAGACGCCATGCAAGAGTCGGCAGGGCAATTGCCGCGAGCGGAGAAATCACCCAGAGGACCGCTCCGGTAATGAGCAGCAGTCCGAGGGTTGCCAGCTTGGTGTTATTGCTGAGCATCTGCAGTGCCGAGCCAAAGGGGTCGCCCAGGGCTGCGGAGAAGTTCACCTTGTCGGCGTAATCGAAGTTTCCACCGCTATTGAAGTAGGGCAGGATCACGTAGATGGCGACGGCGGACCAGAATACGCCCCACATCATGACCATCGTGGATTCGGCGACGGCGGGAGTGCGCGCCCAGGAAGAGTAGAGCTGTTGCATGCGGGTGCGCATGGGAGCGGGGGTACCAGCGGAGAGGCGCGGCATCAGAATGTCAACAGCAATGCTCAACCAGCCGGTGCGGATAAAGATGATGAGGCCGATGGCTGCGACAGTAATACCCATATCTTCTTTGACGAAGGCAATGGGCAGGGACCACCAGCAAGCGTAGGCGAGGTAGCGGGCCCGTTCGGTGCCGCTCACTCGCGAGGCGAGCACCAGGTAGCCGAGGCTCATGGCGAGCAGCGGCACGGCGAAGGCTACTTCGTGGAATTGGGCGGCGATAGCCTGCTGAACGCCGAAGCTGAGGGCGAATCCGGCGCCGAGTAGCAGACCGGTGAGGGTCGGGATGACGCTCTGAAGTTTTGCCGACTGAGCATTCTGCGCAGGTTCGTTCTTCTGCGCATCTTCAGTTTTTTGGGCGAGCGCGAAGGCACGCTGAGTGAAGCGCACAATGGCGAAGCTTGCGAAGGCGACCAGGGCGTTCTGCACGACCAGTAGCGTGGTCGGTGAGGGGAACAGCGCGTAGATGGGTCCCAGGAGCACCAGAATCGGGTGGAAGTGGTCACCCCAGAGGTTAAAGTCGGGCCCCTTAATGGGCACGATGGGCACGGAGAAGTGCGAGTACGCCTGCGCCATCTGGGTGAAAATCGCCAGGTCCCAGGAGGGGGTAATCCAGTGCTTCATCTGTTGCAGCGAGTAGTAGGTGTACAACGCCATGACGGCGGCGGCAAGCAGCAGGCCGGGTAGTAGTTCGAGGGGGCGGATGCTTTTGACGCGCTCGGTGAGGGACTGACGCGGCTTTTTCTGGGTACGCTGGCGGCGCGCGCCTGTAGCGGTGCCGCTCGTCGTTTCAGGTGCGTTAGTCGTCGAGGGTGCGTCATGTGCTTCCGGTGCCATAGGCGTCCTTCTCTCGGGGTGTGTGTCCGGGCTACAGGCGCCCACAGAACGGGTGGAACGCGTCGCCTTTGTCGTTGCCGGTGGCGGAGTTTGCGTTCGTTCTCGCTCTACCCTTTAGGGTATCGCATTAGCGCTGTGCCTGCCCTTCCTGCGCTTTTTGTATCTTGTCCCTCAAATATCTGCCCCGGATGTTGTTGCCCGGTTTGGGCGCATAGACTGGTGTGGTGAGTACGTTTCCTTCCTCAACCCCCGGCGGTGTCACCCCTAACTGTGCGGCCCTTGACACCCACCCGGTAGCGGGTGCTCGGCGCATCCGGCATCCTTTAGCGGCAGCTGGTGTGCCTTATGCGCCAGCGCTTGCGGATGTTCTTCACGAACCGCGCGTTCAGGTTCGTACTCTCTCCCCCGCTGTTTCGTCTCTTCCGGGCGCTCTGAGCCCGGAGGTATGCGAGGTTGTGATTGAGCCGCATGTTCCGGTGCAGTTGTCGCAGACGTTGGGGTCGTTGCGCCGCGGTGCTCAGGATCTTTCGTATCGTGCGCTGAGCCGCGCGGATGGTGCCGAGAGAATCTGGTTGACGGCTCGCACGCCGTTTCATGAGTTCCCGGCGGTGCTGTACGCCGAACGATTGGCGCAGCCAGCTAAGCTTCCCGAGACTCTCCCCTCCCTGCATCGCCTGCTGATGCGCCCGGTGCGTATTCGTATCTGGGTTTCTTATAGTGCCGCTGATCAGCAGATGCAGGCGCGAGCCGACCTTCAGGCGCTAGCGCAGGAAATGACGTACTGGCTGGGGTTGCACGACCCCGCCGAACAGTTCGGTGCTCTGTCTTCTTTTGAGTCTCTTCCGCCGCGTGTTCAGCAGGCGTGGCGGCAGAATCCGGGGCTCCGCCTCAGCGCTTCGGGGCAGCTGGACCGGCAGATGCTCAACGCCATTGTGGAGCAGCGCATCACCCAGACCGAAGCGTTCAGGACCTTAGGCTGGGTTCTGCGAAAGTACGGCTCCCCCGCCCCTTCGACCGGGCTGGGGCATCAGCCGGAGGGGATGCGCGTCTACCCAAACGCCCGGACCCTGGCGACGATTCCTACCTGGGATTGGCATCGGGCTGGCGTTGATAAAAGCCGCTACGATGCCGTGTACGCTTACGCTCGTTCCGCAGAGTCTCTAAAAAACATTGCGGCAGAAGGCGACGTCGCACTTCTGGCGCGGAGCCTGCACGCTGTGCGCGGCGTGGGCCCGTGGAGTATTTCCGAGGCCCTGCAGCGTGTGTGCGGGCACCCGGATGCCATCAGCGTGGGCGACTATCATCTAGCGCACGCGGTTGGTGAACTGTTCACCGGTCAGCGCACCGATGATGCGGGAATGCTCGCCCTACTTGCGCCCTTTAGCCCGCATCGGCAACGTCTGGTGCGGCTCATGCACGCTTCGGGCTTCTCAAAGCAGCGCTACGGGGCGCGCATGTGCATTGAGGATCACCGCGACCGCTAACGTTCCTGCACCCTCACGAGGTTAAAAGGGGACGGGGCGCCCCAGCCGGTTGTGCCGGCGGGTGCGCCCCGTTCAAGCTCTTTTGTGGTGGTGAGCTTACTTCTTCTCTGCAGAGCCCTCTGCTGCTGCAATCTCTGCACGGACCTTATCCATGTCGAGCTCGCGAATCGAACCGATTACGGTCTCCAGCTGGTCTTCGCGCAGTGCGCCAGCCTGCTGGTAAACCAGGATACCGTCACGGAAGCCCATGATGGTGGGGATGGAGGTGATGCCTGCTGCCTGAGCGAGCTGGCCCTGGTCCTCGGTGTCGACCTTGCCGAAAACAATGTCGCTGTGCTTCTCCGAAGCCGCCTCGTAGACGGGGGAGAACTGCTTGCAGGGACCGCACCAATCTGCCCAGAAGTCCAGGAAGACGATGTCGTTGCTCTCGACGGTAGCAGTCAGGTTCTGCTGAGTAATTTCATTAGTAGCCATGAGATAAAGCTACACCCTCAAGACCCCAATCGCTAATTGTTCGCTCTGGGATTCAAACATGTGAAAGATATGACAAATTGCGGTCATAGTAAATACTTTTTGCGGCTGTTTCAGCCGGTTCACGGGCGTGTCGCGAATACTCTGGCGAATGCCCTCGTAGCCGAATGATGGACGCGCCCGACCCGGCGGGCAAAGCCCCTTGGTCGTCCCCTACAGCATCCTGAGGAAAGCCCCCAATGCGGGCACCAAGAAAATACGGGCGCAACCATGAAAGACCGTTGCTGTGGAAGATCACCGCGGTGGAAAGCGGCTGCGGAATCCGCTATAAAACTGGTTTTAGATACACAAAAGCCCGGTTACTTTCGTAACCGGGCTATTTGTGGCAGGTGAGGGATTCGAACCCCCGTAGGCAGTGCCAGCTGATTTACAGTCAGCCCCCTTTGGCCGCTCGGGTAACCTGCCGCCTAGCTAGGTGCTAGTTGCTCGCTCAAGCGAACAGAGACTACTCTACAGCAGTTTTAGGGACTTGTACACTTCACATAGAGTTTTGTGACGAAGGTTATATATCTGGTTGTATTTATCGTCTTTTCGTCACACAAGAGCGTCAGCGCACGCTCACCGCGCGCCCATATCTATCGCAGCGCCCACGCTCTCACCTTATGAATAAAGCCGCGAATAAAGCCACCGCCTACAGCAGTTTTAGAAGGAGCGGGAAGGAGTATCGCCATCCTGCTCAAGCAGAAGCACAATCTCCAGGTGCTCCAGATAGCGGCGCGCCTGCTCCACGGTGCACATGTCACCGGCAATCTCACGCTCCAGGTCACGGCGAACGCCACGGAAACGCGCCACCAGCGAAGGTTCCGTCAGAGTGATACCGATACCGTCAAAGGGAGAAGGCTCAGCATCTTCCTCGTGCAGATCAAGATGAATCTCGTGGTGGTCAGATTCGTTGAGACGCTCCGCCTCAGGAATACCCTCGGGCTCAGCACCCAGAGAGGTATGCAAGTCAATGAAGAGCAGGGTTTGCAGGTCGCGAGCTTCCTCGCTCGTGCGCAGGTCCGTTACGGACAGGTTAGGAGTGGTCATATTTCTATTGTCCTCTTTTAAGGTTAGTAACGCCTGTAAAACAGGCTCGTTATTCTGATAGTTAGCTGTGAACAAGAGCCCCAACCCGGTAGGCTAGTACTAACTGGTGCCAGTAGCACCTCATTCACGAAAGGAAAGCCCATGGCTAGCGAATCGTCATTCGACATTGTGTCCAAGGTGGACAAGCAGGAAGTTTCCAACGCACTGCACCAGGCGCAGAAGGAAATCTCCCAGCGTTACGACTTCCGCGGCGTAGGTGCAGAAATCGACTACTCCGGCGACAAGATCCTCATCAAGGCAAACGCCGAAGAGCGCGCCCTGGCAGTGCTCGACGTTTTCCAGTCCAAGCTGGTCAAGCGCGGCATCTCCCTGAAGTCCCTGGACTCCGGCAAGCCCTACGCATCCGGCAAGGAAACCCGCATCGAGTGCTCCATCAAGGAAGGCATCGCGCAGGATCAGGCGAAGAAGATCTCCAAGATGATCCGCGAAGAGGGCCCCAAGGGCGTGAAGGCAAACATCCAGGGTGATGAACTGCGCGTCTCCTCCAAGTCCCGCGATGACCTGCAGGAAGTTATTGCAATGCTCAAGGCCGCCGACCTTGAGGTTGACCTGCAGTTCGTCAACTACCGCTAAGCGCAGGCACTCCCCCGCCATGGGTGAGGGAGGCGGTTAGAAGCCAAAATGCAAAATCCTCGGGGTGGCTACTTCCACAGTAGCCACCCCGAGGATTTTTGTCTGCCAACCCGTCATCGCGGGTCATAATCGTCACGCCGGGTCATATTCGTACAGCGTCACATGCATACAGTGACACACTCGCGCCCGGATGATTCAGCGAAGAAAAGACTTAGTACTGACCCATCTCACGAGCCTGCTGCTGCAAACGCGCAATACGCTGGTCCATCGGCGGGTGAGTAGAGAGCATGTTCTTCAGCGAGCCGAAGGGATTCGCAATCATCATGGCGCTCGCCGCCTCCGTGTTGCGGTTGTTCGGGTCCATCGGATACATGGACACACCGCTCTCCAGCTTGTTCAGCGCCGAAGCCAGAGCCAGCGGGTCGCCGGTCAGACGTGCACCGTCCTCGTCGGCATCAAATTCGCGGGTGCGGCTAATAGCCATCTGAATGACCTGAGTAGCAATGGGAGCCAGCAGCGCAATCACAAACATGGCGAGAGGGTTCGAGCGTTCACCGTCGCGGCTGGAACCACCGAACATCGCGCCAAACGAAAGGATCTGCGCAATCGTACCGATGATGGAGGCGATACCCGCCGCCACCGAAGAGGTGAGGATATCGCGGTTGTACACGTGCATCAGCTCGTGGCCGAGCACGCCGCGTATCTCGCGCTCATCCAGCAACTGCAAAATACCCTCGGTGCAGCACACCGCCGCATTCTGCGGGTTACGACCGGTCGCGAACGCGTTCGGAGTCATGGTCGGTGCCACGTAAAGAGCGGGCATGGGCTGACCCGCGCGGGAGGACAGCTCCTCCACGATGTCGTAAAGCACCGGAACCTCTTCACGGCTGACCGGGTACGCGTTCATGGAACGCAGAGCAAGCTTATCGGAGTTCCAGTAGGTGTACGCGACCGAACCCAAGCTAAACAGGCCCATAACCCAGATGAAAATAGAGGTGCGGAAAGTCGCCGAAAGCAGGCCACCGATGAGCAGCATCATGCCCACCATGGAGCCCATCAACAGGGCAGTTTTCAGTCCGTTGTTATGGCTGTGCATGGGTATCCTCCTGAACAATTAGGTCAGTGTGTACAGCGTGTACTTGACTCTATAGAATACGTGCAAGCACCCGCGGGCGCACCTTATGGCACGCGGATTCACCCAGAGCGTCACCCATGCACCGAAAGCTCAAGAGGGATTAGGGAATGGCGCCCGGAATATTCACCAGGGGCACCTGCTCCAGCACCTGTGCCGTAGCAGTCGGAAAAATACCGAGCAGCAGAATCGTGCTGTAAGCACCCAGGAAAAGGATGAAGAGCAGGCCGAGCATCAGCTGACCCTCCAAATCAAAACCGGTGGTGGTGCTACGGTACTGACCGTAAATCACCGGGGTCACGATGGGCACGCCAAAGAGCAGAATCATCAGCAGAATGTAGATAGGGTTTGTGAAGTCGTACGCCATGACCCTGTCCTCCTTGATGATGCTCGTCGGTACGGGTACTCTAGGTTCTTTGATTGTACGGCATCTCTTCACACCCGAGGCCGGGGTGAGGAGGGGCGCCACAGAGTGGATGAAAGGGATGCCCTGCCGGCTTATTATGAGCTTTTCATAAAATAATGATGAATTTCTCATAATAATGTGTAGACTTAAACCTATGACCGACGCAAAGACAACCTCCGATACGAAAAAGACCCAGAACCCAGACCATCACAACACCGGTTGCGCCCACACCACCGGCCTGCCCCTGCTCTCAGCAATGAGCCCCGAACAGCTCGAAGAAGCATGGACCACCGGTCTGCGCACCAAGGGCCGCCGCGTCACCAAGCAGCGCCTCGCCGTACTCCACGCAGTGCAGGAACACCCGCACTCCACCGCCGACACCATCGTGCAGGCAGTCCGCGAGCGCATCCCCGCCATCACGGTTCAGTCGGTCTACGTTATTCTTGCCGACCTGACCGATATCGACCTGCTGCGTAAGTTCGAGCCGCCGGGAACCCCCGCCCTCTACGAAACCCGAACGGGCGACAACCACCACCACGCCTTCTGCGTACGCTGCGGCAAGGTCGAAGACGTGGACTGCGCGGTTGGCTCCGCACCCTGCCTGACCCCCAGCGATTTTCACGGCATGGCGCTCTTCAGCGCAGACGTACTCTACCAGGGCGTGTGCGTAGACTGCCAGACCGAACAGGAGGCGGCTCTCGCCCGAACCCAGCAGGAGGCGGCAGCGCGCATCCTGGCGGCATAGCCTGAGGAATACGTTGGCTCGGTCATGAGAGCTCTTAAACCGTTGAGGCGGCGACACTACTCGTGTCGCCGCCTCAACGGTTTAAGTTATTTAATGCAGGAGCTTAGGCACCCATACGGGGCTGCGAGCCCACAATCTCCAGCAGTTCGCGGATCTGCGCCGCGGTCAGCACCGTGGAGGGGTTAATCGCGTTCACCTTCACACTCGGTGCGCCAATCTCCAGGGCGTAACGCAGAATATCCAGGGCGTTCGCCGAACGCACCTCAATATGCGGGTCCAGCGCCGCAATCTCAATGGGCGAGGTGAACACCAGCAGGCTCTGAGGGTTGCCGTTCTCATCCGGGTCAAAGACGAAGGAGGTACCCGACGGGTCAGCCGGGTCAACACCCACCAGCAGCACGGATGCCGGGGAGACCAGCGAGCCGAGCAGCATCTGCATGTTGTCCTGGGTCAGCGCCAACTTCGCACCGTCATTGCGGGGAGAAGTGACAATCCACTGCACCTGAGCCCGCTCAATGTAGCACTCGTGGTCGGTGCCGGGGTCAACCACAATCAAGTCCAGCGCCTCGTTGTTGAGGAAGTCAATGAAAACCTTCATCGCCGGTTCACGCAAAATCAGCTCGTCGCCCTCAGATTCCTGACGCACGTAGCTCTTGCCAATGTGCTCGGAGGAGGAGAACACGCACAGAGCCTGCATGCCGGTCTCGGGCATGCGAATGACCTGGTGGGTCAGCACCGATTCGGGGCCCATCGGGTCGGTCTCGGACGGAATCAGCAGGGAGCCGGTCGCATCCAGCAGAACGTCACCGCCGAGCATGGTACGAACCACGTTAATGAGGGTTCGCTCCTGCACATCGTTACGGAAGGTCTCCAGAGCGGCAACCAGGTAGGGGTTCGGAATCTCGTGCTCGCTCGAAGACAGCGCCGCAGCGGCAGAGTGGCGGGCGCGACCCTCCATACGTTCACGAGCCCACTGCGGGATACGCGACGCATCACGCGGGAACTCAGCCAGGTGCTCACGCACGTCGGTCGCGGTCAGGGTGCCCTCATTCTTCCAGCTGTCGGGCTCATCGTCACGGTTATAGGAGGCACCCACGCTGAACTGGGGGTTGGGCCAGCCGGTAGCCGCCACCACGATGGAGGCGGTGAACCAGGTGCCGCGGTTACCGTCGTAGGCGGCACGCTGCAGCTTGCGGACCTCAGCAATAATGGGCGAGCCGTCCTTGAGCGGGCCGATAGTGCCAATGAACTCTTCACCGTCGCGGAATTCACGCACACGCACGAAAATCTGACCTGCCAGAGGTTTGACGTCCAGCACCATTTCGCTCCAGCCGGGGTCAACACTAACGACATCCAGCAGCCAGCTTCCAATGTTGTTCAGCGCATCCTGAATGCGCGCGGCGCGGCTACTCGTCTCGGCAAGGCGGGGTTCAGTCATAGTTCATACATCCTTGAGTGTGAATACGGCGCGGCTGGAGGCATCCGTGTTCGGTCGTATCAGTCGGCTTACAGGGTGCCGGAAGAAGCCGTCACTTCGATTCTAACGAACACGGGCACTCCACGCAGATAGTTTACGCCGAAAGATATATGCTCTACCTCTCCCCTGCACCTCTCCAGGCGGCCCATTCGACCCTCTTAACGTCCAATACGCCTAAAGCGCACCCCGAAACCGGGGATACACGGCATAGTGAACGCTAAAAGGTTGATAATCTTGAAGCATGACGAATTCTCTGCAGGACCTTATCGACGCATCGATCTTTATCTCCACCGAGTACCAGGCTCGACTCGCTGAGCTCGTGGGTACCTCCGAGTGGAACGTGGACTTCACCTCCCAGTCTCTGGACTTTGAGACCACGCCCCCGCTTTCGCTCAAGCCGCACCTGCTGGGCACCGAATCCGAGAACCGCGGTACTTGGATTTGGTCTTGGCAGCAGCTGGGCTACTTCCCCGACTCCGTTGTTTCTGCCGCTATTCAGGCGCGCGAAGCCGGTGAGCGTGACGGCCTGACCGAGCTGACCACCGACGAACTGCCCCTCTCCGAGTCCCTGGCACGCCGACTCACCCTGGCAACCAAGACCATCAGCGGCCTGTACGCACACTACCCGCTACCCGCGGGTGCTGGCGTGCGCGCATGGACCCTGCTGGAGGGTGCTGAGCTGACCCTCGAGGCACCGACCTACAAGGGTATCGGCCGTGTCATCGCGAAGACCCTGCAGAGCGAAGAGATTCACAACCAGGTTCTGGCGGTGGACTCCTACGCTCAGCAGCGCGGCTTCCACATTGCCTGGGACACCGAGGCAACCGCCGTGCTGACCGCAACCGACGGCGCGCTGCGCCTGTGGTTCGACGACGGCCGAATCAGCGGCATCGAGCAGGCTGAGCCTCAGGTTGGCCCCGAGGTTCTGGAGCAGTGCGCAGCCGCTGCCGCTCAGCGCCGCGAATCCCTCGCCGCACTGCGCGCCGAGATTGAGCGCGTGGCAGCCGCAGAGGCAGCCGCTCAGAACGCACAGCGCGAGCAGGAGGCGGCAGAACGCGCCGCCGCACGTGCCGAGGCTGAGGCTGAGCGCGCTGTCGAGATTGCAGAGCACGCACCGGTCGCAGAGACCGAGGTGCCCGGCGTCGAGAGCACCGAGAACCTCTACCCCGCCGACGAGGCTCCCTTCGATCAGGAACCGGCAGAGCACGCAGAGCCCGGCCTGGTCACCGTGGAGACCCTGCCCGGCGAGTACGAGGCAGAGGAAACCGAGCAGGCTCGCGTCTACACCGACGAGTCTATCGGTGCCGAGCAGCCCGAGTACGAGACCGTTGAGGCTTCCGTAGAGTACGCTGATGAGCCGGTCGCAGCTGAGCCTGTTGCTGAGCAGCCCGCCGAGGCCGAGCACTACGAAGAGCACGCAGAGTACGAGGAGCAGCACGTGGAGCCCATCCGCAACGCTGGTGCAGCTCCCGACCTGCAGGCAGAGCACGAAGAGGCAGCCCGCCGCAAGCAGGAAGAAACTGCACGCCGCGAGGCAGAGCAGCCCAAGAAGAAGGGCTTCTTCTCCCGCTTCTTCGGCCTCTAAACCGAATACACAGCAACACTTCAGGCGCGGTATCCTCGTGGTACCGCGCCTGCGGCGTTCTTGGAGGTATTCAACCCTCTACGTACGCAAGCGCCGAATCGACGATTAGCATTAGAAGAACGTAACCGAAGAATCAGATCAGAAGAAGAAACGATGTCAGAGACTCAGAAACACGCCACCCGCAACGGGTTTATCACCATCATCGGCACCTACCTCATTTGGGGCATGCTCCCCCTGTACTTCGTGCTCATGGCTCCCGCCAGCCCCATCGAAATTGTGGTGGCGCGAGTAGTCTTCTCCCTGATTTTCTGCGCCATACTGCTACCGCTGGTGCGCGCGACCGCGGACTTCCGTCGCGTTCTGCGGAACCGCCGCGTCATGCTGGTACTGACGGCTGCATCGTTCCTCATCTGCGCGAACTGGCTCATCTACGTGGTGGCGACAACGACCGGCCACACGATTGACGTGTCCCTGGGCTACTTCATTAACCCGCTGGTCTCCGTGGTGTTGGGCGTGATTTTCCTGCAGGAGCGACTGCGCGCCGCACAGTGGGTGTCCGTGGCAATCTCGTGCCTTGCCGTGCTGATGATGAGCCTCATCTACGGGCAGGTGCCCTGGACGGGCCTGGGTGTGGCGTTCTCCTTCGGCATTTACGGTCTGCTCAAGGCGCGTATCGCTCACGAGGTGAGCCCCATTGTTTCGCTCTCCCTCGAAACGCTGATCCTGGCGCCCTTCGGCGTTGCCGCCCTCTTCGTGCTCAACGCGCAGGGTCAGATGACCCTCCTCAGCGAAGGCGCCGGTCACTTCTGGCTTCTCGCTTCCACCGGCGTGGTCACCGTTGTGCCGCTTATGCTCTTCGCCGCGGCAACCAAGGCACTGCCGCTCTCAGTCATCGGCATGGTGCAGTACCTGGGCCCGACCATCCAGTTCATTCTTGCCATCACCGTTCTGCACGAGCAGATGAGCCCCGATAAGGTGCTGGGTCTGAGCCTCATCTGGATTGCGCTCATCATCTTCACCGTGGATGCGCTGCGCGCCTCCCGCTCTTACCGACCCTCCGCGCTGTCCGACCCGGAAACCGGCATGATTCCGCTGGTCAGCACCGACAACGCACAGGCTGAAGACGTGCAGAGCAAGTAGCCCCCAACGCCCGCGTAAAACGCCCATATAAACACAGTGATGCCCCGCTGGCTAACGCCTGCGGGGCATCACTTTATGTCGCGTTCACACGCTAAAGCTCAGAGCCCTGAGCCTCAGCAGCATCATCGAGAGCATCCAGATCCGGGTGACGGTGCAGGTTCAGCAGAGCCAAACCCAGGCCACCCCAAATGATCAGGATTGCCACAATGAGCATCACAATTGCGGAGATAGACATGAGGGCTCCTAACGGGTAATGGTCGAATCAACGTGGCTGTGCTCCACCTGACCGGCAATCACCGGAGGTGCCGGCGGCTCTTCAGCCGCACGAGACTTCTTCGACCAGGGCAGAAGAGAAACAACAATCGCGCCAACCACCAGGAGTGCGCTCATGCCCCAACCGAAGATTGCCAGCATATCCGCCGGGTAACCCTCATAGGGGGTTGCAATCAGCTTGATGACGCTCTGAATCAGGGAGTAGCCCAGAACCAGCGGGGTCACAACAGCCAGCAGGACCATCCAAATCTTGCCAGCCTTGATGGAGGAGTAACGGTTCAGGTGCTCAGCCAGAGCGGGCAGTGCACGCACCACGTAAGCGACCACGATAATGGCGCACAGGCCGGCTGCCAGAATACCGAAGAGGTTCACGAAGTTATCGAGAATGTCGAGCACGTACAGGCCGGTGGTGGTCGGCATCAGCAGTAGCGAAATCACGGCAACCGGAATAATCACCAGAGCGGTGGAGGCAAGACGCGAAGTCGCGAACTTGTCCTGAACACCCGCAATAATCACCTCAAGAATCGAAATGAGGGAGGTGAAACCAGCAAAGAGCAGGGAGCCGAAGAAGAGGACACCAATCAGCACGCCGCCGGGAGCCTGCGAAATAATGGTCGGGAACGCGATGAACGCCAGACCAATACCGCTGGTCGCAACCTCGCTCACCTGAGTGCCGGCAGCCTGAGCCATGAAGCCCAGCGCCGAGAACACACCAATACCCGCCAGCAGCTCGAAGCCGGAGTTCGCAAAACCAACCACAGCACCGGAACCGGTCAGGTCAGCCTTGGGCTTCAGGTAGGAGGAGTAGGTAATCATGATGCCGAAGCCAATGGACAGCGAGTAGAAAATCTGGCCGTACGCTGCAACCCACACGTCCGGGTTAGCCAGCGAATCCCAGCTGGGGGTGAACAGAGCGTTCAGACCGTCGGCAGCACCCGGCAGGGTCAGGGAGTAAATCACCAGGCCGACAAACATGACCAGCAGCAACGGAATAAAGACGACGTTGGCAGCGCCCACACCCTTCTGAACACCCAGAGCCATCACGGCAAGCAGCACGCCCCACACGAGAATCATGGGAATCAGGACGTTCATGTTGAAGTCCAGGGAGACACCGGGGTTGTCTGCAACCTTCAGGAACTCGCCCTGGAAGAACGCCTTCGGGTTATCACCCCACGCGTTGGTGAAGGAGAAAACCATGTAACGCAGCGACCACGCCACAATAGCGGCGTAGTAGATAGCAATCACGAAGTTAATACCCATGTGCCACCAGCCGATGAACTCGGTCTTACGGTTCAGACGGCGGAAAGCCAGCGGGGACGACGCACGCGCACGGTGACCGATCGCGTAGTCAAAGAACAGGAAAGTCAGGCCAGCGGTCAGCAGGGCGACAATGTAGGGAATCATGAAGGCGCCGCCGCCGTTATCAAATGCGATGTAGGGGAAACGCCAAATATTGCCCAGACCAACAGCAGAACCGATGGCGGCAAAGATAAAGACGCGACGGCTCGAGAAGCCTTCGCGCTTCGTGGGCGCCTTAGGGGTAGATGCTCCCATAGTTGTAAACCTCGAATGTGTGGGGACGCGGATGGTTGGTGCGAGAATAACCCGTCAGGGTGGTTGGGCTCAGCTCGCGTCCAGAAATAGTAAACGGCTCTCCAACACGGGTTGGGCGTGGGAGCCGTCGAACGCTTAAGGGGTGGATGTGCACCTCAGGCATGCCTATAAGGTTTACCTTAAAGGCATATGGCGGTCAAGGAGACCCCAGCATACGGAACTTTTCGGGAGGCAGGGACTGCACCTAGCTCTCCCAAAAACCGGTACTGACTAGCCTAAATACAGAAAACCCCCGCCGAATCCAGGCAGATTCAGCGGGGGTTTTGAAGTATGAGACGCATCAGCACCTACGCCAGCGCATACGCTACGTGGTGAGGTATTTTAGCCTTCGCGGTGAACCACAGCGTGAGCGAAGGACTCCAGCGCAGCCTTCGCGGTAGACTCGGGCAACGGAGCAATCGCGGCAATCGCGCGGTCCGCCCAGTCGTAAGCAATCTGCCATGCTTCCTGGGTGACCGGGTGGGCGGCAAGCGCCTCCACAGCGGTCTCCAGAGCCTCGTCGGAGCTGAGGTCGGCATCCAGCAGTGCACGAACCTTGATAGCAGATTCGTCGCCGGCGGCTACCGCACGGTCCAGCAGGATGGTCGGCAGGGTCGGCACGCCCTCGCGCAGGTCGGTGCCGCGGGTCTTGCCGCTGGTCTTACCGTCGCTCACAATGTCAATCACGTCGTCAGCCAGCTGGAACGCCACGCCCACCAGCTCACCGTACGCCTTGACCATGGAGATAACATCTTCGGAAGCGCCCGAAAGCAGGGAGCCGTACTCGCCAGCTGCGGCAATCAGGGAACCGGTCTTACCCTCAATGACCGCGATGTAGTGGTCCAGCAGATCCTGACCCTCACGGGGGCCGGTGGTCTCAAAGAGCTGACCGAGCACCAGACGCTCAAAGGTCTGGGACTGAATCTTCATGGGGCGGGTGCCCAGCTCGGACACCAGCAGGGATGCGCGGGAGAAGATCAGGTCGCCGGTGAGAATCGCGACGGAGTTGCCCCAAATCATCTGGGCGCTGTCCACGCCGCGGCGCTTGGGGGCGTCGTCCATCACGTCGTCGTGGTAGAGGGTTGCCAGGTGGGTCAGTTCAACGACCACGGCGGCTTCGATAACCTCGTCGTTGATTTCGCCGTCGACAGCTGCCGAGAGCAGTGCCAGCAGGGGACGCACGCGCTTGCCGCCCGCAGAGAGCAGGTGACGGGATGCGACATCCGCAAGGTGGTCGGTCTGGGCGATCGCCTCGGCCAGGCGCTCCTCAATACGCGCGAGGGAGGAAAGAATCTGCGGACCCAGCTTGGGGTCTGCGGCGATGAGTTCGAAGCCTGCGGGAAGCTTCAGGTCGAGGTCTCCCAACAGGTCGGTTGCGGCAATGGGCTGCTCTGCGTTGCTCACGGTGTCTTCTATCTTCTTGGTGTTGGTGTCTTCGGTGGTGTGTGAACGCGGTGTCTATGCGTTGTGTGCTTCAGGCTTGAAACCGCGGTGAATGGCGACGATGCCGCCGGTGAGGTTGCGGTACTGCACGGAGGTGAAGCCCGCCTCCTTGAACTTCTGCGCCAGTTCCTGCTGGTTGGGCCAGGCGATGATGGACTCGGCGAGGTATTCGTAGGATTCGGGGTTGGAGGAGATTGCGCGGGCAATCGGCGGAATCGCCTTCATGATGTAGTTCTTGTAGACCGCGCCGAAGGGGGCGAAGGTCGGGGTGGAGAACTCGAGGATGACGATGCGTCCGCCGGGCTTGAGCACGCGGTAGATTTCGCTCAGCGCTTTGGGGTAGTTTGCGACGTTGCGCAGGCCGTAGGACATGGTCACTGCGTCGAAGGTTTCGTCGTCGAAGGGTAGGGCTGTGACGTCTGCCTGCACGAAGGTCATGTCGGGGCGACGGCGGCGGCCCACATCCAGCATGCCTTCGGAGAGGTCTGCTGCGATGACGTCCACACCGGCGTCGGCGAAGGGTTCGGAGGAGACGCCGGTACCTGCGGCTACGTCCAGCACTTTCTGGCCGGGGTGCGCGTCGACGGCTGCGACTGCCTGCTTGCGCCAGTAGATGTGCTGGCCGAGGGAGAGGATGCCGTTCATGAGGTCGTAGCGTTCGGCTACGGTATCGAACATGGCGGCGATGTCGCTGGTTTTCTTGTCTAGGGTTGCGCGGGTTGCGCGGGTGTTCTTCTCTGCGTTCACGCTCTCAATTGTGGCATGGAGGTTACTAGATTCGATAGTTGGGTAAACCGTAGTAGTGTCGCACGGTGCGTTAAGGTGCGTTCTGAAGTGGTTTTCGAGTCGCTAATTCGGGGTTTTATTCAGTTTTTGGGGGTGTAAATTATTCATATTCAGCAAAAATTTATGAATATTTATGTATATACTTGCATTTTTTAACATAGGCGCGCACAATAGACCATAGATTTCATAGAGCACACCCCACACAGGAGCATCCCAATGAACACCGCAATCCTCAAGAAGGCATCCCTTAAGCCCCTCGCACTACTGGCAGTACTGCCCCTAGCGCTGACCGGCTGCGTCTCCACCGCCAACGAGAACTCCGACGCCAACGGCGAGGTCAGCCTCGTCAAGTCCGGCACCCTCAGCGTCTGCACCAACACCCCCTACAAGCCCTTCGAATACGAAGAAAACGGCACCATCGTCGGCCTGGATGCAGACATCGCCAACGCTATCGCCTCTGATCTGGGCGTGAAGGCTCAGCTGACCTCCATCAGCTTCGAGGGCCTGGACTCCGGAACCGGCCTGGCCACCGGTCAGTGCGATATCGCCCTTGCGGGTATCGGCGTGACCGACGAACGTAAGAGCAAGATGGAATTCACCACCGTCTACTTCGACGACAACCTGGCAATCCTGGTCCCCAAGGGTTCCTCCATCACCTCCGCCGCAGACCTGAAGGGTGTCAGCGTTGGTGCGCAGCAGGCAACCAGCGGTGAAACCTACGCCAAGGAAAACGGTGCAGAGGTCATCCAGTACGAAGACACCTCCCTCATGTTCTCCGCCCTGAAGACCGGTCAGGTCAAGGCAGTCGCAGCGAACCTCTCCGTGGTATCCGAGGCACTGACCAACGACCCGGACTCCTTCAAGATCGCCTACCAGGATTCCGAGAACACCGAGCAGATTGCCGCAGCAGTTTCCTCCAACAACAAGGCACTGCTGACCAAGGCAAACGCTACCATCGCCAAGCTCAAGGAAAACGGCGAACTCGACAAGATGAAGGCCAAGTGGGTTGGTGCCACTTCCTCCACCTCCGCGAGCGCCTCTTCCTCCGCTTCCTAAGCATCTAGCCGGTTAGTCTCTCCCCCAATTCAGGAGTACCCTTATTACTTTTGGGTTGGGGGATTCTCCGGCCTCTATCCTTGTGAGCGTATAAAACGCTCTTGACCGAACAGCACACGGATAAGAAAGCGCATGTCCTCTAAACTCTCACCCCGTCAGAAGCAGAAGCTCTTCCGCTACGCACAGTACGCCCTTCTGTCAGTTATCGCTCTGGCAGCCATTCTTTTGGCTGACTGGAAGACCCTCAGCCAGCAGGTATTCAACCTGGACGTTGCGGCTCAGCAGTTCCCCGACGTCATCACCGTGGCATTGAAGAACACCCTGCTGTACACCACCTTGGGCTTCATCGTGGGCCTCTCCGGCGGTCTGCTGCTGGCGCTCATGCGTATTTCCTCTATCGCTCCCTACCGTTGGATTGCAACCCTGTACGTGGAGCTTTTCCGCGGCATCCCGGCGCTGCTGGTCTTCTTCGCGTTCGGTTACGGTATTCCCCTGGCATTCAAGATCCGCTTCGTGGATAACCTGATTCCGGTGACCCTGTCCCTGGGTATGGTTTCGGCTGCTTACATCAGTGAGGTTCTGCGTGCGGGCCTGCAGGCGATCCCGAAGGGCCAGATGGAGGCGGCACGCTCCCTGGGTATGTCCCACACCCGCGCGATGATCTCGATCATCATCCCGCAGGCCTTCCGCGTGGTGCTTCCCCCGCTGACCAACGAGGTTATCCTGCTGACCAAGGACTCCTCTCTCGTCTACCTGTTGGGCGTGACCGTATCGCAGTACGAACTGGCAAAGTTCGGCCGTGAGGGCCTGACCGCCGCTAACGCAGGCCTGACTCCCCTGGTGGTCGCCGGCCTGTGCTACCTCATCATCACCGTCCCGCTGGGCCAGCTCTCCGCATACTTTGAGCGCCGCACCCAGCTGACCGGCCGCAAGTAAGCGCAACGACGAGACAGAACGGATTACGGATACTATGACTGCTTCAACTTCATCCATGGCCGCCTCCTCGGTGCGCATTTCTAACCTGCACAAGTCCTACGGCAAGGTCCAGGTGCTCAAGGGCATCGACATGGAGGTTGCCCCCGGCGAGGTCGTGTGCCTCATCGGCCCCTCCGGTTCGGGCAAGTCCACCCTGCTGCGCTGCGTGAACCTACTGGAGGAGCCGAACGACGGCACCATCATGGTGGGCGATACCGAGGTCACCGACCCGGACGTGGACATTAACCGCGTGCGCACCCACATGGGCATGGTGTTCCAGCAGTTCAACCTCTTCGGTCACCTGAACATCCTGGATAACTGCACGATTGCCCAGATTAAGGTGCTGGGCCGCTCCAAGGAGGAGGCGGAGGCTGTGGCCCTCGAGCAGCTCGCTAAGGTGGGCCTGGCCGGCAAGGAAGACCGTTTTCCCGCTCAGCTTTCCGGCGGCCAGCAGCAGCGTGTGGCCATCGCCCGTGCGCTCTCCATGCACCCCGACCTGATGCTTTTTGACGAGCCCACCAGTGCGCTGGACCCGGAGATGGTCGGCGAGGTTCTGAGCATTATGCGTAACCTGGCCGACGAGGGCATGACCATGATTGTGGTGACCCACGAGATGGCGTTCGCCCGCGAGGTGGCCGACAAAGTCGTCTTCATGGCCGACGGCGTGGTCGTGGAGGAAGGCCCTGCCGACCAGGTGATTGGCGCCCCCAAGCACGAACGCACCCGGGCTTTCTTGGCTCGAGTGCTCGATCCGACCCACGCGGTTGTAAACTAGTAGTAGCTCTTGAAAATATAGCGGGCGGTGCTGTACGAAACATTCTGTTTCGCGCAGCACCGCCCGCTTTTTAATGCTCTAGTTCGCCGCTATTTCGGTTCTAGAAGATACGGCGCGCCACCTTGTCAAAGAGACGGTCCGGTAGCACGGTATGCAGGAACACGGAGGGCTTAGCACCGAAACCTACCAGGTAGCGGGTCTTGGGGCGGCGCGCTTCCAGGGCTCGCAGAATAGCGTTAGAGATAACCTTGGGCTCTGAAAGGTTGGAGGACGGCGAGTAGAGCTTACGCATATTTGCCGCAACGCGCTGTGCCTGAGCCGCGTAGACACCGTTTCGGGAGGATTCCTCGAGGTGGTCTGCCGCGATGAGCCCCCAGGGGGTCTTGATGCCGCCGGGCTCGATAATGACCACGTCAATACCGAACTCTTCAACCTCCATGCGCAGCGCAGCGCTGAACGCCTCGAGAGCGTACTTGGTGGCGTGATACCAGGCGCCCAGGGGCGAGGTAATACGCCCCGCCATTGAGGAGATGTTCAGGATGCGCCCGCTGCCCCGTGCGCGCATATGCGGCAGCACCAGCTGGGTGAGGCGCGCCAGGCCGAAGAGGTTCACCTCGAACTGGCGGCGTGCCTCGTCGATGGGGACGTCTTCAATGGCGCCGTAGGATCCGTAGCCTGCATTGTTGATGAGTACGTCAATGCGGCCTTCTGCGTCAATGATCTGCTGTACGGCGGCTTCCATGGATGCTTCATCGGTAACGTCCAGGCTGAGCGCTTTCACACCCTCGGAGGCGAGCTCTTCAATCTTCTCAACGCGGCGGGCGGCACCGTAGACGGTGTATCCGTAGCGCACCAATAGCGGCGCCACGTCGTAGCCGATACCGGAGCTGGCGCCGGTGAGAAGAACGACGGGGCGTTGCAGTGACTTGGGCATTGCGTATCCTTTCGGGTTGCTCCCTGTGATGTTAGCGGGAGTGTACTTCTCAGGGTACGCCCGCGCGGGGGCGTACGAGCATGCAGAAAACTCAGGGCGTAGCGTGAGGGTATTCTCGCCGACATATATGAGGGCAGGAGGACAGAGAAAAAGCTCGCCGCGACATCCTGTGCAGATGCGGCGGCGAGCTAAGGTTTTGGGGTCAGGGGTTTTGGGGCCGGGGATTAGACCTCTTCGACGTCAATATTGACCTTGGGTTCGGGGTGCGACTCGCCGGTCAGCATGGTCACCAGCAGGGTGGAGTCCTTGACGGCGCGCAGGGAGTGCAGAAGTTTGGCGGTCACGTGAATCGGCTTGCCGGGCACCAGGGTAATATCGCGGTCCTTCACGTGGAAAATCACCTCGCCCTTGAGCACCTGCACAAAGATGGGGTGCACGCTGTGGTGCTCGTGCCAGGACTGGCCTGCAGCCAGTTCCATGAGGGTCAGGTTGCCGCCGTCGGCATCAACAATCTTGCGGGCCTGGGGCTTATCTTCAAAGGGGGTCAGCGCTTCGGTGAGCTGGGGGAATACGAGGACGCGGCCTTCATGGGTACCTGCCATGGTACGCACCTTTCTCTTTAGGGGTGAGTGAAAGGGGGCGCGCAACCCCCTCCATAATATTGGTATTAAAAATACTAAATTTATTATATTGTATTCCCCTCCCCGCAACTGGACAATACCTCAGCTCACATCAAGCTGAAACACCCCGAGCAGGGAGGGGAATAACATCTACTGATAACTCCACACCTTCGAATAGGCGGAGCGATTACTATTACGCGGACGCAACAGGTTCACCATCAACGCCGTCGTACCAAAGCTCACCGCAATAATCATGCAGGTCGCCGCGGTAAACGCACCACCGGGAATCGGCGCAAAAATCGCAATCAGATACAGGATGACCGCGCAGAACGACAGGAACAGCGTCGCAATCGTCATCAACGGCACCAGCACCAAACCACCGCGCGCCGGCACCGCAAAATCTGCCGGACGCACATAACGCAACACGCCCATACCCACGACCGTCCAGATGGCGGTGACCAGAATAGCGGTCACCACATCCGCCGGGCGATGCCAACCGTTAATAATCGTGGAGGCACCCGTCAGGCAGGTCGCCAACGCCGCGCAGAGAGCCACCGTGGGCCGCAAAAAACGAGGCGCCGCCAGGAAGAGCGCCGCGCCAGCCGCCGCCGCGAAGGTCGTGTGGCCACTGGGCGCCGAGTTGCTCAGCGCCTCCTGAACACCCAGGTCGGGCTTCACGATCAGGTAGTGCTTGAGCAGGTACGTGCTCGTCACCGCCGCAGCCCCAACTAGCACGCCAATCAGCGAGGGCAGGAACCGGTGCTTCCAAATCAGCACCGCAATCAGACCCAGCACCGCAATCACACCAACAATCGTGGGTAAAGAATCCAGCGCAGTCAGGGTCGGACCGCGGTAACTCTTGAACTGATGCGCATACTCGGTGTACGCCTGCTCATCAACCTGCTGGCCGGTCGCCGTGTAAATGAAGAACACAAACGCACCGTAGAGAGACAGACCCAAGAACAGCAACGCCATCACGTGACGCATCAAAATACCGGTACTCGGAAGATGATGCCCCTGCTCTTCGCCGGGACGATTCACCGGGCGGCCCGAAGCATCCACGGGAACCTGACCGGTCTGAACATACGCACCGTTCGGGTAGGCGGCGGCAGGATACGCCTCGGGAGGATAAGCCACCGGCTGCGGAGGCATCGCACGCGTGGGAAGAGGCTGTTGAGCACCCATCTGAGGCGCACCCATTGGGGAAGCACCCATCTGATTGTTCAGCGGGAAACCGCTCACCGGAGGCTTCGGCGGGTCCAGACGGCGCGTAGCTTGCATCGGTTCATCCGCGCTGTAGTTCCCCTGAGAGGCGCGTTCCTGCGGCGAGGGAATCGTCTCAGGAATCTTAATGGGGGCACGGTAAGCGCGCGGCAAAGGACGAGTCGCGCCAATAACCTCTGAGGTGTCGGGGTGCGAAGAAATAACTTCGGTATTCGCAGATTCAGCGTTCGCGGAACCGGTATTCATGGAACCTGCAGGCGCAGTTTTGTTAGCCGGCGAGGAACCGTAATCCGTCAAAACTTTCGTGCGGTCATCACTGTGCGTAGCGGCATGGGTAGCCGTTTCGTGGGAGGTGAGCACCTGGGTAGCGTCCTGATAATCGGAGAGAACCGCAGTCGGATCCTGATAATCAGAAAGCGCCTGAGTCGGGTCCTGATAATCAGAGAGCACCGCAGTCTCATCAGAGGAAAACACCGTAGTGGGCGCATTGTCAGCAGCGGCCGCATGCACATCAGCGGGGTGAAGCACACTGGTAGCATCGAGGTTTTCGGAGCTCTCCCAACCGGAGTTTTCCGAACCCGATGTATTTGCCGGTGTTTTCTTCTTCATAACCCTTTGTACCTTCTCGCCCTCATGTCTGTTAGTGATACCCGAGCCCGCCGATGCCAGCCCCTCAAAACGGTAGCCCCCAAGCTGCCGTTTTATGCGAAGCACCGTCCGAGTTCTCAGGCGAATAACTACCTACTATCCCAGGTTAAGCTATGAAAAACTAAAGTTTTTTCGACCACAACCTGAGAGTTTCCAGAGAATGCGTGACAGGGTGCGAGCGCACCCACCCGCCCCCAGAATGTTATGGTGAGCTCATAGCGCATCACAGAAGGGCAGATACCTTGAACACCAGTATGAGCGTGCCGCCTCTCGGCTACGGTTTTCACCTCACGAACACTCCCCTGCCGCCGCTGCAGGAGGTTCTGGAGAACCTGTTCACGGTCGAAATTCCGATGACGGTCACCTTCCGCGGGGTCAATAGCCGCCAGAGCGCGCTGATTTGCGGCCCATACGGCTGGGGCGAGTTCGCGCCCTTCCTCGAGTACGGTGCGCAGGAGTCTGCCGCGTGGCTTGCCTGCACGCTAGAGGCGGCATGGTTGCCCACCCCGAAGCCGGTGCGTACGCGCATCCCGCTGAACGCGACCCTGCCCGCGGTGCCCGCCGAGCGTGTGCCGGAGGTGCTCGCCAAGTACGAGGGTGAGATTCAGGAACTGAAAATCAAGGTGGCGGAGAAGGGTCAGAGCCTCGCCGACGATATTGCGCGGGTAGCAGCCGCTCGCGAGGCGCTCCCGAATGCGCGTCTGAAGGTGGACGCGAACATGGGCTACACCCTCGCCGGTGCCCTTGAAGCGCTACGCAAGCTCTGCGAGTACGGCATTATCTACGCCGAGCAGCCCGTGGCATCCATTGAAGACATGGCGGCGCTCCGCTTTGCCATTGCCAAGGAGGGGCTGCCCGCCCGCATTGCCGCAGACGAGTCGATCCGCAAGGCGGAAGACCCGCTGAAGGTGGCGCGCGCGAACGCCGCGGACCTGATGGTCATTAAGGCGGCGCCGCTGGGCGGTGTACGTCGTGCGCTCGCTCTGGTTGAGCAGGCGCAGCTTCCGGCGGTAGTTTCTTCTGCGCTGGAGTCTTCGGTGGGCATTGGTGTCGGTGCGTCCCTGGCGGCCTCCCTACCGACCTTGAGGTACGGGTGCGGTCTGGGCACGGTCTCCCTCATGGCTGAGGACGTCAGCGACGAGCCGCTCATCGCCCGCGATGGGTTCATGGACCTGCGCACCATCACCCCCAGCCCGCAGCGCCTAGAGCGTCTTGCCACCGACGAGCAGACCCGCCAATGGTGGGTGGAGCGCGTCACCGCCTGCTACCGGGTACTGGAACGCGCCTGCGGACTGTGAAGACTGTAGTTTTCAAGGTTGCGCCTGTGAAGGGTAACCATAACTGAATGAAAAACCTTACGGCATTAGAATGGTACGGTGACTGAAAACCGCTCAACCCCCGCCATGCTCACCGCAGTATCCGTGCTCGATTCGCTGATTCGTGCCGGTATGCGGCATGTTGTCGTGTCTCCGGGATCCCGTAGCGCACCTCTTGCGTACGCTATTGCCGCCGCCGCTGAAGCCGGCGCCCTCATTGCGCACGTGCGTGTGGACGAGCGAAGTGCAGCCTTTACCGCCCTGGGTATTGCCAAGGCATCCGGCCAGCCCGTGGGTCTGGTGTGCACCTCCGGTACGGCACTGGGCGAGTACGTGCCCGCCGTCATGGAGGCGTATCACGCCGGTGTGCCCCTGGCGGTGCTGAGCGCTGACCGCCCGGAGCGTCTGCGCGGTAGCGGCGTGAATCAGACGACCCGCCAGGCGAGTTTCTTCTATCCTTTTGTGCGTGCTGAAGCCGATCTGACCTCCTACCCCGAGCAGGTGGAGGGCGAGCAGACTCAGGCTTTTGCCGCCTGCCTGAATGCGCTGACCGGTCGTAGTGCCGAGCACTGGCGCAAGCAGTCTGCGGAGCCGATTGGCCCAGTGCACCTGAACATTTGTTTCGATACGCCGCTGACCCCCTCTGGCCGTTTTGCGCAGATACTGCCGCAGTGGGCACAGAGCCTGCTAGAGGATTACGACCCGCAGGCTGAGGGCCGTGCCCGCGCCGCCCGCGCTGAAGGTTCCGGGTTCTCCAGCGCCGAGCAGCGTTGGCTTCTGGATTCTTTGGAGGCGCAGGCGGACCTGGCGGAGTTCACCCCGGCGCACCGTACCGTGGTGGTTGCCGCTGACGGTGCCGGCGAGTTTGCGGCGGAGTTCGCGCGCGTGCTGAACCTGCCACTGTTTGCGGAGCCTTCCTCCGAGGCGCGCCACGGCGCAACCTCCATTCCTCACTACCCGCAGCTGCTCGCTGATGGTTCGTTCGCCCCCGCCGCCCAGATTGAGCGTGTGGTGCTCTTCGGCCACCCGACGCTCTCGCGCCCGATTACCGCACTGCTGGAACGCAAAGATATTCAGTGCGCGTTCTACGCCCCGCGCCGCGCCAGCTGGTACGAGCCGGGCGCTCGCTCCTTCGTGGAACTGTCGACCCCGCATGAGCTTGCCGAGTTTGCGTGCGCATCCTCTGCTGCCGCTGATGAGCTGGTGGACGAGCTGAGCTGGCTAGAGCAGTGGGTTGAGCCCGCCCGCGAGCTGCAGGATGAGTGCCTGGGCGCCATTGCCGCCTACGAACACCCGGGTGCTGAGAGTTCGGTTGACTACACCGATTACCGCAACCGCACCGCTGGCCGCTCCTACGCCCGCCGCGTCTGGCAGGATGCGGTGGCTCAGCGCCGCCTCATGGTGCTGGGTTCTTCAAACCTGGTGCGTGATTTGGATGCGGCGGCCCCCGCCCTGGGTGAGCCCGCCCCCGCGCATGTGTTTGCTAATCGCGGTCTTGCCGGTATTGACGGGACGATTGCGACCGCTATTGGTGTATCCCTGTCCGGCTACTACCCTGCCGGTGTGGATGAGAACTCCCGCCCGATCATTGGTGGTACCGCCCTGCCGGTGACCCTGCTGTGCGGTGATTTGACCTTCCAGCACGATGTTTCCTCGCTGAACCTGCCGAATACTGAGCTTCTGCCCGAGCTGCGCGTTGAGGTCTTTGACGATGCCGGTGGCGGTATTTTCACGACCCTTGAACACGGTGATATGGCTCGTCAGGAGCAGTTCACTGCGGCTGTGGATCGTTTCTTCACGGTGGCTGCCGCCCCGAATACTGATTTGGCGCGCATGGCTGCCGGGTTTGGCACCGAATCGGGCGTTGAGGTGCGCATTCACACACCCTAAAGCTGTTTCTAAAGGCAGCAGGCTAAGCCCCGTGCGCAGGGTTGACCGATATACTGAAAACTACCTGTGCCATAGCCTTCCGTGGCTGAACGCTAGCCGGTCGTAGCGGTTTCACTCGCCGCTGCATTCGCGTTTTTGCGCGCCTGCTGACGTAAGGCACCCTATCTATCATTTATTGACCTTCACGCTCTCGCCGCTGATGCACACCGCCCGCGACCCGAGGTTTTACCCCGGCGAGCCCGGTGCATGCGGCGGACGTCGCTCCCAAGGATTCTCATGAGCTCACTCGATATTATTGTTGCTGTCCCCTCCGGAGCCGGTTGGGTTCCCGTACACGCCATGGCGGAGCTTCTCGCCCGCTACACCGGCGGTACCGTACACACCGTGGATGTGGGCGCATCCCTCAGCAAGGAAACGAAGCTTCTGGCGCGTCTGCCCCGTCTCAAGGGCGGCTCCAAGCGCTGCCTGGTGATTGCTTCTGATCCCGGTCAGCTGTACGCCATTTCGCAGCGTTCCTTCGCGTTCCGCCGCTACGGTGCAATCTACGGCTGGGTGATTGATAGCTTCTGGGATGACCGTATTCCCGCGGTGGCTAAGTCCTCCACCTACGACCGTATTTTCGTTGCAGACGTTGATGACGTTCAGCCCTGGACTGCCGCGGGAGTGAAGGTCCCCGGCGTTCTGCCCTGGGGTGCGGATGTTTGGAGCAAGTTCAGCGACCGTCTGGCTGCGCTGGAGTCGAAGAGCACCGACCTGCTGCGCGTGGGCCGTCAGCCCGCCGCCTACGAAGATGACGAGGCGACTGCCGCCCTCGCCGCGGAGCTGGGTCTGAGCTTTGAGGGCCGCCCGCCCTTCGGTGCAAATGACCGCGAGTCGGCTCAGCACCTGCAGAATTCTCTGAACCGCGCGAAGTTCCTGCTGGCGTTCTCCACTTCGGTCAGCCCGGCGCCGTACACTCACCCGACCAAGGAGTACATCACCGGTCGTTGGACCGACGCCCTGGCTTCGGGCGTGACCGTGGTCGGCAAGGTTCCGAACACCACCACCGTACGTGAAATCCTTTGGGATGGCGCGACCATCGACATTGATCACGCGGATGCACGCGCGGGCCTCGCGCAGGTTGCCGATGCGGTCTCCCGCTGGACCCCCGCGCAGGGTGAGCAGCAGATTCGTCAGGCTCTGCAGCACCTGGATTGGCGTCACCGTTTCGTGCAGCTTTGCGAGGCAATGGGTGAAGTCCCGGCTTCTTTGGCGGCTGATTGCGAGGCAATGCGCGCCCAGTACGTTCAGCGCTAAATACGTGCCCTAAGGTTATGGGTATATAAAAGGTGAGGGCTGGTTTCTATCATAGAAACCAGCCCTCACCTGCATTTATGCCCCATGAGGCATATTGCATACGGGGTTTTAGTACGAAGCCTGACCCAGAGTAATTGGACCCGTGAAACCACTGGTGTCCGGGTAATCCGCTTCGAGATATGCCGCTACCGGTGCACCTTCAAGCTGAGCCAAACGATCCAGCAGGAAGCGAGTAGCACCCGGCGCATACGGCAGCTTATACATTGCCGCGGTCGTCGCCTCATCATCACGATCCAAAGTGGAGGAGCGAATCGACTCAATAGCGGTCACCATGGTGTTACGTTCACGCTCCACGAAGGTGCGGTCTACCGGCTCACCGTTACCGGGCACAAACACGCGGTAACGATCAAATTCGAGCACGGCACCAAGAGTGTCAATCCAACGGTCGGGGAAGGAATCCTCGAAGTAGGGGTCGGTACCCTCTTCAATCAGACCACCCATGAAGAGCACATCTTCAATACCGACCAGAATGTCACCATCGGTGTGGCCGGGACCCATGTACATGAGGGTTGCGCTACGCTCACCCAGATCAATGGGGGTGAAGGTAATGCCGTCACCGCTATTGGCGACCAGGCGGTTGGGGACAATAATATTGGTGGCTGCACCCTGATGGTGCGCCATTTCCGGTTCGAGCGTCTCGACGTAGGGACGCTGCGCCTCACCGTATTTACGAATTGCGCGCGCGGCGCGAGGATGCGCCCAGAATTCTTCGGCACCCATTGCCGCGAAAACATCGTTACCGAAGAAACGCTCATAGTGTCCATGAGTGTTTACGACGGTGATAGGAAGGCGCGTGAGACGGCGAACCTCATCATAGATTTCGGTGGCCTGACGGGGACCTGCGCCGGTATCCACGACAAGTGCCCGTTCCAGTCCGAGGACCAGTCCGGTGTTCAGTCGGTAGTTGTCGGTCGCAATACGGTACACGCCGTCTGCGAGTTCAATAGTACGAGCCATAGATACAACCCTACTGTAATTTTTGGTACTTGCGGGGCTATTCGGGCTTCTGGAGAACATATTTTTGCACTATTGCACATCACTAAGGGCATAAAAGTGCATCATTCCGCATAATTACGTCTCTACGGGCAGGTGGCACGTGATGCTTGACAACCTCTGCAGATTGATTAGTCGGGTAGCGCATTCTCCCAGCTAGTCCAGCTCTGATTAGGCTCTGAGCAAGAACCAGAAATCACGCCCTATAGGATAGGAGTATGACTTCTTCCCTCACCTCGTCTTCCACCCCTTCGAACCTGCCTTTCCCCAGCGGTACCGGACGCTACGCCCCCTCCCCCTCGGGGGACTTGCATCTAGGCAATTTGCGTACCGCTATTTTGGCCTGGGCGATGGCTCGCCGCGGCGCCAAGCCCTTCTATCTGCGCGTGGAGGACTTGGATCGCGTGCGCCCGGGTGCCGCAGAGCGTCAGATTGCTGATTTGGCGGCGCTGGGCCTGGATTGGGATGCAAGCCCTGGTACCCCGGCAGCCGGTGCCCCGGCAGAGCGCGTTGAGGGAGCCGAGATTAAAGAGGCGGGCGTACTGCATCAGAGCACGCGCCTTGCCGCCTATGAGCAGGCGGTTGCGCAGCTGCGCGAGGCAAACCTCGTCTATGAGTGCTTCTGTACCCGCCGCGAAATTCAGGAGGCTTCGAGTGCCCCGCACGGTGCGCCGGGCGCATACCCGGGTACCTGCCGTGAGCTGAGCAAGGCACAGCGGGAGGAGCGCCGTGCTCAGCGTCCGCCGGCTCTGCGTCTGCGCGCCGAGCGCACGAGCTACACGGTACAGGATGATTTTTACGGTGCTTACACGGGGCTGGTGGATGATTTTGTGCTGGTACGCAATGACGGCACCTACGCCTATAACCTAACCTCCGTGGTGGACGATGCATTTGTGAGGGTTGAGCAGATTGTGCGCGGCGATGATCTGTTGCCTTCTGCGCCCCGCCAGTCGTATTTGGCGCAGCTTTTGGGTTTGGCGCAGCCGCGTTACGCTCACGTGCCGCTGGCACTGAATGAGGAGGGTAAGCGCCTGGCGAAGCGTGACGGGGCGGTAACCCTGCCGCAGCTGCGTGAGGCGGGTGTCGAGATTCCGACGATTTTGGGTTGGATTGCCGCGTCTATTCCGGTGTATAACGCTGATGGCTCCGCCCATTCCGCGGATGTTCCGGTGCCTAATGCGGCGGCGATTTTGGAGCGTTTTGACCCGGCTCGTATGGCTTCTGAGCCGTGGGTCGTGAGGGATCTCTAAGCCTCTGTGACATTGTTGTGTAACAGTTCAACACTCCGAACGGCTTTTAAATTTTTCGTTTAATTCGTTTTAGATGCATACAGCTCTGATCGTTTACGTTGCTTTTAAACTGCGTCTCTTGCACCGAAGTGCCCGAAACCCTGAATTTCAGGGGTTTTTCGGGCACTTTTTCGCACATGCTCCCACAGCACCCCACGTGTACGACCATGGAATTTAAACAATAAATACATATTTATTCCACAGACTCAAACTCTTTAACGTCAAATAGACTTTATTTTCAGCCCCTCAAAGCCTAGACTGTATCCTATGCCACTCATAAAGTTATGGGGTAGCGCATAAATACACACAGGCGCACACTATCACCAGGAGAGAAGGAACATTATGGCCGCGAGTACATACCAGGTCATCGCGCTGGCGATTTATTTTGTTGCCATGATCGCAATCGGCCTATGGGCAAATAGCAAAAACAACAGTCTTGACGACTATGTGCTGGGCGGGCGACAGCTCTCCCCCACCGTCGCCGCTCTCTCAGCGGGCGCCTCCGACATGTCCGGTTGGCTCCTCATGGGTCTGCCCGGCGCCGTCTACCTCAGCGGCCTCTCCCAGGCATGGCTCGCCGTCGGTCTGACCATCGGCGCATGGTGCAACTGGAAGTTCGTGGCACCGCGACTGCGTAGCTACACCGAAGTAGCAGGCGACGCCGTGACCGTCCCCGTCTTCCTGAGCAACCGCCTCCATGACACCAAGCGCGTGCTGCGCATCGTCTCCGGCGTCGTGATTCTGGTGTTCTTCACCTTCTACGTCTCCTCCGGCATGGTGTCCGGCGGCCTGTTCTTCAAGTCCTCCTTCGGACAGGAATACCACACCGGTATGCTCCTGCTGGCAGGTATCACCGTGTTCTACACCTTCTTCGGCGGCTTCATGGGCGCATCCTACACCGACATGGTTCAGGGCCTGCTCATGCTCGCAGCACTCATTGCCGTTCCGGTCGTCACTATTATTAACCTCGGCGGCGTGGGCCCCGTGGTTGAGTCCATCAGCCAGGTACGCCCCGACGCGCTGAGCATCTTCGCAGGCACCACCTTCGCCGGTATCGTTTCATCCCTCGCATGGGGTTTGGGCTACTTCGGTCAGCCGCACATTATCGTGCGATTCATGGCAATGCGCACCCCCGCGGACGCTAAGTCTGGCCGCCGCATCGGCATCAGCTGGATGGTCCTGACCGTGTTCGGTGCACTGAGCGGCGCGTTCATGGGTATCGCATACTTTGCACGCCACCCCGAGGCATCCCTCACCAACCCCGAAACCGCTGAGTCGGTCTTCCTGGACCTCTCCCAGATTCTGTTCCACCCCCTCGTTGCGGGCCTGATTCTGGCTGCGGTTCTGGCAGCAATTATGTCCACCCTCTCCTCGCAGCTGATCGTGTGCTCCTCCGCTCTGGTGGAGGACCTCTACGGCATCTTCTCCTCGAAGAAGCTCAGCGCATCCAAGTCCCTGTGGCTCGGCCGTGCAGGCGTGGCAATCGTGGCACTGGTCGCCGGTGCCCTGGCATGGAACCCCAACAGCTCCATTCTGCAGCTGGTCGCATTCGCTTGGGCTGGCTTCGGTTCGGCATTCGGCCCGACCGTTCTGCTCTCCCTCTACTGGCGTAAGCTGACCACACAGGGTGCACTCGCCTCCATGATTACCGGTGCCGTTGTGGCATTCGCGTGGGGCCAGAGCCCGATGAAGTCCGTGCTCTACGAAATGGTTCCCGGCTTCGCGTCGGCATTGCTGGTCGCAATCATCGTCTCCCTGGTCACCTACAAGAAGAACCAGGTCATTGACGAAGAGTTCGACCGCGCGGTAGAGCTCGCAAAGGTCAAGTAAAGGTTTGACTCAATAAACCTCCGCGCTCAGCGGATACCTCGAGGACAGCTTGGCGAACCTTCAGAACCTTTATCGGAAGTGAGGACGTAGGTTCGCCCCCCCTCCCCGGTAGCCCGGTACTACAGCATGTAGTGCCGGGCTGCTTCTTCTTTGCATAGATTCGTGGCTCAGAGTTGAGGGAGGGAGGGTATGATATCTTCAAAATATGAAGATTCTCAATTTTAGAGTTAAGAACCATACGAGCGTCAGGGACGAGGTCGCCCTGGAGCTTCTAGACCCCTCCTTCAATAGGTTAACCCCTGCTGAAGGAAAAACTTGGAACCAGTATGTACATAATGTTGCAAGCATATTTGGAGCAAATGCATCTGGAAAATCAAACCTACTCGACGCACTTCTGTACTTCATTACTGCAATTAGTGATTCATCTACTCATTGGCAGAGCCACCCCGATTTTCCCCATTTCCCGTTTAAGTTAAATCAGAATGACCAAAATTCGGAGAGTGTGTATGAGCTAGACTTCCTAATCAAGAACACGCGATATCGATACAGTTTTGGGGCTTCTTCTCAGGGAATTACTTTTGAATCCTTGGAACACATCCCTACCATACGATGGAAGAAGATATTTTATCGAGAGCAGTTGGGAGACAATAAATACAAAACAGTATTTTCAACCGGAACCCAAAAAGTAGAAGTTAACCACCGAGAACTCATACTTTCACGCGCCCTTGTCCTTAATCGAAAAGATATATTACAGGAAATCTCGGAAAATATTATTCGCGGGATTGATTTCATCTTACTTAATAGAGATCAACAATCTCGCATTGATGCAATAGTGAAGGCTCTCGCCGAAAATTCCATATCCTTCGAGGAGCTTGAAACATTACTACAAATCGCGGATATCGGCATCCAAAAAGTTGACCTTTGGCAGCAAGAAAATGAAATCGACGAGCAGAGCTTACCACCCAACATCCCTGCATCAGTAAAAGAAAAAATTATGGACATTCTATCAAAATTAGATTCCTCAGATGAAAATGATTCAGCAGATACACTCAAACCTCCGATTGCCCGATTAGTTCAACGGCGCCTAGAATTCTATCATTACGCTTCCGATGAAAATGTGCCGCCACTCTATATAAATGAAGAAAGCGACGGAACACTGGCGTGGCTTGCTATTTCTTTTGCAGCTTTAAAAGCAATTCGTAGAGGTAGCGTAGTCTGCGGGGACGAATTGGATTCTAGCCTGCACCCATATCTAGTACACCTTCTTATCAAATTGTTTACAGATTCTTCTATAAACACACAAGGAGCTCAGATAATTTTTACTACACATGATGCGACTATTCTAGCCAACAATGAAGAACTTGGACTAAATCATAAAAATATATGGTTCACTGAGAAAAATCGTGAAGGAATTACCGAACTATTCTCTCTCAATGATTTTAATTTAAATAATGATATTGATATCGAGGAACATTACCTTAATGGCAGCTATGGTGCTGTTCCCCTTATTGCAGGAAGCATGTTTAAAAATCTAGTTAATCACCCTTCACCCAAGCCTAATCTCAAGGAAGAAAATAATGAAAAATAGGAGGCACCTCACTCGCGAAAAGCGTAATTTACGCAACATTAAGAAAAGTATACTTATATGTGTTGAAGGGGAAAAAACAGAAATTCAGTATTTTGATCTTTTGCGGCAATACCTCCGGTCGACAAACACGTCTATCCATTTCAAAACAGTTAAACCCAAAGGAACCGACCCACTTAGTATCCTCAAAGGATGCCTAAAATTTAAAGATAAGCATAATGATAAGTACGACAGTTTCTTCTGTGTTATCGATGTTGATGAACATACAAATCTTGAGCAAGCATTGCAGGAAGCAAGAAAACAAAATATCTTTATGGTCGTCACAAATATCAAGTTTGAAGTGTGGCTACTTTGGCATATAGATTCATCCCTTAATCACCACATGCCAAACCAAGAAATAAATAGACGAGTTAAGGAAATATCCAGTAAACATCCTTTCATGGTGGGACAGAACAACAAAGAGCTAAATATGAGATTCCCAGTTGACAGATATAAACTGGCATCCGTAACAGCTCGAGAAAATGACCCAGATATGAGTTTTAACAGGAGGGGCCCGAACCCTTCTAGCGCTATGCCGCTTCTAATCGATAAAATTATCAATGGATAAATAACATCTATTTCATATTGAGAAGCCCGGGCCGCACACACGCGGTCCGGGCCTTCTTATATGCCCGGGCAACGTAGAATAGGGTCTATGACTGCACAACTTCCCGAAAAGGTCTCGGACATCTTCAACCCCGCCGACTGGCGCGTCGTCGAAGGCTTCGAAGACTTCACCGACATCACCTACCACCGCCAGGTTGAGCGCGACGAAAACGGCGAAATCCTACGCGATCTGCCCACCGTGCGCATCGCATTCGACCGCCCCGAGGTCCGCAACGCATTCCGCCCGCACACCGTGGACGAACTCTACCGCGCCCTCGACCACGCCCGCATGACCTCCAACGTAGGCACCGTACTGCTCACCGGCAACGGCCCCTCCGCCAAGGACGGCGGCTGGGCATTCTGCTCCGGCGGCGACCAGCGCATCCGCGGCCGCGACGGCTATCACTACGCCAGCGGCGACACCGCAGAAAGCATCGACCCGGCACGCGCAGGCCGACTGCACATCCTGGAAGTGCAGCGCCTCATCCGCACCATGCCCAAGGTCGTTATCGCCCTCGTCTCCGGCTGGGCTGCAGGCGGCGGCCACTCCCTGCATGTAGTTGCTGACCTGACCATCGCCTCCGAAGAGTACGGCAAGTTCAAGCAGACCGACGCAACCGTCGGCTCCTTCGACGCAGGCTACGGTTCGGCGTTGCTCGCACGCCAGGTGGGTCAGAAGTTCGCCCGCGAAATCTTCTTCCTCGCCAAGGAATACGACGCACAGCGCATGTACGAAATGGGCGCGGTCAACGACGTAGTCCCCCACGCAGAGCTCGAAAACAAGGGCCTGGAATACGCGGCGCACATTGCCCGCCAGTCCCCGCAGGCAATCCGCATGCTCAAGTACGCCTTCAACTTGCCCGACGACGGCATGCTCGGCCAGCAGGTCTTCGCCGGTGAGGCAACCCGCATGGCATACATGACCGACGAGGCCGTGGAGGGCCGCGACGCGTTCTTGCAGAAGCGTGACCCGGACTGGTCCAACTACCCCTACTACTTCTAAGAGACAGCCCCTTCTACAGAAGTAGTTTCAGATGCATAGGCTCGGAGCCGGATTCAACCCTGAGAACCTCAGCTAAGAATCCGGCTCCGGCGCATTTGATGCCGCACCGGCATATGACACCGGCGCATGACAGCACGTAGCCGCGACAAACAGCCGCTAAGGATTTAGCCATGATTAACACCCCCGTACTCGGGCTCGTGCCCTCCCCCGCCCCGCAGGAGGCTGCCCTGCACCCACAGGCGGTACAGGTGCGCGCCGATCAGCCTGCCGACCCGCACGCCATGCTGAGTGCCTTTGAGCAACTGCTGGACGGGTACGCGGCGGATGCCGATGCGGCTGCGGGTGCGGAGCTTATCGCTCTGGTGGTGGGCACCTCCGGATCCACCGGAACCCCTAAACGCACCGCACTGACTGCGCGAGCTCTTGCTGCCAGTGCGGCAGCCACCGAGCGCTTCTTCGGCTCAAACTCCGATGGGGCATCGCAGTGGCTCCTGGCTCTTCCGGCGCACTATATTGCCGGCGCGCAGGTACTCGCCCGCTCCGTACTCGCCGGTACCGCCCCGGTCATTGCCCGCTCCGTCATTGAGCCCGTGCACTTTAGCCCCGAGGTCTTCCTGCAGGCGGTTGAGCGCATGAGCTCGGCACGCCGGTTTATCTCCCTGGTGCCCACTCAGCTCCATAAACTGCTCGAAAGCGCGGACGCCGATTCGCACCTGGGCGCTGAAATTCACGAGGCGCTCGGATCCTTCACTGGCATCCTGCTTGGAGGCGCCCCCGCCAGCGCCGGCCTGCTCGCCGCCTCCACCGCCCTGGGGCTGAACACGGTGACCACCTACGGTAGCGCCGAAACCGCCGGCGGCTGTGTCTACTCCGGCTCTGTTCTGCCCGGCGTGCAGGTTAAACTCGTACCCGAAGAAGGTATGCCCGCTGTGCCGGATACCGGCGGGAAGCAGGCACAGGTGGGCCGTATTTGGATTAGCGGTGCGCACCTCGCCAGCGGCTACATTGGCGACGCCGCCCGCACCGCCGAGCACTTCTTCACCGCCGCCGACGGCACCCGCTGGTACCGCACCGACGACTACGGGCTGCTGAGCCCTGCAGCAGCTCCCAACAGCAACGAGAACTGTAGCGAGCAGCGCCTGCAGGTGCTCGGTCGTAGCGACGACGTGCTCATCAGCGGAGGCGTAAAAATCTCCGCCCGCGCCGTGGCAACCGTCCTCGAAGAGCACCCCGCCGTACGCGAAGCCTGCGTAGTCGGCCTACCCGATGCCCGCTGGGGCACAGCCATCGCCGCCGCGGTCACGCTCGTACCTTCTGCCGGTGCCGCGGCTACATCTACCGAGAATCGCCCCGCCCTGAACGAAGAACTCTGCGCCCTACTGCGTGCCCGCTGCGCCGAAAAGCTCGGCGCCCCCGCCGCCCCCAAGCAGCTGAGCATCCTACCGGATTTCCCGCTCACCAGCACCGGCAAGCCGGACCGCGCAGAAATATACAGTATCCTGGACAGAGACTATCGTCAGGGCTAAAGCAGGCTCATCCGCGGGTTTTCACCCCACACACGCACCCGCCCGCATGCCCTGACCGTCACGCACAAAACCCACGCATCATACGCACATAGACCCGGAAGGAACCCCCGTGGCAACTGCCGCCCAATGGATTGAAGGCGCTCGCCTGCGCACCCTGCCGCTCGCCGTCGCCCCCATTATTGCCGGCTCAGCTGCCGCCTACGAGGTCAACGAGTTCAAGCCGCTCTACGCGTTCTTGGCGTTCCTCGTCGCGTTCTTCCTGCAGGTCGGCGTGAACTACGCCAACGACTACTCCGACGGCATCAAGGGCACCGACGAAGACCGCGTGGGTCCGCTACGCCTCGTCGGTTCCGGCGTGGCAAGCCCCCGCTCCGTCAAGTACGCCGCCTTCGCCTGCTTCGGTCTAGCGATGCTTGCCGGTCTTGCCCTGGTGGCTCTGGCAAACCAGTGGTGGTTCCTGGCGATTGGCGCCTCCAGCGTCTTCGCGGCGTGGGGCTACACCGGCGGCAAGCACCCCTACGGCTACATGGGCCTGGGCGACGTGTTCGTCTTCATCTACTTTGGTCTGGTTGCGACCCTGGGCACCCTCTACACGCAGGCGCACACCCTGACCCTGCTCGGCTGGGTTGGTGCTATCGGCATTGGTCTGATTTCCTGTGCGTTGCTCATGGCGAATAACGTGCGTGACATTCCCACCGACATTGAGGCGGGCAAGCTGACCATGGCGGTCCGCCTGGGCGAACGCTGGTCGCGCATCACCTACATCGTGGAGATGGCGCTGGCACTGGGCCTGGGTGTGCTCCTGCTCGATGAGAACCCCTGGTTCCTGCTGATCTTCCTGCTGGTCGGCCCGACCATCCACTCCTGCGTGACTGTGTGGACGCGCGGCGGCCGCGACCTGATTCCCGTGCTCAAGCAGGCGGGTATTGTGGCGCTCGTGTACTCCGTGATTCTTGCCCTCGCCGTGTGGCTGGGCTCGCTGGATATTATTAGCCACGAAGTTCAGGTGTTCACCGGCTACTAAGACCGGCTACTAAGACCGGCTACTAAGCCGACGTACAAATCTGCACCGGATTGCCGCGCCATTACGCCGTTGGCGGGCACCCGGTTCACAGTTCCGCAATAACGCGGCGGTATGTCATAGTAGTGCTTATGATTCGAGCCATGCTGATAATTGGCGGCGCCGCCCTCATCGTGGGGCTGACCCTCTACACCCTCTTGGACGCCGTCCGCACCCCCGCACACGAGGCGCGAACCCTGCCCAAGTGGCTGTGGGTTCTCGTCACCCTACTCTTCCCCGTGGTGGGCCCGCTCATGTGGCTTATCCTGGGCCGCCCCAAGGCACAGCCCGCAGCAGGCGCTCCTCGCCCCGGCTTCGGTCAGCGACGCAGCACCCCGGCGCCCTCGGTATCTTCCCCCGACGACGATGAAGAGTACCTGCGCTGGCTCAAGGCAAAAGCAGAACGCGAACGCCGCAGCCGCGAAGCAGAATCGACCAACAAGCAGGATTCTGATCATAAGGACCCCGAGCTTAAGGATCCTGAACGTAAGAATCCTGAAGACGGCACGCCGAATCAGGGTAACGGGCAGAACTAGTCAGGACAGCTAGGCTCGCACCCCCTCAAGGTTTACAGCAAGAGGCTGTGAGCGCATCCGCAACGGATGGGCTCACAGCCTCTTACTATGCTCAAAAACAGCTTCAGGAACTAGCTACCGGATGTTTCAGCTACCGGGCAGCTGAATCACGCCACCGTACAGCGGCGCGGCAGGCTCCGAATACCCAACAAAATGCGGCATCTCATGCTCAAAATCAGTGGTGCTAAACGCCAGAGTCGTGATCGACGCCAGGTTGCACTCACGGGCACGCGGGTCATGCTGCAGCATGCGGCCCTCAACCCCCAGGCGAGTAATCCAAATCGGCAGCTGGTGCGACACAATAATCGCCTCCGCACCCTCGCCGCCGCGCTCGTAGGCGGTACGCGCCGCATCCTGAACAGCTGCAGCCATACGGCGAATCTGCTCCAGGTACGACTCACCCCAGGAGGGGCGCGCCGGGTTGTACAGCTTCGTCCAGTGACGCGGGTTCCTCAGCAGCTCCTGCGCGTTCACGTGCAGACCCTCAAAGTAGTTATCCGCCTCAATGACGCGCTCATCCGGCTGCGCGGTCAGGCCCAGCAGCTCCTCAACCGGGGCGGCAGACTCACGGGTACGCTGCAACGGCGAGCAGACCAGGTGCACGAAACGGGCGCCGCGCTCAGCACGAGCCGCGAACTCCTCAGCGCTCAGACGCACCATCTGCTGGCCCTTATCGGACAGACGGTAGCCGGGCAGACGGCCGTACACAATACGCTCGGGGTTGTGCACCTCGCCGTGACGCATGAGGTGAACTTTAATGGTGGAAGTTTCAGTCATAATCCCAGTCTCTCAGATAGCGCGCCGCACCCCAAACAGGTGACCCGCACATACCCTCTACAAATACAAAACCCAGCCCGCCAAAACTGCAGGAACGCAAAAACCCCGCCTCTCCATACGGAGGGCGGGGCGAAAGAAGTCTATTTACTTCTTGTTGCGGCGCTGGTGGCGGGTCTTACGAAGCAGCTTGCGGTGCTTCTTCTTGGACATACGCTTGCGGCGCTTCTTGATAACGGAACCCATAGGATTTCCTCACTTTACTCGTACCCGGCCGAGCCATTCGACTCGGTAGCTACCCGGGGATATTTATACCGGTATAACCGATCCAAAACGCATTTTAGGCACAGAAATACCCTTGCGTTTTAGAGCGCTACCTACCTAGAGTACTAGGTTTACCCCCATTTTCACCATTCGAGAGCGGCTTTTCAGGAGTTTTTCCCTGAATTTCCGCTTTTCCCGCGGGGATATCGAGGATATCTCGGGACGAAAACGGGGATTCGGTAGCCCTAACGGCGCTTCTTCTTCGACTTCTTCGAGCCCTTAGCACGGCCATGAGACAGCACCGAACCGGAAGAAGCTACAGCAGCATCAGGAGTGCTCTCCTCAGCTGAGGAGGCGGCCTCTACCGATTCCGCAGCCGATTCCTGGGCGGGATCAGAAGCCTCAGCGGGTTCTTCAACTAGCTCTTCCATCGAAACCTCTTCAACGGCGCTTTCCTCAGCTACCTCTTCTTCAGCCGCCGCGTGCAACGCCTTCAAACGCTCAGCACGCTCAGCCTCGGCACGAGCCAGCGCCTCCTCATCAATGACGGGCTGGGGCTCGAGCTTCGTTTCAGCCTTCAGAACCTGCTCCTTCTCGGCGCTCTCCTGCGCTTCGTCATGCTCAGGCTCGTACACATCCACGCCAAAGAAACGCTTCATCTTCGAGAAGATGCCGCCGCGCTCCTGCACCGGCTCCTCATGCGGAAGCTTCTCGTAGGTATCGTGAATAGTCGCAGCCGCTTCAAGACGGGTAGGCTCAGCAGGCTCAGTAGCGGGCGCCTCCTGGCGCGCAGGGGCACGCAGAACCTTCTCAGCCGACTCAGACTCCGCAGGAGCCGCGGCAGTCACGACAGCCGCAGGACGCGCGGCACGGGCAGGGGCAGTTAGCACCTTACTGCGATCCACCGGCTTAATGATGGTCGCACGCACCGGGGAAACAATCTGGCCGCTACGACGACGCGGAGCCGCCGTAGAAGCACGCAGAACCTTCGCGGGACCCTCAACCTCTTCCTGCGCGTACGCGGCAGGGACGCTCGGCAGCTGACCGCTGGGGGGCTGGGAAGCGAGAGTCTGGGAGCTAGCCGCTACAGAAGCAACCGGTGCCGCAGAAGCAGCCGGGGTAACCTGCGATACCGAGGTGCTACGGCGCGGGGTGCCGAAGCTCAGCGGCACATCCGCGCTCACCGAATGAGCGGTAGGCTGCGCGGGAGCAGCAGGAGCTGCAGGAGCTGCAGCAGGTGCGGGCTGAGCAACAGCGGGAATGGAACGTTCTACCTTGTCAGAGCCAGAAGCGTTAGAGCTAGAAAGAACCTCGGCAGGCTCATCAACCCGATCCACAGGAGTCTCAGCAGCAGTCTCCTCAATGTAGACAATATCGCCCTCAGGCACCGTGTACTCCACGACAGAAGACGGAGCAGAAGCCTGAACAGGCTCAGCCGCAGGCTCCACAGAAGCGGGTGCCGCAACGGGTGCATCTGCGGCGGGCAGAGCCTCCGCATCAGCGAAGGACGGGTCATCCTGCATCAAATCGTCAAAGTCATCAGCGGCGAACTCATCCACATCAACCGGCGCGAACTCAGACGCAATCGGCTCGCCCGGCAGGCCATTCGCCGAGGTCGCCTCCTGCTCCAGGTCAATACCGGCATCGGAATACATGCCGCGCAGCTGACCAATCACCATGGCACGCGCAGTCGCAGCGTCGCCAGCCTTCAGAGCCTCCGCAATAGCGCGGCTCTCAGCACGCAGACGCTCAACAGCGCTACTCCACAGCGGCATACGACCCACCAGAGACAGCATCGACTCAAAACTCGGCTGACGCACCGACGCGAGCAGACCCACCAGCAACTCATTACCACCGCAACGCATCACCTGATGGTGGAACGTCAACAGAAGCTCCAGGAAGTCACGAATCGACAGGTCGAAGTCTTCCATCTGCTCCAGAACCTCGTCCATCTCCGCGAAGGAGACGGTCTTCGGGTCAATACGCGCAATCGCCCAGCTTTCCAGCAGAATACGGGTCTGCACCAGGTCACGAGTCGGGTAACGCGAACTGGACATGTGCAGGCGCAGAGCGGCACTCGCGGCAGCGGCAGGCTCATCACTCAGGTGTACCAGCATTTCCTTGCCGCGACCGTTGTACAGCTGCACCAGATCCATATCTTCCAGGGTGCGCAGAGCCTCGCGAGTGCGGGAACGACCCACACCAATAGCGCGTGCAATCTCGCTATCGCTGGGCAGGTCCTGACCCAGCTGAATATTGCCCTCGAACAGTTCGTTCTCGAGCCAGCGCAGAATTTTACGATGAATAGCCACGTGAATGCGTCTTTCGGTTAGATAAAGGTGAGTGAGAGTGTGTGTGCTTTATCGATGAGTTATGCCGGAGGTTGAACGGCGTCAGGGCGCGCCTTAGCGGCGGCGGCCACGCAGGAAGCCGAAGAGACCACCGCGGTGGGCGTCCTTCGCCTCGGTGTTGGTCGTCTCAGTGCTGGGGCGGTACACCGAATCGTAAGCGGGCATGGTCTGATACTCAGCCTCTTCAGAGGAGGGCTCAGACTTGCTTTCAGACTTGTCAGACTCTTCTACAGCGGTCTTCTCGGGGGCAGATTCTTCAACTGCTGGCTTCTCAGCAACTACGGTTTCTTCAACCGAGGGCTTCTCCTCAGCCTTTTCTGCAGGCTGTTCGTTGACAGTCTTCTCAGCCACCGCAGGCTCCTGGGCAGCAGGAGCTTCGGGGGTCACGGCGATAGGCTGAATCGAACCGCCCACAACCGCAGCCGGGTCAATACCGTAAGACACCGCAGCCGCAGGCTGAGCGATTACCACCGGCTTATCCTCTACGACAGGCTTCGCCTCAGTGGTCTTGTTGGTCTCAGCGGGCTTCACCTCAGCGGATGCCACCGGGGTAGCGGGCTGAACGGGGGTTGCCGACGCCGCGGGGGTCACCCCAGCGTCGTAACCGTACGATGCAGGAGTGAAGGGGCGCATCGGGGTGCTATCCACTGTCTCTTCCTGCGAGGTGGGCTCAGCAGTGGTCTTCTCAACAGTCGATTCGGAGGCGGCACTTTCAGCAGCCTGCTCCGCCGGGCGCGAGTAAATGCGTGCGCTCGGGGTCAGGTACTGGGCGCGGGCGCGCTGGATGCGAGCCTGCTCGATTTCCTCAGCGGAGGGAGCCTCAACGGTAAGAGCCTCAGAGTCGGTCGCCTCGGTCTTTTCAGCGGTTGCGCTCTTCTCAGAGGTCTTCTCGACCGGCTTCTGTACAGCCTTCTCGACTGCATTCTCAGCTGCCATCTTTTCAGCCGTCGCCTTATTCGAGGCAGATGCAGTCACGCCACCGGGCAGTGCCACGGGCACGTGCGCTTCGCTGGACTGACGTGCAATCTGAACGGTCTCGTTAATCCACTCGGTCACGGTGGCGAATACATCCGGGTTCAGGGAGTAGAGGCGACGTTGCCCCTCCACGGTCACGGAGACCACGTCTGCATCGCGAAGTACTTTCAGGTGCTTTGAGATGGTCGGCTGGCTCATGCCCAGCTTTTCGACCACTGCACCCACAGTGTGGGTTTGCTCGGCGAGAATACGCACAATTCGGCGGCGAGTCGGATCCGCGATGACAGAAAAAACATCAGAATGCATATAGCGATTATGACATATAAAGTGGCGCCTCAAGCTTAGAATGAGGGTGATGCAGAAATTACCTTCAAAAATTCTGAAAGAAGCCTGAGCACTAGCTCAAAATGCAGGATTGAAGGGGATAAAAGCATGAAGTGTCCGTCACATTGTAAGGGTACATATCTGTATCTCTTCTTGGGCATATGCTGATATTTCAACCCACCACAGTATATATACCATAAAGAGCATATACACTCTTCCGCGCCTTATACAGAAAACCGCCCCTACGCCTTTGCCAAACTCACATATTGAGCGTCCAGCTATCAACACACTACCCCCTTTCAAAGCACCCGGCGCGATACACTAGAAGGCGTCAAAACAGGCACAAATCCGCCGCCCAACACACCAACACCCAGACACCCGCTGAAGGAGGCGCATGGGACGCATACTCCGCCGCACCCGGCGCCGACATCACCACCCCCAGGGCCAGCTCAACCGCCGCTGGGACACCCTCAGCGGCACCACATCCGTACCTCAAAAGCAGCAGGTTCACCGTAGCCGACGCGACCGCCTCGAGGCCGAAAACCTTAGCATCCTCACGAGCGTGCCCGGTATTGACCTCGATCGTCTGCTCGCCCTACGCGACCACGTGAGCGAAACCTCCGAGGTTCAGCGTAAGCGCGCCCCCATGGGGTTCAATCTGCAGACCCTCGAACGGTTCCGTGACTTTATTGACGTGACCGTTCTTGCCTCGCCTTCGCGCACCGCAATCACTGCGTTTCTTCTGGTCATCATCTTCTTTACGCTCACCTTGCTACTGCCCATCTCCTCCAATGATGGGCAGCCCGCGCCTTTCCACCACGCATTTTTTACCTCTACCAGCGCGGTGACCGTGACCGGCCTGACTACCGTCTCCACCGCCGAGCAGTGGTCCACCTTCGGTCAGGCAATGATTCTTGTGGCTTGTCAGGTCGGTGGTTTGGGTACTCTAACCATTACCTCCCTGCTGGCGCTGGCTATCGGCCGTAAGATGGGTCTGCGCACCAAGCTCATCGCACAGGAAGACCTGAACATCAGCCGTCTTGGCGAGGTCGGTGGCATCATCAAGAGCGTCTCCTATGCTTCATTCTCCATCGAGGCAATCATTGCGCTTGTGCTGATTCCTCGTTTCCTGACCCTCGGCGAAGACCCGTTCCAGGCGATCTGGCACAGCATTTTCTACTCCATCTCAGCCTTCAACAATGCAGGCTTCACCCCGCATTCCGACGGCATCGTGCCTTACGGTCATGACCTTTTCCTGCTCGTGCCCATCTGCATTGCCGTGTTCTTGGGCTCGCTCGGTTTCCCTGTTTTCATTGCGATTCAGCATCATCCTTTCCGCCCCCGCCACTGGTCGCTCACCGCGAAGCTGACCACCGTGACGACCCTGTTTTTCTTTGCTTTTGGCGCGTTCTTCTGGGGTCTCTTCGAGTGGAACAACCCCGCCACCATCGGCGACTACTCCGCAGGCGACAAGGTTCTGAACGCCATTTTTGCTTCTGTCATGATGCGTTCGGGCGGCTTCAATCTGGTCGACATGAGCAGCATTACCCCCGTCTCCACGCTCCTGACGGACATGCTCATGTTCATTGGCGGTGGCTCCGGCTCGACCGCAGGTGGCGTGAAGGTCACGACCATCGCCGTGATTGCCCTGTCTATCCTTGCTGAGGCGCGAGGCGATCAGAAGGTTGTCGCGTTCAACCGCACCATCCCCGAGTCCTCCCTGCGTATTGCTATCTCCGTGATTGTTATGGGTGCTACCGTGGTAGGTGTCGGCGCCGCGTCGATTCTGATTATTAGCGGCGCGGACCTCAAGGAAGTCATTTTCGAGGTCATCTCCGCCTTCGCGACCTGCGGCCTCTCGAATGGTCTCTCCTCCAGCCTGCCGCCGGCGGGTATCTACGTGCTCAGCGGCCTGATGCTCATTGGCCGTGTGGGCACCACAACCGCCGCGACCGGCCTGGCGCTGCGTTCACGCCGCCGCCTCTACAAGTTCCCCGAAGAAAGGCCCACCATTGGCTAGTGCACATAACGCCCCCGTCCTCGTGATTGGTCTGGGACGCTTCGGCTCCGCGGTGGCGGCCCAGCTGCGCCTGCAGAACAAGGAGGTCCTTGCTATTGAGAAGGACCCCGAGCTGGTGCAGAAGTGGTCCGGCGTGCTGACGCACGTGGTCTCCGCCGACGCGACCGATATCGACACCCTGCACCAGTTGGGTGCGGACGATTTCGGTTCCGCCGTGGTGGGTGTGGGCACCTCCGTGGAGGCATCCGTGCTGATTACCGCGAACCTCGTGGACATTGGCGTGGAGCGTATTTGGGCGAAGGCTATCACCCCCGCGCACGGCAAGATTCTGGAGCGTATTGGCGCGCACCACGTGGTCTACCCGGAGGCGGACGCCGGCCGCCGCGCCGCGCACCTGGTCTCGGGTCGTCTGCTGGATTACATTGAGTTTGATGACGACTTCGCGATTGCGAAGATGCGCCCGCCGAAGGAAACCCACGGCTTTACCCTCGCCGAGTCGGATATCCGCTCCAAGTACGGTGTGTCCGTGGTCGGTATTAAGTCGCCCGGTGAGGACTTCACCTACGCGGACGCGACCACCCGCATTCACTCGCGTGACATTCTGATTGTGTCCGGTCAGGTGGACCTGATTGAGCGCTTCGCGGCTCGACCCTAAGCGCGTTTTTCCGCGCTGCGGCGGTTATCTTCCCCCGCTCTGTTGGTTTTGAGGAGCCGCGGTTGAGTAGCCCACGATTAGACATAGAAAAGCAAATAGGCATAGAAAAACAGCCTCTTCCCGTTCTGCCGGGAGGAGGCTGTTTTTCTATAGTTTCACCTAGTCAGGGGGATGCTACCGGACGGTATTAGTCCCCGCTGATTAGTCCTCGTCAGCGGTGTACAGCTGGCTCATTTCCGCCGAACGTGCCGCACAGGCGCGCATCGCGTCCTCGGTCAGCTGGAAGAGGCCACCGTCCACGAAGGTGTTCAGCGCACGCTCGGTGGTGCCGTTCGGGCTGGTCACGGCGCGGCGCAGGGCGGGGGCATCCGGGTTGGTGTCGAGCAGGAAGCCCGCACCGGCAACGGTTGCGCTGGCAAGTTTGAGGGCGGTGTCTGCGTCCAGGCCGAGCTTCTCACCGGCGGTTGCCATCGCCTCCGCAAGCAGGAACGCGTATGCCGGGCCGGAACCGGAGACGGCGGTGACCGCATCCATCTGATCTTCGCGGACCTCAACGACCAAGCCGACGGTGCCCAGGACCTCTTCGACGAGCTTCTTCTGCTCGGCCTTCACGGTGTCGGTGGTGGAGATGGCGAGCACGCCCTTGCCCACGGAGGAGGGGGTGTTCGGCATGCAGCGGACAATGGGCTGACCTGCGGGAAGGCACTCGGCGAGGGTTTCGAGGGTCACGCCAGCAGCAACGGACACCACGACGGCGTTCGGTGCGAGGGCGGGTGCGATATCGCGGGCAAGCTCAACAATGCCGTAGGGCTTCACACCGAGCAGCACGACATCTGCGTGGGCGGTTGCCTTGTGGTTGCCGTCAGCTTCGCCGCCGGTGGTGATGATTTCTACCTTGTCGCCGAGGCGCTGGGCGAGGGCGGCACGAGATTCTTCGCTACGCACGGTAGCGCGGATGTGGGCGGGGTCGTGGCCTGCAGCGAGCAGACCTGCGGCAATGGAGCCGTTCATGGAGCCGGTGCCGAGAAAAGCAATAGTTGCGGTCATCGTTGATCCTTCCTAATGGGGTGCCTGCGCCGGGTGCCGGCAGGCGTGCCGCCGGTGTGTTCCGGGGGCTACTGTTCGGTGCGCGGCGGGCGCGTGGAGGCGTACCCTTCCAGCATAGCGGGTGCGGCTATGGGCATGTGACCTGGCTCGTGTTTCTTCCGCGTTTTCTGGGCGGCGGCTTCACCTCATGCTCCGCGACCCAATGGGCGGGGTCCGCTTCTCACGTTCTGGCATGCTGGGGAGGGCGTAATTCTGCGGGCGTAGAATGAGAACAGCATCACCCGCGGCAGTTTGTGCCGGGCATGAAGCCTCCAACACCACACAGCACGCAACACACAAATTTTTCTATGTCTTCTCATACTGGTTCTTCCTCGAGTTCTTCCCCGAATAGCCCGCAGAATCCTGCGGGTTTCCGTTCTTTTTCGTTTCGCCTCCTGCTGGGGCTGACCCTTGCCGCGCTGGTCACGGGCGTGTTCAGCGGCTTGGGCGCGATTACTCTGCATTATGTTCTGGACTTTATGCAGGAGCTAACTTTCGGCCAGACTGAGGGGCATCACCCGATGGTGACTGACGGCGCCGATCCGGCGCGTCGTGCCCTGGTTTTGGCGGCTTTGGGGCCGTTTGTGGCGCTGGTTTGGTATTACCTGCAGTCGGGCGGTCGGCGTGTGGTCGGCGTGAAGTCGCAGATTGCCGGTGCTACCGAGGAGGACCGTACCCCGTCGCTGTGGCGGCAGATCGCCCATTCGGTGATTCAGATTGTTGCTGTGGGTGCGGGCTCTCCTGTGGGTAAGGAGGTCGCACCTCGTGAGCTGGGTGCTTTGGCGGCTGGCCGTACCTCGAATCTGCTGGAGCGTCTTGGTTTTGTGGGCGCTGATGGTGCCCCGCTGTTAGGTAATCGTGAGCGTAGTCTGCTGGTGGCGGCGGGTGCGGCGTCTGGTTTGGCGGCGGTGTATCAGGTGCCGATTGGTGGCGTGGTATACCTTGTGGAGGCGATGGCTGTTGGTTTGAGCCTGCGGTCGCTGTATGTGGGTGCGGTGACGGTGTGGACGGCGACGGTCACGGCGAATCTGGTGATCGTCAATGAGCCGACGTACCCGGTGCCGCAGCTTCCGTTGGATGCGACGACGCTGACGGTGGCGGCGCTGACGGGTGTGGTGTTGACTCCGTTGGCGTTGGGTTTTAGGGCGTTGTCGCAGCGTGCGGAGAAGTTGAAGGCGAAGGATCGTTCTCTGTTGTGGCGTATTCCTGTGGCGTTTGCGCTGGTCGCGGTGGTTTCGCTGTGGCTCCCGGAGATTCTGGGTAATGGTCGTCTGCTGACTCAGCACACGTTTAATGTGTCGTTGGATGCGGCGGCTGGCGGTTTGACTGCGGCGGCGGCAGTGTATGTGTTGGCGTTGGCTGTTGCGAAGGCTGCCATGGTGGTGTTGAGTCTGCATTTCGGTTCTTATGGCGGTACGTTGACTCCGGGTTTGGCATTGGGTGCGGCGGCTGCGTTTTGTGTGGCGGCGCTGGTGCTGTGGGCGTTCCCGGGTTTGGGCGGGGTGCCGGGTGGTGCGTCGATGGTGTTGTATGCGGCGGCGTTGACGGGTACGGCGGCGTTTTTGGGTGTGTCGATGAATGCGCCGTTGTCTGCGTTGACGTTGTTGATTGGTTTTACGGGTCAGGGTGCGAGTGCGTGGCTGCCGATGGCGGTTGCGGTGGGTACGGCGGTGCTGACCCGTTGGGCGTGGACGCGGGCGTTCGGCGCTAAGAAATAGGCTCAGACAGGTGGCGGACGGCCCCGGATGCGTGTGCGTCCGGGGCCGCTTTTTAGCACATCGACAAACTGCGCCTTATATTTGCTTTGATGGCTTTGAAAGAAATAGTAGATAAATTCCGAACATGAGCTTAATTGCCGCATCAATATATGCAATTACCTCTAGCGGAACATCGACATAAACATATCCTACGAAAACATTAATGGCACAGATAAGACCCAGGTATATCATTGACTTTCCATGCACAAAATAGTATGGGAAGAAGTGTAGCGCGGTTGCCATCAGCGCTCCAAGCCAAATCAGCCTCCAATTTTCAGTTGCAAAGAATTGGCCACCCAGCAAAACCATTAAGACAAATAATAGAATAACGGCACGTGAAGATACTTTCTTTTGAAATTCGCTCGAAGGGCCATCGGCTAGTCTATCCAGCACCTTCTTGTTCATGTTGATTGAGAAAAAGCTGACGACGTACCCAATGCTGAATACTTGCATATTTATTATTTGCTTTCCTCCAACCAAGGTAGCTATTGCTATAACTGCCGCCACCACAATTAACCACAGGCCGCATGCCCTCTTATAGTTAAATTCTAGCTTTTCATCTTTGTTATAGTTTAGAAAACTCATCGATACCTCCAATAGCCTCTCATAGAGTCACTTCTCTTGTTGCGTCACTAAATTTTAATATGAAAAAATTCTGCAATATATCAAGATACCCCAGTCCTTCTGACTATTAATTACATCTCCTATAATTATATCAAAATGATAATAGAGAATTCGTCAAAAAAGCGAAAGAAGCAGCCCCGGATGCATGTGTGCGTCCGGGGCCACCATGCTTTTTAGACCGAGGTTTTCGATAGGTTAGTGCCTTCGCCATGGGTCTTTAACCCACCGTGAAGACACTAATCTATCGATGAAAAGGATAAATCATAACCCATAACCGACTCTCACCTACATGGCGCAGCCAGAGATTCGGTCATGAGTTCCGGATTTGTGCCATAGGTTAGTGTCTTTGGTCGTAGTTAAAAACCATGGCAGAAGACGCTAAACCATGGCACAAATTCTGCACGGGTTACAGCCCCCAATAGAAAAAAGCCACATGTGTTTCGAGCAGCCACTTATGACGTGGCTGCTCGAAACACATGTGGCTTCTCAAATTTAATTTTAATGAGTCAAAAAGTGTCTAAAACGAATTATTTATAACACCTTTGCAAAGATCCATAAATCTCAAGCTCAGTCGCTCACATTTTCTAAAATCATACATGGTTCGATTAAACCTCAGATTTCACTTCTCCCGCCTCAGACTTATACCTGGAATATATATCACTTGCAACCCACATCAAATAATAGATGTAGGCAACCACCATAAAATCAACTTTCTCCTTCTCCCTGGATACCAGGGCAGAAAACTTAAAATTTTTTGCCAGAATTGGTATAGATTCTCTTTTAATAATATCCTTTAGAGACCCACGCACAGAATTTTCCACAAGGGCAACAACAATATAAGTCACGATCAAAGCCGTGGCTATAATCGCGGCAATAAACACCGCTATTGAAATTTCATCCGAAAAATTAAGCCCGTTGATTAAATCCGATATCTCCCTAATATATTTACCAACCAGCACCATGAGAGCAGCAACGGAAGCTATAAATGCAAATATTCTATTTGCCCACACTACCCAATAAAATGAAATATACTCAAACGCCCTACGATATTTTCGAGTCAGGTAAACAATATTTAATTTATATATTCCCGGCATAAGATTAATAGCATTTTCTATAACCATAAACCAATATAAACCATAGAGTGCAGTCAGAGTGAAATTAAGCTTAATTCCATCCCGCCCCAAAAAGATTGAGGACAGAACACATACACCAAACAAGGGAATGAAAACCTTCAAAAAATGTATGCTTAAAATATATGATCGAATATTCACATCGGCGGAAAAATTGGAATACCGTTCCCCAAACTTTAAGATACTAGAGTAATAAACTGCTTCATCTTTACCACAATTCAAGTCATCAGATTCTTTCAATCCATCACTTTCTTCACAATTTTTCTTCGGGTTCCCGTATTCAAATTCATATCTTGCTATTTCATACTCCGCCTCATATGTCGATTTCCCTGTCGCATCGGCACCCTTCAGCCTATTGAGAAAAAGTGAATTTTTAATTAATATACTTTTCTCGTTATATGTAAGCATCAGGGATGATGATAGCGTAAACCATGCAAAAAATAACAATACCCATTGAGGAATTTCACCGTACCTGGAAAGGTCAATGTATTCTGGAACGATAACCTTACCCCATCCAGGCCCCACACTCCAAGCCCCAAATATCGAAGGTGCGTTAGATGACCCCTGAAAATACCCAGCAAGCAGCCCATACCAAAAGTTAATTATAAATATTACGAAAACAATACCACTAACAATTTTGGCAAATTGTCGATAGACAGCACGGCGAGCCTCACCAATAACGCCTTCAATATTATCAGCAAATTTTCCAACACTAATATACAAGCTTAAAAGCAAGCTAGCCAATGAAGCAATGATCGAGCTACGCACATCAAGAAGATAATATGGAATGTTGAATATCGAGCTTATAAAATCTAGAAAAAATTGCCTAACCTCAGTAGGTTCCGTACTAGACATAACCAAAAAAATAATAACCAAAACCATATAGCAAAAAGAAATATTTCTGAATAATTTGAAAGGTATCCAAATAATATTTTCCCAATATATTTGTTTCTTCTTTTCTTCGTGCTCTTCGCCCCAAGCTCCGTTGACTTCGTCAATAACTTCTTGGATTTTCATCGGTGATTGTTCCTTTCCTACGTCTTTGTCGGCGGGTATGTACAAGAAACGCGGTGACCCCGTAGGCTGGTGCCCATTACACACCAGCCTGCGGGGTTCAGCTGCGGCTATTCGGCCACGTCACGCACCGGTTACGCACCCAGGAGGGTCTTCGGGTTGACCGGAGTACCCGTACCCTCCGCCAGATGCTCAATACGCTTCAGAATCAGGCCCTCACGCAGCGCCCACGGGCACACGCGCATCGTCTCAACCCCGAACGCCTCCATCGCCGCCTCCGCAGCGATAGCGCCCGCCAGCATCTGCTCCGCACGCGCCTTCGAAACACCCGGCAAATCGCTACGCTCAGACACCGTCATCGCCTCCATGCGACGAGTCCACAGGCGCAAATCCTGCAGATGCATCTCACGCTTCACATGCGGGCCCGCCGAATACGGCGCCGCACCACAAATACGCGCCAACGAACGGAACGTCTTCGACGTACCCACCGTCATATCCGGCGCACCATAACGCAGCAGATTCTCCGCCACCGGGGCGATCTGCTCACGCACATACTTACGCAGACGCTTCACCTGCTTCGGGCTCGGCGGCTGCTCATCAAAAAACTCACGCGTCAGACGACCCGCACCCAACGGCACGCTCATCGCCGCATCCGGCAACGCATTCGTACCCGTCGAAAACTCAAACGAGCCGCCACCAATATCAAAATCAAGGATACGGCCCGCACCCCAGCCCTGCCAGCGGCGCACCGCAAAGTACGTAATCGCCGCCTCCTGGTCGCCCGAAATACCGTTCAGGCTCACGCCGGTCTGCTCACGCACCTGCTGCAGCACCGCCGCACCATTACCCGCCTCACGGATAGCACTCGTGGAGAACGCCAGCAGGTCCTCCGCCTCATTCTCGATCGCGAAGTCGCGGGCGCTGGTCACGAAGCGGGTCAGCGCGTCCGCACCTTCCTGCGAGATATTGCCCTCAGCGTCGAGGTACTGCACGAGCTGCAGCGGAATCTTGTGCGATGCGTACGGTTCGGGGCGCGCTCCAGGGCTGCCGTCAATCAGTAGCAGGTGGACCGTATTCGACCCGACATCCAGAACTCCCAGGCGCACGATGCGCTCCCCTCCCCCGCCCCGCGGCGGGATATTGTCTGTGTGCGGTACCGCAGGTGCGGCGCCTCTTCCAGTCTGTCAGAGGCGCGGCTCACTCCGCAAACAATCCGGGCGGATGCCCAGCATCAGCACAGCGCAAGCCTAAGAAACGCAGCGCGGGCAAAAAAATGCGCAGGGCATGTACTCTCCCGAGCACGCGAAAGGCGCAGGAGGCGCCCCACCCCGCTAAGGGGTTCGGGACGCATCCTGCGCCTTCAAGTAGAAACGCTACTCGGCTGACGACGCGGCAGATTACTCGGCGGTCTTCTTCGCCGCGGTCTTACGAGTGGTCGTCTTCTTCGCGGTAGTAGACTTTGCGGTCGTCTTCTTAGCAGTAGTCTTCTTCGCCGTGGTAGTCTTCTTCGCCGTGGTGGTCTTACGCTTGACCGGGCCCTTCGCACGCTTGTCAGCAAGCAGCTGCACCGCACGCTCGTGGGTCAGCGACTCGACCGACTCCGCACGCGGAACCGTAATATTCGTAATACCGTCGGTGATGTACGGGCCAAAGCGGCCGTCCTTCACCACGATCTTCTTCTCGCTGACCGGGTCCACGCCCAGCTCAGCCAGCGGAGGCTTAGCCGCCGCACGACCGCGCTGCTTCGGCTGGGAGTAAATCTCCAACGCCTGCTCCAGCGTAATCGTGAAGATTTCGTCTTCGCTGCCAATCGAGCGGGAGTCCGTGCCCTTCTTCAGGTACGGGCCAAAGCGGCCGTTCTGCACGGTGATTTCCACGCCCTCAGCGTCGGTACCAAGCACGCGCGGCAGGCTCATCAGCTGCAGTGCCTGCTCAAGGGTCACGGTCGCCAGGTCCATGGACTTGAACAGGGACGCGGTGCGCGGCTTGGCGGGCTTCGGCTTCTTCTTCGGCTTGGGCTTGCCGTTCTTGTAGTATTCGGTCGGCTGCGCGTCCAGGTACGCCTGAATCTGCTCCTCGGTCATCTCTTCGATGACTTCGGTGACGTAGGGTCCGTAGCGGCCGTCGCGAGCCACAATCTGGTTGCCGGAGACCGGGTCCACGCCGAGCACGCGGCCGTCGGACTTGCCCTGTTCGAGCAGTTCGCGTGCCTTCGCTTCGGTCAGTTCGTCCGGTGCCAGGTCGGCGGGTACATTCGCGCGGATCGGTTCGGTCAGTTCGCCGGTCTCGGTGTCGAGGGTGCCTTCGGCTTCCAGGTAGGGGCCGAACTTGCCCACGCGCAGCACAATGCCGTCCGCAATCGGGATGGAGTTGATGCTGCGGGCGTCAATCTCGCCGAGGTTGTCGACGATGGGCTTCAGGCCGCGCTTGGAGCCGCCGCCGAAGTAGAACTCACCCAACCATTCAACGCGGGATTCTTCGCCGCGTGCGATGCGGTCGAGGTCTTCTTCCATCTGCGCGGTGAACTCGTAGTTCACGTAGGGGCCGAAGCTGGATTCGAGCAGGCGCACCACGGAGAACGCGATCCAGGACGGGATCAGCGAACCAGAACGAACGTTCACGTATCCGCGGTCCATGATGGTCGAAATAACCGCCGCGTAGGTGGAGGGGCGGCCAATGCCCAGCTCGTCCAGGGTCTTCACGAGGGACGCCTCGGTGTAGCGCGGAGGCGGCAGGGTCTCGTGGCCGGCGGGTTCAATCGCCTCGGCGGTCAGTGCCTCGCCGGTAGTCAGGTTCGGCAGGCGCTTCTCAGCGTCCTTCGCCTCACGCTCAGCCACGCGGGATGCGTCAACGCCCTCCTCGTAGGCGGCGAGGAAGCCGCGGAAGGTGATGACGGTACCGGATGCAGCGAACTCGGCGTCCTGGCCGTTAGATGCCACGGCGCCCAGGCGCACGGAGGCGGTGGAACCGGTCGCGTCAGCCATCTGGGAGGCGACGGTACGCTTCCAGATCAGCTCGTAGAGGCGGAACTCGTCGTTGGACAGAGAGCCGCGCACGGCGTCCGGGGTGCGGAAGGTGTCACCCGCGGGACGGATTGCCTCGTGGGCTTCCTGCGCGTTCTTGCTCTTGGAGGTGTACACGCGCGGTGCGGAGGGCACGAACTCTGCGCCGTACAGCTCGGATGCCTGGCGGCGTGCGGCGGAGATTGCCTGCTCGCTCAGCGCCACCGAGTCGGTACGCATGTAGGTGATATAACCGTTTTCGTAGAGGCGCTGCGCCACCTGCATGGTCACGCGGGAGGAGAAACGCAGCTTACGCGCGGCTTCCTGCTGCAGGGTGGAAGTGGTGAACGGCGCTGCCGGGCGGCGCTTGTACGGCTTGGTCTCAACGGAGCGTACCGAGAACGCGGCGGACTGCAGGGCTGCGGCGAGCGCGCGGGCGGCTTCCTCGGTCAGGTGGGTGACCTTGGAGGTGTTGAGGGTGCCGTTGTCGGCGAAGTCCTTGCCGGTGGCGATGCGGTTGCCGTCTACGGCGACCAGCTTGGCGTCGAAGCCTTCGGAGGCTGCGGTCAGGAAGCGTCCGGTCAGGTCCCAGTAGTTGGCGGCAACGAATGCCATGCGTTCGCGTTCGCGCTCAACCACGAGGCGGGTTGCGACAGACTGCACGCGACCTGCGGAGAGGCCGCGGCCTACCTTGCGCCAGAGTACGGGGGAAATTTCGTAACCGTAGATGCGGTCGAGGATGCGGCGGGTTTCCTGTGCGTCGACCAGGTGCAGGTCGATGTCGCGCAGTTCGCCGAAGGCACGCTGAATGGCTTCCCGGGTGATTTCGGGGAAGGTCATGCGGTAGACGGGTACCTTGGGCTTGAGGACTTCCTTCAGGTGCCATGCAATGGCTTCACCTTCGCGGTCACCATCGGTTGCCAGGTAGAGCGCGTCTACTTCTTTGAGCTTGCGCTTGAGTTCGGCGACCTTTTTCTTTTTGTCGGGGTTGACCACGTAGTAGGGTTCGAAGTTCTCTTCAACGTTGACAGCGAACTTGCCGACGGGGCTCTTTTTGAGGTTTTCGGGCAGTTCGGAGGGCTGCGGAAGGTCGCGGATATGGCCCATGGACGAGTCGACAAGGTAGTCCTCGCCGAGGTAGCTGCTAATGGTTTTGACCTTGGAGGGAGACTCCACAATCAGCAGGGCTTTTCCGGTCTTTGCCTGAGCGGGCACGGCACTCCTCTATCTGTGTGTTGAAAAGCTACGTATTCAACCATAACCTACGCTGGCGCTTGTGGGCGCCGACAGGGTGTGGTGTACGTGGGGTGAGGTGATCGGTGGGGGTGAGTATTTTTGTTGAGTCTGCACGAGTGCGCAGGGTACTCGGTACATCATACGGTACCGAGGAGGTGGTGTGTGCACGGGGTACATGGGGGGCGGGTGCTGGGGCGCGCCGCACGGCACCCACTAACCGATGCTTCTAGCTGGTGAGGGTGTCCGAGTCGGGCTGGGTGCCGTCCAGGTATGCGGGCAGCAGCGGGTATTCGCGACCGTACACGGTCTGCGGCACGATGCGCACCCACTGCATTTCGTGGGTTTCGGAGTCGGGCAGGTCGAAGGTGCGCACGATCTGCGGGGTCATTTCCGGCGGCAGCCAGTGCGCAATACCGACCACGATGACGGAGCGAATACCGTCCTCGAGGGTCTCATCAATTTCGAAGGCGACGCGGCGGCTGACCACCACGGAGGAGAACTTATTGCCGCGAGTGGTGCGGATGTAGATTTCCTGGGTATCGCCCTGGTGAGCGACGGCGTAGAGCACGGGCAGCACATCAACGTGCTGTCCGTCAGTGAGGATGAGGCGGCCGAGAGTGTTCGCGTGCAGGCGCTCCCAGCACTTGTCGACGCTGATGCTTTCATCGGGGTACAGGTTACTCATGGTTTCAGTGTATGCGATGGGCTGGGTACTCTTGCGCAGATGACGGTTTTGGTCAGTGGGTGGGTCGGAGCTGGAAAACACATGCAGCGGTGCGGCGCGCTCGGGCGGTTAGGTAAGGCAGCTGGGCAGGGCGGTCGGGTGCGGCGGGTGCGTAGAATGGTGTGCATGACTATTTCTGCCGCCTCTTTTGCTCCCGAGTATGCCGCCGTTGCGGATGCTCCCCGCAGCGATGATTACGCCCGCCTGACCCGCATCCGTGAACGCCTGCTGGCGTTGAATTACAGCTATGACGCTGTGCAGGAGCTGTTGGGTGTTGAGGCGGCTGAGGCGATGGCTCGTGACCAGGTGGTTCCGGGTCTGTGGCGTGTGGAGCACGTTCTGCGCGGCGAGTACAGCGCGGGTGAGAAGAACCTGGCGCGTCTACTGGCGTTTTTCCTGCTGGCTCGCCCGCTCACTGAGGCTGAGGCAACCGAGGTTTTCGGCGAGACCCTGCAGGATTTTGCGGACGCCGCGCTGGTTGAGCGCGACGCTGAGGATTCCTCCCGCTGGACTGCGAGCGTTGACCTGCGCCCGCACGCCGCCGATGACGGCACCGAAATCTTTGTTGCCGCCGACCTGGGTGCGCATCAGCGTCCCGGCGTGCTCCGCAAGGATCACGTGCTCGGCATCGGTCACGCCTCCCTGACGCTGGCGCAGATTACCGAGCGCACCCCCGTCAAGCGTGCCCTGGATGTGGGCACCGGCTGCGGTATTCAGACTTTCCACCTGCTCGCCCACGCTGAGCACGTGACCGCCACCGATATTTCGGAACGTGCCCTGGCGTTCACCCGTTTTAACCTGCTGCTGAACGCGCAGGCGCTCAATATTGATCCGCAGAACCCGCAGGCGCGCGTGAGCCTGCGCATGGGTTCCCTGCTGGAGCCGGTCGCCGGTGAGCTTTTTGACCTGGTGGTGTCGAACCCGCCGTTCGTGATTACCCCGCGCGTTGCCGGTGAGAGCGCCGAGGAGCAGTTCACCTACCGTGACGGCGGCCTGCCCGGTGACGAAATTGTGAGCACGATGGTGCGCCAGCTGCCGTCGGTGCTGGTGCCCGGTGGCCGCGCGCAGATGCTGGGCAACTGGGAGATTATTCGCGACTCGGCGGACCCGGAAGCACCCCGCCCGTGGGATGAGCGTCCGCGTGCCTGGGTTGCCGACGGCGGTGCGGAGGCGTGGTTCATTCAGCGTGAGGCGCTGACCCCCGCCTCCTACGCGGAAACCTGGCTGAAGGATGCGAGCGAGAACCGCGACCGCAGCCACTACGAGCAGACCTACGTGGCGTACCTGAACGACTTCGCTTCCCGGAACGTTCATTCTATTGGTTTCGGCATGATTTGGCTGCGCCGCCCGAACGAATCTACCGCGGCAGGCGTAACCGAGCCCCTGCAGCGATTCGAGGAGATTACCTACCCGATTCAGCAGCCCATTGCCCGCGCCCTCACCGAGTCCGTACGCCGCTACGACCGCCTCGCCGCCATGGACGATGAGGCGCTCCTCGCCACGCACCTGGAGGTCGCCGAGGACGTCACCGAGGAACGCCACGGCCGCCCCGGCGCCGAGCACCCCAGCGTCATTTTGCTGCGTGCCGGTTCAGGTCTGTGCCGCACCCAGCTGCTCTCCACCGAGACGGCGGGCTTTGCGTCGGCAAGCGATGGTGAGCTTGCCGTCGGTCAGATTGTGGCGGCCCTTGCCATGCTGCTGTCCTGGCCCGAATACGACGAGGCGGCCGCCGCGGCACGCGGTACGCAGGAGCAGCATCCGCGCGATACCCTGCTGCACGCGGTGCGTGAGCTGGTGCTCAAGAGCTTCCTGCACTTTAGCGACGAGCACGCGGGCGCAGCGTCGGCTGGTGAAAATGCCGCTGAGGTATATGCGGCAGAAGCGCAGGGCTAGGCGTGCGCATTTGGTCCCTTCACCCCTGCCTGCTCGATCGGCGCGCCCTGGTCGCCTGCTGGCGTGAAACCCTGCTGGCGCAGAAGGTGCTGCGGGGTCTGACTCGCGGGTACACGAACCACCCGCAGCTGATTCGTTTTCGCGCGCATCCGCAGCCGCTGGAGGCGGTTGCCGCCTACCTGTCCGGGCTGGTGGATGAGGCGGATGCCCGCGGCTACTCGTTCAACCGTGCACTGATTGGCGCGGGCGAACATGATGCAGGCAAAGATAGTACAAACGAAAATAGCGCAGGCAAAAACGACACCGATAAAAACTGCGCTGACAAGGCAGAAAACCCTTATGCTTCGGTCGCCCTGATTCCCGTTCCTTTGGGTCAGTTGGAGTACGAGCTCGCCTTTCTGCGGCACAAGGTGGCGGGGCGCGACCCCGAGTGGGAGCACCGGTTGAGCGAGCGCCTGGCGGCACGCGGCGAGCTGGCGGCGTGTGCGCATCCGCTCTTTGAGGTGGTTCCGGGCGCTATTGAGCCTTGGGAAAAGACGAAAGACTTTTAGACAGAGGGATTTCTAGACAGAAGGATTTCTAAGAACGTAAGCATAGTAATGCCCCGGCGAGAACCCTTGCGGGTGCCTGCCGGGGCATCGCTGTATGTGTGGCTCAAGCTGTAAGGAAACAAGCACCTCAGCGCGTTACAGAGCGCTGGAAACAGCTTGGCACGGGGTCATTACCCCAGGACCTTCACCTCAGGACCTTTACCTGGTGGCCAGCGCGGGCTTAATTTCCTTCACGATTGCCTCCAGCATCTTCAGGTTGAAGTCCACGCCCAGCTGCAGTCGACCCGCCGCAATGAGATCGGCCATGACGGCAAGTTCAGCCATGTAGAGCGGGTTTTCGTAGCGCATGTCTGGGTTGCAGCACTGGCTCTTCATCGTCGGGTGACGGGTTAGTCGTCCTCGTCTTCGAGGTCCTCTAGCACTTCGAACGGCGACTCGACGTCGCCGCGCCAGGCCTCCAGGCCTTCGCGCACCGCGAGCACCGCCACGACCAGCGCCGCGACCGAGTCAGCCCACCACCAGCCGAACAGGCTGTCGAGGACGAGGCCGATGAACACTGCACCGGAGAGGTAGATACACAGGATGAGCTGCTTGGCGTCGGCCATCACGCTCTTGGAGCCCAGCTCCCGCCCGGTGCGGACCTCAATCCACGCCAGCAGAGGCATGACGACCAGGCTCAGCGCGGTGATACCGAGACCCAGCGGGCTGCGGTCGGGGCCCTCCTGGCCGACCAGGGCTAGCACCGCGTCGATTGAGACGTAGGCCGCCAGCGCGAAGAACGCGATACCGATGGCCTTGACGGTGACCGTTTCCCACCGCTCAGGGTCCTTGCGGGTGAACTGCCAGGTGACGGCCGCGGCCGAGAGTACCTCGACAACCGAGTCGAGCCCGAAGCCAATGAGCGCCGCGGACGAGGCGAGGACGCCTGCCCAGACTGCGACGATTGCCTCGATTACGTTGTACGTGATCGTGAAGCCGACGATGAAGCGGACGCGCCGGTGCAGCATCGCGCGGCGCGCGGTGGTCAGGGTCTCGCTCATGCTCCCGCCGCCGTTCCACAGCAGCCCGACACCGAGCATGCCGGGTCGATGCACGGCGCGGCCTCGTCCACCGCGAGCGTGACGTCGATTAGGGACGTCAGTGCCGCGGCGAGGTGCGGGTCGGCGATCTCGTAGCGCGTCTGGCGGCCCTCGGGCTCGGCGACGACGATTCCGCAATCGCGCAGGCAGGTCAGGTGGTTGGACACGTTCGAGCGGGTCAGCTCCAGCTCGCGCGAGAGCACGGCTGGATAGCTCGGGCCGCTGAGGAGGGTCATCAGAATCCGGGAACGTGTCGGGTCGGCCATGGCGCGGCCGAGCCGGTTCATGACGTCGAGGTGTGAAGCAATAGTCAGCATACGATGACTATACAGTGATAACTGACCAATTGTCCACTTGTGCGGGCTGCCGCACGTGCTCCGCGCCCTTGCCCTCGGGAGGCGGCAGAGTTCGCGCTCATCAGCGACCACCGCCCATCACGGAAGCGACGGCGGCACGCTGGCGCGAAACCCTGCTAGCGCAGAAGGTTCTGCGGAGTCTTCACCTCAGGGGCTTTACTTAGTGGTCAGCGCGGGCTTGACCTCCTTCACGATTGCCTCAAGCATCTTCAGATTGAAGTCCACACCCAGCTGGTTCGGGATGGTCAGCAGCACGGTGTCCGCCGCCTGAACCGCCTCATCACGAGCGAGCTCTTCGGCAATATCCGCAGGATCACCAATGTAGCTGCGACCAAAGCGGGAGAAGCTGTTGTCGATAATGCCGGTGTAATCCTGCGAGTCCTCCGCGGCGCGGCGCCCGAAGTAGCGCGCCGAGGTTTCATCAATAATGGGCAGCACCGAGCGGGACACCGAAACACGCGGAACACCCGAATTGCCCGCCTTCACCCACTCGGAGCGGAAGAGGCGAATCTGCTGCGCCTGCTGCTGATCGAAGGGAATGCCCCTATCTTCCAGCATCAGGGTTGAAGACATGAGATTCAGACCCTTCTGCGCGGTCCACACGGCGGTGCTATCGGTGCCCGCGCCCCACCAGATGCGCTCGCGCAGACCCGGCGACTGCGGCTGGACGGGGGCGTACTTGCCCGCCACACGGGCACTGGGCGCCATACCCTCACCCTCGATTGCCTTGAGGAAAATGTCGAGGTGGCGGCGCGCCATATCGCTCTCGTTTTCGCCTTCTGCCGGGTAGTAGCCGAAGCTCTCAAAGCCGCGAATAACGGATTCGGGCGAGCCGCGGGAGACACCGAGCTGCAGTCGGCCCGCCGCAATGAGGTCTGCCATGGCGGCAAGTTCAGCCATGTAGAGCGGGTTTTCGTAGCGCATGTCAATCACACCGGTGCCGAGCTCGATGCGTTCGGTCTTGGCGGCGATTGCGGAGAGCAGCGGGTAGGGGGTTGCCTGCTGCTGGTCGAAGTGGTGCACGCGGAAGAACGCGCCGTCCAGTCCGATGTCTTCGGCACCTACGGCGAGGTCGATTGCCTGGTGCAGGGATTCTGCGGCGGAGGGCACGCGGGAGCCGGGGACCTCAGCCCAGTGGCCGAAGGAGAGGAAGCCGAGCTTCTTCTCGTCGCCGTGCATGGGTTCGAGGTGGCTGATGCGGATGGACTCGTCGAGCTGCGGGGTGCCGGGGTTGGTGGGGGTGCTCATTGTTTTTTCCTTTGCGGGTTGCGCCCGGGTTCGTGTAGTGCCGGGCTGGTGGTTTAAATCTAAACCCAAATACTTTACATGTCAAGTATTTTGTTTCGGAGTATTACACACAGAGCACCACTCCCCTTTCGCCGCACACCTCACCCGCCCGCACGCCTCACCCGCCTGCACACCCCACCCACCCGGCGCACACATACCGCCACAAAATGCTGACGCAAAATATAGCCGAAAAGGGCACAGAAAAGCCCGGCGGCACGAACGCATCGCACCACCGGGCCCTTCTACTCAACAGCTAAAACTGCAACTACAACGGCAGAAACAAACTGCCCTAGGAACGCTTCGCCAGCGGAACCCACAGCTCCATACGGTAATCAGCCGCCTGCATATCGCCGCGACCGTACACCTCAAGACCACCCACCGGGCGGTACTGCGGATTCTTCGCGAAGAACGCCTCCTCAAAGCTCGCAAAGCCAGCCGGAATGGACTCCGAAATCGGGCCGGTCACCTCAACCACCGCATAGGTGCTCGCAGGCAACTCCAGCACGCCCAGACCAAGCTTCGCCGCGCTCGCCGGCTCCGAAACTAGGAAGCCCGCCGTGTAGCGGACCTGCCCCTTCGGGTTCGGCTGAGTGCACACGCCCAGGTACTGGGTCACGTTCAGAACATCCAGCATCGCCGGGGACGCCTTCTGATTCAGCTCATCCCACAGCGAGGAGAAGTCGCCGTCCAGGGGGAACACCTGCGAAACGCCGGCAACGACCATCGCCGGGTGCTCCTCAATGCGAGGTTCAGAAATCTGAACCGCGCCGCCCTTAGCGGCTGCCATTAGGCGTTCGCCTCAGCTGCTTCGCGGTCCACCGAGCACTCGGGCACGCAATGACGCTTCGCGTCATCAGCTGCGCACTCGGGGCAGAGCAGAACCAGCTCACGGCAGTTCTCGTTAGAGCAGTTCTCGAACTTGTTCGAGGGGGCGCCGCACTGTTCGCACTTGCCGATGGTGACGGTGTCCGGGGTGAACTCCATGTGCATGCGCTTGTCGAAGACGTAGAGCGAGCCTTCCCACAGTTCCTTATCGCCGTACTTCTCGCCGTAACGCACGATGCCGCCGTCGATCTGGTAGATTTCCTTGAAGCCGCGGTTCTTCATGAGCGCGGAGAGAATCTCACAGCGAATACCGCCGGTGCAGTAGGTGACGACCGGCTTGTCCTTAATGTGATCGTACTTGCCGGACTCAATCTCGCGGATGAAGTCGTGGGTGGTGCGCACGTCGGGAACGATAGCGTTCTTGAACTTGCCAATCTTCGCCTCAAACGCGTTACGGCCGTCAAAGAAGACCACTTCGTCGCCGCGCTCTTCAACAAGCTTGTTGACCTCTTCAGGCTTCAGGTGCACGCCGCCACCAACGACGCCGTTCTCGTCCACCTGCAGCTCGTCGGGAGCACCGAAAGCCACAATCTCGTCGCGTGCCTTCACGGACAGGCGGGGGAAGTCCTCCGCGCCACCCTCGGACCACTTGAACTCCATGTTCTTGAAGCCGGGGTACTTGCGGGTTTCCTTGGTGTACGCCTTGACCGCGTTGATTTCGCCGCCGAGGGTGCCGTTAATACCGTGCTTGGAAATGAGGATGCGCCCGCGCAGGCCGAGCTTCTCGCAGAGGGCACGCTGCCAGAGCATGACCGCCTGCGGGTCGGCGATGGGGGCGAACTGGTAATACAGAATAATCTTATTTTGAGCCACGAAACTATTTTATCGTCATATACGCCTAAAGCATGCAGATTTTTTGATATGTGCGCGCTGACTACGGGGTCGGCAGCACAAAAGCGGTGCCGAGGCGGGGTTCAGACAGGCACGGGGCACAGATTCAGGACGGCACATGACCGGCGGCAGGTCGGGGTGTTGTAGCCCGCCGCTCTACAATGGAACCCATGCCGCACAGCACCCCTTCGCAGAACGCCAACCAGCACCCCGAACAGCAGTCCACACACCAGCCCGAGCAGGGGCAGTCTGCGGCGCGCCCAAAAACGCTCCGTTACCGAGAGCTGCCCACGAGCGCACAGCAGGTGCTGGCATCCCTGCTGCCGGAGGCAGAACGCACCGGAATCCTGCCCGAGCAGGTGACCCATATCCATACCATTGCCGCCAGGGAGGCGAGCTACGCGCCGTGGCCGCAGTGGTTGCATCCGCGTGTGGTGGAGGCTTTTGAATCGCTCGGTATTGCCGAGCCCTACGCCCACCAGGTGCAGGCGGCGAACGCCGCCCATGCCGGTCTCGATGCGGCGCTGGCGGCGAGCGCGGCGCGCTACGGCTGGCAGGCAGGGCGCATCGAAGCTGAGCGTATCGAAGCATCGGCAGCAACGCGCACCGAAGACGCGAAGAGTACCGGCAGCGGCGGGCACGTGATTGTGGCGACGGGTACCGCCTCGGGCAAGACCCTGAGCTACCTGATGCCCACTCTGGACGCTATTTATCGCGCATCGTGTGGCGAGCCGGTGAGCTCAACTTCCGCGTATTCGGGAGCAGAAAACCTCAATAATAGAGCGAACGTTCTCTACATTTCACCGGCGAAGGCACTCTCCGCCGACCAGCTCACCGCCCTCACCTCCTACAACCTGCCAGGACTCCACGCGGCAAGCTACGACGGCGACACCCCCACCGGCGAACGCCGCTGGATCCGCGAACACGCCAACTTCATCCTCACCACCCCGGACATGCTCAACTACTCAATCCTGAGCAACCACCGGCAGTGGTCATCCTTCCTGCGCGGGCTGCGCTACGTGGTGCTCGACGAGGCACACAGCTACCGCGGCGTTTTCGGCGCGCACATCGCCAACCTGCTACGCCGCCTGCGCCGCGTCTGCGCACTCTACCGCACCGTGCCCGTGTTCTACGGCGCCTCCGCGACCAGTTCCAACCCGGTCGAGTCTTTCTCCAAGCTCATCGGCGTGCCGCAGCAGGCGGTCACCGCCATTACCGAGTCCACCTCCGCACGCGGTGAAACCACCGTCGCGCTCTGGGAGCCCGAATTCATGCCGCCCAAGGCGCACGATCAGCTTGCCAAGGGTGCCCGCAGCACCCAGCAGCAGGCAGTCCAGTCGAAGGCTGAGCAGGAGGCGCCGCGCCGCGTCTCCCCCGTGGAGCAGGGCGCGCAAATGCTCACCGACCTGGTGCTTTCCCGCACCCGCTCGCTGGTTTTCGCCGGTTCGCGCCGCAGCGTAGAAATCCTCTCGCAGAAGACCCAACGCTACCTCGACGAGGTGGAGGCGGGCCTCTCCCACCGCGTCGCCGCATACCGCGCCGGGTACACCCCCGAAGAGCGCCGCGAACTCGAACGCAAACTCCGCAACGGCGAACTGCTCGGCCTGGCGAGCACCTCCGCGCTGGAACTGGGCATCGACATCTCCGGGCTGGACGCCGTACTCGTTGCGGGCTGGCCGGGTACCCGCGCCTCCTTCATGCAGCGCGTGGGCCGGGCGGGTCGAAGCGGTCAGGACGCGCTCGCCGTGCTCATCGCCGACGACAACCCGCTCGATACCTACCTGGTGCACCACCCGGAGGCGATTTTCGGGCAGGAGGTTGAGGCGACCGTTTTCGACCCGACAAACCCGTATGTGCTCTCACCGCAGCTGTGCGCCGCCGCTCAGGAGGCGCCCATCCGCGCCGAAGAGCTGAGCCTCTTCGGGCCGCATACCGCCGCTCTGCTGGATCGACTGGTGCAGCAGGGGTACCTGCGTCGCCGCCCGGATGGCTGGTACTGGACGCACGCCGAATCAGCCGCCGACCTGGTCGATATCCGCGGCACCGGCGGCGGACCCTACCAGCTCATCGACGCCGAAGACGGCACCCTGGTTGGCACCATGGACGCCGCGCACGCCATGAGCCAGGGGCACCCGGGCGCAATCTATATTCACCAGAACGCGCAGTACGTGGTCGAGTCCCTCAGCGAGGGCGAGCGCGTAATCCTACTCAGCCGCGTCTACCCGGACTACTACACGCGCGCCATTGAGAGCACAGAGGTGCGTATTCTGGCAGAGCGTGCGCGGGTTAGTTACGGTGCGCAAAACGCTGTTGGGGAAGCGGTTCCCGGCGAGACTGCTCCCGTCGAGAGTGCTTCTGGAGAACAGCAGCTCGCCCCGCTCACCATGCACCGCGGGCAGGTTCAGGTCACCGACCAGGTCACCGGATACCGGCGATTCTCCGTCTACGGCGGCGAATACCTGGGCGAAGAGGCGCAACCCATGCCGCCGGAAGTGCTCATGACCGAGGCGGTCTGGTTCACCTTCGAACCCAGCTACCTGTTCGGCGCGGGCGTGACCGAAGAGGACGGCCCCGGCACCCTGCACGCCGCCGAGCACGCCGCCATCGGGCTGCTACCGCTCATCGCCACCAGCGACCGCTGGGACTTGGGCGGGCTCTCCACACTGCTTCACGTGGACACCGGCAGGCCCACCATTTTTGTCTACGACGCAGCCCCCGGCGGCGCGGGCATTAGCGAGCGCGGCTTCAACGCGGTTACGCAGTGGCTGAGCGCCACCCTCGAAGCCATCGAAAGCTGCGGATGCGACAACGGCTGCCCCTCCTGCGTGCACTCACCCAAATGCGGCAACCGCAACGAGCCGCTCAGCAAGCACGGCGCCCGGGCGCTACTGCAGGCGATGCTACGGAGCATGGCGGAGGCGTAGAACACGCTGGGATGACAACTCCCAATGAGTGTAAATAGCCTAGTCGGCCGGGTTTTCCGACTCGGCTGAGCCTTCTGTCTCGGGTAGGTTTTCTGGCTCAACTGGATTCTCTGATTCTGCGGAGCTTTCTGGTGCGGGAGGCTCGGGCGCTGAGTCCTGCGCAGCTTCCAGCTCTTCCTCCAGCTCGGCTACCTCATCGGGGCTCAGCTCCTCCACGTTGCCCGCCGCGTGCTCTTCTTCGGGGCGCCCTTCTTCGAGATGCTCAGCCCCGGCGCGGGCACGCACCCTCGCCGGGCCCAGCGCACCCATGGGCCCCGCGACCGGGACGGCGACCGTCACCTCCACCGTTTCGGGGCGGTCCGGAAACGTGCAGGATTCCAGGTGCGCGCCGTGGCGTTCGGCAAGATCCGCCGCGACCGCGCACGGGTCCCCCTCAGTGAGCCCGCGGTAGGCGTCCGCCGCCGCGAGCGCACTCAAATCGGCGGCCGCGGAAGCCCTGCGGTTTGCGGACACCACCCCAATGAGCCCGGCAATCACCACGGTCACCACCAGTAGCGCGGCAATAATGGTGAGGGCAAGGACGGTGCCGCTACCCGCTTCGGGGTATTGATTCTCGGAGGCTGTTTTCGGGGTGGGACCCATAGCGGCTCTACTCACCTTCATGACCCGCACCGTTTTCAGCATCGTTTTCAGCGCCGGCTTCAACGCGGGCGTGGGCGTCCGCCCGCAGCACCCAGCCGGTTGCCGAACCAATCACACCGGGGGCGGGGCGGCTCACCCGAACGTGCACTTCCCGGGCGCGCCCCGCCTCTGTCACGACTACATCATCAGGAGAAACAGAAATCTGCACGCTCTGCGCCGGGTCGATGCGGCTGACGGCGGAGCGAATCTGCGCCTCGGAATCTCCGCGGGCGGCGGCTCGTGCAGCCGTTCGCGCGGACTCCTCCACCTTCAGCTGCGCAACCCCCGTGGAGGCGGCACCCATGCAGAGGGCGAGCACCACCGTCACGGCGGGTAGGGCGACCGCAAATTCGGCGGTAATCACGCCCTCTTCTGCCGGGCTCTTGTGCGGGGTCGAGAGTGTCGGGTCCACACTGGTTTTCCCTGCGGAGCAAGTGCGCCGCAAAGCACCCAAATTCACATGAGCGTTCATTCTTTATTCCTCCCTTCTGGCTTGATTTTCCAAAGAACCTAGCATCTAGGGACAAAACCCTACGGCGGGTTTTCCAATACCTCTAGACTAAGGCCTCTAGAGCAGTCCCGTATTGCCCGCAATGGACAGGGCGTTACGCACAATATCCAGGAGCATGGAACGCACCTCATCCGACTTGAGAATCAGCACCAGCAGGCCCGCGAAACCGACCGCCGCGAGCATCACAATGCCGTACTCCGCGGTGGAGGCGCCCTCCTCCGGGTCACCCGCGGGGGCGTAGTCTTCGAGCGCCTTTTCGTGTCCCTCAGCGGGTACATATTCGGTGCAGCCGGGCGCGTGCTCACCCAGGCTGCGGCAGGTGGCGCCGCATTCGTCCAGGGTGCAGCCCTCGGCGAGCGCGCGGGCAATGGTCAGCGCCTGTTCGGGGTTCAGGTGACTCGTATTCATATCAATCTCCATTTCGCAAGGGTCAATCCTGGGGCCGGCATGCTTCTGCTCAGCGCCGGTGGAAAGTTCGGTATCAGTGAAGAGCTCAGCATCGGTAAAAAGCTCAGGGCATTCTTCACGCAGCTGCTTCATGGTGGTTGCGATGGCAATGGACAGCGGCACGGGGCCCAGAATGGTCTGCGTTTCAGCGCCCTGCACGGCACCGAGCGCGGCGGGCTGAATTTCGCTCGGAGCACCGGCCGGGGCGTTGACCGGAGCGTCGACAGTGTGCAGGTCGTGGCGGATTACTTCGCAGAGGGTGTTCGTCATTGGTTTTCCTTTCGTTGTGCCCTAAACATGCGGGGCGGGGTGGGTGCTCATCCGCGTTCACGGCAGATGGGCAAAGGTCTAAAAGCGAAGGTCTAAACTTTTCAGCATTTCGGCTAATCGACAGCGCTTATGGACATGGTTCTTTAGCCGGTCAGCGTGGGTAGTAGCGAAATGATGATGGGCACAATACCCAAGCAGATAAAGGCGGGTAGCGAGCACAACCCGAGGGGCACCACGAGCGCTACGGAGAGCTTTCCGGCGGCGCGTTCTGCCGCGCGTCGCTCGCTGAGGCGGTGCGCATCGGCAAGGGAGAGCAGCAGCGCCGTGCTGGGTGCGCCGCCCGTGTAGGCGGGGGCGAGCGCATCCCGCAGCTCACCGAAGGTTCCCGCCGCGGACCCCGACCAGGCACTCCCCCAGCCGCTACCCATCTGTAGGCGCTGGCAGACCGTGTGCAACGGTCGGCTGTTAAGCGCCTCGGCGAGGGTGCCCAGTGCGGCGAGCGGTGCGAGCCCGGCTCTCAACTGCGCGGCGAGTAGTTCCAGCACGAGGGCGGTATCAATGGGCACGGCACCTGCTGGCGAGGCAGGCTTTTCCATCTCAGATTCAGCATTCGCCACCCTGGTGCTCGGCCTTGCGCTCTCCACCTCCGCCCGATGTACGAGCGCGGCGGTCCAGCGGCGCCCGGCGAAGGCAAGCCCCAGCCCGAGCAAACCGGTGAGCGCTCCGAGAACGGACCCTGTCAGCACACCCACGGGGTCGCTTCCCATGAGTACCCCCAAGCCGAGGCCGAGCAGCGGTAGCCATGAGAGGATCCTGCCAGTGGCACGCGGCGCGGCGAGGGCGCTCTGCCTGCCCAGGAGCGCGTCAATGCGTTCTTCGGCGTGTTCGGCGGCGCGTTCCAGGCTCGTGGCGAGCGGCGCACCGGCGCTCTCGCTCATGCGCAGGCTCAGTTGCAGGTCGTGCAGGCGCTCGCGGCTGTGCGGGCGCATCCGGGTGCTATTTTCGAGTAGCTGCGCGCAGGCGAGGTGCGCGGGGGCACCCCAGGAGGTGACCGTGGCGAGCGCCTGCGTGAAGCGGCGGATATCTTCGGCGCACCGCTTGTGCCCGTAGTCTTCGAAAGAGGACCCTCGTGCACGTCGAGCTCGGGTGTTTTTCCTGGCGCTTTTCCGAGAGCTATTCTTCGCGCGCGTTTTCCCCGTACCCGGCATCAGCTCGTTCTCCCCGAACTGCCTGAACTGACCAGAGCCCGGGTCGGTGTGCACCGCCTCCTGCAGGGGAATGCCGGCGCGCAGGTTCAGGGCGAGGGTGCGTAGCATGAGCGGCCACATGCGCATTTCCTCGGCGCTGGCTGCTCCGGCGAGGTGCTCAGCCCAGCGTTCGCGAAGGCTTCCTCGACTCGTTTCTTCCCTTTTCATGGTTCCTCCTTTCACGTTTTCCGTTTCCCCTTTACGGGGGCTAGTACCCAACTTCAGAGCCCACAGAAATACGCCTGACCTGCAGGTACTCTTCACTCCCCTGTGTGGCGGGGTGCAGGCTGTAAATACCCTCGATGCGGCGGCATCCGTCCCGGTGTTCCAGGTGGATAATGCGTTCAAAAGCCGTCGCCGTATGTAGAGCGACCGTTCTACTATCCAGTCCGGCGAGCGCACCCAGGGCGCACAAACGCAGGGGCACCGCCTGCGCACTATTGGCGTGCAGGGTCGTTCCGGCGCCGCGGTGACCGGTATTCATGGCGGTCAGCAGGTGCACCACCTCCGCACCGCGGCACTCGCCGACCACGAGCCGATCCGGGCCCATGCGTAGCGCCTGCACGATCAGCTCACCCAGCCCGATTTCGCCGGCACCTTCGGAGTTGGCGGCGCGGGTTTTGAGGGCAATAACCTGTTCATGCTGCGGCGCGAGTTCCGGGGTGTCTTCGAGCAGAATGAGGCGCTCCTGCGGCGTACACAGCCCCAGCAGGGCGTTGAGCAGGGTGGTTTTGCCGGTGCCTGTGCCCCCGCTAATGAGGAATCCGCGGCGTTCGGCAATCATGCGGCGCAGGTAGGCGGCGGTCGCCTCATCGCACAGCCCCGCGGCCTGCAGCTGCGCCAGGGTGGGGCGCTCGCGGGCGGGTAGGCGCACGGAGAGCCGGGTGCGTTCGCTCAGCGGCGGGATAATCGCGTGGATGCGCCTGCCGTGCTCATCACTAATGTCAGCCGCCGGATGCGCAGCGTCCAGCTGCCCGCCATGCCTGCGGATGAGCCGCTCGGCGAGGTCACGCACACGCCGCTCATTACCGAGGCTCAGCGCCACGGGGCGGGTGGTTCCGTTGATGCCCGCCCAGATATCACAGGGCGAATTCACGTAGATATCGGTGATGGTTCCGGCGCGTTGCCCCTCGTCAAGGAGCAGTTCGAGGGCGCCGAGGCCGTAGAGTTCCGCGGCGAGGTAGCGCAGCGCGGTCTGCTGGTTGACGGGCACGTATTCCACGCTGGGGTAGCTCCAGGAGGTGGGCGCGGGTTGCACCGTTTTGGTGCGGAATTTTCGGGGCTTCGTCGCATTAGTTCCGTCTGCGCCCGTTCCTTCTGCGCTCGCGTTCCCCCAGGTGTTCCCCTGGTATCCACCGTCGATGGTGCAGATTGCCTCGTCCACGGCGTTTTCGAGGATCTCGCGGAGGGGTTGGGATTCTTGGAGTAACCCACTGCCCGCGGCACTCGCGGTGTTTGCACTGCCCGCGGCAACCATGCCCTCTACGGACGGCCGCTCCCCAGCCTTCTCGAGCCCGACACTGAATCCGCCACTAAAACCACCCAGGGCGATAGCGCTCATCTGCGGCGAGCGCAGAATCAGCTCGCGGGCGTGCAGGGCGACGGCGCGGGCGCGATAGTCTTCGGGAATGAGCAGGGCGGGTAGCGAGTGCGTGCGGGTGTTCTGGACGCCCGTATTCTGTGCGCCCGGCTGATTCGCGCCCTGTGCGGCACGCGGCGGGCAACCGTTGGGGCTGCCGGGATTGTTGGCAGGGTGCCCGGCGGGATTGCTGGAGGGGTTCATGGCGGGGTTCATGGCTCTAGGAGAGCATTGCACCCACCCCGAACTTTTAAGAGAATGAGCGTTCTGTGGATAACTCCTCGTGCACCCCGAAATATCCACGATGCACGCACCTCAAACGAACAAAACGCACGCATCCGGCGCTTTTATGACAAACCACTCGTACATTCTGGTGATAACCACGCACCACCCGTTCTACCGGCACATCCTCGATAATGGAAGAATGTACGTTCTGCTCAGTCCTGCCACCGGCGCGGGTATTACCGCCCAGACCGGCACCTCCGCGCACCCGGTCACGTCGGCTATTGCCGCGGGTGCGTCCCCGCGCGGTGCTCAGCCGGTGACCTCGTGGGGTGCTTTTCATTTTTCGGCGCCGACCGCTGAGCAGTTGCAGGACCCGACCTTTATTCCGCGGATTACGCGCGCGGATCGGGTGAGTGCGGCAAATCTTCCGGCGTATGTGCGAGAGGTAGAGCGGCAAGCGGCAGATTCGGTACAGGCGCGTTTCCCCCGCTGGATTTGGGCTGATACCCGCCACGTTGACCCGCTGCTACTGCGCCGCGGGGTGCGGGTGCATCTGTGCCATGATTTGCGTCTGGTACAGCGAATTTTGGTAACTGCCGCTACGCATCCGAGCGGTTTTGTGGAGTACAGCCCGGTGTTGGATCTTTCTGATGTGCGTGAGGCGGTGGAGCCGCAGGGGTATCTGCCGGTGGCGCGGCAGATTCAGGGTCAGGAGGAGCTGTTCGGCGCTGATTTTTTGAGTGCGCCCGCTACCTCTTCCGCCGCACCCGCCGGTTCTCCTGCCGATTCCTCCCCGGATTTCCTGGAGGCGGCGCCTCATGAGCCTTTTGCCCCGCAGTTGGCGGCGGGCCCGGTGACTCTGTTGCCGGAGCATCCGGTGGTGCGTGTGCTGATGCGTGAGTGGCTGGCGCAGGCGCGCGCTATTAGCGAGTCGAGGCACCCGGAGCGGCTGCGTCTTTTGGCGGCGGCGGAGTCTGCCGGTGCGTTGGTGGCGGCTGAGATTGGTTATTACGGCATCCCGTTTAATGTGCAGGCGCATCATGAGCATCTGTGCGAGTTGTTGGGTCCGCGCCCGGTGCCTGGGGAGCGTCCGCAGAAGATGCAGGAGTTGGCGGAGCAGATTCAGCGCATGCTGTTTATGCCGTCGTTGAATCCGGATTCGCCGCAGGATCTTTTGCGTGCTTTGCAGTCTGCGGGGGTTTCGGTGAAGTCTACGCGTTCGTGGGAGTTGAAGAGTTGGGCGGATGCGATTCCGGCTCAGCGGCAGAAGCGTTGGGCGATGATTGACCCGATTCTGCGCTATAAGAAGCTGTACCGTATTTGGACTGCTAACGGCTGGACGTGGGCTGATACCTGGGTTTCTGAGGGGGCGTTCCGCCCGCATCTTGAGGTGGGTGGAGCCGCGACCGGGCGCTGGGGCGCTTCCGGCGGTGGTGCGTTGCAGCTGCCTGCGGAGATTCGTCAGGCGGTGCAGGCGCCGGAGGGTCAGGTACTGACGGTGACGGATGGCTCGCAGATTGAGCCGCGTATTCTGGCGGCGTTGAGCCGTGATGAGGTGCTCGCTTCGGCGGGTCGTGGCGCTGACCTGTATGCGGGCATTGCCGAGTTGGCGCGCATGAAGGGTGTGGGTTTGACGGAGCGTTCCCACGCGAAGGTGGGCATGCTGGCGATTATGTATGGCGGCCGTAGCGGTGAGATTGGTGCCCTGTTGCCGCATGTGGCGGCGCTTTTTCCGCAGGCGATGGAGTTTACGGAGCGTGCCGCGCGCATTGGTGAGGCGGGCGGTCAGGTGACGACTTTTTTGGGTCGTACGTCCCCGCCGGTGGATGAGCGTTTCCGTGAGATTGTGGCTGATCGGTCTTCGCCGGCGGCTGAGTCGCGTGCGGTGTCGACTGCACGTGCGCACGGGCGTATGACCCGCAATTTTATTGTGCAGGGTACGGCGGCTGAGTGGGCTCTGTGCTGGATGGGCGCGGTGCGTTCTCGCCTGTTGTCGGAGCGAATTTTTGGTATGCCGATGCGCACCCGCATTGTGTATTTTTTGCACGATGAGCTTCTGCTGTGCGGTCCCGAGCTGGAGGCGGATCGCGTGGAGCGTATTGTGCGTGAGGGCGCTGCGGAGGCGGCACGTCTGCTCTTCGGTCGGGTGCCGGTTGATTTTCCGGTGTCGGTGGCGCGGGTGCGCAACTACGCGGACGGCAAATAATCGGCGGTAAATAATCAGCCGCACATAAGCGGCACCGTACAAGGGTGAAAATAGGGGCGGCAGGTAGCTTCATTCAAGCTATCTGCCGCCCCTATTTGCGCACTATTCTGCACCCTGTATCCGCTGGTCAGGTATTTATTCCAGCCGGTTTTACTCCTCGTAGTTACTCCTCGTAGCCGGGTGCCGGGCGCATCTTTTTTGTATCCCAGGGCACGGTCCAGCCGAGCGAGTCGAAGATCCGGTCCAGTAGAATCGCGGTGAATCCCCACACGGTGAATTCTTCGCCGCCGGGCATGCGCACCTCGAAGGCGGGGGTGCGGTGTGAAGTGCGGCCGTGTTTGACGTAGGCGGTGTGCCGGTTGGCAGGGTTGAGCAGGTCACGCACGGGCACGCGGGCGATGAGCGCGGACTCGTTGTGGTCGACGACTTCGACGGGCACGGGGCTGTTCCACCAGGCAAGCACGGGGGTGACCATGAAGTTGCTGATGGGTAGCGGCAGGGTGTGCAGCTGGCCGAGGATCTGCACGCCGGCGGGGTCTAGCCCAGTTTCTTCGACCGCCTCGCGCAGGGCGGCGATGTGGGCGACGGGTTCGCCGGTGGTTTCGGCGTGCGCGTAGTCTTCAGGGTCGATTTTGCCGCCGGGGAAGGCGGGCTGACCGGCGTGTGAGCGCAGGGTTGCGGCACGCACGAGGAGCAGTACATCCAGGTCGGCGCTGACGTTCTCGGGGCAGCCTTCAAATTCGCCGGTGGAGGGCGAGTTGTCGAGCACGCCGAAGAGAATCAGCACGGCGGCTTCTTTGTTCAACGGGCTGGCGGGTGCGCTGCTTAGCAGGGCTTGGACGTCGAATTCCACGCCGCCCTCTGCGAGAGCCGCCAGTGCCTGCTGGGCGGGGTGCTGTGCCTCCTGCCCCGCCTGTTCGGGTTGTACCTCGGGTGCGCTCATCTGTGTACCTCTCTTCTGTGCGGCTGCATTCCGGTTTGGTTCAGTCGCCGTTAGGCGCTGAGCGGGTAGCCTTCTGCCATGAGTTCGCGGCGGGTTGCGCCCTGCAGGAATCGCAGGTGCAGGTCTTCTCGACCGGGTGCCATTTCGTATTTCATGAGTTTACGTGCTGCTTGTTCGTTCGTCTCCCCGGCTCCATAGGACGGGCAGAGGTCGGCAACGGGGCATACACCGCAGGCGGGCTTTTTGGCGTGGCAGATGCGGCGGCCGTGGTAGACCATGCGGTGTGAGAAGAGCGTCCAGTCTTTGCGGTCGATGAGTTCGGCGACGTCTTTTTCGACCCTTTCGGGGGCGTCTGCGGTGGTGAACCCCATGCGGCGGGCGAGGCGGCCGAAGTGGGTGTCTACGGTCAGTCCGGGCACGTCAAAAGCGTTTCCGAGGACTACGTTCGCGGTTTTGCGGCCGACTCCGGCGAGTTCTACGAGCTCTTCGAGGGTTGAGGGAACCTGCCCGTTGTGGCGTTCTACAAGCTGCTGGGAGAGGGTGATGATGGAGCGTGCCTTGGCGCGGTAGAAGCCGAGGGACTGAATATAGGGTTCGACCTCTTCGGTGCGTGCGGAGGCGAGCGCGGCAGCGTCCGGGTAGCGTGCGAAGAGAGCACCGGTGACGGAGTTGACGCGCACGTCGGTGGTTTGTGCCGAGAGCACGGTGGCGATGAGCAGCTCGAAGGGGTTGTCGAAGTCGAGTTCTGCGACGGCGTAGGGGTAGGTTTCGCCGAGGATGCGGTTGATTTTGCGGGCGCGGCGCACGGTGGCGAGGTGGCTTTCGGGTGCGCGTGCGTTGAGGCGGCGGGCGGCGGCTGCGGCTTTGAATTCGGGAACGAAGCGAATCTGCAGGAGCGATTCGGCATTCTCTGCCGCGGTGTTCTGTGCGTCTACTTCGGTGCGGATGGCGTTCTCGGTCATAGCGCGAGGTTACCGGGCTTTGGGTGTGTGCGGTAGCGAGGTTCACCGTACTTAGCTCGTGGCGTTTCTCGCCCCTCCCCGTCATTTTCTGGGCAGTTCGCGTCGGCTCCTGCTGTGCGGTCGCTCGCTGTGCCACACTGGTTTTATGTCAGATACGATTTTTGTGCTTAATGGACCGAATTTGAACCTGCTTGGGCAGCGCCGCCCCGAGGTGTACGGCTACACCACTCTGCACGATATTGAGCGTATGGTGCGTGAGCGCGCGGCGGCTCATGGTTTTGATGTTGAGTTTATGCAGTCGAATCATGAGGGTGCGCTGGTGGATGAGATTCAGCGTGCTCGTACCCGTAGTGCGGCGATTATTATCAACCCGGCGGCGTATACGCACACGTCGGTGGCGCTACATGATGCGCTGGAGGCGGCTGAGCTTCCGGTGGTTGAGGTGCATCTGTCGAATGTGCATCGTCGTGAGGAGTTCCGTCATCATTCGTTTGTGTCGCCGCAGGCTACTGCGGTGATTGCCGGTGCGGGCGCATACGGCTACGTTATGGCGGTTGATTTCCTCGCCCAGCATTTGGCGGAATAACCCAGCGCAGCACCTCGCTGAGTAGCAGCACAGCATCTGGGCGGAATAGCCCCGCCTATCCCCCCCCCTTGTTAAACAGTTCAGGCTCCCGTCCCTTACTTGAGGGCGGGAGCCTGAACTTTTATCGCTGTCTAGCGGCTAGTTACTTGCGGCAGGATCCGGTGGAGACAGCGGCGGTGTTGTCGCCACCTTCAGCCAGTGCCTGCTTGAGGGTGCTTGCGGTGATGGCGTAGCCGGTCTGGCCGCTGGTTGCCTTGCCGAAGATCACGCCGACCACGTTGCCGTTTTCGTCGAGGACGGGGCCGCCGGAGTTGCCGTGCTGCACGTCGGCTGCCAGCTGGTAGACCTGGCGCATGGCGTTGGCGCGGCCGGTGTCGGCGTCGATGGTCTGGGTGTTGCCGATGCCCTGCACGGTGGCGGGCAGTGCCTTGAACGGGCCGCCCTTGGGGTAGCCCATGAAGGTTACGAGGCTACCTGCGGCGGCGTTGGTGCCGATGTTCAGCGGTTCAAGCGGCAGCTTGGGGACGCTGATGAAGGCGATGTCCTGTTCGCTGTCCATGTAGACGACGGTGCCGGGCCAGGTGCGGCCTCGGGAGTCCTGTACGACCGGGGAGGTCACGCCGGCGACCACGTGGGCGTTGGTGACGACCAGGCCGTTATCGGCGACGAAGCCGGAGCCGGTGGAGGTGTAGCCGCACTGCTCTGCGGCTCCCAGAATCTCAACCACGGAGGCTGCCGCCCGGTCCAGTGCCGCGGATTCTACGGTCTGGGTGGGGGCGCTGGTTTCGGGGGCGATGAGCTGGCTGACTTCGGGAATGGTTCCGAAGGCGAGCACGTCGTTGCGTACCGTGTTGATGCGGTCCTTGACGACCTCGGGGGTGGAGGCGACCATCCAGGAGAGGGTCTTGGATTCGCTGAGCACGGTGTTGAGCTGCGGGATGGGCACGGTGCGCATGGAGATGGTCAGCACGACCATGACCAGGGCGCAGGCGGCGAGGTTCAGCACTCCGCCGAAGAAGCGTTCAATGCCCTTGAGCGGGGTAATGTCGGTGACGCGGCGGATGGTGCGTCCGGCGACGAGGCCGAGCCACTGTCCGATGGTCAGGCAGATGATGAGCACACCGACGGCGGTAATGAGGCTCCACTGGGATCCCACGGAGGCGACGGCGAGGGGCACGAGCCAGGCTGCAGCGCAGACGCCCAGGCCCAGGCCGAGGAAGGTTCCGAGGGTGGTGAAGAATCCGCTGCGGACTCCGGCGAGGAAGTAGAGCAGCAGAATGATGGGGATAGCAATATCAAGCAGGTTGATGCCGGTCGTCACGACTAATTGCCTCCTTGGTGGGTAGAAGTGGTCACGGTGTGCGCATTGTGGTTGGTGCGGGCTGTGCCCGGTGAGTGTGGTGGCACGCTGTACCCTGCGGCGGGCGTGACGGGCGGTTCCGGGGTTGTTGAGACCGGGTTCTGCCTCGTCGCATCGTACCGCGTGTGGAGGCGGTGCGCCTCCTTGTCATGAGGGTTTGTCATGAGGGTGTCAGCGTGCTTGGTACCGAAAAAGTACACACCTGGATGCTTGATATTAGGTGCTGAACCTGTGGGTAAGCTTTGAATTTTCTCGAAAGAAATAACTTTTGCTGTAAAGCGCCCTATATCGGAATGCATAAAGCGCTTTTTTAGGGTACGCTCATATCAGTTGAATATGTCACACTAGCTTGAGCCTTCTCACATTTCAGATGTTGAGACGCATGACACCGGTTCGGGCTCACTCACTGAACATTTACGGGCTTCGGCTCATCACCTCATATCTAGGAGAACTTTATGGATCTCGAGATCCTCCGTCGTACCCCTCTCTTTGCTAACCTCGACGATGCAGCTTTCGCTCTGCTGACCGATGACATTCAGGAGATTGACCTCTCCCGCAACGCTGTCCTCTTCTACGAGGGTGACCAGGACGACCAGCTTTTCGCTGTGCTCTCCGGTAAGGTCAAGCTGGGCCGCACCGCTGCTGACGGCCGCGAGAACATGGTCGCGATTATGGGTCCCGGTGACGTTTTCGGCGAGATGGCTCTCTTCGATCCTTCGCCCCGTTCGACCAACGCTGTGGCTGTTTCTGAGACCCGCTTGGCTGCCATCAAGCACGAGTCCTTCAAGCGCGCACAGCAGCTGGACCCCTCGATTTCCGATCAGGTTATTAAGACTCTGGCTCGCCGCCTGCGCCACGCTAACGAGGCACTGGCTGACCTGGTCTTCTCCGACGTTCCCGGCCGCCTCGCTAAGGCTCTGCTGGACCTGGCTGACCGCTTCGGCCGCCCCGCGACCGACGGCGTGCTCGTTGCTCACGAGCTGACCCAGGAAGAGCTGGCACAGCTGGTTGGCGCATCCCGCGAGACCGTGAACAAGGCTCTTGCCGAGTTCGTTTCTCGTGGCTGGATTCGCCTGGAGGCACGCGCGGTGGTCATTCTGGACCTGCCCCGCCTGCGCCAGCGTTCCCGCTAAGGTTTCTTGGAGCCGGGGCTTTCTAGGACGCCCTCGCTAAAAGACGCACGACTTAAATAAATCAGGAGCCATTTCCCTCTGCATGGGGAAACGGCTCCTGATTTATTTAACGCTTCTTCTCAAGAGCGAGCGGCTGCGGCAAACCTGCTAGAGCACACCCATCGCGCCGGTGTACATGGAACCGGTCGTAGCCGGAACCACCTCGGTGAAGGAAAGCATGCATGCACCATTGTGGGTGACGAGCACGGGCTTCTTCACCTCAATCTTGCGGCGCTTCGACAGCCACGCGACGGAGGTCTGAGCCTTCGCCAGCGACTCGAGCATGCACATCACACCGGGGGTGATGAGCTGATCGAGGGTACGACCCACCGTATTGGACTGGCCGATGCGGTCGCCCAGTTCGCTGGTGTCCTTGGCTTCGAGCAGTTCGCGCACGTTTAGCCAGTCGCCCCACACGCCCTTACCGAGCAGCAGCTTCGGGTCCTGGCCTACGGGTAGCGCCGTGGTGAAGTAGGCAATGTCGTAACGCTTGAGGAAGAAGTCCGGGGACTGCCAACGCGCCACGGGGCGCAGTAGGTCAGCGCGCACGCTCAAGCCGCTGGAGGTCAGGAAGTCTGAGAAGCTCTTGTCCTGTGCCGCAACCGCTTCACGCCAGCTCATGAGCTCGGGGGTGCTGGAGCGCTCCACGACGTCCTGTTCGTCCTCGCCGGCAAGCAGAATACCGGTCTCTTCGAAGGATTCACGCACGGCAGCCATGACGCTACGGCGTGCCTGAGCGATGTCGGAGAAGTGGAACTGCTCTTCCCAATATTCGGCGCCGGGGCCCACCCAGGAGGCGGACTCATCATCACCGGGAAGAGCCGTACCGCCGGGGAACGCCACCACGCCCAGCGGAGAGGTGCCGGGGCGGTAGGTCAGAATCGTTTCGAGGCCGTTGTCGCCGTCGCGCACAAAAATGACGGATGCCGCCTGGCGCATCGTGCAGCCGGTCGCCCCTTCGTTGCCGCCTTCGCGCCAGCTTTCGGCGGCGGTGCGCATGAACTCGGGAATCGTGTAGAGACGCTGAATGCAGGAGGTTCGCGGGTTAGCCGCGGACTGTCGACCGGTGAACATGCGCGGGCGTTCCACGCCATCAGCCGGGGTGGGGGTGCCGAAGCGGCGTTCCTGCACCGGCAGGGGCAGGGTCTTGATGTCCTGTGCTCCGCCTGATCCGTGACCGTCGATACCGTTCACCGTCTTTTGGGCGCCACTTTGTGCCGCCCGCTGAGCCTGGGCAGCACGAATAGCAGACAGCGGCAGCGCGCCGGTGTACAGATTAGACATACTCAACGATAATCTCGACCTCTACGGGCGAATCGAGGGGAAGAACGGGAACACCCACAGCGGAGCGTGCGTGCTGGCCTGCCTCGCCGAAGATTTCGCCGAGCAGCTCGGATGCGCCGTTAATGACAGCGGGCTGAGCGGTGAAGTTCACCTCGGATGCCACGAAGCCAACGACCTTCACGACGCGCTGCACGCGGTCCAGGTCGCCAATGACGGACTTGACCGCTGCCAGGGCGTTGAGCAGGCTGATACCCGCGTACTTCTTTGCATCCTCGGGGGTCACGAAACCTTCAACGCCGGAGTCGGACACCTTACCGGTTTCGGGCAGGGCGCCGTCAACGAAGGGCAGCTGGCCGGAGGTGTACACGTAGGAGCCGGAGGTCACCGCGGGAACGTAGGCGGCAACGGGGGCGGGTGCTACGGGCAGTTCGTAACCGAGTTCGCGGATACGTGCTTCAATACGGGATTCAGTCATGATTACTCCAGAAGGATGGCGGGTGCTGGCACCCAAACGGTGATAGGGGGAACGCCGCAAATCTAAACGCTACTGATATTCAGGCAGCTGTTAAACGGCTAACCGGCGGCCTTCCTCATCTATTCCCGCGCTCCCCTAGTTAAAGGAGAGTCGGGATAGCGAGGTGACCGCCGGGTACGCTGCTCTTAGTCAGCCTTCTCGCGCTTAAAGTAGGCGATGGGGTTGCCCTGAGTCGGAGCGACCATGTTCGACGCGGGGGTTGCGCCAGCAGGTGCGGATGCGCCGGGGAGAACGGTTACGAGCTCCCAGCCGTCTTCACCCCAGTTGTCGAGGATTGCCTTGGTCGTGTGGATCATCAGCGGTACAGTTGCGTATTCCCATTTCTTCATACCCTCTAGACTATCGCCCGGTGTTCAATAAGTAAAAGGGATTCACTATGGTTTTGGTCAATGTCCGGCGCTTTTGGGGGCTTTATTCTCAGGGCTGAAGCGCCCACCTCCCTGTGGGGTGCCGAGACGGGCTTCTTCTCACAGTTTCATGGGATAAACTGAATGAATGGCTTCATCTAAGAAAACCCGTGCGCGTCGCCGCCCGGGAGATTTTTTGCAGTTCCTCGCGTTCAGCGTGATTGCCGGTTTCCTCGCGGCAATTATTGTCGTACCCCCGGCTGTGAGTGCCGGTATGGTCGCGAACGCGTCGATGTCATGGTTCCAGGACCTTCCTGACGACATTGCCGATGGCATCTCTTCCCGTCCTTCTACTATTTACGCTGCTGACGGCAAGACCGAAATCGCGACCTTCTTCGAAGAGAACCGCGACCCGGTCAAGCTGGATCAGATTTCGCAGCACATGAAGGACGCCATCGTCTCGGTGGAGGACCGCGACTTTTACAAGCACGGTGCGGTCTCCGCTATCGGTATCGGTCGTGCGTTCCTGAACAACATCATTAACTCCAACAGCGGCCGCCGTCAGGGTGCATCCACCCTGACCCAGCAGTACGTTAACAACCTCATTGTTGACTCCGCTGTGGCTCGTGGTGAGGACGCTACCGCAACCCTGAACGGTAACAAGACCTACGCCGCAAAGATTCGCGAGATGAAGCTTGCGATCTCTATGGAGCAGAACAAGTCCAAGGACGAAATCCTTGAAGGCTACCTGAACATCGTGAACCTCGGTGGTTCGAACTACGGTGTTGAGGCTGCCGCACAGTACTACTGGGGTATTTCCGCTAAGGACCTGAACGTGGCTCAGTCCGCGCTTCTTGCCGGCCTGGTGCAGGCACCGAACGTGTACGACCCGACCGTGAACCCCGAACTCGCCCGTGAACGCCGCGACATCGTTCTGGGCACCATGCTCCGCGACGGCAAGATTTCCGATAAGGAATACAGCGACGCCATCGCCAGCGACATTAAGCTCAACGTCCACCCCAAGTCCCAGGGTTGCTCCCTGGCGGGTGACAAGGCGTTCTTCTGCCGCTACGTGGTCAACTACCTGCTGCAGGACGAGTCCCTCGGCGCAACCGCTGAGCTGCGCAACACCGCGATTAAGCGTGGCGGCCTGAAGGTTGTCACCACCCTGAACCCCGAGGCTCAGGTTGCGGCAAAGCAGGCTGTGGACTCCACCCAGCCGGCTGCAACCAACTGGAACGACGTGAACTCCGCGCTGACCAGTGTTGAGCCCGGCACTGGTCGCGTCATCGCAATGGCACAGAACACCGAGCTCGGTAGCCCCGCAGACGCAAACGACCACTCCAAGACCGAGTACAACTACAACGTTGATGTAGCGTACGGTGGTACCCCTGGCTTCCAGCCCGGTTCGACGTTCAAGCCGATTATTCTGGCTCAGTGGCTCATCAGTGGCCGCGGCGCTAACGCTACCGTGAACGGTACCCAGCTGTTCTGGCCCACCAGCTTCGGTTGGAACGCCAAGTGCTACGAGGGCGGTAAGTACTACTACACCGGTCAGCCGAACGGCTGGTCCTACAAGAACGCGTTCAACGGTGGCCTAGGCTACAACACCGCGGCGTACGGTATTCGCCAGTCGTTGAACTCGTACCTGTACGGCATGCTCTCCCAGATTGACCTGTGCGATGTGCACGACCTGTCCATCAAGATGCACGCCCTGGACGGTACCGGCGAACCGCTGCACAGCATCCCCGACCTGGGTACCAACATTGGTGGTACCAAGTACGGTATCTCCCCGCTGACCAGCGCATCCATGTACGCTATCTTCGCTTCTGAGGGTAAGTACTGCACCCCGCGCCCGATTGAGAAGATCACCAAGACTGACGGCGAGACTCTCAAGGAATACCAGAACCAGTGTGAGCAGGTTCTGGATCCGGACATCGCGAACGGTGTCAGCTGGGTTCTGAAGGGTGTTATCCAGCCCGGCGGTTCCGCTTCTCAGCGCGGTATTGGTCTGCCGAACGGTTCGGCTGCGAAGACCGGTACAAACGATAACTCCTCCCAGACCTGGCAGGTTGGCTACACTCGTGGCCTGTCCACCGCGTCTTGGGTTGGTTCTAACAACCTCGGCTTCCGTTCCCTGAACGGTGTGGGCATTAACGGTCGTGTTCTGAACTATGTGGATGGTGCGACCTACGCCGGTGCTCAGTGGCAGTCGTTCATGAAGACGATCGCTCCGAAGTACAACACGAAGGACTTCACCACCCCCAGCGATAAGATTCTGTCGTACAGCTAGAATCACAGCTCATCAGCTGAAGCCTGAAAGGCGATTGATCATGTGTGAAAACGCAGTCAACGCCCGCGTCCCCGTGGCGGTCCCCGGCGCACGCGGCTCCTCCCCGCTCCTGAAGAAGGTTGCGGGGGCGGTAGCCGCCACTGCAGCCTTGGGGGCCGCCACGGCGGCGTATGGGCACTTTATTGAGCTGAATAATTTTCAGCTCCGCACCGAGTCCCTGCCGGTGCTGCCCGCCGGTAGCCCCGACTTCAGGATTCTGCATATTTCGGATATGCACATGATTCCGGGCCAGCAGAAGAAGATTGATTTCATGCACTCGCTGGCTGCCCTGGAGCCGGATTTGGTGATGAACACGGGCGATAATCTCTCCCACGTGGACGGTATGGGTCCGCTGCTGGAGGCGCTCGACCCGCTCATGGATTTCCCCGGCGTGTTTGTGCCCGGCTCGAATTGCTATTTCGCGCCCGTCTTCAAGAACCCGGCACGCTACCTGTGGCAGCCGCGCACCCCGCAGATGATTGAGGAGGGCTCGCGTGTAGCACTGCCCATTGAGCGGATGCACGAGGCGTTCGAGTCGCGCGGCTGGACGGGCCTGGTCAACCGCTACGACACGCTGAACCTTAAGGGTCTGCGTCTGGAGTTCTCCGGTGTGGATGACCCGCACCTGCGCTACGATGAACACCCCGGCTTCGCCCCCGGCGCCTTCGATGAGGGGCAGGAGCCGAGCGTCCGTATCGGCGTGGCGCACGCCCCCTACATGCGTACCCTGTACCGCTTCGTGCAGGACGGCGCGCAGGCTATTTTTGCCGGTCATACGCACGGCGGTCAGGTCTGCCTACCCGGCGGTCACGCCCTGGTCAGCAATTGCGATTTGCCGCCTTCGCGTGCGAAGGGTGTCAGTGAGCAGTCCGGTATTCCGGTTCAGGTTTCTGCCGGTTTGGGCACCTCTCGTTTTGCGCCGGTCCGTCTGTTCTGCCCGCCGGAGGCAATCCTGGTGACCCTCACGGCTCGCGATAAGGGTGAGGCCGACGCTTCGAAAGGTGGCCGCCGCTAATGTCTGAGGCTTCTACAGCACGCACGACTAAGCGCCGCCGTAACCCCTTCTTGGAGACGGCGAGCGAACCGACCCCCGACCCGATCGACTACGCGCACGGTCAGCGTGCCCCGCACACCCTCGCCGCGTATGCGCGTCCGATTCGTGTGCGCTGGGGCGTGGGTCTGCTCGTGGCGTTCGGTGCCGGTGCCCTTGAGATTTCCATCCCGCAGGTACTGCAGATTATTGTGGATCATCTCTCGCAGAGCACCACCGAGAGCGCCATCTGGATTGCCGGCGGCCTGGTGCTTCTGCTGGGTATTGCGCATGCCTCCTTCATGTATTGGAGGCGCTGGCTGATTGTGGACCCGACCTCCACGATTGAGCTGTCCATGCGCATGAATTTCTTTGACCGCCTGCTCAGCGCCCCGCTTTCTCTGCTGGATCGTTGGCCCTCCGGTCAGTTGCTGACCCGCTCCATGAGCGATCTGGGGACGATTCGCCGTTGGTTGTCTTTCGGTATCGTTCAGATGCTGACTGTTGCGGTGATGTTCCTGGTCGGTGGCTTCTTCATGCTGCGTTCTTCGCCGTCTCTGGCGCTGGTGTTCGTGGTGACCGTGCCTATTCTGGTGCTGTCGCTGGTGAACTTCACCCGCAAGTACTACCGCGCTTCACATGAGATTCAGCAGATGACGGGCGACCTCTCCACCCGTATTGAGGAGTCGGTGCGCGGCATCCGCGTGATTAAGGCGCTGGGCCGCTCCCCCGAGCAGATTCAGGAATATTCCGAGTCGGTGGACGCCCTGCAGGTGCGCGAGTACGGCAGGTCGATGCTGGTGGCTCGTGTTGCCCTGTACCAGGGCCTGATCGTGGGTGTCTCTACGGCGGTGGCGCTGGCTGTGGGCGCTTCGCAGGTTGCGGCAGGCACCTTGAGCCTGGGTGCGATGACCGCCTACTTTGCGGTGCAGACGACCGTGCTCAGCCACGTGACGCGCTCGACCGCGCTGATGTCTGCCTATTTGAGCTATAAGGTGGCGTTGGAACGCCACAACGAGGTCATGGACGAGCCCGGCTTTGAGGCGGTGCCGCTGGTTCGTGGCTCCGCGGCTGTGTCTGGGCCCGAGCATCCGCAGGGTGCTTCTGATTCGTCAACAGTAGCTGGAGTATCTGCCGAGGGCGGCTCCGGGAAGGAAACTATGCAGTACCCCAGCGGTGGCGCAGTATCTGTCACTTTCGATCACGTTCAGTTCAGCTACGACGCTATCAAGGCGCCGGCGGAGGCTACCACTGAGGCGAATTCTGAAGTTGCTTCTGAGACGAAGGCACCCGAGGTTTCCGTGCTGAAGGACGTAGATTTCAAGGTCTTCCCGGGCGAGATTCTGGCGCTGGTGGGTGCAACCGGTAGCGGCAAGTCGACCGTGCTGTCGCTGGTTCCGCGTTTCTACGAGCCGACCTCCGGCTCCCTGCGTTTTGGCACCCGAGATACCGCCGACATGTCTATTGAGGAGGTGCGCGCCCAGACCGCGTTCGTCTTTGAGGAGGCGGTGCTCTTCTCCGGCACGGTCCGCGAGAACGTGCTGATGGGCGTTGCTGAACAGTACGAGCGCGGCACCGAGGATGAGGACTACCCCGCCGCAGAAGAGCTGGAGGCGACCCTCCAGACCGCGCTACAGCTGGCTGCGTGCGATTTCGTGGCGGAGCTTCCGCAGGGTCTGGATACCGTCATTGGTGAGGAGGGTCTGAGCCTTTCGGGTGGTCAGCGTCAGCGTCTGTCGTTGGCACGTGCCCTGGCGAAGCGCCCCTCCGTGCTGCTGCTGGATGACCCGTTCTCGGCGCTGGATGTGAACACCGAGGAGCGTATTATTACCGGCCTGCGTGAGGGTCTGGAGGGCCTGGGCGGCGCTACTACCCTGTTGACGGCGCACCGCCCCTCCACGGTAGCTCTGGCTGACCGCGTGCTGCTGATGGTTGATGGTGCCGTGGTCGCTGAGGGCACTCACGCTGAGCTGATGGACTCTTCGGAGCAGTACCGTCAGCTGATGACGATGGAGGAGGGCTAATGGCCCATCATCGTCCGGCGGAGCCGCGGGAGCAGATGAGCCCGCAGGAGCGCGCGGAGACCCGTGAACGCTCGATGGCTCTGCTGCGCCAGATGTTGCGCCCGCACCGTGGGGCGTTGGCTCTGTCGATTATTTCAGTGCTTTTGGTCTCGGGTTCCTCGGCGGTTGCGCCGATTCTGATTGCCCGCGTTTTGGATAGTTCCATTGAGCCACTCAAGCAGGGTGACGTTTCTCCCCTACTGACCCTGCTGACGTTTTTTGTGGTGGCTACCGCGGTGACCGCGATTTTTTCGTGGGTCAACGTGGCGTACACGGTGCGCGTGTCGCTGGGCGTGGTGGTGTACCTGCGTAAGCGGGTGTTCCGTCACGCGCAGTTGCTGAGCGTGTCGTTCCATGAGCGGTACACCTCGGGCAAGGTCATTTCGCGTTTAACCAGCGATATTGATACGGTCCGCAGCTTCTTGGATAGCGGCATCAGCCAGTTGGCGATTACCTTGCTGTCCATGGTGATTTCTGCGGTCGCTATTTTCCTTCTGGATTGGCGTATTGGCCTGTTCATGCTGGTCATGGGCGTGCCGATTTACTTCTTGACGCGCTGGTTCCAGAAGACGGCGGTGCCGGTTTTCCGCATGATGCGTACCGAATCTGCGCATTTGACGAGCCGTTTTGTGGAGACTTTTACGGGTATCCGCGCGGTGAAGGCGTTTGGTGCGGAGGCGCAGATGCGTTCCGAGTACGCGCAGGCGTCGGAGCGTTACCGCCTTGCGGTGATGGATTCGATTAAGATTTTCGGCGTCTACTCGCCCATGCTGATGCTTTTAGGCAATGTGTTTATTGCCGGTGCGCTGGTGCTGGGTGGTTATGCGGTGCTGGGCGGCACCATGCAGATTGGCACCCTGCTGGCTCTGGTGATTTACGCGAACCGTGTGTTTGAGCCGGTCATGCAGCTTTCTGAGTTCTACAACATGTTCCAGTCTGCGATGTCTGCGCTGGAGAAGCTGTCGTCGTTCTTGGCTGAGGAGCCGGAGGTTGCTGAGCCGGATCATCCGTATGAGCGGACTGTAGAGCCTGCCGCCGGTACCGCTGAGGGCGCGTCCGGCAAGGTTCAGGGTGCCCTGGTGGAGCTGGATTCGGCGGTCTTTGGGTACACGTCGGATCGTCACGCGCTGAAGGAGACGACCCTGCGCATCGAGCCGGGTACGACCGTGGCGCTGGTGGGTGCTACGGGTGCCGGTAAGTCGACTATCGCTAAGCTGGTAGCTCGTTTCTACGATGTCTCAGCCGGTCAGGTGCGTATTGACGGCGTGGATGTCCGCCAGCTGGCGGATGTGCAGCTGCGCCGTGAGGTGCTCATGCTGACCCAGGAGGTGTTCCTGTTCTCCGCGTCGATTCTGGAGAATATCCGCATGGGTAACCCGCAGGCCTCCGATGAGCAGGTGAAGACAGCCGCGAAGGCGGTGGGTGCTGACGCGTTCATTGAGCGTCTGTGTGAGGGCTACGAGTCGCAGCTGGGCCGCGGCGGTATTACCCTGTCGGCGGGTCAGCGTCAGCTGGTGTCCTTTGCTCGCGTGTTCTTGGCGAATCCGCGGGTGCTGATTCTGGATGAGGCGACGGCTTCGCTGGACATTCCGAGTGAGCGTGCGGTGCAGGCGGCGCTGCGAACCGTGTTGGCGGGGCGTACGGCGCTGGTGATTGCGCATCGCCTCTCGACAGTTCTGGGTGCTGATCGTGTGCTGGTGATTCATGAGGGCTCCGTGGTGGAGGATGGCTCCCCGCAGCAACTGATTGCCTCCGGCGGTCGTTTTGCGGCGATGTACGCCTCCTGGGATGAGCTGAATCAGGTTCAGGAGACTGAAGCCTAGAAGCTTTATCTGTCCCTCCTCCGAGCGGTGGTGTGCCGCTGTGTTGCGTTCTGAATTTTTTTGGGTTATCCTAGGTGAGTTGCCTACGGTATTCACTGATAGGTCAACATCGGGATGTGGCGCAGCTTGGTAGCGCGCGTCGTTCGGGACGACGAGGTCGCAGGTTCAAATCCTGTCATCCCGACAGATAGCCCCGGTCCTCTGGACCGGGGCTTTGTCGTACCCGCAGTATTTCTGTTGCAGATGTTGAGCACATAGAGGCGACCCCCTACCCGCGCAGGAACGCGGGGAGGGGGTCGCTTTCGTATTGAGTTCAGATTGGGTTAGCCGCGCCCGGAGATGAGGGCGAGAATCGCCTCCAGGGGGCCGCGTCCGGCAATGGAGCGTGCCATGCGTGACCAGAGGGTGCAGAAGCCCAGGGCGATTGCGGCGCCGAGCAGCAGGAAGGCGCTCCAGTACACGGCGGTGCCCCAGCCTCCGGTGGCGATGTAGTGCTCCCCCACGGTGAGAGCCTTGACGGTGGGACCGGCGTAAATAATGATTCCGCTCAGCACAATGGAGGCGCTCAGCGACATCTGGCCCAGGCGTGCAATCGGGGTGAGCATTCCCGCCTGTGCGGAGAGCAGGCGCGCGCATTCGGCCCAGAAGTAGAGGGTTGCCGCGAGGTTTAGGGTTAGCAGCACCTGCGGGCTGTTGAGGAAGCCGAGCTCGGTGTAGGGGTTGAAGGTGCGGTAGACGGCGAGCGCCAGCACGGCGAGTACTACGGGGATTGCGAGCTTTGCCTGCAGGTTGTCGTAGAGGCGCACGAGTACGATGCCCAGACACATGACCCAGATGAGCTGGGCGCTTTGGGCGTGGTTGACGCCGTGGCTTGCGAGGAAGGGTAGCTGGACGGCGGTCCACGCATCTGCCTGGGCGGCTACGTCCATGAGCAGGGTGTAGGTCCAGGTAATGAAGGGGCTGGTGACTACCGCTAGCACTGCGATTGCCCACAGGGGCAGGTGCACGACGAATAGGGTCAGCAGGGTGAGTAGCGCCAGGTGCACGAGCATGTCGAAGGGCAGGGAGTAGGAGAAGCCCTGCGCGGGTACGGTCACGTCAGCTTGCGGCAGGTAGGTGACGCCCTGCATGAGTGCCACGCCCAGCAGAAGTAGCGCGAGGAATCGCACGATGGTTCCGGCGAAGAGTTGTGGGAAGTTCGCGGTGCGGGCGTACCGCCAGGCGGCGGCACCCAGGATTGCGGCGAAGAGCGGTTCTGCAGGTACGAGGGTCTGAGGAATCCAGAACTTCCAGGACACTGGGATCAGTTGCAGCCAGTATCCGAAGGGGATGAGCAGGCTGAGCACGGCGAAGGCGCGAGCAAGGTCGAGCCCGAGGTCGCGTCGGGTACCTCCGAGGGAGGCGGCGCGTGCCCCGCTACTGACGGTGGGGATGGGTTGTGTGCGCCCTGCTGCCATGTCCTCGCTCCTTGTAGTGCCGTGTTTGAGAGTCTGTGCGCCCTGCCAGGGTGTGTGCCCTGCTAGGGGATGTGCGTTGCCAGGGTATTGCCTACCCGGTGGTGTGTGCCGGATGCGCTGGCATAGGTGTTAAGTGTAACGGTGGAAGCTGTGTCTGCTCGGGTGGTGGCGCGGAGGTTTTGCTCTCATACCGTGTCTCTGTCGGCTGCTGGCTGGAGCTTCTTGCCCTGTTGGTGATGTTCAAGTGTTGTTGCACGAGGTTAGGTGTGTACCATTGGTACGTTCTTAAAGGTGGGGCAATCCCGCGGGAGCATGATTTCGCTCCTTTTACTGTCCCAAACGCGCCCCACCTGCACACACCACGTTGAGGTTTTATGTTTTCGACTTTTTCCCCGCTTTTCTTGACGGATTTGGGGACTTCTGGTGCTCTTCTCGCTTCGGGTACGACTCTGTCGGAAGGGTCGAGCCACGATAGCGGCCAGTTTGTGTCCATTTTCTGGATTACGTTGGTTGCGTTGCTGTCCCCGATTCTTTCGCGGCTGACGGGTAAGAAGATCCCTGATGTGGTTTTCCTGCTCATTTTTGGTCTGCTCATTGGCCCGAATATGTTCAACCTTGCCAGCAGTGAGGGCGGTATCCCGCTGCTGAAGGAGCTTGGCTTGGGCATGCTCTTTTTGATTGCGGGCTTTGAGATTAACGTGTCCTCGTTGCGTAGCCGTCAGGGTTATAGCGCTATTGCCACGTGGGTGGTGTGCTTTGCTTTGGGTATGGCGGGTGCGGCGGTTATTACGTCGTTCTCGCATGAGCTGAATACGTATATTGCGGTGGGTGTGGCGTTGAGTTCTACGGCGTTGGGCACGCTGTTGCCGATGTTGAAGTCTCACGGTGCTGCCGGTACGCCGGTGGGTAATGCGGTGCTGGTACACGGTGCTGTGGGTGAGCTTCTGCCGATTTTCGCTATCTCGTTGCTGCTGTCTTCGCGTTCGCCGGGCATGGCGATTGTGGTGTTGCTGGCGTTTATGGTGGTTGCGGTGATTGTGGCGTTGATTCCGCATCGTCTGTTTGCGCATGTGCCGGGTCTGCGTCAGATTATGGCTGCGGAGGCGAATACGACCGGTCAGACGGTTCTGCGTCTTGCGATGTTCCTGCTGGCGACCCTGATTATGTGCACTGCCCTCTTTGATTTGGATGCGGTGCTCGGTGCCTTTGCGGCGGGCTTGATTCTGCGTACTCTGACCCCTCCGGCGGCTTTGCATATGATAACTCGCCGCCTTGAGGTGGTTGGTTTTACGTTCATGATTCCGCTGTTCTTTGTGGTCAGCGGTATGGGCATTGATGTCTCTGCTGTGGTGGCTAATCCTTTGGGTCTGCTTGCTGTGGTGGTGGGTATTCTGCTGTGCCGCGGCGTTCCGGTTCTTTTGGCGGAGCATTTCTTTGATACCCGTTCGGGGTTGACTACTCGCGCGCAGAAGGCGCAGTTGGCGTTGTATTCGGCTGCGGGTCTGCCGATTATTGTGGCGGTGACGGAGGTTGCGACCAGTTCGGATCTTTTGGAGGAGTCCACGGCGTCGCTGCTGGTTGCCGGCGGCGCGCTGACGGTTCTGCTGTTCCCGCTATGGGCGTTGGGTATTCGTCAGGCGTTTGGTTCTGGCCAGCCGGCGCAACAGGAGCCGAGCCGTAAGGAGCAGATGAATGCGTTGAAGGCTCAGCGTAATGCGCAGGCGAAGCTTGCCACGGGCATGATTCCGGTGGTTCGTTTGAAGTCGCAGGCTGATTCCGAAACCCAGCCTGATTCTGAGTCCCAGCCCGATTCTGAGTCCCCGGCTGATGCTCAGCCCGGCTCTGCCGAGGCTACGGGCGCTTCCGCTGGTTCTAGCGTTGCGTCCCGAGCAGCCTCTCGGGCTGGGGCAAAGAAGCGTAAGGGTTCTGCGGAAAATACGGGTTCTGCAGAAATCTAGCAGCGGCTACGGTACGGTTGCCTTCGGCGTTTCAAGGTCGGTTACAAACCGGTTTAAGTGAGAATCTCGCTTACAGTCGCCGCAACCTTATGTGGGATTGAATTTATAAAACCACACAATACCAGGCAGTTAAAGCCCTGCAAACCAACATGCATCCCACATATAGAATCAAAACCCACCGCATCCCCTCTTGAGGCTGCGGTGGGTTTTTTTGCACCCGAAAGACCCTATAAACCACGGAAAGATGAGAATCTTCCTTAAATTCGGATTTTTTATGCAAATATTACAGAACATGACGTGTCTTAGCTTTCACGACTGACACTTTGTCCTATAAAATTGAAAGCGGACAGGGAATTTCCCTAAAACACACATAAACCAACATACATACACAGAGTCGCTTCCGCCCCAGCGGGAGCTGGCGCACCTCCCATCTCACACACGGGAGGCGCCCCTTTCGGGAGTATCCGCGACGATACCCCCGGCGGCTCCCAACCATGGAGGAGGATTATATGGTTCAGAAAGGTAACTATTTCTAACTTCGCATCTCAAGGCCTCGCACTGAATCCTAACGATTGTCTGCACACACAGTCATTTCCGAAGGAAATATCATGCACCAACTACTCCTCACCGCGAGCACTGGTGGCGTAGAGCTGGACTTCCCGGCCTGGCTCCGAATTACGCACTTTATCAACTTCATTATGATGGGCTTCCTGATTCGTTCAGGTTGGGAAGTTCTCGCCTCTCACCCCCGCCTGTACTGGAACAACCACTGTACCCCGGGTTCTGAGTGGATTAAGTTCACCAAGGACAAGGTCCCTACCACCCCCGGCGCATTTACTGCGCGCGATGACCAGCGCACCCTGTCTCCCCTGATTTCTCTGCCCGGTAAGGCTCAGATTGGTCTGGGCCGCGCATGGCACGCGCTGGTGACCGTCATCTGGATTGTTAACGGTCTGGTATATGTCTCCCTGCTGTTCCTGACCGGTCAGTGGCGCCGCATCGTCCCGACCAGCTGGGACATCATCCCGCAGGCGTGGGAATCCATCCAGATTTACGCTGGCTTCCAGATTCCCTCGATTGAGCATTTCCAGCCGTACGACGCTCTGCAGCAGATTATGTACTTCACTGTGGTGTTCATCGTGGCACCGCTGATGATTGCAACCGGCCCGATTATGAGCCCGGCATTCTGCGGCCGCTTCCCCGGCTACGTGCGCCTCTTCCGTAACCGCCAGACCGCACGTTCCATCCACTTCCTGGGCATGGCGTTCTACTGCGTCTTCACCGTCATTCACGTGGCGCTGGTGTTCGTGGTTCACCCCCAGTACAACATCGCCCACATGATGCTGAACAAGCCCTACAACGAGGTCGACGCAGCACAGTTCGCTCAGGCAGTCACCATGCTCATTGGCGGCATTGTCTTCGCTGTGGCTCTGTGGATTTTCGCTTCGTACTGGTCCCTGCGCGACCTGCGATTCACCCAGACCTTCATTTGGGGTCTGACCCAGCCGATTCGTAACGTCCTGCTGGACCGTATCACCTCCCGTCAGGTGCAGAAGAAGACCTTCACCGATGCCGACATCTCGCCCTTCCACTGGGTTAACACTCGCCCGCCGACAGAGCGTGAGAGCACCGAGTGGAACCGCCTGAAGGAGCACGAGTTCGTTGACTACCGCCTCGAGCTGGGCGGCCTGGTGAAGGAATCCAAGTCCCTGAGCATTGACGAGCTCAAGCAGCTGGGCAAGGAAGTCAACATCACCATGCACACCTGCATGCAGGGTTGGACCGGCATCGCCAAGTGGGAGGGCGTGCGCCTGCGCGACGTTCTCGCACTGGTCGAGAAGACCGACGAGGCACGCTACGTTATGGTGACCTCCTTCGGCCACGTGGGCCACACCTACGACGGCCGCCCGACCGAACCCTACTACGAGTGCCTGGACATCTCCATGGCAATGGAAGATGAGACCATCCTGGCGTGGGGCATGAACGACAAGCCCCTGCCGGATGTGTACGGTGGCCCGCTCCGTCTGCGTGCGGACTCCATGCACGGCTACAAGATGGTCAAGTGGGTTCAGAAGATCGAGTGGATCAAGGACTACCACGATGTTGGCGATGGCCAGGGCGGTAGCCGTGAGGACTCCGGTCTGCAGCACTTCGACGCACGCGCCTAAGCACCCTCACGGGGCGCTACGACGCTAACCGTCGATACACCACCTATAAAGCACAGAACGGTGGCGGGAAACATGGGCCCGCCACCGTTCGCTTGTCTTCTCCGCCGCTCTCTACTGTTCTGAAAGATGCAGAATCCGGAGAGGGCATAAAGAAACCGCCCGGGAGCCTTAGCTCTCGGGCGGTTTCTTTAGAGGTTTGCCTTCTGGCGCTTTACCTTAGGCGTCGTAGATGATGACGTCCAGGGTACGGGGGCCGTGCACGCCCTCCACGCGGATCAGCTCGATATCACTGGTTGCCGACGGACCGGAAATCATGGTCACGGGGCGGGTGTAGGTGATACGCTCGATCGACTCGGGAACCAGCTCCACCACGGTGGAACGGGGCACCACGCAGATGTGGTGGTCGGGCACCAGGGTGATGGCGCGGCGACCCTCATCGGGGTTGGTGTTCAAGAAGATCGTGCCGGTCTCTGCGCAGGAGACGGTCGAACCGGTCACCACAGCGTCAACTGCGTCCAGTTCCTTCAGGGACAGGCAGCCGGGCTTGAGGGTGCTACCGGAGTCGGTAACGCGCTTGCGGTCAGCGGTGTCAGCCGGCAACCACTCCATGTTCAGGCCCTCGGGAACCACGTAGGTGGACTTTTCACCCAGGCGTTCTGCGATGACCTCGGAGATGTTCTCCTTGTTCGCGTGGAACACGTTTGCCTTGTAGTCAATGAGGCGGTCGACGAGCATCTCAATGGTCTGCTCTTCGGTCAGCTCGCTGACGCGGCGGTAGTTACGTACGGGCTCGGGGGCGACGGGTGCGTCAGCCAGGGACGAGCGGATACGTGCGAGGATATCTTCCTTAGCAGAGGACATTAGTTGTTCTCCTTAGCTTCACGGGCTTCCTGAGCAGCCTTAGCGTTTGCAGCCGCTTCAGCTGCCTTACCCTTGTTAGCCTCGATGAGGGCCTGAATGTCAACGCGCTGAGCGTTATCGCGTGCCGGAGCCTGACCCTTCTCCTTCTTCCACCAGTTGCGGAAGGATTCCTTGGGAGGCTCGGGGATGTCGCGGTAAGCGGTCCAGCCGCCGACGATACCGGGAACAGCGGTGATCCTGTGCTTGCGGCCGCTGATGAGGCGGGACATGGGCAGACCACGCTCTGCAATCGACATCATCTTGCCGGAGGTGAAGAGCTTCTTCGCACCGAGCATCATGCCGTCCATCTGCGAGAAGGGAGCCTTCTTGTTACCCTCGAACTCGCGGATAGCGTGCTTGGACTCGACGTCCTTAGCGCGCAGGTGCACGAGGACCTCGGGGAAGTTAATCTTCACGGGGCAGACCTCGTAGCATGCGCCGCAGAGGGAGGACGCGTACGGCAGGGAGTTGTTCTCTGCAGCCTCGATACCGGAGAGCTGCGGGGACAGAATCGCGCCGATGGGGCCCGGGTAGGTGGAGCCGTAGGCGTGACCGCCTGCGCGCTCGTATACGGGGCACACGTTCATGCAAGCGGAGCAGCGGATGCAACGCAGTGCCTGGCGGCCCAGCTCGTCGGACAGAACGGCGGTACGGCCGTTGTCGATGAGGATGACGTGCATGTTCTGCGGGCCGTCACCGGGGGTCACACCGGTCCACATGGAGGTGTAGGGGTTCATGCGCTCACCGGTGGAGGAGCGGGGCAGCAGCTGCAGGAATGCCTCGTAGTCCTGGAAGGTGGGCAGAATCTTCTCAATACCCATGAAGGTAATGAGGGTGTCGGGCAGGGTCAGGCACATACGGCCGTTACCTTCGGACTCCACGATGGTCAGGGTACCGGTCTCAGCAATACCGAAGTTGGTGCCGGAGACTGCCACGGTGGTGTTCAGGAACTTGTTACGCAGACGGTTACGCGATGCCTCTGCCAGTTCTGCCGGCTCATCGGTGATGTCCGGGTTAATACCCTCAATTTCGCGCAGGAAGATGTCGCGGATTTCGCGGCGGTTGCGGTGAATTGCGGGCACCAGAATGTGGGAGGGGCGGTCGTGGCCGAGCTGGACGATTTCTTCCGCGAGGTCGGTCTCAATAGCGTTGATGCCGTTTTCCTCGAGGAATTCGTTCAGGCCGGTCTCTGCGGTTGCCATGGACTTAATCTTGATGATTTCGTCCACGCCCTGCTCGCGGATCAGGTCCAAAGCAATCTGGTTTGCCTCGGTGGCGTTGCGTGCCCAGTGCACGTGGCCGCCTGCGGCAGTGAAGTTACGCTCGAACTGTTCGAGCAGCTCGGGCAGGTTCGCCAGAACGTAGTTCTTGACGGACTCACCGGTGTTACGCAGGTCCTGCCAGTCGGGCACCTCTGCGGTGACGCGTGCGCGCTTGTTACGGATCGCGTGGGTCACGAAGCGCAGGTTGGCGCGTAGCTGCTCGTTCTTGAGCTCTTCCTTCGCGTACTTGGGGAAGGGGGTTTCTTCGAAAATGTTGCCCTCGCCGTAGTGAACGACCTTGGGCATACCAAGCTGAATAGCGGTCATGAGGTCTTATCTTTCCTTAGCCGATCGAGAGCTCAACACGCTCGGAGTTGATCTTGAGCGGGTTTTCCTTGGTGGATGCGAGGATTTCAGCGAAGTGGATGGTCTGAACGTCCGAGCCGCGACGCATCAGCGCACCGCCGATGTTCATCAGGCAGGAGCAGTCGCCGCCGGTGCAGACGGAAGCACCGGTTGCTTCAACGTTGTCTGCCTTGTCGTTGACCATTGCGCCGGAGACGTCAGCGTTCTTGAAGGAGAAGGTACCACCGAAGCCGCAGCACTGGTCCATGCCCTCGAGCTGGGTGTACTTGATGCCTTCGACGGTGCGGACCAGGTCCTGCTGGCGGGTGCCCAGGCCGAGCATACGCATACCGTGGCAGGAGCTGTGGTAGGTGACGTGCTCGGGGAAGTAGGAGCCGAGCTGCTCGGCAGCGTTGGTGATGCCCAGGATGTCGATTAGCAGCTGGGAAAGCTCGAAGGTGCGGGAAGCAATCTGCTCTGCCTTCAGAGCCAGCGCTTCGTCGCCGCGGCTACGAGCAACCATTGCCTGCTGGTGACGTAGGGAGGCAACGCAGGAGCCCGAGGGTGCAACAGCAACGTCCCAGTCCCAGGAGTCGAATGCCTCGACGTGGTTCTTGATGACTTCGTAGCCGTCATCGAAGTAACCGGAGTTGACGTGCATCTGGGAGCAGCAGGTCTGGTTCGGGGGGAAGACAACCTCGTGGCCCAGGCGCTCAAGAATTTCGACGGTGGCGCGTGCTACGCGGGGGTACATGCCGTCAACGATGCACGTGGAGAAGAGTGCAATGCGCATGACTTGTCCGTCCTTTCCTCTGTGTTCAGAGTTTCTCGGTCTCACCGCCTGCGTCTGGGGCAGGCGGGGCACAGTCCGAATAAGTTCGGTCTTCCAAAGAGGCGACTCAGATGTATTGAGTCGGGGAAGCTGGGCCGGTAGGTTCCGGCTGATGTGCGCGCCCCAAGTGGAGGTGGGATGCGGTGGGATCAGAAACCGTGGTGATGTCTTTTATCTTTCTAGCCATTTAACACCGTTGGGCGGCTTTTCTCTAGTTGGAATAGCACATACTTTCCTTGTTAAATAACCGGTTAGGTCGACCTGACCTTAAGGTATATTTCCCTACCTTCCGGTACATGTGACCTCATCTCCCATGCACCCCCCGTAAGACCCCTATATTCTTTTCGCAGATTGAACATTTATCAAACACACAGAAGTGGACCATAAACCCCCTAGAAATCCGCCGTTCTGAAGATTTTATGGTTGTTTTATGGGGCTTTTCCTTTTTAAAACAACATTCTTTTCGGGTATATGCGTCCAAATGAAGACTCTCCCCTGGGTAAACCAATGACCCATACACCCAACTCGTGATGTATCTGAAAATATTCGAGTTTCAGAACCTGGAATTAACTATCAGAACCGCAATATTTCGGCAGTTTCACTGGAAGCGAGCCCAGGTTCCGGTCGCCTTCCACAAAAATGAGTCAGGTCACTTTTGGTGAAACACCACATTATCCGGTACTCTTCTAAACATGCGATCAATGGTCTGACCACATCCCCGCATGGGAAACAATGACCCGTTCCCCAGCGGGATTATCTATGGTCTGACCACACACAAGACACACCCTGAACCAAAGGAGTTCCAGTGGAAACTTATACCGCTGTAACCAATGCAGTGGGAGGTAGCCTCGGCCTCAGCGCACTCGTGGCAACCATTCCCCTCCTCACCTTCTTTGTGATGCTACTGGGCGTTAAGGCACGCGCTCACTGGTCCGCACTCGTGGCACTGGCAGCATCCATCCTCGTAGCAGTCCTGGGCTTCCACATGCCCGCTGACCTCGCCGGTCTGAGCGCCGTCCGCGGTGGCATCTACGGCCTGGTCATCTGCTGGGTTATCCTCGGTGCAATCTGGTTCTACCAGCTCACCGTTCTCTCCGGCCGCTTTGAAGACCTGCGCCGCGTCTTCGACCGCCTCGGCGGCGGCGACCTGCGCATCCAGGCTATCCTCATCGCATTCTGCTTCGGCGGTCTGCTCGAGGCACTGGCTGGCTTCGGCGCTCCCGTTGCAATTACCGCAACCATGATTCTCGCCCTGGGCGTTAAGCCCCTCAAGGCTGCTATTACCGTTCTGCTCGCTAACACCGCACCCGTGGCATTCGGCGCAGTTGCTGTCCCGATTACCACCGCAGCTGACGTCGGCGGCAAGGACGCACACGTTATCGCAACCATCGTTGGTCACCAGGCTCCGTTCCTGGCAATGCTCGTTCCGCTCATCCTGCTCGTCATCCTCGACGGTATGAAGGGCCTGAAGGACGCTTGGCTGCCCGCACTGATCATCGGTGTTTCCTTCGCAATTACCCAGTGGGTCACCGCTGCTACCCCCGCGTTCAACCTGACCGACGTTGTTGCTTGCATCGTCTCCATGGGTGTTGCTGTTATCTTCCTGCAGTTCTGGAAGCCGCGCGGCGTCGAGGGCGTTCGTGAACGCTACGGCCTGCCCGCACAGGCTGAAGAGAAGGAAGCTCTGCCCGCCGTTCGCGTCTGGATGGCACTGCTGCCCTACGTCATCGTCGTTGCAATCTTCGGTGTTGCTAACCTGCACGCTGGCCTGAAGGCATGGCTGAAGAGCTTCGTCCTCAAGATCGACATCCAGGCTCTGAGCTCCCGCCTCGTCACCGCTGACGGCAAGCCCGTCAAGGATGCAGTCTACAACTTCGCGTGGATGTCCAACCCCGGCACCCTGCTGATCATCTCCGGTCTGGTTGTTGCTGTGGTCTACTTCTTCTTCAACGAGAAGGGCCGCTACGCCTTCAAGTTCCCGGCAATCTTCACCGAGTTCGGTTCCGTTGTCTACCGCATGCGTTGGTCCATCCTGACCATTGCTTCGGTTCTGGCACTGGCATACGTCATGAACTTCTCTGGTCAGACCATTGCTATGGGTACCTTCCTGGCAGGCCTGGGCACCGTCTACGCGTTCCTCGCACCGGCTCTGGGCTGGATCGGTACCGCTGTGACCGGTTCGGACACCAGTGCGAACGCACTGTTCTCCAAGCTGCAGGTGTCTGCTGCTGAGAACCTGCAGCACGCAGGTATCCACGGCGCAACCCCCGAGCTCATGCTGGCTGCTAACACCACCGGTGGTGTGGTCGGTAAGATGATCTCCCCGCAGTCGCTGGCTATTGCTGCTACCTCCGTGGACATGGAAGGCAAGGAATCCGACATCCTCAAGGCTGTCCTCCCCTGGTCCTTCGCTATGCTCCTGTTCGTCTGCGTCCTGGTCTTCCTGCAGACCAACGTTCTGTCCTTCCTGGTTCCCTAATCTGAGGCTCACCCCTTAGAGAGTTCTTGAGGTGAAAGCCTCAAGGGCCGTAGGACATTCGCCCCGGTATTTTCCGGTGGCCACGGCGGGGCGGCGAACCTTCTCGGTTCTGCCGCCCCGCTTTTTATGCCCCTTATGACTCGACAGGTTGCCCCAATAGTTTGGGAGAACATGCTGAGTCGAGACTTCTTTTCGTTATCCGCCTCGTTATCAGGAGAGAGTATGCCTCGTTCTTTTGACGACACCCAGCCTGCAGAGGCGCCCCCTGTAGTTGAGCGTCAGCCGATTCTGGCGGACCGCAGCTACAGCATCATCCTGGAGACTTTTGAGCGTCGCCTGCGTCTGGGTGAGCTGCGTGTGGGGGATAAGCTCCCCTCCGAACGTGAGCTGGCGGCACGTCACGGCATTTCCCGCCCTTCGGTCCGTGAGGGTCTGCGGGTTTTGAACGCGCTGGGTCTGATTCGTTCCAGCACGGGTTCGGGTCCGAAGTCGGGTGCGATTATCATTTCGGAGCCGTCGGATGCGCTCAGCTGGGCGCTGCGCATGCACATTGCGACCCGTAGCCTGCCGGTGAAGGACGTTGTCTCAACCCGCCTGCTGTTGGAGGGCCCTGCGGCACGTGCGGCAGCCGCGGCACCGGATTCCCCGGAGCGTGAGGCGGCGCTGGAGCGGGCGCGCGTGCATCTGGCGGAGATGGATGAGCAGATCAGCGATGAGCGCTTCCATTTCTGCGATACGCGTTTTCACTATGAGCTCTCGAAGCTCGGCGGCAATATTGTGCTTGATACGGTGATTGACTCTCTGCACATGGCGACGATGAGCTATGTGCAGGAGGCAGTTCCTTTCTTGAAGGATTGGGAAGCGGTCAAGCGCACGTTGCAGCAGCAGCATTACGGCATTATTGAGGCGATTGCCTCTCACGATGAGCAGGCAGCCTATGAGCGGGTGTGTGAGCACATTACGTGGTTCTATTCGCTGTCTGACCGGGCTGCGGAGGAGCGGGCGCGGCAGCATCCGGCGCGGGATATTCTGCACGAGGATTTATGCCACGAAGGCGTGCACAGCAGCTAAGGTGCACCCCTCACATTCGTATCTCGCTCTCATAAACCCACATAGCTAAGGGCAGTGCCCCGGAAGATCAGTCTTCCGGGGCACCGCCCTTATGCGCCGAGCAATTATTTCAGCGGGGCAATTATTGCAGGAGCTCAAGCGGCTGAACCTTCGTTGCCGCGTAGGCGGGCAATGCACCCGCCACGATGCCCACCCCCAAGCCGAGGAAAGGAATCCCTAGGATAAGGGGCGGCAGAGATAGTGCCCATCCGTTGAGAAGGCACACAACCCAGGAACCGAGAACACCGAGGATGAAGCCTCCAAGAGCGCCCAGGGTCCCGAGGAGAGCCGCCTCGCAAGGAAGCTCACCGCCACATCTCGCCGTCCCAACCCTAATGCACGGTTAATGCCGATTTCCCGGCGGCGTTCCCAGACCGAAATCTGCATGGTCATCACAATGCCGAAGCTTGTCGAGACGATAAGAACCACCAGAATAATGGTCGTAAGAGCTCGGCTATCCTTCGTCAAGGAAGCACGAAGAGTCACCGGTGAAGGCGGAATCTCAATGTTTGTATCAACGGGGGCGCGCTGCGGATCGAGTACCTGCTTGAGCTGTTCCGCGACCGTATCTGCACTTCCTGGATTCACGATGACGTCCATACCGCGTTGCAGGGTGTGGGCTTGCGGCAAGAAAGTGGAGGTGGTCGGCAGAATAAGAGCGCTACTGAGAGCAGCGTTTTTGCCGCCGTCACGGATAATGCCGAGCACGTAGGCTCGCATTCCGTTGACCTCAATCATGTTCCGCCCGGGCTCAGTGCTGACCCCTAGCTCCTTCGCGAGGGCAACGCCCAGATAGACGGTAGGCTCACCGGGGCGTTCGCGGGCAGGCTCCGAAAAGTGCCCCTCAACAAGGTGCGCACCTCGTGCTTTCAAACCTGCTTCTGAAACGATTGCGAGGGGTGTCTGTTGGCCCTCATACCCCGGCCTGTTGACTTGTGGACGCGTTGTCTGCGTATCGATGGTGACTGTACCGGCAGCTTTGACCTCTGGAACTTGGTTAACGCGCCAGAGCAGTTCATCCTCCGGTATATCCCAGGTCTGCGGCTGGAGGCGCACACCGAGCCGGGTGGAATCGTAGCTGGCCAGCTGCGAGCTCGTATTGAGCGCCGACGACTCGCTGACGCCCACCAGCATGATGATGGTGGTTGTTCCTGCAAGCATCGCCAGTACCGTGAGCAGGTTGCGGCGCCAACGGCGAACAACTGCAAGGAGAGCGTAGTGAAGGTTGTTCCTTAGCATCTATCCTCCCCTGACAACGGGTTCTTTGAGCGATTGGTGGGCAGGATCTTCGGGACGAGTGAGTTCGGGGCTAACGAGCATCCCATCGACCATGTGCAGCTGCCGGTCGCAGCGAGCCGCGATATCGGGTTCATGGGTGATGATGACCAGGCTTTGCTTCTCCGCACGGCCGGCGAGGAGCAGATCCAACACCTTGTGAGAGTTTTCAGTGTCGAGGTTGCCTGTAGGCTCATCGCAGAGCAGGATGCGCGGGGCGCAGGCTAACGCGCGCGCAACCGCGACTCGTTGCTGTTCACCACCGGACATGTTGCGTGGAAGAACCTCCAGACGGTGCCCCAAACCCACCTGTTCGAGTGCCTGCAACGCACGCTGATGTGCCTGACGGCCCGGTACGCCACGCATCCGGAGGGTGTGGGTAATGTTCTCGGTGGCGTTCAGATGAGCAATGAGGTGGTACGCCTGAAAGACGAAGGCAATATGCTCACGGCGTGCTACAGTTCGCTCGGCGTCGCTGGCGGTGCCCATGTTTTGGCCCAATATTTTCAGCTCACCTTCGGAGGGCTGATCGAGTAGCCCAATGATAGAGAGGAGCGTAGATTTTCCGCTTCCGGAGGCGCCGGTAATGGCCACTGATTCGCCTTCATGAATGCTGAGGGTCGCGTTTTTTAGTGCCCAGGTGGAGGGCGGGAAGAAACGCGCAATATTGTGGCACTCGATATTAGGTTTTGTGGCGGTAGAGCTCGCGGGGAGGGCACGTTCTGTCTCGTGATGAGGCATTTTAGCGCTCCTTCAGCTTCACGACGGTACCTGCCTTGAGTTCTGCAGCGGGGTTGACGAGCTCGCAGATTCCGGCGGAGCACACACCGAGGGTGACGGGAACGCTCTGACCGTTCTCCAGGGTGATGGAGTGCGTTCCGTTTTCTTCGGTTTTGACGGCTGCTTCGAGCACTGCGAGGGCGTTTTCAGCGCCTCGGTTGAGAGTGACGGTTGCTTGAAAACGTGTTGATGCCGTCGTGTTTTCCGGCAAGTCGATTGTGATGGGGTAGCGTTTCCGTGCGGTAGCTCCCTGTGCGGAGGTATCGCTGTTAGGTCGCGCGCTGTTCTGCGCACCGTTGGAGGTACCTGCGTTAGCGCCGCCGTCAGCGTTAGTTGAACCTTCGGGTGTGAGGGCCGCGCCCAGGGTGCCTTCGAGGGGACTTCCGTTATCGGTAAGAATCTGGACTTTCTGTCCCTCAGCGAGTTCATTGCTGAGAGCGCTACCGTCCGCGGAGAGTACCAGACGGTATCCACCCGCGGATAGGGTGCACAGCGCCGGAGTTGAGGTTTGGCCTTTGGTACCGCAGCTGTTATCTACGGTGTATTCATTGCCGTCAGCGAAGAGGTATTCAGAGAGCGGCAGTGCGGTACTGTAGCGTCCTTCTTCGGTTCGGTCAGTATCCCCGGGAGGGTAGTAGCCACGATCCAGGTAGAAACGGTAGACAGCGTTGGCGGTTGCTTCGCCGTAGCTTCCTTCCTCATCCCAGATACTGTAGCCGAGCGATTCTAGAGCTTCTTGGAGCTGTTTAACGTCATCGCCGCGAGCGCCTACGGCAAGGTCGCGGTAGGCGGGAATGCTACCTTTGAACGCAATGATGGGACGCTCATTGATAGTGGTGATAATTGAGCCGTTACTCAGCTGGGTGCCCGCTTTGGCGCCGTCCCTGGTCACCACCCCTTGAGGGGTTCCTACGGTGTAGCTTCGGGCGGGTGACACGCTGACTTCTCCCGAGTAGGTGCGGGTAACAGTCTGCGTGCTGATTCGGGTTGTTAGTTGCGCGGCGCGGGACGGCTGCGCATTGGATTCAACATTGGTGCGTAGCCCCGTGTTGAGCGCGTAGATGGAGAACCCGCCGGTGATGACGAGCAGAATGACGAGCACCGGAACCAGGTAGGCGCGTATGGTTGCCGTCGTGGCGGCGCGGCGGGGGTTTTCTGAACTCTGCTGCGTGTTCATGGGTTCACCTTTCTGCGGTGAAATATGGGGCGGGACTAGAGGTAATTGCTGAGGGAAACAACGTGGCGGGGACTGAATAAAGGGCTGTATCCTCTGCCCTCATCCGCTGGTGAAAGCGGTTGAGAGCAGAGGATCGGTAGAAAAATCTCGCTAGAAAATGTCCAACGAGGAATCAGCGTTTACTATTTGCCGTTGGCTAGTTGCCCTTGGCTAGTTGCCGTTGAGTAGAGCTGCGGCACGCTCCTGGGCCTGACGTTCGATATCGCGTACTTCAAGGATGAGCGGCTCATGCTCATTGAGCCAGGTCGCGGCCTTTTCGTAGTAGATATTCTGTGCCTTAGTCAGGATTCCAGTGGACTTTTGGCAGTTGTAGTCGGCGTGAGCTAGGGACTGCTCTTCCGCATTGGCGGCTACATTGGCTGCCTTGTACTTACCCCAGGTTTTCTCTGCGTAGCTGGGAGCATCTCCGAAGTGCTGGATATCGGCGTATCCGCCTTCTTTCATGCATGCACCGTAGGTGGTGTCATTACGGTAGTATTTCCCCATTTCTTCTACCGCGTTATTTTTGGATCCACCCGTGATGAGTTCGTTAACGAAGTTGGTGTATTTGAGGTAGTTTTCTGCTGAGCCGAAGACAGCTTCTGCCGCACGTCCGATGCAAGAATCTGTTGCCATGCCGAACTGAGCGCCGTTACTCATCGTGATGGTAACGGTTTTGCTGTCTGCGGCTTGGGGGTCGCCTTGAAATGCTTTCCGATATGCCGGGTTTTCCATCGCGGGTGCATTGCTGGAGCTAGCGTTGCCCTGCCGGGTGGACCAGTATCCCTGGGTGGCCGCTTCTTCGTTGGCGAAGTGGGCGCCACTCATCGCAAGTTCATGAACGGAGGAGCCGTCAATAATGTTCTGGCTACCGGAGTAGGTGAAGGACTTCTCGCTCATACACTTTTTGACCTCGTTGACGAGGGCCACGTTAATATCCGGGGAGGGATTCTCGTAGCTTGCCAGGACATTACGAATGTCTTGCTTAACTTCAACAGTGGTGGAGCAACTCGATACGCCTAGGCAACAGGCAATACCGATAAGGGCGAGGGATGCGAAGGGCTTCTTTGCCATGGACTTCACCTTTCTCAAGCATCATTGATGGGCGAGAACCGGCAGTGATACGAGCGTATCGTGAGGGCTATCTACAGACCAGCTATATGGTGTAAACCTGCGTTTTGCGGAGTAGAAGCATCATGAGCCGATTACTAAGTATGATAGAGGACAACCCCCCCCGTACAATAGACACACAAGATGTATTTATGACGTATAGCACCTATAAGAATGCATGTAAAAGAGCTTATGGATTAAAGGGCGGTGCCCCGGAAGAATGACCTTCCGGGGCACCGCCCTTTAGCTATCTCAAAGACTTATTTCAGCCCGAAATATAGAGTTTAGAACTTCGTGCCGGTCAGACGCTCATACGCCTCAACGTAACGGGCACGAGTCTTCTCCACAACCTCCTCAGGCAGGTGCGGCACGTTATCCGAACCGTCCCAACCCGCCTCCGGGGAACGCAGCCAGTCACGCACATACTGCTTATCGAAGCTCGGCTGGGCATGACCCGGCTCGTACTGCTGGGCATCCCAGAAACGCGAAGAATCCGGGGTCAGAACCTCATCACCCAGAGTGATCTCGCCGCGGTACGAATCGGTACCGAACTCCATCTTGGTATCCGCCAGAATAATGCCCTGCTCACGAGCAATCTTCTCCGCAGTGGTGTACAGGCTCAGGCTCAGCTCCTCCAGGCGCTCACCCACCGGCTGACCAACCTCAGCGTACAGCTCCTCACGGGTCACCAGCTCATCATGCTCACCGACCTCAGCCTTACCGGTCGGAGTGAAAATCGGGGTCTCCAGGCGGGAACCATCCACCAGACCCGCAGGCAACTTCACGCCAGCAATCTCACCAGTCTCGTTGTACACAGCCAAACCCGAACCGGTCAGGTAACCGCGCACAATGCATTCCACCGGGAACATGTTCAGGGAGCGGCAAATCATTGCTCGACCAGCCACAACATCCGGAACGTCAGTGGACAGCACGTGGTTCGGAACCTGCTTAAGCTGCTCAAACCACCACAGGGACATCTGAGTCAGAATCTTGCCCTTATCCGGAATCTCGGTGGGCAGAATACGGTCAAAAGCGCTAATACGGTCCGAGGCAACAACCATAACCGAACCGGCACGCAGCTCAGCGTCATCATTGACGGTCAAGCCGGTAGCATCAAAACGTTCCTCATTCGGAACGTACAGGTCGCGGACCTTACCGGAATAAATGTGAGTCCAGCCCGGGATTTCCACGGGGTTAGAACGAGAAGTCATGAGAATTTCTCCTGATGAGGTGGTGTGATGTGGATGCAAAAAGTCTGTGTAATTACAATACCGCGACAGGCACGGCTCCCGATAGTGCCAACCAGTCATCAATACGGCACAATCTTGAGAGCCCAACCTGCCCCGGTCGCCGCCGACAGCACCCCGAGCTGAGGAAATGAACCCGGGAAAAGCTGAGGCGGCGAGGAATAAAGAAGCGAGTGGCAAAGAAGCGACCGGCTCCCCCACCCTCAAGCGGGGAAGCCGGTCACCTTAGGTTTTAGCCGCGCGGGGCGGGAATCTGGATGCGGTTCTCCACAGCCTTCAGCGCGATGTCGGTGCGGTACTGCGCGCCAGCCCAGGAGATAGCGCGGACGCCCTCGTAGGCGGCATCGCGGGCAGCGCCCAGGTTCTCACCGAGCGCCACAACAGCCAGCACGCGGCCGCCAGCGGTGTGAATCTCCTCGCCGGAAACCACGGTGCCCGCGTGAATCACGTGCACGCCCTCCAGAGCGTTCGCCTCGTCCAGACCGGAGATGACGTCACCCTTGCGGGGAGTGTCCGGGTAGTTCTCAGCAGCCATGACCACGTCCACTGCGGTGCGGGGATCCCACTCCAGCTCGGTACCCTCAGAAATTTCACCGCGAGCAGCCGCACGCAGCAGCTGGCCCAGCGGGGTGCGCAGACGCGCCAGAACCGCCTGGGTTTCGGGGTCGCCAAAGCGGGCGTTGAACTCGATAACGCGCACGCCGCGGCTGGTCACAGCCAGACCGCAGAAGAGCACGCCCACGAACGGGGTGCCGCGCTCAGCCATACGTGCCACGGTCGGGCGGGCAACCTTCTCCACGACCTCCTGTACGAAGCCCTCGGGCAGCCAGGGAAGCGGGGTGTAGGCGCCCATACCGCCGGTGTTCGGGCCCTCGTCGTTGTCGAAAATGCGCTTGAAGTCCTGAGCCGGGGACAGCGGCAGAACGTTCTTACCGTCAGAGATGACGAAGAGGGACACCTCGGGGCCGTCCAGGAACTCTTCGATGACCACGGTGCCGCCAGCGTTGAAGCAAGCCTGAGCGTGCTCCAGCGCCGCAGCACGGTCCTCGGTCACCACAACGCCCTTACCCGCAGCCAGGCCGTCATCCTTGACCACGTAGGGTGCACCGAACTCATCCAGTGCCGCCTGCGCCTCAGCGGCGTTCGTTGCCACGTAGGCGCGAGCGGTCGGCACGGAAGCCTCTTCCATGACCTGCTTAGCGAAAGCCTTAGAACCCTCCAGCTGAGCGGCAGCTGCAGAGGGGCCGAAAACATCAAAACCCGCCTCACGCAGTGCATCAGAAACACCGGCGACCAGCGGTGCCTCCGGGCCAATAACGACCAGGTCGGCGTTCAGTTCGCGTGCCAGGGCGGTTGCCTGGGCGGGATCATTCGCATCAATTGCGTGGACGGGAACATCCTGAGCAATACCGGCGTTGCCGGGGGCGCTGTGCACCTCAGTCACCTCAGGGTCGCGCAGAAGCGCACGGATAATAGCGTGTTCACGGCCGCCGGGGCCCAGTACCAAAACCTTCATAGTATTTAGGGTACCCGGTACCCTCTCAAAAATGTGAGCTGAGCACACTAAAAATGCGGCCCTTCTCATGTAGCGGCACATTCGCAAGAATGCACGCTAGAGAAGAGCCGCACAGCGCGGTAACCGAAGCTACCGAATCAAGCTAAAAGCACTAGATGAGGGCGGTAATAGCTGCCAGGCCGCCGAAAAGAATACCGGGAGCGTTCGCGATGATAATCGGAACATCCTTCTTGGGGCGCCACAGACCGTACAGAACCCACAGGGTGCAGTTCACAGCAGCAACCAGAGGCTGGATCCAGTCACCCTTGTGACCGTTCAGGTTACCGATAATCTGCGGGAAGTAGAACACGTACATGAGCACTGCAGTCACAGAAGCAACGCGAGCCAGGATGGGGAAGAACTTTGCGTGGAATTCAGATTCTGCGCTCAAACCGCCCTTGGGGGAGGTGTTCTGTGCGGAGGTGTTTGCGGAGGTGTTGTTCTGCTCTGCCATGGATGTACTCCTTTACATGGTTTGCCGCTCACCAATCAAGAGTGAGTTGAGGGGTGAGCGGCGTTAAGGATGCATACTCGTACCGGGTCGCGTCTAACTAGTTTCGCCTAGATATAGGACCCCGGGGCCGCATCAATTTCCTAACTGGATACATATACCCGTTCTCAGACTGCATATTGGGGCATGTCAGAGATGATGAACCATGGATACACTCATAGCTCATCGATTGACGGGGTGGGGTTTTGCTCATCTGCCGCTGCCTTGGTCATCGCCATATTCATGAGGCGGTACGTCGAGGCTCCGGAATGGTTCGTCGGGCGTCGATCGTGGTCGGTCCTATGCGGTGCTGGGTTTTTCGGTTCGTGCGGGCTGTGCCTCGCTCACGTACCTTAGTCTTACCCGTTGCGCTTGAGCGCACTTCAATTATAAAAATGAGTTACTCATAACTTCAACTCGCAGTAAACGTGAATCTCTTCACACGCCCCTCCCTCGACTGCGCCAGCCCATCCTAGCTCCGCGCCACCAGAGACAAATAGGGCCAAGCCGCACGCCCCGTTTAAACTAGAAGAATGACCAACAGCACCACCCCACAGGCAACCACTCACACCACCGACCACAGCAGCGCCTTCGACGTAGAACTCGCGCAGCTCACCCGCAACGACCTAGTCGAAGCCACCTACCGCGGACGCCTCGTCGTCCTCTCTCCCAAGGGAGAAGTCGCCCTGAGCCTCGGCGACGCCCGCAAGCCTTTCTTCTTGCGCTCGGCGCTCAAGCCACTGCAGGCCATCGGATCTATGAAGGCGGGCGCACCCCTGCGCGGTTCCCAGGTCGCCATCGCCTGCGGTTCGCACCGCGGCACCTTCGAACAGATGCGCGCCGTGCAGGACGTACTCACCCAGGGCAGCACCGAAACCAACCCGCTCACCCCGGCAAACCTGGCGCTCAAGCCCATGCTCCCTGCCGATAAGCAGGCACGCCAGGCAATGACTCAGGCGAACCTTGCCGCTACTGCCCTGGCGCACCCCTGCTCCGGCAAGCACGCAGCATTCCTGTGGGCGTGCACCGCCAAGCTTGAGCGCGGCGACCTCGAAGAGGGCTCGCAGAATTGGACCCTGCACAACTACCTCGACCCCGCACACCCGCTGCAGCAGGTCATCACCGAAGAAATTGAGGCGTTCACCGGCGAGCCGGTAGCCACCATCGGCGTTGACGGTTGCGGCGCACCCGTGCACGCCGTCTCCCTTGCCGGTGCCGCACGCGCCTACTCGACCCTCGGCTCAGCAATCCGCAACCTCGGGGCGGATGCGCGCGCCTCCACGGTCGCCACCGCCATGGTGGACTACCCCGAACTGATTCAGGCACCCGGCTCCCCCGACACCGTGCTCAGCGAAGAACTGGACGCAATCGTCAAGGGCGGCGCGGAGGGCGTGCTCTGCATTGGTCTGCGTTCGGGCGCGTCCGTGGTGGTGAAGATGAGCGACGGTTCGCACCGCGCCATGTACGCCGTGGCTCTGCGTGCTCTGCAAGCTGGCGGCTACCTGAGCGCCGAGGAATGCGAGCGCCTGCTCGCGCTGGTGGTGCGTCCGGTGACCGGCGGCTACGTGGACGGCAAGCCGGTTGTGGTGGGTGAGCTGCGCGTACATGAGGAGCTTTTCACCCGCGAGGATTTGGTTCCCGGCTCCCCGGAAGAGAACTAGTCATGGCGATTCGGCGTAAGACTAGCGAAGAAGCGGGCATGGCGGCGGTACGCGAAGTGCGTGCCTTCTTTGAGGCGCAGCGTGCGGCAGCCGGTGAACTTGCAGATTCGCATGCCCGAGGCGAGTACCTGCTGAACAGCCCCGAGGTGGAGCAGGCGTTTGCCGCGCTCCCCCGCCCGGTGCGCGCTACCTTTGTGCGCTTCACCCTGGAGGAGCTGGCGACCCTCGCCCCCGGCAATAGTGTGGAGGTACGTGTGCCCCCGCTGGGCGTGACCCAGTGCGTGGCGGGTCCTCGCCATACGCGCGGCACCCCGCCGTCCGTGGTGGAGGCGCCTCCGCTCGTGTGGGCGGCGCTGGTTCTGGGTGCCTGTTCGTGGGCGCAGGCGGTGAGTGCCGGTGCGCTGGATGCGTCGGGTGAGCGTAGTGACCTTTCGGGTTTGTTGCCGCTCTTCTAGAGTTCGCTACGAGCTCACAGGTCCACGCAGTTTTCGTGATTTGGCGTGTTTGGTGCCTGTTCTAGTGGTCCATCCTGAGGTATTTAGCGCATCTTTCACCGCATCGGCTCCGAAACCCGGTACACTTTTAAAGGTCTGGTGTATGCTACAGCACACACAGGCAGGTGTGAGTGCGGCAACACGCCCTAATCTTGCGCTTGCACAGACGCATCCGCAGTCCCATCGTCGAAAAGAAGTGAATTGATTCGCCCCGACGGAAAACTCACTCACGACCTCGATCCGATTGACCACGGCCCCAAGGACGCCTGCGGCGTCTTCGGCGTGTGGGCACCCGGCGAGGACGTGGCAAAGCTAACCTACTACGGCCTGTACGCGCTCCAGCACCGCGGCCAGGAATCAGCAGGTATCGCAACCAGTAACGGCAAACGCATCCACGTGTACAAAGATATGGGACTCGTCTCCCAGGTCTTTGACGAAGCCACCCTCAGCTCCATGCCCGGCGACCACGCTATCGGCCACGCCCGATACTCCACCACCGGCGCATCCCACTGGGCTAACGCACAACCCACCCTCGGTACCACCCCGCACGGCACGCTCTGCCTGGCGCACAACGGTAACCTCACCAATTCCGCTGACCTTTACGACCGTATCCTCGAAAAGAACGGCGGCAAGCCCCCCAAGCACGGTGAGCTTGCTCAGGGTAACACCACCGACACCGCACTCGTTACGGCTCTACTGGCAGAGCATGACTTCGATTCCCTTGAAGAAGCAGCACTCGACCTATTGCCGACCCTTCGCGGTGCTTTCTGCCTCACCTTCATGGATGAGCACACCCTCTACGCTGCACGCGACCCGCAGGGTGTACGCCCCCTCGTGCTCGGTCGTCTGGAGCGTGGCTGGGTTGTCGCATCCGAAACCGCGGCACTTGATATTGTCGGCGCATCCTACGTGCGTGAAGTGGAGCCCGGCGAATTCCTCACCATTGACGAGAACGGTCTGCGTTCCCAGCGTTTCGCAGAAGCTAAGCCCGCCGGTTGCGTCTTCGAGTACGTCTACCTCGCACGCCCGGACACCACCATCTCCGGCCGTAGCGTCTACGAATCCCGCGTAGAAATGGGCCGTCAGCTCGCCCGCGAACACGCTGTTGAAGCTGACCTGGTCATGCCCACCCCCGAATCCGGTGTTCCGGCTGCTATTGGTTACGCCGAAGAGTCCGGCATCCCCTACGGTAACGGCCTGGTCAAGAACGCCTACGTGGGCCGAACCTTCATTCAGCCCTCGCAGACTATCCGCCAGCTCGGTATCCGCCTGAAGCTGAACCCGCTGAAGTCCGTGGTTGCCGGTAAGCGCCTCGTCGTCATTGACGACTCCATTGTTCGCGGTAACACTCAGCGTGCCCTCGTGCGTATGCTCCGCGAAGCTGGCGCGAAGGAAGTGCACGTGCGCATCTCCTCCCCGCCCGTGAAGTGGCCTTGCTTCTACGGTATTGACTTCGCCTCCCGTGCGGAGCTGATTGCGAACGGTCTGTCCGTGGACGAAATCGCGTCCTCCCTGGGTGCCGATTCGCTCGGCTTCATCTCTCAGGACGGCATGATGGCAGCCACCGAGCAGCCCGCCGAAAACATGTGCACCGCATGCTTCACCGGCAAATACCCGATCGAGCTGCCGAGCGAGGAACGACGCGGCAAGTCCCTCTTCGACGCTGGAGAAAAGGGCAAGGGCGGACCCCTCGCCGGCAAGGCAGCTGAGGTGACCGTGGAGCGCCCCGTCCCCTCCAAGCCTGAGCACGCCGAGGCCGTCTCCATTGAGACCCGCGAAGGCACCGAAACTCTCGAAACGAAGTTCGACCCTTCCGCAGTACAGGTTGCCGCAGACGACGCCGGTATGGGCATGTGCAACCCCGGCCCCGACGCCGACCTCGAGGCATTGCTCACCGAGCAGGACCGCATCCCCGCAAACTCCTCCGCTACCGCTACCCCGAAGGAATCCTAATGAGCGAGAACACCACCACCGTAACCTACGCGAGCGCAGGTGTTGACGTAGAGGCTGGCGATCGCGCCGTTGAGCTGATGAAGGGCGCTATCAAGGCGACCCACAACTCCTCCGTCGTTGGTGGCGTGGGCGGCTTCGCGGGCCTGTACGACGTCTCCGAGCTCGTCAAGTACCGCAAGCCCTACCTGGCTACCTCCACCGACGGTGTGGGCACCAAGGTCGCTATTGCGCAGGCACTCGATATTCACGACACCATCGGCTACGACCTGGTCGGCATGGTCGTGGACGACATCGTGGTCTGCGGCGCTAAGCCGCTGTTCATGACCGACTACATTGCCACCGGCAAGGTCGTTCCCGAGCGTATCGCTGACATTGTGCGCGGTATCGCTGGCGCATGTGCACAGGCTGGCACCGCCCTGGTTGGCGGCGAAACCGCTGAGCACCCCGGCCTGCTGGCCGAGGATGAGTACGATGTCGCCGGTGCCGCAACCGGTCTGGTTGAAGCGGACGAGCTGCTCGGCCCGGACCGCGTGCGCGAGGGTGACGTGCTGATCGCTATGGCGTCCTCCGGTATTCACTCCAACGGCTACTCCCTGGTCCGCAAGGTCCTGAACGTAGCCGGCTGGGGCCTGGAGCGCCAGGTGGACGAGCTGGGTCGCACCATCGGTGAGGAGCTACTCGAGCCCACCCGCGTGTACGCGGCGGACTGCCTGGATCTGGCGGCGGCATTCCCCGTCAACGGCGAAGACGGCACCACCGGTAGCGGTGTACGCGGCTTCTCGCACGTGACCGGCGGCGGCCTGGCTGCTAACCTGGCTCGCGTTCTGCCTCAGGGCCTGGAGGGTCGCGTGGACCGCTCCACCTGGCAGATTCCCGCCATCTTCTCCCTGATCGGTTCGCTGGGCAACGTGCCCCTTGCCGACCTGGAGCGCACCCTGAACCTGGGCGTGGGCATGATTGCTATCGTTGACCCCTCCGTGGCTGAGGCTGCTACCAAGCGTCTGAACGACCGCGGTATCCCCTCCTGGATTATGGGTGACGTTGTTGCCGCCGGTGAGCCCGAGGCTAACAACCCCGATTACGTTCAGGGCGCTAAGGGCGTGGACGGCGGCGCGGTTCGCCTGCTGGGCTCCTACGCTTCCTAAGGACGCTTTCTCCAGTAGGTAGCGAGCGCCAGTTTGCTGGTGCTGATGATTCTATAGACCGGGGCGGTCACCGATGCGGTGGCCGCCCCGGTCTTTGTGTGTCTACCGGCGGGGCGTGCTGCCCCGTGTGTTTGATGCCAGCTTTTTATTTATTTTCACGCGTATTTTGGGCTATTTTTATTTTTTGCTATCAACTGCATTTTTAATGCATTTCAGTGCTTACACCACAGTGTTAAAACATTTATTTCTCTCCCCTGTCAGCAAGAGGTACCGCATATCCTGCCTCGCATATTCCAACCCTCAAGCTTTACTTACATAAACTCTCAATCATTGGGCACTATTCAGCCTCCAGAGGTTGATTTTCTGCACATTAACCCGTGAAAAGCACCTCAAAAATCCCTCAAGTTCACCTTGAGGTGATACCTTAGAAATGTACGTTGCACACCGTCCAAAAAAGGGTTCTTTCGGTACGAAAAAGGGTCTACAAAACACTATTCCCTCACCCCATTCATTACTTCAGCGCACCCAAAGAGGTCCCTTTTAGTGCCCTGTAAAAACCCTATACGCACCTCGTGCATCTGCAGACGGAAGCACCAGTACACATCACACAGTCCGCATACCACCTACATCAGGAGAACCAGATGAGGCTTCCATACATCGGTGCGCAGCGCACCGAAACACCTCCTCGCCCCCGCATCGATAACCGCCGCACCGATAACCTCTACACCGATAACCGCCGCACCGATGACCCCTGCCCCGATAACCGCCGCCGCAAGCGCCCCGCACACGCAGCCATGAGCCTGCTCGCCGCCGGCGCACTCCTCTTCGGAGGCGACCTACCCGCCGTCCTCGCGCAGGCACCCAGCGACGAAGCCATCCTGGCAGCAGCTCAGGCAGCGCCCCAGATTGAAGGCCCCGTCAGCCCCCTCACCCTCACACGCAACGGCGTAGCACGCCCCACCACCCCCACCGCGGCAGCCCCCGGCACGCTTCCCCAGCAGAACTTCGACCGATTCATCGTCACCTACACCGACGAAGCCAAGCAGCGTAAGCAGCAGAACGAAGGCAATCGGGATGCAATCCAAGACATTGCTAATGACGTTAAAGACACCGTTGATGTTGCCAGTGAATCTCTGAACGTTGACACTCAAATCCTGCGCAGTACCTCCACCGATGACGCCGTCATCCAGACCTCCAAAACCCTCAACAAAAACGAGGCGAAGGAGTTCATGGCGAAGGTCGCCTCCGACCCGGACGTAGCCTCCGTCGAACCCGACTACATCAACTACCCCGCCGCAGAGGGCGACATCACCTTCCAGTACAACGACCCGCAGTACAGCAAGCAGTGGAACCTCACCAACCCCACCACCGGCGTTCAGAACACCGGTAACGCACGCCTGCGCCGCGGCGCATACGTGAAGGTCGCCGTACTCGACACCGGCTACGTACCGCACCCCGACCTGGTCACCGGCATGGCGAACGGCTACGACTTCGTCAGCGACCCCCTCAGCGCCCGCGACGGCGACGGCCGCGACCCCAACCCCAAGGATGAAGGCGACTACGCGCCCTACAACCTCTGCAAGGATCAAGCGAACGCCCACACCTCCACCTGGCACGGCACCAGCGTTGCCGGCATTATCGGCGCCCGCGGCAACAACGGCATGGGCATGGTTGGTACCGCCGACCTCGCCCGTGTGCAGCCCGTGCGCGTGCTGGGCCGATGCGGTGGCCGCACCTCCGACATTGCCGACGCCATCATCTGGGCAGCCGGCGGACACGTCGACGGGGTGCCTGATAACACCTACCCCGCCAAGATTATCAACATGTCCATCGGCACCGTAACCCAGTGCCCCGCCGCTTACCAGCGCGCCATCAACATCGCCCGCTCCAAGGGCGCAATCGTGGTCGCAGCAGCGGGTAACGGCAACACGGAGGCCTCCAAGTACGCGCCCGCCAACTGCATGGGCGTCATCACGGTTGGCGCAACCACTAAGGCTGGCACGCGAGCATCATTCTCGAACTACGGCACGAGGGTTAACATCTTGGCACCGGGTGAAAACATCCTCACCCTGTCCATGAACAGCCTCGACCGCCCTGATAATACTAAGTTCAGCTACGACTATGAGAGCGGCACCTCCATGTCGGCACCGCACGTCTCCGCTCTGCTGGCGCAGCAGCTGGTCAACGGCACCTCCATGACCACTAAGCAGGTCGAGGAGGCGTTTACTCTCATGGGGACGAACCGCATCAAATGCGATAAGTACTTCTGTGGACGAGGCATTATCAACAGCTTCAAACTGGCTAAACAGGCTGGAAACCTGGACGCGAACGGTAGGGTGACCTACCTACGACCGCGCAAGACGATCAAGGTGATCTCTAAGGGACTGAGCGCAGGCGCGTCTAACACCAAGATTGCCGATAGAGCCGCCGCCGCCGAGGCAGCCAAAGCAACCACAGAAGCTCTCACGGCAGGAGCCAACGGCGAGAGCCTCACCGGTGACTACGACCGGATTCCCGGCGCTCCCGCCATGGAAATCCCCGAAGATGCCCAGGTCTACGACCTGAACGGTGACGCCGAGCCCATCACCCAGGACGAACCGCTAGTCACCAACCCCGCCCAGAAGCCCCGCGAGGTCAATGAACAATAAGCTATCCGCTACCGGCTTCGCACCAGGCCCAGTCGACAGCGCATAGTAAAAGCCCCCGATGAGAGAACTCATCGGGGGCTTTTCGTATCTAAAATCAGTTTTGACTAGCGGTGATTACCGGTCGCGAAGCCCAGGTAGCCAGTGTTCGGGTATGCACTGCTCGGGTAACCGCTGCTCGGGTAGGTGTTCGCAGAAGCACCGTACCAGGAGCGGTAACGGGAGGTGTGACCGTGACGCGGACGCGACGGGTAGGAGGGGCGAGTCACCGGGCGGGACGGGCGGGTCCTAGCCTTAGGAGCGGGGGTCACCTTCGGAGCCGGGGTTGCCTTAGGCGCGGGGGCCTGCTGACGCTTAGCGTCCTCTTCAGCCTTCTTGCGTGCCGCCTCTTCAGCCGCCTTCTTACGTGCGGCTTCCTCCTCAGCCTTCTTGCGTGCTGCCTCTTCAGCCGCGGCAGCATCCGCAGCCTCACGGTCGGAGCGGACCTGCTGAACCGCGCGCGCCGCATTCACAATGCCGGAACCGCACGCGGACTGGTCGCACTCAACACCCTGAGAGGTGGATTGCAGAGCCTTCTTCGCCTGAGCATACGTCAGCTTCGGGTCGACCGACTTCATGAGCGCCACAATACCGGCAACATGCGGTGCCGCCATGGAAGTGCCCTGGTACTCGGCGTAGTCGGCCTTACCGGGAGCAGTCTTACCGGCGTTCAGGGTGGAGAGAATACCGCCACCCCAGTAGCGGCGGTCGCCACCGGGTGCGCTCACGTCCACGCGGGAGCCGTAGTTAGAGAAGTAGGAGCGCTTGCCATTCTTATCGGTTGCGCCCACATTGATGACGTCCTCGCAGTTGCCGGGGCTGGACTTCGAGGCATCAAAGTTGTTGTTACCCGCCGCGACAACCACGATGGAGCCGCGCTTATTCGCCTGAGCAATCGCCTGGCGGTACGGGGTGGTGCAGGTGCCCTCGCTACCGATGGACATGTTAATGACCTGGGCGGGGTTCTGGTTTGCCGGAACGCCGCGCACGCTACCGCCAGCAGCCCAGATAATACCGTCGGTGATGTCCGAGTCGAAGCCGCCGCAGGCGCCCAGAACGCGCACGGGCACAATCTTCGCCTCGGGTGCCACACCGGCAATGCCTTCGTTATTGTTCGCGATAGCGGCAATAGTGCCCGCCACGTGGGTGCCGTGCCAGTCGGAGGCGGTCGCCTTCGAACCGGTGAAGCACTGGTTATCTACGGTCCAGTTGCCAGCATCGGTCGGGTCGGAGTCGCGGCCGTTACCGTCGTTGGAGAACGCCGACTCGGCAATGAAGTCGTAGCCGGGCAGCACGTTAGCGTCCAGGTCCGGGTGGGCGGTAATGCCAGAGTCCAGCACCGCCACGGTCACGCCCTTGCCGCGGGTGGTGCCCCACGCCTCCAGGGCGGAGATGCCCTTCTCACCGGTGAGGGACCACATTCGGTTCATCTTCGGGTCGTTGATCTTGACGGTCTCCGAGATGTTATCCACGGTGGCGTAGCGGCGCATATCTGGCGACACGGAGGCGACCTTGGAGTTCGCGCTCAGGGCGTCCATGTACTGCTGGGCCTGAGCGGGGGTGAGCTCCGCGGAGGTGGTGACCACGCTGGCATCCAGCGCGGTGGAGCGGACGTAGCTGGTCTTAATGTTCAGCAGCTCGTCAATGCTCTGCACCTCGGAGGTGATGCCCGCGTAGAGTGCGTCGTTCCAGGTTGCCTGCTGGGTGCCGGCGGCCGCGGACCAGTCAATCTGATCTGCGGTGGCATCGGTGGAGGCGGCGTTCTTCGCCTCATCGGTGTAAGTGATGATGAAGCGGTTGTATGCCACGGGCGCGGACTGGGTGGTGTTAGAAGCCTGTGTCGCCACAGAAGCCTGGGTTGCGTGGGTAGCCTGCGCGGTGGGTGCCGCAACGGCGGGGATCACGCTTGCCGAGAGCAGGCAGGTTGCGGTGACGAAGCTCAGCAGGGAACGCTGTGAGGAGCGTGCCTGCGAGGGGCGAGCAATGCGAAGCATGGACGTCCTTGAGGTGAGTGGTACCGGGTGCGCACGATGCGGCGTAGCGTTGCCGTCTCGCGTTGAGGGCGTGTGCTCGGTACGAGTGAATACGGAAGAGTGAGGTGTTGGTGCATTGTGTGTGCTGTGAAGTGGTTCCACAATGTGCGTGCACGGGTACGCACCGTGAGATACTCTAGCACCCTTTTTCAGTTACTTTATGAATAAAATAACCTTTGTGATGCAGGTCATTTTATGCATAGATGAGTAAAACTTAAATCACTACTTTAAGTCGCGAGAATATTCCGACTAGGCATTTCTTTATCTGCATTTACATGAAAGAAAAATCTCATTATTTACGCCACACTATCGAGTTTTAGCCCCGCCAAACATAGAAAAAGGTGCTAGGATAGCGATATCTCACCACATAAACTACTTCCGATGAACTCCCGCACGGGGGTTTAGAGAAAAATACACATCAATGCAGTGATGTGCATTTTCTTTTTCTATTCGCTCCTCACAAGCAAATATGCAAAAGAATGCAAATATTTTCTCGAAGGTGCATTTATGTGAGTGGATGACCAACCCACTTGCCGCTTCCGGCACTCACATACGCAAAGGACCCCGATGTCTTTTACCACTCACCCCTCAGCGCGCGGTGTCGCACGCACCGCGCTGAGCCTGGGCACCGCCGCAGCACTCGTCACGACCCTGGGCGCCCCCGCATCCTTCGCGGCACCCGCCAAGGCTAACGGAGCCGAGCGCGCCAAGGCGCACACCACCATTTCCTCCCTCAGCTCCGCACAGCAGAAGGCAGGCTTCAACCGATTCGTTATCACCTACACCGATAGCGCTCTGAACGCAGGTGGCATCAACTGGGCAAGCCCCGCAGGCACCCAGGTTGCCACCTGGAACGACGGCCTCTACCAGGGTCTCACCTCCGAGGTGAAGAGCGTCGATGACCTCTTCAAAATCAAGACCAACTACGTACGCACCACCGCTCAGAAGGCAACCGTGGTGACTCTCTCCTCCAAGCTCACCGCGGAGCAGGCAGAGAAGTACATGGCGGCGCTGAGCTCTAACCCCTCCGTCGCGTCGGTTGAGCCCGACCTGCTGCGCCGCTCCAACGCACGCACCCGTACCGCCGCAAACTCCAAGGTCGCTCAGGTAGCCCAGGCTGCCCAGGCGTCGAACCAGGTTGTGGCGCCGAACGACACCCTCTACCCGCAGCAGTGGAACCTGCACGGCACCAAGGGTCTGGCTACCCCCGAAGCGTGGAAGACCACCCAGGGTGCCGGCGTGACCGTTGCTGTGATTGACTCCGGCATCGTCAAGCACCCCGACCTGGACGCTAACGTCCTGCCCGGCTACGACTTCATCACCGAGCCCTCCATTGCTCGTGACGGCAACGGCCGCGACTCCGACCCGACCGACCAGGGCAACTGGGAAGAAGCGGGCGTCTGCGGTGCTGATGCAGAGGCAAGCGAGTCGAACTGGCACGGCACCCACGTTGCCGGCTCCATCGCGGCGATTATGAACAATAAGCGCGGTATCGTCGGCGTGGCACCCTCCACCAAGATCCTGCCCGTGCGTGCCCTGGGCATGTGCGGCGGCTACGACTCCGACATTGCGGATGCAATGGTTTGGGCAGCCGGCGGCACCGTTGAAGGCGTTCCTGCGAACTCCAACCCCGCCAAGATCATTAACCTCTCCCTCGGCGGCGAAGGCACCTGCCCCGCAACCTACTCCAAGGCTATTGCTGAAGTGAACAAGCGCGGCGCGATTCTCGTTGTCGCTGCTGGTAACGATGGTCAGGACACTTCCAAGGTCGCTCCGGCTAACTGCGGCGGTTCGATCGTGGTGGGCGCTACCGACCAGAACGGTAAGCGTAGCGACTTCTCCAACTACGGCAAGATTGTTGATGTGAGCGCTCCCGGCAGCAACATCATGTCCACCGTGGATCTGGGTACCACCGTGTCCACCGGCGCAGGCTACACCGAGTACGACGGCACCTCCATGGCAGCACCCCAGGTTGCTGGCGTGATTGCTCTGATGAAGTCCGTGGATCCCTCGCTGAACGCTGAGCGTGCAAAGCAGATTCTGAAGCAGAGCTCCAAGCCGCTCACCTGCGATGTGAACGGTTGCGGTTCCGGCATTGTGAACGCCGCGAGCGCACTGGCTATGGTGCAGGGCAAGAAGGACCCGAACCCGCAGGCAAAGCCCTGGCCGAAGCGTGCACCCAAGCACCCGACCCGTGCGGCTCGTGTTGGTTACGTGACTAACCCGGCTGTTAACCACAACCCGCCGTTCCTGATTACTGCTCACGGCCTGATTCCCGGTCAGTAATCGGCATGTTGCCAGCTCGGAAGCCGGTGAGCCAATAGGCTTCTGAAGGATGCCACATACAAAAAGCCCCCGTTGAGTTTTCTCAGCGGGGGCTTTTCGTGAACAGAACGCTGCGGCTTTTGGTGCTGCAGCATGCTTCTCCCACCCACCCTCACGACTGACAGGTGGGAGAAATCTTGGGGTACGCCCCTAGCGAGCTGGACGCTAGGGTAGACGAGCTAGGGGCGTACCTGGGAGGCGCGCACACCGGTACGGATACCGGCAGCCTCCATGCGAGTGGACTCGTAGCTCACCGCGCGCAAGCCGGAAGAGGCGGCGATTGCCTGAGTCTTTTCTCGCGTATTTTCCTGACGCTGGGTGGGTAGAAAAACCCAGCGGCGCTGGACCGCGAAGCTGATCGGGATCAGAATCAGTTCGGTCAGGATCTTGGCGACCAGCAGGGACGCGCCCAGGCCGGTCAAAGCTTCCATCAGAGCCGCGTTGGCTGCGAGGATGCCCACCGCCAGCACGGTGTACCGTACCAGCGAGGAGGATACCGAGGGGCGTGCGCCTCCGTCGTGCATGAGCATTCGGTTGACGGTGAAGTTCGTCAGCGCCGAGATGATGCGGGCACCGACCACGGCTGCCAGTAGCGGAGCACCCATGCCCACCAGGACGAAGAGGGCGATAGCATCCACGAGGAAGCCGGTCAGGAAAGACGATGCCAGGAAGGCAAGCAGCGGTGCATAAATGAGCGCCGAGTCCTGCAGAGGCCTAAAGTGGCTGGTCGGGTTGCCGGGCTCGTAGACCTTCACGATGGGTACCTGCACCAGTTCCACGTCTGCGCGGGTTGCGCGTAGCAGCATGGAGAACTCGTACTCGTACTTATCGCCGGGAATCTGCAGCAGCCAGTCCAGAATCTGCGGGGTGAAGCCGCGCAGACCGGTCTGGGTGTCTGCCACGCGGGCTCCGGTCGCCAGGGCGAAGAAGCCTACGGTTGCGCTGTTGCCAATTTTGGAGCGCAGCGGCACCTTGGTACCTTCTTCGCCGGCGTTCGGGTCGGGCTTGGTACGCACGCCGAGGATGATGCTCCGCTGACCTGCCACCGCGGCGGTTTCGGTGCGCACGCCCACACGGAAGATGTCCCGAGGTAGGTGCTGGCCGTCCGCGTCGGCGGTGACGATGACCTCGCCGGGGCGGTTTGCTTTCGCCCAGGCGATGCCGGTGCGCAGTGCCGCACCCTTGCCTTTGTTGGCGGGGTGGGTCTGCACGGTCACGCCGTCGATGCGCAGTTCGGTAAAGATGGGTGCGTAGGCGCTGCCGGATCCGTCGTCAATCACGAGGATTTCGGCGTGCGGGTCCTGTTCGCGCAGGGCCCGGGCAAGGCGGACCAGTGATTGGTCCGGCTTATAGGCGGGTATCAGGATAATCACGATGCGCTCCCTGCAATGTAGAGGATGTCGCTGGTGCCACGTTCCTTGGTGCCACCCTGCGGGCGGTTGACCAGCTTGTTGTTGAAGACCATGGCGGAGGAGCCACCACCGTCCAGGTTGTAGGCGCTCACGCAGCCGAGGTCCTTGAACATTTGGGCGAACTCGGGCATGGTCACGCCACGCGAGTAGTTGGTGGAGCGGCCGTCGACCACGATGAAGACCAGGTGGTTGGTGCCGAGCACGCCCACACCGGTTCGCGGTTGGTTGCCCTGGATGGAGTGGTTACCGAAGTTGGTGTCCACCTCGACGCTGTCGATGCCGTCGACGATTGCGGAGTCCTTGACCAGTGCAGGGCCGAAGGAGAGGGTGTTCCACACGCCCTCGTTGACGAGGGTCTGGGCGTTGGTTGCGGTTTCGTCGTAGAGCTTGACGGAGCCGTCGCGGTAGAAGGCGAGGCCTTCACGTGCGCCAGAGTCACGGTAGACAACACCGTTTCGGATCACGATGCCGGTGGTACGGAAGCCGTAGTAGTCACCGTTGATTGCCCAGATGCCGTTGTGCTCGGAGGCAATGTTCGAGGGGGTGTCGATGATGTTCTGGCCGAACTTGTTGTTGGCGAAGGCGCTACGCAGCAGGGTTGCGTTGTCGAGCTTGATGTCTGCTACGAAGGAGACGACCGCGTCGGAACCGCTGCCGGTGGTGTTGGAGGTGATGGTAATCGAGCCTTCGTTAGCGGTGAGGCTCTGACCGTTGACCTTCACGCCGGTCAGTTCGGTGGGGTCTGCGGTTGCGGAGCCGGAGGCGCTTGCGTTTGCCTGAGCTGCAGCCGCCTCGTAGGCGGTGGTGTCTTCAATTTCGGTGTGCTCTGCCAGGTAGCGGTTGTAGGCCCAGCCTGCGCCGCCGCCGACTACTGCGAGTGCGCCGAGGCCGCCGCCGATGAAGATTCGACGGGTGAGCTTCTTCTTGGCTAGCTTCTGCTCTGCTGCGGTTTGCGCTGCGTTAGCTTGTTCTGCTGCGGTCTGGGTTGCCTGGTCAATGCTCTGAGTCATGTTCTGTTCGTTGTTCATGTCTCTAGAATGCCGGTCTATTCTCTGCGCCAGGCATGACTAAGCTGTGCAGAAGCTATGTATGCTTATTCATTTAAAACTTTTTTATTACTGCCCACGCTTTATTACCAGATGGTGCTATGCATATATATGTATAAACATGTGTATTGGCTTTGTGTTCCGCATAGTCAAGAACCCCCGCGGGCAACCTGTCCTCGCGTACGCCTAACTGCATCCACAAAAACTGGGGGCACGAAAAAACCGGCTGAGCACCCCGTGCGGGGCCTCAAGCCGGTTCATCATCTATGAAATACGCTCGGTCGATATGCACCGAATCATTCCGCGTATTCTTTATGCCTCATCCTCGTAGGACGCGTACTTTTCTGCGTATGCCGAGTAGTCGTCCTCGTCGTCATAGCGACGGCGGGACGAATCGGAGGACTTCGTTTTCTTCGCGCTGCTGAGCTCGCGCTCGAGTGCGCTGTAGTCGGTCTCGGGGCTGAAGTACTTCATCTCCCGAGCCTGCCTTGTTGCTTTAGCCTTCTGACGGCCGCGCCCCATGGCGTGACCCCCTCTTTCATCCTGTCCGAGGCGAACAGCACGCGCGGCGCATCGCTCTCGGATCGTTCAACAGTCTTTACTACACTATAGAGTACCCTGTTTCAGCCCTGAATGTCTCGCTCAACGGCACCTATTTTGCGTATCAGAGCACTTCTTCGCACCGGAACAACCGTTTTATTTTGCACCCGCGGCTTTTTTACCCCAGACGCCACACACCCTATATAACACGTAGCCCCGCACCGGATATATCACTACATCCGATGCGGGGCGAGTGTCTCTCCTACCGGCTCACTCACAAGACCGGGTTCAGAGAGGGTACCGTGCAGGTCATGACATCCCGCACGGGGTCTAAGGGAGAGCCCCCTGCCGCTGAGCCTGCGGCAAGGGAGCCGCGAAGGAGCTGCTAGCTTGCGGTAAAGGAGCCCAGCGAGGTGGCGTTAGAAGCCAGGGTGGTACTGGAGGCATCCACGCTATCGGTGGTGGTGTACACGGTGTAGCTCTCGCCCTTGGTGATCTTGGAGCTGGAGACCAGGATCAGTGCGGTGCTGGAGTTAGTCACCTTGTAGTTCGCCACCACGTTACCGGAGGAGTCGGCAACCTGTACGGTGGTGCCGGCGCTCAGGTTCGATACGTTGCTGATCTTCACGTAGCCGCTGGTGGAGTTGGTCGAGGGCGCCTCGAACATGTCACCGGAGTTACCCGCGGCCACGGTCGTGCCGTTGAGCAGCAGGTCGCCGTTGGTGTCCAGGGATGCGTTACCACCGGTGAAGGGACCGTTCACAATCAGCGTGCCACCGGAGAGGGTTGCCGTACCGTTGGAATCGATGCCGTCGCCGTTCGTGTTCACGGTGACGGTACCGCCGGAGATGTTGATGGTTGCGTCGACGACCTCGAAGGTGCCGCCGCCACCCATGCCGCCACCTGCGCCACCACCAGCCGGGGGCTGACCCATAGTGCCCGAGGGAGCCTGACCGCCACCTGCCGGTGCCTGACCTGCGCTACCGCTGGGCGCCTGGGGTGCAGAGTTCTGGCCGCCCTGCGCGCTCTGCTTAGTCGAGGTTGCAGTAGTCGAGGTTGCAGTAGCCGACTCAGTGCTGGTCGAGCTAGTGCTGGTCGAGGTGGTGCTGTACGAGGCGTTGATACCGTCATCGGAGCTGGTCACGTTCACGGTGCCGTCCAGGATGTTGATGTACTGCGCCTCGATACCCTCGTTCGCCTGGGTGATGTTCAGGGTACCGCCGGAGATTTCAAGCACGCGCTCAGCCTTGAAACCGTCATCACCTGCAGAGATGTTCACGGTACCGCCGCTCAGGCGCACCCAGCCGCGGTTGCCGTCGGTGTCGTTAGTTGCCTTGATGCCGTCCTTGGTTGCGGTCACGGTGATGGTGCCGTCCAGGATATCGACGTAGTCCTTACCCTTGATGCCGGTGTTTGCCGCGTTCACTTCCAGGGTGCCGGAGGCAATGACCAGGCCATCAGAGGTGTGGATACCCTCTTCGTACTTACCTTCAACCTTCAGGGTACCTTCGCCCGCCAGGGTCAGGTCGCTCTTGGAGTAGATAGCTGCGTCGGGGCTACCACTGGCGGTATCCGAGTAGGAGGAGCCGTCAGAGACGGTGTTGGTGGTACCCGAGGCGGTGTAGATAACGACCTCGTCCGCCTCAACAACGTTGATAGCTGCACCGGTGGAGTTGGTGATCGTCGCGTTGTTCAGGATCAGGCGGACCATGTCGCTGTCGGCTGCCTCAACCTTAATCTGGCCCTCGTAGGTGCCGGTGAGCTTGTAGTTGCCCGCCTTGGTGATGGTGATGACGCCGTCGCTGACGGTCACGCCGTCGGTCGCGGTCGGGTTAGAAAGATCGATAGTAACTTCGCTGGAGGAGTCCCAGGTGACGTCCTTCGCGGAGTAGTGGGTGTCCTCGGCGAGCTTCGCGCCGCTCTTCACGTCGGTGGAGAAGGAGTCTGCCACCTTCGACGTGGTGCCCGAAGTGCTCGAAGCGGAGGTACTGATTGCACTCGAAGCGCTGGCATTCGATGCCGAGGTTGCCGAGCAGCCGGTCAACGCCAGGGCTGCCAGGAGGGTAATGGAGGTTGCGCTCTTAATCATATTGCTCTTTTTCACGGGTTTTCCTTTGTGTTTGGGTGACCACTCGCGTAGAGCCAGCGCCACAGGGGTAAGACGTATGTGAAATGTGAATATGTGTGAGAGCGGTTATTGCCTGTGTGGGGCGAATAAGGCCGATGTTGTGCTTGGTTCGGGGGATATAGATGAGGGGCTGGGGTGCGGGCAAGGTAGGTGCTCTACCCTACCCGCGCATTCCAGATTGCCGTTTTAGGCGGCTGCAAAACGCTCGGTCAGCAGCTTCTGGTAATCCTCTTCGGTCATGTCATCCACGTTCAGGCGGGTGCCCTCAACCGGTTCCAGGTGCATCCAGTTCTTCAGGGTTTCTTCCCACTTGTTGCTTGCCAGCTGCGGGTTCAGCGCCGCCATGCCGGTTGCAAACTTGGAAATCTTTGAGGGGGTGATGCCCGCATCCCAGAGGTGCTGATCCGCTACGGAGGGCTCCACACCCGACTTGGTTTCGATGATGACCGCGTTCGGCAGGCCGTAGGTGGTGCCGACCAGGTTGCCGTGGAAGTTACGGTAGTTCACGCCCGCCATGAGGATGTTCTCGGACAGAGGGGTCCAGGTCAGGGCGTTATCTACGGTCATACGGGAGGCGACCGGGTTCTTCTCGCTCTGCGGCAGGAAGACCGTGGTACGGCGGTACCCGGTGGTCAGGACCGCCTCCAGCTTGTGTACGGGGCCGGCGAGGATATCGCCGAGTGCTACGGTGATGTACTCGTGACCTTCCGCAGTGAGCGTATCGCGGTTTTCGAAGGTGTACGGGATACGCTTCTTGACGGTCATATCCTGCTCACCGTCGGTCTTGACCTCCAGGAAGGTCAGCTTCGAGTCCAGGTAGCTACGGGTACGAATCTTGAAGGTATCGTCGCGGCTGTAGGCTGCCGAGTGGTAGCTCTGCATCTGCGGGGTGTCGAAGTAGACCGAGTCGTAGGCGAAATCGCGCTGGCCATCGATTTCCATGACGGAGGCGTCTGCATCGAGCGTGGAGAGTACCTTGGCGGCAGTTTCTGCGTCGACAATGTACTTGCGGTCCACGCGGGTCTGCATGGCTGCCTTCTCGTTCATGGCTTCGAGGCTGATGCTCTTCCACTCTGCGGGGATGATGTTTGCGACTGCGTTAGTCATGGGTCTTCGTCCTTCTGGGGTGCCGTCCCCGCGTGCTGTGCGCTGGGGGGCGGCGTGTCGTGGGTATTGGAGATGTTTGTGCAGTTGGAGTGAATCGGAGGCTTAGATACCGGCTGGTCTTACTTGCCCACCGGGGTGCGCTGGAGCGGAATCATCTGGGTTTCCAGCGTGGCGTGCGCTTCGGCGGTGGGTGCTACAGGCTGGCGGGTTGCAGTAATCTGCGGTGCTGCTGGTTGAGCTACTGCCGAGATGGGTGCTACGTGAGCCTGTGCCGCCTCCACTGCCGCGGGGGTGCCGCCCTCGGTGGTTTCCTTGGGCTGGTAGGTGACGGTGGCGCGGGTCAGGTTGTTCACCATGTCCAGCTCGGTGATCTTCGCCGAGGTGACGGTGTAACCCAGGCGAGCGCTCAGGTATGCCTTGAGCTCTTCCTCGTCGCTAATCGCACGATCGGCGGTGACGGTCTGAGTCAGCTCCTTAGAAACCGGGGTGCTGCGCGAGTCGAGAATCGCGATGAGGCCGACCAGGGTAGCCATGAGGCCGAAGGCGATGTACGCCGGGCTAATGTTCACACCCGCGATCATGCCGACCGAGAGGGCTACGAAGTAGTAACCCACCTCGCGCTGGCTCAGGGCGGTGGAACGCAATCGGATAATCGACAGGACACCGAAGAGGCCCATACCCATAGCGGATGCGTTCGATCCGGCGGATACCAGCGCCACCGAGACGGTGAAGATGCCGGCGTTGATGACCGCGTAGGAAATCATCAGTTCGCGGTTGCGGTGCCGCACCATGTAGAGGGTGCAGAGAGCTGCGATGGCTATGGCATCGGCAATCGCCATGGTCAGAATAGTCATTGGGTGCTCCAGATATCGTGTCGTGATGTTCGCGGTGCTCTTCGCTGTCTGTTCTTCAGCTCAGTGCTTTGCGTCTTTCGTTTTCTGCTTGGTATCTAGAATCCCGGTCGAAGCTGTGTTTGCCCTGTGTTGCCCTTAACTTAGAGATAAGTGTTAGAAGTCTCTAGTAAATCTGCTGGTCAGATACACTAGAGGCTATTATTTTTTCCTCTCTCCACTACGTTTTCTGCATCTTCTGCGGTGTCAAAAGGCACAAAAAAATGGGCCCCCTCCGATATGGAGGGAGCCCATAAAAGCAGCTAAAAACTTAGCGACTAGGCGTTATTATGCCTTCTTGCGCATGCGGGTTGCCACGATGGTCGCGCCACCAGCACCCAGAGCAATCAGACCCAGACCAGCAGCGGTCATCGCATCGGATGCACCGGTCTTAGCCAGGGAAGAAGAGCTCTTGGAGGATGCGTTAGTAGCATTCTCGTAGTCAACCGGCCATTCGCAACCGATGCCGTCGTGGTCAGCATCGAACTTCTCGCGGAAGTCCGGGTGATCCTTGCGGATCGGTGCCAGGCCTGCAGCCTCAACGTCGGCGCAGTTCTGGAAACGGTGGCTCTCGGTAGCGTTACCAGAGTTCTGACCAGCGGAGAGGTTGTTAATAGAGGTCTGACCGCCAGAGTTCTGACCACCGTTGCTCTGGTTATCTACAGAGTTAGAGTTCTCGTAGTCAGCGGGCTGCTCGCAGCCGACGCCGTCGTGGTCAGCATCGAACTTCTCGCGGA
>NZ_KV831926.1:141481-327422 GCF_001837265.1 Rothia sp. HMSC064F07 | reverse complement strand
CCTGCAGCCTCAACGTCGGCGCAGTTCTGGAAGCGGAAGCTCTCGGAAGGCTGGGGAGCCGGAGCTGCGTTCTCGTCAGCGGGCTTGGAGGAATCCTCGGCGGGTGCGGAGGTCTCTTCAGCAGGCTTGGTTTCCTTAGCGTCCTCAACTGCGGGTGCGGAGGTCTCTTCAGCAGGCTTGGGAGCCTCGGTGGTCGGAGCCGGGGTCGAGTCCTCGGAGGGAGCGGGGGTCGGATCCTCGGAGGGAGCCGGAGTCGGGTCCTCGGAGGGAGCCGGGGTAGGCTCTTCGCTAGGTGCGGGAGCGGGCTGCTCTGCAACCTTAATGGTCACGGTAGCTGCCTTACCGCCGCGGGGAACGTCACCGTCCTTCAGGGAGCCGGACAGCAGGTAAATGTCAACGGAAACGCTGCCGTGCAGCTCTGCCTGCCAGGGGATGGCAACGGAGAAGTTGCCAGCCTCGTCAGCGTGGATTTCCAGGTAGTCCTGGCCGTTAATCTTAACTGCACCCTTGTTCAGCTTCAGTGCCAGAACGGAACCGGAGGTGCCGTCAGCGGTCTTGAAGCCCTCGCCGCCAATGTTCAGATTCTGGCCCTCAACCCATACGTCGGGGGCGATGAACTGCGCAGAGTCTGCGTAGGTGTGGACAACCTGAGGTGCGCCTTCAACAGCGAAGGTTGCGGGGACGGAAGTAGCAACGAGGCCACAGCCGATGAGTGCGGTGGCGCCGATGCGTGCAATATTGTTTCGAATGTTCATGCCCCCCATTCTAACGAGCGAAGCTTAGGATACCGGCACCCAAGACGTCAATTTATTATGACCTAACTCACAAAACATATTTTTCTTGAAGGTTTCTTGAAGGCGTGGTTGAACTATATGAGCCTTTTACACCGCCGTGCACACCCAAACTCTCAACCCGACGTTGAAGAAACTAACAAGTACATACCCCACCCCATCAGCACAACCCAGCAGCAAAAATCACCCCGTTAAACGCGAAAATCCCCTCCGCCCGAACACTCAAAAGCGTTCAGGGGAAGGGACCCTCATGCACACCGCACCGGGCGGCAACAGTTTTTAGGAGTTCTTGCGCTTACGCACAGCAGACACGCCAGCAACACCCAGACCCAGAGCTACCAGACCCATACCAGCAATGGTGAAGGCGTTAGAAGCACCGGTGTTAGCCAGGGAAGAGCGCTGAGCACGGCTCGAAGTGTAGCTACTCGAAGAGGAGGAGTCGCCGCCCAGGTTATCCAGGCTGCCAGAGTTGCGGGACGAAGAACCCGAGGAGCTGTTGGAGGAGGAACCGTCAGTCACCTCGCTGTTAATGACCTCGCAGCCCCAATCATTCTTGTCATTATCGAACTTCTGGCGGAAGTCCGGGTGACTCTTATGCATGGGCGCCAGGCCAGCAGCCGCAACCTCTGCACAGTTCGCGAAGCGAGTGCTCTCAGCCGAAGCGGTCACCTGCTCGGTAGCGGAGGCGGAATCACCCAGCTGATCCTTCGCATCGTTCGCAACAGATGCGTGCTGATCAGCAGCTGCCGAAGCCGAAGCGCTCGCAGAAGCAGTTGCCGAAGCGGAGGGGGTCGCCACCACAGAAGCCGAAGCCGATGCGGTAGCCGAGGGGCTCACCGAAGCGGTAGCCTTCTCATCGGCGCGGTTCTTAATCTTTGCATCCACGGAGGCAACAACCTCATCAGCGGCAGTAGCCGAAGCAGTCGCGGAAGCCGAGGGGGATGCAGATGCGGAAGGCACCGCAGAAGCGGAGGGGGTCGCCACCACGGAAGCCGAAGCGCTCGCGGTTGCCGAAGCGCTCGCAGATGCGGTAGCGGAGGGGGTTGCTTCCTGAACGGAGCGAGCCTCAATCTTCACGGTTGCAGCCTTACCGCCACGGGAGGTGTCGTTGTCCTTCAGGGAGCCGGAGAGCAGGTAGACGTCCACGGAAATACGGTCTTCCAGGTCGTTCTGCCAGGGAATGGAGACGGAGAAGTTGCCCTTCTCGTCAGCCTGAACTTCCAGGTAGTCCTTGCCGTCAATCTTGACGGAACCCTTATTCAGCTTGATAGCGATAACGGAGCCGGAGGCACCATCCTGAGTCAGGAAGCCCTCACCGGTAATCTTCAGGGTTTCGCCCTTGTACCAGACCTCAGAAATGTGGGAAGCAGCCTTGTCAGAGTAAACGTGGGTGACGGACTCTTCACCGTTCTGAGCGAAAGTTGCGGGAATTGCGGTGACCGCCAGACCGCAACCGATCAGGGCGGTGGCACCGAAGCGAGTGATAGTGTGTCGAATGTCCATCCCATCATTTTATCCCCGCACGGTGGGCGTATCCGCCTGTCCAGGGGCTATTTGCAATGACTTGCAACACAAAATAGCACTTTCGTGCACTAAATCACCGGTCTGTGCACGCGCGGCAATATTCACTGGAAAACAGCGCCACCTAGATCCCTGCGACAACCCCGGCAACCTTAAACGTCAACGGCGTCGAGCATGAGTTCCAGCGCCTCACCCACGCCGCTGCGCCACAGGTAGGTTGCTTTCGCATCCGCACGACCCGGACCACCGTTAATGACGGCGACCGGCTTGCCGGCGCGCAGAGCCTCCAGCACAATCTTGTAGCTGCTCATGACCGCCACCGAGGAGCCCACCACCAGCAGCGCCGAACATTCAGCGAGCATGGCGTCCTTACGTGCCTTACGTTCGGCGGGCACGGACTCGCCAAAGTACACGACATCCGGCTTGAGGCGGGTCGAACCGCAGGCGATACAGGGCACCATCTGAAAATCGCGGATATAGCGCTCGTCCAGCTCCACGTCACCGTCAGGGTTCACCCGCAGGTCTTCGTTGTCAAGGCGCGCCAGGTAGCCGGGGTTCGCCGCGTCCAGGCGCGCATCCAGGCTTTCGCGGCTCTCGTCCTGCCCGCAGTCCAGGCACACAATACGGGAGAGGTCACCGTGCAGCGCCAGAAGGCGGGAGCTTCCAGCGCGGGCGTGCAGCCCATCCACGTTCTGCGTAATCACGCCGCTCACAGCGCCCAGCTGCTCCAGCTCGGCGAGCGCGTAGTGGGCGCGGTTCGGTTCGGCGCGGCGCATGCGGCGCCAACCCACGTAGGAGCGCGCCCAGTAGCGTTGGCGGGCGGCGTCATCGTAGCGGAATTCCTGGTAGGTCATGGGGCGGTGGTCGTGCAAGGAGCCGCCGGGGCCGCGGTAGTCGGGGATGCCGGATTCGGTACTCACGCCCGCGCCGGTGAGCACGAGAACCTTACCGGCCTTGAGTAGCTCGGCAATACCCGCGGAGGCGTATTCTTCGTCGTGCGGGGTGGCGTTCTCAGAGACAACGCGCTGAATCGAGCGGATTGCGGCACGGTGCACGGAGGCGATTTCTTCGCGCTGCTCACCGGCGGCGGCGAAGTTCTGGTGGTCAGTCCAGCGGTCCATTCTTCTCCTCAATGCTCTGTGTACTAGCGCGGTTCTAACGCGTTAAACGGCTGCGGGGCACCCCCTTTCGAGGGTACCCCACAGCCTATTTCTTATGGTTTCGAATGTGCAAACTCAGCCACAGGCTAAGTCCGCTCAGCCAACCGGTTAAGCTTAGTTCTCAGCCTTCTGCTCACGCTCGGAGGTCACCGACAGGCCGTCGCTGGCAACGTCCGGGTTCACGTCCACGGTCACGGTGTCGCCGTCGTGGATTGCACCGGAGAGGATGCCGCGAGCCAGGCGGTCGCCAATCTCACGCTGAACCAGGCGGCGCAGCGGGCGGGCACCGAATGCCGGGTCGTAGCCGGTCTTACCCAGCCACTCCAGGGCTGCCTCAGTCACGTTCAGGGTGAGGCGGCGGTCCTCCAGACGCTTAGCCATGCTCTTGATCTGCAGGCCCACAATCTGACCCAGGTTCTCAGCCGACAGGGGCTGGAACATGATGATGTCGTCCAGTCGGTTGAGGAACTCGGGGCGGAATGCCTGGTGAACAACCTCCAGCGCCTTCTCGGATCGCTCCTCGAAGGGCAAATCCTGGTTGACCAGGTACTGCGAACCGAGGTTCGAGGTCAGAATCAGGATGACGTTGCGGAAGTCCACGGTGCGGCCCTGGCCGTCGGTCAGGCGGCCGTCATCGAGTACCTGCAGCAGGATGTCGAAGACCTCGGGGTGCGCCTTCTCAACCTCGTCGAGCAGGACCACCGAGTAGGGGCGACGGCGTACAGCCTCGGTCAGCTGACCGCCCTCTTCGTGGCCGACGTATCCGGGAGGGGCACCGACCAGGCGGGAAACGGTGTGCTTCTCGGAGTACTCGCTCATGTCGATACGTACCAGGGCACGCTCGTCATCGAACTGGAACTCAGCCAGTGCCTTAGCCAGCTCGGTCTTACCAACACCGGTCGGGCCCAGGAAGAGGAAGGAACCAATCGGGCGGTTCGGGTCGGAAATACCGGCGCGGGCACGGCGCACAGCGTCAGAGACAGCGACCACTGCGGCTTCCTGACCGATGAGGCGGGCACCGATGCGCTTCTCCATTTCGAGCAGCTTCTCGGACTCACCCTGCATCATGCGGCCTGCAGGAATGCCGGTCCAGGAGGAAATCACCTCGGCGATATCGTCCGCGGTGACCTCTTCGGAGACCATAGATTCGTTCTTGGCGGTGTCCTCGGCGCGCTGTGCTTCTTCCAGCTCAGCCTGCTTTGCGGGAATCTCACCGTACAGCAGGCGGGATGCCTCGGCGAGGTTACCCTCGCGCTGTGCAACCTCTGCGCGGGAACGCAGCTCGTCAATCTGGGTCTTGATGTCACCCACACGGTTCAGGCTAGCCTTCTCGGCCTCCCAACGAGCGTTGAGGGCGTCGAGCTGTTCCTTCTTGTCAGCCATGTCCTTGCGCAGCGCTTCCAGACGCTCAACCGATGCGGGATCGGTCTCGTCGGCCAGGGCCAGCTCCTCCATGGTCAGACGGTCCACGGCGCGGCGCAACTGGTCGATTTCCTCCGGGGCGGAGTCAATTTCCATGCGCAGGCGGGATGCAGCCTCGTCGATCAGGTCAATGGCCTTATCCGGTAGCTGACGGGAGGGGATGTAGCGGTTGGACAGGGTGGCTGCGGCAACCAGTGCGGAGTCGGCGATTTGCACCTTGTGGTGTGCCTCGTAGCGCTCCTTCAGGCCACGCAGAATACCAATGGTGTCGTCGACGCTGGGCTCGCCCACGTACACCTGCTGGAAGCGGCGCTCCAGGGCGGGGTCCTTTTCAATGTTCTCGCGGTACTCGTCCAAGGTGGTGGCACCGATGAGGCGCAACTCGCCTCGAGCCAGCATGGGCTTGAGCATATTACCGGCGTCCATGGAGCCTTCGGATGCGCCCGCACCGACGACAGTGTGAATCTCGTCGATGAAGGTCACAATCTGGCCCTCGGACTTCTTGATTTCTTCGAGGACTGCCTTCAGGCGCTCCTCGAATTCACCGCGGTACTTTGCGCCTGCGACCATGGAGCCCAGGTCCAGGCTAATCAGGGTCTTGCCGCGCAGGGATTCGGGCACGTCGCCAGAAACCATGCGCTGTGCCAGGCCCTCCACGACGGCGGTCTTACCGACGCCGGGCTCACCAATCAGAACGGGGTTGTTCTTGGTTCGGCGGGAGAGCACCTGCACGACGCGGCGAATCTCAGAGTCACGGCCGATGACCGGGTCGAGCTTGCCTGCGCGAGCAATAGCGGTCAGGTCGGTGCCGTACTTTTCGAGCGCCTGGAAGGTGCCTTCGGGGTCGGGGGTGTCCACGGTGCGGTCTCCTCGGACGTTGGGGATGGTCTGTGCGATGAGCTCTGCGGTAGCGCCGAGCTTGTGCATTGCGGTTGCGGTGCTATCGGTTCCGCTGGCAATGCCGAGCAGGATCATTTCGGTAGAAACGTAGGTATCTCCGAAGCCCTGGGCACGGGTCTGTGCCGCCTGCAGAGCAGAAAGCGCTGCACGGCTGAGGGAGGCGTTCTGCACGGAGGCACCGGATGCCTTCGGCAGCTTCTTGATTTCAGCGGATGCCGCCTCGGAGATAGCGTCGACATCCAGGCCTGCAGCCTTGAGGACTGCTACGGCGACGCCTTCGCGCTGGTCCATGAGGGCCTTGAGGATGTGCGCGGTTTCAATAGTGGGGTTGCCGGCGGTTTGAGCATTAGTATTTGCCGCCGAGATGACTTCTTGACTCTTGGTGGTGAACTTGTTGTCCATGGTGTTCCTTTCGCATTTCGAGGGGCTTATCCTATGCGCCCCTGCATTACATAACTTGAGTCTACTACACTCAATTATTCTGCGCAAGGGGTTAACCAAGGTTTTTGAGATTAAAATTTCGACAACAAACTAAGGGATCACCACACGAATAAAGCGGCGAAAGCACCAACTCCAGCCAAAAACTCCACCCAAAAGCCCTATTGTTATAGTGACCACGCTGGGTACATGTAAGGCTGGGCACTTGCGAGTTCCCGCAACAATCACAGTCACGAATGGGGACCCACATGAAAATACTGGTTCTAGGCGCAACCGGCCGCACCGGCTACCTCTTCACCCGCAAAGCCCTAGAGGAGGGGCACACCGTCACCGCCTACGTGAGCAACCCCGACAAGGCGCTAACACTTTTGGGGGCGCACCAAAATCTCACTATCATTCCGGGAGCCCTGAACGATGCCGAGCAGCTCGCCACAGCTTCTTCCGAGCAGGACGTCATGGTGAGCATCCTGGGGCAGAAAGCCACGGTGCGAGAATTTCTCTCCTCCACGTTCATGCAGGAGCGTCTGCCCCTCATCATGGAGGCGGTCACGGGCGCAGGCGTAAAGCACTGCGTTCTGATGAGTGCCTACGGTGTGGGCGATACGGTACGGACCGCGTCCCTGCCCATGCGCCTGGTATGCAAGGTCATCATGCGCGGCATTTTTACCGACAAGGTTAAGGCGGACGCCCTGGTTGCCGAATATCAGCCGTATATTTCGCGTGCGCATCCGGGCAGGCTGACCGATAAGCCCGGTAAGGGCAGAGTGAAGGTATTTGACATGGCGAGCGTCGAGCGAACTCCGGGTATCCCCACGATTGCCCGTGAAGACGTCGCCGATGCGCTGCTCACTATCGCCAAGAACCCCCAGAACGCTGGCACGGATTTTTTGGTGACGACTGGGGACGCTGTCCTACTCTCACCCCAGAAATAAACCGGTAGGCTTAATGACATGACGACTACGAACACCTTCCCCGCCGCCATTCTCTTCGACCACGACGGAACCCTCGTCGATACTGAACCCGTATGGGCTGCCGCAAAGGTTGCTCTCACCGCAGAATTTGGCGGCACCTGGACCGAACAGGACACCCTCGATTGCCTGGGCCTATCCATGCAGTTCACCCTGGATCGTCTGCGCGAGCGCGGCGTGAACCTGCCGGACGAGGAGATTAACGATCGACTGGTAGCGAAGGTGCGCGAGACGCTGGCACAGCAGCCGGTCGAGTTCCTACCCGGCATTGAGCGCTTCCTCTCGGAGGTTCACGATGCGCAAATTCCGGCCGCCATCGTCACAAACGCAACCACCTCCGTGGCTCGCCGCACCGCAAACGCGGCACCCGAGGGCACGTTCTCGGTGGTTATTGGCAACGATGAGACCACCAACCCCAAGCCGGACCCGCAGCCTTATCTTTTGGCGGCGGAACGTCTGGATGTTGATCCGACTCAGTGCGTGGCTCTCGAGGATTCCCCTTCGGGCGTGCGCAGTGCGACCGCGGCGGGTATGCGCGTCATTGTTGTGCCGGGCGAGCTGGAGGTTCCGGCGGAGCTCGGCACCGCGCGCCTCAAGCATGAGGAGCTGACCCTGGAGGCGGTTCGCGCGCTGGCGTAGCCGCCCGATTCGCACGCGGGAAGCCCTGCAGAAAGGCCGGAAGCTCTGTAGAAAACTGAATACGCTTCACCATAAAGGGTGGGATGCGCGATATGAGAGACTGCGCGTCCCACCCTTTGTGCGCGCCTGGGCGGTGAGCCGTGGGGGGGGTGAGCAGGGGCTTTTGGGCAGGAGCTTTTAAGTGCGGCGCGACACATAGATGACAATTTATTACGAATTACTCAAAATAACCTTGACAATGGTTCCTTAAAATGATTTACTCATAATAACGATTCGGCGGGGCGACAAATCCCACCGAACCACAAGCATCACAGCATCATGAAGGAGACCATCATGGCATTCGCAAACTACACCGCACCCGGCCTGACCCTCGAAGAAGGCAAGGGCATTTCCGAGGTTCTCCAGGCACGTCTGCACGACCTGAACGACCTGCACCTGCTGCTGAAGCACGCTCACTGGAACGTGACCGGCCCCGGCTTCATCGCCGTTCACGAAATGATTGACCCCCAGGTCGACACCGTCCGCGAGTTCGTTGACGCCATCGCAGAGCGCATGGCAACCCTGGGCGCAACCCCCAACGGTCTGGCTGGCGCACTGGTCGCACAGCGCACCGTCGAGGACTACGCAGTTGGCCGCGCACCCGTCGCCGCTCACCTGCGCGCCCTGAACGACGTCTACACCCGCGTGATTGAGGCTCACCGCAAGGCGATTGAATTCGCTGGCGAGTCCGACCCCGTCACCGAGGACCTGCTGATTGGTCAGACCGCCGAGCTGGAGAAGTTCCAGTGGTTCATCCGCGCATTCCTGGAGAACGGCGAAGGCAACATCTAAGCCGCAACCATCTAAGTTGTAGCCTCTAAACTGCAGCCTACTTATGGCGGCAAGCCATGTAGACGCTATCTTTTAGAGTCACGAACCGGGCGGGTGCGCCCTCCTTATGGAGGGTGCACCCGCCCGGCTTTTTATGCTCGAAGCTGCCCCGCTTCTTCCCGACCATTTTTACCCTTCCCGGCACTTTAGTCCTCGTCCGTGCGGTATCACAAAGTACGTTGAGGCGAACAATAACACCGGGTTAGGCCGTCCTAGATTTTCTGTTCGGAGTGCTCTACAGTGGTTCACTGATTAACACAGAACGCACAGACTTGAACGCATGGTTGAGCACCCGGGAGATACCCGGAGCGACCCGCATCCGGCGGAAAGAGAGATATGAGCACGCACGCCCCGAACGAGCACGGCAAAGACACGTACGGTGAGCAGACCGAGAAGTTTCAGGCTGACGCGGCCGAGGCTGAAAGGACCGTAGCTGAGGCAACCGAGCACAAGCCGACCCGCCACAGTGCGGTTACTTCCCCCTCCCCCGCGCAGATTAAGCGTTGGCGCCGCTATCTGGCTGATGAAGAGTCGGAGGCACGCATCTACCGTTACCTGGCTCGCCGCGCCGAGGGTACCGACCGCGAGATCCTTCTGCAGGTTGCCGAGGCGGAGAAGCGCCACCAGCAGCATTGGCGTGACATGCTCGGCGAACACGCGGATGTTCACGTGCGCCCGTCCATGCAGTCCCTACTTCTGCAGTTCTTGGCGAAGAACTTCGGTTCGGTGTTTATTCTGGCGATGGCGCAGCGCGCGGAGTCCCGCTCCCCTTACGCTGAGGACCCGGACGCTACCGAGGAAATGGCGGCTGACGAGGCGATTCACGAGGAAATTATCCGCGCCCTGGCGACCAGTGGCAGGGAGAAGCTTTCGGGTAATTTCCGTGCGGCGGTCTTTGGCGCTAACGACGGTTTGGTGTCGAACCTGGCGTTGACTATGGGTATTACCGCCTCGGGTGCGTCCAGCTCAATGGTTCTGCTCTCGGGTATTGCGGGTCTGCTGGCGGGTGCGCTGTCGATGGCGGCGGGTGAGTTCGTGTCGGTGCGTTCTCAGCGTGAGCTGCTGGATGCATCCCAGCCGACCCAGGTGACCCTGCGTGTTGCACACGATTTGGATTTGGACTCGAACGAGCTGGAGCTCATTTACCGTGCCCGCGGCATGGAGCCGGAAGCGGCGCATCACCGTGCGATGGAGCGTTTCGGCTACCTGGATTGTGACTGCGATCCGTCGCTGTCTCACCGCGAGGAAGAGGATCGTGAGGAGAATGTGGCTTTGGGTACCGATATTGGTGCCGCCGCTGCGTCGTTCGCGTTCTTTGCTTCGGGTGCGCTGGTTCCGATTCTGCCCTATATTTTCGGCTTGTCGGGTGTGTTCGCGATGGTGCTGTCTCTGCTATTTGTGGGTGCGGCGCTGGGCTTCACCGGCGGCGTGGTGGGTCTGCTTTCGGGCACTTCCCCGCTCAGGCGCGGTGTTCGCCAGATTCTAATTGGCTTTGGTGCGGCGTTCGTGACCTACCTGCTGGGTTTGGCGTTCGGTACGACGGTCGGCTAATCAAGAACCCCATAAATAGGCTTTCAACAAGTGTATATAGCCGCTCGGGCATGTTCCGCGCTCTCCCCTGCGCCGTGCATCCCGAGCGTAGAAAACCCCCGGCGGGTGAGTCATCCGCCGGGGGTTTTCTATATGTTCTTACCCTGCATGAGGGGTTGATCTATTACGGGTGAATCTCCGCGGTGGTGGCCTGACCGGAAACGCTCTCCGAGCCGGTCGCGCCGTTGCCGGAGTAGGTCAGGTTTGCAACCTGCACGCTGGAGGTCTGCTTGTACGAGACCCAGCCGTCGTTTGCCGGGAATCGCAGCTGTGCCGGCATGAAGTTGGTCTGGCTGTAGTACTTGGTGCCGGACTGCTTCATGGTGTACGCCTTGCTGGTGGTGTAGACGATACGACCCTTGAAGGTGTAGGTGCCGTCGGAGTTCTTGGTGACGGTCGGTACTTCTGCGGTCCAGGTGCCGGCGGTCTGCGCGACGGACAGGTACTTTGCCTGGCCTGCGGAGGCTACCAGTTCGGTGGTCTTACCGGTCAGCTTGCGACCGGAGGGGGCCCATGCCTGGCCGTTGATCTTACCGAACTTAAGGAGCGACTGGGCGCTGGCGGCGACGGTGTACTCAACCTCGGTCACGAAGGTCGCGCCCGCCGCGAGGGTGACGCTGCTGCCGGGGATGTAGCCGGTGCCGGTTGCGGTGTCCTTGGTCGGTACGGACCACCAGAAGCCGCTGGAGGACATGTAGGCGCCGTTTGCGCCGGTCTGGGAGTTGGTGACGGGGGTGAACTTACCTTCGCCATTGACGTAGGTTGCGCTCTTGGGCTTGGAGGTTGCGTCGTCCCAGTTGATGTCGGAGTCGGGGGTGCCGGAGGCGGTGAAGTGCGCCTCGGGGGTTGCCGGGTTGATGGTGCCGGTGTTGTTGGAGGATGCGTAGCCGACGTAGCCGCCGTTGTTCTGCACGCTGACGTACACGCCGTACTGCACGCCGGGGGTTTCCTTGGATGCTGCGTAGGCGGGCACTGCTGCGGAGGCTGCGACGACGGGTGCGGACCAGACGCCTGCCTTGGCGACAGTGCGGCGAGAGATGGGCTGAGTCATGAGTGTAGTGATCTCCTGTTAGTGTTTGGTGTTTCTTGGAGCCGCTCAAAATGATTCTGACTAGGCTCAATGCACTCCAGTATACAAAGGTTAAGATCGCACTTACATCTTTTTGTGGCACAGTGTGCACAATCTTACTTTCTAGTGCAATATTTGCGGGCGCTAGCGGGGCGTTAAATGCACAGATGCCGATAGCCTCATGGACTACCGGCATCTGCCGCAATACTATGTTGTTTACTTCGCTGCGAAGATTTCGCGCATCAGGTTTGCAGCCTCGGAGGGGGTCTTACCGACCTTCACGCCTGCTGCTTCCAGAGCTTCCTTCTTCGCCTGAGCGGTACCGGAGGAACCGGAGACAATAGCGCCTGCGTGGCCCATGGTCTTACCCTCAGGAGCGGTGAAGCCCGCAATGTAACCAACGACGGGCTTGGTCACGTTTGCCTTGATGTACTCTGCAGCACGCTCCTCAGCGTCACCACCAATCTCACCAATCATGACGATTGCTTCGGTCTCGGGGTCAGCTTCGAAAGCTTCCAGAGCGTCGATGTGGGTGGTGCCGATGATGGGGTCGCCACCAATACCAATAGCGGTGGTGAAACCAATGTCGGACAGTTCGTACATCAGCTGGTAGGTCAGGGTACCGGACTTGGAAACCAGACCAATCTTGCCCTTGCCGGTGATGTTCGCCGGGATAATGCCGACCAGGCACTCCTCGGGGGAGATGATGCCGGGGCAGTTGGGACCGATGATGCGGGTGATCTGCTTGCCGTTCTCGTCCACGGATGCCTTAGCAGCTGCCCAGAACTCTGCGGAGTCCTGAACCGGAACGCCCTCGGTGATGACGACGACGAGGCCGATCTTAGCCTCGATAGCCTCGAGAACTGCTGCCTTGGTGAAGGCCGGGGGAACGAAGACGATGGAGACGTTCGCGCCGGTCTTCTCCATAGCCTCAGCCACGGTACCGAACACGGTCAGCTCGATGTCCGAGCCGTCCTTTGCCTTGTGGGTGACGGTGGTGCCAGCCTTGCGAGCGTTCACGCCGCCCACAATGTTGGTGCCTGCTGCGAGCATGCGTGCGGTGTGCTTGGTACCCTCGCCACCGGTGATGCCCTGAACGATGACCTTGGAGTCCTTGTTCACAAAGATAGACATATTACTTCCTTGAAATCCTTTGCTGGCGATTACGCCTTGTGAGCGAGCTCTGCTGCCTTGTCAGCGCCGGAGTCCATGGTCTCAGCCAGAACAACCAGCGGGTGGTTCGCCTCGGAGAGGATGCGGCGACCCTCAGCAACGTTGTTGCCGTCCAGGCGCACAACCAGGGGCTTGGTTGCTGCGTCGCCCAGAATCTCCAGAGCCTTCACAATGCCGTCTGCCACTGCGTCACATGCGGTGATGCCGCCGAAGACGTTCACGAAAACGCTCTTGACCTGCTCGTCGCCCAGAATGATTTCCAGGCCGGCAGCCATAACCTCAGCGGACGCGCCGCCACCAATATCAAGGAAGTTTGCGGGCTTGACGTTGCCGTGGTTCTCACCAGCGTATGCAACGACGTCCAGGGTGGACATGACCAGACCTGCACCGTTACCAACGATGCCGACCTCGCCGTCCAGCTTCACGTAGTTCAGGTCGAACTGCTTTGCCTTAGCTTCCAGCGGGTTCTCAGCGGACTTGTCCACGAGAGCCTCGTGCTCGGGCTGGCGGAATTCTGCGTTGTCGTCCAGGGAGACCTTGCCGTCCAGGGCCAGGATGGTGCCCTCGGGGGTCAGAACGAGGGGGTTAACCTCAACCAGGGTTGCGTCTTCCTTGGTGTAGACTTCGCCCAGCTTAACGAGAACGGGAACAACCTTCTCCTGCAGTTCTGCGGAGAAACCTGCTGCCTTAGCAATTTCCTCAGCCTTAGCCTGGTCCAGGCCGACCAGCGGGTCAACCTCGATCTTTGCCAGTGCCTCGGGGCGCTCAGCAGCGAGCTGCTCAATTTCCATACCGCCTTCTACCGAGCACATTGCCAGGTAGGAGCGGTTTGCACGGTCCAGCAGGAGGGAGAAGTAGTATTCTTCGGCGATGTCTGCGCCGTCAGCGACCAGCACGCGGTGAACGGTGTGGCCCTTGATGTCCATGCCGAGAATTGCCTTAGCGTGCTCGTAAGCTTCTTCGGGGGACTTTGCGAGCTTAACGCCGCCAGCCTTACCGCGGCCGCCGGTCTTAACCTGAGCCTTAATGACGGTCAGACCGCCAATTTCCTCAGCTGCTGCCTTTGCTTCTTCAGGGGTGGTCGCAACAATGCCCTTGAGCACGGGTACACCGTGCTTTGCGAAGAGCTCGCGCGCCTGGTATTCGAAAAGGTCCACAGGTGTCCTTCTTCTTCGAAGTGGTGCCGAGTACTGGTGCACTCGGCCTGGTCTCATTAGAGGAGGTTCCCCCGTGTGGTCAGTACGGTGCGATAAGGGTCTCTCGCACCCGGCGCACACGCATCATTGACGCGGGGAATTTCTCTCGTCTCTACTCTATCGGATTCGGCGTGAGCTCGCACTCACAGAGCCCCAAATCTGAGATTTTAGCGACTCAGCTCACAAATATTTTGGGTACATTCCACCCAAAGGCTGTGCACCGGGTAACTAACCCGAACTCGCACTCCCCCATCCGCCGCGAAATACCGGCGAAAATGCGGCGTTTACCGCCGTGCTCTGCAAAGCCCCGGCCACCTTCTCAGCAGGCGGACAACACGCCCGATACAGCATACAAATAGAGGGGCGGGCACCCTCAGGTACCCGCCCCTCCATAGGCATTGTCAGGTTCTCACGCCCGACGCGTTAGCTCACCTTCTCCAGCGGCGCGTAACGCAGCAGCAGACGCTTCTCTTCCGAACCGAAACGGACCTTCGCCACGGTCTTATCGCCGCTACCCTCAACGGCGAGCACGCGACCCTCACCAAACTTGGTGTGGCGCACGGTATCGCCGACCGCCAGAGTCGGGATTTCCTTGCTCTGGTGCACGCGGGAGCGGTTCGTCACCTTCGAGGTGGCCGCCGCCAGCCCGTAGCTTGCCGAGCCATTAATATCCGCGGTGGACGGCTCAGAACGGCGTGCGGGGCGGGACTCGTAGGGGTCGTATGAGCCGCGCGAGCCACCGGAACTGTACCCGCTCGAGCCATAGCCGCCCGAGTAGCCGCCGGAACCGTAACTGGAACGAGAACCGCCCGAATAGCCGCCACCGTACGAGTTCCCGTATGAGCTGCCGCCATAGGAACTGCCGCGAGCGCCATACGCACCCATACCGGAGGCACCAAAGCCCGAGAAACCGGCGGTGCGCTTCCATTCAATCAGCTCCTCCGGGATTTCCTCCAGGAAGGGCGAGGGCGGGTTGAACTGGCTCTTACCCCACATGGTGCGGGTTTCCGAGCGGGTCAGGTACAGGCGCTCCATGGCGCGGGTCAGACCCACGTACGCCAGGCGGCGTTCCTCGCTCATTTCCTTCTCATCGGTCAGGGCACGCTGATGCGGGAACAGGCCGTGCTCCATGCCGGTCAGGAACACCACGGGGAACTCCAGGCCCTTGGCGGTGTGCAGGGTCATGAGGGTGACCATGCCCTGTGCCTTCGCCTCGGCGGCTTCGGCGGCAATCTGTGCGGCGGAGGCGTTCTCACCGTCGGCGCTGGCGGGGCGGTTCGGGATTGAGTCGGCGTCGGCGACCAGAGCCACGTGTTCGAGGAACTGCTCCAGGTCGGCGCCGGGGTTCTCGGTCTCGAACTCGACCATGGCGTCGAGTAGCTCGGAGAGGTTCTCCACACGCGATTCGTCCTGAATGTCCTTGGATGCGCGCAGAGCCGCCAGGTATCCGGTCTGCTCCAGGACCGCTTCCAGGCAGGTTGCGGCGGGTTCGGTGCGGGCAATCTGCGCCAGGTCGTCCATAAGGCGCACGAACTCGGCGTACTTCTTGACCGCGGCGGCACCCAGGCCGGGGATGTCGGCTGTCTGGCGTGCGGCGGCGTAGAAGGAGATGCGGTTCGCACTCGCGTACTCCGCCACCACGGACTCAGACTTGGCACCGATACCGCGCTTGGGTTCGTTGAGGATGCGGCGCACGTTCACGTCGTCATCGGGGTTGCTCAGGGCGCGCAGGTACGCCAGAGCGTCCTTGATTTCCTTACGCTCGTAGAAGCGGGTACCGCCGACCACGCGGTAGGGCAGGCCGGCACGCATGAGCATGTCCTCGAGGGTTCGGGACTGCGCGTTGGTGCGATAGAAGATTGCGACGTCACCGGGCTGCACGCCGTGCTCATCGGCAAGGCGGTCAATTTCGCGGGTGATGTAGCGTGCCTCGGCGTGTTCGGATTCGGCGACGTAACCGATGATTTTCGCGCCCGCACCGGAGGCGGTCCACAGCTTCTTGGGGCGACGGTCGGGGTTGCGTTCGATGACCGCGTTCGCCGCGGAGAGGATGTTCTGCGTGGAACGGTAGTTCTGTTCCAGCAGGATCGTGTGGGCGTTCGGGTAGTCCTTCTCGAAGTCCGTAATATTGCGGATATCCGCGCCGCGGAAGGCGTAGATGGACTGGTCGGAGTCACCCACCACGGTCAGCTCGGCGGGGGGCACGGCGTCCGGGTAGGGGCCGCGGTCAGCCGGTGCCTTCGTGTGGGCGCCGACCAGTTCACGCACGAGCTGGTACTGGGCGTGGTTGGTGTCCTGGTACTCGTCCACGAGGATGTGGCGGAACTTGCGGCGGTAGTAGTTCGCGATTTCGGGGAACTTCTTGAGCAAGAAGACGGTGCGGCCAATCAGGTCGTCAAAGTCGAGGGAGTTGGCGGCGCGCAGACGCTGCGTGTAAACGGTGTAGATCTGCGAGATGGTCTTCTCGTACGGGTTATCGGAGGCCACGCGGGATGCGAACGCCTCGGCGCTGACCAGCTCGTTCTTCAGCCCGGAGATGCGGTTGCCCACGGCCTTGGCGGTGAACTTCTTGGGGTCCAGGTTGAGCTCTTTAATGATGAGGCTCAGCAGGCGCTGCGAGTCGGTCGAATCGTAAATGGTGAAGGTGGACTTCAAACCCAGGGCGGCGGCCTCACGGCGCAGCACGCGCACGCAGAAGCTGTGGAAAGTAGAAATCCACATGTGCTTGGCGCGCGGGCCAACCAGCGCCTCAATACGTTCACGCATTTCGGCGGCAGCCTTATTGGTGAAGGTGATGGCGAGAATCTGGCCGGGGGTCGCGCGATGGGTTGCGAGCAGGTAGGCGATGCGGTGGGTGAGCACGCGGGTCTTGCCGGAGCCGGCGCCCGCAACGATGAGCAGGGGCGCGCCGGAGTGCAGCACGGCTTCTTCCTGGCGTTCATTGAGCCCGGCGGTGAGGGAGGCGGGGTCCACCGCATTGAGGCTGTGGGCACGTTCGCAGTAGGGGTCAGCGGGGTCGAAGTCCTCGCCGTAGCCGCCGACTCGGTAGGCGGGCGGCATGAAGTCGCCGAGCGGGTCTGCGGCGAAGGCGACGGGTACGCCGGGTTCAGACATGCCGGGTTCGGGCGCGCTGGTAGTGGGGGCGCTGGCAGCAGATGCGCTGTAGGCGGGCATGCCGGTGGACAGGGCGGCGGGTGCGTCCTGTGCGGGCGCCTCCATCACCGGAGCATCCATCACTGCAGCGTCCATGGGAGGCGCGTAGTAGTCGTCTTCAGCAGGGGGTACGTCGTAGTACGGGTCGAAGGGCGGCTCGTCAGCCGGTACAAGGTCAGCCGGTGCGGGTGCTGCGGGGGTGACGAGTTCGGCGGCGAACAGGCCGTCCTGTTCGGTGAAGGGCTGCTTCTGCTGTTCGGGCTTGTCGCTCATCATCTACCTCGCTGCCTAGAATACACGTTCGATATTCCATGCTACCGCATTTACTCCGCGGCTCCCACCCGTTCGGTCAATCAGCCTCACAATCTAAATCGGCAACGGCAAACCGGTGGCACAGAATAGTCATGCTAGGATGACCGCATGACCCAGACCTTACCTCCGAGCCTCTCAATAGCCCTATGGTGCAATGGCTCAGCCGACGAAGCCGCACAGTTCTATACCAGGGTTTTTCGCGATGCTTCCATCATGGAACAGGTGCCCGGACTCACGACTCTAAGCATCCACGGCTTCCAGCTCTCGCTCATTAACGGTGATGACCGGTACGTCCCGAACCAGTCCATCAGTTGCATCCTAAACTTTGACCCGCTCCTCTTCGGCGGTGAGGCGCAAGCGCGAGCATACCTCGATGAACTCTACGAAGAGCTAAGTACCGGCGGTGTGCTGATGGAACTGGGTGAGTATCCTTTCTCCCCACGCTACGCCTGGGTGCGTGATCGTTTCGGTATGACCTGGCAGCTGATGCTTACCAACCCTGCAGGAGACCCGCGGCCCTTCGTCGTGCCTTCTTTCATGTTTGGCGGCACGAATCACGGCAATGCAGAGGAAGCCACCAACCGTTGGATTTCCATGTTTGAGGATGCCCGCCGCGGCACCCTGTACCACTATCCGGAAGGTAGCCCCTTTGAGGCAGATGCGGTCATGTTTACCGACTTCAACCTGCACGGCACCTGGATGGCGGCTGCTGATTCCGGTACTTTCCACGATTTCACATTCACGCCGGGGGTTTCGGTAGTTCTTTCGTGCCGTACTCAGGAGGAGATTGATTACTATTGGGAGCAGCTCTCCGCTATACCTGAGGCGGAGCGTTGCGGCTGGTGTGTAGATCGCTGGGGTATTTCTTGGCAGGTTGTCCCGCACAATATTGCTGAGCTGATGGCGGATAAGGCCGCTCGCGAGAAGATCCTGCTGATGGGCAAGATTGACCTGTCTCAGCTATAACAACGTGTTTTCTTGAGTACTCGTTACGTGCAGAAACAGAGAAACCGCCCGCGCCTGCTAATGCAAGCGACGGGCGGTTTTCTCGTACCGGCATGACTACCGGTTCTGTGTGCCCCCGAGACGATTCGAACGTCCGACACCTTCTTTAGGAGAGAAGTGCTCTATCCCCTGAGCTACGAGGGCGTACCTATCCAGTATAAGGCACCCCGCGCCGCGAGTCCGCACAGCCAGTGTTCACCGCCTGAGGACACCCGCACCCGGCGGCAGAACCGCTCCTACAATGTACGAATGAGCATCTACATTGACCCGCCCACCTGGCCCGCGCACGGCACCGTCTTCTCGCACCTCATTTCCGATGCATCCCTGGCGGAACTGCACGAGTTCGCCGCGGCTGCGGGCATCAGTGAGCGTGCTTTCGACCGCGACCACTACGATGTTCCGGCGCACCTCTACGATGAGCTAGTGCGGGCGGGTGCGAAGGAACTCAGCGGTGCAGAACTGACTCGCACACTCATTGCCAGCGGTCTACGGATTCCCCTGAAGGAACGCCCCGAGAAGATCCGCCCGCGTCTGCTTCGCGCCTGGGCGGCGGCGTTTACGCCCCGCCTTAATACGCCCCGCCTCAAGCATGTGGAGGCTCCTGCCATGAGCCAAGCTCAACTCACGGCGCAGGTGGCGGAGCTGGGTGAGAGCCTGCTGCAGGCGTGGGAGCAGCCGCACCGCGCCTACCACCACAGCGGGCACCTTTCGCAGATGCTCACCGACCTGGACCGCCTCTACGCACACCGCACGCAGGGTTCTACTCCCCTGGCGTTGATTTTGGCGGCGTGGTTCCACGACGCGGTGTACGAGGGCGCGCCGGGTGAGGATGAGCGCCGTAGCGAGCAGCTGGCGAGCACCTCCCTGGAGCCGCTGGTTACCGCGGGCCTGCTCACCGGGCACGAGCTGCAGATGGTGAGCCTTCTGGTGCGTGCCACGGCAACCCACGAGCTACCCGAGTCTGCCGACCTACCGGCGGGCTACGAACCTGCGGATATTCAGTTTTTCCTCGATGCCGATATGGCTATCCTGGCGGCTGATTCGGCACGCTATCGCCGCTACCTGCGCGGGGTGCGTAGCGAGTACTCCCATTTTGACGATGAGGCGTTCCGCACCGGTCGTACGACCTTCCTGCGTTCGATCCTGGGGCGTAAACGCATCTTCCTCTCCGAGGAGGGTCTACAGCTCTGGGAGGAGCCCGCGAGGGCTAATCTGAGTGCTGAGCTCATCGAGTGGGCGCAGGACCCGCAGGGGCTTCTGCAGGCTCTCGCGTCCTAGCCGCATACACCTAAAACACATACCGCTGAGAATGCACCCATACTAAGGCGCGTTCTCGGCGGTATTTTCATAGAATCTCTCGGGTACGCAAAAAGCGCCCACCCCGTGCGGGGTAGGCGCCTTTTGAGAAGTATGTTGGGCTAGACCCAGCTCTTATGCGCTAAGGCTTAGAGAGCGGTGTAGTAGCCGTCAACGGACATCCAGGAGGTGGGGTGCACCATGGTACCGTTGGTGGGGTTCAGAGCGGAGATCATCTTACCGTCGCCCAGGTAGATACCAACGTGGCTGTAGCCGTTCTGGAAGACGATGTCGCCGGGCTGGGGGTTAGCGGTCGGGCGCAGCTCGTTCTTCATTGCGTAGGTGAAAGCGGTCAGCTTGATACCGTGCTGAGCGAAAACCCAAGAGGTGAAGCCGGAGCAGTCCCATGCACCGAAGGTCTTGCCGCCCCAAACGTATGCGCCGCCCAGACCGCTCATTGCGGTTGCAACGATTGCGTCGCGGGATGCGTTACCGGTGGAAGCGGAGGAAGCTGCGGGAGCAGCGGGAGCCTCGGTTGCTACGGGAGCAACGTAAGCCTGCTGTGCCTCAGCCTGGGGTGCTACGTAGGTGGTCTCAGCTGCGGGTGCCGGAGCTGCTGCGGGAGCAACGTAGGTCTGCTGTGCCTGAGCCTGGGGTGCAACGTAGGTGGTTGCGGGGGTGTTGTAGCTGGTGTAGTCGAACTCGTAGTTGGTGTAGTCGTAGGACAGATCAGCAGCAGCGGGGATCTGTGCAAATGCGTTTGCGGGAACGGTCGAGCCGAGCAGGATTGCGCCTGCTGCGAGGGTTGCACCTGCGGTACGTACGATCTTCTTAGCCATTGGTAATTCCTCCATTGCCTGACGAGGTGAGCTGTCGGGCTCGAGCATGGATTCGCTCGGCCACCGAAGTGACTTAGCCCCGAGGCCTCTCGATTGAGAAGCCGTATCCCAGCTTGGGGATTGGGTCCCCCGCTTCTGCCATATTGGGTAGACGTACATCGAAGCGTTGGCAGAACTCAGCGGATCCGCTTCGACGGTGCCCTCTTACGATGAGGATTTGGGCACAGAAATGAGAATACACAGAAAACTCCCAGTTGTCACTTCATTCGGGCTTAAATTTTGAACTTTCACCCTGGGGGGAAAACTTGGCACTCCAGGCATTTGACCCCCTCTCAATGGAACCAACAGCTACCGTTTAAGGCTCTTGACTAGGTGTTTTACAAGGATGCACATTCGCTTTTAATGCACCAGTACCCCTTAAGGACAGGGTTCAAAACTCTTAAACAATGACCCTTATCTCTTAAGTGTCCACTCCCAGAGATTGCTCAAACATCGGCGTTTCCCTCAGTTTCAACCTTAGATTTAAGCGAAAAACCCGAAAAATGCACTCAAGCGCAGTTGCTAAAACTCTGAGAGAGGAGTATATGCGCCCGCGCACATGACCAAACTCTGAAATACCCCACTCACTAGGCACCTCAGCTCCCCGAAGCCTCCCCCGCAAGGCCGAGCAGCCCTAAACAAGTGCACAAAAACGGTGGCACCTCCTCCACAAAGGGAGGCGATACCACCGTTTAGCGTGAACTGGGTTAGCGGACTCTCAGAATTAGACCTTAGAGGTTGCCGCCGCGCTTGACCACGATCGCGTTTGCCACATCCATGTCCAGGGAGAGGGTGTCCTCTTCACCGTCGGCGTGAACAATCACATCATCGTTCTGACCGGCAACCACGGACACCGAAGCGCCGTAGACAATACCTGCGTCAGCCAGCAGCTTCAGCAGCTCAACGTCAGTCTGAATGGACTCGGGGAAACGAGAGATAGTGAAACGGTCCTCGGGGCCGGAGTCGCGTGCAGCCAGGGACATGGGCACGGTACGCTCGTCGTTCTTCTCACTGGTGTGGCCCAGATCCTCCAGGCCGGGGATAGCGTTACCGTACGGGGAGAACTTGGGGTCCTTGAGCATCTCCAGGATGCGCTTCTCCACCTTGTCACTCATGACGTGCTCCCAGCGGCATGCTTCTTCGTGCACGTACTCAAGTTCCAGACCAATGATGTCGGAGAGCAGTCGCTCAGCCAGGCGGTGCTTACGCATCACCTCGACCGCCTTGTGGCGGCCTTCCTCGGTCAGTTCGAGGTGGCGGTCCGGCTCAACGGTGAGCAGGCCGTGCTTCTCCATACGTGCCACAGTCTGGGAAACGGTCGGGCCGGAGTGCTCGAGTCGTTCAGCGATGCGCGCACGCATGGGGACAATGCCCTCTTCCTCCAGTTCGAGGATGGTGCGCAAATACATCTCTGTGGTATCGATGAGGTCTGTCATATATCTCTCCCAGCTTTCACCGCAACAGTACTTAGATAGCACTGCCTAAGTCGTTACTTATTCAATAATCTATTATGTACTTTTTCAGCGGCTTTTGCCACGGCTTAAGTCATTGAGTCGCCCAATGAAAACTCATTGGACGACTCAAGACACCTTATATATACGCTTTTGCTAACCCACCCCTTATTAAGAGGAGTAGACGGTAGGCTTACTCTGCGGACTCAGCCTCAGCGGTTTCTTCCACGGCAGATTCGTTCTCTTCCGCTTTGTTCTCTGCAAGCTCAGCAGACTCCTCTGCCTCAGCGGTTTCAGCAGACTCTGCGTTCTCCTGCGCGGCGTTCTCCTCCAGGTCTTCCGGGCGAACGCGGTCAGCCCACGGCACCCAATCCGGCGCAATCAGTGCGTCGTCGCCGGGCAGCAGGCCCACCTCGCAGATCGTTGCCACGCGGGAGCGAGGCGCACGTGAGAGGGTCGCGAACCAGAACCAGCCGCGGTAACCGGGCAGGGTGCACTCGAAAAGGTGAGTGCTTAGACGCTCTTCCTCGGCGCGCACGTGATGCACCAGGCCGATAGCGTGTGCCGGGGCGATTTCCTGAACGCCCTGCAACGCCACATCCTTGGCGGCGGCAAGAATCTCATCCACCTTGGAGGTGCGGCGCAGCTTGTGCGGAACGCCCAGGGAGGGGGCGCCCACCTCTTCATCCAGCGGGGTGAAGGGGTCGGGGGTGGAGTCTTCGTTCTGTGCGGTTTCTTCGGCAGCAGATTCCTCGGAGGCAGACTCCTCAGCGGGCGTATCAGCCGCCTCAGTCTCCTCAGCGTTCACGGAGGGCTGAGTCTCAGCAGGTACAGCGCTACCCTCATCGGTGCTCTCAGGCGCGGCAGAAGGCGCAACGGACTCTGCGGGCGCGTCAGTAGCGGGCGTAGTTTCGGGGAGCAGTTCAATAACCTGTTCAGACATACCCCTATTAAAGCATCTCGCGTGCGCAAACAGTGTGGCGCCCACCCCAAGCTTCACATACGCTGTGAATTTGGGTCTCAAACCGCTAAATCTGGGGCTTCGCCCACGAACAGCTGTGTGTGAGCTGATACGGTTAAATTTATGAGTAATGAACCCGTACAGGACACGCGCAGTACCGCAGACCAGGCGCCCGCGCCCCTTCCCTACGCCGGAGCTATCCGCTGGCTCGGCGCGGCAGGTGCGCTTCTCGCCCTGATTTGCCTGCTCACCGGAGTCGCCATGCTCGTGATGAAGTGGGTTGGGGCAGCGCCGCCCGCCCTCATGAGCCAGATTCCGCTGGTCCTCCTCCCCGTCGCCTTTATCGCCCTCATGGCCGCACTCATCCTGTCGGTCATGCGCCGCAACAAGGCATAAAGATTTGAGCCGCAAGCTCACACACATCATTCACTTATCAAGTACAGCCTGCCATTCAGAGAGAAAGATAGAGTATGTCTGCTGAAGCAAAACTCCTAGTCGTCGATGACGAGTTCAACATTCTTGAATTGCTCGCCACCTCCCTGCGTTTCGCCGGTTTTGAAGTAGTTACCGCCGGCAACGGCCGCGAAGCCCTCGAAAAGGCACACGCCGAAAACCCCGACCTCATTGTCCTGGACGTCATGATGCCCGGCATGGACGGCTTCGAGGTGACCCGCCGCCTGCGCGAAAACGGCACCACCACCCCCGTGCTGTTCCTGACCGCAAAGGACGCCACCGAAGACAAGGTGACCGGTCTGGGTGCCGGTGGTGACGACTACGTCACCAAGCCCTTCTCCCTCGACGAGGTGATCGCCCGCATCCGCGCCATTCTGCGCCGTAGCCGCAGCGTCCAGGAAGAGGACGACGCCGTACTGCGCGTTGACGCCCTCACCCTGAACGTGGACACCCACGAAGTGTTCCTCGGTGACGAAGAGATTGACCTCTCCCCCACCGAGTTCAACCTGCTGCACTACCTGATGCTCAACGCCAACCGCGTGCTGTCCAAGGCGCAGATTCTCGACCACGTGTGGGAGTACGACTTCAACGGCGACTCCTCCATCGTTGAGTCCTACATTTCGTACCTGCGCCGCAAGATTGACAACAACCGTGAAAACCACGAGCCGCTCATCCACACCAAGCGCGGTGTGGGCTACATGATTCGCGGTTCTCGAGGCTAACGTGGCGCTCAAACCCCTCGACCGGATCCCCCAGTCTCTTTCCCTTCGCACCCAGCTGGTGCTCATTACCTCCATGCTCATCGCCCTCTCCATTGCGGTGACGAGCCTGGTGGCGATTTCCGCTCTGCGCGCCCAGATGGTGCACCAGCTGGACGAAGAGATGAAGAACAGCGCCCCCTCACTCGTGCAGCTGGCGACCGTGCGCCCCTCCGGTAATCAGGAACAATCCCTGAGCACCTACCGCCTGTACCTGCTCGACAAGGACGGCAACGTACTGTACTCGCTCAAGTCCGAGGACAGCGAACAGTTCAGCGAGCCGGCACTGCAAGGCTGGACCGAAGAGAAGGTTCGCAAGAAAAACGAAGAGGCGGTCACCGTCAATTCGGTGGGCAGCTCCTCCGATTGGCGCGTGCTCGCCGTGCCCATTGAATCGAAAGATTCTTCTGGGCTGACGGAGGCGGCATCCCTGGTTATTGCCATGCCGCTGAAACAAACGAACCAGGTGGTCGCCCTCGTGGGTGTGCTGACCTTCGCGTTTGGGTTGGCGACTCTCGCCTCCGCGATTGCGATGACCTGGGTGATTGTGACCCGCACCTTCGAGCCGCTGGCTCGCGTGGAGCAGACCGCCGCCAAGATCGCTGCCGGTGACCTCTCTCAGCGTATTGAGGACTACAACCCCAGCAACGAGATCGGTAACCTCGCGGTTTCGCTGAACACGATGCTCACCCAGATTGAAATGCTCTTCAAAGCCCGCGAGAAGAGCGAGGCAAAAATGCGCCGCTTCGTGGGTGACGCTTCGCATGAGCTGCGCACCCCGCTGGTCAGTATTCGAGGCTACTCGGAGCTGTACCGTCAGGGCGCGCTACCGACCGATGAGGCTGTTGCTACCGCGATGAGCCGCATCGAATCGGAGTCCAAGCGTATGGGTCAGCTCGTGGAAGACCTGCTGACCCTGGCGCGTATTGATGAGCGCCGCGAATCCAAGCTGGCGCCCTTCGACCTGTTCAACCTGGCGGTAGACGCTAGTAACGACGCCTACGCTACGGCACCCGATCGTGCGGTGTCCCTGGTGGGTCTGAACGAAGAGGTGGCGCCGACCTCCGCAACCGTGCTCGGCGACGAATCACGCCTGCGTCAGGTCGTGGCGAACCTGCTGACCAACGCCATGCGCTACACCCCCGACGGCTCTCCCCTGGAGATTGCGGTGGGCGTGCGCGAAGAGGTTCCCGGCTTCCCGCTGTCCGTGCTGGAGGTGCGCGACCACGGCCCCGGTATTCACGGCGAAGACCGCGAGCGCGTCTTCGAGCGTTTCTACCGCACCGATGCTTCACGTTCGCGTGAAACCGGCGGTACGGGTCTGGGTCTGTCCATTGTGGCTGCGATTATCGAGCAGCATGAGGGCAAGATTCACATTGAAGAGACCGATGGTGGCGGCGCTACCTTCGTGATTTCTTTGCCGTTCTACCCGCCGCCCGTCTCGGACAATCAGCTGATGAAGTAGCGCTGATGCATAAACCCCCGGATTGTGGAACTTGAGTGTTCTACGGTTCGGGGGTTTTGCTGTGCGCCGGAGGCGGGACTATGACTCGCGGCGGCGCGAGTAAAGAACAGCGGGAGCAACCGAGCGCGCGTCATGGCGGCGTCATTTTTGGGAGGGTTTTCGATTTTTTCGAGATGCCGGAGTGAATCTGACGGGTTTATCCACATATTTATTTAATAATCATTTTTCAGCTCATTTGATGCATTTTGAAAGATATAGTGATAACAAGCTTCCGGTCAGGAACTCAACCCTTCCAGAGATCCAAACCCCAAGCGCCACCACGGGGCAACCGCCCCACCTATCTCACATATCTCAAAGGAGAAAAACCATGGCACAGTTCAATGTCGATTCCGAAGTCATCGCAGCCAAGAGCGCACAGGCACGATCCTACGTCGCATCCATCACCGCAGACGTCAACGGTATGACCGCATCCCTGCACGATTTGCAGAGCTCCTGGACCGGCTCCGCATCCGCTAACTTCCAGGGCGTACTGGACCAGTGGCATGCAACCCAGCGCCAGGTCGAAGCATCCATCACCCAGATCAACGAGGCACTCACCCGCGCAGGCGTAAACTACGCAGACACCGAGCAGGCTAACGCCTCCATGTTCGTCGGCTAAGGGGTCCGGGCTACAGATTCTAAGGCCCACCCGCAGGCAGGCGGCAGACCGGGCAGCTAAAAGGTCCCGGACGCACAGCACACCGCCCGCTAGATTCGCCAGAAGGCGGCGAACATCTATTGAGAAACCCCCGCCACATCCTCGAAAGTGAGGATGCGGCGGGGTTTTAATGTACAGAAATCTTTGGGCCCAAGAGCCCATTCCTTAGGAGCAGAGCTTTAGGAGCTGAGCTTTAGGAAGCAGGGGTCTCCTGACGGAAACGCAGACGCCACAGGCCGCGCTCAGCGTCGTAATGCCAGATGCTCGAACGGCTCACGCGACCACGCGCGGTCGCAACCGCCGCCATGACCAGCACGCTGGAAGAATCCAGTACCTGCACACCCTGCTTGAGCGGGGCACCCTGCTGAGCGAAGGCGCGTTCACGGTACTGCAGCACCGAGGAGCGGGACACCGACTTACCGGTGGCGGTCACCCACACCAGACGCTCGTGCAACATGGACTCCAGCTGCGCCGCCTCCATAACGGAGCCGCGGCTTTCGAGCAGCTGTTCTGCGGCGGCGGCTTCCTCGGGGTTCAGAGCGGGTGCCGCAGGTGCCGCAGGAGCAGACGGTGCGGGCTCAGCAGGCTGGGAAGGAGCAGGCTGAGCGGGCTCCGCGGCGGGCTCTAGGGCAGGCTCTACCGCCTGTTCCTCTGCATGTTCTTCCGTCTCACCCAGCAGTTCCGCCGGGTCAACATCGTTCGGATCCATACCCGCAAACTCTTCCAGACCGGTCAGGTCATCCTCTTCTTCCGCCTGCGCGGCGCTCGATGCCTGCTGAGCGGTCTCCTCCTGCTGGCGCGCCAGTGCCTTTGCGTCACGCTCAGCGGCACGCTCTGCCGCGAGCGCCAGCTGTTCCTTGCGGGTGCGAACCGCCTCCGGGTCGGGGGCGTTCACCGCGGAGGCGGGGCGCAACAGACCGGATAGGCGCAGGCTCTCCACGCCGCGCTGGGCGTTCTCAATCTCGGCTGCGGTGAATTCCTGCACGGGCAGGTGGGCGTCCGCGGAAGACTCGGAGGGCGCCGGCTCAGAGAGCACAACCTCAGGGAGCGCAGGTTCTGCGGACGGAGCGTTCACAATCGGCGCTTCAACAGCCACAGGCTCAGCCGCAGTAGCGGGTTCAGCAGCCGCACCGAAGCCGGGGCCGTGCGCAGGTTCGCGGCCCTCCTGATAGGCGCGCGCAGCACCATTCGCCAGGGAATCCGCCTTCTCGTTGAGCTCGTGACCCGCGTGGCCCTTCACCCAAATAAACTCGTAGTCGCGGCCGGTCAGCGCCTGATCCAGCGCCTCCAGAAGGTCGCGGTTGAGCACGGGCTTACCGTCGGATTTCTTCCAGCCCTTCTTCTTCCAGCCGGGCATCCATTTGGTCAGCGAGTTAATGACGTACTGGCTATCGCAGTACACGCGTAGCTTCGCCTCCGGGCGGGATGCGGTCGCCTCGAACAGGTCCAGGACGGCCTTGAGCTCGCCCATGTTGTTGGTGCCGTGCGCCCAGCCGCCGCTCGCCCAGTGGTCGTCGTCGATATACCATGCCCAGCCCGCCGGTCCGGGGTTGCCCAGCGCCGAGCCGTCTGCGGCGGCAATGATCTCTTGCGTGCTGTTCACGGTACCTTCTTTCTAAGCTGCCACCCCTCTAGCGTGCAGGCGGCAGTCCGTAATGATGTCTGTGATGACTTTACCGCACCGGCGGCGAGGGTGCGTAGCGCACGGTCGCCGCTGTGGACAACCTCAAGTAGCCTCGCAACGCGAATTGCCGTAATGCCGGGCGGGTACACTAAACCTATGAGCTATTCTGCCCCCGAAACACCCAGCGCCCAGCGCCCGGAGCGCCCTACCGCCCGTCCGAGTGAGCGCGTGCAGATTTTCGCTCTTCCCACCCGCACCATGTACGGTTCCCTGCGTTTTAGCTGGTTGAGCTACCTGGGTCTTGCCGAGCAGCAGCATGCGGCGCAGTTGCCGACCTCCACGGCGGCGGTCAGCTACCTGAGCACTCAGGCACTCATGCGTGCCATGGCGGCGGCGCGTCTGGATGTGCCGTCGAGCGCCGCTTCTGAGATTGAGGTGGATCGTTCCTGCACCCTGTGCACCAGCGGTAAGAAGCACGGCAAGCCGCGTATTGCGGGCGTGAATTTCAATATGTCGCAGGTGAATCCGCTGGTGGTGGGTGCGTTTAGCCGTAATTCTTCGGCGGTGCTCGGCGTGGATGTTGAGACTCTGGATGCGCGCTTGTTCTCCGGTTTTGCGCGTCTGGCGCTCTCCAATGAAGAACGTGCATTCTATGAGCGGGTGGCGCAGGAACGCCCCGCGCCCGTACTACACCTGTTCTCTGTGGCGCTGTGGACCGCTAAGGAGGCGGTGCTCAAGGCGACCGGCCACGGCCTGAGCGTAGTGCCCTCCCTGGTTCGGGTGCAGCTCACCGATGCACTGCTGGACGCGCTCGAACTTGCCATGAACGAGGAGGCTCCTAGTGACCTTCTGGACGGTGGCACCCCCGAGCCAACCGCCCTACGCGTACTGACTCAGGACAGCTTGACCGCGCGTGCTACCTTTAGCGCACCCACACCTCAGGGCGGCGGCGAGGCTATCGAGCGGAGCTTTAGCCTGCAGTGGGTACCCGTGGCGCTGCCCGACGCGGAGAACCCCGAGCACGCGCAGAAGATGCTCATCGCCCTGGCTGTGGAGAACCCTGCCGAGGGTGAGCCCGCGCAGGTTGAGGCTCAGCTTCTGCCGGTGGCTACTCCCCTGGAGCTCAAGCGCCTGCTCACCGATTAGCTGCGCTCATTCCCCTAACAACTCATACAACGACGGAACGCACCCGCCATGCCAGCGAGCGCCTTCCGTCGTTTTATTCAGTCATCGTATTCAGTCATCGTATTCAGTCGTTGTATTCCGCCTCGTCAAGGCGTTCGTGGCAGAACCTAAGGGGTATCTTCGCCCAGGGTATCCACGCCCAGGGCGCGGCCAAAGCTACCGAGCTTCGTGCCGGTCTCCGTGTGCTCCAGCTCCGGGTCAGACTCAGCCACGATACCCGCGCCCGCGTACAGCACCGCCTCGTCCGGGCTGACCTGGGCGCAACGCAGCACCAGCGCCCACTCGCCGTTACCCTCGGCGTCCATGTAGCCGACCAGGCCGCCAAAGTAGCGGCGCTCGAAAGACTCCAGCTGGCGAATCAGCTCCAGCGCCTTCTCAGTGGGGGCACCGCAAATCGCGGGAGTCGGGTGGATCGCGCGGGCACCGTCCAGGCAGGTCAAACCCTCCTTCAGCACACCGTCGATGGGGGTCGCCAGGTGCCACAGCTGCGGGGTCTGCAGCAGCGAGGGCACCTGCGGTACGTTCAGCTCCTCGGCGATGGGGGCCAGGCGCTTGGCAATATCGTTAATGACGTAGGCGTGCTCGTGGCGGTCCTTCGGCGAGGCGAACAGGCGGTCACGAATCGCCTCGTCCTCGGCGCTACCGGGCTCGGCAATGCGCGGGGCGCTACCGGCAAGCGGGTGGGTCTTGAAGGCGCGGCCCTCGGTGCGGAACACCAGCTCCGGAGAGGCACCCATCAGGTAGCTTCCGTTCATGCCGCGCTCACCGTCGGGCAGGCGCACCGCAAAGTTGAACGCGGAACGCTGCTGGGCGCGCAGGTTGTTGTACAGCGCCTCCAGGTTGAGGGCGCCGGGTGCGTAGCGGGCAGTGAGCACACGCGAAAGCACGATTTTGCTCAGCTCACCCGCCTTCATGCGTTCCACGGCGGTCGCAACGGCGGCACGGAACCGGTCGTTCTGCCGGCCGGTGACCGATACCGGCTCGGCAAGCGCCACAGTCTGCTCGGGAACCGGCACCTGCTGCTCCTCCAGGCGTTCAGGCACGAAGAGGTAGGCGGGCATATCGGGGTCAAAAGGAATCAGACCCACGACGGCGCTACCGGCACGTTTCGCCTCGTCCAGGGCATTATCGAAGGTAACAGGGGTCATCGCACCGGATGCGCGCAGAACGCGGGTGCCGGTGGAAAAGATAAAGTCGGGAAGGTTCGTCATCGTACTTCTATCAGTGGTGTGTGGGTTCGCGCCGGGCATCTAAACGCCGGACGCGGGGTGCCGTTAGAGGGTCGCGCCGCCGTCAGCGACAATCTCCTGCATGGTGATGTGGCGTGCCGCCTCAGAAATGAGGAAAGCGTTGACCGCCGCAATATCCGCCGGGTCGGCAATACGGCGCAGCGGAATGCCCAGGCGGAACGTTTCCGGGTTACCGGCAACCGGCAGGGCGGAGCGATCCTCACCCTCCCAGGCGTCAGTCACCATGGGGGTTCGGGTAGTGCCGGGGCAGACCGAGTTCACGCGAATACCGTGCGCGGCAAGCTGCAGACCGAAGCTGGAACTCACGCGCGCCGCCGATGCCTTCGATGCACCGTAGGCACCAAACTCCGCGCGGGGCACACGGGCCGCGTTGGAGGCGACCGTCACCAGGGAGCGGCTGTTGGTCGGGTCGCTCTCCTGCTGGTCAATCATGATGCGCGCGAATTCGCGCAGGCACAGGAACACGCCGTCGGAGTTGACCGCGTGCAGGCGCTTCCAGGTGGCGAAGCTGGTTTCCAGTAGCGGCTGGCTGTGGGCGATGCCCGCGGCGAGTACCGCGCCGGTGATGGGTTCGTCGAGTGCCGCTACAGCGTTGGCGAGGGCGGTGACGGACTCTTCGCTCGTAACGTCTACGGCGCGGTAGCGGAAGATCGCGTCCCCGTAGGTACCGAAGGAGGCAATGGGCTGCTCCGCAAGGTCAGCCGCAAACACCGAATAGCCGTTCTTGATGAGCTGGTGGACGGTTGCCTCACCAATACCGCCGTTCGCACCGGTCACAATGACCCAGCTCATGCGCGCGCCTCCTCAGCAGTCTCAGCCTTCTCAGCACCTTCTGCAGCCTGCAGGTCTGCGAGCACATCGGCGGTGTTCAGCACGCGGGCGCAACGACCCGAAGCGTACTCGCACGCCGTGCGGTGCTCCTCCTCCGAGAAGTCGGCGAGCGCATCCGCAACCATAAACGGCTGAATGTCACGCATGAACGCCTCCAGGGCGGTGGTCAGGCAGCCAATGTGAGCGTACACGCCGCCGATAATGAGCTGGTCGCGACCGGACTCCTTGAGCAGGTCCTCGAAGGGGCTGCGCACGAACGCGGAGTAGCGCCACTTGGTCAGCACGGTGTCGCGGTCGGTGGGTGCCAGTTCGTCGAGCACGCGGGCGGACTCATCGTTCTGCAGGCCGTCGCCCCAGAAGTCGATGAGCAGGCGGCGATCTTCGGGGTTCTGGCGCGGCGGCTGCGCGGTGTAGTAGACCGGGATTCCGGCGGCGTGGGCGGCGTCAATGAGGCGGCGCAGGTTCCGAATGGCGATGTTAATCTGTGCGTCCGGGTTATCGTTACCCTCACCCAGGTTGGCGCCTTCGAAAGCCTGGACGAAGTGTACCTGCATGTCGTGCACGAGCAGTACAGCGCGGGAGGGGTCCACGGGCCAGCTCACGCGGTTGCTGTGTTCACGGTCGACGTAGGTGTAGGGCTTGATTTTGGGCAGTGCCATGATTCTCCCGGTTCGTGCCTATGGTTTTCGGTTGTATGCGCGGCGCAGGCGGTGCACTGTGGTGGCTGTAGCCGCGAGTGGGTGTCTCCTCCGAGCCCCTTCGCGCTGACCACCCAATCGGTGAGCTTGCGCTTATCTCATAACCATCTTAGGGCATGCTTAGGTACAAGGTATATCTGAACTTTAACAAAAATGCTTCCCCACCCGCACCCCCGTTGACAGCACAACGGGTGGAACGGGCAGGGAAGCACTCAGACAAGCAGAAACGCTATACAAACCGCGAATTCAGCCGCGATTCTAGTTCAACTAGTTCACGGGCGCCGCGACGGCAAGAACCTCATTCAGACCCTCAGTGATCGAGGGGTGAGTGTAAATCTCATCGCGCAACTGCGAAGCAGTAATGCCGTGGCGCATCGCCAGAGCCACCAGGTTAATAACCTCCATGGACTCGATTACCAGCAGCTGGGCGCCCAGAATCTGGTCGGTCTGCGCGTCAATCACGAACTTCATGATGCCGCGCGGGTTCTCCTGGGTCTTCGCACGCGGCATCGCAGCAACCGCGGCAACCGGCTTCGAAGCGACCTTCACCTTGTGGCCGGCCTCGATTGCCTCACGCTCGGTCAGACCCACGGAAGACAGCGGCGGGTTCATGTAAATGGTCGAAGCCACTGCCTTGCGGTCCTTAGTGGAGCGGGAACCGTCACCGACCAGCTGGGAGAGCACCACGCGGTAGTCATCCATGGAGATGTAGGTGAACTGCGGGCCGCCGTTCACGTCACCGAGTGCGAAAATGTTCGGCACGGTGCTGCGCAGGTGCTCATCCACAACGATTGCGCCGCGGTCGTTGGTTTCGATGCTGGTGTTCTCCAGACCCAGACCCTCGGTTGCGGGCTTGCGGCCGGTCGCAACCATCACGTAGTCCACCTCCAGCTGCTGGGTAGCGCCCTCGGAGTCGAGGTAGGTCACGGTCACCGAGTCAGCGCCATCCTTGAAGGACTGCACACGCACGCCGGTGTGAGCGGTAATGTCCTGGTCTGCGATAATCTCGCGGGCAACCTGGGCAACGTCCTCATCGTAGCGGCCGAAGAGGGCGGGTGCACCGTCCAGAATGGTCACCTCGGTACCGTAGGAGGAGAAAATACCGGCAAACTCAACACCGATGGGGCCGCCACCGATAATGCCCAGACGCTTGGGGCGCGGGGTGAGCTTCTGCAGCTCGGTGGAGGTAAGCACACGCTCAGATTCGCGGATACCCTCAATCGGCGGGATAACCGACACGGCACCGGTGTTGACGATGAAGTAGTCGGCGGTAACGCGCAGGGTGTCCTCGCCCGCGGTGACCTCAACCTCGATGTCGGAGATGAAACGTGCGTGACCGTCAATGAGCTTAGCGGTCTCGTTGGACAGCAGGATCTCGCGGTTCTTGGCGCGCATCATGCCGGTCAGCTTGTCACGGAAAACCACGGCGGATTCGTAGGCGGCGTTTGCCTCTTCAAGGGTGCGCTCGCCGCTGGCGCGGAACTCATCGGCACGGTGTACGAGCGCCTTGGTGGGTACGCAACCGATGTTGATGCAGGTGCCGCCGTACATGCCGGTGGACTGTTCGATGAGGGCAACGTTCTTACCGGTCTTGGCGTATGCGCCGGCGAGGGTCTTGCCGCCCTTGCCGAAGCCGATGACGACCATGTCAAAGTGCAGCTGAGCGGGGGTGGTCATAATATTCTCCTGTGAAATTTAGATGATGATGTCTTCACAGAGTTCAACGGGAAGAAATAAGTATTATTCCCGCGCGCCACATTTTTTCTTCCAAACCGACTCTTTCAAGGCAGCGAACACGCGGGCGTAGACTGAAACTACCCAGCTCCCTAAGAGAAGCCAGCCTAAAGGAAGCCACCCTAAAGGAAGCCAGCACAATCAGGAGGATTCCATGAAAACCCACGATATTCTGCGTGACGCCGCCAGCCGCCCCGGCATCGAAGCCGCCGTAGCCATCAAGGGGCTATCCCCCGAGGCGCTCAACGCCCACCCGGGCGGGCACCCGAACTCTATCGCCTGGCTGCTCTGGCACGCCGGACGACAGATGGACATGCAGCTTTCTGCTCTGAACGGTCAGCCGCAGGTCTGGGAGGCTCAGGGCTTCAGGGAACGCTTCAACCTGGGCGAGCTGGGCGACACCATGGGTTACGGCCACACCGCCGAGCAGGCGCGCTCCATCGTGGTTGAAGATTCTGCGCTACTGGTGGAGTACCTTGTGGCGACCGGCGAGGCGCTCGCCGACTACGCGCAGACGCTGAGCGAGGCTGATTTGAGCGAGATTATTGACCGTTCATGGACTCCGCCGGTGACTCGCGGGGTGCGTCTAGTCAGCCTGATTGACGACGCAGCCCAGCACGTAGGCCAGGCGGCGTACGCGGCGGGTATTCTCGCGGCACAGGATTTCGCGGCGCAGGGATAGAATTTCACGCCCGCTAGAGGGGAACGAAAAAGCGGTGGCGCCTCGGACACAACCAGCCCGAGACGCCACCGCCCGGTTGCGGGCAACCCCGATAACACCGCGAGCAGATAATATTTCGGCGAGAAGATAACGGACTGTTATCTGCTCGCGCATCTTGTGTCTTGTTTCGCCTCGGTTACAGCGTTCTTACCCGTGATAGAATCCACAGTATTATGAGACGCACCACAGACCCTTCGCCTGAGCACCCTGAATCACCTGCGTCGCGCATTCCAACAAACACACCAGACGCGACCGCAAAACCCACATCAGCAACGCCGCTGAACGCACGCGGGCAGCTCACGCTCCTGACCGCGCAGGTTTCTGATGCTCTTGCGTCCAGTATCCAAGCTATCGCCATGCCCCTGCTGACCTACGGCGCCACCGGCGACCTCGCCCACTCCGCTATCGTCATGGTCGTCGAGGCAGTCCCCGTCATCCTCTTCGCACCATTCGCAGGCGCTATCGCCGACAAATTCAACCGCAAAACCCTCACCGTCAGCTTCAGGCTCGCCAGCGCCGCCCTACTCATCGCATCCCCAGCCCTCTACGCCGCCGCAGGACTACCCGCCTTCCTCACCATCGCATTCCTCGTCTCAACCTTCGGCACCTTCTCATCCCCCGCAGCCTCCGCCGCCATGCCCTCCCTGCTCGGCGACGACTACCAAAAATACATGGCACGCCGCGGCAGCCTCATCTTCCTCGCCCAAACCCTCGGCCCCACCATCGCAGCCGCCGTCGCATCCTTCACCACCCCAGCCCTCGCCGTCGGATTCGCAGGCACCCTCAACCTGCTCGCTGCCCTCACCGTCGCCACCATACGCAACTACGACCTCACCCACGCCGAACGCACCGCCACCGTGCAGGAACACCACACCGGCAGACTCCTGCGCGAAGGCGCCGCCTACACCGCACACAACCCCATCGTGCGCGGTATGCTCACCTTCTGGTTCCTCTCCATCGCCGCCGTACCCATCACCACCCTGCCCATGCTCGAATACCTCACCCGCGGCCTCGGGCACGACTACACCGCCTTCGGAATCGCAACTTCCGTCTACGCCGCCGGATGCGTGATCAGCTCCTGGCTTTCAGCCAAACTCGGCGTCGGTACAGGCGCCGGGCGGGTGCGTATGACCAAACGCGGGTGGATGTGCATCTCCGGACTCGGCTACGGCGCCGTTTGTCTGAGTATGGGACTACACCCGGCGCTGTGGGCGGTACTCGTGCTCTGGTTCATCTGGGGCATGTTCTACGGACCCGAAGAAGTGCTCGGGCAAGTCCTCTTCGCAGACGCTATCGACGAACACATGCGCGGGCGCGTCTACAGCTTCATGGGTGTGGTTTTCTCCCTAGCGGGTATGGTCGGGTACCTCATCACCGGATGGGCGGTACCAGCGTTCGGCGCGATCAACACCATTGTTACCGGAGGGGCACTCTTCATCATCGCCACCGTATTCACGTTCATTCTCGGCCCGACTGCGCGAGCGATACGGGCGCAGGAATCGCGGAATGAGGCAAAGAGCCGTGCGGGTGCATGACTGTGCTCTGTATATCGCCTCGGGGCATCATCGCCTCACCTCCGCCACGTTGCGGGCAACCCTGATAACACCGCGAGCAGGTGATTTTTGGCCGAGCATGCAGGAAAAATACTACCTGCTCGGCCAAAAATCACCTGCTCGCGCCCTAGTGTTATGTATCTGCTCGCGGACTTGGGATAGGAATGAGCGCTTGACCCGAGAAACCTACCCGCGCTTCAGCAACGTCATAACCTCATAGTGGTCCGTATGCGGGAACATGTCCAGCACACGGCCCTGCACCGGCGCATACGAGGGCATACGCTCCAGATCCTTCGCCAAAGTCACCGCGTTACAGCTCGAATACACCACACGGTCAATACCCGAACCCTCAATCCACGCACACAAGCTCTCACCAATACCGCGGCGCGGCGGATTCACCACCAGCATCTGCGGCACCGCGCCCGAAGACACCGCGAACTCCGGCGCATCCTGAGCCGAAAAACTCACGCCCTCCAGCCCATACTCAGCCACCGTGCGCTGCGCCGAAGCGACCGCCTCCGCACTAATCTCAATACCCGTCACCGAGCCGCCGTCCATCACCGAAGCGGCATGCAGGGCAAAACCGCCCACACCGCAGTACAGGTCCCACAGCGAGCGCGGAGCCACCTCACGCACCCACTCACGGCCCTGCGCGTACATCGCCTCAGCAACCTTCGTGTTCGTCTGGAAGAAGCTCTGCGGGCGCAGATGCAGAGTCAGGTTATTCACCTGCATCGGCAGGGTCTGACGCTCCGACAGGATAATCTCCTCATCACCCTCAACACGCGCCACCGGTTCACGCAGCAGGTTCACCGACAGCACCGCCAGGTTCGGTAGCCGCTCCTGTAGCCAGTCCATCTGGCGGCGAATCGGCACCAGCAACTTCTTCGAACGCAGCACGAAACGCACCATCAGCTCACCCGCCGCCGAAGCAGTCACCAGAATATTCTTCAGCTCACCGCGACGATTCGGAATGTCATAAGGGGTCAGGTCTGCGCGCCGAATCAGCTCACGCAGCACCGGAATAGCCGCCTGAATCGGCTCCATATAGAGCGGGCATTCGCCAAGATCAGTGGAGGCACCCGTACGGTAATCTACAATGCCCAGGGTCGGGTTCTTCGCCGAACCACCCACCACGAGCTTCGCCTTATTGCGGAAGCCCGCCTCCGCACTGGTCACCGGGTCCAGCCACTGCAGCTGCGGGTGGGCGGCAAGCAGGGCGCGGGCGTGCTCCTGCTTCGCCTGCACCTGCGCGGTGTAGGCGATCTCAATGCTGGGGCAGGAGGAGCAGAGGTCATCACGAAAATAGGCGCATTCCATAAGGAGCCATTCTACCGCCTCCACCGCCGGGACAGGACGCACGGGCACACAAAAGCGGGGGCGGCCACCCTTCATGGGTAGCCGCCCCCGCCTCATACGGATGCGGTGTGATTATGCCGGGTTAGTTTCCAGCGGCATCTCACCACCGAAGGTCACTTCGTGCCCTTCGGATTCCATAACTTTTTGCCCCATCAGGGACAAAAAGTTATTACATCATTCCGCCCATTGCGTCCGCACCGGGAGCAGCCGCACCAGCGGGCTCCGGCTTGTTCGCAACAACAGCCTCGGTGGTCAGGAACAGACCGGCAATCGACGCAGCGTTCTGCAGAGCCGAACGGGTCACCTTCACCGGGTCAGCAATACCGGCAGCCATCAGGTCCTCGTACTCACCGGTTGCGGCGTTCAGGCCGGTACCTGCGGGCAGGGAGCGAACGCGGTCAACCACAACGCCCGGCTCCAGGCCAGCGTTAGCAGCAATCTGCTTCAGCGGTGCGTCGATAGCCACGCGCACAATGTTCGCGCCGGTAGCCTCGTCACCGGTCAGCTCCAGCTTGTCGAAGACCTTCACGCCAGCCTGAATCAGAGCAACGCCACCACCGGGGACGATACCCTCCTCAACAGCAGCCTTAGCGTTACGCACGGCATCCTCGATGCGGTGCTTGCGCTCCTTCAGCTCAACCTCGGTTGCGGCACCAGCCTTCAGCACAGCAACACCACCGGCGAGCTTAGCCAGGCGCTCCTGCAGCTTCTCACGGTCGTAATCGGAATCGGAGTTAGCGATCTCTGCGCGAATCTGAGCCACGCGACCCTCGATAGCCGCTGCGTCGCCTGCACCCTCGATGATGGTGGTCTCGTCCTTGGTCACAACGACCTTGCGGGCGGTACCCAGCATATCCAGGGTTGCGGCGTCCAGGGACAGGCCAACCTCTTCGGTAATGACCTGGCCACCGGTCAGGATAGCGATATCGGCCATCTGAGCCTTACGGCGGTCGCCGAAGCCCGGAGCCTTCACAGCAACAGACTTGATGGAGCCGCGCATCTTGTTCAGCACCAGCAGAGCCAGAGCCTCACCCTCAACGTCCTCAGCGATAATCAGCAGCGGCTTGCCGGACTGCATGACCTTCTCCAGGACGGGGACGAGGTCCTTAACGTTCGAAATCTTCTGGTTCACAACCAGGATGTAGGGGTCCTCCAGGACTGCTTCCTGACGCTCCGGGTCGGTCACAAAGTAACCGGACAGGAAGCCCTTGTCGAAGCGCATACCCTCAGTCAGCTCCAGGTGCAGGCCGAAAGTGTTGGAGTCCTCAACGGTGATGACGCCTTCCTTGCCGACCTTCTCCATTGCCTCAGCAATGAGCTTGCCAATCTCTGCGTCGCCAGCGGAAATCGAAGCGGTTGCGGCGATCTCTTCCTCGGTCTCAACTTCCTTCGCGGAGGAGAGCAGAGCCTCGGTCACGGCCTCAACAGCCTTCTCAATGCCGCGCTTGAGGCTCAGCGGGTCAGCGCCAGCAGCCACGTTGCGCAGGCCCTCGCGGACCAGTGCCTGAGCCAGAACGGTAGCGGTGGTGGTACCGTCACCTGCGATGTCGTCAGTCTTCTTTGCAACTTCCTTGACGAGCTCCGCACCAATCTTCTCGTACGGATCCTCCAGCTCGATTTCCTTCGCGATCGAGACACCGTCGTTGGTGATGGTGGGGGCGCCCCACGCCTTCTCCAGCACAACGTTGCGGCCGCGGGGGCCGAGGGTCACCTTCACTGCATCGGCGAGGGTGTTCAGACCGCGCTCCAGGCCGCGGCGTGCCTCTTCGTCAAAAGCAATGAGCTTTGCCATAAGTGTCCTCCTGAACGATAGGATATTCTCCTGCATCCCGCTGGGATGCAGTACGTCTAAAATCGGGTCGCTACCCCTCCCCCGCGCACCCGTGACGACAACCGTGACAGGGGTGTGGGCAGAGTAGGGCGCAGAACGCCCGAATGCTACATCAATTGTGGCACCCGCACCGGCGTGGAGCAAACGTTTAAGCCCAAGGTTGAAGGGTTAATCGCCCAGTGCTTAATCTGCGCTCATCAACCCCGCCAAAAGGGGCGTTAAAAGCATCAACCCCACCCGGTGCGCGATTGGAATTGCACGGGTGGGGTTGAAAGAAAACTTGTAATTACAGAAGCGACGCGGACTGGGTTTTAGCCGGTGTAATCCGACGCCAGAACCACAATCACCTCGTGGTTGCCCATCTCAACGTTGGCGGTCGCCTGGCGTACCTGCGAAATATCCAGCTTCGAGGCGATGCTCTGCGCCTGCGACTGGTAGCCCTCAGCGTAGTAGACCACGCTGGTTGCAGGTGCCGCCCCGGTGTAGTTCGCGGTCTCGCTGATGGTGTAGCCAGTCAGCAGAGCCGCCGCGCTGGAGGCACTACCCGCCGGAGCAGACGCATTGTAGACCGCCACCGAAATAGACTCAGCCAGGCCAGTCTTCGTGGGGCTCGCCGAAGCGGAGGCGGTAGCCGGCGCAGAAGACGCCGACGCGCTTGCGGGAGCAGAGCTGCTCTTCGCGGTGGACGCCGAGTACTGCGGGGAGGCGGTGCGCGGCGCGTACACGTACATTGCACCGCCAATCAGCAGGCCAACCACACCGGCGGCGACCAGGGGGATAGCACCCTTGGGGCTCTTTGCCGGGTCGACGTTGACCGCGCGGTAGGTTCCGCGGCGGGCGGTGTTCTCGTCTACCTCGTCAAATTCATCGCGGGGGTAGCTCATTTATCCTCATTTCACGGGTCTCTGTTTACCGGCTGGTACCGCGCCGTCCTGCATGGTGCGCGGGCGCGGCAGATGAAGGTGCGGTCTTGGTGTTCTAGTACCTAGAGTACCGTCTCAATTAGCGGGAACCAACGCGAACGCCCCGCAACCGGCTGTGAAAGAGACGGACGCCGCACAGTGTTCAATCTCTGGTTGAACTTGAGGTGTGCGGGGTTGAAAGCAGGAGTTGGAGAGCTCGCACGGCTCCCCCAGTTTGAGCCCCTAGTCAGCGTCTCGGCGGGCGCGCAGAACGTCGATCATCTGCGGCGCTGCGGCGCGTACCCGCTCATCATCCAGCATCACGTTCAGGCGCTGGTAGTAGGCAATCGGGGTGAATCCGGCGGCGATAATCGCCTTCTCTTTGGAGCCCTGGTGTTTGAAGCGGCGGCGCTCCACCTCAAGGATGCGGCGCTCCACCGGGGTCAGGCCACCGGGTTGGTTCTCTACTTCCGGCTGGTTCTGTACTTCCGGCTGGTTTTCTACTTCCGTCTGGGTCTCAGCGGTTTCAGCGCGTTCCTGTTCTGACACGTTCCCTCCTGTCTGCAGCTCGTCTGCCGCGGCTGGCGTCTCCTAGCGCGTGTATCCGTCATCCCCTAGTCTAGAGGAGGACCTCAGTCTAGAAGAGAAACTCAGTCTAGAAGAGAAACGTTCATCCCGCGCCCGGTTCCGTCACCGTCCGGGTTGCATCAGCACCAGGAGATTCCCGAGGAGATTCATGAACCAGCCCCTCAGTAGCATTATGAGCGAGGATTGGGCGGCAGCACTTGCCCCCGTCGAAGAGCAGATTCACGCCATGGGCGCTTTCCTGCGTGAGGAGCACGCGGCGGGGTACCGTACTTTCCCGCCTGCTGCCGATATTTTCAATGCGTTCCGCCGCCCGATGAGCGGGGTGAAGGTCCTCATTATTGGTCAGGACCCCTACCCTACTCCGGGCAATGCGATGGGTCTGTCGTTCTCGGTGCACCGCGGTATGCCGTTGCCTCGTTCGCTGAACAATATTTACAAGGAACTTGAGGACGATCTGGGTATTGCCCCGGCTGATCACGGTGACCTGTCCTGCTGGGCTGATGAGGGTGTCATGCTGCTCAACAGGGTTTTGACGGTGCGCGAGTCTGATGCGGGTTCGCACCGCGGCAAGGGCTGGGAGGAGATTACCGAGTGCGCTATCCGTGCGCTGGTGGCGCGTAACCAGCCGCTGGTTGGCCTGCTGTGGGGTGCGGATGCGCGCAAGTGCGCACCTATGTTGCAGCCGTACCCGAGCGTGGAGTCGGCGCATCCTTCGCCGCTGTCTGCTCGTCGTGGTTTCTTCGGTTCGCGCCCGTTTTCGACTGTGAATTCTTTGCTGGTGCAGCAGGGTGCGGAGCCGGTGGATTGGACGGTCCGCTAGGGGTAAGCACAAGAGCCAGTGTACGAGCTGGCGCAATGGGCATAGTGAAGGGGCGGTAGCTTATGAGTTCACCTCGCAGGCTACCGCCCCTTCCCCACATCCAATATATGCGATATTGGCTATATAACCTTGAAAAGGGCTAAGAATCCGCCGGTTCCACGTTTCGCGGAGTCGTAAAACGCTGTAGCGCATACTGCATCGTGTAATTACCCAACGCAACCCCCGAAGCCATCGCCACCACAATCGAAACCGCCGTAATCATATTCTGCATACCCAGAATCACGTCCGTCTCAACCGTCAACAGATACATGCCGCGGAAGAACGACAGACCCGGCAGCAAGAACGTAATCGCCGGAATCGAGAAGATCGCCTGAGGCACATGCAGACGGTACGCAAAATATGTGCTCAACGCACCGATCACAACCGCCGCACACGCCGTCGGACCGCGACCAGTACTCGGGCCAGCCAGCAACTCATAACCGTAATACGCCGCCAAACCGCAGCCCGTAATGACCATCAGCCACCCGACCTTCACCAGCTTCGTCTGCAAGGTCACCGCAAAGGTCGCAATCGCAACAATGAAGAAGAAAGACGCCACCAGCGGGGTCGTCGGCTCAAAACGCAGCTGCTCAATATCCAGGGTCGGGCCGTTGAAAATATTGATCGCACTCACCGCGGTCGCAATGCCAACCACCAGACCTAAGAAGCTCATGCCCGTAGACACGAAACGACCCGCAGCCGTCACCGGGAAGCCATTAATCGCGTCCTGCACGGCACCCACCAGGCGCGGAGTCGGCAAGAACATAATCATGCCCGCAGCCACCACCAGAGGCGCCGAAATCGCCTCCCCCTGACGCTGCAACACCGAAAGAATGGATCCCTCACCGCCCAGCCAAATCGCCAAGAAGGTCATCAGACCCGCACTGGCAGCCATACGGAAGAACGCCGGAATACCAATCGAACTCAACCACTGAATCAGCAGGTACACCGGAATAAAGATAATCGCCGCACTCAACGCCGTCGCAAAACTTGCACCCAGCGCTGCCGTTAGGGTTCCGGCACACGCCAGGTTCGCCAACCACACCACCAGAGGCGGGAACGGCTTGGGTCGGTGGGTAATCTGGTTCAGCTTCAAATCAGCCATTTCCAGGGTCATACCACCGCGAGTAATCTTGTAGATTAGGCCGTACACCTCAGAAAGCGCCTCGTAGTTCTCCGTAGAGGAACGAACCACACGCACCAGGGTGTGGGTAAAGCGCTCGTCAGCGTTCGCATTGCGCTTGGCGATGCGGGACTCCATGTAAATATCGGGGTCCGACGTGTAGTTGATGGTCACCGACTGGTTCGTAATATCGACTTCCACCGAGTCCAGCCCGTACGCCGAAGAGACCGCAATAATCGCCGAGTCCACGTCCATTGCGTCCGCACCGTAGTGGAACATCGCCTCCGCCAGGCGCAGGGTGAAGTTCAGAGTATCGCGGGCGTACTCCTTCTCACGGCGGAACGCCTCACGGCGCTCATGCTCCTCAGAGCGGATCGTCGGCACGAACTGGCGCTGCGCGATGCGCTGGGCACCGCGCGGGGCGGCGGGTGCCGCCTCCTCAGTGCGCACAAAGGAGCGGAAGCGACGCGAACCCCAGCGACCACCGCTACCGCGCCCAAACAGGCCGCGAGAGCCGCCCTCAACCAGCGGTACGGAGGTGGTGGACATCGAGACAGGCCCAGTCTTCGGCATTGCGCTAGGATCCGCGCCGAAGCGGCGGGCTGCGTGAGAGTTGGGCACCTGCGGAATCATGCCGGTCATGGGCACCGGCTGGGAGGGGCGAGTCAGCGCCGCCTCAGTTACCAAGTTGCTGGATGTGACGGGGTTAGGGTCCTCACGGTACGCATCCAGGTCGTCATCAGGCACGAGGGAGGGGTCAATGACGGTGCGCGCCCCATGATCGTGCTCGTGGGGGCACAGTTCCGGGCCACAATCGGGCTCTGCGGTCTCCTGCGGGGTAATGCCCATGTCGGCAGCAGCTTCCTGGAGCACCTCACTCACTGCTTCTGCCTTAACGGTGCCCTCCTGGCTTGTCGCGGAGGTAGCATGCTGAGCCAGCACGCGGCGCAATTTCTCGTCGGTGACCTGGTCTAGTGAAACCAGGGGAAAACCGCGTTTGCCAGCGATGTAGCCCGCGGTGGTATTCTGCTCGCTTCCTTCCGTTGCGGCAGTGTTTGCTTCGCCTGCATGCGAAGCTTCCCGCGATGTGGGGGTCGCGGGGGTGTTCCTCGATTCTGCCAATGTCCCTCCCAGATAGACAGTGCCTTTTTAGTCTAACAAGGGCACGATTCTGCGGTAGCACTGAAGAGCAGAAATATCACTTTTCTGCCCGGTGATTTTGTGAGCAAAAGCGCTCTGCGGAACTTACGGTAGAAAGGTTCATTGATATGAAGAGAAATCCAGGTCACTACTGTACAGAAGATATTTTGGGAGATATTTCTAGAGCTATTTTCGAGGAAAAATAAAGGTTATATATACATTAAGATTTAGCAGAGAAATATTCCCCATGCCCCACTTACAACTCAATAAAAAATGAATTATTCATAATAAAAAAATATCCCGCCACCGAAGTGACGGGATATTCACGCTTTAAGGCTGTAGCCTTCACAGCATCTGAAGCGCACCGCTCGGGGCCACCTCAGAGGCGAAAGTCAATTACTCAGCGTCGTGGTCGGTCTCGAGGATCTTAACCAGCGAGTCCAGAGCCTCTTCAGCACCTTCACCCTCAGCGCGCAGGACAACAACGTCGCCGTGCTTTGCACCCAGGGACATCAGGGACAGAATCGATGCAGCGTCCATAGCCTCATCTGCGGGCTCGCCCTTAGCAGCGATGGTCACCTCAACGGGGAGGTCGCCAGCTGCCTCAGCGAAGATAGCTGCCGGACGTGCGTGCAGGCCAACACGGCTTGCAATAGTGGCTTCGCGCTCTGCCATTATGTTTCTCCTTTGATCAAGGAACTGAAAATATATCAGTACCTATTCTAAATGAACGGGGCGCTTCAGGACCCGCCCTTACTCTATAAATTGTACCGTTCAGCCATACGCTAACAAGTACCAAAAATGCCGGATGCAGAAATAAAACTCTACACCCGGCATTTTTATGGACTCAGGCACCGCCCAGCACACCCCATCAAGGCGCGGCAGGCAGCCCCGAAATCGTTTTAAGGCTTAGAGGCCCAGCTCATCCAGAATCGGCAGAGCCTTGCGTGCGCTCTCCTTCGCCTCAGCAGAAGAAATCTGCTGCAGAGCGATAGCCGCAATCTGCTGTGCCTTCTCCTTGGTCACGGACTTCAGAACCGCAGCCACAGCGGGAATAGCACCAGCGTTCATGGACAGGGTGTCAACACCCAGACCAATCAGAACAACAGCCAGAGCCGGGTCAGCCGCAGCCTCACCACAGACGCTCACGTACTTCTTCTTACCCGCGGTGACCGATGCACGCTGAGCACCCTCAACGGTCATCTTAATCATCTTCAGCACTGCAGGCTGCCAGGGGTTGTTCAGGTGTGCCAGGTCGCCCAGCAGACGGTCAGCCGCCATGGTGTACTGGGTCAGGTCGTTGGTGCCGATGGACACGAAGTCGACCTCGCCCAGGATTGCCTCAGCGTTCATCACAGCTGCGGGGGTCTCAACCATCACACCGTGAACGGGCAGGCCAATCTCCTTGAGCATGTTCGCGAAGTTGCGTGCCTCGGAGGTGGTCGAAATCATCGGAGCCATAACCCAGATGTCAGCGTCGGAGTCCTCAGAAGCAGCCTTGATAGCCTCCAGCTGGCGGGTCAGAACGCCCGGAACGGTCCAGTCAGTACGGAAACCGCGAACACCCAGTGCGGGGTTCTCCTCGGGGTTCACGTTCAGGAACGGCAGGGGCTTGTCAGCGCCAGCGTCCAGGGTACGAACCACAATGTGCTTGCCGGGGAATGCGTCAAACACGGACTTGTAGGTCTTAGCCTGAGTCTCAATGGAAGGCTCAGAGTCGTGGCCCAGGAAGCCGAACTCGGTGCGCAGCAGGCCAACACCCTCAGCCTTTAGGCTTGCAGCCTTCTCAGCGGACTTGCCGTCACCAACGTTTGCGTACAGCTCAACGCGGGTGCCGTCAGCCAGCACGCCCTGACCGTCGAAGTCAGCGACGGGCTTACGGTTTGCGTACTTGATTGCTACCTCACGGTCAGCGTCGGTGGGCTCGGTGTCAACGATGCCTTCGTTGGAGTCCACGTAGACGACGGTGCCGTCAGCAATCTCGGTCACACCCTTAGCGGCCACAATAGCGGGCAGGCCCAGGCCGCGAGCCAAAATAGCGGTGTGCGCCTGGGGGCCGCCGTCAGAGGTGATCAGGGCGATAACCTTCTCGGGGTCCAGGGTCGCGGTATCAGCCGGTGCCAGGTCAATAGCGGCCAGGATGAACGGCTCATCAGAAACGGGGATGCCGGGAGCCTGCTGGTCGGTCAGCTCAGCAACAATGCGGGCACGCACGTCGTGGATGTCGGTGACGCGCTCAGCCATGTAGCCACCCAGGGCAGCCATCTGGTCTGCGAAGGAGGTTGCAGCCTCCCAGATAGCGCGCTCGGGAGCCATCTCCTGAGTCTCAACCAGCTTAATAGCGCTCTTGATGAGTGCACGGTCGGTAGCCATCTGAGAGGTAGACTTCAGAACAGCCTTGCCGTCACGGCTAGCGTGCTCTGCACGAGCGAGCAGGTCTTCCTTCACGCGGACCGATGCGTCCTTAATGCGCTGCGCTGCAGCCTCAGCGGTCTCGCCGCTCAGACGCAGACCGTCCTTGGGTTCCTCGATGGGCTTAGGCATCTGAAGAACGGGGCCAATAACGCGGCCGGCGTATACGCCGACGCCCTTGTAGGTAGTCATAAATTCATGTCCTATCTGTGGTTTGTCTACAGTGTAACGTGTTTTTTCACGCTCACGCCTGCAAACAGACGATCAAATGAAGGTGAGGTTATACGGCCTTTATGCGGATGCCTTAGAGCGGGCACCCAGGGACTTCAGCACCACGTACAGTAGCGCCGAAACAACGGTACCGGCAACAACAGCCGCCAGGAACATCAGCGGGTTCTGTGCCAGACCAATAATCCAAATACCACCGTGCGGAGCCGGGGAAGCCACGTGCGCACCCATGGAGATTGCACCGGCAATAGCGCCACCAACAATGGTCGAAGGAATCACGCGAGCCGGGTCAGCCGAAGCGAAGGGAATAGCACCCTCAGAGATGAAGGATGCACCCAGCAGCCACGCAGCCTTACCGTTCTCACGCTCGTTCTCGTTGAACAGCTTGGGGCGCAGGGTGGTTGCCAGAGCCATAGCCAGCGGCGGAACCATACCGGAAATAATGACGGCAGCCATGATTTCCTGGTTCACGGTCGCACCCGAGGACAGGCCAGCGGTTGCGAAGAGGTAAGCAGCCTTGTTGATGGGGCCACCCAGGTCAGAAGCCATCATAGCGCCCAGGATCAGGCCCAGCAGCAGAGCGGAACCACCAGACATGGAGGTCAGCCAATCCTGCAGGGTGGTCATAACCCACGCCAGGGGCGCACCGAGCAGCAGGTACATTGCCAGGCCGGCAACCAGAGAAGTCACCAGCGGGGTGATGACCACGGGCATCATCGAGCCAAGCCAGCGGGGCAGCTTCAGGGTGCCCAGAGCGTACGCAATCAGACCGGCGAGAATACCGCCAACAATACCGCCAAGGAAGCCCGCGTTCACAGCGAGAGCCACCGAACCGGCGATGAAGCCCGGAGCAATACCGGGACGCTGAGCCAAACCGTACGCAATGTACGCGGCAAGAGCCGGAACCATCAGGCTCAGGCCGAAACCACCGATGGTCTGCAGAACAGCACCCAGGTACAGGGTCCAGTGCACGTCACCGAGGTTGAACAGGGTTGCCGAGTCGAGAATCGCCTTGGTGTTCACATTGCCAAGGTTCGGCACCGTAATTGCCTCGAAAACGAAGCCCAGGGCGACCAGAATACCGCCGGCAGCAACGAACGGAATCATGTAGGAGATACCGGTCATCACGGCCTTGTAGATGCGCGAGCCCCAAGCGCCATCGGTAGCGCCTGCGCTATCCTCACCGCTGGATGCGGTAGCGGCAACACGTGCACCGTTGGGGTTCTCGGCCTCAGCCAGAGCCTCCGCAATCATTTCCTTCGGCTCGTCAATACCGCGCTTGACGGGAGACTCAACGAAGGGCTTACCTGCGAAGCGGTTACGCTCACGCACGTTCACGGACACCGCAAAAATCACGGCGTCTGCGGCGTCAATATCGGCCTGGCTCAGGGTTTCGTTGCCCGAGGAGCCCTGGGTTTCAACCTTCAGGTCGTAGCCGAGTTCCTCGGCGGCGTACTTGAGGGCGTCGGCGGCCATGTAGGTGTGGGCGATACCGGTGGGGCACGCGGTCACAGCAACAATCTTCTTCACCGGAGCCGAAGCAGCGGGGGTTTCCTTCTCAGCATCAGGCGCAGCGGCAGGCGCAGCCTCGGCGGGCTTAGCCTCTGCCTTCTTCTCGCCCACGCCGAGCGCACCGTTAACCAGCTCAACGATCTCTTCAGCCGAGGAGGCTTCGCGCAGGGACGCGGTGAAGCTCTTCTTCATCAGGGAGCGTGCCAGGGTGGAGAGCAGCTTCAGGTGGGCCTGGTCAGCGCCATCGGGTGCAGCGATGAAGAAAATCAGGTCGGCGGGGCCGTCCTTTGCACCGAAGGAAACTGCCGGGTTGGGGCGTGCCATCGCCAGGGTCGGCTCGGTGACGGCGGCGCTACGGCAGTGAGGAATCGCAATACCGCCGGGGATGCCGGTGTCAGTCTTGGATTCGCGTGCCTCGGCAGCCGCGTAGAGCTGCTCGAAGTCGGTAGCGCGTCCGGCATTTACGACTGCCTGGGCGAGCTTGGCAATTACGTCGAATCGGGTCTCGCCGAGGTTCTCGTCCAGCAGGACGAGATCTGCGGTGATCAGATCAGACATATTCCCTCCTCGGGTATGTGTTGGGGCGGGGATTCGCTCAGCGGTGCCGGGCTTCTCCCCTATATGAGTTCAAAGTGTGCGCAGTGTGTGTTGAGTGTGCAGCGTGCGGATATGTGTGTACATATGCGCACAGCACCCCATCTTATATTCCCTTCTGAGAATAAAAGCTGGAGGTGCGAAAACAGCCCGAATTAGAGCTGCAGCTGACGAACAGTGACCTTCTCAGGAGTGGTCTGCTCCAGCGAAGGCATGCGGGTACCGGGCAGAGCAGCAGCAGCCGAACCGTGAGCTACCGCCTGAACCAGGCAACCGGGGGCATCCTCACCACGAGTATGAGCAATCAAGAAACCGGACAGCGACGAGTCACCGGCACCCACAGTGCTACGAACCTGAATCGGCTCGTGCACAGCGTGCCAGATACCCTGCTCAGTGACCAGCACTGCGCCGCCGCCGCCGAGGGTGGCAAGCACGTACTCGATGCCGTCGCCGAGCAGCTTCTGGGCGGTGCGGGCGGTCAGCTCGGGGCTAGCCTCCAGCTCCTCCCAGTTATCGCTACCGGTCAGCTGAGCCAGCTCCTCCGAGTTGGGCTTAATCAGGGTGGGCTTGTGCTCACCGGCGACGGTCGCAATCAGCGGCGCCTCAGAGGTATCGATAGCGATCTTGCCCTCGTAGCCGGAGGCGCGCAGTGCCGCCACCAGCTCGGAGTAGTAGGTCGGTTCCAGGCCCGGAGGCAACGAACCAGCCAAAACCACCCAGTCGGCACCCTTGGAACGCTCAACCACCAGCTCGTCCAGCTTCTGACGCAGTTCGGCATCAAAAACGGTGCCGGGGGCATTCAGCTTGGTGGTGGTACCATCCGGATCAACCACGGTGATGTTTGAGCGAATCGGCTCACCGGTGGGCAGGTTAGCGAACTCGACGTCCACCGCCTGCAGTGCGGTCAGCACCGGGTCGCTGGCTTCACCGGGCACAATGGCGAGGGTCGGTACGCCGGAAACCTGCAGGGCGCGGGAAATATTCACACCCTTACCACCGGGATCCTGTACGGCACCGACAGCACGCTGCACGGCACCGTGAGCCAGGGGTGCACCGAGTTCAATGGTGCGGTCCAGGCTGGGGTTGGCGGTCAAAGTAATAATCATTAGGCAATCACAATCTCAACATTTGCGGCCTCGAGTGCCTGGCGGAGGGCACCTTCGGGCTCGCGATCAGTAATGAGGGTGTCAATATCCTCAAATCCGGCGAAGCGGACCAGGGATTCCTGACCGAACTTCGCGGAGTCACAAAGCAAGACCACGCGGCGGGCTGCCTTGCAAATTGCGGTCTTGACGATAGCTTCGTTCATGCCGGGGGTGGAGATGCCGAAGTGGGCTTCAATGCCGTTGGCACCGATGAAAGCAATATCGGGGCGCATGGTACCGAAGTGCTCTGCGGCGCGTGCACCAACAGCAGCCCAGGTCATCTTGCGCAGCTGGCCGCCAACCAGTTCAAGGGTGACACCCTCGGCTTCGGCGAGCTTGACTGCAATGTGCAGTGCGTGGGTGATGATGATGCGGTCGTTGCCGGTCTTGAGGCTGAAGTTCTCGGCGCCGATGTGGTCGGCGAGAATCTCGATGGTGGAGCCTGCGTCCAGGACGATGGAGCCTGCCTCGGAGTCGCGCAGCATCTGGTATGCCTTGGTGGCGATACGGCGCTTCTCGGGGGTGTTCATGCCCTGTCGGGAGGAGATGGAGGACTCCAGGGAGGTGGACTGCTCAATGGTGACAGCACCACCGTGAACACGGCGGAGCTTACCTGCCTCTTCCAGTGCGGCGAGGTCACGACGCACGGTCTCCATGGTCACATCGTAACGGCGCGCAAGGTCAGCGCCGTTGACACGACGTGCGGAGGCAACAAGCTTTGCAATTTCGGCACGGCGTTCTTCTGCGAACATAAATCTGGTGTTCCTTTGGGCTAGTGGGAGGAAATCTGTGCGTTCTTTTCTGTGCTCTGCTCGGCTTTTATAACCGTGAGAGACATGGTTTCAGTGAGCCAGCAGAACACTTGAGGGTAATACTTGATTTTATGTGGGTTTTTGTGGGTAAGTCAATATAAAACGCTGTATTTACCGGAATATTACCCGAATGTTCCCTACAGAAACCACACTATATCGGAGGTCACTGCCTGTTTATGTCTGTTTGACCTAATGAACTGTTGGGTTTTCCCGCTCCCCCCTCATCCGCACAGTATCCAACACCTACACGGCGCCCTCACAGGGTAAAAAGTGGAGGCGCCAGCTCCGAAAATCCTCAGCGAGAATCCTCGAAACCAGCGCCTCCACCGGGCACAAAACTTTATTTACCTTGACGCTCACGACGTTCACGACGCCAACGATGCACGCCCAAAGCACCCGCCGCACCCAGCAGGGCACCCGAACCGTTCATCAGCACATCCACCGGATCGCCGGTACGATCAGGCATGAAACTCTGGATCGTCTCAATGCAGGCGCTGACCAAAAATCCCGAGTACAGCACGTGCGGGCGAGCCTTCGGTTTGAGTAGCAGGGCGAAAAGAAAACCGCCCGGAATGAACATGATGACGTTCGAGAGCTGCTCGATGCTCGAATAGGTGATGAACGCAGGCAGCCACCCCTCGGCGTGGCCGGTATCCAGCAGCTGCGCCAGGCGGCCTCCCATCTCGTTATCGTCCACGTGCACGGGGGCGAACACGATACTCGCCACCACCGCGCAGTACAGCGCCGTGACCGGCCAGAGAATCAGCCGCCATACGCGAGCGCCAGACCAACCTTTACCAAACAAGGCGACCCACCTCGTCGAACTGCTTGGTCGAATCCCACGCGAACAGGCCCGGCACGTCAATCGTGAGCGGTTCGGCGTTCGGCACGGTCACGGTCCACTCTTCACCGGCTGCGGCGGAGAGGGCGCGGCGAATGAAGCTGCCGTGGCTGACGGCAATAATCTTCTGGTCGCCGGAGTCTTCTGAGAGTTCACGCACGATATTGCGCAGGGTACGCACCGCGCGGATGTACACGTCGCGTTCGGATTCCACGTTCGGGTAGTAGCGTTCGGGGGCGCGGCGTTCGGGGGCGGGAATGTCCAGGCCCTCACCGGCACCGTAGGCGCGTTCCACCAGCTCGGGGTAGGTCTTGTGCACCTGCAGATCGAAGTGCTCACCGACCAGCTGCGCCGTCTCGTAGGCGCGAGACAGCGGCGAGGACACCAGCACGGTGAACTCCAGACCCATGTCGGCGAGCTTCTTGCCGGTGGTGCGTGCCTGCTCGCGACCGGTGTCATTGAGCGGAATGTCGGTGATGCCCTGCATCAGGTTCGCCTTGTTCCAGTCGGTCTGGCCGTGACGAATCAGGGTGAGGGTCGTGTTCTCGGCGCCCGCCGGTACTTCCTCGGGGCCCAGCTCAGGTTCCAGATGCTGCACAACCAGGCGGTCGATTGCGTTGTCCAGGTACTGCAGGGGCACCTCGGTCAGGGAGGCGTTTACCGGGATCGGGTAGATGCCGTCCTCGTTGAGCAGTTCGGGATGGCGTTCAGCGACCAGGGCGGTCATGGTCATGGCAATCAGCATGCCGTGCGCGGCGACCACAACGGTCTGACCCTCGTATTCGCGGCGGACGCGGTTCAGCGCCGCGAGGGAGCGGGCGAGGAAGTCCTTCTTCGGTTCCACATTGAAAGCATTGTTGGACTGGCGGGAGGCGAGGATCAGCTCGCGGGTAGCAATCTGCCCTTCCAAGTCGCCAAAGGAACGTTCCTGGAAGCCGTCAACGGCACCGCGGTAGGGTACGCCCAGGCCTTCGGCTACGATTTCGGCGCTTTCTACGGCGCGGGAGAGCGGCGAGGAGACGATAGCGTCCACGGTGGTGCCTTCAGCTGCTGCCTGCTTCAGGGCGCCGATAGCGGTGCGGACCTGTTCTCTGCCGGTGTCGTTGAGGGGGATGTCGGTGCCGCCCTGGAAGCGGTGGTCAATGTTCCAGTCGGTCTGGCCGTGGCGTAGGAAGATGATGCGGGTTCCTGCCTCGGGGTCGGCTACCGGAGTGATGATGGGGGTGTTCTGTGCGTCGGTCATCCTTCTAGTATGGCACTGCCTCCATGCAGTTCAAGGCCGCCGCGCAGTTCAAGGCCTCGGTGCAGTTCAAGGGGTGCGCGGCTTATCCCTTCTGCTGAGGCGCACTCATACCGCGGTATGAGCTGCGGGGTGGTTGAGCACCCGGTCGGGCGAATTTTTTCAGGGTTTTCCCATATTTTTCAGCCCCCAGACGGAGGGGTGAGCTGCCGAGAAGCTGAGATGATAGAAGAGTACTTCCGTTAGTTCATACCCAATGAAGGTTGTCATGACGCAGAATCCTCAATCTCAGAACCCGCAGTTCCAGGCTCAGAACCCGTACTCAATGACCCCTCCGCAGGCGGCGCAGCCTGCCGGTCAGTATTCCGCTCAGCAGGGTCAGCCTAACCAGCAGAGCCAGGCGGGCTACTATCAGGGCCAGCCGCAGGGCTACCCGGCTCAGGCACCTCAGCAGATGCAGCAGGCGCCCTTCGCGCGCGGCGCGATTATTTCTGCCCGTAACCTGCACAAGTCGTACGGCAATAACCCGGTGCTACGTAACGTGAGCCTGGATATTTTCCCCGGTGAGTCCGTGGCGATTATGGGTCCTTCCGGTTCCGGTAAGACCACCCTGTTGCACGCGCTCTCGGGCATTATCAAGCTCGATGCCGGTTCTGTGCTGTTCAACGGCCCGACCGGTCAGGTGGCGGTGGAGTCCCTCAGCGAGCGTGAGCGCACCTCCCTGCGCGCTAACTCGTTTGGTTTCGTGTTCCAGCAGGGTCTGCTGGTTCCCGAGCTGACCGCGGAGGAGAATGTCTCCCTCGCCGCGATGATTGCCGGTGTTCCCCGCCAGCAGGCGCGTTCCATTTCGGCTGATCTGTTGAACCGTCTGGGTTTGGGGCAGATGCTGGACCGCCGTATGGGTGAGATGTCCGGTGGTCAGGCTCAGCGTGTGGCGATTGCCCGCTCCCAGGTGAACGGTGCCCCCGTGACTTTCGCGGATGAGCCGACCGGCGCACTGGATTCGAAGACCGCGCGTGAGGTGATGGCTCTGCTGCTGACCATGATTCCGCAGCAGGGTAAGACTCTGCTGGTGGTGACTCACGACCCGAACGTGGCGGCGGCGTGCTCCCGCGTGGTGTACCTGCAGGACGGCCAGATTGTGAGCGATCAGCGCAATAACCAGGGCGGTGTTCCCGCTTCCCAGAACCACGCTCAGAACCTCGGCGCTCAGTCTCAGGCAGGTGCATAATGCAAATCTATGCTCTACTCGCCAAGCGAACCCTATGGAGTTCGCAGGCGATTCTTCCCGTACTGGCTTTTGCCGCCTCCTCGGCACTGTTTTTGACGGTTGCCGGTGGTGTTCAGGCGCTGAGCACGTGGCTTGAGCACGCCAACGTTGACCACGAAATGATCAACCTGATGGGCATTCAGAAGCTCTACATGGGTTTGGCGTGGGTTGCCGCTCTGGTGCTGATTGTTCCGCTCTTTACCCTGGGCGCTTCGGCTGCTCGTTTGAGTGCCCGCCGCCGTGATGAGCGTCTGGCGTCCCTGCGTCTGATTGGTGCCTCCACAACCCTGATTGTGGGTCTGTCTGTTGCGGACGCGCTGGTGTACTCTCTTGTGGGTTTCATCATCGGTCTGTTGCTTTACCTGGTGCTGATTTTCCCCTTTGGCGCTTTGCACTTCATGAACGTTCCGCTGGGTGCTGAGAATATGCTCCTGCCGGTGAGCGTGATTTTCTACTGCTTCCTGGGCTGTATGGTTCTGGCGGCTCTTAGCTCCCTCTTCGGTCTGGCGAAGGTCAGCATCAGCCCGCTGGGTGTGCGTACCCGCGCGAAGGCTGGTTCCGCCGGTTACATTGCTCTGGGTATCGGTGTTGTTCTGGTCATCGCCGTGATGATTCTGGCTTCGACCTCGAAGGGTTTTAGCATGTTCTCACCCTTCCAGGACGGCGGTGCCGATAGCGCGATTAAGAACCTAGCGATTTTCATTGCTCTGCCGGGTCTGCTGATGATGGTTGCTATCGACCTGATTGGTACCTTCCTGGTGTGGGCATACGCAAAGATTCGTGTGCGCATGACCCAGAAGGCGTCGGTTCTGCTGGGTTACCGTGCGGTGCTAGAGTCCCCGCGCGGGGCGTGGCGTCAGGTTTCGGGTGTGGCGCTGTCGACCTTCTTGGTGACCTTCTTCGGCCCCATCCTGATTCTGGCGGGTGAGATGAACAAAACGGCGAAGGAGGTAGGCCCCGCCGCCGGCCCCTTCATGACCATCATGTCGGACATGTTCCAGGGCATGCTGCTCATGCTGTTCTTCTCGTACCTGCTGGTCACCCTCTCCGCAGTGTTGAACCAGAGCGCCGCCATTTACGAGCGTGGTTCGCTGTACTCTTCGCTGAATATGATGGGTACCCCCACGAGGATGTTGCAGGCTTCGCGCCTTACCGTGGTTTTCGGTCCGCTGGTGCTCATTAGCGTGGTTTCTGCGCTACTGGGTCTGCCGCTGACGGCGTTGATTGCGGCGCAGGGTCTTTCCGGTGAGATTCTGGCGAAGATGTTCGGTATGACCTTCGGCGCTATTGCGCTGGGTCTGGCACTGGTCTATGTGGGCCTGTTGGCGACCATTCCGTTTATGCGTCAGGTGACTCATAAGCCGGTGTCCGCTCTCTAAGCTGTACGGCTGCTACCCTCCCGTTGCGTTCTCAGTGGATGCGGCGGGAGGGTTTCTTCATGTCTGCTGAGGTGCTGCGTGCGTTTGTGCCCTCACCCGGTTTGAGCCCCGCATGTTTTCTCACGCACCGGGCCACTGCTTCCATAGCCTAAAGCCCTGTGAGAGACTGACATTATGTTTGAACACACAGTACCCTCCGATTGGTTCCCCCGCTGCGCAATCTTCGACTGCGACGGCATCCTCCTCGACTCCGAGACCGTCTGGAACGATGTGCAGCGTGAGCTTTTCACCCGCTGGTCTGTTCCCTTCACCGAGGAGGTGGAGCATCGCCTCACCGGTCTGGCGGCAGCCGACGTTGCGCAGGAGCTTGCACTGCTCTCCTACGAGGCGCAGAACGGCCAGAAGCCGGACACCGCCTCCGCAGAGTACGCCGAACACCATGAACGCGTGATGAAGGACCTGCTCACCACCGAGCACGAGGTCATCAGCTCCGGCGTGGACCTGATTGAGGGTGCACAGAAGTTCCTGGGCTTCCTGAGCGAGCACATGCCGGTTGCGGTGGCGTCGAACTCCACCGCGAACATTCTGACCCTGAAGATGGAAAGCTACGGTTACGCCCCGCTGGTGCGCACCTGGGTCAGCAGCAACGACGTTCCGGCCGGTAAGCCCGCCCCGGACATGTACCTGGAGGCGGCACGCCGCCTCGGCTTTGAAGGTCACGAGGCGCTGGCGTTCGAGGACTCCCCCGCGGGCGCGCAGGCGGCACGTGACGCCGGTACAAAGGTCATGGTTTACGTTCCGGAAGGCACCGACCCGGCAAAGGCACCGGCCGGTTTTGGGCGCTTCGATTCGTTCAATGACCCGCAGCTCTGGGAGGCGGCACGCATCTGGATCGCCAAGCTTGAGGCGGCACAGCAGTCTGAGGCGGCGCAGGGCTAAGTAATTAGCGCCCCCTCCCCCGGTATGAAGAAAGACCCCCGGCCCGCTCCTGAAGAGCAGACCGGGGGTCTTCTATGCTTTATCAGCTTGTACCTAAGCGGTACGAGTTTATCGGCGCATAACCTTCTTCGCCAGTGCGTTACCGATGAACTGAACCAGCTGAACCAGGACGATAATAATCGCCACAACAGCCCAGGTGATCTCATCGTTGAAGCGCTGGTAGCCGTCCACAATCGCGATCTTACCCAGACCGCCAGCACCCACGTAACCGGCCATAGCGGACATATCCACCACGCCAATGACGAGGAAGGTGTAACCGAGGATCAGCGGGCCAAGCGCCTCCGGAATCATCACGGTGAAGAGGATGGTCAGCTTTGAAGCGCCCATCGCACGCGCCGCCTCAATCACGCCCGGGTCAATGGAGACCATGTTCTGCTCCACGATACGGGCAATAGCGAATGCAGCACCGAAGCTCATTGCGAAGACCGCCGCATTCACGCCCAGGCGGGTACCCACCACGGCGCTCGTCAGCGGGCCCAAAGCCGCAATCAAAATAATGAACGGAATCGGGCGAATCACGTTCACCAGAATATTCAGGATCGTGTACACGAAACGGTTCTGGAAGATGTTGCCCTCACGGGTGGTGTACAGCAGAGCACCCACAATCAGGCCGACCAGACCGGCGCACAGCATGGTGATAGACACCATGTAGAACGTATCGCCGATAGCCGGGAGCAGCTTCTCGGGCAGGAACTCGGACCAGTCCGTCTTAGACGCAGCCAGCGGAAGAGTAGTAGCAAACATTTAGCGCACCTCCTGCACGCGGGCAACGGTCTTCAGTTCGGCAACGGCGGCATCAATGCTGGTGATTTCGCCAAGGAGTTCCAGGGTGAGGGTACCGTACGCCTTACCCTGCAGGGTCTCAATACCGCCGCCCACAATGTTGAAGCGGACGTTACGGGCGCCCAGGTAGGACAGCACCTTACCGAGCTCCTGGTTACCCTCCACAATTTCAACGTTGATGAGGTAACCCTTGTGGTTTGCGCGCAGCTCAGCCGCTTCCTTGCCGGTGGGGGCGAGCTTGACGGTGGTCGCAACAAACAGCTTTGCCACGTCGGTCTGCGGGTTGGAGAAGACGTCGTAGACGTTGCCCTGCTCCACCACGCGGCCGGACTCCATGACAGCCACACGGTCAGCGATGCTGGAGACCACGTCCATCTCGTGGGTAATCACCACGACGGTCACACCCAGTTCACGGTTCACACGCTTAAGGAGCGCAAGAACTTCATGAGTGGTTTCCGGGTCCAGCGCGCTGGTGGACTCATCCGCCAGCAGCAGGGCGGGGCTGGTCGCGAGCGCACGAGCAATACCCACACGCTGCTTCTGACCACCCGAAAGCTGGTTCGGGTAATGACCTGCACGGTCGGCAAGACCCACGAACTCAAGCATTTCCAGGGCGCGTTCGCGGCGGTCCTTCTTAGACCAGCCGGCAATCTTCAGCGGGAACTCGACGTTACCGAGCACGGTGCGGGAGTTCATCAGGTTGAACTGCTGGAAGATCATGCCGATATTGGTGCGTGCTTCACGCAGTTCGGAGTCGCGCTTACCGGAAATCTCGAAGCCGCCAACGGTCAGGGTGCCGCTGGTGGTGGTTTCCAGGCCGTTGATGAGGCGGACCAGGGTAGACTTACCGGCGCCGGAGTAGCCGATAATTGCAAAGATTTCGCCGCGGTTAATGCTGAGGGAGACGTTGTCCACAGCAACTACTGCCTTGGGGCCGTTGCCGAAGACCTTGGAGACTCCGTCCAGAACCACCATGGGCTCGGTGCTGTCACCGAAGCTCTGTACCAGTTCACTCATAAGTTTGTATCCGTTGTATGTCGTGGTTGGGGCGCTAAAGGGCATTAACGCCGTTACGCAAAGGACGGTAAGCCTGTCGTGACCCGCATCGGGTGCTTAGACTTACCGCCTTTGCGTATGCCTAGAGGAGGCGTGTATTTAGAAGATTACTTCTTGGCGCGCAGCTTGGCTTCTTCGTTAGCCAGGGACTGACGTAGCTCGTCGGTGCTCACGTTGACCTCAACAGCGGTGCCGCGGGTCTCTTCCTGAACAACATCCATGACGGGCTTGGTGTGGAAGATTTCAACAATCTTCTTGTAGGTCTCGTCGTCAGCCTTGTCCTTCTGAGCAACGAAGAGGTTCACATACTTGATTGCCGAGGGGTCGGTCTTGGGGTCGTCCTGAGCCAGGGCGTCTGCGGGCTTCAGACCTGCATCCTTGAGGAAGTCGTTGTTGACGACTGCGCCATCAGCGGACTCCATGCCAACCACGGTCTGGGTTGCGTCGACGGGAGTGACCTTCACCTTGGAGTTAGCGGTGTCCACGTCGTCGATGGTGGGTGCGTCAACATCAGCGTTCTTGAAGGTAACCAGGCCGTTGGTCTTCAGCAGCTTCAGAGCGCGTGCTTCGTTCACGGTGTCGTTCGGGATAACGATCTCGCCGCCCTGGGGGATGTCAGCCAACTTGGAGTGCTTCTTGGAGAACAGAGCCATCGGGTAGATGACGGTCGGGCCGACAATCTGCAGGTCCTTCTTAGCGCTCACGTTGTAGTTGGACAGGTACGCGATGTGCTGGAAGCGGTTCATGTCGATGTCACCGGCGTCCAGTGCGGGGTTCGGCTCGGTGTAAGCGCTGAACTCCTTGAACTCAATGTCGATACCCTGCTTCTTAGCTTCTTCCTTCAGGGTCTTGTTGAACTTCTCAGAGCCAACCACACCGATGGTGACCTTCTTAGATGCGGAAGAGGAGGAAGAGGAGGAGTTGGTGGAACCGCAGGCTGCCAGGCCAAAGACCATGGGGACAACTGCGAGTGCAGCAGCAAACTTCTTCACGGCTATGAATCTTTCTGTTGAATGATGATGCGTTCCGCCGGGTGCTCACGTTGGTACTAGCACATCCGATGGGAATGATGATGGGACAATTACAGCACGCACAAGGGCGGGTGTGGAAGTTAATGGCTATTCATGAGACACAGAACGTCAAGGTCGTCATATTTTGTCACAATTCGTCATGCGGTGATTATTTGCCAGGTCACAAAGCGTCATTGACGGTGTATTCAGGCGCACACAAAACGCCGGCAAGGGTACAAAAACCCAAGCCGGCGTCCATAGTGCCACCCGTTACGGGCGGTGGGGAATCAACCTACTGATCGAACTCGCCCGAAGCAATCAGCTGCTCACGCACCTTACGGCGCAGAACCTTACCCAGCATCGAACGGGGCAGATCATCCACCACCACGATGCGGCGCGGAACCTTATAACGGGTCACCTTCGAATAGCAGTGCTCACGCAGAGTATGCTCCTGCACCACTCGACCCGGGGCGGCAACCACGGCGGCAACCACCATCTCGCCACCGGCGGGCAGCGGAATACCGACTACCGCCGCATCCGCGACCATGTCGTGCTGCTTGAGGGCGACCTCAACCTCCGTCGGGGAGACGTTGAAACCGCCGGTAATAATGACTTCCTTAATGCGGTCGACAATCTGAATGAAGTAGTCCTCATCCAGTCGCACAATATCGCCGGTACGCAGCCACCCCTCGGGAGTGATGGTCTTAGCCGTCTCGTCCTCACGCTTCCAGTAGCCAGCAAAACGCTGAGGGCCCTTCACCCACAGCTCGCCCTCTTCACCATCAGGCACGTCCTCGCCGGTCTCCGGGTCCACCACACGAATATCGGTGGAGGGGAACGGAACACCAATAAAACCGGCACGGCGAGTGTCATTGAGCGGGTTGCAGGACACCAGCGGCGCGCACTCGGTCAGGCCGTAGCCTTCCACCATGAAACCGCCGGACGCTTCCTCCCACTCGGCAACCAGCTCAGGCGGCAGGTTCATCGCACCAGAGACCGCGTAACGGATACCCTCCAGGGACACACCACGCTTCTTCGCCTCATCCATCAGGCGGCGATACACCGGCGGAACCGCAGGAAGAATGGTCGGGCGGGTCTTCTTCATCGCCTTCAAAATCAGGTCCATGTCCACGGTCGGGAACAGCACCAGGCGGGCACGGCACAACGACGCAATCGTCACGCCCAGGGTCATACCGTACGCGTGGAACAGCGGCAGAACCGAGTAAATCACCTCGTCATCGCCCGGGTTAATCCATGCCTCACCCATGCGACCGTTAGACTCCAGGTTGCGGTGCGTGAGCATCACGCCCTTCGGCAGGCCGGTCGTACCCGAGGTGTACTGCAGCAGCGCAATATCGTGCGCGGTCGGGCGGCGATGCGACGGGTCAATACGCTCGCTCTTCACCAGCTGAGTCCACGGCACCGTACCCGGCGCAGGACCGGTCAGCTTCTCACGCGAAGCACGCGCACTCTTCAACGGCAGCTTCAGCGCGGTACGCATCAGCGCGGGCATCGCCGAAATCATGTTCACCGAATAAATATGGTTCGGGCGGATATCCGCAGGAAGACCCGTAATATGCGAGGCGATCTTATCCCACACAATCGCGACCTTCGCGCCGTGATCCTCAAACATGTGGCGCAACTCCGCGCCCGTGTACAGAGGGTTATGCTCCACCACAATCGCGCCCAGGCGCAAAATCGCATAGAACGCCGCAATATGCTGAGGGCAGTTCGGCAAAATCAGCGCCACACGGTCACCCGCCTGCACACCAGCCACACGCAGACCCTCCGCAGCACGCTCAATCTGGTCCCCCAACTCGGCGTAGGTTGTGGTCGCGCCAAAGAACTCCAGCGCCACCTTGTGGGGTACGGTGCGGACCGCCTCGTCAATGAGGTGGCTCAGCGAAGTCTCGGGCAGCTCAATATCGCGGGCAGTCCACGAAGAATAATTCTTCAACCAGGGGCGATGCGCCAACGGATGCGTACCAGCCGATACGCCAGCGGGGGATGCAGGTGCCGCCGCATCCTGCGAATTCGTGTTCTTCTGAGCCTCAGTCATGCATTGATTGTGCCTTCCCACACCCTCACGCTTCAACTCAGCAGCGCTTCTTCCCACGCTGAAAATCACACGGTACACCCACCCCAGATACCGCAATAAACGCCGAAACACTAAGGTAAACCCAAGCAACTCTGGGATACTTAAAGCATGAGTAAACGACAGCAAGACATCACTGACGAACAGTTCAAGAAGCTCCTCCGCGAAATTTCCAAACGATTCGCCATCGCCGGAGGAGTCGTCATCCTGTTCGGAATGGCCATCATCGCACTTGCTTACCTTCTGGGAGGAGCCCACTAATGCACACCCCGCAGCGCCCCAACGGCGACATCTTCAACCGCATGGTCTCCGGCGCCGCTTACATGCCCGACGCCGAATGCGCCGCGCAGACTAAGCGCATCCACGCTGCAACCGTCCTCGCCGAAGAACACTACGCACGCGGTGAGCAGGCACAGGCAATGCACGTCTACCGTGAACACCTCGGCCACCTGGGCGAGCACTCGCACATCCGCCCGGGCGCACGCTTCGACTACGGCGTGAACACCTATATTGGTGACGGCTCCTTCTTCAACTTTGGCTGCGTCTTCCTGGACGTCTGCCCGATTCGCATCGGCTCCACCGTGCTCGTCGGCAACAACGTACAGTTCCTCACCCCCACCCACCCGCTCAACCCGGTCGACCGCGCCGCATACTGGGAAGGTGGCGAGCCTATCACCGTTGAAGACAACGTCTGGATTGGTGGCGGCGCCATCATCCTGGGCGGTGTGACCATCGGCAAGAACTCCGTGATTGGCGCGGGCACCGTCGTCACCAAGGATGTCCCCGAAAACTCCCTCGTGGTGGGCAACCCCGGCCGCGTCATCCGCACCCTGGACGAGAACGAACGCCCGGCATACCCGCACACCTACTCCGCAGAAGCCCTGGAAGAAGCACGCGCCTTCTACGCTGACCGCAACCGCTAAATCAGCACCCAGGACTAGAATCCAAAGGATTTAATGAACGCACAGAACAACAACCCGCAGCAGCGTCCGGCCGCCGCGGCGTCCACCCCCACCGAAAGTGACCTGTGGGAGGCGGCATTCTCCTCCGACGACCCCACTGTGGTTCTGACCGATGAGGACCTGAACGCGGCACGCCGCGCCCACGAAAAGGCGCGCGAGTCGAGCTCTTCGGCACAGTCCTCGCAGGATGCGACCCGCCCCCTCACCGAGGCGGCTACCGCAACCCAGCCGCTCCTCTCCGCAAACAGCGCCGCTCAAAGTACAGACTCCGGTGCTGACTTGGGCGAACCCGCTACCGATAACCTCAGCTGGCTCGACAAGCCCGCAACCCCCAGCGCGGATAATGTGCGCGGCGGCGCAACCTCTGCCCCCGCTACCCCACCTGCCCCCGCTACTGCGCCGACTGCGGCGGCAAGCTACGAAGTACCCGCACCCGGCAACGCACATGCGGCATCGAACGCCCCGCAGGCTGCCCCCGCGGCAGATGACCACTTCGTCATCCCCGCCCCCGCAGGTGATGCCGCTGGCTCGGAACCCATCCTCACCGCCGCAACCGCGCTGTCCATGCAGAAGAGCCGCTACTCCCGCATGCACCTGCTGCCCGGCCTGCTCGGCTGGCTGATTACCATCTCCCTCATGGACGGTGGCCTGTGGGCTATCCAGTCGTGGCTGGCCCTGACCGGTCAGAGCGAGTCCATCGAGTACTCTTCAGTGGTCTCCCGACTCTTCAGCGGCGCGTCGAACGCCGTGCCGGTCGCGGTGGCGTTGAGCGTGCTCATCTTCTTCGCCTACCTGGTGGGCGGTTACGCGGCGGGACGCATGGCACGATTCGCCGGCGCGAAGCAGGGCATTGCCGTGTGGCTCTGGCAGATTATGGCGCTCATCATCGGGTCCCTGGCGACCTTCCTCGCGCCTCAGCTGTTCCAGAACGGTGTCGCGTCCCTGTCCCTGCAGAAGCTGATTGCGGGCGATTTCGCGAACGGCCTGCTCGCGGTTCTGCTGGTTCTGGCGTTGAGCTTCCTCGGAGCTATCCTCGGCGGCCTGTGCGGACGCCTGTACCACCGCCGTGTGGACAAGTATCCGAGCGACCAGGTGGCACGCGAGGACGCCTAACTTAGGTTTCTAAGCGCGCACCTCGGCGTTAGAGAATACAGAAAACCTCCGGTACCTTGTGTAAGGTACCGGAGGTTTTCTGTATCTAAATATCTGTATCCTAAACGGCCTCAGCTACCCAGCAATACGGTGCTGACTAGCCCAAATGTGCCGCCTAGTGGTCCAGCAGCAGTGCAGGCTCCTCAAGAATCGCAGCCACATCAGCCATGAAACGAGCCGACAGGTCCCCATCCACCACACGGTGATCGAAGGAACCACCCAGGGTCGTCACCCAGCGAGGAATAACCTCACCATCAACCACCCACGGCTTCTGCTTGATCGTACCGAAGGCAACAATCGCCACCTCACCGGGGTTAATAATCGGGGTACCCGTATCAATACCCAGCGAACCGATGTTCGTAATGGTCAGGGTGCCGTTCGCCATCTCAGCGGGCTGAGTCTTACCCTCACGGGCGCGAGTGGTCAGGTTGTTCAGCGCAATAGCCAGCTCACGCAGGGACAGCTCCTGAGCGTCCTTAATGTTCGGAACCATCAGGCCGCGCGGGGTTGCCGCAGCAATACCCAGGTTCATGAAGTGCTTAATCTGGATTTCGCTATCGGTCCAGGTCGCGTTGACCTGCGGGTTACGCTCAGCAGCCCAAATGACCGCGGCGGCAAGCACCAGCAGCGGGGTGACCTTCACGCCCTCAAAGTGGCGGGACTTCTTCAAGCGCTTCACGAACTCCATGGTGCGGGAGGCATCAACATCCACGAAGATGGACACGTGCGGGGCGCTAAACGCCGAAGCAACCATAGCCTTCGCGGTAGCCTTACGCACGCCACGCACAGGGATGCGCTCAATGCGGTCACCGGGGGTGGCTGCGGGCTGCCAGAACGGCTGGCGGGCGCCGCTATGCTGCACATCGCTCAGGTGCGCCACATAGTTCATGAGGTCCTGCTTGGTCACCTGGCCGCGCGCACCGGTAGCGGTCACGTTCGCCAGGTCAACACCCAGCTCCTTTGCGGCAAGACGCACCGGAGGCGGCGCGAGGGTCGGGCGGTGCGGAACCTGCTCGGGAGCCAAAGTCGGTGCGGGAGCCGCTGCGGGCTCGGGCGCCAGACGCTGCACCACCGAGTTCAGCGGGGTGTTCTCCACAAAGCGGGAGGCGCGCTCAGCCAGCTCGCTCAGCAGGCCCTGGTTGCGGTTCACCGAGTCGGCGGGGGTGTGCGCCACGGGCGCCTGAACAGTCGGTGCGACCGGTGCCGTAGCAGCCTGTGCGGGCTGGGATGCGGAGGCGGGGCGCTTGCGGGCGCGGCGCTTCACAGCGTCCGCCTTGGGGCCGGAGCCGACCAGTGCGGTGCCGGACTCAGCCTCTGCCGCGGCGGGTGTCGCCGGGGTTGCGGGTGCGTTGTCGCCGCCGGAGATACTGATGATTGGGGTGCCCACCTCAACGGTTTCGCCTTCGGCAACGAGCAGCGCCTCGACGGTGCCAGCGAAGGGCGAGGGAAGTTCTACGACGCTCTTCGCGGTTTCAATTTCAACGAGGACGTCGTTGATGGCGACCTCGGTGCCGACGGCAACCTTCCAGCTGAGGATTTCTGCTTCGGTCAGGCCTTCACCCACGTCAGGGAGCGGGAAAATCTGGGACATTTTTACCTCTCACTAGGGCATATACCCTATACGGAATATTCTGTGCGGGCTTGCAACCCGCCATAGCGCAACACGCTGATACGTCAGATCAGGGAATGCCTAGTAGTCAAAAGCGCGGTCAACCGCCTCAAGAATACGGTCAATATCGGGCACGTACTCTTCCTCAACGCGGGAAATCGGGTACGGCATGTAGTAGCCGCCCACACGAATCACCGGCGCCTGCAGGCTGTAGAAGCAACGCTCCGTAATCGCCGCAGCCAACTCACCACCCATACCACCAAAGGTCGGCGCCTCGTGCGCAATAATCAGGCGGCCAGTCTTCGCCACCGAAGCGGCAACGGTCGGCACGTCCAGCGGCGAAATCGAGCGCAGGTCAATGACCTCAATCGAGCGGCCATCCTCCACCGCAGCCTCTGCAGCAGCCAGAGCAACCGGCACCAGCGGACCGTACGCAACGATGGTCGCGTCCGTACCCTCACGCACCACCTGGGCGCTAAACGGATCAAAGGAAGTGTCGCTAAAGTCCACTTCACCCTTGAGCCAGTAGCGGCGCTTCGGCTCAAAAATAATGACCGGGTCGGGGCACTCAATCGCCTTGCGGGTCATCCAGTACGCCTCGTGCGGGGTCGAAGGGGTCACAATACGCAGACCCGCGGTGTGGGCGAACAGCGCCTCCGGGGACTCGGAGTGGTGCTCCACCGAACCAATCACGCCACCGTACGGAATGCGGATAGTCACCGGCACCGTGTACTGCTTATCGGTGCGGTTGTGGATCTTCGCCAGCTGGCTCGTGATCTGGTTGTAGGCGGGGAACACGAAGCCGTCGAACTGAATCTCCGGCACGGGGCGGTAGCCACGCAGCGCCATACCGATCGAAGTGCCGATAATGCCGGACTCGCCCAGGGGCGCATCCATGACGCGACGGTTACCGAAGCGCGCCTGCAGGCCCTCGGTCACACGGTACACGCCACCAAGCTTGCCGATATCCTCACCGAGCATGACGACGGTGCGGTCGGCTTCCATGGCATCTTCCAGGCCGCGGGTAATCGCCTTGGCGAGGGTCAAACGTTCAATTTTCTCGCTCATGCTTACTCCTCTTCAAAGCCTGCAACGTAGTTACGGTAGAACTCGCGATCGTCTTCCACCTGCTGGTGTTCCTGCACGTAGACGCGGTCGAAGAAACGCTCAAAGTCAGCGACCTCGGAGTTCAGCACTGCCTCACGCACGCCGGATGCGATCTGCTGCGCGGATTCTGCAACCTCTTCAAAGAAGGTATCATCGGCGTAGCCGTTATCACGCAGGTACTTCTCCAGGCGCAACATGGGGTCGCGGCGCAGAGGACCTTCCAGGTCGGCATCGGTGCGGTACTTGGTGGGGTCATCCGCGGTGGTGTGCGGGCCGAGGCGGTAGGTCTCAGCTTCAATCAGCACGGGGCCTTCGCCGGCGCGGATCTTCTCCATGGCGTAGCGGGTTGCAGCGAGCACGGCGAGAACGTCGTTGCCGTCCACGCGAATACCCTCGAAGCCGTAGCCTGCGGCGCGGGTGGACACCGGAACGCGGGACTGCACCTCGAAGGGCACCGAGATAGCCCAGCGGTTGTTCTGCACGAAGAAGAGCACCGGCGCGTTATAGGAGGCAGCGAAAACCATGGACTCGTGTGCGTCACCCTCGGTGGAGGAGCCGTCACCGAAGTAGACCGCCACGGCGGGCTTCTGGGTGTCCTCGGCGGGGTCGGTTGCCTGGCCCTGACCGGTGCGGCGGGTGCCGGTTTCAGCCTCGATGTCGGCGTCGAAGTTCAGACCCATAGCGTAGCCGACGGCGTGCAGGGTCTGGGCGGCAAGCACCTTGGTGTAGGTATGGAAGTTGTGTGCCTTCATGTCCCAGCCGTGGGTGGTGGAGCCGCGGAAGATGGTGATCAGGTCGCGGAAGTCCACGCCACGCGTCAGGGCGACGGCGTGCTCACGGTAGGAGGGGAAGATGTAGTCGTTGGGTGCGTAGGCGAGTGCGGAGCCGACCTGTGCGGCTTCCTGGCCTCGGCTGGGCACCCAGAGGGCGAGCTGGCCCTGGCGCTGCAGGGCGGTTGCCTCGTCGTCGAATCGGCGGGTGGTGTACATGAGGCGGTATGCCTCGCGCAGGGTGTCTGCGTTGACGTCTTCGATGTACCGGCTGTAGGTGGGGTGTTCGTGTACGGTGCCGTTTTCATCCATGAGCTGGATGCGTTCGGGCACTCCGGGGTACTTGTCGTTCTCGTGCATCTAACCTCCACACGTGACGAGGGCTTGGCCCTCAGCGGCTTGGGTTTTAGTCTCAACTTTCACCTGATGGTGCAGGGTTTGAGGTGTTCCGGCAAGCCTGTGAGGGTCTGGGCATATATAGTTACCAGTCTACTCTTTTCGGCTTTATCTCGCGGCAGTTACGCTGATAACGCAGTGTATTATGCCCTGTCATTCACTATTTGAACATCATTAAATTAAACCTCCCGTATATTCTTTTTCGAGAATATACGGGAGGTTTAATTTAACTATTGAGAGCTTTTTCGGGCCATCATTTTTCCCGCGCGAGAACCATTTGAAAAGCCCAAACAAACCTCGACAAGGGAAAATAGTACATTGTTCAATTAGGGTCGAGCGGGTACCCCCACCCCTTCACAAGACGCTCTAGAGCCCCTTCGCGAAGACCTCACAGAGCGAGAGGAAACGGTCATTCGCCTCCACCTCACCAATGCTCACGCGAACACCCTCGGTACCGAACGCACGCACCGACAGGGCATGCTCAGACATCAGCTGCACAAACTCACCCGTGCGCTCCCCCAGGGGCAGCCACACAAAGTTCGCGTAAGTGCTCGGGAATTCGTAGCCCAGCTCTCTCAGTCGAGCGGTCACGCGCTCACGCTCAGCGACCAGGTGACTCACGCGCTCCATCACCGCATCCTCGTGCTCGATGGAGGCGATAGCCGCCGCCTCAGCCAGCGCCGTCACGGCGAACGGGGTTGCCGCCACGCGCAGGTGCTGCGTAATCTGCGGGTGCGAAATCGAGTAGCCCACGCGCAGACCCGCCAAGCCCTGCGCCTTGGAGAAGGTGCGCAGAATGATGACGTTCTCGTAGTCGCGGTAGATATCCAGGCCGTTCAGCGGGGCTTCTTCGCCTTCCGGCACGGTGGAGGCGGCGCAGAACTCGAAGTACGCCTCATCAATCACCACGGGGATGTGGGCGGGCACCTTCGCCAAGAACGCGCGAATCTGACTTTTGGTGACGGCGGGGCCGGTCGGGTTGTTGGGGGTGCAGACCAGGATTAGGCGGGTGCGGTCGGTGATGGCTGCCGCCATGGCGTCCAGATTGTGTGAGCCGTCGGGCAGGTTCGGCACCTGCACGCTGCGAGCGCCCATAATGCCGACGAGGATCGGGTATGCCTCGAAGGAGCGCCAGGCGTAGATGACTTCGTCCTGCACGCCGTCGGCGTTTACGCCGGCGAAGGTTTTGAGGATTTGGTTGAGCGCGCCGAGGCTTCCGGCACCGGTGACGATGTCGTCAGCGTCCACGCCGAGTCGTGCGGAGAGCTTGTGGCGCAGGGCGGTGGAGAACGGGTCGGGGTAGCGGTGCACTGTCACAAATTCTGCGAGGACGCGCGCGACCTCGGGTACAGGGCCCAGCGGGTTCTCGTTCGAGGAGAGCTTGTACTGGGTGAGGCCTTCAACGGGTGCGGGCGGCTTGCCTGCCGCGTAGCTGGGCAGAGTGTTGAAGACGGGGCGGACCGGGATGTTGGCGTGTTCAGCTGACTGGCTCATGGTTCCAGTATGTGCCTGCGGGCGGCTCGGAGGCTAACGCTTCTCACCTGGAGAGCAGGTCGCAGCTACAGCTGTGCAGGCAGCAGATACTGGCCGCGAGCGCTGTACGCAAAGATGGAGGGGCGCCACCGGGGTTGTTCCCGGCGACGCCTCTCCTTTTCTCTTCTCTACTCTACTCGCCCCTCCACCGAGCCATTGAGATTGGTGCTTTTAGACTCGGTGTTTAGACCATCAGGGGTTCACTCTCCTCGATGGGAGTCAGGTCCTCGGGAGGGCCTGGGGCGCGGAACCCGAGATCGATGTTCTCGGGCGGAGTTGGTGCAAGGAATCCCGGGTCAATACTCTTGGGCGGGAGCATAGGCGCCGGCTTCTGGCCTGGCAGGATGGGAATGAGCGACTCAACGCCGTCGTAGTCTCCGCCTTGCCCGGCTCCGAAGATTGGAGGATTCTTGAGCACAGAACCTGCATTAGGGAGCTGCAGCTGATCGATGATTGGCTGAGTAACAGCCTTTTCGATGTGCGTATGCAGATCTGCAGGTTTGGGCAGAATGTCCGGCGGGATCAGACCTGCAGGCGGTAGCTGTCCCTCTGCCTCGATTCGAGTGGGCATCTTGATGGGCGCAGGCTCAGGGCGGCTCAGGTCGCTCGGCATCTTGATGGGTGCAGGCTCCGGACGACTCAGGTCCCCGGGCATCTTGATGGCAGGCGGCAGATGCTGCGGGTTGTATCCCTGTAGGATGGGCACCTTGGGCATCTGCGGCACAGGCATTTCGGGCCATGCAGGCTTCGGGCTATGAGGCTTTTCCTGCGGAGTCGGCTCGGGATGAGGGATGGTCTTTTGGACACCCTCGATGACGGCGGGGATTTGCCCAGCAACCGCCCAGGCGGATTCTCCAGCTTCTCGCTGAAGACCCTCGGCCTTCTGCTTGGCAATCTCCATGCCCTGCTGGACATCTGAGACGGTGTCTTCGATGCCACGCTTTGCTTGCCCCAGACGCCCGCCTGTCTTCTCATCAGCGAACTCAGCTATACCCAAGGCACCAGGCACCGTTCCTGATACAAGGGCTGCCGCGCCGTAGCCCTCGGCACGTCTGATAGTTATGTCCACTCGTACAGCGGGAGGCAGACCATCCGGCAGGCTTGAGGCTGAGGTTACCTTCTGTTCCCCCAGCGCGTACTCTTTACCGTCCATTGCGGCACGCATACCGCCAAATACCGCTCCACTATATCCTTCGCGTTCTAGGGTTTCTCGATATTTTCCTCCATCATGTTCAGGATTCTGGACGGTCATTGCTGTATCACGGTCGTCAGGATGCCATCCATCTTCTCGCCATGCAGAGTCAGGAACCCAGTCTCCTTCTCCTTCCACGTAGTCCACAGCAAAATCACGGCGTTTGGCGGGCAAGCCTCGTAGCGGAGCCCCTTGGGCGTAGATACCCACAATGTTGATTTCTTTAGCGACTTCAGTACTATTCGCCATGTTGTAGGCAATCATGGCGCCCTGGCTGAAACCCTCCATGTACACGCGTGCGCCCTGAGGCGCGCCGGCATCGCGGAGGGCTTGCAAAACCATCTGATAGGCGGGGTTTTCCAGGGTATCTTTGCCCAATGCTTCGCGTTCGGCACCAGGGACATCTATGATGGATCCGCCCCAGGAGTTAAAGTTGGTACCCGGAACGCTCACCACATACAGGGCATGGGCGGGGTCGCCTTCGTGCCCTGCTTCGTACATGACGGTGACGAGCACGGCACTACGTTCAGCGGTCGAGGGGTTTTGCCGGGAATGCTCAAATTCCTGATCCTGTGCCTTAGCAGCCGCAAGAAGACGATCTGAGCTGGCACCTACAGAAAGCTGGCTTTTCTCACCACGATGCGTAGCAATACCGTATGCATCGGCGGAAGCGGTCCGAATATTATGAGCCTTAGTGCCAAGATAGGTATCGATTCCAGATTTGACGATACTGAAGATACTAAATAAGCCACCTCCCAGTGCCTTTCGAGCAAGTCCTCGCGGAATGCCCAACATGTCTGCAAGGCGGTCAAATGCTCGCTGACGCGCAATCTCGGGGTTCCATTTGGCATCCATGTAGGCAGTGAAGCCGAAGATAATGGCTGCCGCTACAGGTGAATGAGGCAATATCCAATAGGCCGAGAAGTACCCGAGCTCGGGAATGGTGAGCTTGATGAGGTATTCAGCTTCACCGGGTTCTCCGGCGACGAGGCCGCGGAGGCGGTCTCGGGTGCTGCGGCCGTCGGGTAGTTTGCCGTCCTTTGCGATGCCCATGGATTCGAACCAGCCTGCGACAATATTTTCGGTCTGCAGGTAGGAGCTGTGGGCGGTGCGGACGGCGGCTGCGGTGGCGCCGAACTTTGCGGCGCTAATACCTAGGTCTGTAGCGAGGCCGGCGCAGAGGCCAGCAGCCTGCTGGGCGCGTCCGTTGATGCCGAGGAAGAGCCTGGTTTCGGCGGCGATACCGAGAATGGGCATGGTGCGGTCGGCGCAGGTACGGCTGACGGTGTCGAGCCCGTCGGCAATGGCGGGCATTTCTTCAAGAGCGACGCTAATAGTGCCTGCGGTGGGCCCTGCAGAGTCGCTGAGGTCACCGATGGGCGCAACGGTGGGTCCGGTAAGCATGGTTTCTCCTAGGGTGAGGTTAGTGGGTTCGGATGAGCGAGCTCAGCCCGTCGGGCAGGTTCACGTGCATGAGTGAATCGAGTGCTGACTGGGCTTTTTGTACGCCTGAGCGGGCGATGATTTCGCCGGGGTTGAGTTTTTCGAGTGCGTCCGCGGCGCCGTCGGCAATTTTGCCGAGTAGGTTATCTACCGCGGAGGCGGCGGCTTCGATGGCCTGGGCTTTGGTGATGAGGTCGTTGGCGAGTTCTTCACCTGCGGCGGCGATCATGGCAGCGGCGCTTTCGGCTTGTTCGGCTTGGTTGCGGATTTTCTCGCGGTGTTCTTCGAGTTGTCGCCGGTAGGCGCGTCCGGCTTCGGATGCCCAGTGGTCGCCGTTGAGTTCGTTGGCGCGTTGGTGTGCGGTGCGGATTTCTTGGGCTTCGGTGCGCATCCTGTGGGCGAGTTCTGCGCCTTTGGCGCGGGCAAGCGTGGCGGCTGCCATGAGCTGCTCGGCGAGGGCGTGGCCGGCGGCAGTGCCGATGCCCATGTGCCCTGCTGCGCGGAGGATATCGGTTGGTTCAATCCGAGGCAGCTGGAGTGCGGGAGGCGGTGCGGTGTCGACGATTGTGTTCACGGGGCGTCCTTTCGGGGGTTGGACTGGTTGTTTGTGCGCCTATTTCTGTCCTGTGTTCGGGTTTGTTTTAGGCTAAATCTGCCGCGGTGACCGTGCAGGTGGAGTGTGCCAACCTGTGGATAACTCAGGCTTGTTTCGAAAAATTCGCACGTTTTGCGCCCTCAAAACCCAAAAAATGCTCCCTCCGCGCCCCCTCGTTTTGTCATATTTCTGTAACTAACTAAGCCACCCGTCACGTCCACATGCTCTTCCCGCCTCTTTTTTTCAGCGAATTCATGCAAAAATAGAGCTATGTCTCACACCAATAACACCTTCTTGCCTTCTGGCCGTATTGACCTGGGCACCGGCGAACTTGCGCTGGGCCCCCTGGACGGACGCTACGCATCCGTGACCGCGCCCCTGACCAACTACCTTTCTGAGGCGGCTCTGAACCGCGACCGCATCCACGTTGAGGTTGAGTGGTTCATTTACCTGTGCGAGCACGAGGTGCTGCCGGGTCTGTCCCCGCTGAGCGAGGAGCAGAAGAAGGGCCTGCGCGCCATCGTGACCGATTTCAACGCTGATTCTGTGGCGGAGCTGGCTGAGATTGAGGCTGTCACCGTTCACGACGTGAAGGCGGTCGAGTACTACATTGGTCGCCGCCTGGAGGGCCTGGGCCTGGGTCACCTGGTGCCGCTGGTTCACTTCGGCTGCACTTCTGAGGACATTAACAACCTCTCCTATGCGCTGGGTATCAAGGACGCCGTTGAGAACGTGTGGATTCCCGCCGCGGAGGAGCTGATTGATGTTCTGCTGAAGCTGGCTGAGGACGGCCGCGACGTGCCGATGCTGTGCCGCACTCACGGCCAGCCGGCGACCCCCTCCACCCTGGGCAAGGAGATGGGCGTGCTCGCCTACCGTCTGAAGCGCCAGGTCAAGCACGTGAAGGCGACCGAGTTCCTCGGCAAGATTAATGGTGCGACCGGTACTTACGCCGCGCACTATGCGTCGGTGCCCACCGCCGATTGGCAGAAGATTTCTCGCGGTTTCGTTGAGCACCTGGGCCTGACCTGGAACCCGCTGACCACCCAGATTGAGTCGCACGACTGGCAGGCCGAGCTGTACTCGGATATCGCGCACTTCAACCGCGTGCTGCACAACCTCTGCACCGACGTGTGGAGCTACATTTCGATTGGTTTCTTCCGCCAGATTCCGGTGGCCGGTGCGACCGGTTCGTCCACCATGCCGCACAAGGTTAACCCGATTCGCTTCGAAAACGCGGAGGCTAACCTGGAGCTCTCCAACGCCCTGCTGGATTCGCTGGGCTCGACCCTGGTGACCTCCCGCTGGCAGCGCGACCTGACCGATTCCTCGGCTCAGCGCAACATCGGCGTGGCCTTCGGTCACTCGGTCCTGGCCATCTCGAACGTGGTGAAGGGCCTGAAGCGCCTGGACATCGCGGCCGACGTGATTTCTGCCGACCTGGACTCCAACTGGGAGGTTCTGGCCGAGGCAATCCAGATGGTGATGCGCGCGGAGGCTATCGCGGGTGTTCCCGGCATGGAGAACCCCTACGAGCGTCTGAAGGAGCTGACCCGCGGTCACCGCGTGGATGCGGCTCGTCTGAAGGAGTTCGTGGCAACCCTGGGCCTCTCCCCCGAGGCTGAGGAGCGTCTGTCGAACCTGACCCCGCACACCTACAACGGTATTGCGGCTCAGCTGCTGGACCACGCGAAGAACGCGTAACCTGTAGCGCCTACTAACGGTTTATACGCACAAGACCCCGGGTCCCTGTTTAGGGATCCGGGGTCTTGTGCGTGTTGGGTCTTTGCTGTGTTCTGTTAGTCAGAAGGTTTAGCGGCCGAGCATGCGGCGGTGGCCGGTTTCGGTGTCGTGGCCCTTGCCGCGGGTGAAGACCTTGCCTGCCGCCTTACCTGCATCCTTGACGCCCTTGAGGAGGGCACCAGCCACGCCGGAGGAGCTTTCCGAACCGTCGCCGCCCTGTACGCGGGGTGCGCGCGGGGTAATCATGAGCTCTGCGGGGAAGTAGGCGGGTGCGTCGCCGAAGGCACGGCGGGTGTTGCGGACAACGTCCTTGCCGAGGGTCAGGTTTGCGCCGCCGCCAACGACTGCACCCACACCGAAGGGCAGGGCACGGCCGAGCAGTGCACCGGTCTGGCGGGTCAGGAATCGGCGGATGAACATATTGCGGATGGTGCGCTCGACGCTGAACATCTTGCCGCCGGAGGAGTTGCCGAGCAGCATGCCCCACTTGTTGGAGACGCCGCTTGCCTTACCGGTCTGCAGCAGCACGGTGTTCATGAGCTGGGAGCCTTCGTCACCGAGCATGATGGCCATGACCATGGAGCGGGCGGTTTCGGCGTCGTGTACGTGCACGCCGTGCAGTTCTGCGACTGCCTGGGCGTAGAGGGCGGTACGTTCGAGGTAGCCGCCAACTGCGAGCGCGGACAGGCTCATGGAGGTGACGGTACCGACGCCGGGCACGAATGCGGATGCGCCGGTGACGCCGCCGATAGCGGTGATATCGCGCAGGTAGGTGCGGTCGAGGCGCTTGTGGATTTGTTCGGGGGTTTCGTCGGGGTGCGCTTCACGGAGTTTTTTGACGATGGACAGCGCGAGCGGTCGTTGCATGCGCAGTACGTTGTCGAGGGTGGTGGTTAGCGCGGGACGGGGGTTGCCGTCTTCATCGAATAGAGACTTCTTCGGGTCAAGCATGCTCTCAGTAAATCACGGCTGGGTGAATATTTCCTGGATATAGGGGGTTGTGGTGGGGTGCGGGGGTGAAATTTCACCGAGGGCGTGTGGTTTTTTGTCTGCTTGTTAAGGTGTTTTGGTCTTTATTTGCGCCGGATTTTAAAGCGCGTAAAATTGTCGTAGATTACACACTATTCATTGTTTGCATAGTGCGTGACCTGTTTCACGACGATTCGGGGTCGCGCCTGATGACAGATAGCGGCTGACACCTCTTCTGGACTAATAAGGATTGCTATGACTTCTTCCACCCATACGCCCAATGCTGCGCGTTCTCCCCTGGCGACTCAGGGACTGGGTGTTGCGTACGCGACCGGCGCGATTATTTCGGCGCAGTTCGGTGCGGCTCTTGCTAAGCAGCTGATGGGCGATTTGGGCCCCTGGGGCGTGGTGACTCTGCGCCTGCTGACCTCCACCATTTTGATGTGGGCGTTTTTCCGCCCGCAGATTCGTTCGTGGACTCGTGCGCAGTGGCTGACTGTTGTTGTCATGGGTATTGCCCTGACCGGCGCGAATGCGTTCTTCTATGTGGCGATTGAGCAGGTTCCGCTGGCGATTGCGGTGGCTATTGAGTTCATGGGTCCGCTGGTGTTGGCGACGGTTATGTCGCGCCGCAAGCTGGATTTGGTGTGGATTGCTCTGTCCTTTACGGGCATGGCGATTCTGACGGCTGAGTCGCAGGCGAAGCCGGAGGATTTCGCCCTGGTGGGTGTGTTCTTTGCGGTGCTGACCGCTATTTCTCGTGCCGCCTACATTCTGGCGACGGAGAAGGTGGGCGCGCTCATCCCGGGTATGGGTGGCATGGTCATGGGTAACGCTGTTTCGACCCTGTTGGTTCTGCCGTTCCCGTTTATTCTGAGTGGCAATAACCTGTTGAAGGTAACTCAGGATGTGAACCTGCTGGCTATTGGCTGCCTGATGGGTCTGCTGGCTTCTGCTCTGCCGGCTCTGGGTGAGGTTTCTTCGCTACGTCTGTTGCCCGCGCATATTTATAGCGTGGTGCTGTCCCTGGAGCCTGCGATTGCGGCGGCTGTGGGTATTGTGATGCTTGGTGAGGCTACCGGCCTGGTCCGCTGGGTTGCTATTGCTCTGCTGGTGGCTGCAAGTATCGGCATTTCGATTTCTCACGCTCGCGCGCAGAAGAAGGCGCAGGAAGACGGCACTTTGGAGGATAACGAACGTTACCTGCCCGGTGCGGTGGATGCGCACGCAGTAGATATTGCGCAGATGGCAACCAGTTCCATTACGCTTCCGTCGGCTGCGCAGATCAAGGCTGACCGTGAGGCGAAGGGCCTCTAATCTGCTGAACTGTAGCCGTGTCAACGGTTTCTAGCGCCCCCGGGTGACGAGTAGGATAGTATCTCGTGTTGCCCGGGGGTGCGCTTTTTAACTGCACTGGTCAGGTTCTTGCCTCCGCCCGAATCGATACGTCACCTGTACACCTTGAGAGATGCACCGCCTCCTTGTGAGGCGCAGGAAGGAGAATCATGCCGCATACTTCATCTCAACGACCCGCACTGGGCATTATGTTTGTGCTGATATCCTGCTCGTCGCTGCAGTTCGGTGCCGCGTTCGCGGTGAGTCTCTTCCCGCTGTTTGGTGCTCTGGCTATTAGCGTCAGCCGTCTGGCGATTGCTTCCATGGTGGTGGGTAGCGCCGTGTGGTTGGCGGCGCGTTGGCGTACCCGATGCGGCGGCGAAATGCCGCCGGGTGCGCTGTCTTGGTCGAAGGAGCAGTGGCGTGCCGTCATCATTTTCGGTATGACTTTCGGTCTGATGAACGGCTTCTTCTATTGCGCGATTGACCGCATCCCGATTGGTTTGGCGGTTGCGGTGGAGTTCTTGGGCCCGCTGGCGTTGGCGTCCATGCTGACGCGCAGGCTCCGCGATGCGGTGTGGGTGCTCTGCGCCCTGGCGGGCATGCTGGTGCTCGGCTATGAGGCGGCGGTCGGCAAGGATACCGACTACCTGGGTCTGACGTTCGCGCTGATCGCTGGCGTGTTCTGGGCTCTGTATATTCGCTCTAGTGCGAAGGTGGGTGCCCTGGTTCCGGGTGCGAGCGGCCTGGCGGTGGCGATGCTTGTTGGTGCTGCGTTTATTGCCCCGGTGGCGGCGGTTGTTCCGGCGCCTCAGCCGATTTGGAATGCGGCGCAGGATCCGATGCTGCCCCTCATGATTTTTGGTACCGCCATGTTCGCTTCGGTGATTCCCTATAGCGCGGAGCTGATGGCTCTGCGCAACCTGCCGGAGCGCGTATTTAGTGTGCTGATGAGCTTGGAGCCGGCTATTGCGGCGATTGCCGGTTGGGCACTGCTGAATCAGGAGACCGGCCCGATTCGTTGGGTGGCAATTTTCCTGCTGATGACTGCGAGTGTGGGTATTACGCTGACCACCACGAAGGGTGGTTCCCACAAGCAGAAGGATGACAGCGAGGACCCCGTTCCCATGCCGCTACCCGAGTAAAGCCAAAGTCCCGAGTAAAAATCCAAATTCTGCCGGTGTACGGCGCGCGGCGTATAGAAAACCCCTATAGAAAACTCATAGAGAAAACCGTTGAGGCGGGTACCTGGTTGGTACCCGCCTCAACGGTTTTGTATGTCAGGTTTAGCTCTCAGCCAGCTCGTCCAGCAGGTCGCGCAGCTCATCGGTGGTGAGCACCTCCGCCGGATGCGGGCCCAGGGCGTACAGCCAGTCCTGGGTGTCCTCGTCCAGCTCACGGGCGGTACCGACCAGCACGAGGTTGCCTTCATTCTGCCCGCTAATCATGGAACTTTCGCACAGGCACCACACGTGGTCGAAGACTTCCAGCATGGCGGTTGCCTGCAGCTGGAAGAAGGGCAGACCCGCGTCGTCACCCACGTTGATGGCGACCATGCCGCGCTCGCTCAGGGCGTCCTTGAGTTCGCGGTAGAAGTCGCGGTTCGCCAGGTGGGCGGGCGCGTCCATGCCGGTGAAGATGTCGAGAATGATTGCGTCGAAGCCGGGCATGCCCAGCAGCTCGGGCAGGTTCGCCAGCTGCTCGCGAGCGTCACCGACCACCAACCGACAGTCGGTTCCGGCGGGTAGCGGCAGGCGGTCCGTTACGAAGCCCATGAGCTCGGGTTCAATATCCACGGCAACCTGGCGGGAGCCGGGGCGGGTCGCCTGAATATAGCGCACAAGGGTGAGCGCACCGGCGCCCAGGTGTGCTGCGGTGATGGGTTCGCCGGCGGGTGCAAGCGCATCCACCGCGTTTGCGATGCGGCGCAGGTACTCGTAGAACACGTAGTCGGGGTTCTGCACGTCCACGTGGGACTGCTCGGCGCCACCGATTTCGAGGACGTGGCCGTGGTCGCTGAACCCGTCGGGGTGAATTTCGGCGCGCTGCCCGCCGGAGAGCTGAATGTGTGCCACTACTTCACGCCAGCTTCACGCTTGAAGGTGCTGACCAGGTCATCCACCGAGGAGGAAGAATCCAGACCCTCAACGACCTTGTCGTTCACGGCGAAGGTGGGGGTGCCCTTCACACCAATCTTCACGGCGTGCTCGTAGTCGCGCTGGATGGGCTTGACGGTGTCGGAGGCGAGTAGGACCTTGTCGAATTCTTCGACGTTCAGGCCCAGTTCCTTGGCGTAGTCGTTGAAGAGGGTGCGCAGCTTGTCGCGCTCTTTGATGTTCTTCCAGTCGTTCTGGGTGTTGAAGAGCTTGTTCGCCATTTCGAGGTGCTTACCCTGAGCGGCTGCGGCCTCCACGGCGAGTGCGGCGGGTACGGCGTTGGCGTGCATGTTCAGCGGCATGTGGCGCACAGTCACGTTCAGCACGCCGTCAAGCTTCTTGGCGGCTTCTTCGAACTTGGGTTCTGCCTTGGCGCAGTAGGGGCACTGGTAGTCGGTGTACAGGGTTGCGGTGCCTGCACCGGGTACTTCGCGGTTGAGGCGGTAGCCGACGTAGCCGTCATCGGCGGTTGCCGACGCGCTTGCCGAAGCCAAGGAGTTAGCGGATGCCGAAGCGCTCGCAGTGGCGCTCGCGGATGCGCTTGCCGAGGTTGCGGCGGTGCTTGCCGAACCGCTCGCAGATGCCGATGCGGAGGGCTGGGAGGAGCTGGAACCGCATGCGCTCAATCCCAGGGCTGCGGCGGGCACTACGCCCAGCAGCAGGGTGCGGCGGTTGAGGGGTGAAGTCATGGTGGTTCCTCTCTATGGGGGGCGGCTGTCTGTGGTTGATGTGTCAGTGGTTGTTGGGCGCGGTGAGGCGCGATTAGCCGCCGTGGGTATAGGGTTTATTGTATGCCTCTGCCCTGAACATTCCCTATCTTCGGGCGGGTTTACGGGGTGAATGCAGTGCACACCATAGGCTCTCTGCCGTCTGCTCTCGGTAGCGGTCACGGTGCTGAAAGTAATTAGCCTCTCCCCCGCCTTTTTGGTACTATTGCGGGGTATGCACTGTTCGTCGGCTGCTTTCGGGCGGTTGGGAACGAACGCATATGTGCCTCTATAGCTCAGGGGTAGAGCATTTCCCTCGTAAAGAAAAGGTCGTGGGTTCGAATCCCACTGGGGGCTCCACATCCGCCGTAACGCGTGCCGGTTTCCGGTGTGTTGCGGCGGTTTTTAGCATCTGAGAGACGTCACGTATCTCGCAGGATGTCACCATCGATTTTTAGGAGATTCTCGTGTCTTCTCATTCCTCAAATACTCAGCGTCTGCAGAACCGTTCGCAGGGTGGTCGCCCCTCCGCGGGCCCTGCACGCCCGATGAGCCCCACGATGCGTTTTGCTCTGGTGTACGTGCTGGCGCTGGTGGTTTCCCTGGCGGTGTGGTTCTTCTACCGTTCCGTGTATGAGGATGACACCTCGTTCCTGGTGCCGATTGTGATTTCTTTGGTGACTTCGTACGTGTGCGCTCATGCGTTGACGGGCGGCAAATCGCCCCGCAACTAGTAGCTAAGTTGTAGCGCGCCAGAGGTTTCAGGCAGATAAAAGCCGCGCATCCGGTTCCCCCGTTCAGGGGTCGGATGCGCGGCTTTTTGCGCGTGTACCTTAGGCGAGCACCTTACTTGGAGGCGCGCTGGAAGTCGCTGTCGGTCTTGCCCCACAGGCCGTAAACCTTGGCGAGTTCCTTGACCTTCTTTGCACGCAGGTAACGCGGCAGGTAGGAGCCGTCGCGGGGGCCGTCGAGGGGCACGTCGAGCATCTGGTGTGCTTCTTCGATTTCGATCTCGCTCGGGGAGAATGCCGCGTTGATAGTCTCGGTCTGGCGGATGTCGAGGGTAATCTTACCGGTCATGCCGTGGTCGTTCGCGTAGCCGCATGCCTTGGAGAGGTCAGCACCGTATGCGCCGAGAGTCGGGCCGTCGATGGGGCCGGGCAGACCACCCAGGGTGGAGGCGATGACCAGCTGCGAACGCACGTAGGCGAGCGCCATGGGGGTTGCGGAGGAGCCGGTGTCGCGGCGGTAGTCGCCTGCGCCGAATGCGAGGCGGAAAGTGCCGATTGCGCGCGCAATTTCGATGGAGTGGTGCACGCCGAGTGCGGACTCGATCAGCGCGATGATGGGGGTTCCGGGGGGCAGCTCGGCTGCGGTGCGGTCAATGTCGGTGGCGTGCTCTGCGGTGGCGAGCATGACGCCTCGCAGGCCCTTCACGTTCTTGAGGGCCTTGACGTCCTTCCACCAGTGTTCGGTGGTGATGGCGTTGATTCGCACCCATGCGACGACGCCGGAGTTGAGCATACGGACGACCTGTTCGCGAGCGGCGTCCTTCTCTTCGGCGGGGCAGCCGTCTTCGAGGTCGATAATGATGGAGTCGGCCTCGGATTCGAAGGCCTCTTCAAAGACTTCTTCGGAGGAGTTGGCGCGCACGAGGAGCCAGGAGCGTGAGAGGCTGGGGCGCAGCTGACGCGCACGCTCATTGCGGTGGAATTCAAACATGGTGTGTGACTTCTTCCGTGAATTGTATATGCATTGGGTTGTGCCGTAGAGGGGCAGGAAAAAGCCTGCGGTTCTTCCGCGCGTACCATCGCATTGTGTCGTCACCTCCATTGTGACGGAACCGCATAAGAAGTGTCCTACACCTCTTCTTTAAGCGTATCGCCTGTTGAGGTGCACATCAAACTAACCCGCCTGTTGACCGCAATTTAGGCCCTGTGTTATGCCTCAATCAGCTGGGTGCGGCCCACGGGGATTCCATCGTCGAAGGTCAGCTTGCCGGCGGCTTCCTTCTGGGCGCGCTGAATCAGACGCTCAGCGTCTTCAATGTGCTGGATGACGGTTTCCACGCGGCGGTGCACGCTCACCTGGCGGTCGCATCCGGTGGCACAATTGCCGAAGCAGCGTGCCATGGCGAGCGCTTCGGCGCAGAGTGCCACGGCGTTACCTGCCTTGGAGAGGGCGCGGTTCAGGTCGGAGTAGGTGCCGAACGGGGAGGCGGGAATATCGCCGTCGCTGGGGGCGAGGCGGTGCGCTTCCATGGCGACTGCACGCACGCGCGGGATGAGGTCGGCGAGCGCGTTTGCATCCGGCACGATGAGCTCGATCATGGAGTCGGATGAGTCGGTTGCCGCTAGGCGTTCGAGGACCTGGTGGAAGCGGTCGATACCGCGAATGAACCGGTCGTGGGATCGGCGCCAGATGCCTTTGCCGAGCTCGGCGTCGTCGCGGCGCGATTGCAGGTAGCTTTTAAGTCCCATGTGCCCTCCTCTGCGTGGTGTGTGTGCCGTGTTGGTTGGTCGGTGGAGGCTGCCGGCGATGGGCTCTGCGGCGACCCGCAAACCTCCCTATACTTAGGTTACCCTAAATCTCTTTTGGTGACGAGATGTCAGCAGTCAACTGTTTATTTCAAACCCAGATTTTCTTCACGCCGCTCACGCGACGCTCCCCGCAGCGCCAGTCTAAAATGGCACCGGCCTAAAATAGCACCGCAGGGGCGCAGCGATTTCTAGACCATGCGCAGCACAATCTTGCCGCGATGCTGACCGGAGTCGAAGTATTCGTGGGCGGCAGCCGCCTCCTCCATGTCGAAGATACGGTCCAGACCCACGCCAATCCTGCCGGATTCAATGAGCGGCAGCACGTGTTCGCGTACACCGCGCAGAATCTCAGCCTTCTGCTGATCCGAACGGGTGCGCAGGCTCGTGGCGTGCACTGACAGGCGGCGGGAGAGCATATACCCCAGGTTCACTTCTGCTTTGGCGCCGCCCATCAGACCGATAATGCACAGGTGACCGCCGTCGGCGAGGGTGTGCAGGTTGTCGTCCAGGTACTTTCCGCCCACGACGTCGAGGATGTAGTCAGCGCCGCGTCCGCCAGTTTCAGCCAGCAGAACTTCACGGAACGAATGTTCTGTATAAATAATGGGTTCCGCACCTAGTAAGCGCACATATTCTGCTTTTTCCTCGGTTCCCACGGTTGCAAACACGCGGGTACCTACGGCGAGCGCCAGCTGAATAGCGTGCACACCGATACCGCCGGTACCACCGTGCACGAGCACCACCGCGGGTTCACCGTCTTCCTTGAGGTTTTCGGCGGGGTTCATGCTCATACCACAGGTGAGAACCAGGTTCGAGTAGACGGTTGCCGCGACTTCGGGAATACCGGCGGCTTCGGCAAAACTCAGCTGTTCGGGTACGGGCAGCACGTGGTCGACCGGTACGGTCACGTAGTCGGCGTAGCCGCCTCCAGCGAGGAGCGCCATGACGGGGGTGCCGCAGTTCTCCACGGAGGCGCCTTCACCGACCGCTTCAATGACGCCGGCTACTTCGAGGCCGTAGATGGCGCTCGCGCCGGCGGGCGGCGGGTAGAATCCGCGGCGCTGCAGGGCGTCGGCGCGGTTGATTCCGGCGGCGTGAACACGGACGAGAACTTCGTGGGATCGGGGTACGGGGGCGGGGACTTCGCTGATTGTCAGAGCCTCAGGTCCGCCGTGACTGTTCTCAATAATTGCTCTCATGAGTCCTCCTCATTGCCGGAAGCACCATCGTTGGTGCGCGATTTACAGAAAGCTTATCGCATGAGATAATCTCGTAGTGCCCTGCGGCACGGTATTGCCATAAAATGCCGGTCTCTGGTGCGTATGGATGGTTGTCCGAGCGGCCGAAGGAGCTGGTCTTGAAAACCAGTAGGCGGTGACCCCGTCTCAAGGGTTCAAATCCCTTACCATCCGCGTTTTAGCTTCTGCTCCACGTGTGGAGCGCAAAGAGCCCCGTTCCTCGTATTGAGGAACGGGGCTCTTTGCATACGCCGTTTTGAGTTACCGGAGGGCGTCGTCAGTTGATTTGTGACAAGGCATTCGCAATATACATGAAGAGGGCGGCGATACCGATGAAAAAGCATAGCCCCAGCCAGTTGAGAATACGACCCGCTAGGGCAGGTACACCGTGCCTCTGCGCTACCCACCCCTGCCAGATACCCAGGATGTTCAGCACCGGCGCGGCGAGAGCTACCTGCAGACCACTTTCTCCAAGACCCTGGACAAGCAACCAAAACCCTAGAACGAAAGACAGCGGGCTGAGGAAGCCGAAAAGCAGGGAGAAGTTCGCAGCCCTTTTACCGTCTTGTGTTCCTTGCACAGCGGGAGGTTGCTCGCTCGCAGGTTGCTCCCAGTCGTCCGTGCCGTCAGTCTCCGGCTGTTGGCTGTCATCCGCTTGGTAGAGCTTGGCGTATTCAGGGTTGTTATCGAAGGCTTCGTTGTTTTGGGGTAGCTGCGACATCGCATCCACAACCTTTCAGGATCTACACGCGTTAGTTGAATACCTCAGCCTGGTGCTTCGCAAAAACCTATTTGGCGTTGAACCACGCCCACACAATCAGTACGTACACGAGGACAAGCTTGGCGATAGCTATCCAGCTCAGGATTCGACCCGCAAGAGAAACTACGCCGTAACTATCCGCTTCCTTAGCTTTATGTAGACCAAGGACACTTAAGATGATGGTGGGGATACCGAAAAACCACGGACCCGACACCATGATGTTGATGAGGCTGAGCACACCGAAAGTGAGTGAAAGTTGGGAGGCTCGTTCCCCTAGATTAGTCGCTGTTTTCCCACCGCTCTGCATCATAGGGGGCTCTTCAATATCAGCACCCTGTTTGTGGCGATGAGGTTTCGAGCGCAGACCAGCTGCTGGGTCGGAATACGGGCCTAGGATTGGATCCTGCATCGTTGCATCACAACCTTTCACATTCCACACGAGGGGGTGTTAACTTCACCCTAGACCTTCCCCCGCGCGGGAACAAGCATGTCAGGACCAATCCACGAGATATACGGCATATACACGGCAAAGCCCCGTTCCTCGTATTGAGGAGCGGGGCTTTTGCGTACCCTCCAATGAGGGTGAAAGTGTTTAGAAAAGTACCAGCATCTGCGCAGTCTCCACGAGCCTAGAATTTGCGGCAGAATCAGAAAGAGCCAGCATAATCGCCAGCAGCATACCGCCGCCAAAAAGCACCAGGAACATGCCACCAATGACTACGCTAATCCAGTTCAAGATACGCCCAGCCGAAGCAGCCGCGCCATAACGCTCTGCCTCGTTCGCCTTGAAAATACCGATACCACCCAGAATCAGGGAAGGCAGACCAAACAGCCACCAGCTGAGAGTCACTATACACGCCAAGCTGATAATACCCAGCACCGTGGAAGTCTGAGCAGCCTTCTCACCGGCAAGCTGCTCGGGGGTCTTCTGAACAATGCCAATAGGAACCATCATGGGCTGACCGTACTGGCCGGGCTGCTGGTACTGCTGACCGTACGGGTCGTACTGATTCTGACCATACGAGTCTTGACCGTACGAATTCTGACCGTACTGGTCATAAGAATACTGATCGTAGGAGCTCTGCCCGTACTGGCCGTAAGAACCCTGACCGTATTGGCCATACTGACCGTACTGAGTGTTCTGCCCGTACTGGCCGTTCTGGTTGTACTGCTCGTTCAGACGGTTGTAGTCCGGGTTGTAGTCGTAGGGGTCTGAACCCCGAGGAGTCTGAGACATGGCATCTCACTTTCGTACGGCTGGTGTGTGTTAAACCTAATTCACCCTAACCCATGAATGGAACGGGTACAACTAAGGCCGTTATGCAACCCCGCACAACAGACTTTGATGCGCTGGATATGCGCCTTATCAGGTACGCAAAAGCCCCGCTCCTCACATCGAGGAACGGGGCTTCCGCTATACCCTGCGAATGAGCTCTTAGAAGAGTGCCAGGGTGCTGACCAGCTCAGTAAAGTGGTTGGAAGAGGAAGAAGCAGCACCTGCCGCGCCGATAAGACCCAGCAGCAGGAAACCACCGATTACAACCAAGAACAGGCCACCAAAAGCTGCGTTAATCCAGCCCATGATGCGACCGCCCGAAGCTGCAGTGCCAAAACGCTCAGCCTCATTAGCCTTCATAATGCCGATAACACCCATGATCAGCGAGGGCAGACCGAACAGCCACCAGCTAACAAAGAAGTTGCAGATCAGACCAATAATGCCGAGCACCATGGAGGTCTGACCAGCCTTCTCGCCAGCAAGCTGCTCGGGGGTCTTCTGAACAATGCCGACAGGCACCATCATAGGCTGACCGTACTGACCAGGCTGCTGGTACTGCTGCTGGTACTGCTGCTGACCGTTCTGAGCGTTCTGCTCGTTCAGGTTGCCGTATTCCGGGTTGTAGTCGTAGGAGTTAGAGTCCTGCGGGTTCTGAGACATGTGGTCCCTCTTTCGTGTGAATGGTGTGTATTGAACCTTACTCACCCTAACCTATCGCTGAGGTGGGCACAAACGGATTCGTCATTCTGGAGCTATCCGCAGCATATATGCACTGACCAGAAAACTGATGAGGCGCACAGAAGCCCGCGAACACACGGGGCGCTCGCGGGCTTCTTCAAATCATGAGGCTACTGCAGGTAGCTTCAATCTTACTGCTTTACAAAAATCTTCAGAGCGACCAGCAAAATAATACCGACGGCGCCCAGAACAGTACCGGCAATAGCCATACCGCGGTTCTTTAGCTCGGGGTTATTCATAGCCAGGCGGCCCGTCACAATAGCTACAGCACCAAGGATGTAACCGAAAGCAAACAGACACACAATACCGCTCACCAGAGAGACAATCGACAGGGTCTTTGCCTTCTTCGCCTGAGCCTGCTGCTCAGGGGTCTGAACGGGCACACCGTAAGGAGCCTGCTGATTGAACTGGGGTGCCTGCTGGCTAAACTGGGGGTCCTGGTTGAACTGGGGCTGGGGGTTGTTGGGGTTTTCAGACATGATTTCTCATTTCGTTGAGTAAATAAGACAACTCTGGCAACACTGTATGGAAAAATCACACGCCAGAGACGCCCTCTATTTATCGGTCGGACGGTAGCAGTTTATCGAAAATGCTTATAAGCCTCAAAGCCTACAATCCATAGTCCGCCCTATAGAGCAACACACGCTCAGAGATATCCCCCAAGCGTGGGTCGAATTGACCAAGCGCAAAACAGCCTATATTCTTATAGGGATGCGCTCACGAGCGCACCGTGGAGACGTGCCAGAGCGGCCGAATGGACTTCACTGCTAATGAAGGGTCGGGGTTAAACTCGACCGGGGGTTCAAATCCCCCCGTCTCCGCCACAAAAAGCCCCGTACCGGCTGGTACGGGGCTTTTGCTTTACCCATTTCATTCAGGTACAAAGCCTAGAAAAACCTGGGCTAGAAACTCCTGGTCTAGAAGCTCTTGAAGTCCACGAGGCGCGCATCCGCACCATCAAGCAGAGCCCACTCCCCCGGCACCTCAAACACCGCAATGGAAGAGGGTGGGAAACCGTAATACACATCCATGGAGGCGTTCGGATCAGAATCAGGGCTCATCAGGCGCTGCGCGGCATCCTGCACGCCGGGCAGATGCGACACCACCATCAGAGAATGAACATTCTCCGAAACGCTGTTGATGCGCGCAATAATGCGGGACGCAGACACCTCGTACAGCCCCTCATCCAGATGAGCGGTAGGCGCCTTCGCCCCCAAACCATCCGAAACCCAAGTCGTCGTCTGACGAGTACGCAAAGCCGACGACGACATAATCTGCTCCGGAATATAACCGCGAGCCGCCAGCCAAGCGCCAGCAGCGGCAGCCTGCTCATGACCACGCTTCGTCAGCGGACGATCAAAATCATTCAGACCCCAATCAGCCTCCGCATGGCGCATAATAATCAGACGCTTGACCCCGCTGCGGTGCGAGCCAGATGCAGTGTTGGAAGAATTTTCAGCCATACACCCATTCTATCTAGAGGGCGCCGGAACGTGCCGCACGCCGCCACAGCACGCACACTAACACCCCTAGGGGGGCACAAGTAAACCCCGGCGCACCGGCATCACGCCAGCACACCGGGGTGCACTCTACAGAAGCTAAATTCTGTACACGCTAAATCGAGTATTCCGGAGCAGCCCAGACAACAACCTCGGGGTGCTCAAAGAAGCGGTAACCCTGACCGCGCACCGTACGCACGGTACCCGACAGGCGGCCCAGCTTCGAACGCAGACGACGAATATGCACGTCAATCGTACGCTCATGCGGATGCTCGTCACCGGAGCTCCACAGCGCCTTCAGCAGCTCCTCACGACCCACGGTGCGGGAAGAATTCTCCACCAGGTGTGCCAGCAGCTCGAATTCCTTGAAGGTCAGCATGAGCGGCTCACCGTCCAGGAACACCTCGCGGCGTGCCAAATCAATCAGCACACCCGAAGAGTGGCTATTCGTGGTCTCTGCTTCGCGGGCGACATGCGCCTCCGGGTGCATATACATTGCGGTCGGATCGCCGAGTGCATTACGTACTACCTCAAGGTCGCTACCCTCAGCGTTCACCGGAGCCAACGCCACAGCGGCGTACGACTCCGACTCGGGAGCCAGGTGGTGTGCATAAGTGCGCAAATCCTGAACGATACGCACCAGGGAGGTGCCGTTCGCTGCAGCAAGTTCCTCGTTCAAACCAACATAGAGCACAAAGCCGCGTGCCTCATTTTCCTGAGCCTGCTTATGGGCAGGGTCACCGGCTGAGAAAGTCATCGGACGCAACGTTGCGGCCTGCGCAGCGGGACGCTGAGGCTGCACGACCTGGCGCTTAGCGGCGCGGCCGCGCTGGGAGATGTGCACATATCCAGGTACAGCGCCTGACATGATTCAACCTTCTCTCAAAGTCTGTGTACGGGATCCCTGTCGTACGTAGTGTGGGGTGCGCCGGAAGTGACGCCGAGTCAAACAGTCCCCAATACCTGTTCGAGCTTCAATCCTCTTACTTAATATTTCTCCTATTTGACGGATAAATCAAGCGGATTCGGCATAGTGGATTCATCTTTATGGGCGAGAGGAGTACAATACCCCCTCTCGCGTTTTGGGGTTTCAGGGACTACCTGAAGCTTTCAGTATTTTTTCCTTATAAATATTCATAGCTTCTTTTATTTACTAGTTTCACCCTGTATTTTCATGTGAAGCTGTGAATATGCTCAATATATTTTAAGCCCCTCAAAGCACTATAGTGTTCCTCATCACATATTATCAAGGGTGTTTCATAAACCCACACAAGCGCCCAACAACACCATAAACGCCCAAGACAGCAGACCGTTAGACACACATCCCCCAACACCACACCATATGACCTGCACACGGCCTCCAGCAGACACAACAAAGCGCCCCCGCACATGCTTAAACATATGCAGAGGCGCCCCACTCACATCACGTGAATTACGCTGAAAAACTACTCAGCCAGACCGTACAGGCGGTCCCCAGCATCGCCCAGACCCGGAATAATGTACGCCTTCTCGTTCAGACGCTCATCACGAGCAGCCAGGAACAGGTCAACATTCTCCATACCCTCAATGCCCTTCTCCAGAGCAGCAATGCCCTCAGGAGCAGCAATCAGGCACACGCACGTCACAGACTCAGCGCCACGCTCACGCAGGAACTTAATGGCCTCAATCAGAGTGCCACCGGTAGCCAGCATCGGATCCAGCAGGTACACCTGACGACCAGTCAGGTCCTCCGGCAGACGCTCAGCATAAGTCACAATATCCAGCGTTTCCTCATTACGAGCCATACCCAGGAAGCCCACCTCAGCGGTCGGAACCAGACGGGTCATACCCTCCAGCATGCCCAGACCAGCACGCAGAATCGGAACAACCAGCGGCTTAGGATCAGCAATACGAACACCGGTAGTAGTCGCCACCGGAGTCACAACCTCAACCTCTTCCACACGAATCTCGCGAGTCGCCTCATAGGCAAGAAGGGTCACCAGCTCATCAACCAGCTGACGGAAAATCGGGGACGGGGTGTTCTTATCGCGCAGAACACTAATCTTGTGAGAGACCAGCGGGTGGTCAAGAATCTTAATACGCATAATACGATTTTACCCACCCCCGAATCAGCAAGCACCGGCAAAGCCCCGGAAGTGGCACACACCCTATAAAACGAGGCGAATACCGCCGCACAAACACCCACCAACACACCCGCCGGCACCACCCCAGAACAATCCAGGCATGCAAAAACCCGCCGAGACAAATCTCGACGGGTTTTCGTTGGTGCGGTGGTGGAGGGATTTGAACCCCCGTTGGCTTTTACACCAAACATCATTTCGAGTGATGCACCTTCGGCCGCTCGGACACACCACCAACAGTGGAAAACTATAGCACACCCCCAACAGGAGAGCAAGAAAAACCACGTGCGGCAGCCGGGTGTCGTCCTCTTCACGGCCCCTTTTCACCGTGCCCTTTTCGACACCCGACACCGAAGTCCCGGCTACGTCTACAGACCCCAACAGGTCCGCCTAATGACGGATATACCCATCTACAACCAGCATGACAGCACGCGTTGCATCCTCAGCATTGCGCTCCGCCTGATGCACTTCACGATCCATAGCAAACATGTAAATCGCGCCGAACATAGAGATCGCAATCGCACGAGGATTCTGAGCGGTATCAACCGTATAGCGGCGAGCCACAGCCTCCGTCATCTCCTCCAAAAAATCCAGAAGATTCAGACGGTTATCGCTCATCGCCTCAGTCCAACCATCCGCACCCTTCCATGCCTCCGAAAGCCACATCCGAGTAAAACCCGGACGGTCCTCAAGATACTGGAACGCGGCGCGAACAGCACTCCGCAACGCCTCACGCGGATCAGAATGAACCGACGCCGCGCGACGCGCATCGCTCAGCAGCAACTGCGTGCCGTACTGAACCAGCTGATCCACCATGGTCTTCTTAGAACCGAAGTTGTAATACACGGTTCCCTTAGAAACACCCGCCCGGGCAGCCACCTCTTCAACAGTGGCGTACTCAAGCCCCTTTTCGGTCATGATTTCCATAGCAGCGTTGAACAACTTCAACTGAGTTCTACCTGTACGGCCGGGACGACGACTTGAAGCTTCAGCGACTGGGCGCTGCAACATCAGCAGTCCTCCCTCCCTTTTTGCAGATATATCTCTATTTTATTAGACAGTTTTCCCCCGGTGCGACTAAACAGGGTTTGTTACACCGTAATCTCCGGAGCCAGCTTCTTCAGCGACCACGTACGATCACGACGCGTGCCAATGTAACCCAACATCAGACCAGCCAGACCCCACAGAGTCAAAACCAGCATGATGCCCCACAGGCTCGACTCATTAATGCCATACGCCAAACGACGCGTACCCGCCACCGCATAACCCATCGGGAAGAAATCATGCATCCAACGAATCGACTCAGGCAAAGTCTCATACGGCATCGTGCCGCCCGCAGTAATCAGCTGCAGAATCAGAATGACCAAAGCAACAAGCTTGCCCGGCGCACCCAAAATCACCGTCAGACCGTGAATGAAGCCGGTAAAGACCAAAGCCACATAGCAGAGGAACAGCCACACCAGCCACGGATGAGCCATCTCAAAGCCCAAACCAAACTTAATCGCGGCAAACATCAAAGTCGCTTGAGCAATACCCACCAGGCCGAACGGCATCCAGCTACCGAGCATCACACGAATCGACGGAGCATGCGAAGCCAACGCACGGTTATTCATCACGCGCAACGTCTGAACCAGCATCAAGCCGCCAATCCACAACGCCAAGCACATGAAGAACGGGCCCATGCCCTCACCATAGTTACGGCCCGACGCCAAGGAATCATGCGACAAAGTCACCGGGTTCGACATCGTATCCGCAACCTTCGCCTGATCAGTCGGAGCAAGGCTCGGAACCTGCTTAACACCAGAAGCCAGGCCGCTCTCCAACGACGAAGTACCATCCTTCAACTCGGAAGCACCATCATTCAGCTGAGTAGAACCATCAGACAGCTTCGCCGTACCGTCAGAAAGCTGCGACGCACCATCCTTCAGCTCATTCGCACCATCAGCCAACTTCTGCTGACCCTCAACCGCAGACTGCTCTTTCTCCGCCAGAGTACCGCTACCATCCTTCAGCTCGGCAGTACCGCTCTTCAAAGAATCGGTACCCTCCTTCAGCTCAGAAGCACCACCCGACAGAGTCGCAGAACCACTCGCAAGGCTCGAAGCACCCGAAGCAATCTTAGAATTACCATCAGCCAGGCTCGCCGAACCTGACGCCAACGAGGACGCGCCAGCATCCACACGAGCGGCGCCATCAGCTACCGACGAAGCGCCCTTGGCAAGCGAAGACGCACCGGAATCCAGCGAATCCACGCCAGCAACCAAAGTCTGAATCTTCACCGCAGTCGACGACGAACCATCAGAAATACAATGGCTCGACTTCAATGCGCTCAGCTTCGACAGGGCATCAGCAGCGGCAGCATCACGAGTAGCCAGGTGCGACTGCAGAGCCTTCTGATTCAGCTCAGCAACCTCATTCTTCGTCTCCTCAGAATCAACAGCAGCCACCAGCTGATCAGCCTGCTCCTGAGTCAACGTACCCGCCTCAACCAACGGCGCCAACTGAGCACGCATCTTCTGTGCAGTCGCAGACACCACAGTATTCGACAAGTCACGACCAAAATCACCACTACCAGCAGACGTATCTGTCTCATGCAGGCGCGCGCACATCGCATTCAGCTCAGCCGGCAACTCACGAATACCCGCCTGATCCATACCTTCACGCATCTGATGGATACCCGACGCCAAATCATTAGCGCCCTTCGCAACCGCCGCCGAACCACTCTTCAAGCTCGCAGTACCCTCAGCCAGAGTCGCCGAACCGTCCTTCAACTTCGCCGCACCATCAGAAGCAGAAGCAGCCGCCGAAGCCAAAGTCGACGAACCATCCTTCAAGCTCGAAGCACCATCGGCAAGCTTCGACGCACCAGAATCCAGCTTCGCCGCGCCAGAATCCAAAGTCGACACACCATCAGCAAGCTTCGCGGCACCCTCCGCCAACTGCTTCTGACCATCCAACAACTGGGACTGACCATCAGCCAAGGAGGAAGTACCGTCCTTCAGCTTCACGGCACCATCATTCACCGTGGCAGTGCCGTCCTTCAGCTGAGTGATAGCATCCGCCAGCTTCACCGTGCCGCTATTCACCTTCGACGCACCATCAGCAGCCTCACCCATCTTCGAATGAATAGTCGTGAAGCTAGCCAACAGCGAATTCGCCGTAGAATTACCGACCTTCTCAGCCACCGAATCACGCACCGCAGTGCCCGCCTTCGTGACAATATTCGTCAGCACATAGTTATTGGCGTCATTCGTAATGACCTCAATACCCGCCGAACGCGCATCAATAGTGCCCGTCTTGCCGTCAGCATCAGGCTTGAACGAACCGGCACTCTGCAAATTACGGGAGAAGTCCTTCGGAATCACCATCGCAAAGTCATAGGTGCCGTTCTCCACGCCCTCAACAGCCTCAGTGCGAGTCTGCACCTGACGCCAATCAAACGTGCCAGCATCCAGCAGGGACTGGCGCACATCAGCACCGGTGTTCACCTGCTGACCCTCAGAATCCGTCGCGCCTTCATCCTCAACCACCAGGGCACCCACAATGCCATTCACATGGCCGTAAGCATCCCAGTTGCCGTACAGGTACAGGGCACCGTACAGCAGCGGAATACAGGACATCGCGATGAGCACCAGAACCGGCAAAACACCGCTGGTCAGGCGCTTCAGCTCAACGAGTGCAACACGCAGAACAGTCATTCTTACTCCTTCTCAGCGTTTTCGCCATGTTCGGGGGAATCATTGGAGGGTTCAATCTCGCCCTCAACAGGAGCCGGCACGTTTTCCTCAGGGACACGACCGACCACAGCACGCGCACCATGCCAGGACTCAGAAATATGCGGAACAACAGCCACCACCGTGCGCGGGTGGTCCTCATCGGCGGCAAGCTCCTCCAGGTACGGAAGCCACATGTACGTGTGGTTCAGGTGTCGGGAAGGAGTATCAAAAACCAGCAAGTCAGAGGGGCTATGCTGCGCCAAAGCAGCCATCAGCTCAATATTCATCTCGCCACTAATCTCATCCATCCACAGGCTGTCCAGCTCCTCAAGACCGCGCTCGGCCAACCAGCGGCTCGCACGGGAACGACCAAAAATCGGCAGGTTATAGGAGAGCATCTCCGACACATAATCGTGCACGCGCATATGCTGCTCAGGAGCAGTCACATCAGGAGAGTCCACCACGCTGCTGAGAGCACGCAGACGCTTCATCGAAATACGGCGAGGCTCATCATCGCCTTCGCTCCAGCTAATCGTTCCGCCGGACAGGGGAAGGCGACCAGTCAGCGCCAACGCGAGAGAGGTACGCTCTAACTGGCTATCCGCCTGAACAATAATGACTTCACCCTCACCCACTGAGAAGGTGGTGCGGTCAAAAAGCGGAGTGTGGCGCCCTTTCGCCCAAATATTGTCAACGCTTAACACGGTTATATCCCCTCAGAGAATGGATGGTTCGGGTGAGTTTCTGGGAGTCATCCGCGGGCACCACGCGGGGTGTAGAACGTCAGGCGCAGGCAGGCGGAGGCTCCAATGCCTATATATGGTAGACCCGGTTATGTGTGATGTGGTGGGCTTTTCATGAAAAAATATGGGCCATTTTTGAAATTTCTGAAGTATTTTTCAAATAAATGGGGTTTTTCGTACAAATAACGCGAAAAGCCACGCAATCTCTGCGCGGCTTTTCGCGTTATACAAACTATCTTTTAGAGGTGAGGCCTAGGGGCGGCGTTCTTTAAAGAAGTCCACCATCAGCTGCGCACACTCATCAGCACGCACCCCCGCATACACCTCGGGAACCGGAGCAACCCTGCCGTCACGCAGTACATCGTAACGACTGCCAGCAGCCCCCGTCTTCTCCTCCCAGGCACCAAAAACCACCGTCGAAACGCGCGACGCCAGGATCGTGCCAGCACACATCAGGCACGGCTCAACCGTCACCACGAGCGTGCACCCGTCCAGGCGCCACTGACCACGATGCGCCGCCGCCTGACGAATCGCGTTCACCTCCGCATGGGCACTGGGGTCATGCTCCCGCTCGCGGGTATTGCCTGCCGAACCAATAATGACACCCTGCTCATCCACCACCACAGCACCAATAGGGATCTCGCCACGCTCACCCGCGGCGGCACCCTCGGCGAGGGCGCGGACCATCCACTCACCGTGTTCGGGGCGAGCGGGAATATCGCTGAGCACGGCGGAAGAACCGTCTGTGATCGTCAACTTTGAATATTCCGAATATGACATACAACCTCGTCAGGGGAATAAATAAACGTTAATAGGCGCAACTAGTGGGTGGCAGCCAAAGAGAAAGGATACACCGCAGAAGCACCCGCCAGTCGCAGCTCACGCGCCACAGCCGTAAACGCCCACCGCGAATCCACCACATCAGAAACCAGCAGAACAGGGCACCGATGCTCACGCACATAGTCCAGAACTTCTGCAGGCACCCGGTACGAGCGCAGCACATCCGCACAACGGAACGCGCTATTACCGCCAAAGAAACGCGGCTCCCCCACCAGAGACACCTGACCCAAATCCACCAGACGACCCACCGATGCCAATCCCCTACCCAGGGACTGAGCCAAACGGGGACGCACCGGCGAAGGCAGAGTCAACACCGCCACCGGACGACCCGCCTCAGCCCACTCCCAAGCGGCAAGCACCTTCACGCAGGCGCGACCCAGCTCGGCAGGAACCTCAGAATCAACTGGCTCACCCAGTTCATTCGTCGCCAGAAGCTCACGCAGACGAGTACCGTACCCCATGTCGCTCAGACGCGCCAAAGCGTAACCGGATTCAGCCTGCTCATCCTTAGACAAACGACCGCGCGGCGCATCCGCACCCATCAGCTGGTCCAGCCCGCTCGGCCACATACGGCGCGGTTGCAGGGGCACGCCCACCGTATTAAAGCTGCTCTGCGCCGCCTGCTGCGCCTCAGCGGGAACTTCAACCGGGTACCAGGGGCCCGCGCACACATCGCAACGACCGCAAGCAGTCGCGGACGCATCATCAAGCTGCTGAGCCAGGAAAAGCATACGGCACTGACTAGTGCGTTCATACTCGAGCATGGCGTTCTGCTCCACCACACGCGCCTGCGCCACCGCCGCGTAACGGGCACTATCGTACTGCCACGGCGAAGAGGTTCGACGCCAATAGTTGCCTTCCTTCACGGCGGCACCCTCAACGTCCAGCACCTTCAGCAGAAGCTCCAGGGTGGAGCGGCGCAACTGAACGCGCGCCTCCAACGCGGTAATGCTCAACCCATCCGGGGACTGGGCGAGGGCATCCAGCACCGCCAGCGCCTGCTCCTCGTTAGGCATGGAGGCGGTCGCAAAATACTCCCAAATGGCGCGGTCTTCACGACCGGGCAGGAGCAGAACATCAGCGTTGACGGCACCTCGTCCGGCGCGGCCAATCTGCTGGTAGTAGCTCACCGCAGACGACGGCGCGCCCAGATGCACAACAAAACCCAAATCAGGCTTATCAAAACCCATACCGAGGGCACTCGTCGCAACAAGCGCCTTCACCCTGTTTTCCTTGAGTGCCTGCTCTGCAACCAGCCGCTCATCCGGGTCAGTTTTGCCGGTGTAGGCAAGCACCTCGTAGCCGCTGGCACGCAGAGCATTTGCGGTATCTTCTGCCGCAGAGACAGTCAACGTGTAGATAATGCCCGAACCGGGCAGGCTATTCAGGTGCGTGAGCAGCCAGCCGATGCGTTGCGCCTCATGAGGCAGGGTCAGAACGCCCAGGCGCAAGGACTCGCGGGACAGCGGACCGCGCAGCACATGCACGGGTGCGGTGGTATCAGTGCTGAGCTGTTCGGCAATATCGCGGCTAACACGGTCATTCGCGGTTGCGGTAGTCGCCAGCACCGGCACACCCGCCGGCAGAGATTTAATGAGCGAACCAATACGGCGGTAGTCGGGGCGGAAATCGTGGCCCCAGTCAGAGATACAGTGCGCCTCATCAATGACGAGTAGCCCCAGGCGCGGTAGCAGGTACGGTAGCCACTGCTCGCGGAACGCCGCGTTATTGAGGCGTTCGGGGCCCACCAGGAGCACGTCGAGCTCGTTAGCTTCGAGGCGGGTGCGGATTTCATCCCATTCGGTGACGTTCGCGGAGTTCACCATTGCGGCGCGCACTCCCGCGCGGGATGCCGCTTCAACCTGATCACGCATGAGGGAAAGTAGCGGGGAGATGATAAGTGTCGGGCCCATACCGCGGGCACGCAACAGCAGGGAAGAAATGAAGTAGACCGCGGACTTACCCCAGCCGGTACGCTGCACGACGAGGGTGCGAGCGCGGTCGGCTACGAGGGCGCGAATCGCCTCGTACTGGCCATCGTGGAACTCAGCGTCAGGAACGCCGGTGAGGCGGCGCAACACTTCACGGGCTTCAGCATGCAGGGGATCGGCGGGGCTGGACGCTGGCTGTTCGGGGTTCATGGTTCTCTCCAACGGTGGGTGGTTGGGTCAATCGCTACGCCGCGACGCGCCGTGCTCTCTTTCCATCATGTCACACCCCGTATCCTCCGGCTCTGCGGATGGTCATTTCTTGGGGAGGCACGCGAGCGCCGCGTCACCTCGGGTTGTTTCGCCATGCGGGCACGGAGATTTATGCCTCGCTCACCCTGCATCCGGCGTAAATGCCGGTAGAATTGTGCCAGTAATACACAGCCTCCGCATAGTTTTGCACAATGTTCACCATAGGTACGCTTTCTATGCTGGTGTTACTCCGCCGCCGATCCGTGCGTGCGGTCCACTCACAGTTCAGGATTTTTCATGACTTTTCTTGCCACCGCTTTGGCGCATCTTCCGGTTGCGCTCTTGGGCCTCGACCTTGAGCAGTTCCTGCTCGATACCGGCCCCTGGGTTCTGGTTGTTTCGGCAATTATCGTATTTATTGAGTCCGGTGTTCTTTTCCCGGTTCTTCCGGGTGACTCCCTGATTTTTGCTCTGGGTATGTTGCATGAGCAGATGGGCCTGTCCCTGTGGGTTGCGTTCCCGGTCCTGGTGCTGGTTGCTATTGCTGGCGCTGAGGTTGGCTACCAGATTGGTGCCCGTTACGGCCGTAAGATCTTCAAGGATGACGCGAAGATTCTGAGCACTAAGAACCTGCACACTACTGAGGAGTTCTTCCAGAAGCGCGGTAGTTTGGCTCTGGTTCTGGGTCGTTTCGTGCCGATTGTTCGTACTTTTGTGTCTCTTGCGGCTGGTATTTCATCGTACGACCGTAAGAAGTTCCACCTGTGGAATGTTGTTGGTGCGGTTGCGTGGATTGGTTTGATTGGTCTGGCGGGTGTGCTGCTGGGCGGTATCCCGTTCGTGCACAACAACATTGAGTACATTGCTGTGATTATTGTGGCGGTTTCTGTGGTGCCGGTTATTATCGAGTACCTGCGTGGCCGTTCGAAGGCGAAGCAGGAATCTGCTGAGTAATACGTGAGTCCTTCTCGGCTACTGAGCCGGGGATGAGAAAAGGTGGGGATACCGTCTGGTATCCCCACCTTTTTGCGTTCTCTCAAACCCGGTGGAGGTGATGCCCCGGAAGCCAGCTACACCTCCGCGAGGTTACTTTACGCACATGCGTCGCAGGTCTCCACGCATATGGATGTACCGCCCCACCTGCGGCTGGCAGAGAAGAACAATAATCACGATGCGGCTAATGAAATCAAAGGCGAGCTTCGCACACAAGACTTCAAGAGTCATAAACGGGCCAAAGAACAACACCCTAAGCATTTGTGAATCATACTCATTGTCAAAGAAAACGTGAGCGCAGAGAACTACATACACAATATCCAGGATCATGCGTAGCGCGCCCTCGATAATAATCACCACTCGCGCCCACTCATAACCCTCATTGAGGTACCAGGCGCTGATTGCTCCAAGAACAATAGGGAGAACCATCGTAAGCCCCATCGTCATACCTGCAAACATGTAAGCGCCCGTAAATTCTAGGCCCACAAGAGGCTGTAGAGGGTATGTGGACATGTACAGCACCAAGAATAGGGATACCGCCCAGATGGCAATAGGGCGCGACGGAAGATTGATAGCACGCTGAGTGCCTGGCGCGCCGTGTACGGGGTGGACACCAGCAGGAACCGGAAGCTGAGGCGTCACTGCGGCGGGTGCCGCAAAGTTCAGTGCCGGAAAGTTCGATGCTACGGCGTTAGGCTGAGGTGCCAGCGTGCCCGCGGAGGCACCGGAAGTATTGTTCAACATCGTCGTTCTTTCTCTCGTATGCTCGCACTACAGTGCGTAAGTCGGTGATTATTACCCTCGTTTAGGTCGATTTGCTTAAAACATACCTAAAAGGATTATTTGATGTAGTTAGCTGAGAGAATAATACTTTTTCAGTATAGGGTAAGCTCTTCGAGGCTAGTAGGGTTTTTATGGGATGATTGGAACCTTTTAGGCAACTCAAAGGGTTTTACCAGCTAGAAGATTTCGATGTTTAACGCGAAAGGGTGGGGATACCGTTTGGTATCCCCACCTTTTTGCGTTCTCTCAAGCCCGGTGGAGGTGATGCCCCGGAAGCCAGCTGCACCTCCGCGAGGTTACTTTACGCCCATGCATCAGGCTCTATCACAGCCTTCTCACGCCGACGGGCCTTTAGTATGAGCCAGCCGCGTACGTGTACCGGCGCATACCGGGAGTGAACAGCAATACCGCGATCACCGCCTGGCATACGGTAGGAAGATTCACCAACACAAGGACAAAGATGAAGTGCGCCAGCTCGGCGCCGCTCAGCGCCTGCACATCAACAGAGTTGAAGAGTATGACGGAACCAAAAATAGAAAAAAGACCGCCCAGCGCACCGAGAACACTCAAAATAATACTGACGATACGCGCCCAGTTACGCCTCAGCCAGAGGAACAACAGGGCAATGAGGGTCACCGCATCCATCAGGATAATTTTGACCAGCGCAGGAATCGTTACTTGCACCAGCGCCTCGGAATTCATGGAGGTGTGGTTCGACTCCAAAGCACTCACAGTAGACTGGGTTGCCCCAATCAGAATAACCAGCGCAGTAAGCACCGTTACCCATATCAGAGCAGCAGGGCGGCCGTTAGAACGCGGCTGATACGGCTGGTTCTGCTGATAGTGCGGGGCTAGCCCCGGAGATCCATATTCTGACATCATTGTTCCTTTCTATGTTCCCCATCCCGCGCTACGGTGCGGGGGTCGAGGGGTGTTCTCCCCTGATGATGTGCGTTCGCCGTCCTCATCATCAGCGAAAAGCTCTCGAAGTTCCGCCGGTACCTGACCGGCAGCCTGTCTCGTCTCAGACATCATCTGCTGATGTTCTAGTGCACGTGCCCCGCTAACGATTTGTGTGTACATCCTAATAGGAGCACGAGTCAGCAGCACAATCATTAGGATATGAAGGACAAACATAAGAGTGCCGCTAACGGTATCTACCAGGTAAGAGGCTGAATACGAAGACCCGCCTATCGCCCTGGAGGAATACCTTGAGTCCATGAAATTATTCGCAAAAATAAGCACACCGTTAGCCACTGCAAAAGCATTGCCGATGATGGTAAGAATGCGGGCCCACTCACGGCCATCCCAGACTTTCCAGAGGATAAAGATCGGGATGATGGAGGCGAAGAGGGTAAACGCCAGCATAGAGAAGAGAGTTCTCACCACCATCTCAAAATCGATATACGACTGGCTTGGGAGCAGGATCCGAAGAGAACTGCTAAGAACCATCAACGCAATCATGGCGACTGCACACCACATGACGTTGCGCATAGCCTTAGGGCGCTCCGGGATTACCTGCTCGGCGGAGACAGTCGCGGTGTAGCCGGTAGTGGTTTGCTCGGGGGTGCTAGCGTCGTGCTCGGAGGCGCTGCCGCCGGGTGCGTTGCCCTCCGCCGCGCTGTTATCTGCGGCGCTACCGGAAGTTACGTTATTGAAGGCGGCATCGCCTCCTGCAGTGCTATTTTCAGCCTCGTCGGAGGGCAACAGCACGCTGTACTCGGGAACCGTGTACTCCGGATCGTTCAACGGTTGCTTTGGGGTGCGTTCTGACATCATTGTTCCTTTCTACTCTTCGCGCCCCGCCCCGCACGCTATAGCGCAGGGCGGGTGCAGAAGAGAGTTTCCCCATGAGGAGGGGCATCTTGCCCTAGTTGAGGCGGTAGCCTTCTTCGGTGTACACGGAAGTGTCCTTGTAGCCGCGCTGTTCGCTGCGGGAGTTCCTCCGTGCATCCGTGCGGCGGGTCCTCTTGTACTGTTGAGCGACCGCTTCTTCAGCGCGTCGGTTAGCTTCCTTTTCTTCCCTGCGTGTCTGTTCTTCTTCCAGGTGAGTACGCGTTTCTGCATCCTGATGCGCAACAATCCAACCGTCACCGGCGTTCACCTGTTCACGTGCTTCTATCCATGCCAACCTCGCGGTAGCCATAAACGACCTGGTGGGACGGCTAATGAGCAGCACAACTATCAGCAGGTAGAAGGCCGTAAGAAAAGCTCCCATAATGTCACTCACCACGATGGAAACTACGTAGTCTCGGGGCCTTGAAGTCAACGATTCATCCGCCAGTCTGGAGAAATAATCAGCCGAGATGAAAGATTGCAAACTTAGCGCCCCAACAAAAACCGCAAAAGCGCTACCGAAGAGGGTGAGGAAGTACGCCCATCTACGGCCCTTCCACAATCGGCGGAGGACAAAAATGGGTATGAGAGAGAAAATGAAGGTAGCAAATATGCCTGAAATGATGATGCCCGGCATATTTTCCATAACGCGGTCTGGCACCTCGTTATGGATAGATACATAGATACGTTGGATTGCGGACAGAATAATAATCGCTGTAGCGCACCACATGACGCCGCGTAACGCCTTCGGGCGCGGCGGGAGCACCACCTTAGGCACGGCAGGCGCGGTAGAGCCAGCAGTAGCCTTCTCACCCCCGTGTGCTTGCTCGTGGGGCTTACCCGCCTCACCAGTGGAAGCGCCGCCAAGATTGGGCTTTACACCCGCCTTCTGGGCGCGCTGAACCTGCTGTATCTCATCCAGCAGGCGGTTCTTCTCCACCGGATCATTCGAGAGCGCATAATCGGCAGAAAGCTCACGCAACAGCTGCTCGGTAGAGTCCTTGACCGGGCCTTCTTCCTTCTCAAGCTGACGAAGAACATCCTCGCGAGTCAGCTCTTCTTCATCCTCAGCACCCGACATGCTTTCCTCGATAGCCCTCATCTGTTTCCGAATCACCGCAAAGCTCGGAACCGCGCCCACAGCCGGGCGGGTCAGCAGAAACATCAGAACAGCGCTACCCGCCGTAATGACCGCGACCAGAGCCTGCGTCACGATAGACGAAGCGGCGGCAGGATGCGATGCCGAATCCAGAGCAGTAAACGCTGGGAAAAGTACCTGCGCCATACCAAAAACACCGGCGAAAGAGAGCACGCCGCTCACACAGCACAGCAGCAGGTACAGCATCATCAGGCGGCGCGGATTAATGTACCCGTCTTTGACCCACCCCAGAACAATCCAGAGGAACGGCACCACCAAGATGGCGTCAGGCAGAACCTTCGGCAAGCCATAACTAAGGAACGAGCCGATGTTCACACTACGACCCGCAGTAACAAGAATCTGGTACGCATCCAGGAGGAAATACACCAGGATGAGCGTCATACCGATGGAATAGGCTTTACCAAGAATCGCCAGTCCCCGGTTAAATTCCTGTTCCCTATCGCCAACTATGCCAAGGTTTCTTTTCGCCTCTTCAAATGCCGCCCGCTCATCATATGTGCGCTTGGCGGCGCCGGGGCTAGTCTGCGATGAGGATTCGTGCGCAGGTTCGGAAGTAGGGTGCACAAGTCATCCTAACTGTGGTTGGGTGAATAAAATTATCGGTGAGCCGCAGACCCGTGTCTCGCAGTGCCCGCGGCCAGAAATGAGGCTAGATCAGGTAATCCTCGCTGCGGCGCACACGCCAATCACGGCGCGCCTCCATATAAGAACGCGACTGACGCGACCACACCAACGCCAACGCCACCACGCACACCAGCATGTACGGACCCGCAATATACACCGGCGTGTACAGCGGCGAAGCGCTACTGAGCAGCAGCTCAACATCCTGGCTCGGCGCACCATTCAACGTGCCCAGAAGAGCCGCCACAGTCAGCATAATCAGCAAAGAAGCCAACACACCCAACGCCAACGCTACCGACAGCACCAACGCCGCCCACCGGTAACCACGCAGATAAGCCACCGTGCAGAAACCGTGCAGGGTCACGTTACCGAACGCGTTGACCATCAGGAAAAGCACCGGATAGTACGCCTGCGCATCCACCAGCGACTGGGCGCGCCAGGTCGAAAAATGCGACAAATGGGTAGTCGCATAGGAGATGCCGGTGTACGCAATCAGCGCCAGCCAGCCCACAGCAATAACGAGCAGAACCCAACCCGCCACAGACACGAGAGTGGGGGTGGCGGGCTTCGTAGGATGCGTGGTGTTCGGAGCGGATGGCGGAGAGGACTCGACGGCGGACATAGCTGAATCTTTCGGATATCGGCTGATAGTGTGCGGAAAACGTATGAGCGAGTGTGTGATGTGAGTGTGGGCGGCGGCGCGGCGTTCGTCTACCGCGCCGCCTCAAAACTTTAGGCAGAAGTGGACGGGTCAACCGTCGCAGAAATACTTTCAGGTAGCAACGGAGAATCTGCCCGGTTCGCCATCGCAATTCGCAAGTTGTTGAAGCGGTAAATGGTCAGCAACGATAAACCGACCTCGCTCAACCAGACCAAGCCCAAGACAACAAGTATCAGCAGGGGGTCAAGCCCCATCGAAACCCCAGCCCAGTCGAGCATCAGCAGCAGGAACGTAATCGGTGAAAGCACCAGCCCCACCGCAACAAACCCAATCAGGGAGCAGATAGCCCAAACGCTATACACGGAGGCGTCCGCCGAATCACGCGGAGGGCGCATCAGCGGCCACATCTGAACCACCAAGTAAAGCGCCGCAACAAACCCAAAGCAAATCGCCAACGGCTGCGTGTACTGAGAGATAATGAGGCCTTCAACCAGGGTCAAAATACACAGAATAACCGCGCGGACCAGCAGGTTCTTCTTGAGCTTCTGCTTGCGCTCCTTCACCTCGTCAGCGGTGTAGGTGCGCAGAAAAGCGGGCAACTGACCCTGCCCCGGGAACGGCGGTAGAGGACCCGTCGGATGCGTACGCACCACAATCGGCGGGTTCGTACCATCCTGAATGATGACGGTAGAAGTTGCCGAAATAACCGGATGCGAGCCAGTCACCACAGGCGGCGCGTTCAGCGGAACGGATACCTCCGGCGTAGCAGGAGTCACGTGACGGATAGGCGCCTGAAAGCGGGTCTGCATACTGATATCTTCATCCGGGTGTTCTGCGGATGAAGCGGCATCTGTGTTCAGGTGTGTAGCGCCCATGAGCGGCCTCCTGGCAGGTGCGGGTCGTGTTTCTGTCTCTACCGTATCACGCGTACTTTAAGGGAATCTGAGCAGTAGCTGGGCGTCGCGGGGAGCGTGTCACACCGCCGCTTATCGCCTCGTTATCACCCCGTCGGAGGCGCGGATACGCGGGGGTAGAATCCCCGCCCGCCGGGGCGCGTTAGCCCTACTCCGCTACCTGCGAAGCCTCCGCGTTCGGGTCCTCTGCATGCTGCTGTTCTGCGTTCCGCTGTTCTTCCTCTTGCTTCTTCTGCGTCAGACGCAAGCTCCTACGAACCGCCAAACTATAGAACAGCGAGAACAGAACCTCCAACGCGAACGACGCCATGACCGTCAGCAAGCCCACCGTATAGAACACGCCCACACGGTCCAGCAGCGTCTGCGGGCCCTGCACCGTCACAAGCGCATAGGCAAAGAACGCCGTCATAATCGCCGCCGCGACCCCGGACGCCGCATTCGCCAGCAACACCAACTTCACCGAACGGTTCGCCCGGTAAATCATGGCAACCCACATATGCATCACCAGATAGACCAGCGGCACCGCACCAATCGGGAAAAGCGTGACGCGAATGAAGTAATAAACAGTAATCAGCGAGGGTACGACCAGCAGCAGCACACGCACCAGGTACAGGTTTTTAGCCGGTAGCGGGTAATCACTGGTGACATTCCAGAACTCATCAGCCTGCTGCTCCAGCTCATCCATAGCCTGCAGCTGCATAAGCTGCGCCTGCGACATATGCTCCTGCGGCACAAGATCCGAGGAGCCCTCAACCGGCGCAAGCTCAGCGGCAGAAACCGGTTCACCCCGCCGCATACGAGCGGAATCAGCCATCTTAGCCCTCAAAAATGCCGCGCGAACGGTCCTTACGCACGCTCTCAGCAGGGAAAATACGACCGCTCATGCTGATGTACACACCCGGCTCCAGCAGGTTCAGGGCGGCAATAGCGGCACCCAGGTTGAAACCGGCATCCGAACGAGCCATCACGGCGGGCTGCATCGCACCGGTCAGCACCACGACCTTATTGCCCAGGTCGGCGTGCTCCAGCAGGTAGCGGGCGGTCTCCGGCATGGTGTCGGTGCCGTGGGTGATGAGTACCTGGTCGTTGGTAACAGCGTTCAGAGCCTCGGTCAGCTCGGCACGATCCTCATCGGTCATGTCCAGGCTGTCCTTGCCAATCAGCGGACGAATATCGAAGCGCACGTCAGTGATGACGCGGTCCAGCAGGTCCTTAGCGGCAGGCTCACCAATATCCATGGTGCCCGCCACCGAATAGAACTTATCGATCGTGCCGCCAGTGGCAAGAATCGTGATCTCTTCGGGGTTCTTAATGGTGACGCTCACGGGTTTCCTCATCTTTTCGGGTCAACGTACACAAATCAAAAACTGCCAGGCCAACCCGGCAGAACACGCCCCACCACACGGAATCAACACGGGGTAAAACCCCGCACACTAGGGTGAAGACGCAAAAACCCGCCGACCCCCGCAAAGCGGGAGGCGACGGGTCGGCTAGTGCGCCCTGTGGGGCTCGAACCCACGACCTGCGGATTAAAAGTCCGTAGCTCTACCGACTGAGCTAAAGGCGCTCCTATCCACACAAAACTGAAAGTGTGCAGATAGAAATACTATACACTACCGGCCCCCAACCAATGAACGGTACACTGGGAAATCCTATGTCTACACCCGCATCATCAACCGGCGCCTCCGGGCGAACCCGATACCGCACCCACCACCGCCCCGTCCTCTACTCCGCCGAGAAATTTGAACGCCACGAAGGCGGCATGGACCCCGCCGCACGCGAAGAGGCGGCACACGCCTCCGCACGCATCCTGCTGATGCGCGGACGCGGTACCGACGAGCAGATGACCGAACGGCTCGTCAGCTTCACCGACGACTACGGTATTGAGACGCTCGCCGAACTCTGGTCGCACGCAAGCGCCCACTCCCTGCCGGGTGCGCTGTGGCGTATGTACTGGCTGCGGGACGTGGTGCATCGTTCGCCGCGCGGGGTGAGCCGCGCTTTTGAGCTGGGCATGGCGGAGGATTACCGTTCGCACGTGGTGGCGGGTGTTCCCGACCCGCCGAGTGCCGATGAGGTGGTCCGCACGATTGATGAGATTCTGGCGGGCCTGTACACCGGCGATATGGACATTGCGATGGAACGTTGCGCCGCGTTTGCGCACGTGGTGGCGTTGGGTATTCGCACCGATTATGCGCGCTCTGCCGGGCAGGATGGTGCGGTTCCGGGCAGCCACGAGGTGAAGCGTGAGGCGGTGGAGCGTCGTGCTCGCCTGCCGCGTCAGGCTCAGCAGATGGAGCAGATCGCGCACGATTTGGAGGCGGTCGCCGCCCAGCTGCGCGCCGTTGAGGCTAGTCAGCAGGCTAACGGGGGCTCGGGGGCTGGTTCTGTGCAGGAAAAATCGCAGACCAACCTCGAAGCATTCTAGTCTTCTGCAACGTTGAGGGGCGCAAAAATACGGGTTCGTGCCGCGAATTGGCACAGGTTCCACATTGGGCCGCAAAGGCCTGAAAAGCCTGTTTCCGATTGACTCTGCGCCGGGTGCGGGTGGATAATAATTACAAGATGTCGGGTTGCTAATAGGTAGCCCCGGGCTCCAAATCTTTAGCCGCTTCGAGCGGCCTTCCGCCGAGAGGCGCTCCCAACCCGACATCCCTAAACGTTCCGGTGGGGGTCGAGAAATCGACCCCCACCGTTTTTTGTTTAAAACCCTCATGCGTAACCGTGAACAGGTCGGCGCTATAACGTTTGCAGGTCGGGCGCTCGTGAGATGCGCGCGGGCTATGCGCACCCGCAGCCCCCAATACTGGTTAGACTGGGAACTATGCTGCACCGACTTTTCCCCCACGCCAACGAATCCCTCGCCTCCCTCGCTGAAATTTCAGCGCAGGTCGGTGAGGCGGCGGCATTGCTCTCTGAAATGGTCGGCTCCCCCGTCGCGGAGTACCCCGAACTCTTCGAACGCATGCTCACCCATGAGGCGGACTCCACGAACCTGCTGTTCCGCACCCTCACCGAGGTGCGCAGCTCCTTCTCCCCACCGATTCCGCGTGAAGACCTGTACACGCTGGCACGCAAGCTCACCAACGCCGTTGAGAAGCTCACCAGCGCCGCGCACGTGCTGTCCCTGCACAGCATTGACGGCTTCGCCACACACATCACCTCAATCCTGGACATTATTCAGCGTCAGGCGGTGCTGACCGCCGCCGTCATCCCCAAGCTTGCCGATATTCGCGGCCTCGACAACTACTGGATGGACATGCTGCGCATCTCCCGCCAGGCGCTGCGCACCGCCGAAGAGTACGACGCGTACATTGCCGAACGCTACACCCCCGAACGGTACCGCCGCTACGCCACCTTCCTGGCGCAGCTGACCGCCGCCTCCAACGCTATGCGTGATGTGTCCGCCGAGATCGGCCGCATTATCGTTCAGGAATCCTAATGTTCCTGGGTCTTCTAGCCTGTTGCGCCTTCATTGCCGCGGTCTACGTTACCGGTGTGCACGACGCCTCAAACGCCGTCGCTGTTCCGGTGCGTACCCGCGCCCTCGGCGAGCGCTCCGCCCTGTACCTTGCCGCGCTCTTCAACGTGCTCGGTGTGGTCGGTGCGTTCCTGCTGCTCGGTGAGTATTCCGCCTCGTGGGTGAGTGCCCCGGAGGGTACCACCGGCCTGAACGGCATTGTTGCGGCACTACTGGTCTGCGCTATTTGGGGTGTGCTCACCTGGGTTTCGAGGATTCCGTCTTCCTCGACCCACGCGCTGGTGGGTGCCCTTGCCGGCGTGAGCTGGTGGACCCAGACGAGGAGTGACAGCGCCGCTGAAGGCTTCGGTTCTCTCGCCTTCCTGCCGCATATTTTTGGGGCGACCCTGCTGCCGCTCTTTTACCTGCCACCGCTCATTTTTCTGCTGTCCTGGCTGATGGTGGTGCCGTTCTACCGGCTGGTGGTCGGCCACAACCCGCGCCTGGTGAATCAGCATGCCCGCGAGGTGCTGGCGGTGTCTGCCTCCGCGATTTCGTTGCTACACGGCCTGCAGACCGGCTATCTGTACCTGCTGCTGTGGGCGCTGCTGAGCGAACGCATCATGGATCCGGCGCTGATTCAGTCCCTCACCTGGGGCGGGATGCTGCTGGGCACCATCATTATTGCCCTCAGCCTGGGTGCCGGTACGCTGACCGGTGGCCGCCGCATCGGCTACACCTTCGCCTACAAAATGGTGCGGCTGGACCCGTTCCGCGGCGCAGTCGCCCAGGGTACCACCGCTGTGGTGCAGGTAATCGGCTACTTCCTGCTGCAGGTGCCGTTCTCCTCCTCGCACCTGGCAACGGCATCGGCGCTCGGCGCGGGCGTGAACCAGCGTTTTAACGCGTTGAAGTCCAGGATTGTTCTGCAGATTCTTCTGGCGTGGCTGGTAACCATTCCGGCGTGCTTTGTGCTCGGTGTGCTGGCGATGGTGGCGCTACAGTCCATCAGCTAAATTTTAGGGGCGGCTCGTGCCCCTGCATGCCCACTGCCGCGGGATAGCCGGGCGGCGGGTTGAGTCTGAACAGTGCACACCTTCATAATGGGTTGAGTTCTTGGGCTGGCACGCGCCCACTCACCCTCGACTGATTGTGGTTATGTCTTCTCCCACCGTAGCTATTCTGGTCCGCACGAAGGACCGCCCCCGCTTCTTGAGCCGCGCCCTGGAGAATATTGCGCAGCAGACCTTCACCGACTACACGGTCTGCGTGATCAACGACGGTGGCGACGAGCAGGCAACCCGCACCGTTATTGAGGCATCCCCGCTGGGCTTGCAGGGCTCTGATGCGCAGGGTTCCGGCCGCGTGCAGCTGCTGACCACCGCCGGCGACAACATGGAGGCGGCATCCAACGCCGGTTTGGCGGCGACCACCTCCCAGTACGTGGCGATTCACGATGACGACGACCTGTGGGCACCCGAGTTCCTGGAACGCACCGTCGCGGCGCTCGAAGAGAGCGGCGCGCTCATGTGCACCACCCGCGTTGTGGAGCGGTACGAACGTGAGAACGCCGAGGGCGAGTTCGAGGTGTACGAGGAGCGTATTTTCCACGACGGCCTGCCCGGCATGGGTTTGCAGTTCCTCTTCCGCACGAACCGTGCCGTGCCGATTGGCATTCTCTACCGCCGTAGCCTGCACGAGCTCGTCGGTTTCTATGACGAGTCCCTGCCGGTGGTCGGCGACTGGGAGTTCAACATACGTGCCGCCTCTGTTGCAGATATTCTGCTGGTGGATGAGCCGCTGGCGTACTGGTCGCTGCGCCCCGACGCGGAGGGCTCCGAGGCGAATAGCGTGAAGCGTCAGGCTGATCACGCCCGCTTCGATTCGATGGTGCGTGCCCGCGCTATCCGCGAGGACCTGCAGGCGGGTGCCCGACCGGGCGCTTACCTGTACCAGGCGCATCTGGCGGCTGACCTGGAGCGCCGCGTGATTGATGGGCACGATCTGACCCGCGAATCCCTGGATATTCTGCGCTCTATTGAGAGCCGCCTGGAGCGTATTGAGGCTCGTCAGCAGGCTATTGAGTCCCGCCAGCAGTCCATCGAGGAGCGCCTGCGGGTTCTGAAGCACCTGCGCGCACCGGGCCGTGCACTGCGTTCCTTCGCGCAGCGTTCCCTCAATCAGCGTTCTCAGGCTCGTCGCGGTACTGAGACTGGTTCTACCGGTGAGAAGGACGCATAGCCGTGGCAGAGAACAATCATTCTTCTACAGCACTGCCCGTTACTGAAGCACCGCACTTTAATGAAGCACCGCGCGTGCTCGTTATCGGCGATATTGGCCAGCACACCTACCACGTGGGCGACGAAGCCATGACCATTGCGAGCGCCCAGGCGCTTTCCGAAGGCGGCGCGGCGGTCACCCTCATGACCCGCGATGTGGGCCATTCAGCGCGCTATATCGGCGCGGCTGCTCATGAGGCGGGCGCACCCTACGAGTACCTGCCGTTCCTCCTCTTCCCCTGGGCACCGGCTGAACGCGAGCTGACCCTCGCGGCGCTCGAATCTGTTCTGGCGGAGCTGCACGCTGACCGGGAGCGGCCCTCCACCGCCGAGCTGGTGGCGTTACCGCAGGTGCAGGCGCTGCCGGAGGTGCTGCATCCGCTGGAGCAGACCGTCGAGCGCATGGTGGAGTTTGCGGACTCCATCGCCGCCATGGACGCGGTCGTCATCTCCGGCGGCGGCAACCTCAACTCCCGCTACGGCTGGCTGCTCTACGAACGCGCCGCCGCGGTGCGTGCCGCCGAGCATGCGGGCGTGCCCGTGTACGTGACCGGCCAGTCCCTGGGCCCGGTCCTCAACCCCGAGGACGCGCAGATCCTGGAGCGCATGCTGCGCACCGCCCGTTCGGTGACGGTGCGCGAACGTTCTTCCCTCGCTTGGTGCCGTGAGCGGGGTATTGACGCGCGCCTGAGCGTAGATGACGCCACCGACTACCCGGTAGCTTCTCCGGCGCGTACTCTGCACTATGCGGAGGGTGTTTCCGCAGGTCAGGCGCTTGATGAGCTGCCGGAGCACTACGTCTGCGTGACCGTCAACGAGTGCACCGACCAGCAGGCACAGCAGATTGCGCGCCTGCTCGACGGCATGTGGCGCGAGCACGGCTACGCACCCGTCTTCCTGAGCCACTACGGTGACCCGCAGGACCCGGCAAGCGGCGATATTCAGGCGCACCAGCGCATCGCCAAGCGGCTCAGCACCTCCACCCCGGCGACCATTCTGCCGATTCTGCACGCCGACCAGAGCATCACGGTACACCGTGCGGCGGCGTTCACCCTGACCAGCCGCTACCACCCGGCGGTGTTCTCCGCCGCGGCAGGTATTCCCGTGCTCGCCCTCGTGCCGGATGCCTTCACGCAGATGCGCGTGGGCGGCGCCCTGAGCCTGTACGGGCTGGGCGAGTTCACCCTGCCGTTGGGCATGCTCGCCGGTGGGGTTCCCGAGCTGATGGTTGCCGCCGCCCTGCGGCACGCGGCGGTGGCATCGGATGCACGCCGCACCGAGCTGCTGGAGGTTCTGCGCGCCGAGCGCGCCTACCTGCTCACGCAGATTCTTGCATCTGGCGCAGAAAAGCTGGACGAAGTAGAGGCACCCGCCCCCTTCCCCACCGTGGAACAGGTTCCGGCGCTCCCCGAGCCGCTGGGTGCGACCGTCCGTGCCGCACGCGAGCTCTTCACCGAAACCTCCCTCACCGCGGGGTTCGAGTGGGCGATGTCTGACCGGGCTCACTCCTGGGATGCCGAGCACCGCCGGCAGCTCGAGTGTGCCCGCGCAATCGGCGGGTACAGCACGCACGGTATTCACGGGGCACACGGCGCGGAAGAAACGCGCCCCGTCACCGTTGAGGCTGATTCTGAAGCACCCACCGAGGCACATCCCGCCCAGCAGGGTCTGCTGGCGAGGGTGGCGCGCCGCCTCCGCGGCTAGATTCGCGGCTAAGCCCCTTGCACTGAGGTTTCGGCACGCAAGCTGAGGTTTCGGCACGCAAAACCGCCCAAGCCGAGGCGCTAAGCGGGGTACGGGGCGCGGGGTCTCTCACACTTCAACCCAACACTCCCCTACCCCCTTGTGCACCGCATATGCGCCGGTATGATGGTGCCCATGGCACGATTCGCAGACATTCTACGCACTACTGAACAGAACACCCGACAGTTCATCCGTGAGGGTATTCACCGAGTCCAAGCAGACTTCTTTCAGTCTGTGCAGATTGTTGCGGCGTCTATGGGCGCTTGGCTTTTCGCTGAGCGCATCCTGGGCCACCACGAGCCCATTTTCGCGCCGGTCGCTGCCCTCGTATCCCTCGGCTATGTAAGCGGTGCTAAGCATTCCCGCCGAATCCTTGAGGTATCCTTCGGCGTGACCCTCGGCATTCTCATTGGCGACCTTCTGCTGATCCTGCTCGGTCACGGTACCTGGCAGGCGGCAGTGGTGCTTTTCTTGACCGTGATTATTGCCCGATTTATTGATAAGGGCATTATTTTTACGATTCAGCTCAGCTTCCAGGCCTGTTTCACGTTGCTGCTGCCCGTACCTGACGATGCGTTCACCCGCAGTTTCGACGGTATCGTTGGTGGCGCTTTCGCGTTCCTCGCCATGTACCTGATGCCACGCGACCCGCGTAAGAACCCGCGTGAACGCGCGCAGGCTCTCATGGATGCGTTCGCGAAGGTTTTCCAGCTTTCCTCCGAAGCAATCCGCTACTACGACTACAACAAGGCGTACCAGAGCCTGCTTGATGCACGCGCCCTGCAACCGCTCTACGATAGCTGCCGCGGCGATCTGATTACCGCGCAGGGTATGAGCGAGCTGTCCTGGAATAGCCGCAAGAGCAAGGGCGAGCTGGAGCGCATGGCAAAGACCCTCGCCGCGGTGGATTTGGCGATCCGTAACGACCGCGTGCTCAACCGCCGCATGGCGTCCACGATTCACCACGTGCAGCTACGCACTGCCGCGCAGCTCTCGCTCAGTGACGCGCTGACCGAGCTGTCTTTGGCGGCGCAGAGCCTCGGCCTGGGTATGTCTGCCCCGACGGAAGGCGAACGCGAGCACTACATGATGGCGGCACGCGAGCGCATGATTAAGCTTGCCGGCACCCTCGAGCCGCGCACCATGGGTGTGGCAACTTTTGAGGGCGAGTCGCTGGTGCTGATGCTCCGCCTAATTGTGGTCGACTTTTTGGAGGCGACCGGTATGTCCCACAAGGACGCCGTGGCGGTTCTGGTGCCCCTCGGCGAGGCGGTCACGAAGCATGCACCGCGCACCTCGGCAATCCCGATTGTTGACGCTGACATGGACGACTCCACGGTGGTTGATGACGTGACCGATAGCGCGGTGAACACCCACCACACGAACAAGCTCAACACCCGCTCGATCAACATTATGTTGCACGAGAATGAGGAGGAGAGCCGCTCCTCCTAGCGGGTTTCTGGAGGGTTTCTAACGGGGTCAGCGGCAACCATCAAGGACACAACGGAGGGGGCTCCCGGCGGCATTCACGCCAGCCGGGAGTCCCCTTTGCTGTGTCTTTAGGTGTTTTACTTCTGCGGGAAGAGCAGCGCGAGCGCCTCACCCAGGGTGGTTACCTCACGCACGGTCACGCCCTCGGGCACGTCCCCCACGCCGGTCGGGGAGGCGGGCACCAGCACGTGTGTGAAGCCCAGACGGCCCACCTCCGCGATGCGCTGGCGGATGCCCGGCACGGCGCGCACCTCACCCGCCAGACCGACCTCGCCAAAGACCGCGAGCTTGCGCGGTAGCGGCTTATTTTGAGCTGCCGAGGCGAGCGCCATGACGCACGCCAGGTCGGCGGCGGGCTCGGCAATTTTTGCACCGCCCACCGTGGAGACGTAGCAGTCGAGCTTGCCCACGTTCAGCCCGGCGCGGCGCTGCAGCACCGCCAACAGCATCTGGATACGCGCCGAATCCAGACCGGAAACGGTGCGGCGAGGGGCGGGTGCCACCGCCTGATCCAGCAGCGCCTGAACCTCGGCGAGCAGGGGGCGGCGGCCCTCCATCGTGACGGTCACGCAGGTGCCAGCCACCGGGTGCGGGGTGCTCGAAACAAACATGCCGGAGGGGTCCAGCACGGGGGCGATGCCGTCCTCGTGCATGTCGAAGCAGCCCACCTCATCGGTGGGTCCGAAGCGGTTCTTAATAGCGCGCAGCATGCGGATATTCGAGTGCTTATCACCCTCGAACTGGCAGACCACATCCACCAGGTGCTCGAGCAGGCGCGGGCCCGCGATGGTGCCTTCCTTGGTCACGTGGCCCACGAGCAGGGTGCACATGTTGCGTTCCTTCGCGGCTGCAATCACGGAGGCGGCGACCTCTCGCACCTGGGTCACGCCGCCGGCGCTACCCTCAACTTCCGCGGAGGCGAGGGTCTGCACCGAGTCGATGACCAACAGGGAGGGGTTGACCTGCTCGATGTGCGCCAGGGCGGTGCCGAGGTCGGTTTCGCTGGTCAGGTAGAGGGTGTCCGCGATGGCGCCGATGCGGTCGGCGCGGAGCTTGACCTGCGCGGCGGATTCCTCGCCGGTGATGTACAGGACCGGGCGCGGCGGCTGGGCGTTCTGCGCGGGGACGTTCTGCGCCGGGGTGGCGCGGTTCTGCACGCCCTTCTGCCCCGTAATCCCGGCGGTGCCGCGCGCGAAGGTGGCGGCAACATCCAGCAGCAGGGTGGACTTACCCACGCCGGGTTCGCCCGCCATGAGGATGACCGCGCCGGGTACGAGTCCGCCGCCGAGCACGCGGTCAAATTCGGGGTTTCCGGTGCTCATGTAGGCGGCTACGCGCGAGTCGACCTCGGCGATGGGCTGGGCGGGTTTCTGCACGCTGGATGCGGCGCGGGTGCGCGCGCGGGTGCCCCCGGCGGCTTCTTCGACGGTGCCCCAGGTTTGGCATTCGCCGCAGCGGCCTACCCATTTGGCGGTGGTCCAGCCGCATTCGGTGCAGCGGTAGGCGGGTGCGGTTTTGGTGTTTTTCGTGCGCGCGGTCATGGGTCTATTTTAGGGTCTGGGGCGATATGGTGCGCGGTGTTTAGTCACGGCGAAAAGGGGTACCGCAGAACACACTTTTACCCTTAAATGCAGATAGTTTCACCTCGTGCACTCCCGTATAAATATCGAGAATATCCGTTCGCTTTTGAGGCACTTTAGCCCGCCGTTCCGCCCCTGACCTGGCTCAATAACCACCCTTACAGGTACAATGTTTTTTGTGCAGATGAATTATAGTGACCTATTGCTTAAAACTATCGCCCGAATCGCCCCCGGCACCGAGCTCCGCGAGGGCCTGGAACGCATCATGCGTGGCCGTACGGGCGCGCTCATCGTACTCGGATCCGACCGCACCGTATCCTCCCTGTCTTCGGGCGGTTTCAACATCGACACCGAGTTCTCGGCAACGCGCCTGCGCGAGCTGGCGAAGATGGACGGCGCTATCATCTGCGACCGTGACGCCACCCGCCTGTTGCACGCCGGCGTGCAGCTCATGCCGGACGCCTCCATTGACACGAACGAGTCCGGTACCCGCCACCGCACCGCCGAACGCACCGCGATTCAGACCGGTTTCCCGGTGATTTCGGTGAGCGCGTCGATGTCTATGATTTCGGTGTACGTTGACGGCACCCGCTACACGGTCGAGGACAGCCAGTACCTCATGGCCCGCGCGAACCAGGCGATTCAGACCCTTGAAAGCTATAAGAAGCGCCTGCGTTCGGTGCTTTCCTCACTCTCGGCCCTGGAGATTGAGTCTAACGTGTCCCTGGCGGATGTGGCGATGACCCTTCAGCGTATGGAGATGGTGAACCGCATTATCCGCGAGGTCAGCCACTACGTGCTGGAGCTCGGCGTGCACGGCCGCCTGATTGCCCTGCAGCTGGAGGAGCTACGCGCCCCCGAGATGACCGCCAGCGATCTGATTCTGCGCGACTATCTGCCCGAGACGAATGACGAGCTGATCGCCGCCGGCGTTGAGGCGCTTCAGAACCTGGACGATATGGCTATCGTGGATCTGCGCACGATTGCCCGCACTGTCGGCTTTGGCGAGAACCCCGACCTGGAGTTCCCCCTGCAGCCTCGCGGTTTCCGTCTGCTCGCCGGTATTCCGAGCATCCCGAACGCTATTTCTGAGCGTCTGGTGGAGCGCTTCGGCAGCCTGCAGGCTCTGATGGCGGCGTCCCTTGAGGATTTGCGCGCCGTGGACGGTGTGGGTGAGGCTCGTGCCCGCACGGTGCGCGAGCAGCTCTCCCGCATGGCGGAGAGCAGCCTGGAGAAGTACCTCTAACAAAAGCTCATACGAGAAGCCCCCGCGCCGGAGACTATCTGGCACGGCGGCCTTTTCCTGCCTCACAAGAACCTTTTGCATTATGATGTAGTGACAGCGGAGTTCCCTCCGCACCCTGGTGCCTCAAGCATCATGACACCCCTTGGAGGTCACAATGTCGTACTCACGAGCTAAGTATCCGTCGGCTAAGCGCCCCGTCCCGTTCTTCGTGTGGGCGTCCCCCATTCTGTTCCTGATTTACCTGCCGCTGCTGTGGTTCAAGGTCATCCCCAATTCCTTTGAGGTGACCGACCTGTCCACCCTGCTTTTGGCGGCACTACAGTGGACCGCATTCGGTAGCCTGCTCGGGTACCTGGGTGAGCGCCGCTTCGCCAAGCCGCGCGCCTCCAAATAGTGCCACGCAATAGACCTATACAAAAAAGCCCCCGTGCCGGAGAATATCCAGCACGGGGGCTTTTGCGTGCCCATTCACGGGCGAAAACTATAGAAGTGAACTACTGAATCACAAAGTTCACCTGAGCCGAAGTCACACCATTCACCGTGGCAGTCGCCCAGTAAGAGCCCTTCTGAGCGGTCGAAGCGGAGGAGCAACCCAGGACGTTGATCTTACGATCCCACGCCAGGTCGGCTGCACCCTCAGCACCTGCGGCTACCTCAGACTTCTGAACGGCGGTCGCCGCGCACAGGCTACGGGTGTACACCTGAGCTGCACCGGAAGTAATGTTCAGGTCCACGCCGGTGTTTGCACCCTCGCCACCCACAGCGCAGGGGGTCTTCGAGGAATTCGTGTAGGTCACGTGGAAGGACACCTGCTCACCGGCTGCGAAGGTACGCTTCGCGGGGGTGACGGTCACCTTCAGGTCGTTCGCGGTGCACGCCGCAACAACAGCCGCAGTGGTCACGCTCGGAGTCGGCGCGGGCGTGGTCGGGGTTGCTACGGGGGTAGCGGTGGTCACGCTTGCAGTGGGTGCTGCAGATGCAGTCACCGAAGGGGTTACCGAAGCACTAGCCGAGGCAGTTGCGGTAGCCGAAGCAGTCGCACTAGCAGACGGGGTTGCCGAAGCAGTTTCGGAGGGACGAGCACTGAAGCTCTGGAAGGGTGCACCGGAAGCCGTCGCGGTGGAGGCTACGGTAGCGTCCTTCTTGCCGTTAATCATGCCGACCATGGAGGTCACGCCGGCGACCAGCAGCAGAATGACAGCGAGCAGAGCAATAACCGCCACGATACGACGGCGGCGGTACACTTCGGGAGGCAGAACGGGACCATTTTCAGACATACCTCAAGGATACCGGGTTTAACCCTGAGATTCACAGTGAACTCTGTTCATGCGGTTTTGGGAATATATGCCCCGTGGCGTAGGCTTTTCGGATGACCACAGAAGCATCCACCCCTACCCAACACCTCCCTGAAGGAACTAATGTTGAAGCGCTTCACCAACGCATCAACCAGTGGTTCCTCGACCAGGCACGCGACCTTCCGTGGCGCCGCGACGAGTGCACCCCCTGGGGTGTGATGGTCAGCGAGTTCATGCTACAGCAGACCCCCGTCAAGCGCGTGCTGCCCGTGTGGGAGGAGTGGATGCGCCGCTGGCCCGCCCCCGCTGACCTTGCCGCCGAGCCCACCTCGGAGGCGGTGCGCGCCTGGGGCCGCCTGGGTTACCCGCGCCGCGCGCAGCGTCTGCACGGTGCCGCTGTAGCGATTGTGGAGCAGCACGGCGGCGAGGTTCCCGCCGACTACGAGGCGCTACTGGATCTGCCGGGCGTGGGTTCCTACACAGCGGCGGCGATTAGCGTGTTCGCGTTTGGTCTGCGCGCGACGGTGATTGATACGAATATCCGCCGCGTGCATGCGCGCGCTGTATCCGGCAAGGCGTTGCCCTCGCGTTCGTTGACGGCTGCTGAGACTCGCCTGGCGGAGGCGCTCATGCCCGCCGACACCCCCACCTCCTGCCTGTGGAATGCGGCAACCATGGAGCTTGGTGCGCTGGTCTGCACGGCAAAGTCCCCGACCTGTCAGCTGTGCCCGGTGGAGGATCTGTGTGCCTGGGTTGCGGCAGGCAAGCCGGAGGCGGACTACACCCCCAAGGGTCAGAGCTGGCACGGCACGGACCGCCAGGTGCGCGGCGCAGTCATGGCGGTGTTGCGTGCGGCGCATGAGCCGGTGGAACGCGACCTCATCCTGGGTGCAGGCACCACTGCGGCCACTGGTGCATCAGCTTCGCCTGACTTGGCCTTCCCGGCGGATGCACCCGCCGCGGTGCATCGCCCGCTCAAGGCGCTGTATGCGCTCTCCCCCGCCGCCGAGCAGCTGCAGCGCTGCTACGCGGGGCTTCTGGCGGACTCTCTCGCCCGCGAAGTCACGCAGGGCGGTACTGTGCTCGTCTCGCTCTAGTACCCGCCGCAGACAGGCTCCTAGAGGCTCCTGGGGCTTATAATAGAAATGCCTGAGGGGCGGTACCGAATAATTCCGGTACCGCCCCTCAGGCGTTTAGTGCGCTAAGCCTAGCTACCTAGGACTTATTCCAGAGCTTAGTCGTTGCCCTGACCTTCAGCAGCAGGTGCCTCAGCTGCGGGAGCCTCTGCGGCATCCTCGTTCAGCTCCTGCACCGAGTCCAGAGCCAGCTCCTTCATCGGCTGAGAAGAGAAGACGAACTTCGCGGAGTCGCCCTCGCCCTCAACGTCCACGGTGATCTTCTCACCGGGCTTGATGTCGCCGAAGAGGATCTTCTCGGACAGGGCGTCCTCAATGTTGCGCTGCATCTCGCGGCGCAGCGGACGAGCACCCATGGACGGGTCGTAACCCTTAGCCGCCATGAGGACCTTCGCAGCGTTGGTCAGCTCAATGGACATATCCTGCTCCGCCAGGCGCTTAGCCAGGCGACCCACGAACAGATCCACAATCTGCAGAATCTCAGACTCGGAGAGCTGCGGGAAGACAATGATGTCGTCCACACGGTTCAGGAACTCGGGGCGGAAGTGCTCCTTGAGGTTCTCCATCACGCGTGCCTGCATACGCTCATAGTCGGCTGCGGTGTCATCCATCGCCTGGAAACCAACCGGGATGCGGCGGTTCACGTCACGCGAACCCAGGTTGGTGGTCATGATGATGACGGTGTTCTTGAAGTCCACCACGCGACCCTGCGAGTCGGTCAGGCGACCGTCTTCCAGGATCTGCAGCAGCGAGTTGAACAGGTCGGCATGAGCCTTCTCAACCTCGTCGAACAGGACCACGGAGAAGGGCTTGCGGCGGACCTTCTCGGTCAGCTGGCCGCCCTCATCGTAGCCAACGTAGCCGGGAGGCGCACCGAACAGACGGGAGACGGTGTGCTTCTCCTGGTACTCGGACATATCCAGGGTGATGAGCGAATCCTCATCGCCAAACAGGAACTCCGCCAGAGCCTTGGCAAGCTCGGTCTTACCCACACCGGTCGGGCCGGCGAAGATGAACGAACCACCCGGGCGGCGCGGGTCCTTCAGACCTGCGCGGGTACGGCGGATAGCGCGGGACAGCGCCGCGATAGCGTGCTCCTGACCGATAACGCGCTTGTGGAGCTCCTGCTCCATGGTCAGCAGGCGGCTGGACTCTTCCTCGGTGATCTTGTAGACGGGAACACCGGTGGAAGCGGCCAGAACCTCAGAAATAACCTCGGGGGTCACGGTGCCGAATGCGTCGCCGCCTTCGCGCCATGCCTTCTCAGCTTCTTCCTTCTCAGCCAGAACCTTCTGCTCCTGATCACGCAGGCCTGCGGCCTTCTCGTAATCCTGGGAGTTGATGGCGTCTTCCTTCTGCTGGCGCAGCTTGGCGGCCTTCTCGTCGAGCAGCTTGATTTCCGGGGGAGCGGTCATGCGCTTGATGCGCAGGCGTGCGCCCGCCTCGTCAATCAGGTCGACAGCCTTATCCGGCAGGAAGCGGTCAGAGATGTAGCGTGCCGCAAGGTTCACGGCAGTCTCGATAGCCTCGTCGGTAATGGTGACGCGGTGGTGCGCCTCGTACTTATCGCGCACACCCTTGAGGATCTGAACGGCAAGCTCCTGAGAGGGCTCCTCAACCTGAATCGGCTGGAAGCGGCGCTCCAGGGCGGCGTCCTTCTCAATGTGCTTACGGTACTCGTCCAGGGTAGTTGCACCGATGGTCTGCAGTTCGCCTCGAGCCAGCATGGGCTTGAGGATGGAGGCGGCGTCAATCGCGCCCTCTGCGGCACCTGCACCGACGAGGGTGTGAATCTCGTCAATGAACAGGATGATGTCGCCGCGGGAGCGAATTTCCTTCAGAACCTTCTTCAGGCGCTCTTCAAAGTCACCGCGGTAGCGCGAACCTGCGACCAGGGAGCCCAGGTCCAGGGTGTACAGGTGCTTGTCCTTGAGGGTCTCAGGGACGTCACCGTGAACGATAGCCTGTGCCAGGCCCTCCACGACGGCGGTCTTACCGACGCCGGGCTCACCAATCAGCACGGGGTTGTTCTTGGTACGGCGGGAGAGGACCTGCATGACGCGTTCCATCTCCTTGTGGCGGCCGATGACCGGGTCCAGCTCGCCCTCACGTGCTGCTGCGGTGAGGTTGCGGCCGAACTGATCCAGGATGGTCGAACCCGCGGGAGTGCCTTCGCGAGAGTTACCCGCGCCCACGCCAGCGGTTTCCTTATCGCCGGAGTTGTTGCCGGGGTAGCCAGAAATCAGGTCCATAACGGCCTGGCGCACGGCAGCGGGCTCAGCGCCCAGCTTGACCAGCACCTGGTTTGCCACGCCCTCGTTTGCACGAACCATGCCCAGCAGGATGTGTTCGGTGCCGATGTAGCCGTGGTTCAGCTGAATAGCCTCGCGCATGGACAGTTCGAGAACCTTCTTCGCGCGCGGGGTGAAGGGGATGTGACCGTTAGGCGCCTGGGGGCCGGGGCCGACGATGTCCTGAACCTGTTCACGTACTGCGTTCAGGGTAACGCCCAATGATTCCAGGGCGCGGGCACCGATGCCTTCGCCCTCGTGAATCAGACCGAGCAGAAGGTGTTCGGTACCGATGTAGTTGTGGTTGAGCATGCGTGCCTCTTCCTGGGCAAGCACCACAACGCGCCGAGCTCGATCGGTAAAGCGTTCAAACATTTACGCACTCCTTGCATTTTCCTATTGATACAAGAGTACGTTGAGCGCGGCTGAAAGGGCGGGCTGATGGGCGTCTGTTCGCCATCAAGAGAACAGATGAGCTGTTCGGGGCGTTCTAGGGGCGGTTTAGGCGCGGCTTCGGGGCTTCTGGCGGGGTTCGGGGGCGGTTTTGAGGGGTCTAGCTCACGCAGGTGAGCCTACCCTGAAGATGGACGGGTGCCGCCCGGTCGGTGCTACCTGTTTTTGCCGGGGCTGGCTGTTTTTACGGAGGCAGTCTGTGCAGAGTGTGCGCATATTACCGTCGGATGTACCGCGGGAAGGTGCTACAAGTGGGTTCCGAGGGTCTACAGTGCCGATACACGGGTTTACGGAAGAGAAGAACCCAAAAGAAGCCACACAGACCAACACCCAAACCGCATGTTTTCTGCACGCGCGTGAATATATTGCAGAAATTTTTAAAAATTTATATGTTTAAGTGAGAAATTTCAATAATTCGCAAAAATACATACGGCACCATTTCCGGTATATATTTCCGCATAATCCTCAGGCAATCTGCGTCAGAATTCCATCCGATAATCATCTCGACATCAGAGGAAATCCCCACGTCGACACATAGGTAGGGCGCTTATTATTTTCGACTCTATTCAGGGTGCGCTCCACACCTCTTACAGAGGGAATATCTCGGCGCACAACAACGGCGCATAACAACCGCACCGAAGAGATTAATGCAACAACACCTTTAGCCTTCCTGCCGATGCATGCAATCTAAACGAACACAGTAAACGAACACAGAATCCGAATGTAAACTATGCCCCTTCGGCCAACCAATACCCTTCTCGGTATTGCACAGATTGCACCATCAACCAACCCTATATATTTTACATGTAAATAGTTAATTGGAATTAGGCACAAAACACGCCCCATTAGATACACAAAACACACAACGCATAAGGGGGCACAACAAAAGGCGGGCGGTGATAACACCGCCCGCCTTGAGCACCCGGAGGTTTATAGTCCTAAAGAACCAGCACCTCCGGTTACACGCAATAACTTAGAACCTTTAGTCCTGAGCCTTCATTGCTGCGTAGTATGCGTCCTGAATGTCCTGGTGGATACGACCGCGGTCAGAAACCTTGTGGCCGTTAGCCTTAGCCCACTCGCGGATTGCTGCGGTCTCGGGGTTGCGCTTAACCGGAGCAGCGGTGCCACGGGGAGCACGGGTGCGCTGGGTAGCGGCACCCTGCACGCGGCGGGACTTCGCTACGAAGGGGCGGATAGCGTCACGCAGGCGAGCTGCGTTTGCGGAGGACAGATCGATTTCGTAGTGAGCGCCGTCCAGGCCAAAACGGATAGTTTCGTCTGCGGGGCCGCCATCGAGATCGTCTTCAAGGATGATGCGAACCTTCTGTGCCATTGAGGCACCTCCTCATCTGTTGCATATATCCTGTGGAGTAAACCCAAAAGCCTCTATCGGGATTGAGAAAATAATGTGCCGGATATATTTATGTACTAATTTTCTTTCATATAGTAACAGAACTATATTAAAAATTCCGAAAATATTCTGAGCATTGAAACAATGCACCAATCACCCGCAGCGATATATCGCTTCTGTGCATCCCCGTTAAATCTGCATCCGCCACAAGAACATTAAAGCGAAGTTCAGAGTGCAAATACTTTGGATTCTTCCAGACAGCAGACACAGCCCCCAGAGACAAAGACACCTAATAATGCGCCCCGGCGTCCCCGACAATCTGAGTGAAATATAGCGCCCGTACGAGTCTGCACAATAGACCATTCGCACCATAGCATTTCAGCTCTATTCAAAAGCGAAATTCTACCCCTATCCCAGCACCTCATTCTTTTCTGCACAACACATTTGTGTACAAGAACAGAAACACCCGCCAGAACGAATAGAGCAGCATAAATCAGCACCCGAATAGAGCAAAAAAGCACCGAAAAACGCCCCTGACCTGTGCAAATACCAATCCAAGCCCACACCACACGCTATACACCGTGCAAAAGAGTGCACGCAAAAACGGCGGGTGCTGCAGATACAACCGTATCCGCGGCACCCGCCGCATTATCGCCTCTCAAGGCGAAGTATAAGCAACCCTCGAGGTGAAGCTAAAGCTTAGGCTTCCGGCTTCATCAGGGGGAAGAGAATGGTCTCACGAATACCGGGCTGACGCACCACGGTACCCGGACGCTCCGGATCCTGGTCGCCCGCCAGCAGCATGATCAGGCGGTCAATACCCAGACCGATGCCACCCATCGGGGGTGCACCGTGCTCCAGGGCGCGCAGGAAGTCCTCATCCAGCTCCATCGCCTCGTCATCACCGGCAGCAGCAAGCAGCGACTGAGCGGTCAGGCGCTCACGCTGAATAACCGGGTCAATCAGCTCGGAGAACGCGGTACCGCGCTCCATACCGCCAATAATCAGGTCCCACGCCTCAATCAGCGGCTCACCGGAACGGTGCGGACGCGCCAGCGGCTGAGCGCTCGGCGGGTAATCGTACACGAAGGTCGGGTTCACCAGGGTCGGCTCAACAATCTCACCGAAGAGCTCGGTCACCAGCTTCTCAGCGTCCCACTTCGGGTCGATGTCAACCTCGTGCTTTTCAGCGATCTCACGCAGAACCGAAGCGTCAGTCTCGGGGGTGATCTCAACGCCCACAGCCTCAGACAGGCCCGGGTACACGCCAACCCACTTCCACTCACCGAACAGGTCGATGGTGCCGTTCTCAGTCTCAATACGCTCAGTACCGACAGCCTTTGCGCAGCTCTGGATAATCTCCTTCATGCGCTCAGCCATCACGAACTGGTCGGCATACGCCTCGTAGCACTCCAGGGTGGTGAACTCGGGGCTGTGGGTCGAATCCACACCCTCGTTACGGAACACGCGGCCAATCTCGTACACGCGCTCAATACCGCCCACCACTGCGCGCTTGAGCGGCAGCTCGGTCGCAATACGCATGGTCATCGGCTGATCAAAAGCGTTCAGGTGGGTGCGGAACGGGCGAGCAGTCGCGCCACCGTGCACCAGCTGCAGAACGGGGGTCTCAACCTCAATGTAGCCGTGATCCTCCAGCACGCGGCGGACAGTGCGGGTAATCAGGGCGCGCTTCTTCACCAGCTCGCGAGCCTCCTCGCGAACCATCAGGTCCAGGTAACGCTGGCGAACGCGGGTTTCCTCGTTCAGGTCCTTATGCAGAACCGGCATGGGGCGAAGAGCCTTCGACGCCATCTTCCAATCGGTCACCATAATGGACAGCTCGCCACGGCGAGAAACAATCACGCGGCCGGTCACGAACACGTGGTCACCCAGGTCAACCAGGGACTTCCACTCCGCCAGGGACTCCTCGCCCACCTCAGCCAGCGAAAGCATCGCCTGGATGCGCTTACCCTCGGTGCCACCCTGCAGGGTCGCGAAGCACAGCTTACCGGTGTTACGGACGAACACCACGCGGCCACCCACGTGCACCACACGCTCGGTCTCGTCGCCTGCCTTCAGCTCGCCGGACTCCAGCTTCGGGTCGTACTCGGCGCGCAAATCCTCAATGTGGTTGGGCTCCACGCGGTTACCCTCAGAATCCAGCAGACCCACCGGGTATGCCTCGCGACCCGACTCGATTAGCTTCGCACGCTTTTCCAGGCGAATCTGCATCTGCTCAGACATATCAGCAATCGCCGGTGCGGCAGTGTGCTCAGTGCTCACAGTGATACCTATCTGTGTAGTGTGTTGGGGACTCTTCTAAACGAACGAACGCTTAGCGCAGGTCCATGTTGTCAATCAGGCGGGTCGGGCCAACGAACGCAGCAACCAGTGCCAGCACTCGCTCCGACTCCTCAGTCGGCTCACCAAAAGTCATCGGGTCGACCAGTTCCAGGTAGTCAAGGCGTACACCCGGAGTGGAGTTGATACGCTCACGCGCACCGTCCAAATCAATCTCGTGGAAGCCACGGTTCAGCGAATTCTCACGCAGCATCGCCAGGGTGCGGGACAGTACCAGGGCAGACTCGCGCTCCTCATCCGACAGGTAGCCATTACGCGAAGACAGCGCCAGACCGTTATCGTCGCGAACAATCGCCACAGGGCGCATGGTCACGTCGTGGTTGAAATCGTGCACCATACGCTGAATCAGGATGTACTGCTGAGCGTCCTTCTGACCGAAGTACGCGTTCACCGGGTGGTTACCGGCTGCGGGGCGAATAATGTTGAAGAACTTATTGACCACGGCCAGCACGCCATCAAAGTGGCCCGGACGGGTCGCACCCTCAAACTTGGTGCCCAGCTCGCCGCTCGAAATGCGGATGAGCGGATCACCATCGGGATACATTTCCTCCACAGAAGGTGCGAAGATGATGCTCACGCCGGCGGCACCAGCCAGGGCAGCGTCTGCCTCCAGGGTGCGCGGGTATGCTTCGTAATCCTCGCCGGGGCCAAACTGCAGCGGGTTCACAAAAATGGAGGCGACCACTACATCATTCTGTTCAGTGGCGCGACGCAACAGGGTTGCGTGGCCGTCGTGCAGGGCGCCCATGGTGGGCACGTAGCCCAGGGATGCGTTCGTGTACTGAACTGCGGTGCCGTTCTGCTCCGCCTCCTGGCGGGCTGTCCGGTCCAGTTCTTCCTGCGCTGCGGCAAGGGATTCGGTGATTGCCGTGCGGAAATCCGCAATGGTGGTCACGACTCGGGGCATCGAAGTCTCAGTCATGACGAGAACTCCTTGTTTTCGGGGGCTGAATCATCAATATCGCCGGGGTGGTTGCGGTCCGAAGACTCACCCAGCAGATTCTCAATTCGTCCCAGTTGTTCATCGTTTAACAAACCTCTATTATGCGCTCTTTTTGCGGTTGCGTGTGCCAGAGCGGCGTAAGAGTCTGTAATATCACCTGTTTTCTCATGCTCTGAGTACTCATTCAGAGCCTGAAGGTGAGCCTTCACGGTGCCGGCGTCTCCACGTGCCACGGGCCCGGTGAGAGCACCCTCACCGCTGGCGAGCGCATTGTCCACGGCGGCTCGCACGAGCGGCCCCATGTAGCGTGCCGGGTCCTCAATACCGATGGAGGCGAGCATCTGCTGGGACTGACCCAGGATGGTCACGAGGTGGTTCGCGGCGTGCGCTAAAGCGGCGTGGTAGAGCGCTCGGTCGGCCTCGGCAACGTGCACGGGTTCGCCGCCCATCTCCACCACGAGTGCCTGAGCAATCGGGATGAACGGTGCAGGCCCGGTCACTGCGAAGCAGGTGCCGTTCAGGCGCTGCAGGTCCACGGACATGCCGGTAAACGTCATGGCGGGGTGAATCGCCAAACCGATAGCGCCCAGCGCGGTCGCCGGTGCGAGAACCTCGGTGCCGTGACGGCCGGAGGTGTGCACCAGAATCTGACCGGCGGTAATACTTCCCGAGGACGCCAGGTAGGTGATGAGGCCCGGCAGCTCGTCATCGGGAACCGCAAGAATCAGCAATTCGCTACGCTCAGCAATCTGCTCCACCGGTAGCAACGGCACATCGGGAAGCAGCATCGCGGCGCGCTCCTGAGAAGCCTCAGACACCGCGTGAACACCCACAATAGTGTGCTCACAGGCGCGCAAAGCCGCACCGAGGACGGATCCGACCCTCCCGGCTGAAATAATTCCAATGCCTAAACGCGCAGGTTTTGAATGCTGTATCACGGCTTTAAGTATATTCTCCCTTTCACGCCGACCCTGCCGCCGGTGTCACGAAGAACACTGACGGCAGGGCGCGTTCTGTAGTTTTGCTGCCCGCTAACCCGGCGGGTTAGCACGCACCGTACCCGTTCGCATCGGACGCAGAACCCAGCGCGGGTTCCGGTACGCGGTAGTAGGGCTCAATACCCTCCAGCCGAACCGTCATCAACCACACCAGGTCCTCGCAGACACGCGGCGGCAAGTGCATCATGAGCGTGCGCACCGGGCCGGGCACCGTACCGAAATGCACACTCGCGCATCCGAAGGCACGCTGCAGCGGGCCCTGGCCCCTGCTCACGCTCAGCACACGGCTGACCGGCACAATCGACAGCGTGCGGATAAAGTAGCCGCCACGAATCAGTAGCAGGTCACCTCGCGTATGCTCACCAACGCTCGAACGTGCCGCATCAGAATCAATGCGGGTGCTCGCCTGCACCGAACCGGCGGTGTAACCGACCGTGGTCACGCCGTTACGCTTCCAGGTGAGCAGATCCATCCAGCGCGCCGAAGAGGGCGTCACAATCATTGCCGGAACCTGCGGCTTCTGACTCTTCAGCGAACCATCGGCGGTATCCAGCAGCACCTGCGCCTGCCCCTCATCCAGGGCGGGCAACAGCAGACGCAACACCATCAGCGTCTCCTGTTTGTTGCCGACCGGCAGGGCAACGTTGCGGGTCACCAGCTTCTGGTTGTCGTTCTTCTCAATACCAATACCGGCAATGGTCATCTTGATGCGGTACCAGCCAAACGCACGCCACAGAATGGACTGCTCCACGGCGAGTGCCTGAATACGCTCAACCATCACGTTCTGGGTGTGCGTGCCGGTGAAACCGTAACGCAGGGTCACGCCGCCCTGACCGCTGGGGGTGATTTTGAAGTTCGCGGCACCGTCAAAACGTGTCCAGAGGGCAACCACGTAACCAACCATGGGCGCGAACATACCGGGCAGCATCGCCATGAAAATGAGGAACGGGCTCTCGCCGGCCATGATTGCGGCAATGACCGCGGCACCGACCATGAGGGCCACGGCGGGCACCAGCCACACCAGGTGCTCCAGCATGATGGAGGCAATCAGACGCACATTCGAGATGCGGAAAATCGGCGGCTGCGAGGGGTCGGCCGCGACCGGCATCGGCATGCGAGCGCCGCGGCGGGATGCGACGGGTTGCTGGGGTGCGGGTTGCTGAGGTGCAGACTGCTCGGGTGCGAGCTGCTGGGCACCCTGCTGAGGCGCTACCTGCTGGGTGCTGTTCTGTGCGGGCACACCATAGGGCGCCTCGTAAGATGCCTCGAACGGCTGGTGCAGCTGATCCGCATCCGGCATGCGCTCCGCCGAAATCTGCATGCTATCGGGCAGCACGTCGACCGGGCGGCCAGCCGCCTCCGAACGCAGCAGGTTAATACTCGCCATCGCGGTGCGGCGCAGAACCTCCGCCTTGCGGGCAGAAACGTACTTGATGTGCAGCGCCTCCGAAGAGCCGTCAGCCACCTCAAAACGAAGCTCCGACAGACCCAGCAGACGCGCCACCAGAGGACGCGAAATGTCCACGCTCTGCACACTCTCCAGACGGATCGTGCGGTTCTTCTTGAACAGAAAACCGCTACGACGGTGAATCGCCAAATCGTCCAGGCTATAGCGGGTAAACCACCAGTCAATCGAGCCGCCAACCAGAATCAGCACAAGCACGGCGAAGCCGATAAGCTGCGAGTACGTTGCGCTGAAGTAGCTGTTGTTCTCGTCGAATACCTGCGTCAGGCGCGCGCCCCACTCGTTCGGCGGGGTGGTCAAAATATTCAGGATAATACTCTGGAAGAAACCAAACGCCAACAGAATAATGAACCAGAGGTTCATGATGAACGTGCGGATATCGGCACGCCACCACTTCTGCTCCTGCGGCGTCTGGGAGGCAGGAGGCTGCGGTGCCTGCGGCGCGGGGTTGGGCGGAACCGGGGTACTCATTAGAGTGCCGCCATTCGCTCATCGGCGCGGCGCACCAAATCCGCACGCAGCTCCTCCGCCACGTTCAGCGGAATACCGAACAGCACCATCGTGCCGGTGGTCGTACCCGCGGTGCGCACCGTCAGGCGGGCAACACCGCACATGCGCTCCAGCGGACCCGAATCCACATCAACATACTGGATGCGACCGTACGGCATGGAGCTCATCGAACGGAACACGATACCGCGGCGAGCCATCAGGTGATTCGACTCCAGCGCGTAGCCGAGCGCGCGAGTACGGCGCGGAGTGGTCAGAATCCACCACAGACCCCACAGACCAAACACCGCGACCACCACCAGGCCGACGATGCGTAGCGCCTCCGGGCCGCCGAAGAACGCGCCCGCACAATACACGGCAACACCCGCAAGAATCGGGAGCGCCAAGGCAGAAATAGTGTGAACAAAACGAACCGTCAGGTAGCCGGAGGCGGCGGGCACCCACTGCGGCTCCGGCACGGGTTGCGCGGGAACCGGCTGGGAGCTTACCGACTGCGCGGGAACCTGCTGAGGCGCGTTCGGGTACGCGGCAGCGGGCGGAACCTGCTGACCGTACTGTGCTTGCTGTCCAGACGGGGCACCAGGCTGACCGTAAGCCGCCTGCTGGTACTGCCCGTACTGGTTCTGCTGAACAGGCTGGCTCTGACCATACTGACCCTGCTGGGCATCCTGCCCGTACTGGCCATTCGGCGAATAACTATTCTGGTTAGGAGCCGACATAGGTTCCTCCCTCTCGCGGCTTTACAGCACCGGAAGAGGAGGCCGCATCCTCATCATCCTCCGGCGGAATACGACAACAATGCTGAGCCCACAGGCCAGCAATCAGCAGGGCAACACTGCCCACACAATTAACAAGAACCTCCCAAAAGACCACCGAAAAACCGCGCACAGACACCATCGCCACATGGTAGCCAAGAATCGCAGCGCACCAGCCCGTCAACAGGGCACCGGTCATGATGGAACCCTGCGCATACGCCACCGCACGCGCCGCAAGAATCGGGCCCATATGGGGTACCTTCTCACGCGTCTGAATACGACGATAACGAGCCACCTGCACACCCAGCCACACGGCGCCCGCCGCAACCAGCAGGCACACCGCGCCGAGCATCCACGAAAAATTCAGCTCACCAAAACCGGCGCCAATCATCACGGAATTCACCATAAGAGCGGCAGCGGCACCGCACACAGCCGCCACAATAATCGCCCGATAACTCAGGGGCTTCATGGTGTTTCCTTTCGGTAGGTTCCTCTACCTTCCAGAGTGCCACATTTAAGGCTGATCAGGTACCTGCATCTCACGCATATAGCTAATAGCGTCTTCATCCGCCCCAACCAGCGTGCGGGACAGCTCCGCAACGTTCACGACCTCGCGGCTCAGCGGCGCAGGAACCTCATCCGGCCGCTCCCCCGAAGGCTCCGCACGCCGGGTCACCGTCAGGTACGCCTGCGGGTCCATCTGCGCCCACGGCACCAGCACAAAAGCACGCTCCTGCGCCCGCGGATGCGGCAAAGTCAGCACCGGATCCTCAGAGATCACGCCGTCATAGTCAATCACGTCAATATCGAGGGTGCGCGGTCCCCAACGCACCAGGCGCTCACGGTGATGTGCCGCCTCCACCGCATTACACAGTTTCAGCAGCTCGTAGGCGCCCAGGTCAGTGGCCACCTCAATGACCGCGTTCACAAAATCCGGCTGACCCGCCGGGCCACCCACCGGGGCGGTACGGTACAACCCGGAGGCGCGCACCAGCTGCACGCCGCCCGCCACCAGGTCGGCGACGGCACGCTCCAGGGTGTCTTCGCTTTCACCCAGGTTCGAGCCCAACGCCAACACCGCGCGGTGTTTCAGGGTGTTGGGCTTCTGCGTATCGGTTTTCTGGGTGCCCGCCACTAGCGGCCGCCCTCAGCGGTACGCTCCGCGGCACGCTCACGGAACACGCTCACCGCAACGTTACCGAACGGCAGCTCAATCGGCGCCTGCGGCTTCGATAGGGTAATCTCCACCGCCTCCACAAGCTCAAACATCGCAAGGATACCCTCGGCAATGTTCACCGCAAGGGTCTCAATCAGGTCCAGGGAACCGTTCGTCACGTGGCGGTGAATCAGGTCAACCACGAGCGCGTAGTTCGTGGTCTTCGTCAGGTCATCCGTGGCGGCTGCGGCGGAAAAATCGCTGTACAGGGTCGCGTCCACGACGAAGGGCTGGCCGTCGCGCTTCTCAAAGTCGAGCACGCCGTGGTAGCCCTTGGCGGTGATGCCGGTGAGGGTGATGCGGTCGTGGCGGGCGTAATCTGCCTGGGTCATTGGGGGCTCCTAGAGGATATTCGGGTAGTTGGTGGTTCTAGCTGACAGATCGCAACGCGGAGGCGACCGTCACCGCATCCACGCTGGCGGGCACGTCATGCACGCGCACCGCCCACACGCCGCGCGCCGCCACCAGGGCGGTCACCGCCGCAGAGGCTGCCGCACGATGCTGAGCCGGGCGCGGCTCCGACAGCGACTGCCACAGTTCGCGTTCAGCCTCACCCGCATCGGTTGCGGTGAAACCGCTCGCGTTCAGGCGCTCAGCCAGCGCCATATCCGCCGCAGTCAGGGCGTTGGCGATAAAACGCTTGCGGGAACCGGCAATGAGCAGGCGGTGCCCCAGACCCTGTAGCTCGTCAATGGCGGCGAGCAGCTCCCAATCCTGCATGCCGCCCTTCGCGAAGCCCAGACCCGGGTCAAGAATCAGGTTCTGCGGCAGCACACCGGCGGCGAGGAAACGCTCACGCAGGCCGGTCAGCTCCTCCACAACCTCGGTGACCACGCCGCGCGGGTACTCCGCCAGGCTGTTCATGGTCTGGGAGGTGCCGCGGGCGTGCATGAGGATGTACGGCACCTGCAGTTCAGCGGCGGTTTCAATCATTTCATCGCTCACGTTCAGACCGGACACATCGTTGATAATGTGCGCACCGGCGGCAATGGCGGCGCGGGCGGTCTGCGGGTTCATGGTGTCAACGCTGATGGTGGTGCCCATCTGCGCGACTGCCTCGATGACAGGCAGGATGCGGCGCTGCTCCTCCTCCACGCTGATGCGCACGGCACCGGGGCGGGTGGACTCACCGCCAATGTCGATAATGGAAGCGCCCTCAGCGATCATGCGGGCGGCGCGGGCGATGGCGTCGGTGGCGGCGTAGTGCTGGCCGCCGTCGCTGAAGGAGTCGGGGGTGACGTTGAGGATGCCCATCACGAGGGTGCGTTCGGCGGCGAGCGCGTCGCAGGGCAGGGGGGCTACACGGGTGGTGTGTGTGGATTCAGTCATGGGTTTATCGTACCGAATCTGCGGTGCTCCCATATTTGCCGCAGTGATTGGGGCGGGGGTTGGGGCAGCTGTAGGGTCGATTCTGGGGACACGGCATGCAATACTTGCATTACAGATACTTATTTAAAGGTATGCTGGGAGGGCACGCATACCGTGCCGGGCGCGTTCCCGGTCGGCGGCGCGCACCCACACATACATACTCTAGGAAGTGACTCATTGTGAATATGAAGACTGGAGCTTGGATTCTCTCCCTGGTAGCTCTTGCCGCGCTGGTGACTATTGTGCTCGCTGAAGGTGTTCCTGCCGTGCGTTGGATTGCTTTCGGCACCGCGACCGGTTGCGGTTTCATTGCCGTGGGCTTGATCGTGACTCTTGCCCTGGGTTGGGATAATCCGAGCGAGGCGAAGGGTAGCTTGCAGCGTTAGCGGCGGGGCTCTTCTAGCTTCTGCGGTGCGGCATGATCGGCGCCGCCACGGCCGCGGAAGGTACTGGCTCAGAACACATTCTCAGAGCACTTTGGCGATGCGAAAAGGGGGCGGAGGTTTTCACCTCCGCCCCTTTCAGCGTGTCCATAAGCTGTGAAGATTTTAGCTCCACAAACGGGTTTCTTCCCAACCTTGGGGTATACCCATAGCCCGCGATACATCAACCCCAGGAACGGAAATATCAGGACGTTCCTTCAGGATCTGCGTCAAAGATTCCGTATCCCCAACTCCACCCTGATCCATCAGATATTTGAGGAGAGTGAGCATTCCGAAAGTCTTACGCATTTTATGGTTCTCTTCACGTTGAGGAACCCCGAACAGGTCAATAACCTCACGGATTTCAGGGCTCTCAACTCTTCTACCGGATGTTGCCCTCGGTAGAAGAACTTTGGAATGCACCCTGTTATACAGTCGTGCCTGATGTGCGCAGATATTCCGAATCCCTCTCAACGAACGTATCCAGCTTCCAAGCTGCGGATCGGTACAGTTCATATCCTGCGCTATCTGACGGCGAACTCGTCGCGGAGAAATCATATATAGAGTCTGTAAGGCTCCCAAATCTAGAACCTCTACCAGCACCCATACAGGGACTTTACCATCGTATTGTTCTATGTGATGTACAGCGAAATCTTCCTTAGAACGCTGAAGAGAGTCACCACAAATCCGAACAAACTTATTCCAGATTTCTCTCCTTGCAGGAGCTACATCTAGTAGATTTTCCTTCTCGTGAATTAGCGGGTCAATCTCTCCCAGTAAATACCCCAGCCTAGCTCGTAGGTACACTTCAAGCTGGGATAAATGCGGAAGTGCAATAGAACGCAAACGCCGGTCGTACTCATAAAGAGCTACAACGTCGTCAAAACGTACCCCTTCTCTAAACTGGTCAACCGGGGTAGTCTCTCCAGAGGCATCACGCTCAGTCTGGCGTAGGGCATGCCAATATCCGCTAAGACGGTAGTAATTAACCTTGGCGAGGGATTCAATCGCTTCTTCACGATTTTCTATCGCCATCCCTCGCCCTTCGAGTATGGCTAGTTGCTCACCGTAGCTTTTAAATTCTTTAACTTCCCGCACCGTAACAAGACCCGAATCTACTGAAGATAAAAAAGAAGACCGGTCCTGTACTCCTTCAGAATTCTCAATCATTCATCAGGCAGTGGTGCCGGTTCTAGTAGTAACAACTTTACAATCACTAATGCTCTTCACGCAAGGGCACTCGTCATACGACCCAACAAATGCCGCTACACAGTGCAGGGGTACAGCGCAGGGGGCAGGATTCCTTAGAATCCTGCCCCCTGTCGTATAGCTATGTAATCGTCCCGAATGCTTAGCGCTGCGAGAAGATCAGGCTCATCGCCTCCGCACGGGTTGCGCCGTTCATGAGTGCACCGCGCACCGCGCTGGTCACGGTCTTCGCGCCCGGCTTACGCACACCGCGCATCGACATGCACATGTGCTCAGCTTCAATCACCACAATCGCGCCGCGCGGGTTCAGGTGCTCCTCCAGAGCCTCCACCACCTGCGTGGTCAGACGCTCCTGCACCTGCGGGCGGCGAGCGTACAGATCCACCACACGGGCGAGCTTGCTCAGGCCGGTCACCTTACCGTCCGGGCCCGGAATGTAACCCACATGCGCCACACCGTGGAACGGCACCAGGTGGTGCTCACAGGTCGAGTAGAAGGGAATGTCCTTCACCAGCACCATCTCAGAGTGGGCGATGTCGAAGGTCGTACCCAGAATCTCGCCGGCGTCCTGGTGCAGGCCCGAGAAGAACTCCGCGTAGGCACGCGCCACACGTGCAGGGGTCTGCTGCAGGCCGTCACGGTCCGGGTCCTCACCGATCGCGAGCAGAATCTCGCGGACGGCAGCCTCAATACGCGGCTGGTCGACGGCGTTCTTAGCCTCGCTCATTCTCTGCTCCATTCTGGTTCGGGGTGCCGTTCTCCGGGCGCTGCGCCGGAGGGGCGGGGTAGTTCGGGTACTGCTGGGTGGGCATTGCGACGGTCGGGTCGGCGTCCGGGTTGGTGAGGGGCGCCTGAGGCGGCAACGGCTGCGTAGGTGCCACCGGAACAGTCGGCGCCTCGGCAGGTGCTTCCTCAGACTTTTCGGCTTCCTTCGCCAGCTCGCTCGGTGCCTTCACCGGCGGGATGTCGGTACGCTCGCGGGTCGGCTTGGAGTACCAGTGCTCACGCTCGGGGCGCTTGCGAACATCCTTGAAGATTTCGGCAATCTCGTTCTCGAGCAGGGTTTCCTTCTCCAGCAGGGCGAACGCCAGGCGGTCCAGAATATCGCGGTTTTCCAGCAGAATCTGGAATGCCTCATCGTGTGCCTGCTCCAGCAGGGCGCGGATCTCAGCGTCAACCTTTGCCGCGGTCGCGTCGGAGTAGTTGCGTGCCGAAGCGCCGCCGCCACCGAGGAACGGTTCGGTGTCTTCGCCGCCGAGCTTCACGGAACCAATCACGGCGCTCATGCCGTAGTCGGTGACCATCTTGCGGGCGGTGTCGGTTGCCTTCTGAATGTCGTTAGACGCACCGGTGGACGGGTCGTGGAAGACGATTTCCTCAGCCGCGCGGCCACCCATCGCGTATGCCATCTGGTCGAGCAGTTCGTGGCGGGTCGTGGAGTACTTGTCGTCCTGCGGCATGACCATGGTGTAACCCAGGGCGCGACCGCGCGGAAGAATCGTAATCTTGGTGACCGGCGCGGAGTTACGCAGTGCCGCCGCGACCAGGGCGTGACCGCCCTCGTGGTATGCGGTGACCTTACGCTCGTGCTCGTTCATGATGCGCGAGGAACGCTGCGGACCAGCCATGACGCGGTCGATTGCCTCGTCGATAGCGCGGTCGTCAATCACGTTGCCGTTATCGCGGGCGGTCAGCAGAGCCGCCTCGTTCATGACGTTCGCCAGGTCAGCACCGGTAAAGCCGGGGGTGCGCTTAGCAACCTGAGCCAGGTCAACGGTGTTAGCGATCGGCTTGCCTGCGGCGTGAACGCGCAGGATGTGTTCGCGGCCCTGCATGTCGGGGGCGTCCACACCAATCTGACGGTCAAAACGGCCGGGACGCAGCAGTGCCGGGTCCAGAACGTCGGGTCGGTTCGTTGCCGCAATGACGATGACGTTCGAGTTGCCGTCGAAGCCGTCCATCTCAACCAGCAGCTGGTTCAGAGTCTGCTCACGCTCGTCATTACCGCCGCCCATGCCGACGCCGCGGCGGCGGCCAACAGCGTCAATCTCGTCGACGAAGACGATGGCGGCGGGGTCGCTCTTCGCTTCCTTGAACAGGTCGCGCACGCGGGACGCACCCACACCCACGAACATTTCAACGAAGTCAGAGCCAGAAATCGAGTAGAACGGCACGCCAGCCTCGCCCGCCACAGCCTTGGCGAGCAGGGTTTTACCGGTGCCGGGAGGGCCGTACAGCAGAACGCCCTTGGGGATCTTTGCACCCAGGCGGGTGAACTTTTCGGGTTCAGCCAGGAACTCGCGGACTTCTTCCAGTTCGGCGAGCGCCTCGTCCACGCCAGCGACGTCGCTGAAACGGACTTCCGGCTTGTCCTTGGTGAATTTCTTCGCGCGGGACTTGGAGAAGCTCATGACAGAGGAACCGCCTCCGACTCGTCCCATCAGGAACCAGAAGAGCACACCAAAGAGCAGAATCGGCAGGAGCAGGGACACCAAGGAGCCCAGGAAGCTGTGCTCAACCGGCTGGTCCGTGTAGCTTTCCAGCTCGGCGGATTCCATTGCCTTAGCAACTTCGTCGCCGCGGGGCTGCACGTAGTAGAAGCGCACCGACTTACCGTAGTTGTCGTTGCCCTTCTTGTAGTCGTCCTTAAGCTGCAGCTCGACGCGCTGGTCGCCGTCGTAGATCTTTGCGCTCTTGACCTGGTGGTCGTTGAGCAGCTGAAGACCCACGTTGGTGTCCACCTGACGCGAGGGCTGGGTGAAGAAGGAGGCCATGAGGAAAGCCAGCATGATTACGAGAGCTGCACCCGGCCAGAACCAGGGGCCGTTAATCAGCTTCTTCAGGAAGCCCTCCGAGCCTTTCTGCGGAGTATTGGGGGTTTGCGCCAATGCTTTGTCCTTACGTTGCGGCTGTGACCCGTTGGGGTGCGGCATGCCTGCCGGAACACCCAACGGTGCAACCTTAAATGTACCCTACCCCGGCGGGCGGCTAGGTACCGGGCTTCTCTATTTCACCTGCGGGCTAAAGGGTTGTAGCACTCGGCGGGGGTGAAAGTGCATCTTCTGCGTCGGGTACATCCACCTCCGGGTACAGCAACGCCCCGCTCCCCCACAAGCGTGAGGAGGCGGGGCGTAACCACCTACAGCATGGTTGCTGAGGCGAAGGCTTAGGAGTAAACGTGCGGGTGCAGGGTTGCGACGCAGTCCAGGTTGCGGTACTTCTCAGCGAAGTCCAGGCCGTAACCAACAACGAACTCAGGCTCGATGTCCCAGCCGACGTACTTGACCTCAACGTCAGCCTTGACGACCTTGGGCTTGCGCAGCAGGGTGCAAATCTCAACGGAAGCTGCGCCGCGAGAAATCAGGTTCTGCTGCAGCCATGCGAGGGTCAGGCCGGAGTCAATGATGTCTTCAACGATTAGGACGTTGCGGCCCACCAGGTCGGTGTCCAGGTCCTTGAGGATACGCACAACGCCGGAGGACTTGGTGCCGGAACCGTACGAGGAAACAGCCATCCAGTCCATGGTGTAGTGGCCCTTGAGAGCGCGGGAAAGGTCAGCCATAATCATGATGGCGCCCTTGAGAACACCCACCAACAGCACGTCCTTACCGGCGTAGTCCTCGTCGATGCGCGCCGCCAGTTCGGCGACCTTCGCATTAATCTCTTCCTTGCTGAAGAGAACGTTCTTGATATCGTCCTGCACGTCGATAGCCTGCACGATGTATTCCTTCGTATTCTTTTAGACGCTCTGCGCCTCCGCCGGGGGGCCCCGGGTGCGGGGGTTTCATGCCTTCCCACAGCGGACAATGTGGATGGTGTTCGCCTTAAGTATGGCTTAAAACGGCGCCGCGGCGCACCTCACCATGCAGATAGTGTGTGCTGAGGATGCTCCGCGGGCATCTAGCTGGGCACCTAGTTAGGGTCGAGTTGGCACTAATACGAGCACGTCCAGGCGTTCACCGGTTGCCGGATGCACAATTTTGCGGCGACGGTACGCGCTCACGTGACCGGGCATCTGAACGGGCCCAGCTACCGCGTATCCGGCGGTGAAAGAGTCCAGCGCCTGCAGTCGCTCGAAGCCGGGGTTCTCTCCCCCGGCGGTCTTACAGGCGGTCGCAAGCACACGCAATCGAAGCGCCGGGTGCAGCGCCGCCACCTGCGCACGGTCCAGTAGCACGGCGTCCTCACGTTCGATGCCGCGCACGGCGGTTCCGGCGGGCAGGAGCGCCTGCTCGTAGGCAGCCTGCGCCTGCTCGTCGAGGTATTCGGCGTCGGGGCCAGCTACGGAGGCGGTGCGCGCCAGGGAGCGGGCGACGTCCCCGCCGAGGTGCTCCTCCAGGTAGGGCAGCACGCTGTGGCGGATGCGGGCACGCATGAGGGTTTCGTCGGTGTTGGTCGGGTCGGTCCAGGGGGTGAGGGTTTCGGCATCGCAGATGTCGAGTATGTCGGTGCGGCGCAGGCCAAGGAAGGGACGCAGGTAGGTGACGCCCCCTTCGACGCGCACGGGAGGCATACCGGCAAGGGAGCGTGTGCCGGAGCCGCGGCTTAGGCCGAGCAGCACGGTTTCTGCCTGGTCGTCGAGGGTGTGGCCGAGCAGTACGGCGCGGGCGCCGGTGGCTTCAACAGCTTTCGTGAAGGCGGTGTAGCGGGCGGTGCGCGCCGCCATTTCGGGGCCCATGTTCCCGACGGGAACCTGCACTTTTTCGGTGATGACGGGGTGAAGCCCCAGGTCGGTGAGGGTCTGCGCGGTCTGCGCGGCGACCGCGGCGGAGTCTTCTTGTAGGCCGTGGTCGACGATGATGGCGCCTACGCGTACGTCGCTGCGGCGTGTGAAGTGCGCGGCAATGGCTGCCAGCGCGAGGGAGTCGGGGCCGCCGCTGCAGGCGACCAGGAGCAGGGGCAGGTCGGCGGCATCCGCGGTGGAGGCGGTGCGGGAGCGCCCGGTAGCTTTGATGCTTCCAGCGCCGAGGAGCTTTTCAAGGGCGGCGGCGAGGTGGCGGCGAGCAGTGCCGACGGCGGGGTGCAGGCGTCCTGCGCGTCCATTCTGCATGGTGGTTCCTTTATATAGGCGTGCGGGAGGGGTTAGGTGAGGGGGTTGGTGATAGCCAGCTCGATGCCGAGCTCTTGGGCGACCTTGAGGACCGCACCAATTGACGGGCCGGGTAGCCCACGCTCAATATCGCGGATTGTTTTATCGCTGAGCCCGACCATCCACGCCAACTCCATTTGGGTGATTTTTTCGTACTTGCGGACGGCGCGAACCTGGGCGCCAAATTCCTGTGCGAACCCCATTGCGTCGAATGCCATAGGGGTTTCCTCCTCACCGCTGCAGAACCTCAGGTTATACGAACTATTCTTCGTAATATGCATATATTAGCACTCCTAGGGGTACCCTGAGGCTATTTTCCGAAGAATAGTTCGGCTACACATGCCCCTTCCGGTACCCCTAAACACAGCCAAGGAGTACAACAAAAAAAGGGGCGCGCCCACCGCCTCCAGCACGTACGAAAAATCGCACGAACCAGACGCGGGGAACACGCCCCCCAACAAGCCCTCCGCTCATCTACCGCTAGGACAGCGACTGCAGACGAGCCACAATGGGCGCCAACTCCTCGTGGTAATCAAGAACCATGAGAGGGGTGAAAATAGTGGGGTACGAAGCGTAATAGAAATCCGGTGTTTTGTTGAAATCCCACGGCGTGTACCCGTTAGTGAAGAAGTTAGTGTTATACGCCCGGATATCTTCCCCCTTCGCCAGCGCATGCTGGTACACCCAGCTCATTGCTCGATGCAACTCACTCCCCTCCTTAATGGGAGCAGCACCCTTCTCAGCACGCACAGCATTCGCCGCGTCCAGGGGCTCCAGAGTCACCTTGGGGCTACCCGCAGCACGATAAAGGAAGGTGAAGTAGGCGCCACGGCTCGCCGGAGTGTCGTAGTGGAAGGAGCCGTCAGACCAACCGGTGGTCAAACCCACGCGGGTCGCCCAGATAGCAACCTTATAGCGTGCATCGCCCGGAGTCAGGTCGGTGTACGGGGACTTCTCCGGCAGGTTCTTCACCTCGGGTGAACCAGCCAGACGGTATAGGTACTCCAGTAAGCGACCACGCGAAATGGTCATGACCCCGTTCGGCAACTTATCTTCACGGGTTGTGCCCAGACCAACAACCTGCTTCTTCGTAATTAGGCCGGTACACTCCGCCCAGTACAAACTGGTCATACCGTTCGTGCCGTAAAAGAAGTGCATGTCAAAACAATTAACATCAAATTCCAGCTCTTCTACAGGCTGTGCAGATTTCGGCTGAATGTATGCCGCCTGGGCTACACCCTGGCCCATATACCCCATAGCCAGTGCCAACAGTGCCGCCGCGCCGCGGGTCGAAAGGTTTTTCTTCATTTTCTATCCTCGGTGAAAGGTGTGAGGGTAGAAGAAGAGTGAATCCCTTTGAAGGTACTCAGGATTCACTCTCCGCGCAATTATTTCAGAATGATTAAACTTTTACGTCATTTTGACTATTCCGATTAATCTCATTATCTTGCGAGGTCCTATAGACCACAAAATTAATATCAATATAGAAATTGCCCCAGGGGACACTGCGATCTCTCCTAAAGAAAAGGTGCCGACCGTCATTCGAAGTCAATTTATTACCATCACGGGCATTACGCGATGAACCGGCCACAATACTAATATCATCCAGCTTATTCTCCAGATAAAACCCGTAACGCGAGGAACGCTGGCCAACTTTCGGATTAGCCGAACGCGGCGATACTAGGCGTGCTCCAGAAGCATTTCGTCCAATATACCAATTAGCTGCTTCATCAGTGCGTGCAGTTCCCTTAAGAATAAGTGAATTCTCGAGACTCGAGGACTCACCTAGACAATTCATAAACTGATTATCCTTGAAACCTACGACCCACCCGTGCCCGCCATTCTCCTGAGCGGTACATCCGATGAACATATTCCGTTCGCCAAAAATCGCCCACCCGGCACCAGACTTTCTGCGGTACTGATCTCTATCGTGATAAAGGTCGGAATTTGGCTTATTGCGAATAGCAAACCAGGCGGTACATGCCACAAATTTACATTGAGCTCCGTACACCTCAATTGCCCCATGATATCCGCCACCAAGATTGGCATCAGAGACCTCAACCATCACAAACTTATTATCCGCAGCTCCAGAGTTCAAACTCTCTGTTCTACGCTGAACATGACCCACCGGCTTTCCCACCAAGAGCCCTTGTCTGCGAGTTTTACGAATGCGGACCTTATCAACCTTCATAGCACGATCATGTTCACCCAGGATGGCAATTCCGATTGCCGTATCCCAGATTTCAATATTTGAAATAATAGGGGCAGCTTCAGGTTCATTAAAAATATCATATCTTGTATGAACAATAATGCCCGCAATATTATCCGGTATATAATTATCAGCAACGTGCTTACCCTGAGCAATTTGATACTCAAAAAATCCTTTACGAATATTAGGATTCAAAAGATTAAGATTGGCGGCACGAATAAACATATCCCGTACCCCAAAACGCATTGGTATATTTGTTCCCATATCACCCACAAAGGTATTGTATGACCCCATATGAAATACCCCCTGACACTCCATATCGTCACCATCAACATCTCTTAAAATCTTCGGGTTTTTATTAAACCCAATAATTTGTGTTGAGAATCCATGACCATACACCTCTACCCTATCCCTGAGATTAATAAAATCATTACTCACAAGATAGATTCCCGAAGGAATCTCGACAGAACCACCACCGGGAACAGCGGCCACCGAGTTAATGGCATTTTGAATTGCTGGTGCGGAATCCTTCGTACCGGTTGGGTCTGCACCAAAATCCAAAACATTCACATGCTTTGATTTACTATAATCAACCATATTGTATTCCTTTCTTAAGCCATGTAGTTCAAACGCATTCAAATAGTTTGAATGCCAACCCACCAATTTTCCCTGAATATCTATACATAAAGATGATTTGATGTTTAATTCTATTAAATCTGTACCAACCCCCTATCAATCATCTCTTTTTGCAGAGCAAGATTTCCCGAATCCACAACCCTGCGATTACCCCCATAATTGTTTTATGGGGCAGCTATTGTGGTACATGTCAACACGCCTCCCGGCGTCCTAACACTAATCCGATAGGAAGCCGACACAGTAGATCCGCCGTATTCGCTACGACCCGGGAAATACACGCCAAAGCACCCTCGTTGAAACAACTCTTCCGGCTGAGAAATATCTTTATCTACCTCAAGACCCCATTCCCAGCGCTGAGCTTGAATAAACGCACCGTCATCTTCTCCAAGGGATGCGTTTCCCTTCATCTCCCCTTGGTAGACACCACAAAAATACTCAGTGCTCTCCGTTGAGGCACCACGCGCACGAACCACCTTCAGACCCGAGTCTTCACGCACTGTCAGTGATGGTGCAGCCGGGTACCCCTCAGGAGAATGGCTTGTCAATCCCATAGAACCCGGCTGCCAACGGCTCATCTGCACCATGTATTCTTGCGATCCACTCAGCTGTTCAAGCTCAACCACAATCTGCTGACCCGAAGGAATTTTAGACAGCCACTGCCCTGTATCACGGTGAATATGGGGACGAATTACCTCATATAAGGCTGACTCTTCTTGATTCCCCATCAGTTCTACCGACGGAAGCGCATGCACCCCTACAAAAGGGCCCGAAAAGGGAAGAAGCTGAAACCACAGAATGACATTATCTGCACCATTAGTCGGCACCCATGCTTCACGAAGCGGGGCAACAGTGCATCCATCTATTTGCTGGGGAGACCCAACAGAGCCCTGAATACCCCATGCCGTGCTCTGAGGTGCTGCGAAGAAACTTACCAGGGCAAATGACGAAAGCCGGCACACATGCCGGCGTGACAGTTCAGACATGATAGTCCTTAAATTAAGTTGAGTGATGACAATAGTGTGTGGCGTTTACGCTTCGTCGACGCTCTATACACCACACTCCTTCAACCCTACTCTGAAAATTCACCGTTTCGAGTATTCACAAGCAAATATTTCATTCTCGTGAAAAAATATATATCAATATAAACTTGAAGTTTATTAAAATCTCACTTTAAACTTGAATATTTATGTAACTAGAACTTTAGAAATATCTTTAAAAATCTGAACTTTCAGAAATATTACAAGCCCCACCGCGCAAAGTACTTGCTGAAATCCCCCTCAACAAAGCCCTGGGCAACAACTCCGAGCACAACAAAAGGGGGCGTGCCCACCGCCTCCAGCACGCACGAAAACTCGCACGAACCAGACACGGGGAACACGCCCCCTACAAAAACCGGGTGCACCTAACGGTGCGGCAGCTTAGTGACCCTCAGCTGCGAAACGGTCGATAGCCTCCTGGACCATCTTCTCAGCAGCAGCCAGGTCTTCCCAGCCCTCGCCCTTAACCCACTTGCCGGGCTCCAGGTCCTTGTAACGCTCGAAGAAGTGCTGAATCTCAGCCTTCAGCTGCTCGGGAACATCAGCCAGGGACTTGATGTGGTCGTAACGCTTGTCGGTGGGGACGCACAGAACCTTAGCGTCGCCGCCAGCCTCATCGGTCATGTTGAACACTGCGACCGGGCGGGATTCAACCAGCACGCCGGGAACAACGTCAACGTCCAGGATCAGCATTGCGTCCAGCGGGTCGCCGTCCTCACCGAGGGTGTTCTCGAAGTAGCCGTAAGCGGTGGGGTACTGCATGGAGGTGAACAGCACACGGTCCAGGCGCAGGCGGCCGGTCTCGTGGTCCACTTCGTACTTCACGCGGGAGCCGCGGGGAATTTCAATAGTGACGTCGAGTTCCATCGGAACCTTCTTTCTCGTGAGTTAGAGTCACTTTCGCGGCGACTTCGGCGCGCAAGGTGCGAAAGTTAGGTGTTGAACTCACCCATTGTAACCCGTTCACGCACACCGAAACCGCGTATTCGGCGCCAAAACCAGCGTAATTTACCACGCTCACACCACAGTTAACGTTCCGCCTAGTCCCGCGCCCGCCAGCACGCGCGCCAGCACACCCCGCCGCCATGCCGGGCAGCCCAGATAGGGTTCGTGAGGGGCAGCAGGAACACGGCATGAGCATCAGGGCACCGGCGCGTAAATTCGATAGGCACCCCATCCGCCCGCTATGCTCAAAAGATGCCTTCCAACAAGCACAACACCCAGACCACCACCCTCACCCGCCGCGCCGCCCTCACCCTCGGCGGCATGTTCCTCCTCACCGCCTGCGGACCCGCCGCAACCGAACAGAAACGCCCCGAAGGTTCCGCAAGCCCCATCGGCAGCGCAACCGGCAGCCCCACCGGCACCGCCGAGGCGACCGCCTCCGCAACCCCGAGCGCCACCCCGACCCTCGCCCCCGCACTGCCCGAAGCGGAGCAGGAACAGCTACGTGCCGCTCTTACCGCGCTCTTCGCTGACGACACCTACCCGCAGTACAGCCTGCTCGTCACCGGCATGGACGGGAACCTGCCCAGCATCAAGGCGGCCACCGCACCCGCCGACCTCTACGCCGCCAACGCCGACACCGCACGCGTACCCGCCTCCACTTTTAAGGTGCTGACCCTGTTCGCACTCAACCACTACGCGAACCTGCAGGCGCGCCTGCGCACACGCGTCACCCGCGACTCCGCCGGACTGTACCTCATGGCAGGCGGCGACACCCTGCTCGGCGCGGGCGCCTCTGACCCGAAGCAGATTGTCGGACGCGCAGGCCTAACCACCCTCGCCGAGCTGACCGTGAAGGCGCTGAACGAGGGCGAGAAGCCGACCGCGGCGCTACCCGTCTACCTTGACGGCACCTTCTTCACCGGCCCCGGCGTGAACCCCGGCTGGGATGCCGCCGACGTGGCGTCCGGCCAGATCACGCCCATTCACCCGATTGCGCTCGAATCGCACACGGTGCCGGGCAAGTCCACCGCAAGCAACCCGGTACGCCCGGACGATGCGGCGGTTGCCGCCCAGAAGGCGTTCGTGGATGCACTCAACACCGCCGGCAAGGAGTCCGGCATGAGCTTCACCCTCGCGGAGCGCCGCACCGCCCCCGCGGAAGCGGTTGAAATCGCCGCGGTCGAGTCTGCAACCCTGCTGGAGCAGGCACAACACATGATGCTCGAATCCGACAACGCCCTCGCTGAGGTGCTTGGCCGTTGCGCCGCCATCGCCGCAGGTAAGGAAGGCAGCGGCGAAGCGGCACAGCAGACCGTGCGCCAGGCACTCGTGGATGCCGGCGTGAACATTGAAAACCTGGCGCAGGCAGACGTGTGCGGCATGTCGCTGACGGACCGCGTGACCGCCCGAACCCTCGTGCAGGTTGTGGCTCTGCTGAATGCTGATGAGCATGCGGAGCAGCTGATGAGCACGTTCCCGGTCGCGGGCGTGAGCGGCACCCTGTCTGATCGTTTTGGTGCGGCGAATGCCGTGCACGCGCGCACTTTTGTGCAGGCGAAGACCGGCACCCTGTACACGGTGTCTTCGCTGTGCGGTGTGGCGATCCGACCCGACGGCACCCGCCTGATTTTCGCGATTATTCTGAACGATCTGGGCGGCTCGGATGCGCTGCCCGCCGCGAAGGAACGCGTGGACGCTGCCGCGGCGGCGATTGCGAACCGTTCGACCGCGCCGAGTGCTTCTGTTGCTCCCTCTGCGGTAGCAGCGAGTGCTTCGGCACCCGCTTCGGACGGGGCAAGCGCCCCGGCTTCTGCGGCTGCTTCGGCGGCAGTTTCTACCGCGGCTGCGGCGGGTGCAGCCTCCTAGCGTGTATGCCCGGATAGCCCCGAAAGCCCCCTGAATCACCCCGTGCAGGTTGATTTTCTGTAGTGTTTCACGTGAAACCTGAAAATCAACCTCTCGGGGCGAGGGGGCACGGGGTGCCGATAGACTCCTCAACCGGGACTCGCGCCCGCTCCCTACGGCGGGGTTTCACTCCCGCCCTATTTCTCTCTCCTCCAGCAGAAAAGTCACCATGGACCTTACCTTCACCCTCGCTGATCTGACCGCCACCTCCACCTGCGAGTTGCGGCTCTACACCGAGCTTCGGGAGCGTGCGCAGAAGCAGTCTGCCCACCCGACCCCCGAGAAGTCCGAGCGCGCCCACGAAGCGTACCGCGAGTGCCTGCAAGTACTAACCGAAGGTGGCATGGTCGGCAGTGGAGTAGTCAGCGGTGAAGTAGTCGGCGGTGAGCACTCGGGCGGCACACCGCGCCCGGTGCCCCTGGTGGCGACCTCCGCGGCGGGACTGACCTACACGGTGGAGCTCGACCGTCTGGAGTACTCGCCTGAGAACAGCACCGCCGAGAGCAATACCGCCCGAATCGTCTGCACCCCGCATCTGAGTGAGGCGGCGCATCGGGCGCTATTGCGCGGTGCCCTGGCGGCTCACCTGCTGACCGCTAGTGCAACCGCGAGCACCGAGAATGCCGAGAATGTGAGGCGCCTCGACCTTCATCTGGAGCACGGCGCAAATGAGTACTGCGCGGGGTCCGAATCGGAACCCTCTGAGCACCACTCCCCCGTTCCTCAACCTCACCGAGTTGATTCGGCGCGTATTCTGCCGCTGGTTCGCCTGCAGGAGCAGCGCCTCCTGCTGCTCACCGAGGCGCTGAACGAGGGTGTAGAACCGGCGGAACTTGCCGAGCGCATCCCCTATTTTCTGACCTGCGACGAGTGCCCGGCGTGCCTGAACGCGGCGGCATCTCTTGCCCTCGCGACCGAAGCCCCGGAACTCGTCACCGAAGACGCCGTTGAAGACACTGCCGAAGACCCCGCAACTGAGGAGCACCCGGTCATGTACCGGGTGCCCGCCGCGGTCGAGAACGACAGCGAACAGTACCGCCTGCAGTGCCTGCTAGATGCCCAGCTCGCATCCCTGGAGGAGCACGCGGCGGAGCACGGCTGGGGTGCCGGCGAGCTTGAGGCGGCGATGCTGCTGTCCATGACGAACTACTACCGCCGTGAGCGCGCCCCGTTCTGGCGGGAGCACATTCGCCGCCTGGAGGACGGCCCGACGGCGTGGGTGGCGAGCCGCGATTACGCGTACCTTGACCGGGTGCAGGTGCTTTCGGTGGAGCATGCGCATGCTCTTCTGAACACCTCCGCAGACCTGGAGGCGCTTGCCGCCGCCATGAAGGAGCCCACCGAGGTTGAAGACACCCCCGGCTGGTATCGTGTGCGCGGCGCGCAGGTGCGCCTGTTGCGTGCGCGACTTGAGGCTGACCCGAGCCTGGTGATTGCGCCCTCTGACCGTGCGGTTTTTTGTGCGTATGAGACGGGGGTGAGCCCGCAGATTGCGCTGGACCGTATGGAGTCGCAGGTGAATTATTTCCGTGCGTCGAATCCGGGTGAGCGTGTGCCCGCCGAGTTGGCGGCGACGGGTTTCTTTGGCTTGCGTGTGCTGGCGGTGGCGCAGGGCGGTTTCGGTGCCGGTTCCGAGGATTCTGCGGACCCCGAAGAGACTGTTGCAGAGGCTGGCGCAGAGTCGACCGGCGAGTTCTTGGAGGTGCTTCTGCAGGAGCGCATCCGCGTGAAGGATGAGCCGCACCGTGCCCTGCCTTCGGGTATTGGTCCTGGCGATCCGGTGTCTACGGCGACGATTGAGGCGGCTCTGCAGGCCGATGTGCACGGGCTACTTTTCGATGGCGCCCTCATGCCGAGCGACCCCGTGCTTAATGGCCCCGTGCCCGGCGAGGATTCCAAGCCCTCCAATACCCCCTCCTCCCCCAGCACCCTGCCGAGCGTGCTCGATGCGGCGGCTTCGTTGACGGGGGTGGAGAGCGCCTCCGCGGATTTGCTGTTCCGCCGCGCACCGCGCCTGAAGAGGAGCACCTCGAACGCCAAAAATGCAGAAAATCTACCTCGTGAGGTTGATTTTTCTGCCTCTGACCTGCCCACGGTGGATGCCGTGCACGCGGCGGTTCGCGCTCTCGACCATTCCTATGTGGCGGTTCAGGGCCCTCCGGGTGCGGGTAAGACCTTCCTCGCCTCGCACGTGATTGCGCGTCTGGTGGCTGAGGGCGCGAAGGTGGGCGTTGTGGCTCAGTCGCATGCGGTGATTGAGAATCTCATGTTGGCGTGCTGTGCCCGTGATGGTTTTGATGTTTCGCGTGCGGTGCGTCTGCGCGGTAAGTCGGTGACTCCGGACGCCCCGTGGTCTGAGGTGTCTGATTCGGAGCTGGTGGAGCTGATTTCTGGTGCGGGCGGCCTGCTGTTTGGCGGTACGGTGTGGGATTACGTGAGTGAGCGTCGTGTGCCTGCCGGGTCGCTGGATGTTCTGGTGGTTGATGAGGCGGGCCAGTTCTCTCTGACGAATACGGTGGCGGCGGCTCGTGCGGCGCGTTCGGTGCTGCTGTTGGGTGATCCGCAGCAGTTGCCGCAGGTGTCGACGGGTGTGCACCCGTACCCGGTGGATGTTTCGGCACTGGGCTGGTTGTCTGATGGGGCGGCGGCGCTGGATCCTCGTTTTGGCTATTTCTTGGGTGAGTCGTGGCGTATGGATTCGGCGTTGTGCGAGCGGGTTTCGTGGCTGTCGTATGATGGCGCATTGGCGAGCGCGGCGGCGACGGCTGGTCGCGCCCTGCGGGGTGTTGCGCCGGGTGTGGTGTCGTATCCGGTGGAGCATGCGGGTTGTTCGGTGCGTTCTGTGCAGGAGGCGCAGGCGGTGGTGGATTGCGTGCGCGAGTTGTTGGGTCGTGAGTGGGTTCCGGCGGCTGGTGCTGAGCCGCGCCCTCTGGCGGCGGAGGATTGCATTGTGGTGGCGGCGTATAACGCGCAGGTTGATTGTGTGCGTGAGGCGCTGATTGCTACTGGTTTGGCGGATTCTTCGGGTGCTGGTGTGCGTGTGGGCACGGTGGATAAGTTCCAGGGTCAGGAGGCTGCGGTGGTGTTGGTGTCGTTGGCGTCGTCGCGGGTTGATTCTGGGCGCGGTGCCGGGTTTGTGCTGTCGCCGAATCGTTTGAATGTGGCGGTGTCGCGCGGTCAGTGGCAGGCGGTGTTGGTGCATTCGCCATGGGTGGCGCGTTCGGTGCCGCAGGATGTTGAGGAGGTGCTGGCTCTGTCGGGCTTCGCGGGCCTGGTGGAGTAGCACCCCTAGTGCAGCCCTTATTCTGCGCTCTTCTACACTCCCCCGCCCGCTGCGTTGCGGGGAGGGGGCGTCTTTGGTGCGCCCGCAATCGGGTTCAATCGGGTTATTTCAGGGTTCGGTTGGGCGGAAGCACCAAGACTGAATTGTAGTCACCCTAACCCTAATGTCAATACTCAAAATGAGGAAAGTTTTTCAACTAGCGTTCATGTATATGATTCACATCTCTTATAGAATCTAAAGTATCGCGCGACACACTTCTTGTGCGGGGGTTCCCGATGAGCCGCCCCGTGCATCCTCAACCACCCCGTGATGATCGGCGGGCCCGTCATGATCGGCGAGCACAGGCGAAAACAGACGAATACAGGCAGGCACAGCCGACTGTCGGGATATTCACTCATACGATTGCGCGCTACGAATTGCGCACAATGAACTACGCACGACGGACTGCACGCCGCGCGACACCCAACCCCATCGTGGAGGTCCCCCATGAGTGTCAACACCGAGCTACTCAAGAATAGAGATTTTCGAAATACTCTCTTCGCCATTGGAGCCAACCAGCTCTCAGACTCGATGAGTTATATCACCACGCCCATCATTATTTTGGCGCTGACCGGCTCCCCCGAGGCCGCGAGTATCACCCTCTTCGTCGCGGGTGTTCTCGCCACCTGCGCCGGAGCAGTATCTGGAACATGGGTCGACAGAATCGGCCCCTCAAAGTGCCTGGCACTGTCCTGTATCGGCCAGTCACTGTCCTGGATAGCGATTCTTCTCTACCTCGTTTTCAATGTCACCAACATTTACGTTTTGGTGATCACGATTTCTCTCGCCGCTATCATTTCCACCTTTGACTACCCGAGTGAACAGTCCATCATCACCCGTGTAGTCCCCAAGGAACACCTGGGGTACGCCTCCGGTATGGGTGAGACGCGCGAGTCCACCGCTAACCTGCTGGGCGGCCCGGTCGCCGGCATCATTATCGGCTTCTCGACCGTGCTCATGACCGCAGTTCACGCGGTCGTCAACCTGCTGGCATTCATCGTCGCACCTAAGACCTACGGCGCTAGTCGGCAGCCCGCGGAAGAGGAGGAAGGCGAGAAAACCAGCTTCTGGCAGGATTCAAAAGCCGGTTTCGAGTACATCCTGAAAAACAAGGTGCTGGTGTCCATTGCGTTCGTTTCAACACTTGCTAACTTTGGAACGGTCGGCATTCCGCTCACCTTCATCTACTACTACACTCTGGAGGGCGCACACCCGCTCTTCATCGGCATCTTCGCGAGCGCCTTCGGCGTGGGCGTGCTGCTCGGTTCGTTCCTGGTCGGCCCGCTGACCGAGAAGTTTGCGCTCGGCCCGCTCGGTATCACCTCCCTGGCCATCATGTCGGCCTGCTACCTGTTGTTGCCGGTGGTTCATTCGATGCTGTGGGCGGTGTGCCTGCTGATTGTGCTGGCGGGTATTGTGCTCCCCTCCTTCAATTCGAGCATCATTGCGTACATTAACGCGTCCACCCCGGAGCATATGATCGGTCGCGTGCACTCGGTGCAGGGCATCCCGAATATGGCGCTGACCCCACTGGCTGTTCTGCTGGCAGGCTTCCTCATTGTTGATTGGGGTATTACGTACACGGCGCTGTTCTACGCGGTGTTCATTTTCCTGTCGCTGGTGGTGATGGTATTCCAGAAGCCGCTGCGTCAGCTACCGCATATCTCGCAGGTAACGAACGCACAGTAGTTCCGCGGTAGCCCCGTCTATCAACTCCACTCAACGCCCCCGAAAGCGAATAATTCAACGTGCACTTGCATGAAAATTATTTTCCTTTCGGGGGTGTTCTACGTCCTTTCGAGGATTTCTGCACACAGTGCATGCTCACGATAATTCCCCTTATCAATGCGCATTTTTAGGGGTTTAAATGTTGCCGGTATTACGGCGAACCTTACGCCGCTTGTTGAAGGTTTTACGGCATAATAGGAAGGTGTTCGTTCTAACCTTTATTCAACGTTCCGCACAGCACTCACTCACTGCACTGTCGGACGAACTCGCAAAGCTCAACCCGCGTGTTGCCTTCGCCCAGACATACCCTGATGAAATTCAGGGCGCCTTCGACCGCGCCAGCGACGCACTCCACGCGGCGCTCATTGCCGCGCGCGATAACGGCTTCTGGGTCGGCATCGGAATCGGCGAGCTCAACATCCCCCGATTCGCAGGCGCACTCGGCGCCGTCAGCACCACCGACTGCACCGGCGACGCCCTCGAATTCTCACGCCTCGCCGTCGAAGAAGCACAAGGAGGCGCACCCGTACGCTGCATCAGCGTCAGCGCCGACAACCGCCACCTCGCCGACCTCGCCGCAGGCTCCGCACGCCTGCTCTACCGCGTATGCGCCGACCGCACCGACGCCGAATGGCGCGTAGTAAACCTGCTCGTACCCGGCGTACGCGGCCAGCAGAAGGCCGCCGCAACCGCACTCGGCATCACCACCCAGGCGGTCAGCCGCACCCTCGTCCGCTCCCTCTGGCATGAGGAGCAGGCGGCACGCGGTGCGCTCATCGAGCTGCTGACCCGTATTGACCGTTCGCGCCGCCGCGCCACCTAACCGCCGCCGCGCATCCCTCATTCTTTCGCGCCTGCCAGCCTTTTCGTACCTGGTACCTGGTACCTGCCAGCCTTTCGTAGCTGCCAGCGCGGAACCGAACACCTGATCCCGCCCGTGATAGTCACCCCCTGCCAGGGGTGAACCGTCCGGGCGGGACGCTTTTTAAGCCCGCGCTGAATACCCTGTAGCTCGACGGGCAAAACCAGAGAAAAGGTAGACTTATCTTTATGCCTCTTTCAGAACTTTCCGTCAGCACCCAGAACTACCTCAAGGAAATCTGGAGCCTCGAAGAATGGACCAAAACCCCTGCCACCGCATCCGCCCTGGCAGAACGCATGGGCCTGCGCATTTCTTCGGTATCTGACGGCCTCAAGCGCCTCGCCGCCGCCGACCTGATCGAGCATCAGCCCTACGGCGCTATTGGGCTCACTGAAACCGGCCGCTCCTACGCGCTGGCGATGATTCGCCGCCACCGCCTCATTGAGACGTTCCTCGTGGAGACGCTCGGCTACACCTGGGACCGTGTGCACGACGAGGCGGAGGTTCTGGAGCACGCGGTATCCGACTTCATGGTGGACCGCATCGACACCCTGCTGGGGCACCCGACCCGCGACCCGCACGGCGACCCGATCCCGGACTCTTCGGGGCATATTAGTTTTCCGCAGACCGTGCCGCTGAGCCAGTGCGAACCCGGCGAAACAGTCGTGCTCGAACGCATTAACGATGATGACCCGCGCCTGCTGCGTTACCTGCAGGGCCACGGTTTTGTGCCCGGCGTGCGCCTACACATTGAGGAGGGTGCGCCCTTCTCGGAGGCGGTGAACGTGAGCGTGGTCGGTGCCGGTTCCGGCAACCTGCACGAGACGGACGCGGCTGGCGCGGTGAAGCCCGGCGGCACCATTATTCCGTTGGGTGCGGAGGCGACCGCCTCCCTGTTCGTGTCCCGCACGGTGCGCTAGGCGCAGGGCGGTAGAGGCACCCTAGAATTTCAGAAAATAGCGCTAGGCGGAGGTCCCGTAAAGGGCCTCCGCCTAGCGCTGTATTGAGTTAGTTTTAGGAAGCTGAGGGCTCAGTTTTCGTTGCAGCAGTGCTGAGTCGGCGGGCACGCATCCTGCCCAGCAGACCGTAGCGCGGAGCGAACACGTACGCCAGGGCGAACAGTATGCCCTGCGTGACGACCACGGCACCACCGGGGGATACGTCCGCGTAGTAGCTGGCGTACAGGCCGGTCAGCGTGCCCACCAGGGACACACCCACGCTCACCGCGAGCATCGGCACGAACCGGTCGGTAATGAGGCGCGCCGTGGAGCCGGGGATGACGAGCATCGCCACGACCAGCACCACACCCACAATCTGCAGCGCCACCACGGAAGTCAGCGCCAGCATAATGAGTAGCAGCGCACCGAGCAGACGCGGACGCAACCCCACCGCCTGCGCAAAGCCCGGGTCGAAGGCGTACAGCACAAAGTCGCGGCGCTTGACCAGCAGCACGGCGGCAACCACCACCGCGAGGATAGCGACCTGCCAGACGTCCGACCAGGACACACCCAGCACGTTACCGAAGAGAATATGGTTCAGGTCGGTATTCGACGGCGTAACCGAAATCAGCACCAGACCGAACGCGAACAAGGTCGTAAACACGATGCCGATCGCGGCATCCTCGCGCACGCGTCCGCTACGCCGCACCCCGCCGATGAGCGCCACCGCCACGAGCGCGGCAATGACCGCACCCACCGCGAAGGGCGCACCAAAAATGTAGGCGAGCACCACGCCGGGCAGCACCGCGTGCGAGATCGCATCGCCCATGAGCGACCAGCCGAGCAGCACGAGCCAGCAAGAGAGCAGGGCGCAGACGGCGGCGGCGATGACGGTGACCACGAATGCGCGGAGCATGAAGGGCAGGGTCAGCGGCTCCACCAGAAAGTTGAGGATGTCCATTTAGTTCTTCCCTTCCGCAGAGCTGATCGTAGTAGTGCCAGAGGTAGTAGCGCTGGAGGCGGCAGTCGGCGCGCCGGCGTCCACTTCCATGCCGAAGGCACGCACCAGGTTCTCGGGGGCGAGCACCTTCTCGGGGGTGTCGTGCATCAGAATATCGCCGCGTAGCAGTAGTGCCTCGTCGGCGAACTGGCGCAGGCTCGCCAAGTCGTGCGTGGAAACCAGCACGGTCGCGCCCTCGTCACGCAGCTGTTCGATGACCTGAATGAGCATCGCCTCGCTGCGCTTGTCCACGCCGGCGAAAGGCTCATCCAGCAACAGCAGCTGGGCGCCCTGAGCGATAGCGCGTGCCACGAAGGCGCGCTTACGCTGACCGCCCGAGAGCGCCCCAATCTGACGGTCGGCAAGGTCGGTCAGTTCCACGCGGGCGAGCGCCTCATCCACGGCGGCACGGTCTGCAGCACGCAGGCGGCGGGTGATGCCGAGGTTGCGGTAGCGTCCCATGCTGACGACCTCGCGCACGGAGATGGGGAAGGTCCAGTCGATTTCTTCGCTCTGCGGCACGTAGCTGACGAGCCCGGCGCGGTGGTGGTGCGCGTTCTTGCCGCGGCTGCCATGGTTACCGCCGACGGGCTGCCCGTCGAGAGTGATGCTACCGGCATGCATGGGCACGACCCCCATAATGGCTTTGAAGAGGGTTGATTTGCCGGAGCCGTTCATGCCGATCAGGCCGCAGATACGCCCGGTGTCCAGGGTGAAGGATGCGCCGGTGAGGGCGCGGACTGGCCCGTAGTTCACGTGCACATTTTCGCAGCTGAGAAGAGTGCTCATTCCTTGTGTTCTTTCTGGTGGTCACCGTATGCGTGGGGCGGGTGTACTTGCTTGCGTGTTGCTGAGTGGGTGCCGTGTGGGCGGGTGCTGTGTGAGCGAGTGTTAACGGCGTGGGAGGAGCGGAGCCATGAAGGCGACCGCCCCTCCTATCCTATCGGAGGTTTGGGGTTTACCCGGGGTTTTCGATGCCGGGGTTGGCCCGGGTTTATACCGGGTTTATTCGGGCTTTATGCCGAGTTTAGGAGTTGCCCTTGAGGCCCGCAACGATGGTGCGTGCGTCGTAGCGAATCATGTCCAGGTAGGTGGGCACGGGGCCGTTCGCCTCGGAGAGCGAGTCTACGTAGAGCACGCCGCCGAATCGTGCGCCGGTGGCGTCTGCGACCTGGCGCATCGGGTTGTCAGAGACGGTGGATTCGCAGAACACAGCGGGCACCTGGTTCTCGCGCACGTAATCGATCGCGGAGGAAATCTGCGAGGGGGTCGCCTGCTGTTCGGAGTTGACCGCCCAAATGTACTTTTCCTTCAGGCCCGCGTCTGCCGCCAGGTAGGAGAAGGCGCCTTCGCAGGTGACGAGTGCGCGCTGGTTTTCGGGCAGGGTGGAGATTTCCTTGACGAGCTCGTCACGCACGCCCTGCAGCTGCTTCTTGTAGGCTTCGCCGCGGTTTTTGTAGTCGGCGGCGTGGGTGGGGTCGAGGGTGCTAAATTCGCGAATCATCACGTCCACGTACTTTTGCACGTTGCTGGGGCTCATCCAGGCGTGGGGGTTGGGCTTGCCCGCGTAGGCGTCCTCGGTAATGGAGATGGGCGTGACCCCCTCGGAGACGGTCACATGCTTAGCGTTGGAGTCCTTGACGAACTTGGTGAACCAGGATTCGAGGTTGAGGCCGTTGTCGAGTACCAGGTCTGCGGCGTGCGCTTTCTTCAGGTCGGAGGGGGTGGGCTCGTACTCGTGAATCTCTGCGCCGGGTTTGGTGAGGGATTCAACGTTCAGGTCGTCACCGGCGACGTTGCGGGCGATGTCGGCGAGCACGGTGAAGGTGGTGAGCACGGTCTTCTTGCCGTTGCTGCTCTTAGCGCCGTCGGCGGTGCTGGCGGTGCTACCGCAACCGGTGAGTACGAGTAGCAGGGTGAGTGCGAGGGCGGCGCAGAGCGCCTGGACGAGGCGGCGTGCGTTGCTGCCTGCGGGGGTGAAAGCGTTCATGAGGCATCCTTCATTCGAAGTCACGGGTTTGAGTATGTGGTTGATGTGTGGAATTTGCCGCGCCGGGACGCTAGGGACACGGTTGTGTCTGCGCAGGCATCATAATGCGCTTTTGCCTGTCGTCCCGGGCGGAATTTAACAATAGTTCGGCTAGCCGAACTTTTCAACTAAGCCACACAGAAAACCCCGAAATATTGGCAGAAGCCCAGGGGCAGGCATAGGAACAGCCGCCCAGAGACAGGCACACAGAAGCACCAGCAGATACAGCAAGGAGGCGAGGGACCCCTCCCCCGCCTCCTTACTACACGCGGTTCTACGGCAAGCTATACGCTCGGATTAGTCGGCAATCTCAACCACGACCGGCGTGTGGTCGCTTGCGCCTTCACCGGCGCGTTCCACCTTATCGATCCAGGCACGTTCCACGCGTGCGGCGAGCGCGGGCGAGAACAGCTGAAAGTCAATGCGCATGCCCTCATCCTTGGTGAAGCGGCCCGCCTGGTAGTCCCAGTAGGTGTACTCGCCCGGAGTGTGCGGGCGTACTACGTCCACCATGCCCTCTTCGAGTAGGGCGGCGAAAGCGCGGCGTTCGGGTTCGGAAACGTGGGTCATTTCGTTGCGCAGGAAGTAGTCTATATCCCACACGTCGGCATCCTCGGGGGCGACGTTCCAGTCACCGACCAGGGCAAGCTGCGACTGCGGGTTAGCAGCCAGTTCGTTGTGCACGTTCTGGCACAGCGCCTCCATCCAGTGGAGCTTATAGTCCATATGCGGGTCGGTCAGGCCGCGGCCGTTGGGCACGTAGAGGCTCCAGACGCGCACGCCGCCGCAGGTCGCACCGATCGCGCGCGCCTCCAGCACCTCGGGCTCGCCGGTCTTACCGAAGTGCGGCTGATTATCGAAGCCGCGCTGCACGTCTTCGAGGCCAACTCGGGAGGCGATTGCCACGCCATTCCACTGATTCAGGCCGAAGTGCGCAACCTCGTAGCCCATGAATTCGAAGAGGTCGAAGGGGAAGGTTTCGTCCTTGGTTTTGGTTTCTTGCAGGGCGAGCACGTCAACGTCGTGTTCGTCGAGCCAGTCTTCGACGCGGTTCTCACGGGCGCGGATTGAGTTGATGTTCCAGGTGGCAATCTTCATGCCTTCTAGCTTAGCGGGTGCAGAGCATGCACCTTTCATTGCACGGAAGCGATTGCGCGGCGGCACGGGCGCTCGCAACCTGCCAGAACAGCACAGCACCCGGAACAGAGCACCGCCCGCCTGCGCAACCTTCGGGTCGCACCGGCGGGCGGTGAATATATGCGCTAGTCAGCACTGCATCTAGTCAGCACTGCATCTAGTCGGTATTACCCCTAGTCAACGGCTTCCTAGTCAACGGCTTCCTAGTCAACGGCGGGAGTGCCCACAACCTTCAGGCCCTTATCACCGTACGCCTTGAGCATGTACAGGGCATCGGAGAAGTACAGGGGGCTGGCAGGGTTCACCACGTCTGCCACGCCGTCACTGTCGCGGTCCACTTCGGGGTAGGCGCCGAGCGTGCGGGCTGCCCAGCGGTTTTCAGCCTTGAACTGCTCAGTCTTCTTGACTTCGGCACGTAGCGGACGGCGAATCTGGCGCAGGCGTGCGGCACCATCGGGGCTACCTGCGGCACGATACAGGAACGCGGCGAGGGTGTGGCGGGTGGCGTAATCGTCCGGGTGGAAGAGCCCGTCATCCCAGCCGGAGGTGATGCCCGCATCCGCTGCCCAAATGTACGCAGCATAGTTGGGGTCGGTGGTGGGCACGTCCTTGTAGGGCGAGGTTTTCGGGAGGTCCTTGACGGTCGGCAATCCCGCCATGCGGTAGAGCATGCGTACGAGCTGGCCGCGGGTGACGGTTGCGCTGCTGTGGCGGCGGGTGACGGTGTATTCTTCGCTGTCGAGGTAGCCGTGGCAGACCGCCCACACGCCGGGGGTGGCGCTCATGGTGCCAAGGAAGTTGGCGACGCATTCGACGTAGCTGGGGTCGTCCTTGGGCTGGTGAAGTTTGATGAGGCCGTTGGCTGCGGCAGGTTCGGCGGCGTGAGCTACAGCCTGGTGGGAGGCGATGGCGGAGGTGCCTACGGGCAGGGCACCGAGGGCGAGCGCGAGAGTGAGTGCAAAGATGCGGCGTGCGCGAGTGGTGGGTGTGAGGACTCGGGAGATAACCGGAAGCATGGGCTGTCCTTATGTAATTGTGGTTGGGAACCGGCCGGAAGGAACCGATTTTTGGGTCGACCGCGGGGTCGCCAATGGAGCGAATAAGAAAAGGGGAAGGGTAGTGGTCGTTGAGGAATAGTGAGAAGCGGCAATGAATAGGAGCTGACGTGCGGCGATACGCGGTTTTGATGTGTACCAATGATGTGCGTGTTGCGCATGCTGTCGCACGGCTATGGTGGTGCACAGTGAATGGACTGTTTTACACCGCCATAGAAAGTTTAAAGTACATATTAATATTTTATTCAATATTTAATTGAGACTTTTATCAACTAAAAATTAAACATTGTTCTAAACGACAAAGCAGCTGCGAATGGTATGTATTCCATTCGCAGCTGCCCTGATTCTTAGCCGACATGTGGCGGTATAACGCGCCCACTAGGGCACACGCGCCTCCCTCACGATTCACAGGAAAGTCCTGGACCGGTTCGGGCGTGTCTACTAGCCTCTACTAGCCGCGCATCACGTTATAAGCTTCCTTGGTGAGCTGACCGGCGGGCGAGGTGGAGTGGCGCAGTTCCTCAACCTCAATGACCACGTTTGCGCCAATTGCGCCAGTAATGTACACGCGGCGGCCGAGCATATTACCCTCACCGATGCGGTCGTCCTTGGCGGTGCCTTCGGTGATGCGCAGGTCGTAAATCTTGTTTTCAATGTAGAAGCCGTACAGGGAGGCGGGCTTCTCCGGGGGGTTGTAGGAGACAGGCGCGACCATGCGGGTACCGCGCGCGTTACGGCTGATGTACCAGTTGGCGGCCTCGTCGGCGCGGGCGGCGCCGCTGACGGTGCCAGCCCAGCTGGAGCCTTCCGCTTCGCATCCGATGAAGATGTTGTGCGCCCACTCAACGAGCCAGCCGTGGCCCGCGTTGGAGCGTGCGGTGCAGCCGATGAACATGTTGCGTTCACCCTGCACGATCCAGCCTGCGCCAGCGTGGCGGGTGGCGGGCTCGTAGAGGGCGTTCTTGTTGCTGGTGCGGTGGTTGCTGTTGCTGGAGCAGTTCTCGAACTTAGCCTGCGCCGCGTACACCTCAATACCGGCGTAGGAGCCGCCGCTGAGATTCGCCTCGGCAACGTCGATACCGCGCAGCTTGTTGTCTGCCGCGCCGGAGTTCTGGCCTTCGTTGGGGCGGCGGGGGTGGCCGGCGGGTTTGCCGAGCAGCAGGCCCTGGTTGAGGGTGCGGCGGATGGTCACGTCGTCAATTTTCATGCCCTGGTCATCCAGGCCGAGCACGGCAACGCCGATGGCGGTGTCCCAGACTTCCACGCCGGCGATAACGGGCACGATGTCCGGTTCGTTGAGCATGTCGCCGGTCAGGTGGGTGTGGAAGATGACGCCGGCGACGTTATTCAGCGGGGTGGTGTGCGCATCGAGCGGGTAGCTGCTGATGGGGGTGTTGGCGGCGTTAGTGCGGATGTGCAGGTTGCGTACGCCCATACGCATGGGCTTGTTGGCGTTGTAGTTGCCGTAGACGGGGGTGGTGTAGCTGCCGACGTGGAACACGCCGGTGTATTCGGTGTGGCCGTTGGCGGTGGTGGGGATGGCGCGGTCGGAGTGCGCGATGACGACGGTTGAGGAGCCGTAGCCGAAGATTTCGACACGGTGCTTGATGTCGATGAAGGGGTAGGAGACGCGGTAGATGCCGCGGGGGAGTTCTACGGATCCGCCGCCGCGTGCGGCGACAGCGTCGACGGCTCGCTGGATGGCTGCGGTGGAGTCTTTGGCACCGGTGGGGTCTGCGCCGTAGTTGATGGCGTTGATGCTCATGGGCGTATCGGGCATGAGGGGCTCAATTCTTTCGATGGGTACCGCGTTCGGTGCTGAAGGCGGCGCGGGTGAGTGAATTGAGTGAATACGGCTGTATGCGGTGAATACGGTGTTGAGTGAGTACGGCGCTGCGTGGGTGCAGTGTTGAGTTTGTGTGGTGCGGTGTGTTGGGCGCATTTCTGCGGGTGTTTTGACGTGTGCGGGTCTGTGCACCGGCAGACCTGCCTCCTGCTCAAGGGTACCGCATTGGGCGTGTGGAGGCGATGACCGGGCGCTGTGATGCCTGCTCCCCTACCCTGTTTTTCTACGGTTTTTCGGCTGTTTTGGGTGCGGGTTAAACGCCGAGGGGCGGGGATTACTCCCCGCCCCTCAGGCGTATGCATCATATTTTATTTGTGGGTTCCGACAACCTGGTACCCGGAAGTATGAAAATCTCGAATCATTGAATATACCGTCCTCCTGTCAAGGATGGTGGTGGGTTTAGCGGTCTTGAGATTATTCGGTTCGTTTTCGTTAACGGGTACCTTGGGGTACGGAGCGATAGCTACGGTGTACCAGGAAGTTTCTTTCCAGAAAGGTTTTCCGATGGGGGTAATATCTTTAGCTGCGTAGTTGTAATGTTCCCATGTGCGGTACCACAGCTTTTGTGGGCTACCGGCAGCACGGTAGAGGAAAGCGATGACGGTGCTGGTAGTTGCATAATCATTGGGATGGAACTTGCCATCAGACCAGCCACTTGTAATTCCCTCACGTGATGCCCAAATAGCAAGAGGGTAGGTTGGGTCATAGGTCTCCACGTCTGCGTATGGGGATACTTCAGGTAGGTTTTTGACTTCAGGGTATCCTGCTAGACGGTATAAAGCAGCGATAACGTCCATTCTGCTGGCAGAACTATTGGGAATTTCGTAAACGCCTGTAGAAATCAAGCCATTACAATATGCCCAGATATCTGCTATCTGGCCGCGTCCGTATTGCTTATCCAGGAGACAGTCACTAACTGCGCCAGTATAAAATTTACTGGGGTTGCGGTAGAGGTTGTTCCCTTCCGCATGTGCGGGGAGGGGTGCCAGCATCAAGGATGCGGCAATGCCTGCTACCCCCAATGCTTTGAGGGGGCGAGGGAGGGGGGTCATGTTACTCTCCAGAAATCGGTGATGTGAGAACGACATGTTGAGTGAATCAGCTAAATACTAGCACCACATTAAGGAATCTGAACCCCGTTGTATGTAGGCAATGTGTCACTTGCATCTTTGCCTGTCAGAGATTAAAAGGTGAAAGTATAATCCTCACCTTTAGGATTTATAAAAAATAACCCTCATGTAGAGGATGACATGAATTTATATCTAAGTGCATAAATACTCCATTGATTTCTCGGATATTGCAGTAAACTACCCATATAAGCTGCTGACTAGCAGATATATTCACTCACTACTTCTTGAATTGAGGATTCATGGCCTCTGAGAAAACAAGCCCTATGGCGGTCAATGTTCTTAACTATGACGCTGACCCTACGGGGGCTAAAGATTCCACCGCCGCTATTCAAAAAGCTATTAATGATGTAGCGGCACGAGGCGGTGGCTCAGTGGAGATTCCTGGTGGTATTTATCGTGTCACCTACCCCTTCATTGAGTTGAAGCATCGTGTAGAGGTGTTTGGGCACGGTCAGGCAACCCGCATTATTGCCACGGGTGAGAAAACCGTTGAATTTACAACTGGGGTTTTCCACACGGGAACATATAGCGTACCTATGACAAACCCAAATAAGGGTGAAAACAAACCTATGCGTATGGGCGTTCGAGACTTATTTATCCGTACAAACCCGTCTAATCTGTCTCTCTCAGACCCTAATGGATCATTTTGGAAGGAGCTTCATACGACTCCTCTTATGCCCAAGGTCGTAGGAGTCCTGTTTCATACTGAGATGCCAGATAAATCCTCAAATGAACCTGATGCTGTTCCTTTACTTTCTAACGTTGAAATCTGGGGTACTGATATTGGAGTAGCTATTCTCGGAAAAGACGACCAAGGTATGAAGGTGCACGATCTCCGTATCCGAAAGGCTCTCCGTCAAGGTTTACTAGTCGGCAAGCCTGTTGGTCATCCGTTGCGAAAGTCTAAAGACCAGAACGCTGATGGTGCGGACAATAAGTTCTCCATGATTGACGTCTCTGGGACAAATCAGTCCGGTGGTGTATACGCTGGCATTGAGGTGTACGCTTCCCAAACGAAATTTGAACTCTCCAGCAGCTGGTATAACCACCGCACCCTCCCTAAAAGCACTATCTACTCTCCTGAGAATGCTCATGCTGGTGCTGGGTGGCTCAACCGTGGTGAACGAAACATGTACATTGGTTGCACCGCCCAGGAAAATGGGGGCCACGGCTGGGTTCTGCGTCTCGGTAAAAGCCAGTTCATCGGCTGTCTAGGTGAGTCCTCCAGCTTTCAGGGAGCTTCGGTAGGAGGTCAAGCACAACCGATGGAGGCCGCGAATTGGTACATTATGAACGGAGCAACGGGTTTACGGCTTGTGGCTCCACGCTCACATAACCCTAAAGACGATCGCAATGCTTCACTGTATGGGTTTTATATTGAGGGTGGAACGAACGACCTGCAAATTATTGGTGGCTCAGTCATTGACGAGCGAATGAGCGAGAGCAACCTGAAGAATCGTAGGGTCTGTGTGACTGGGCGCCCTGGCAGCCAAGTCATCTTGCAGATTGATAAGCTACGATACCAAAAATTTACTCCTGACAGCCTTACAGAACTCCCTGGTGGTACCTGGGTCTACTAATTTACAAAATATTTAAACGCTTGAGGGGCGGGGATTACTCCCCGCCCCTCAGGCGTATGCGTTTTAAGATTTTGTGGTCACGAGCCTCAGCTCGTAGAGCCTAACCCGCGAGGGTTAGCCCATGAACACGCCGTTGCCGCGCTTCTCCAGCTGCTTCGGCGCGAAAGTCGCGTGGCGGATGTGGTCCACCTCGATGAGCACGTTATCGCCCATAGCACCGGTCACGTGAACACGGCGGCCAATCATGTTGTTCTCACCAATACGGTCATCCTTCGCGGACGCAGTCGTAATGTGCATATCGCGAATGTTGTTCTCAATGTAGAAACCGTACAGGGAAGCCTTCGCCCAGCTGTAAGGGTTGTGCGAACGAGGAGCCACAAAACGGCTACCGCGTGCGTTACGGCCAATGTACCAGTTCGCCGCCTCGTCACCTCGAGCAGCGCCGGTAACAGCGTCCTGGAAGCTCGAAGACTCACCCAGGCAACCAATGAACTGGTTGTTACCCCCCTCCACGAGCCAGCCGTGACCGGCGTTCTCCTGGGCGGTGCAGCCAATGAACATGTTACGGGTGCCCTGAATGAACCAGCCTGCACCCACGTGGCGGGTCTTCACCTCGTACAGGGCGTTCTTACCCTGGTTGCGCTTGTTGAACCAGCTGGTGGACGCCTCGAACTTGGACTGAGAAGTGTAAATCTCGATACCCGCGTAGGTGCCGAAGCTCATGTTTGCATCAGAGACGTCAATCATGGAGAACTTGTTATCTGCCGCGCCGGGGGTGTCACCCTCACGGCGGCGCAGCGGGTGGCCGACAGGCTTGCCGACCAGCAGGCCCTGGCGCAGGGTCTGGCGGATGCGGATCTTGTCAATCTTCATGCCCTGGTCGTCCAGGCCCAGGATTGCAACGCCGATAGCGGTGTCCCAGATTTCGATGTTGGACAGGGTGGGCACTGCGTCCGGCTCGCCGGGGTTAGCGTCCGCAATGCGGGTGTGGAAGATGACGCCTGCAACGTTGTCGACGGGCTGGGTGTGCTTCTCCAGGAAAATCTGGTTGCTCTTAGAATCCAGCGGCAGGTTGTACTTGTTGGTGCGGATGAACAGGTCACGCACGCCCATACGCATGGGCTTGTTCTGGTTGGTGCCACCGCTCATGGGGGTGGTGTAGCTACCGGTGTGGAAAACGCCGGTGCATTCGTAGCTACCGTTCTTAGACGACGGGATGCTCTTGTCGGTGAAAGCGACGATTCGGGTTGCCTGACCGTGGCCGAAGATCTCGACGCGGTGCTTCATTTCGATGAAGGGGTAGGAGACGCGGTACATGCCGCCGGGAATCTCCACAGAGCCGCCGCCCTGCGCAGCAACATCATCGATAGCCTTCTGGATAGCACTAGTGGAATCTCGTACGCCGGTGGGGTCAGCGTTGTACTTGGAATCGCATACGTTCACGCTCATGATGGTAGCCATGGAGTGTCCTCTTTCTTGGCGGATACAAACAGCGATTAGCGCATAGATAGAATCTAAGCGCGTCATTAAGCTGAGTGTATCCAGTTGTGTTTGAGTGAATAAATGGTTTTGAGCTTCCTTCCGGTTGAGTGAGTGAGTCTCTTCCGGTGTGGGATGCGGGCGGGGAGTGAATCCGCTGCATCAACGCTCGTGGGCGGTGTGAGGGAGTGAATCTCAACCGTTCCCATGTGAGTCATAAATTCTTGCATACAGGATGCGAATCTGTCTAACCCACGACAAAACATTCTAGGGCAAATTTGGGGCTTTTTCGCCGCTCAACGCCCGATAGTGTTGATTGTCTCCTCGGTCACTTTTATGCAATAGAGTGCACATACCCCACAAAAACCCAACTGACCAGTACAAATACCACATTTTGCACATAAATGCACTAGTCAGGGAATTTTTGGCAGTGCGCGCCATATCACTTCATAAACCGATTGATACGGCCCAAAGTCCCCCATTAAAACCCCTCATCAGAGGCTTATCTCACAGGTTCAGAGGACCCCAATAGCACCCGGCAAGCAACCCCAGCAGACAGGGTTCAAGCCCCTACTGAACTTCCTTCGCGGAGGCTGCACCCACCACATCCAGGCGCGCATAGCGGCCCGCAAGCCAGGTACAAATCATCAACTGAACCTGATGGAAAATCATGATCGGCAGCATCATCAGGCCCAGCGAGCCCGCACCAAAAATAATGATCGCCATCGGCAGGCCAGCCGCCAGCGACTTCTTCGAACCGCAGAACTGAATCGTAATACGGTCAGCACGGTTGAAGCCCAGGCGCTTAGCCAGCTGGTCGGTCAGCCACAGCATGAACACCACAATAATCGCCATGAGCACAACCAGCAGCACAATCTGCCACCACGCCACGCGCGTCCACACGCCCTGCACCACCGAGGCGGAGAACGCCGAATACACAATCATCATGACCGAGAACTTATCCAGCCACTTAGTCGTCGGCTTCTTAGCAAACTCCCCCACCCAGCGGCGCGTCAGCTGACCGAGCACGAACGGCAGAAACAGCTGAATGGCGATGTCCAGGAAGACCGTTCCGGAGAACTCAATATGCCCCGTGTTCATCAGCAACATGGCGAGCAGCGGGGTCGCCACCACACCCACAATCGAAGAGAGCGAAGCGCTCACAATCGCCGCCGCCACGTTACCGCCCGCAATCGAGGTGAACGCAATCGACGCCTGCACGGTCGAGGGCACAAAGGTCAAGAACAGGATGCCCATGTACAGCCCATCACCGAGCACAAAACGCAGTGGTGAAAGCGCCAAACCGACCAGCGGGAACAGCACGAACGTGCAGCTGAGAATCATCAGGTGCAGACGCCAGTGGGTCAGGCCGCGAATAGCCTCTGTGGTGGAGAGGCGAGCGCCGTACAGGTAGAACAGCAGGGCGACCGCGAACTTCGTTCCGGTGCTGAACCATTCGGCGAAGTCGCCGCGCGCCGGCACAATAATTGCGAGGATAACCGCGCTAATGAGCATGGTCAGCAGCGGGTCGAGCTTGATAGAGCGAAGTGATGAAAGCATGCTGTCCATTCTATGCCTGCGGCATGCGGCGGATGCAGTGGCGGGCGCCCCTTCTCACCTGGGGGTCACGCAGGGAGAGCTTAGGAGTGTGCAGGAGGCGGTTAACAACCGAACCCGCCGGAGCGCCTAGGCACCCCGACGGGTTCGTGAAGGTTATTGAGCTGTGCGGCTCAGATGAGGCGTTCAGAGCGCACCCGGGTGGCTACTGGCTACTTCTTATCGCCGTCGAAGCCGTAACCGTACGAGCCACCCTCAGAGGAGCCGCTACCGTACTGGCCGTAACCGTACTGCTCGGGAGCAGACTGACCATTAGAAGACTGACCGCTGGAAGGCTGGCCATTAGAGGGCTGCTCAGGTGCGGGCTGGCCTGCACCGTTCTGGGTTGCACTGTTCTGGCCTGCGGGAGGCTGACCGAAGCCGGGCTGCTGACCGTAGGCAGGCTGATTGGTTGCAGGCTGACCCGGTGCGGGCATCTGCGGACCACCGGGAGCACCCGGCGCCGGCACGCCACCGGCGGCAGCGTACGCATCCCAACGCTGGCCGTGGAAGGCACGAGCCTGCTCGGTGAGCCAGCCAGCGAACAGCGTAGAGTTCGCATCGAACGCGGGGGCGTTCTCGGGCTTGGAGTACACGTCCACGGTTTCCAGGGTGTGGTCTGCCCAGGTGTCCTGGTGTTCACGCATGAACTCGGTGGACTGAATCGGGTCAGGCCACATGTGCACCGGCTCAGACGCCGGAATCAGGACAGGAACGCGCGGTGCGGCGTCCTTGACCGGGTTCTCCGTCGGGCGCCAGAACAGGCGGCCCGGCTGGGTGCGGTCACGCAGCGCGTGCGCACGCCAGGTGAGAATCGGGTGGCTTGCCAGCAGATTCACGTACCAGACGGCAAGACCGCGGTCGGTGACGGCACGGTCGGCAAGCTCATCGAAGTTAACCTGCTTGTTCAGGTACTTACCTGCCGCAAGCACCTTGACAGCACCCTCAGCACCCTCGGGGCAGAAGCGGTAGCCGAAGTTGTCGGCGGTGTACTCCTGCGAGCGGGACAGCGCACTCGACAGCACCGGAATCTGGTTGAACAGCGTAGTGAAAATCAGACGGAAATAACCGACGTGACCTGCGGCGATGTGGCCCACCTCGTGGCCAATGATGAAGCGCAGCGCCTGCGGATCACGAGACTTACCGCCGATCTCGAACAGGTCAGAGTACAGGCAGATGTAGCGGCGGAAGCCGTGACCTGCCGCGAAAGCGTTCATGGTGCCGTTACCGAGAACAACGTAGGCATCCGGCACGCGGCGCAGGCCTGCCGCCTCAGCTGCTTCGGCGAGCATCTGGTACGCCTCGGGGAACTGGGTCGGGGTGATGCGCACACCGCGAACACGCTGCTGTGCGTAGTAGATTGCACGAACAATGAAGATGGCAATCGGGCCCAGGATGAGCAGACCAACCGTCTGGAAAATCAGGTCTTCCAGGCTTGCGGAGGTGCTGCCGGAAGGTACTCGAACCGAGCCTTCACCGGTTGAGCTGAAGACGTAACGCATCATCGAGCTGAACAGGTCAGCCAGCGCCATGAACAGCACAATGTAGCCGACCGCGGTAACGGCGTAGGCGGCGACCAGCCACGGAATTTCGGAGGGGTGACGCAGCGCGTGCAGCACCTTCGGCGGCAGCATCGACTGGTAGGCGAAGAGCTTCGGCTGAGGCAGGGGGCTGACCGGCTTCTGGCGCTCGTCTTCGGGGAGCCAGCCGGCGGAGAGGTCCTGCGGGAGGGGCTCACCGGGGGCACGGAATGCCTGCTGGCCGGGTTGGGCGTTGAACTGTCCGCCGGGCTGCTGGTGGTTTTCAGGGGGTTGAGTCATGTCTCGTCCGCTTCGTATCGAGTGTTATCTGATTCCACTCTATCGTTTTTGGGCACTTACTAGTGAATGTGAATGCGCTTTTTCTCACGGAACGCTCACCACTTCTCATCTTCCCTGCAATAGCCCGCCAAGAGATACAATGCTTAGCTTTTCTCCCTATTGATGCATGCAGAGGGGCCGGTTCCGCACACGTGGTGCGGCCCGGCCCCTCCAAAAGTTGACAGAAGAATAGCGTCTACTTATTAGGGACACCACTCCCTAATACACTAAAAATCCATCAACTTTATACTCAAATAAACATCACAATATATAAATCTCAATCCAAGATTGAAGTAGGTCGAATGGGTCACTACTCCATTCAGACCTAATGGAAGCTGATATTAAACAGCTGCCGAAAGATAAGTGACAGTACCCCAGGGGGAAGTCACAATAACGCGGTACTGCACCGGAATGACCTTTGCCGACTGATGCGCGGGGTCACCGTAGGTGTGCTTACGCAGGTAGGTCATGTACGACACAACGTCTTGACCAGCATTGGGGTGGGTAATGTTAGCCATCACCTGAATGTCCCAGGACCAGCCGTCGCGGCCTTCAGCAGTCGTGTAGTGCTTACCGTATGCGTAAGTCCACAGGGGGCTGTTTTCCTTGGGAGGACGGGGACCATCCGGGAAGTGCAGGTAGTTGTACTTACCGTGAGCGATGTAGGTAGAGCGGCTGCCCTTGTAGTTGTCGTTGAGGCGAACAACCGGGGGGTTTGCGCCCTTGCCCTTGTAGCCTTCGGCGTAGTACATGTTGTTCTTGCGGTTTGCGTCAGACTCACCGAATGCGAAACGGTCCGCACCGGTGGGGGTCGGTGCATAGGAAACGTCACCTGCAACGTTCTCAACACGAACGTTGATGATAACGCCGCCACCAACGCCACCAACGCCGTCCTTGGAGGTGTAGTCAGGGGTGTCCTTGCCGTTCGGGGGGTAAATCGGCGGGAAGTCGCTCACACCCTCGTAACGACCCCAGGGGTAAGCAAGCTTACGTTCGGGGGTGGTGTTGTCGATGAAGTAGGTCTGCGGCTGGGGGCTGCAGTTGGAGGTGGGCATTACTGCCCATTCGTATTCTTCATTCACGGTACCCTTGTAGCGGCGACGGTTGGCACGTTCACCCCAGGGCACGGATACGATGGTGCCGTATTCGCAAGGGTTCTTGGATGCGGCGTAGGCGGGCACTACGGCGGTTGCTGCCACAACGGGCGTTGCCCATGCTGCACCCTTGACCAGGGCGCGACGGCCCATCAGCTTTCCACTTTGTTCGGAGTGGCTCTTAGTCGAGTGAATATCCATTACCAAATCTCTCTCAATTGGAATGAGTTTTGTACATTGATTCACTTTATTTCTGTATAAAAAATACAGATATAAAGGTTATCGCAGTATGTGTTTAACGTGTAATTCAGAGTGCGCTCTCAGAATTCTTTTGCGGCTATAAATCCGCTTCAGTTCTTTTCGATGAACACTCGTTATATGAAAGCACAAAAAATTTGTATTTATTGTTCAACGTTGTGCAAAAACTTGGGTCGATAGATAATTCCTAACAGAATTAATCCAGGATTATCAACCTTTTTTCACCTTCAACCTTAACTGCCATCAATGTTGGAATGTTGCGAATCAATGCACTCAGTGCACACCTCTACATAACTTTCCCAAGCAAGCAAAAAATTTACACTCTATGCAGCACCCAAGCCCACATTTTTAATTAAATTTCATTTTATTCTCTATGTGACAGAAGATACATATGCAACACACGTCACATTACCGTAATATTGCATTGTAAAGTAAGTTGAATCATATGCATTTATGCTAATGGAAGCCCACAAACAAGTCCGCTGCAGCACCCGTACGGAACGGGAACTGCAGCGGACTGCCTATATTCAACCGCCTATACGGCGGGGTGCGTGGGGCTTAGAGGCTCTTGACGAGTTCCTCGGTAGCCTCAGCGATAGCCTTCTCCTCGTTGGTGGGGATGACCAGCACCTTGATAGCGGAATCCTCGGTGGAAATCACGCGCGGCTCGGGGGAACGCTTAGCGTTCTCCTCCTCGTTGTACTTGATGCCCAGTGCGCCGAGGCGGTCCAGGACCAGCTTGCGGAAGTCGCCGGAGTTCTCACCGATACCAGCGGTGAAGATCAGTGCCTGCGCGCCGCCAACAACCAGGTTGTAGCCGCCAATGTACTTCATCAGGCGGTAGGAGGTCATGTCCAGTGCGAGCTGTGCACGCTCGTCGCCGGACTGTGCAGCCTCAACGACCTTACGCATGTCGTTGGAGCCAGCCAGTGCGAGCAGGCCGGACTCCTTGTTCAGGATGGTGTCCAGGCGTGCACCGTCGATGCCCTCACGAATCAGGATGGTGGTCAGTGCCGAGGGGTCAATGTCGCCGGAGCGGGTACCCATGATCAGGCCAGCCAGCGGGGTGTAGCCCATGGAGGTGTCGACGGACTTGCCGCCCTTCACAGCGGTCACGGACGCGCCGTTACCGAGGTGAGCAACGATGCCGTTGAACTCGTCGCGTGCAATGCCGAGCATGTCAGCTGCAACGTGGGAGACGTACTCGTGGCTGGTGCCGTGGAAGCCGTAGCGGCGGATGCTGTACTTGTCAGCCAGGTCGTAGGGGATCGCGTAGCGCCATGCTTCTTCGGGCATGGTGGAGTGGAACGCGGTGTCGAAGATAGCAACCTGCGGCAGGGAGGGCCACTTGTGCATTGCTGCGCGCATGCCCTGAGCGTGTGCGGGGTTGTGCAGCGGTGCCAGCGGGGAGAGGTCGTCGATCTGCTGGACAACTTCCTCGGTGAGCAGGGCGGGGTGGGTGAACTTCTCTGCACCCTGCACCACGCGGTGGCCGACTGCCTGCAGCTCACGGCCTGCCAGGACGGGCTCAAGCTTCTCGGACATGATGTCGAATGCGACTTCGTGGTTGGGCACGTCGGTGCCGATGTTTTCGACGAGGCCGGAGGTCAGCATCTGCTCTGCCTCGGGCAGGGAGGTGTCACGCACCTGGTACTTCAGGGAGGAAGAACCAGCGTTCACAACGAGAATAAGCATGAAAGTATCTCTTTCGTAGTTTTCTTTTCTGCTCCATTCTCGCACTTTTCGAGCCTGCGTGCGAGACGGCCCCGACTGTGTTTTTAACGGGGGTTTTGTCGCGGGCAGTATCGGGGGCAGGTTTGGTGGGCTCTTTTCTTTCTCATCCGCCTCGGGTAAGTCCAGCGGTGTCGCCTCGCGGTCAGGTGTGCACAGTGTGGCGCCGTACTCGTTCAGAAGTGCCACCGACGAATCGGTCCAGGCTATAGGTTTGGCCCTATAAGATTCGCATTTCGTCCTCGATAGTTCTTGGAGAAAAACGTAGTACTTGGGTCAGCTCACGCATCTAAATTCACCACTTCTTTGAAACAATCAAGGTTAGAGCGCGAGTGAAGGACAATCACAACCTGCTTGTCACTGCCCTCGATAGCGCACGCCATCGATTCGAGCTCAGCGCGCTCCTCTGACGGAGTGAGAGCCTTCAAAGTCTCATCAAGCAACACAAGCCGGGCAGCGCCTTCACGTAACACGGAACGCGCAAGCATGAGCCCGCTCGAATTCGATGCTTCAGATGCGAACGGATCGATATCTGGTACGATTACCACTTCGCCTTGGGGATACCGGCGGTATAGAGCATCAAGCATGACGGACTTCCCCGCGCCAGTTGGTCCAATCAAGGCAACCATAGAACACCCAGAGTCAAGAGCACTCTCAAGCAGAGCCAGGTCAGCAGACCGCACGGGCGGATAAGAACGGTCGGCCCGGTATTCTTCAAGCATCCGAACACGCTCCGCAGTCAAGCTGACTACACCAACCTGTTGCAGCGTCTCCACCGTAGATTGGATGCCAGATGACAGAGTTACTGCAAAATATATTACGACCGCGGGAGCAACCACTGAGTTCGATCCTTCGACCATCAGTGCCAATACCACTGCAGAAACATTCAGTGACAACACAAGCGACTGAATCAGTCCCGTACGCAGTGCGTAGGCGTTCGCCAACTGAATCGAGCTGCTGACGTATGCAGCCTCCGAATGAGCGTAGGCTTCTTCTCCAGCCCGACGCAGCCCTGCACTGACGGGCGCAGCGTGTAAGCCAGCCTGGGCACCAGCCACCCCGATGAAGTCACCTCGGCGATTGGCAGCCGTCGTCGAGGCAGGGAGAATCCACTTTGAACCCTGACGCATAGCAAGCATCGCTAGGGGTGCTACCGCCAACACAACGATCATGAACAGCGGGGCGCCGGCCACTGCGCCTCCGATGAGCATAAAGGTCTGTAGAATGACCATAAATACCGAACCCAGGGCGCTAGGCACCGACATCTGAAGGTCGGAGAAGTCTTCACCCATCCGCCCCATGACCGCACCGCTTGTTCTAGGAGTAGCGAATCGATCGAGCCTGCGTATAACCCGGTCGTGCAAATCGCTCAGCCTAGCGATGGGAGCCCAGTAGAGCGGGCCAAAGAACATGACGGACCCAACAATTGCTGCCAGTGCGCAAGCAGCTGACACTTCAGCAACCTGAGCAGACAGCCCATCACTGTGAGCAATCGTCAATGCAAAAGCAACTTCGGATCCGCTTAAGAGTAGGGCGCCACACGTAATCCACACCAAATGCGGTCCAAACAACAACAGGGCCGATCGTCGGAATGTGGCACGCTTCGGCTCAGGGTCAGGAAGGTCCTGTCCCTCGCTCACATCCGTCGAACCAGCATCTACCTCCTTAGCTGCCCCGGGGCTATGAGCCTGCAACTCAAGAGGGTCTACCCTCGCATCATTGCCGGGGGTGAAGGCACTCGGTACATACTCCTCCGAGCTTGCCAGAAGTGTGCACGTTGGCACGCACTCTAAGATCTTCTCGGCAACCACTTCTCGTGCTACAGGATCAAGCGCTGCGAACGTATCGTCCAAAATTAGCCAGTCCGGTTTGTCTGCCAAAACGATAGCGACAGCAGCACGGTGTCTCTCTCCTGACGACAAGGTTGTTGCGTCTTGCCAGAACCGCCCGATTACATCCTCAGTGAGCCCCATATCTAAAGCGAGGCTAGTGAACCGGGATACCTGATGTGGCGAAGCAGAAGCTCGCCACGCTGACAACACCGAATGGGACACTTCCGGGTTGCGTGGTACGAAAGCAGAATCGGGGGTGGTCGCGGATGTGCGCAATGCTTCAGCGCGCTCAGACGTAGCTGCAAGCACCTCTCTAGAATTTGAAGGCTGCCCCACCCAGTCCTGCTGTTTAACCGTGCAATTTGGAGACGACTCGAGCTTGTCGAGCTCACGCATCATTGGCACAGCGAGCCGAATAACCCGATAGTTTACGATGTTGTTCTGCACCGCTGCGTACAGGTAGCGGGCAGCCAAAATAATTCCAACACCGAAATGAGCGGATGGCCAGAACCACGCGCCGAGAACCGCAACCACAGCGAGCACCGCAGTTAGTGCTCCCCGTTCAAGGAATCCATTCAGGACCTGCAACGGGACCCGTCTGTGCAGAAGCTGCTCTTCGGTGTTTCGGATGCTAGCGATCTTGTCCAGGGCGGTACCCCAGCTGGGGATGCTTTGCCCTCGAGGCATCGCGTTTGCTACACGCTGGATCCACTGCCTACGCTCTCCCTCTAGAGCGACGTACTGTTCCCATAGTCGGCCCACCAAGTTGATGAGACGGACGCTGACGAATACCAATCCAGTGATGAGCAACGCAGCGATGGCGCCGCTTGCACCATATAGCGCGAGCGAAGCCGCGAGAAAGGCAATAATCTGAACGGTTGAAACGGCGAAATCAACAACGAAGGCAAACTGGCTGATCTGTCCTGGGTATGTGAGAACATGTCCGTGAGCTTCCGGCGGATGGGATGACCTACTAAAGATGTCCCGGAAACGGCGGTATGTGAGCTGTCGAACCGCGATCGTGAGAATAAGCTCTTGGCGTTCCTTCACCCAGTACCCTAGGCTTTCAGCCAGGAAAGCGAAGATGAGTAACCAAATAGCACTGCCTGGGGTCCTCTCACCTGACGTTACCTGGCCGATACCTGCCGTAATCATCAGAGCCCCTGCAACATTCAGTAGGCCAGCGGTGAAGACGGTGAAACTCGTGCTCGTTGGCGCGAATACCAAAGCAAGCCAGCGGATCCGTCTCGGCAGGTTCCGCGCTATCCTTTGATAGCGCACATACAAGTGCTCGATGGGCATGTCTCTCAGATGCAGGCTAGGAGCGCTCTGTGCTTCGCCCCGTCGCTTGTGATTACTCACCATTATGTTTCCAGTCATTCGGTATTCGAGTTCAGGTGTACGGCCTCGTTAATAAGTTCGTCGTTCGGAAAACGGGCTTGGAGGTCGTTGAGAGCTACCTGGACATCTATGCTCGGTTCGAGCTCAACCGTGCGTCCTGCCTCTACCGCTGCTTCCTCAAAACGGCCCATATCGCTCAAGAACGACGCGAAATCCTGGTGGTATTCGGCGAACTCTGGGTCCATCGCGATGGCCTCTCTGAACAGTCGCTCCGCCTCTTGAAGATCCCCCATTGACTTCACAACTCGAGCCAAATTCGATGTAAGCACTGTGTGATGCAGTCTATAATGAACAGCCAACGTCGGCTGAGATGCTGCCTTCTCGGGCATGCACCGAAATTGGGTACGGGACAAATATACAATAATGTGACCAAAATCCAACATATAAGCGTGTCTGTCGGGCTCATCCCCGCGCATACGGGGAACGCGGGGAGGCTCAGATTAGGCGGCTTGATGGAATGGGCTCACCCCCGCGCATACAGGGAAAACCCACCGCCTTACCAATAAGGTGGCGGACATCCGCGCTTTAATGCCCTCATCGGGCATCTGCCCGAGGTGTATTAGTGGCCTGACTACGCGTCACACGGCACAGTAATGATGCCGAACAGCTGATGCAGCTCCTCCGGATGCACCTCAAAATACCCGCGATCCGGGCCGCTAAACATCGAACTCTGGTTCCAGCCGCGGCGGCCAGCACGCGCATAATCAAACCGGAAATTACTACGCGCCGCCACATGATCCATAAAAATGCGGGTCGCGCGGCCGTTCCCCTCGCGGAAAGGGTGCGCCTGGTTCAGGTGCGCAAAAATCGCGGCGGCAACCTCCACAAACTCCTGATGGTTCAGGCTCGCCCAGTCAGTCGCGCGGCTAGTGGCGAAAACGTAGTCGAGGTACCGGTCAATACTCAAGGGCCCGCGCTGAACGCTCGCGAAAGCACTCACACCCTTGGACATGTCCACGGTGCGGTACTCCCCCGCCCAGTCGTACACGTCCTGGAAGAGATAGCGGTGAATGGCCTTGAGGTGCTCGGCGTCGAAGGTGCGGGCGATAAGCTCGGGGTTCTTGGTGAGCTCGTAGCCTCGTCGGGTGATGATACGGTGCTCGTAGAGCGAAAGTGCCGCGGGGTCCTTGATACCCGGCTTGTTCCGCATGACGTGCTGGTAGGGTTCGGGGTAGAAGTACGCCACCCAGTTCTGCTGATGATTCACGGTTTATTCGCCCTCCTCTGCGTGCTGGTCCACGTTTTGGCTTGTCAGCACCTGGTAAGCGAGCGCCTTCGCTAGTGCCTGCCGGTCGTATTCTTCCGCGGTGATTCGCCCGAGCTCGTAGTCGATGAGTAGCGTGACGTCTTCGCGGGTGGGGTTGTCGCCCTCAAGCCAGGATGAGGCGAGGGGCTGCATGATGTTGCGGCGCTGCTCTTCGGTGAGCGGCTCGAATAGTTCGGGGTAGCGCAGGTGCAGGTCAAAACGATCTGACACTGTATGTTCTCCTCGCAGGTGGGGTTGGTGATTGTCTGTCAGCAGGAGCCGCCCACTACCCCGTGGGCGGGATCCCTCTACGTTTTTCTTGTGGGATTTTAGACGCGGCGGTTACGCTTTCGGGCGCGGTGCGCCGCCGTTTCAATTCCGAAAGCCAGGATGAAGACCGCGCAAATCGGCAGGCACGCGGCAGGGGCAAGGGGTGAGCACACTACGACAACGGCAAAGATACCAAGATACCAGGCGTTACTCTTCAGGTAGGTCACGACTACTACTTACGTCTAGGATTGAAGGTACCCCGCTTTCAAGATACTAGGGTTATTGTGAAGGCGGGGTGTTTCAGCGACATCCATGTGCCGAAGCCCCCTCCCAAGCGTTGCGAGGCACCTCGTATATTCCCACCCTAACGCACTTCCCGTAGGTGTGCACCGCCGTTGGTCATGCCGCTACTTTACGCTCTGGCGCACCGTCCCGTATTAGAAATTCTCAGATACCAGGCAGAAGGTTCATCTACCTCATTTCGGATTAGGTGGCGTTGGATTAGGTGGCGTTCCATAACCATATCGTTTGCAGGGTGTGGAGGGGTTCCGTATAGTTGGGGGTGCAAGGTAAAGCAAGAACCCTGAGGTAGTCGCCGCAAGGCGATGAGGTATACCGGGTGAGCCGTAGCGGGGTGTACTGGTGGATTCTGGTCGAAGCTACGGACCTCGCGCATAAGGCACCCTCAGCGGGTGCCTTTTCTGCATCTGAAACTAGACTCCCAGTCATGCATGACTAAACCGGTTGCGGGTAGATACAACCTCCGTATATTGGGGATTATCAGGATAAAACGACGGATTACCACCTACGGGGTGCGCCTTTTTCTTGTTTCGCGCTCTCTCTTCATGAGAGAATGACCGCCCGCTCAGCGCCCTGACGGTAGGCATGCTAGGGTATCTTTTGACGCTCATATGAGAGCACCCAGTAGCCGGTGATTCCGCTTCCTAAGGCGGCACCTCACATGGGGATGCTCTACTGTCTCCACTCACTCTCAACCAGTAAACACCGCCCCCAGCGCCGAGGGGCTGGCTCAGTCTATAACCCACCGCCGGGAAGATACGATTGGAGACTCGTGAAAACATATAACACCGCATCAGGTCCAGCCATTCCCCGCGCGCTCATCGGGTTCTTCTACATCATTGGCCTGCTACTCCTCGGGCTCACCCTCCTGTGGGTGCCGCGAGGAGGCGCCTCCCCCAACGAAACCCTAGAAGCTAAACCCGGCGTCGTGATTGAGCCCGGCACGTGCGGTGCTGGAGCATCCGCAGACAAGACCGTCCTGAAAACCGCCCCGAAAGACACCCAGTGGGTGACCACCGAGTCGGGGTGGACCGGACCCGTCTCGCAGACCGCCGGCCCCGTTGTAGAGTCCCCTATTCGCAGCTGTTTTGAGCACTCTGCGCAGGGTGCCCTGTACGCAGCCGCGTGGGCGGTCATCCATGTTAATGACAGCCCGGAGGCGTACATGCCGACCGTCATCGGACCCGGCGCTGAGCAAATCACCAAGGAACGTCTGCAGGACACGAAGACCCGCACCGTGGTTCGTATCATGGGGTATCGCTACATGTCGTACACCCCGGAACGCGCAGTCATCCGCATTCTCTTTCAGACCCCGTCAGGTACCTACCGTTACTTTGAGACGACCCTGGAATGGCACAACGGCGACTGGGCTCTGTGGGTTCCCGCCGAGCAGCCGCAGGTGACTGACGAATATGACAAGGGCAAGTACGTCACCTGGAAAGCCGCCTAGTCAGAGCTGAAACCGCCGCACCGGCTGAATAAAACACCGATTCACACTACGAAAAGGGCACACCAATGTCGCAGACCCCCATGTCGTCCAGTAGTCCCACCCCCATCCCGGCACCATCCACTCATTCCCCGATTCCGCAGGAGCAGATGCATCAGCGTCAGGACCTGCTGGAACACCTCCGCCAGGTCAAGCAGCTGGTGGATCGCGCAGCACCCTGGGCGGCTTCTTTGAAGAGCGCCCAGGAGTCGTACGTTACCGCTGTGCCTAACCCGCCTCGCATCAAAATCACTAAGCTCTTTGTAGCTTTCGTGAAGGTCCTCGCCTGGACGTACCTTATTAGTGCCCTCATCATGATGGTGACGTACCTGCGGTATCTTGTCGCTAACCCGCAGATTCACTCCAGTGATATTCCCTGGCACACCATCCACGTCCCGGCGTTGGTTTCTGCCGCTGCTATCGCGGTTGCCTGGTGGCTGTGGAAGTACTTCGGCATCTACCCGCTGGCAATGATGAGTGTGGAGCGAGAGAACCTGAAACGCCAGGCGCACAACGAATCTGTGTGGCGCGAGTATGAGGACCCGGCACGTGCGGAACTATCGAAGGTACATAAGGAGTACATGGAGCGTTTCTCCCACTGGTACCCGGAAGACTACCTGTACCCGTACGCCTCGGACAGCCTGTACAAGTACGTGCGGCAGGGTCGGTCCTTCACCCTGCAGGATGCGCTGAACCTGTTCGAGAAGGAGAAGCACGAGCTGTGGGTTCGCCTCAGCATGGAGCAGCAGGCTGAGGAGCAGCGAATCCATAACGCTATTGTGGAGGACCTGATGAATCAGCAGCTGTATGAACAGCGCAAGGCGAACGTTCTGCTTACCGGCATTCTGGCAGCGACTACAGCTACCGCGGTGGCTGCCTCGACTCCTCGTTATCACTATCACTACCACTACTAGGAGTTACGGGAAACAATAGTTTTTAGGGGAGGGGACGCATTCCGGTGCGGCCCCTCCCTTGTTTCTTTTGCTCGTGGGCTATTCTTCGTCGTCATCAACCGCCGGCAGGCCCAGCAGGGCGGTTCCCGCCTCGGTGAGGGACCAGCGCATCGTACGGCCAGCCTTGACGCCCTTAACAAAGCCGAGCCCCTGCAGCAGTTTGAGTCTATCGCGCAGAGTCGGCGCCGTAACACCCAACACCTCCTGTAGCTCGCTTGAGGTGGGGGCGACTGGCGCACGGAAAATATTGGCTTGTCCCAACAGATGCAGAAGGTCAAGCAGGGAATCCACCTTCTTCTGATTTTTTGCTGTTTCGCCCCTCAGCCACTCATGGTTCTGATTCAACTCAGCAGTACGCTTATTCAGCGATACTAGCGCCTCGTAGCGGGTCGCCAACTCCTTTTCTAGGTATTCCTGTGCCTTCTCAATCAGTTCAAGGAAGGCATGCAGAAAAGTAGTTACTTCACCGTAGTTGAGTCGCTCCTCAGCATCAGAAAACGCCTTGTAATAACGCTCTTTATGGAGGTTAAGTGTGCTCGGCAGAGTAAGCGCCGTCAGGTGGCTGAGTACCCACACCATATGGGAAGCGAGGAGGTACCTGCCAAATCGTCCGTTGCCGTCGTAGAAGGGATGTGTGTACTCCACCATAAAATGCGCGGCGATTGCAGAGAATAACGCCGGCACGTTCGGGTCAAGGGCGTGGTCGAGCGCCGCCTGAATGTTAGCGGTGATAGCTTCCTCGCCCATCGGGGGCTTATGCACAACCTTAGTACCACTAGTGATATGGACAGGACCGGCACGAAAAAGTGCTCCGTCTAGACGATTTTCATCATCCAGATGCCCCTCAAGCAGGGTGTCATAAAGCTTGCGCACTTCCTCGACCGTATCAGGCGGCCGACGTTCTCCTAGTGTGTTCAATAGATTCATAAATTCCACAGCACGTTTAGCGCGAGGATCTTCACTGTCACCAGATGTAAGTGCGTCAGAAATCAGCCGGCGAGTTGTATGCACACCTTCAATGCTGTCAGTGGCCACGATGCTGCGTACTGCCAGGTCAGATAGGTAGCTCCTCATCGCGACACCAGGTAAGCGAGAACTCAGCTGTTCGATAGTCCGCTCCCGCACCATAATACGGTCGTAATGGGCAAGCACGGTACGATCCACCAAGTAGAACAGGGGGTGCTCCCCTACCATGAAATCGTTGAGGAGGTAGGTGGAGTAGCCGTTGCGGCGTACCTGCAGTTCCTCCTGTACGGCAGCTTCGCCGCGTTCATGGAAAATACTTTTCAGAGTTCGGTATCCGTGACCGGCAACACTCATCTAGTCCTCCTTAATAGTGAAAAAAACCGCGATTTTTTTCATTATTCCTAAAATTTTTAAGGAATAGTGAAAAAATCCGCGATTTTTTTCATAATCCAGGTCACATATAGGTGATTCGGGGTGGTGCCAGCCTCTCCCACAGCACCTTCACTACACCCACTAGAGCACCTCGGGGTGGACCGCCACCTCTACGGCGGCAGGCAGCACACGTGCGCTAATACGGTACGCCGACGGCGCCGGGTCACCATCCACCTCAACCGGCTGCGCACCGTCCGGGAACTCCAACACCACCTCAGAACCCACCAAGTGGCGAATCACCGGCAGCTCAATGCGCGGCGAACCCAAAATCGTGCGGCGCGTAACCTTCGCCATCAGCAGGCCCCACTCCACCAGGTCACGCGGCGACGCCACAATCACCTCAAGATTACCGTCGTGCACATCCGTCATATCCGCCAGGCGAATACCGCCCTGCAGGCGGCCACAATTCGCGATCAGCACCGAACGCATCGGTAAAGTACGAGGCTCCCCACCGTCCACGCTAATACGCACCGGGTGCGACCTACCCAGCATATGCTTCATGCCGGACTGCACGTACGCAACCCAGCCGAACTTCGCCTTAATCTCCTCGTTCGTATCATTCATGACGAGCGCGTCAAAGCCGGCACCACTCATCACAAAGAACGTGTGTTCGGTTTCTTCGCCGGGGGTGCTCGTCGTCGTCATCTCAATCGCATCAACGCTCTGACCTGCACCGTTGAGCGCAATATTCACGCACGCCGCCACATCACTGACCGGAATATACAGGTTACGCGCCAGCAGGTTACCGGTACCCATCGGCAGAATACCCAGGCGCGGCTTGCGCCCCTCATGATGCGCCAGCGCCGCCGCCACAGCACGCACCGTACCGTCACCACCGGCAGCAATCAGCAGGTCAACACCCTCAGCGATCAGCTCGCGGGCAGCCTCAGAACCGGGCTCGTCCACGCGGGTGGTGCGCACCAGCGCCTGCGGGTGGCCGTTCGCCGCGAGGGTGCGTTCCAGAATCTCGATAGCCGCCGCAGCACCGGGCTTGCTCGGGTTGTACACCACGCCCACACGCTGCGCCTCACCGGTGGGTAGGGTCGGCAGAACGCCGAAGGGTGCGCCCAGTTCGATAGCGCGTCGGCGCGCTTCACGGCGGGCACGAGTGACGGAGGCGGTCAGAGCCGCCGCCGCAGAAACACCAAGGAGTTTACGGTAAAGAGGCATAGTTCTTAGACTACCGGGATACGCAAAAACCCGCCCACCGTTTACGCGGTGAGCGGGTTTTTCAGCTGGTTGTGAGATTACTCAGCGGGCGGGGTTTCCCTTATTCAGCGATAGCCGGGATAACCTCGGCGCCGCCCATGTACGGGCGAAGAGCCTCCGGAATACGCACAGAACCGTCAGCCTGCTGGTGAGTCTCCAGGATGGCAACCACCCAGCGAGTCGTCGCCAGGGTACCGTTCAGGGTCGCTACGGAGCGGGTGCGGCCCTTACGCACGTTGCCTGCCTCATCCACGGTATCCGGGGTGCGCTCGCGGATGTTCAGGCGGCGCGCCTGGTAGGTGGTGCAGTTCGAGGTGGAGGTCAGCTCGCGGTAGGTGCCCTGGGTGGGGACCCACGCCTCGCAGTCGAACTTGCGGGCTGCGGAGGTGCCCAGATCGCCTGCGGCGGTGTCAATCACACGGTATGCGAGGCCGCAGCGCTGCAGCATTTCCTCTTCGAGGGACAGCAGCTTTGCGTGCATCTCTTCTGCCTGCTCGACGGGGCAGTACACGAACATTTCAGCCTTGTTGAACTGGTGCACGCGAATGATGCCGCGGGTGTCCTTACCTGCGGAGCCTGCCTCGCGGCGGTAGCAGGAGGACCAGCCCAGGTACTTCTTCGCGCCCTTCTCGAAGTCGAGAATTTCGTCGGTGTGGTAGCCGGCGAGCGCCACCTCGGAGGTGCCGACCAGGTACAGGTCGTCGCGTTCGAGGCGGTAGATTTCGTCGTCGTGCTTGACGTTGAAGCCGGTGCCGTTCATGATTTCGGGGCGTACCAGGGTGGGGGTGGTCATCATGGTGAAGCCGTGCTCGGTTGCGAGGTCGAGCGCCATCCACATGAGTGCCTGCTCCAAGCGTGCTACCTGGCCCTTGAGGAAGTAGAAGCGTGCGCCGGAGACCTTTGCGCCGCGTGCCATGTCGATGCCGTCGACGAGTTCGCCGATTTCGAGGTGGTCGCGCGGTTCGAAGCCTTCGGTGGTGAAGTCGCGGGGGGTGCCAACTTCCTTGACGACTACGTAGTCGTCTTCGCCGCCGACGGGTACGCCGTCGATGATGAGGTTTTCGATGCTGCTGATCAGTTCCTCGTATTCGGCGGTTTTCGCTTCGGAGGCTGCCTTTGCTTCGTTGACGCGGGCTGCCAGTTCCTTGGCCTGTGCGACGAGGGCGGGCTTTTCTTCCTTGGGTGCCTTTGCGACGGTCTTGCCGAAGGCGTTCTGTTCGGCGCGCAGGGTCTCGTATTCGCCGATGAGTGCGCGGCGTGCGGTGTCGGCTTCGAGGATGCGGTCGACGTGGGTTTCGTCCTTGCCGCGTGCTCGCTGGGAGGCGCGGAAGACGTCGGGGTTTTCGCGGAGGAGGTTAATATCAATCACTGTTTTATCCTACCTAATCTTGCGGTGGGTTGTGGGCGGGGTTTGCACTGGTGGGGCGCGGGTAGGTGCGGGGGGGTATCTAGCGGCGCTGCAGCTGTACGGGGCGGCCGTTCGGGAAGAGCGACTCGACCCATTCGTGTGCGGCGTCGAAGGAGCCGTCGGAGTGGATGTTGTCGACTTCGGTGTTTTCGTGGTCGGCGCGCGGGTAGGAGCCGAGGAATTTCAGCGTCGGGGAGACACGGTGCAGGCCGCGCAGAGCGTCGCGCATGCGTGCCTCGTAGATGTGGCCGTCGGCGTCGATGCTGAACGAGTAGGAGCCCATGCCTTCGCCGGTGGGGCGCGATTCGATGCGGGAGAGGTTCACGCCGCGCACGGAGAACTGTTCGAGCAGTTCGAGCAGGGCGCCGGCGCGGTTGGTGGGTAGCGGCACGGTCAGGGTGGTCTTGTCGGAGCCGGTCGGTTCGGGGATGTCGGCGGTGCGGGAGAGCAGCACGAAGCGGGTCACGGCGTTCTTGTTGTCGCCGATGTTGTCCTGCAACACGTGCAGTTCTGGGTGGTAGTTCAGCAGCGCCGGGGAGCAGATTGCCGCATCGTAGGTGCAGCCCTCTTCGAGCAGGCCGACAGCCGCCGCGGCGGTGGAGGATCCGGGCAGGTAGGCGGCGGTGGGTACGTTCTCCTGCGTCCAGCCGCGCACCTGCGCCCAGGCGTGCGAGTGGGTGGAGATGGTCTTGACGTCTTCGATGCTGATGGGCTTCGCGGCGACCAGCACGAAGCGGATCGGTACGAGCACCTCGCGGATGATGCGTACACCCTCGCTGGCTGCGATAGCGTCCAGAGTGGCGCTCACGCCGCCCTCCACGGAGTTTTCGATGGGCACCATGGCGGCGTCCGCCTCGCCCGCGTTCAGGCGTGCGAGCGCGTCGGGCACGCTGGTGGCGGGGATCCGTTCGGCGTCGGATGCGCCGGGGACGCTCAGCAGGGCGGATTCGGTGAAGGTGCCGGAGGGGCCAAGGTAGGTGTATCGCATGCCACTATAGTAGCGTCTGCTGTGGAGGGGGCGCCGAATTCGGTGATAGGTTACGGTCTTTGGCGGTAGTTAAAAACCCCTACCGAAGTCACTAACCTATCACCGAAAAACTTAAGTCATTACTGAAAGACCTAAGCCACCACTGAAAATCCAGGCAACAGCTGAAACCGCTACCTCACGAACTGGCGCACCCGCGCGGTGTCCCAGTACTGGGCGGGCACGCCTCCACCCATGAGCTCACGGGCGATAGCGGCAGCCTGCACGGAACCAGCCTCCGGCAGGGGCGCGTGCGAACCAGCGATAATGACGTTGCCGCGGCGGCGACCCTTCAACATTGCCGAATCCGCCACAATGCACACGTACTCGAACACCTCAAGCAGGGCGGACGCCTCCGCGCGGGCACCGGTCAGCGCCGGCCCGTCACCGCAGTTCAGGATGTACAGGCCACCGGGTGCCAGCGACTCGGCGACAGTGCGGGTGAACTCGACGGTGGTAAGCGCCTCGGGCGTGGTGTCCCCGGCGAACACGTCACGAATCAGCACATCACGGGATGCGGGCGCGAAGGTCGCGGTGACGGCACCCGCCTCGCCCACGCGAATCTTCACGCGCGGTGCCTTCGGGATGTCGAACCAGGCGCGCACATACTCGGCGAGCTTGGCATCCAGCTCAACGACGGTGTTGCGGCTGGTCGGGTACAGGTCAGCGAAATAGCGCGCCATCGAGCACGCGCCGCCGCCCAGGTGGGTGATGCGCAGCTTCGCGGCGTCCAGGTGCTCCTCCACGTGTGAGGAGACGACCGCGGCAATCCAGCGCATGTACTCAAAATCCAGCTGGCGGGGCTCACCCACAATCACGTGGGAAGACTGCACACCATTAATGAGCAGCAGCCAGCCGTCAGCGTGGTAGCCGTCAGGGACCAGCTCCGCCTCACCCGTAGAAATCGGGTACACTCCAGCGGCGGCACCCTGCACGGGGGTGTTCTCGGTATCGTCGATGCGGTTCTTCTGGTTCTTCTGCGCCTTTTGGGACTTCTTGGGTGCCCTGCTCTTTTTCGCCATACCCACTAGACTAGCCGACAGCCCACACGCCCCTAGCGTACGCACCCGCAAGGAACCGCCTCCACAGGGGCCAGCTGAGTAGACTAGAACCCATGGGATTTGTATGTCAGGGCCGCTACGCGCTCGCACCAATTGAACCGACCGACGCCGAAAAATACGTCAACCTGCAGCTGGACTGCATGGAGCAAACCTACGACCCGATCTACTTCGACACGCTCGGGGAAAGCTTCACCGCCCGCCACCGCGCCGAACGCAACGAATACCTCGAAGACTTCCACCGCCACCTCTCCTCCCCCACCGTGCGCGGCTTCTTCGCCTACGACGTACCCGGCTGGACCCCCGACGGTGGGCTCTCCTGCTCCATCGGCGCACGCATCGACTGGGATAAGCCGGTCGGCCTGGCGCTCTCCCTGTGTGAGCCCTCCTCCTGGGAACTCGAACGCGCCGACAACCTCCCCGAACTGCCCGCAGACACCCGCAAACTTACGCACCTGTACACTCTCAACCACACGCACGGCACCGGCCTCGGTCAGGCGCTCTACGAATCCGTCATCTACCCGGACGAAAACTCCTACTTGTGGGTCATGGCAGAAAACGAACGAGCGCTCTCCTTCTACGAGCGGCTCGGCTACCGCAACGAAGGCGTGTACTTCCAAGCACGCGGCTCCTGGGAACCCGGACGCAGCGTACGATACGCGCGCATCCTCAACCCCTAAACGACACACCCCAACAGGGAAACAGCCCGCCCACATGACGCAGCGCACCGCACACCCTGTTAGGCGCCACCCCCACAACGCCTTAAGATAGAAGAGACCTATAAGCTCGACGCACCCGCGCACAGGAGCACATACACCCCTGCGCAACCGCGGGACCCAGCGCCGAACATCGCATAGAAGGACAGTAAAACAATGACCACCGGTCTTTACCTCTCCGCTATGTCCCAGAACTCGGGCAAGTCCCTCGTAGCCCTGGGTCTAGCAGACTCCCTCATCAAGCGCGCAGACCGCGTCGGCTTCTTCCGCCCCGTCTTCGACGGCGCAACCATCTCCGACGACCCCATGGCACGCCTCATCCGTGAACACTTCGGCCTGACCGAAGAGCAGGTCGGCGGCGCAGTCTCCATGACCGACGCACTCGCACTCATCGCAGAAGGCGACACCGAAGAAATCTCCGCACGCGCAGTCTCCGCCTACGAAAAGGTCGCTGCAAACAGCGACGTCGTAATCGTTGACGGCGTCTACCTGCCCGCCAACGCGCTCGCAGTCGAATTCGACCTGAACGTCCAGATTGCACGCGACCTGGGCCTGCCCGTCGTCGCTATCGTCGGCGCACAGGAAGCAACCGTTGAGGAAGCAGTCACCGCCGTTGACGTGGCACGCACCGAGCTGCTCGCCTCCAAGGCAGACCTGCTCGCAATCATCGTCGGCCGTGCAGAACCCGAACTGCGCGACGAAATCGAGAACTCCGTCAAGCGCGGCGACGCAAACCTGCCCGTCTACGTGCTGCCTGAAATCCCCGAACTGAACGCACCCACCGTCGGTGAAGTTGCCGAAGCCCTCAAGCTCGACACCGAAGGCATCAAGGCTGAGGACCTCAGCCGCGATATTCACGGCATCAAGGTCGCAGCAATGAACGTCTCCAACTTCCTCAACCAGTTCGTCGACGGCGACTTCGTTATCGTCCCCGGCGACCGTGCAGACATTGTTGCCGCAACCCTCGCATCCGCACTGGCACCGACCTTCCCCGCACCCTCCGGCGTGCTGCTCACCGGCGGCCTGGACTCACTGCCCGGCAAGAACACCGCAGTCGGCTCCCTCATCGACAACGCACCGTTCCCCGTGCTGTCCACCACCAAGGACACCTTCAAGTCTGCACGCGCAGTCTCCCGCGTCCGCGGCACCCTCGAAAGCGGCCACCAGCGCAAGCTCGCAGCAGCAATGGGCGGCTGGGACGAGCACGTCAACAAGGACGAACTGCTCGCACGCCTCGAAATTGAGCGCCCCGCATCCATGACCCCGCTGCGCTTCCTGCACAACCTCATCGAGACCGCACGCGCAAACCGCCGCTCCGTGGTCCTGCCCGAGGGTTACGACGTGCGAATCCTGCGTGCATCCGAAATCATTGCACGCCGCGACTTCTGCGACCTGATCCTGCTCGGCAACCCCGCCAAGATCGCAGAGATCTGCCAGGCCGAGGGTATTGAACTGCCCAGCACCGTTCGTATCATCGACATCGAAAACAACGAGTACACCGAAGACTTCGCAGCAACCTACGCTGAGCTGCGTGCACACAAGGGCGTCACCATTGAGGCTGCTCGCGAGCGCATGACCGACCCCTCGTACTTCGGCACCATGCTGGTTTACAAGGGCATCGCCGACGGCATGGTTTCCGGTGCAGTGAACACCACCGCGAACACCATCCGCCCCTCGCTCGAGTTCATCAAGACCCGCCCCGGCACCAAGATCGTCTCCTCCGTCTTCCTGATGCTGATGGAAGACCGCGTTCTGGTCTACGGCGACTGCGCAGTGAACCCGAACCCCAACGCAGAGCAGCTCGCCGACATTGCGAAGGCATCCGCGGAGACTGCACGCCAGTTCGGCGTCACCCCCAAGGTTGCTATGCTGTCCTACTCGACCGGCACCTCCGGCGCTGGCGCAGACGTGGACGTTGTGCGCGAGGCAACCGAGCTCGTGCGCGCATCGAACCCCGACTTCGCGGTTGAGGGCCCGATCCAGTACGACGCTGCTTCGAACATGTCCATTGCGTCGACCAAGCTGCCCGGCAGCGAGGTCGCTGGTCAGGCTACCGTGTTCGTCTTCCCCGACCTGAACACCGGTAACAACACCTACAAGGCTGTTCAGCAGTCTTCGGGTGCTGCCGCTGTGGGCCCGGTTCTGCAGGGTCTGCGTAAGCCCGTGAACGACCTGTCGCGCGGTACCACCGTTGAGGACATCATCAACACCGTTGCGATCACCGCAATTCAGGCACAGAGCCTGTAAGCCGGTTTTTGACCGCTGAATGAGGCCGCCCCGGCCACTGCACCCCGTGTGGGTGCGGTGGACGGGGCGGTTTATTGTATTGACTTTTACTTTTAATGCGCCGAGAAGCCACATGTGTTTCGAAAAG
>NZ_KV831926.1:134404-141381 GCF_001837265.1 Rothia sp. HMSC064F07 | reverse complement strand
GGCTTCTCGAAACACATGTGGCTTTTCGAGGAGGGGTTTTGGTGCCACTCTCCCGGTTAGTCCTTGCGGGTGCGGCGGAGGCGCACATAGTTAATCACGCCAAGACCAGCCATGCCCACGGCGGTCAGAACCGGGCCGAGGGCGGGCGGGAAGAGCCAGGTGAGCCCCGCCTCCACGGTGTAGGCGATGAGGCGGCAGATAAGGTAGGTGCACACCGCCACGAAAAGCGCGTAGGCGACGATGATGCCGACCGGGCGGGGCTCGTAGCCTTCTCGCCGGGCGCGCAGAGCGGCACCCAGGGCATTACCCAGATACAGGGCGAGAGCACCGACGACGACCGCGGCGGTGAGGGCACCGTCGAGGAGCGTGCGCGGGGTCAACGGTGCGGTGCCTGCCTCAGAGAAGAGGTTGAGGATGCGCACCGCGGCGTAGGCGTAGCAGAAGATGACTGCCGCGCGGATGGTGAGGGATAGGTTAGTCCAGAAGGTTTTCATGCGGCCCCTTTCGAGGTGGAGGGCGGGCTTCTGTCTGAGTGTTACCCCAAGGATACCTAAGAACGCCGGTGTGTGATGCGAATCAATAGCGTTTTGACTGGTGCGTTCTGCGTGCGGGGCGGGTGTTTGGTGCGCCGAGTTTAATCGCCGAGAAGCCACATGTGTTTCGAAAAGCAACATATTACGTGGCTTCTCGAAACACATGTGGCTTTTCGAGGAAGATGCAGGGCAGAATTTTTGTAATTACAGGATTCCACCACCCCTACCCCGTGAGCCGGTGACCGCCCAAGCAGCGGCAAACCGCCCGGGCTGCTAGGCTGCTGCTATGGACAACAACTCAACGCCCTCACTGCCGGACCTCGTTCTCCCGTCCGTGGTGACGAGCCTCAGCCTCCCGAGCAAACACGCCGCAACTGATATGCGGCTCCCGCAGGCGTGGCTCCTGCGCTCCGTTCCCGACGAAGAGAACCGAAGCGCCGCCAGCGGCAAAATCTACGATGACGCCCTGGAGTTCCGTTACGTTTACGACTCGAAAGTTCGGAACTACACAAACGTTCGAGAGGGTGACTTCGTGCTGATTCGAGATAATTCGATTCTTCTCGGGTCGGCTGTTATTCGAAAAATTGAGTCATACGAGGCCGATAAGGTCATGACGTTTTGCCCCCGCTGCGGGAGTAGCCGCATCACCTTCAAGTCCGATGGGCTGTGGCGTTGCGATGGAAATTGCTTGAGGAGAGATAAGCTCAAGCCCGAGAAGCGCCTGTATAAGAATCCTCCGCAGAGGACTGAGAGAGTTCAGCGTTTCATTGCCTACTATGGCGATACCTGGACTGAACTTATCGGTGCGTTGGACAAAGATTCTTTTGAAGGGCTTTGCGCACCGGGCAAATATAACCGACAGAACAGCATTGTTGCCCTCGATACCGCGAAGGTCCTCACCTGGCTTGAAAGCCTGAACACTTCGGGTATTCACCAGCTTCCCCTGAGCGATGCTCACGGGGTGCCAGTGAATCCTCGGGGTGGTTTTACGGAGCGCACGGTTTGGTCTCGCAACGGCCAGGGACAGTTCCGACAGGAGCTGTTGAACCGTTTCGGAAGCATGTGTGCGTTTACGGGTGCTTGCCATACGGCGGCGCTGGATGCGGCGCACCTGTACAGCTATGCACGCGAGGGTGAGCACCGAGTGGATGAGGGTCTTCTGTTGCGCAAGGATCTGCATAAGCTTTTTGATAGCGAGTTGGTGGGTTTGAGTTCTTCGCGGACTCTTCTTCTGCACCCCGGTTTGGGGAATACTCAGTATCAGTCGTTGGCGGGCGCCCGCCTGAAGGTTGAGTTGCCTAACCGAGCTCTTGAGTTGTTGGATGAGCACCGCTCAAGTCTGAGCTGGCTTGATGAGGCGCTGGTCTAGGCCTGCTCTGGTTTAGGCCGCCGGGCGCGCAAAAGGAGGTGCGGTAGCTTTCGGGCTACTGCACCTCCTGTGCGTTTACTGGTTGTGTCTTACTGGTTGTGTCGGCGGGCGATAGCCTTACCAATTTCGTGCGGGATACCCACCACGAGAGCGTTACCCATGCAGAAGGCACGGTTACCGTCACTCATGCCGGTGTCAGTCCAGCCGCGGGGGAAGCCCTGCAGCTGATCCAGTTCATCGGGAACGAGGCGGCGGTACGCACCGGAATCACCAATCACAACATGCTTGAAGCGGGAGGCTCCTGAGCCTCCTTCGCCGGTCAGGATGGTACGCGCCGGACGGTCGAGCGGGTCAGGGAAAGACATTGAGCCTTCGGTGTAGAAGTATTCAAAGCCGCTCGCCTTATTGATGCGCTTTTCCTTCTTTGCGCCCTTGAGGTATTCCCAAGAAGGCACCTTGTCAGGGGCGATAAAGAACTGTTCCGGCACCTCAGAGTCAGGAAGAACTACGTCACCGAGCGTCTTAAATTCGCCGCGGTAATCGGGCTCTACCTTGCTGGTGAGCACGGTGCCGTTCTGCATGACACCGGCAATCTGGAAGGGTGAGGTCTTAGCGCCAATTCCAAAGTGTTCCGTCTCGTAGTAGGGGTCATCGGAGATGGTGAACTCATCGGCCTCATTGAGCTCTTCGAAGACGGAGAGAAGACCCTCAGATTCTGCAGTTTTGACCGGGAACGCTTCTGCCAAAACACCGGTGTGGGTGATGCGGCGCGACAAATCCCATTCGGGGGCGTTGTGTTCGGCGTAAATGTAGACGCGCTTACGCTTCTGCGGGTGGCCGTACTCTGCCGCGTTGATAACACGCCATTCGACGCTGTAACCGAGCACGTAGAAGCAGGAGAGCATAATGGCGAAGTCGCGGCCTCGCTGCTTAGCGGGCGACTTTAGCAGGCGGTCAACGTTCTCCAGAACAACATATTTGGGGGTCTTAAGTTCGAGTGCGCGGTGAATATCCCACCAGAGCACGCCCTTCTTACCTTCAATGCCGTGCGACTGCGAGAGGGGCTTGGTAACCGAGTAATCTTGGCAGGGGAAACCGCCGCAGAGCAGGTCAGCGTCGGGAATTTCGTAGAGACCCGCCTCCACATCATCAAGTACGGCGTGGATGTCGCGGTTTTCAAGGTTTGCTTCTTCGCCGAAACGTTCCTGGTAGCAACGTGCCGCGAACTGGCGGCCAACCGTTCCCGGGGGCTCCCACTGGTTCGCCCAAACAGTCGTGAAGGGACCCGCGGAGGGCAGGGTCATGCCGTTGGCGTTATAGCCTTCAAATCCTAAGCGGAAGCCACCTACACCGGCGAAAAGCTCGATAACTCGGATAGGCTGGCTACTGCTGGTGGTTTTCTGATCCATGAGTCAGTAGTCCTTATAGTCCTCTGTAAATATGTTCGAATACTAATACTATAACATAGAACAGCTATTCAGATCAAGTGGGTTCGGGAAAAGCCAGTGACGCGCCAAAGAGCGCAGCTGCGCTATCTGACGTAGCATGAGAGCAAGAAACAGCACCGCGCCACCCCTCTACTTCCGGAAGGAACACCGACCATGGGCCTTTTCGACTACGACAATTCGAGCATTGATAGCATCCTCAAATACACAGCGGAGAATCTCGTTGGTCGCTCACTCTATGACCTCTTGGAGGAGTACCAGAACTCCGAGTACAAGACCTATGAGGATAAGAAAAAGGGCACTCCCTCAACGATTACTCGCAAGGAAATTAGCAAGCTCTCCAAGGGAATCTACGGTAACCTCGTTGAAGAGCTGCTCTATGGGATTAACCCCAATAATTCCCCGGACCCCGATATTCCCGCGGCAAGGGTCGAAATCAAAACGACCCCTTACCGAGTGAACGCGAACGGCACTATTTCTGCCAAAGAACGTCTAGTCCTCAGCATGTTTAATTTTCATGAGGAAAACCTAGACGATTTTTATCAGACGCACCTTTGGCATAAGTGCCAAAATATTTTGCTTCTATTTTATAAATATCAAAAGACTCGCGATATTTTGAATAATATCACCGATAAATTTTTCCTTTTTGACTGGCCCGAAGAGGATATGCCGACCATTCTCGAGGACTATAAACGCATTACCCAGAAAGTTCTGGAAGGACGTGCACACGAGCTTTCCGAATCTGACGGCATGTATCTTTCGACCTGCCGCAAGGGTGCCGGTAAAGACAAGGATCGCACTACTCAGCCCTATGGCCCCGAGCTGGCCAATAGGCGCGCCTGGTCGCTAAAGAGTAGCTACATGACAACCCTCCTCCGCACCAAGGTTTTCAGCCAGGAGGAACAGGAGAGTATCGCTCGCGCAGCACAAGACACTTCTAAGCCTTTTACCCAGATTATTGAAGAAAAGCTTCTGCAGTACCGGGGCCAGAGCGAGAAAGAACTCTGTAAGAAGTTTGACGTTAACTTTAACGCCAAGGGCCGCAACAGCACTCTTGTGAGGAAAATTCTAGGCCTTTCCTCGGATATTGACAGTACTGCCGAATTTAAAAAGGCAAACATGAATATTCGCGCTATTCGTGTTGATAAAAACGGGCTCCCTAAAGAGGATTCTCCCTTTAAGAACTACCGTTTTATTGAACTAGCGAATGAAAAAGAGTGGGAAGAGTCCCATATTTACACCGAGATTTTCTCAAGGAAATTCATGTTCGTTGTTTTCCGTGAGAATGAATCCGGTGATTTCTGCCTGGATCAGATCAAGTTCTGGGGTTTCCCCGATTCACTCGAGCCTGAGCTGATGAGGGTATGGCAAGAGACGAAGGAAATCATTAATCGAGGTGTTGAACTGACGGTCAAGCCGAATGGTGAGGATGGCTTTAAGGTTTCCACTAACTTCCCGCAGAGCAAGGTGAACAAATACCTCTTTACGAAGGTTCACGCCTCCCAGACCTACTACGAAGTTAAACCTGGCGAGTATGTCGGAAAAGGTAAACTCAAGGACACCGACGAGTTACCCGACGGTAGCCGCATCACGAAGCACTCCTTCTGGCTGCCCAAGAAATTCGTTCAGCAGATTTTGCGCGGCGAATGGGACTAATAACCGAATGTAAATAACCGCAGCAGGCGGCCCCGGATACGGAAGTATTCGGGGCCGTTTGCTTTTTAGACAGAGGTTTTCGATAGGTTAGTGCCTTCACCGTGGGTCTTTAACCCGCAGTGAAGACACTAACCTATCGACGAAAAGGCAAGGCATAACCCATAACCGGCTCCCACCTACCTGACGCAGCCAGAGATTCGGTCATGGGTTCCAGATTTGTGCCATAGGTTAGTGTCTTTGGTTGTAGTTAAAAGCCATGGTCGAAGACGCTAAACCATGGCATAAATTCTGCAGAGACGATACCTCCGCGGGCGCAAAGATATTTGATACATAAAGCATTGAGAAGCCCGAATAATGATCAACCACCGCCACCACCCTCAAAAGAATGCAAACGACGGCAAACATGCGGTAGGGTGGTAACTGTGGTACTCCACAGCGCATTGATGCGCTTGTTGGGCGTACTACGGGGCTGTTTTCCTTCCGGCAGTCAGTTTGGCCTGTGAAAAACGGCCCGACCAGTAACTAAACAACACACCATCACCGACGATAGGAGCGCATCTTCTATGGATTCGACCATCTTCAACCGCCGTACCCTGCTGGGCAGTGGCGCACTTGTGGGCCTGGGTGCCCTGCTTGCGGCGTGTGGCCAGCAGGCAAATAACGAGGCGGCAGCCACCGCATCCGCCGCGCCGAGTGAGACCGCTTCGGCGTCTGCGGCGGCTTCGGAGTCTCCTTCGGCAAGCGCAACCCCGTCTACTGTCCGAGGCTATTCGGGTGGTTCGAAGGCGCCTGACGGGGAGTACCGCCCTGCTGATAAGTACGGCATTGCACAGAATGTACCCAAGCCTGCTAAGCCAGAAGATGGGTACCGTGAGAAGTCTGTTGAAGGAATGCGTAAGACCCTTAAAGCGTGGGTTGAATGGGCTAACTATGGCACCGAGACTGGTGATTATTCCGTGGCTCGTCAGTTTGTGTCGTCGGAGTTTAAAGATGAGTTGCAGGCATATGCCGATGTTGAGGATCTTTACGCTAGTGGTGGTTGGATTATTGGTGGAGTTGACTATTTTGAGGCTGATGGTGCGCCGTGGTCTGAGGATGGGGAGACGTATTTTTGGAAGGCGTATCGTCACTGGGATCGTGAGATTTATGTTGAATCTGACGGTAGTTCGCGTAGCTGGGTGAATGAGGATAAAACCAATGACACATTTAAGTTCGCACTCAAACATAATGGTGTTAAGTGGGAAATTATGAACTACGAAAATGTAGAAGACTAATTATGAAAAATATATACAAAACTATCTTCTCTTCATTAATCACTCTACAATTAATATCCCTACCCACCGTATCATTTGCGACGGATACAAATGATTGCTCTTCAGGTGGAGTAGCTAAAGTATGCCAAACTAAGAGGACCTCAAAACCTAAAGATAGGTCTGAGAATGTAGGCAAAGAAGATCATGGACCTATTAGCAATAACCATGAAGCTCAGAATTCTTCTACTGCCCCCGAAACGCATACGTCAAAACGGCGTGAGGGATTTTATGTTACCTACAATAAAGACAATCCTAACAACTTCTACTGCACCACACTAGACGGACGAGTAGGACATGTCGGATATACAAACATGACCGTAGACGAAAACGGAATTCCTGTCGACCACGGTGGAGGCAGACATAGTCCTTCTTCTGCTGGTTGCATTCCCAACGATACCCGCACCCTCACCAGCGCCGACAGCCCCGGCCCCGCAGGCCCGACCTACGAAGAAGTCATGGAGGAAATCCGCCACGCTGCAGAGTCCCTAGAGCCGGGCAAGCCGACCCTGCACCAGTCCTACAACAACCCCGCAGGCACTGGCAGGGCAGAAGGCGACCCGAACGTCTACAAGGGTGATCAGGTCAACTTCTATGTCGATGACGGTGGCCCCTACCGCCTCGAAGCAGATATGCTCGCCGGACACGTCGAAATTGAGCTCAT
>NZ_KV831926.1:133805-134304 GCF_001837265.1 Rothia sp. HMSC064F07 | reverse complement strand
TCATCGAGTACGGCAACGGCGACCAGGCAACCAACTACACGGCTGGTCAGCCCGTGACCACCTACCCTCGCGAACGTCCGCGTGAAACCGCAACAAGTTACGCCTACCAGCGTTCGGGTAACTTCCACGCGTACGCGACCGTGCATTACACGGCTCGTTTCCGCGTGGATGGCGGCCCCTGGCAAATGATGGAGGTGACTCCGCAGGCGACCAGTGATCCGTTGCTGGTGCGTGTGTGGTGGGTTGATGTGGGACGCGTAGCAGGTGACTGCAGCTACGACGACACTCGTTGGGGCTGCAAGAACGACCCCACGATGGGTAAGAAGGATAACCCGAACCCGCGCCTACGCAAGGCTGATATCCGTACCGGCCAGCGCTGGCACCTCAATGATAACGGCGACGGGGACACGGAGTATTCGCTGCACCGCGACTGGCCCGACATGTAAACCAGGTCCAACCCAATATGTTAAATAACCGCAGCAGGCGGCCCCGGATACGG
>NZ_KV831926.1:20415-133705 GCF_001837265.1 Rothia sp. HMSC064F07 | reverse complement strand
TCGACGAAAAGGCTAAGTCATAACCCATAACCTGCTCCCGCCTACCTGGCGCAGCCGGAGATCCGGTCATGGGTTTACGGATTTGTGCCATAGGTTAGTGTCTTTGGTCGTAGCTAAAAGCCATGGCAGAAGATACTAAACCATGGCACAAATTCTGTACGGGTTACAGCCCCATAGCGAAAATTCTCGGCGCAAAAAGTCTCGGCATGAAAACCCATACCGCGTAACAACCCGTAATAATCCGTAACACCCCCTTGCGGGATACCCCCCTAGGGTATATACTGGAGCCATGGAAACCACCAGCAACCAGTGCTGCCACAGCACATCCACCCAGGTCAGCACCGCATCCGGCACACCCGCCGAAAAACCCACTGAGGCGCACACTGGCGCATGCTGCAGTGGCGAGGCGCCCGAAACCCAGTACGGTTACACCTCCAACAAAGAGGCGCACCTCAAGCGCCTGCGCCGCATCGAAGGGCAGGTTCGCGGCATCGCCCGCATGGTCGATGAAGACAAGTACTGCATCGACATCCTCACCCAGGTTGCCGCGGTCTCCAAGGCGCTCCACGCCGTCTCCCTGAACCTGCTCGAAGAGCACATCGGCCACTGCGTGACCGGCGCCGCCGTCGAATCCGAACGCACCGGCGACCCGACCATCGCAGAGGCCAAGGTCAAAGAAGCAACCGCCGCGATCTCGCGCCTCATGCGCAGCTAAACACGCTGCCCCTAAACACCGGGCGGACCCAAGTTTTCAACCCATTACCGAAAGGAAATCATCATGAGCACCACCACCGTTAAGGCAACCGGCCTGACCTGCAACCACTGCGCTATGAGCGTCAGCGAAGAGGTCAGCGAAGTTCCCGGCGTGACCGGCGTGACCGTGGACGTCGTCAAGGACGGCGTCTCCACCGTGACCATTGAGCACGAGGGCACCCTCAACACTCAGGCTGTCGCAGACGCCATCGTCGAGGCTGGCTTCACCCCCGCCGTCTAGCACGGCAGCCGGCTCGATTAGGAGTCATCATGGCTTACCCTCCGCAGTACATTGCGATGGTTGTTGGCGCGGTCCGCACCCTTGTCGGCGCCGAAAACATGCACCTGCGCGACGCGATTGCCCGCGTTGCCAGGCAGATGAATCTGGATGCGGCGCTGGTCGATTCGTGGGTGAAGCAGAGCCCCGAATATACGGCGCGTGAAGATGCGTCCGGCGCCGCGCGACGTAGCGGCACGAGCGCGAATAAGCGTTCCGCCGAGCACGAGCAGGGCGTGAAGGCGCGCGAGAAGGCGAACGCTTCGCCGTTCCCGCGGGCTACCGTGAAACGTGCCTACGGTGTGTCTGATCGTGGCGCGAAGGTGACCGGTATTCGCCCGCATACGAGCAGGCCGGATGGGCTGCCCGGCGACCACTAAGCCGCCGCTTTCACAGCCGCAACCCTACGCTCGCCGCCGCGTTTACCGCCTCGCGGTTTTACCCGTGGCTTCACCCTCGCGCGCTCTCGACGCTGCACCCCTGATACTGCACCAAACACCGCCCGGGGCGGGGTCCTTCGAGGCCCCTCCCCCGGCTTGGTGTGTACCTTTTTCTACCCTCCCGTTTTTGAGTTTTGAGGAAGTATTGTGTCTTCTACACAGCCTTCACTAACCACCCGTGAGCCCTCGTTACAGAGTGAGCGCTCTCTTTTTAATTCCGCCGGAACGACCGTAAAATCAACGGAGTCAACCCGAATCATCCACGTGGATATTCAGGGTATGACCTGCGCATCCTGCGTGGGTCGCGTGGAGCGTAAGCTCCGCAAAATCCCCGGCGTTGACCCGGCGGTGAACCTGCCACTGGAGTCGGCGCGCGTCATCGTACCCGAGGGTGTGAGCGACGAGCAGATCGTTGAGACCATCAACAATGCCGGCTACACGGCGCACCTCAAGAACGGGCCACGCGCGGGCGCTGGAACGAACGCGAGCGCATCCGGCGGCGGCAACCAGCACAGCACCCCGAGCATGAACGGCGGCTTCACTGACCGCATTATTTATGCGGCGATTTTGGGTGTGCCCATCTTCCTGATTTCCATGTTCCCGGCGTTCCAGTTCCCGAACTGGGGCTGGGTCGTGGCGATTCTGACCGCGCCGGTCGCGTTCTGGTGCGCCGCGCCGTTCCACCGCGCCGCGCTCATCAATGCCCGTCACGGCTCCTCCACGATGGATACGCTCGTGTCCCTCGGCGTGGTCGTGGCGTACTTCTATTCGCTGGCGCAGCTGCTCATGAACCCGGCGTTGACGGCGCACGTGCACCATGCGGGCGGCAGCTTCTGGTCGATGTTTACCGGCCACCATGCGCCGCTGTACTTCGATTCGGCGTCCATGGTGACGCTGTTCCTGCTGATTGGCCGCGCAATTGAGCACCGCACCCGCCACCGCTCCTCGGATGCGCTGCGCACCCTGCTGAGCATGGGCGCGAAGGAGGCGACCCTGCTGCGCACCGATAAGCAGGGCGTGACCAAGCAGGTGCAGGTTCCGGTGGAGGACCTCATGCCGGATGACCTGTTCCTGGTGCGCCCGGGCGAGAAGATTGCCACGGACGGCGTGGTGGTCGAGGGTACCTCCGCGGTGGATGCGTCCCTGCTGACCGGCGAGTCCGTGCCGGTTGAGGTGCATCCGGGTGATGCGGTCACGGGTGCGACGGTGAATACGTCTGGTTCGTTGACGGTGCGTGCGACCCGCGTGGGCGCTGAGACGACTCTGGCGAAGATGGGTGAGCTGGTGGCGAGCGCGCAGGAGACGAAGGCTCCGATTGCTCGTCTGGCAGACCGTGTTTCTGCAGTGTTTGTGCCGGTGATTTTGGCGATTTCGGCGCTGACTCTGGTCGGCTGGTGGCTGGTGTCTGGTGATGGTGCTGCGGCGTTTAATGCGGCGGTGTCGGTGCTGGTGGTGGCGTGCCCGTGCGCCCTGGGTTTGGCGACCCCGACGGCGCTGTTGGCGGGTACGGGTCGCGGCTGGCAGCTGGGCATTTTGATTCGTAATGCGCAGGTGCTGGAGGCGACGAGCACGGTTGATCGCGTGGTGCTGGATAAGACCGGTACCGTGACGACCGGCGAGATGTCTGTGGCGTTCTACGGCACTTTTGACGACTATGAGTCGGCAGGTGACTTGTCCGGTATTTCGCCAGATTCCGCCGGTTCCAAGAACGAGCGTTCCCTGTCTGTTCTGCGTGATGCAGCCGCCGTGGAGGCGCTGAGCGAGCACCCGATTGCCCGCGCAATTGCCGGTTTTGCCCGCGAACAGGGCGTGCTGGCCGAGGGCGCTTCGGCACCGAGCGTGAGCGACTTCGAGGGTGTTCCCGGAGGCGTGCGCGGCGTGCTGAGCGGCGCGGGTGACGGTGCCGAGAACGGCGCCTCCCAGCTGGTTGTGGTGGGTACTCCCGAGTACCTGCAGGCAGCCGGCGCGCAGCTGAGTGAGGGCCAGTTGGCTCTGCTGGATCAGGCTCGCCGGGCGGGTCTGACGACCGTGGTGGTTGCCCGCGGTGAGGCACCTGATGAGGCCCCGAACACCACCTCCTCTCTGCAGCCGGTCGGCATGATTTCGGTTGCCGACACCCCCAAGCCGGAGGCTGCAGAGACCATGGCGCAGCTGCGTGAGCTCGGCATGGAGCCGATCCTGCTCACCGGTGACGCCCCGCAGGTTGCGCAGGCGGTCGCCTCGCAGGTCGGTATTTCGGCTGAGAACGTGTACGCCGGCGTGACCCCGGAGGGTAAGTCGCAGGTGATTGAGAAGTTGCAGGCTGCCGGTCACCGCGTGGCGATGGTCGGCGACGGCGTGAATGACGCCCCGGCGCTGGCTCTTGCGGAGCTGGGCATTGCGATGGGTTCGGGCACGGACGTTGCCGCGGAGGCTGCCGATATTGTGCTGACCCGTTCGGATGTTGCTTCGGTGGTGACGGCACTGCGTCTCTCCCGCGCTACGCTGCGCACCATTAAGTCGAACCTGTTCTGGGCGTTCGCCTACAATTCGGTGGCTGTTCCGGTCGCCGTGGCGGGCCTGCTGAACCCGATGATTGCGGGTGCGGCAATGGCGTTTAGTTCGGTGTTTGTGGTGCTGAATTCTATGCGTCTGACGGCGTTTAGGAAGTAGCACCCTACCGTTATACAGAATGAATTGCCCCGCGCGATTTCAAACGAAAAATTCAAAAGCATATCTCACCGTGCTTTTTGTACGGTAAAAGATATAAAGAAATGCACCGCCCGTGTAAAGGCGGTGCATTTCTTTATATTTAGTTTTCACGGGCGGCGGCTTGAACGCCTAGCTCAAACGCCTCGCCCGAAAGCCCGAGCCTAAAACCCGGCAAGAAAACCTCGCCGAGAGCCCGACAAGAACCTTACGCCCAGGTGACCAGGTCCTCAATGGAGCGGCGGCTCTTCGGCGCGATCTCACGGGCGCGGTAACCGAAGGTCACAGCCACGGACACACCGTATTCCTCCGGGTCGAACAGGCCTGCGGAGGCGAGCAGCTCGTTCACTGCTTCGTAGTTCATGCCCTCGATGGGGCAGGAGTCGATGCCGAGCATTGCGGCGCCGGTCATCATGTTGCCCAGGGCAATGTAGGTCTGCTTGGAGGCCCAGTCGAAGAGCGCGCGGTCGCTTTCCAGGACCTTCATGTCGTTCTTCTGGAAGTTGCCGTAGCGCTCGAGTGCGGCCTGCATCTGCTCCTCGGTGAGGTTGCGGCCTTCGAGGGTGCGGCGCATCCACGGGGTGTCGTAGCGCAGGCCCTTCTTCGCCAGCAGTACGACCAGGTGGCTTGCGTCGTCGAGGGCGCCCGCCATGCCCCAGGCGATCGGCTTGAGCTTTTCGCGCAGTTCGGGGTCCTGGATGACCAGGAACTTCCACGGCTCGGTGCCGACGGAGCTGGGCGACAGGCGCGCAAATTCGAGGATTGCGGCGAAGTCTTCGTCGCTGACGCGGCGGTCGGGGTCGTAGGCGCGGGTTGCGCGGCGGCGGGCGAAAATTTCGAGGGCTTCTTCGCGGGTTACGGTCACGGTTTCATCCTTTGCATGAGGGTTTCATTACCCTGTCATGCTACACCCGCGGAGGGTGCGGGCGGCGGAAAATGTGGTCAGTTACGCCTGCAGGAAATACGCCCGCGAGCGGCGGGACCGTATTGCCGGTGTCGTATTACAGGGTGTACGAAGCCGGTGGGCTGGTACCCAAGGCGCCCAGAGCGCACCTGCCCAGCACCTCCTATGATGCCCCTACTCGGCACCGGCTTTCATCCACACATCCGAGGCGGCGCGGCGGCCGAAAATGACCGCGCGGATTCCTTGGAAGTACAGAATATACGCCGCCCACAAGCCGCAATACCCGGCGAGCGCATCCATGGTGCCGGCGCCGACCGCCCAGTGCAGGCCGAGCATGACGGGCACGTACATCACCAGCATGATGAAGCAGCCGATTGCCAGGTATTTCACGTCCTGCGCGCCCATGAGGATGCCGTCCAGGGTGAACACGTACGCGGCGATGGGCTGGCCGAGGGCAATGATGACGGTGGCGATGGTGAAGAGGAACGCCACCTGCGCGTCCTGCGTGAAAATCCAGGAGCCGAAGAAGCCGATGAGCGGGCAGATTAGGCCGGTGATGACGCCGTAGATGAGGCTCATGCGGAGCAGCCGGTTTTTCAGCTGGCGGACCTTCGCACGTTCGGATTCTACGTTGAGGTCGCGTTCGCCGAGTTCCTTGCCGAGTAGCGCCTGGGCGGCGATGGCGAGGGAGTCCAGGGCGTAGAGGAAGAGGTTAAATACGCCCATGCCGAGCTGGTAGGCGGCGGTGTGTTCGGTGCCGAATCGTGCCACGACGAACACGGTCAGCAGGGAGGCGATGCGCATGGACAGGGTGCGCAGCATGAGCCAGGAGCCGAGCGAGAGCACAGAGCGCATGCCGGTCATGTCGGGTGCCCAGCGGACGGCGTGTTCGCGGGTGCCGCGCATCATGACCATGCCGAGCGCGGCCGCCATGCCCCACTGGGTGAGGGAGGTGCCGGTCGCCGAACCTGCCACACCCCAGCCGACCGGGTAGATGAGCAGCCAGTTCAGCGCAATGTTCACGAGCGTGCCGACCGTGGCGACCTTGAGCGGGGTGACGGTGTCTTGCAGCCCGCGGAGCGTGCCGACCTGCGCGAGGATAATCATCATCGGCGGAATACCCCACAGCGAATGGTGCAGGTAGTCCAGGGCGTAGCTCATGGTTTCGTCGGTCGCGCCGAGGCCGCGCAGCAGCGGGTCTGCGAAGGCGTATCCGGCGATCATGAGGAACACGCCGAGGCCGAAAGCGACCCACACGCCGTCCACGCCGATCTGCCAGGCGCGGCGCAGGTTCTTCTCGCCGAAGGCGCGCGCCACGGCGGGCGTAACGGAGTAGGCGAGAAAGTTCATGAGACCCACGACCGTGGTGACGAGCGTGGCGGCGATGCTCATGCCCGCGAGTTCTGCCTTGCCGAGTTGGCCGATGAGGGCGGAGTCGGTGAGCACGAAGATGGGTTCAGCAATGAGCGCACCGAAGGCGGGTACGGCGAGTGCGAGGATGCGCCGGTTCAGCGAAGGCTCGGCGGTGTTCGCGGCGGCATTCGCGCTGGGGTTCACGGCGTTCTGACCGGACGCGTTGTTCGGGTGCTTCTGTGTGCTCATCCTTCTAGGCTACTCCCCACCGCCGCGGCGGGTGCCTGCGCGCGGGGCGGGGTGCACTCTACGAGATGGGCGTGCGAGACGGGCGCTGTTAGGCGCCTCGGCCGCGTAGTTCGTCGAGGGCGCGGCGTTCCTTCTTGGTGGGGCGGCCGCTGCCTCGTTCGCGTTTGGCGACCGGCGGCATGGAGAGGTAGGCGGGGCGCGGGCCGGAAAGGTCTTCGTAGCAGGTGACGGCGATGGGTGCGCCTACGCGTTTGACGATGAGTTTTTCAACTTTGAAGACGCGTTCCCAGCCGGGGTAGCGGACCTTGACGATGTCGCCTTTTTTGAGTTTTTGGGAGGGTTTGGCGGGGGCGTCGTTGACGCGCACGTGGCCGCCTTTGCATTCGTCGGCGGCGAGGGAGCGGGTTTTAAAGATGCGCACTGACCAGAGCCAGAGGTCGAGCCTGGCGCTGGTTAGTGCGTTGGTGTCTTCTGCGGTCATGTGTTCATTGTGGCGCGAGGCGGGCGGGGCACCAAATCAGGTGTGCCCGCCTATCCTGCGCAATTTCGCCGCAATCTCACCGGGCAAATCCGCAACCGGCACCGCCCCCCCATGCGGCAGAAAATTTTCTACTGCACGCACCAGCCTATTGAGCGCAAACCCGTATCCACTAGGGGTATTGTTAAGTCACCTTCTCAAGAAGTGTTCTCAAGGCCACCTAGTGCGCGTGGTCTACAGGGGGTTGTGGCCGCGACGCCACGGACTCCCCGTAACAGATTGGATATACACCATGTCAGCTTTGAAAAAGCTCCTGGCGGCTGCCCTCATCAGCACTGTGCTGTCCTCTTGCTCTTTCGGTCCCACGTTGGAGAAAGATGAAAGTGCCCGCGCGATTTTCGACGTAGAAAATGATCGGGTGATTCTACCCTTGGACGCTTACAACACCGACGGTAAGGACGAATACTTCACCAAGGCCCTTGAGCTCGCCCGCAAAAAATGCTTTGCCGAACACGGGCAGCACTACGAGATGTTTGTCCGCACCGAGGGGGCCGGCAGGAACTACGGCAGGACCTACGGATTCTGGAATGTTGAGCGCGCCCAAAAATACGGCCTCCACGAGCCCAATGAATCGAATACGCTGGATCTGTCCTCCCCTGCGCCCTCCTCCGACCCTGGGAAGGATGTCAGCACCGAATGTTATCAGCACGCCAGCGATGAGATGAAGCAAATTGGAGAGATACCATTCGGCTCCGCCACGTATAGACGTTTGGAGACCGACGCTCGAAACGCCGCTGGGGATAGGCAACTCAAAAAATCTCTTGACGACGAATGGAAGCGATGCGTCAAAGACAAGGGCCTCACCCCCGATAGTGAGATGACCGTCAAAGAATCGAAGAATATTCCTCATAGCACCGTCGCCTCCGAGGAAGAAATTCGAATCGCTACTATCGAGGCGCAGTGCAATCAGGATGTAGGCCGTTCGCAGAAACTCTACGACCTGGAGGCGCAGTACCAGAAGCCGCTCGTCGACAAAAACCAGGCAGCCCTGGAGAATGAGCTCAAAGAGTTCAAACGCCGGGACGAGCAGTTCAAGCAGTACGTGCTCGACAACCAGTAACAGCGAATAGCAGTCGGTAGTCCGACAGAAAAGGGTGTGTGTCGTGTTCAGTGAACACGGCACACACCCTTCTTACGTTGCGCCAGCTATATTGCGTCGGCTACGTTGTACCGGCGGTCTAAGCCGCGGTGGTTATGCCTCCACCGTTGCGGTGCGGCGCTCCTTGAGAGCCCAGCCAATCACGCCGGTCAGCAGACCGAACGCAATCCAGGAACCAAGCACCAGCCACTGGTCGCTCGTTGTAGCCTCCGGGAAGTACGCAATCGAACGTAGCAGAGTCGATGAGGCACCCGGCACCATCATCTGACCAATCTGCCCCCACGCACCGGGCAGGAACACGCTCGGCATGCTGGCACCCGAAATCGGGTTACCAATGAACATGGTGATGACCGCGCCTACAGCGAGACCAATCAGCGGCGAAGACAGTGCACTCACACCCACAATGAAAACTGCATTAGCCAGGTAGGTAGCGCTCAAAACAGCCCACAGGGTAGCGAAGTCGCCGGGGATGATGCCGAACCAGACGTTCAGAATCAGGGCGGTCAGTGCACCACCGATGACGGAGTACAGGGTTGCGGTGGCGAAGCGGCGCCAGGTGCCGTTCACGCACAGTACGGAGAAGGAACCGCCGAGAATACCGCCAATGACCAGCGGAAATGCGGAGATAGCGATACCGGAACCGGAGGAGTCATTCTCACTCAGGGGTACCACGACGGTGGTCTTCACCGCCATTGCGGATGCCTGCTCGGCCTGCACCTTCATCTGCTCCAGCTGGGCGGCGGCCTGCGCACCCTGTTCACCGCCCGCCTGCACCGCCTGGGTGAGGGCTTCCGTCTTAGCGGCGAGTGCCTTCTGCTGAATCTGCGCGTTCAGCTGGGTGGCAACACCGTTGAGCATCTGGGTTGCTGCGGCGTTTGCGGCTGGTGCGGTCAGCACTTCGGGGGCGGCGCCTTCGGTGAAGATGATTGCGCCGTAGGTTTCGCGCTGCTTGATTTGCTGTTCAGCCTCTTCGCGGGAGGATGCCTGCTTCAAGTCGAAGGTTTCAATACCTTGGTCTTTGAGGGACTGTTCAAACTGACTGACGGTCACCTCGGGGCCTGCGATAGAGACGGGCAGGTTCTTTGCTTCCATGGTCTTGGTGGGCCAGGTGAAGGCTAGGACGATGAGTGCTACCACCAAGGATGCTAGTACGGAGGTGGTGATGACCTTGAGCCAGGAGGAACGGTCGGTGGTTTCTTGCGTGCTTGTTTCTGCAATGCTCTTTGCCGCGATCTTCTGGGATGCGCGCTCAGGGGCTGCGGCGGTCACTGCCTCTGCGGTGACTGCGGTGGTAGTTTCATTGTTCACAAGAATCTCCAAACAAAATGTTTATTTCGTTTACGAGTCAGAACTCTACCCTCGATTTTTGCTGAGTGCAAACGAAATAGCTATTTTGTTTGTAAAGTCACAAAAAGAATCAGTGTTGTGTTTACGCGTTCTTTAGCCCCACCCCCTAGACTGGAACCATGCCCCGACTAACAGACGCCACCAAAGCCGCACGCCGAGCCCAAATCATCGAAGCCGCCATTAGCTGCTTCCTCGAAAAGGGCTACACCAACACCTCCATGAGCGACATCATCAAAGCCTCCGGACTGTCCTCCGGGTCCATCTACTCGCACTTCTCCGGCAAAGAAGACATCCTCATCACCGCCATCAACGAGCGCCTCAACAACGTCAAGGAGCTCTACGAAACACTCCCCGAAGGCGCAGGCCCCCAGGATATTCTCGAAACCATCCACACGAACCAGCTGGTAAACGACAATTTCTCCGCCATGCTGCGCATCCGCGCCGGATCGCTCCACGCACCCGAAATCGCCAGGGCAACCGCAGACACCATGCCTCTATTGCAGGGCATCATCGTAAAGACCCTCACCCCCTGGGCAGCCGAACAGCTCAGCGTTCTACACGAAATCAACCCCAATTCAGCGCAGCGCACCCCCGAACAGGAGGCGCTCATCGCCGACTACGCCCGCGACACTGCAGACGCCTTCATGATGGTCTTCCAGGGGTACATGCTCCGCTCCTTCTTCGGCACCCCCAAGGAAAAGGACCGCCTCTACCGCGTCGCCTCAGCACTTCTTCCTGAGTAGTTGACCGCCCGATAGTCCCCAAAAATCACCCTTGAGCGGTTGTTTTTCAGCATTTAGACCATACAGGGGCAACATAGGTCATTCACATCCTGCAGGCGTAGAATCAAGGAACCATGACTGAATCCTGCACCCCCGCAACCCCCGAGCCGCGCGCCACCAACCCCACCGAGCTGAACAACCTGCGTGCCGCACACGCCGATGAGCTCTCTTCACGCACCCGCGCCACGAGCATCCCGACGGATTCCTGCTCCCTCTACGACGACGAGGCTCTCGGCGGCACCGCCGGACGCGCCACCGCTTGGCTGGCTCTCGAGCACGTGGGCCAGTGGGGCCGCGACGTGCTGGACGGCTCCGCCCTCGGCGAGGAGCTTTCGGAGGCGTTGGGCGAGGCAGTCTCACAGGCGGGGCTGAAGTTCCTGCTGATCCGCCAGACGGGCAGGGCGGGGCGCGTGCTGCACGGTGCGCCGGATGCATCCGGCAACCCGACCCACCGGGTGCTCTACGCGCTCTGCACCCCGGGTGAAGAGAAGCTCTACTCGTTCAGCGTGAGCACCCCCGAACAGCTCCTCGACCTACCCCTGAACAACCCGGAGGAGTTGATTCAGGTGACCGGCGCGGAGCTCATTGATTCCCCCGCCATTCTCGTGTGCGCCCACTCCAAGCGTGACCGCTGCTGTGCCCTGCGCGGTCGCCCCATTGCGGCGCACCTGGCGGATATTCTGCCGGGTAATGTGGTCTGGGAGTGCTCGCATACGGGCGGTCACCGCTTCGCCCCGGTCGGCATTATGCTGCCCACCGGCTACACCTACGGTCGCCTGTCGGAGCCTTCGGCACTGGCGGCGTACCTGTCGCTGGCGGGTCGTTCCATTCCGTCGCTGCACGGCCTGCGAGGCCGCAGCACGGATACCCCGGTGGAGCAGGCGGCGGAGGTTGCGGTACGCCTCGAACTGGAGAAAAAGGGTGAAGAAGTAACCTCTGGAGGTTTGGTTTCACGTGAAACATCGGGGCGGGAGGCATTCATTGCGCTCCGCGAGGCGGGCATCGACCCCGCGGTAGATACCGCCGAACACCCCACCCTGGAGGCGGCACTCACCTCCCACACCGACGGACGCACCTGGGTCATCTTCTTCGAGCGGGTCGCCCTTGAGCCGCGCCCCAACTCGTGCGGCAAGGGTCCCGCGGATGCTTTCAGCCGCGGGCTGCTCGCACTGCGCCAGCTCTAACCCCCTGCACCAGATATAAACCCTGTGCCAGCTATAACCCCTGCCCCAGCTCTAGGCAGAGCCAGTTCTAGCACCCGCGCATGATGTAGACAGCGCGAAGCCCCGGCGGGCACCTTCTCGGGTACCCGCCGGGGCTTCGCTGTATTCAGGGTTCGGCGTAGCTGGCATCTCGCCGTACCCGGTAAACAGGCTTATCCGGCGAACGGGTTCGGCGCGCCGATGTACTGCAGCTCGGTGTACTCCTCCAGACCCTCGGGGCCGCCCTCACGACCCATACCGGACTGCTTCACACCGCCAAAGGGGGCTGCCGCGTTCGAGATAACGCCGGAGTTGTAGCCGATCAGGCCGAACTCCAGACCCGCAGCCATGCGCGTAAAGCGCGGGTGGTTGCTCGTGTACACGTACGCTGCCAGGCCGTACTCGGTGTCGTTGGCGAGCTTCAGGGCGGTGCGTTCACCCTCCTCACCGTAGCCGCTGAACGTGGCAATCGGGGCGACGGGGCCGAAAATTTCTTCACGCCACACGCGCATCGAATCAGTCACGCCGGTCAGCACGGTGGGGGTCACGAAGTTGCCCTTGTTCAGGTTCTTGGGCATGCCGCCGGTATCGCTCGGAACGTTCTCCTCAAGCTCGGGAATGTACCCGCCGCAGGCGAGGAGCGCGCCCTTACCCAGGGCGTCTTCGACCATAAAAAGTATGGATTCAACCGCTGAAGGTTGAATTAGCGGCCCACATTCGGTTCCGTCGACGGTTCCGTCACCCACAACGGTCGCCTCCATGCGCTCCACGAAGGCGCGGGTGAACTCTTCGGCAATGTCCTCGTGCACGATGAATCGGTTGGCGGCGGTGCACGCCTCGCCCATGTTCCTCATCTTCGCCGCGTAGGCACCCTCCACGGCGGCGGGAATATCCGCGTCCTCAAAGACGATGAACGGTGCGTTGCCGCCCAGCTCCATGGAGGTGCGCAGAACATTCTGCGAGGCCTGCGCGAGCAGGGTGCGGCCCACGGCGGTGGAGCCGGTGAACGATACCTTCCTCAGGCGCTCATCAGCCATCAGCGCGGAGACAACCTCGCCGGTACGGGAGGTAGTCACCACGTTCAGCACGCCGTCCGGCAGGCCCGCCTCACGCATCAGGGACGCGAAGTACAGGGAGCTGAGCGGAGTCAGGGAGGCGGGCTTGAGCACCGCGGTGCAGCCCGCCGCGAGCGCTGGGGCGACCTTGCGTGCCGCCATGGCGAGCGGGAAGTTCCAGGGGGTGATGAGCAGGCAGGGGCCGACGGGGCGGCGTACGGTGGTGATCTGCAGCCCGGATTCGGGGGCGACGGCGGTGCGGCCGAAGTTGCGGGCGGCTTCTTCGGCGTACCAGCGCAGGTAGTTTGCCGCGTAGGCGACTTCGCCGCGGGACTGGTCGAGGGGCTTGCCCATTTCGAGAGTCATGAGCCGGGCGATGACTTCGGTGCGCTGCGTCATGAGCGTGTAGGCGCGGTTGAGGATGTCGGCGCGTTCGCGGGCGCTGGTTGCCGCCCATGAGGTGCGGGCGTCGCAGGCGGCGTCGAGTGCTTCGATGCCCTGTTCGACGCTGGCGTCGGCGACGTGCGCGAGGATTTGGCCGCAGGAGGGGTTGTGCACGGGGAAGGAGCCGTTGTCGCCGGTGACCCAGGTGCCGCCGATGAGCAGGTCGGTGGGCACGTAGAAGAAGGGGTAGGAGGGCCGTTCGTAGGGGTCGATGGGTTCGCGCTGCGGCATGTTGATGCTTTGCATGTGCGGTTCGGTGCGGCCTCGCAGCTGAGCGGATTTCGCGGCGGGCTTTGCGGAAGTAGCGCTCTCGGCGGCGGAGCTTTCGGGTGAGGTGGTCATGGCGTGCCTTTCGGGTTGGGGCGGCCGGTGCGGTCGACTCTGACGCTTTTAATTCTAGTCCTGCGCGCTCCCCTGCTCCTCGAACCGATCCAGCGGCTCTCTCCCCTGCCCCGCTCGCCCTCTCCCCACCCAAAAAGACCGTGGGCACGCCGAAGGGGGTCGCATCCGCGTTGGATACGACCCCCTTCGGATAGATTCTCGCTCAGCGCGCGAGAGTCCTAGCTGAGGATTATGGAAGGCATTGCCCGGAAGGGATGCTCGGTGTTGCATCCGCTCTGCCCGATACCCGCGCCCTCACCGCTGAGCGGCGGTGAGGCGGGCACCCAGGTGGACTAGGCCCACCGGTTCTCTCAGATCCAGGACTGGCGTGCCTCGATTCGAGTCAGCTCCAGAGGACCGCCATCGTTGGTGCCGTGGAAGCGGCCGAAGTGTACGTACGGGCCGCGGTAGGCGCTGTGGTTGATGGGGCTGGAGTACTGGCCGTTGACCGTGTAGTAGAAGCTGTTCTTGTTCAGCACGATCTTGCAGTTCAGTGCCTGGCCGGTGGTGACCTTCTGGCGTAGCTTCATGGTGTGCAGCACGCGCGGGCTTGCCTGGTTGGGTTCGAAGCAGAGAATCTGCGCTACGGAGCCGCCGCGGTAGTTGGGGCGGATGGCGAGCACGTAGGTGCCGTCTTCCTGCTTTGCAGCGAACTTCTTGCCGATGCCGAAGGCGCCGTCGTGTTCGCGACCGAACGCAATGTAGCCGTAGTGACCATCCTGCTTCGGCACTGCACTGGTCCACTTCATGGAGAAGTCGAGAGTGTACTTGTCGCGAGTGGTGTAGTTCGCCAGAGGGCCGAGCAGCACGGATTCGTCGTAGCGCTGGTTGTGCACGATGGCTGCGCCGGTCAGGTCGGGCATGTCCGCTGCGACGGAGGGGTCGGCGGGCAGCATGCCGTGGGGACGCTGGCCGGTCTTAATCTTCACGCTGGCGTCGAAGGGGTCACCGATTACCCAGTAGGGGTCGGGGCACATGAAGCCCTTAACGCCCAGTGCCTTGTACTTTTCGTAGGCGGAGCGGCGGTGGATTTCCCAGACGATGACTGCCTTGCCGAGGCCGGTGAGGGCGCGTACGTTCTCCTCGCTCATGGAGCCCTGGGAAGCGCCGGTCGGCTTCTCGTAGTAGGGTACGCCGATGGCGTCCACGTTTTCGTGGCGTGCCATTGCGGAAATCTTGTCGATGGGGTCGCCACCGTCGAAGTAGCACCAGGTAGCGCAGCCTGCGGAGTTGGCAAGCTTCAGGTAGCGGGAGGTGGGTTTGAAGCCGCCGCTGCCGTCGCGGTACATCTTGATGACGGTGCGGCGCTGCAGGCCGCGTTCGGTGATGAACTTGACGAGGCCTGCCTGTGCGGGGCCGTCCTTCGCTTCGAGGAACAGTACGACCTTCTTGCCGCCGACGGAGGCGTATTCGCCGCCTGCGGGTACGGCGTCAACCGCGGCGATGGCTTCTTCGAGGGTGGGGATGTCGTACAGGCCGGTCTTCTCGCCCAAGTTTTGGCGCATGTCAACCTTGTGCTGGCGCAGTTCGGCGAGGGTATGGCCGCGCACGTCCATGGACGCACCGGTGGTGCGCTTGATGTTGGTGTCGTGCATGCAGACGAACTGGCCGTCGCTGGTGGTGCGTACGGAAATTTCGACGGCGAGGGCGCCGCGGCGTACGGACTCTGCGTAGGCGTAGGCGGTGTGCTCGGGGCTGATGTTGCCGGCACCGCGGTGGGCGATGAAAAATTCATCGGTCTTGTAGAGCAGCTGATGTGCGGGGGAGCCGCTGTGTACTGCCGCGAGCTGTGCGCGGGTGTTGGCTGCGGCGTGGGCTTCGCCTGCCTGGAGCATGAGGGCGGCGGGTGCCAGTGCGGAGGCGCCGATGAAGCCGCGGCGGCTCAGATTCTTAGAGGTCTTCGGGAATGCAGTCACCGTAGTAGTCCTTTTTCTTTTATGAGTTGAGCGTAATGTGTGTGGTTGTTCATTGAAGTTTTTGGTTTATAGCTGAGGGTCCGGATTCTCTCAACTCAAACTACAACTCTAAGTAGGATAACGATTTTTTATCGGTGATTCACTGCGTTTACAGGAAAATAGGGTATTATGTGCGCCTCATTCTTACCCGCGGTGTAATGCGGGTGAATGTGTTCCTCCTTTTCCGCCGCTTTTAATAGCGGCATTTCATGCGGCGTTAAAAAATTTCTCGTGTAACGAAAAAGGCCGCGCCTACAGCCCGATTGAGCCTACAGGACGCGACCTTTTGCGTTAAAACATTTTTCGCAGGTTTTTCACCGCTGTTGAAGCTGAGCTATTTTCGCTGGTTCAGCTTACTTCTTGGATGCCTGAGCGACGCGGTCACCGGCTGCGACGGGGCGGCGTGCCTCAGAGTCCTTGGAGATGTTGAACTTTGCGGTGTTGGTAATCATCACCATGGTTTCCTTGGAGGGGATGCGGCCCTCGATAGCTGCCCAGTCGACCTCGATGATGGGTGCGCCTGCCTCAACCTTGTCACCTACGTTAGCAATCTTGGTGAAGCCGTCGCCGCCGAGCTCAACGGTGTCGATACCGATATGGACCAGTACCTCGCCGCCGTTTTCGGTGCGGAGCATGAATGCGTGCAGGGTGTCCTGAATCAGTGCGATGGTGCCTGCAACGGGTGCGACGATGGTGCCTGCGGTGGGGTTCACTGCGTAGCCGTCGCCCATAACGCCCTGAGAGAAAACGGGGTCGGAGACTTCGCTCAGCGGCAGGTACTCGCCGGTAACAGGTGCGACGTAGACGTCTGCGGACGATGCTTCCTGTGCGGCAGCTTCCTTCTTCTTCTTGCCGAAACCGAACATATATGCTCCTTTTGGTCGTGTGGCGCTATGAATAGCGTGTATTTGTAGCGCTGATGCGTCCGCGTCGGATGCGGGCGTCGTTGCCTTCTTGGTTTCACACCGGGCGGCGCCTGCCTAAATTGCAGGGTTCGCACACTCCGGTGCATATGCACTCAGAATACAACACCTAAACCCGTAGCTCACGAGCTGAGGGTCATTCGACTCGAATTCTGCAAATATTCCGCAAATCTGGAACTTCAACTCACACTTCTGCACTCTTGAGGTCGCGAGTACACTTAGTGAAGGACTGGCACCCCTCCTCCGAGCCGGTGCCCATAAGAGAGAAAAGGCTGAAACTGATGACTGAAGCGGCTGAGACCGTTCTTGAAGTATTTATTCCGGGCCCCGGTGAGAACCCGGAGGATCCGCAGGATATGGAGCGCTCCGAATTCCTGGGCGCCGCACAGGAGGCTCTGGATTCGGGCGTGGACATTGAGGTGTACTCCACCGACTCCTACCCGTCCGCATTTGAAGAGTGCGCACCGGTGGCGGAGCAGATTGAGATGAACGGCATCGAGGTTCTGCCGCTCATGCTGGTCAACGGCGAGGTGAAGGTGTCCTTCGCGTACCCGACCGCCGAGCAGATTAAGCGTTTCTCCCGCGCCCATCTGGTCGCCCAGCCGAAGGCGAACGCGGCAGCGGCTGCATGCGGCCCGTCCGGTTCCCCGGCGGCGTCGATGATCCCGAACCTGAGCGGCGAACCCGCCGGTTTCGCGGCAACCCTGGCGGGTAAGGCATCCCAGCCGGTCGGCGGCCCCGAGATCGGTAACCGCGTGAACCTCATGGGTGGCGACACCGGCGACGGTATCCCCACCTCCGGTTCGGTGGCTGTGAAGTCCGGCGGCTGCGGATGCGGTGGTTGCGGCTGCGGCGGCAAGTAAACCCGCCCCTCCCCCGCTAAGAGCCTGCTGAGCCTCAGCACAGGAACTAGCGCGAGAACCAGCCCCGGCTGGCTCTCACCCAAAATTTAAAAGAGCGGTGCCCGCCTCCTCGTGATGAGGAAGCGGGCACCGCTTGCGCTTAACGAAGCTTAGGTTCACACCCGGCAGCGACTATAGGCGCTGCGGCGGGCGAACAGTACCTTACTTGTTGAGGGAGGTACCGACGGAACCGAGCTGCTGGCAAGCCTCGACCACGCGTGCGGCCATGCCTGCCTCTGCAGCTGCACCCCATACACGGGGGTCGTAGGTCTTCTTGTTGCCGACCTCGCCGTCAACCTTCAGCACACCGTCGTAGTTGCTGAACATGTGGCCAGCAACGGGGCGGGTGAATGCGTACTGGGTGTCGGTGTCGATGTTCATCTTGATAACACCGTAGGACACTGCGTCTGCAATCTCCTGCTCGGTGGAGCCGGAGCCACCGTGGAAGACCAGGTAGAAGGGCTTGTCGCCCTTGCCGTACTTAGCGCCGACCTCGGTCTGGATTTCCTTGAGCAGCTCGGGGCGCAGGTGAACGTTACCGGGCTTGTACACGCCGTGAACGTTACCGAAGGTTAGAGCAGCCATGTAGGTGCCCTTCTCGCCCAGGCCGATTGCCTCAACGGTCTTGATTGCGTCTGCAACGGTGGTGTACAGGGAGTCGTCGATAGCGCCTTCAACGCCGTCTTCCTCGCCACCAACGGCACCGATCTCAACCTCAAGCACGATGTTTGCCTTGGAGGTACGCTCAATCAGCTCAGCAGCGATCTTCAGGTTCTCGTCCAGGTCGATTGCGGAGCCGTCCCACATGTGGGAGTTGAAGATGGGGTCTTCACCGCGAGCAACAGCCTTCTCGGACTCTGCCAGCAGGGGCAGGACGAAGCCTTCCAGCTTGTCCTTGGGGCAGTGGTCGGTGTGCAGTGCAATGTTCACGTCGTACTGCTTAGCAACTTCGCGTGCGTATGCTGCGAAGGCCAAGGAGCCAACGACCATGTCCTTCTTGGAAGCGCCGGACCAGTATGCTGCACCACCGGTGGATGCCTGGATGATGCCGTCCGAGCCAGCCTCTGCGAAGCCGCGGATTGCAGCGTTCAGGGTCTGGGAGGAGGTCACGTTCACTGCGGGGTACGCGAAGCCCTTTTCCTTCGCGGTCTGCAGCATTTCTGCGTAAACTTCGGGGGTTGCAATAGCCATATGCTGACTCCTTGGATAGATGCGACCGGTTACCAATGTTGGGCCGGTTCACCATATTTTGTTGGCGCGCGAGACGCCTCCTACTCGCACTATTTTACCAAGATACGACTTATTTATCGTTAATTTTTTGTGGGTTTTTTTGGGTTTACTGCAGCGAAATTTCCGCGAATTACCGCGGTAAAGTAGAGGTGTTAATGACTTGATGTCTTCTGTGCGTGCAGGCCAGCGTACACATCACCCGGACGCGACGAAAGGAACCTCCCATGAGCAAGGCGAGCGCTAAAAATAATCCGAAACAGCTCGACGCAAAACGTGAGAAGCGCGCCCGCCAGGCGCAGCGTCGTGCTGAGCGTGAGCATCCGAATGCGGCGGCTATTGCCCCGGTGCGCGCGCAGTTGGATGAGGTTCTGGAGCGTAAGAGTCGGCATGTTTTGGGGCATGGCGATATGGCGAAATCCCTTGAGTTGATGGAGAAAATGCGTGATGAGGGCGCGAGTGACCACGAGATTGATGTGGCGCTTGCGGAGGCGAAGCTCCCCTCGGTCGTGCAGGTTGGTCGTAAGTCGTTGATGCGTTGGCCGAGCTGGTGGTGGTTGAATCGTCGTGAGCGCGCGTTGCGGGCGAAGATTGACCGGCTGATGGAGGACTAAGTCCCCGTTGTGAATAGGTTGTGAGAGCACCCCGTTGTGGGTGCTCTTGTGCTGTGCGGTGGTGGGGTAATTGATTTTTTGGACTCAGGGTTCAATTAATCTATTTCACAAAACAATGAAAACCACACAATACAACATGAACCAAATATATTCATAAGATATGCGTTATATTTATATAAATTATTACGTGATGCGGGTTATATTTACCTAAATTACCGTGCTATAGTCATTACAACCCGCAGACGTGTTCCCAACCACATTTCGTGTAGCACGTGCTTCAGACGTAACTATCCAAGGAGGTATAGCGTGAGCACCTCACCGAACAAGAACCCGCAGACTTCTGCAGCGGATCAGTACACTAAGCCCCCCACAGACGACCCGTTCGCACACGAACAGGAAGGCTTCCACAAGGGGCTTGGCGCACGTCAGCTCCAGATGATCGCCATCGGTTCCGCTATTGGTACCGGCCTGTTCCTGGGCACCGGTAGCCGCCTGCAGGACGCAGGCCCCATGCTCGCCGTCATCTACGCCGTCATCGGCTTCTTCGGCTACCTGATCCTTCGAGCCCTCGGCGAGCTGATCCTTCACCGCCCCTCCTCGGGCTCCTTCGTCTCCTACACCCGCGAATTCTACGGCGAAAAAGCCGCATTCGTATCCGGATGGCTGTACTGGCTGAACTGGGCAATGACCGCCGTTGCAGACGCCACCGCTATCGCTATCTACATCAGCTGGTTCGGTCGATACAACCAGTTCTTCGCAGATATTCCCCAGTGGCTCAGCGCATTCATCGTCGTTGTTGTCACCGTTGCTTTGAACCTCATCTCCGTGAAGCTCTTCGGTGAGCTGGAATTCTGGTTCGCACTCATTAAGATTCTTGCCCTGCTGTCCTTCATGGCGGTAGGTATCTGGTACCTGGTCTTCGGTGAACCCATCAACGGCGTCCGCCCCGGTCTGGAACTCATTGCAGCCAATGACGGCTTCTTCCCCAACGGTATTCTTCCCGCTCTTATCGTGGTTCAGGGCGTTGTGTTCGCCTACGCCGGTATTGAGCTGGTCGGCACCACCAGTGGTGAAACCAAGAACGTTGAGAAGGTTATCCCCCGCGCTATCAACACCGTGATCTGGCGTATCGCGATCTTCTACGTTGGTTCCGTGGTTCTGCTCTGCCTGCTCATGCCCTACACCGCATACAAGGATGCAGAGTCGCCGTTCGTGACCTTCTTCGACTCGATCGGCATTGACGGTACCGCACCGATTATGCAGCTGGTCGTTATTACCGCGGCTGCTTCCTCGCTGAACGCTGGCCTGTACTCCACCGGCCGTATCCTCCACTCGATGGGTGTTGCAGGTTCGGCACCGAAGTTCACCACCAAGGTGTCCCGCTCCGGCGTTCCGGTGGCAGGTATTCTGCTGACCGGTGTGATTGGCCTCTTCGGCGTTGTGCTGAACTTCTTCGTTCCCGAGCAGGCGTTCGAGGTCGTGCTGAACATCGCATCCGTGGGCACCATGGCTAGCTGGGCTGCTATCGCAATGTCACACCAGAAGTACCTGAAGATGGTCGGTGAGGGCAAGTACAAGCGCCCCAACTACCGCGCACCCGGCGGTCGCTTCAGCGACTGGGCTGTGATGGTGTTCCTCGCTGTTGTGCTGGTGCTGATGGCTCTGGATTACCCGGTGGGTACCTACACCCTGGCATCGCTGCTGGTGGTTATCCCGCTGCTGATTATCGGCTGGTACACGGTTCGTGACCGCGTCAACGAGATTGCTCGCGTCCGTGAAGGCTACACCGGTTCCGTGCCTGTGATTGCTGCCCGCCCCGTGGTGAAGAAGCTCGTTCCGGAGCCTCGTACCCACATTGACCTGGGTGAACTGGACCTTGAGGACGAGGACAAGCCGAAGGGCAACTAACCCGACGGCAGCCTCCGATTCCGTGATATCCCAGTGAAATCCCGGTGAAGGCGATGAGGGGGTTCTAGACCCTAGCCCGTAGGTTCCAGGAGCTCTAGGGCCCCCTCCCTGCACGTCTTTCCGTGTTCGCTTCCGTATTACATCCGTGTAATACATAAAGCAAAGTACATATCTACAGCATTTCTAATACGGTGTGTCCTGCAATATATTTTGAGATAATAGATATCCGCAGTGACCACCAGATGCACAAAGAAGTTTTGTGCAGATATTCAAAGGAGAAAATCATGACTGAACGTCCTAGCGCACACGCGGTGGAATTTGTTGACGTCGCCTCGATGGCGAAGTGGATTCAGAAGGACGGCGTAGGCAACATCATTGCCGGCATGGTCGACTTCCTCGAAGAAGACTTCAAGAAGTGGCAGAGCTTCGACAAGATTCCGCGCGTCGCCTCCCACACCCCCTTCGGTGTGATTGAGCTGATGCCCACCTCCGACAACATCACCTACTCCTTCAAGTACGTGAACGGCCACCCGTCGAACCCGGCACGCGGCTTCCAGACCGTGACCGCGTTCGGTCTGCTCGCTGACGTGGACAACGGCTACCCGGTGTTCCTGGCTGAGATGACCCTGCTGACCGCGCTGCGTACCGCTGGCGTGTCCGCCATGGTTGCTAAGCACCTGGCACGCAAGGATTCGAAGAAGATGGCGATGATTGGTACCGGCTCGCAGTCTGAGTTCCAGGCGCTGGGTATGCGCGCTGTGCTCGGCATTGAGGACCTGTCCGTCTACGACGTTGATCCGCACGCGATGGAGAAGTTCCGCCGTAACCTGGAGCCGCTGGGCTTCCGCATCCACCTGGCTAAGGACGTGGACGAGGCTGTTGAGGGTGCCGATATTATTACCACCTGCACCGCCGATAAGCAGCAGGCGAAGGTTCTGCTGGACCGCCAGGTGAAGCCCGGCGTGCACCTGAACGCTATTGGTGGCGACTGCCCCGGCAAGACTGAGCTGGAAAGCGAAATTCTGGACCGCTCCACCGTGTTTGTTGAGTTCCCGCCGCAGACCCGCATTGAGGGCGAGATTCAGCAGAAGGACCCGGACTTCCCCGTGGTGGAGTTCTGGAAGGTTCTGACCGGTGAGGAGCCGGGCCGCGTGTCGGATGAGCAGATTACCCTGTTTGATTCGGTGGGCTTCGCGATTGCTGACTTCTCGGGTCTGCGTTATGCCCGTGCGGCTACGCAGGACACCGACCTGCAGCAGTTCATTGACCTGGTTGCTAGCCCGGATGATCCGAAGGATCTGTACTCGCTGGTGAACGTTAACGTTCCGGTGGGCTAAAGGGCTAAGTAACCTGACGCTGAGTGGCCTTGAGCTGGCGGGCCTGTAGGTGCGCCAGCATGGGCTGCGAGGTTGAGAGTGAATAAAGTGAGGGCCGGGGAGTGGTGACACTCCCCGGCTCCTTCTTGTGAAATTTGCTTGTGGGCATTCTGCGGCTGGTTCGCCCGTTCTGCCCTTCAGCGGGTGTGGCTACTGGTGGGTGGCGATAATCTCACGCGCCCTCGCCACACGCTTTTCTTTCTCCTCTTTCAGCTGGTTGAGCTTCGCCTGATTCTTCTCAATGAGAGGCCCCTGATAGGACGCCTCAATATCACCCAGACGCTGAGCCATACCCACCTTCTGGTTACATTCCGCTTCGATAGTTGCGAGGCGGATTTCCTCCGGCTTAGCTTCTTCGTTGCCTTGGGAGGAGGTCATGAGATGTGCGCTTTCTTCGGACATCCAGTCGCTCTCTCCTTCCCTGGGGGTTAGCCCGCGTTCACGCAGGCAGGTCCACCATTCTGAGCGAATATTTTTCCACTCATCGGTTTGGGAGGCGTAGGTGTATGCCTGTGAGTTGAGCTCTCCTACATACCGGTATTCTTTTTCGTCCAGTTCGACGTCAGAGAATGCGGCTTTCACCTCTTCTTGGCACCGGGTGTTGATGTCGTCTGATGCTGAATCTTCTGGGCCTCGGGATTCCTTCTGGGAGTACCCGTACTTTTTGGCGTACTCAACGTTCCAGTTGCCGTATAGGCCTCCCGGTTGCGGGGTGTCTATTGAGGGTACGGCGTAGGACTGCCCATGGTGCGCATAGCACTCGGACATGAGCGTGTGCCACGCCGTGCTCACCGTACGGAGTGTTAGTTCATCCAAGGCGTACTCGTCCAGTGGAAGGTGTACGTAGTTCTTTGAATAATCAAGAACAGCTTTTCGTGAGGTGTCCCGCTCGGCACTGTTGGAGCAGGATACGCACGCCCCCAGCAGGCAGAATACTGTTACCGCAGAGAGAGCCTTACGCATAGGCTTTTCCTCCTCCATACCTCGTTGTAGCGTTAAACGGAGTTACCCCAATTATCCCAAGAGCTCCTATCTTCTTGTTACTGATATCTACTGGTGGGTGGCGATAATTTCGCGCGCCTTCGCTATCTTCGCATCACGATCGGCCTTCAATTCATTCAGCAGCGCCTGATTCTTCTCAATCAAAGGTCCCTGATAGGACGCCTCAATATCACCCAGACGCTGAGCCAACCTCACCTTCTCACTACATTGAGCTTCAATGATTGCCAGGCGGATAACCTCCTCCAACACTTTGGGATCATCAGCATTCAGATTGGCCGTTTCTTTGCTCGTCCATTCACCGTCCCCGGTGCGAGGCGTCAACCCTTCCTGACGCTGGCAGTCCCACCAATCTGAGCGGGCTTTCTTCCATTCAGGGTCAGCCTGCGCACGCTGGTACGCTTCGCCACTGATACGACCGACGGGGCGGTACTTTTTCTCATCAGCCTCATCAAAATAGAGCATATCCAGTTCTTCCCGATGCTCTTCGCGGCAGCTGGCCCTGACGTCTTCAGGGATGCTCTCATAAATCCTTTCCTGCTCTTCTCTGACTTTGCTGGACGTAAAATGATTCGCCGCATGCTTCACGTTCCAGGAGCCGTACTGGGAGGCGTTGCCAGAAACCAAGCCGTTTTCTAGAATTTCAAAATCGTATCCCTTTTTCGCATAGCACTCTTTAAGAATCAACAAATACGCCCTATATGTTATATCTAGGGCCTGGTCACTCATGTCGTATTCATCGAGCGGAAGAGTAATGTAGTTATTTTCAAAATCCAGCTGGGCTTTGAGGCTAGTATCTTTAGGCGCAGCGGCGCAAGAACTTAAAGCTAAAGCAAAGCAGGCGAACAGAGCAGCAGATTTCTTCATTGTTACCGACTCCTTTCAGGGGAATGACGTCGCGGTCATTCATATGCACAACCCGCAACCATTGGCGAGCCGAAGCCAGGAAATCCATCGCATACCCTAAACCGAAATTGATAGTGCGATTCTCACATCTCCTGTGATTTGCGTTAACACTAACACGCCTAGATAATTTCATGCGTGGTTTAAGCCACCCAAACCACAACGAAAAAGGTTCCGACGCGCACACAACGCATCGGAACCTTTAAACACCTCATAAACAGCCACCGAACTACGACGGAATCTGGCCAAACACATGGCGGCGAACCCACGCATGCATCGCAATACCCGCAGCCGTCGCCGCATTCATCGAACGCGTTGACCCAAACTGCTCAATCGACAGAGTATCCCTAGCCGCCGCATGCAACTCCTCCGACAAACCCGGGCCCTCCTGACCAAAAACCAGCACACACCTCTTCGGCAGATCATACGTCTCCAGGGGCACCGAATCCGGAAAAATATCAATACCAATAATTTCCAGACCCTCACCCTGCGCCCACGCCACAAAATCCTCAATCGTCGGATGATGACGCACATGCTGATAACGATCCGTCACCATCGCACCACGACGATTCCAGCGGCGACGCCCAATAATATGGACCTCCTTCGCCAACATCGCATTCGCCGTGCGCACCACCGTGCCAATATTCAAATCATGCTGCCAATTCTCAATCGCCACATGAAAATCATGGCGGCGCGTATCCAGGTCAGCAATAATCGCGTCCATCGACCAGTAACGGTACTTATCCACCACGTTACGGCGGTCACCCTCACGCAGCAGCTCCTCATCCCAATGGTCGCCCTCAGGCCACGGGCCCTCCCACGGGCCCACACCCACCTCAAAACGGGCAGTACCCTGCTCAGTACCCTCAACAGCCTCAGCTACAGCCGCCTCCGCAGGCACAGCCTCAGCAGGTACAGCCTCAGCCGCATCACGATTCTCAACCATCACAACCACCTTCACGCCAACAACCAGCACCACTCCGGCGCCCACAGAGCCATCTTACAGACAAAAACCCGCACCACCAGCCACACACAGTAGCCAGCGGCACGGGTTCACCCGCCGCAACGGGAACGTCTTAAAAATTCACGAGGTCCTAGTCCAAGCCAATAGAGACTAGTCCAGGCCCAGCTCATCCTTCGAGTACGCGTACAGGCACGGAACGCCCGCAACCTCTTCCACATGCTCCTTAGCGCCGGTCGCACGGTCAACAATCACAGCAACCGCCACAACCTCAGCGCCAGCCTTACGCAGCGCCTCAACAGCAGTCAGCGCAGAACCACCGGTCGTGGAGGTGTCCTCAACAGCAACCACGCGGCGACCCTCAACGCTCGGGCCCTCCACCTGACGGCCCATGCCGTAAGACTTCTGAGCCTTACGCACCACAAACGCGTCAATCGCACGGTCCTGATCACCAGCGGCACGCATAATCGCGGTACCCACCGGGTCAGCACCCATGGTCAGGCCGCCAGCAGCCTCAAACTCGATGCCGTTCTTATCCAGCAGGTCCAGCATGACCTGACCGACCAGGCGAGAAGCCTCGTGGTGCAGGGTGATGCGGCGCAGGTCAACGTAGTAGTCGGCTTCCTTGCCGGAGGCGAGGACCACGTGCCCGCGCACCACAGCCAGCTCAGAAATCAGCTGGCGCAGGCGTTCACGGGCTTCTTCAATGGGGAGGTTTTCAGAAAGCTTAGTCATAGTTCAAGTGTAGCGGCTCACGTGCAGGCGGCGCAGGCTATTCCCTGTGCTATTCCAGCGCTAGGCTATTCCACCACGCGACCCACCGACGGCGGCAACGCAGCGCGCAGCTTCGTCAGCATCTCCTCATACTCGGCGGTCGGGTCGGAATCAGCCACGATAGCGCCACCCGCGGCAAGAGTCACCACGCCGTCATCGTGCGCCACGAGCGTGCGAATCACAATCGACAGGTTCGCCGAACCATCCGCCGACACAAAGCCCAGAGCACCCGAATACACGCCGCGAGCGCGACCCTCCAGACCCTCAATAATCTGCATGGTCGAAGGCTTCGGGGCACCCGTCATCGAACCGCCCGGGAAGCACGCCCGCGCGGCGGTCACCGCAGAAATTCCCTCACGCAGACGCGAACTGACCGTAGACACCAGCTGATGCACCGTCGAATAGCTCTCCACGCCCATGAGCACGGGCACGCGCACGGACGCCGGGTCAGACACCGTGGACAGGTCATTACGCAGCAAATCCACGATCATGAGGTTCTCGGCGCGGGTCTTCTCATCGGTACGCAACCATGCCGCAGCGGCGGCATCTTCTTCCGGGGTGGCGCCGCGAGCAATCGTGCCCTTAATTGGCTTGGTTTGGGCGTTGCGGTGCGTATCCACGCTCAAAAAACGCTCCGGCGAAGAAGAAAGCACCGAAAAATCACCGCACCGCAGGTACGCCGCATAGGGTGCCGCATTGTGGGCGCGCTGGCGGCGGTACAGTTCAAAGAAAAGCTCCGGGCTCGGATTCTGGATGCGCGCGACCGTCTGCGCGGTCAGGCACACCTCGTAGCTGTTACCCTCGTAGATTTCGTGCTGACTAGCGCGAACGGAGTCCATGTAGGCTTCCGCGGCGGGTGCCGGGAAGAGCAGGGGCTCGGTGAGCTCGGGGGTATTTACGGGAGCATTTTCGGAGGCGCACTCCCCCGCCGTATTCAGCACCGCATTCAGCACCGGGGTCAGCGCCGCGCTCAGCAGCCGCTCCGCCGCCTCACACCACGACTCATCACCCACCAGCCAGCTACGCGCCGCAGCCCCCGGGCGGGCATGCTCATGCACCAGGTAGCGGACCGCCGGCAACCACAGAGAATCCGGGGTCGGCGCCTCATGCGCCGGCAGGTAGCCGGGCACCGGGTGGCCGTGCTCCATGCCCATGGCGGCACGCGCCTCATAGCCGAAATAGCCCACGTAACCGCCACGCAAACCCGCGGGCAGACCGGTTGCCGCCGCGGTATCCGGGTGCACGCGCGGTGCGCAGGCGAGCGCCGCCTCCAGCTGGGCGAAGGGGTCTTCCCCGCCAGACTCAGCCGCCGCACGCGCCGAATCCACGCGCAGGGGCGACAGCTGCGCCGGGACCACACCCACATACGAGGCAACCGACATGGGCGACTCCTCACGCGCCGAATCCAGCCAGAAGGAATACTCGGCACCACCGGTCAGCAGCGGGTACGCCTCCTCGCAGTTCACCGCGAAAGGAAGCGGGCGCACGACAAGCTCCCGCGTCTGCGCATCCCACGGGATGCTCTGCAGAATACTCAGCAGGGCATGAGGGGACGCAGAAGCGGGAGCGTTCGGGGTAGAAAAAATACGGTCCGCGGAAGTTTCAGTCACGGACTCCATTGTATGGCGTGCAGGCGAACTGGCGGTTTAGTGAACGACTGCGGGTGCTTCGCCGTTTTCGCTGGTCATCGGCAGGCCGGCAGCGAACCATGCACTGGTGCCGCCCGCAATGTTGTGTGCGGCGTAGCCGTGCTCGCGCAGGAAGGTTGCCGCGCGGTTCGAACGGCCGCCGCCGTGGCAGATGACGTAGAAGTCTTCGCCGGGTGCGGGCAGTTCTTCCAGACGCTCAGCGATGGTGCCGAGGGTGATGTGCTTGGCACCGGTGGCGTGGCCGCCCTCCCACTCGTAGTCTTCACGCACGTCGATGATAGTTGCGCCTGCGGGAACGTCGCGGGGGTCAACCTGGGGTACAGCGGTCATGGGGTTCTCCTTTGAAATGGTTAAAAATGAGCCGGTCGGCACGGCGGGGTGCCGGGTGGGCATAGTTATGGTTCCACTCTAGCGCTTTGGGGGTGCGTGGCGCATCTAGCCCGGTATTTGGGGGTTTGCGAGATTCGGAAGCAGTGCATACGAAAAAATCGAAATGGTTTTTCATGCACTGAATAAGAGTTTATTCTGTGAAATATAGGTGCGTGCCATGTATACATATGCATGGGCAAGGGTATACACTTATACACATATTGCCCGGGTCACACAGAACCCCGGGCTTGCACAGAAAAGAATTACCACCATGTCCAACACCATCACAGGTGCCGAACCCAAGGACACCAAGACCTTCTTCGGCCACCCGAGCATGCTCGCGAACCTGTTCACCGTAGAAATGTGGGAGCGCTTCTCCTTCTACGGCATGCAGGGCATCATGATCTACTACCTGTACTACACCACCGACAAGGGCGGCCTGGGCCTCGACAAGGACCTCGCCACCGGCGTTATCGGCGCGTACGGTGCAGTCGTGTACCTCATGGCAATCCTCGGCGGTATCCTCGGTGACCGCATCCTCGGCCCCGAGCGTACCCTCTTCTACTCCGCCATCGGCATTATGGCGGGTCACATCTCCCTCTCCCTCATCCCCGGCATCCCCGGCGTGGTGATTGGTCTGCTGCTGGTCGCTATCGGCTCCGGCGGTCTGAAGAGTAACGCATCCGTGCTGGTCGGTTCGCTCTACAGCGACAACGACTCACGCCGCGACGCAGGCTTCACCATCTTCTACATCGGCGTGAACACCGGTGCACTGATTGGTCCGATCCTGACCGGTTGGGGCTGGAGCACCTGGGGCTTCCACATGGGCTTCGGTTTTGCCGCAATCGGTATGGCTGCCGGCCTGATTCAGTACTCGCTGACCCGCAAGAACCTGCCCGCCTCCGTGCACCACGTGGGCACCCCCTTCACCGGCGCCCAGAAGCGTAACTTCTTCCTGGCACTGGTCGGTATCGTCGTCGTTCTCGGCATCCTGCTGGCGACCGGTCTGATGACCGCAGACAACCTCAAGAACTGGGTCATGGGCTTCATCTTCATCGGCGCTATCGCCCTGTTCGCACAGATGCTGACCGCCAAGGACGTCACCTCCGATGAGCGTTCCCGCGTCACCGCGTTCATCCCCCTGTGGATTGCAAACGCCGTGTTCTGGGCACTGTACCAGCAGCAGTTCACCGTCATGGCGGTGTACTCGGATGAGCGCCTCAACTGGAACATCCTGGGCATGGAGCTGAGCCCGAACCTGGTCAACTCCATCAACCCGATTTTCATCATCGTCTTCGGCATGATGTTCTCCGCCCTGTGGACCAAGTGGGGTGACCGCCAGCCGGTCACCACCCTGAAGTTCTCCGCAGCGCTGATCATTATTGGTCTGGCGTTCTGGATCTTCCTCGCTCAGGCGGGCGTTCAGAGCGTGAACGTCGGCTGGATCGTGCTGATTCTGTTCGTCTGCACCATCGCTGAGCTGATTATTTCGCCGGTGGGTATTTCGCTGGCGACCAAGCTCGCACCGAAAGCGCACCGCGTGAACATGATGGCGCTGTACTTCACCTCCGTGGCAATGGGTACCGTGCTCTCCGGTTGGCTGGCTCCGTTCTACAGCATGGAGACTGAGGTTCCCTACTTCACCTGGATGGGTATTATCACCATCGCGACCGGTATTCTGCTGTTCCTGGTGCACAAGCCGGTTCAGAAGATGATGCGCGGCGTGAAGTAGCCACAAAGTTACTTGCCTGCACTGCTGACTCGCTGTTTCAGGCGGCGTGAGCATATAAGGCTGAGGGCCCCGAATCCTTGAAATATCAAGGGTTCGGGGCCCTTGTGTATGCACTGATGCATGCCTCGGTGTATGTGCCAGCAGTCGGAGCGCCGGAATGTTGAAGGGAGGTTCAGGAGGGGCGGGTTTAGGGGCATTCGGGACATTTTCTTTAATGAGACAATCCGCGCGAATTTTCTTATTAAGCGCCTTAATAAGAAAATCGAAGTGTATTGTCTTATTAAGACCCCCCATAAGACCAGCAAGACGACACCGATGAAGAGGAGGAGGGAGGAGGAACCATGCCCTCAGCCATCACCTGGCCCGCTCTCACATGGGAGCCGCAAACCCCCTGGGTTCACCGTGACGCCCTCGCCTCCCGACGCGCAACGCGCCGCAACTCCGGCGCCTTCTCCAGCGCCGTACCCGCCTCCATTGCCGCACTCAACGTCGAACTCAGCCCCGCACTGCGAGTGCGCCTCCAAGAGAACGCCACCGCAATGACCCGCTTCGATGAGCGGCTCCACCACATCGGCGGCATCCCCTTCTCCGCGGTTCTTCTGCGCGGCGAATCCGCCTCCAGCTCACAGATTGAAAACCTCACCGTTAGCGCACGCAGGCTCTCACTGGCTGTCCTGGGTGCAAGCGGGTCGAAGGTCGGCGTTAACGCCGAGCTGGTGGCGCGCAATGTTCACGCCATGCGTGCAGCCTTGAACACCGCAGAGAACATTAGCGTCGATAATATCCTCGCGATGCACCGCGAACTGACCCGCGGCCTGCAGCAGGACTCCGGTGTACTCCGCACCCAATGGGTGTGGATTAAGGGTGATTCGCCGGTAACCGCCGACTATGTGGCACCGCATCACGAGCGGGTTCCTGCCGCCCTCGAAGACCTTGTAGCCTTCATGAACCGCCGCGATATTGACCCCCTCGCACAGGCGGCTATCGCGCACGCCCAATTTGAAACGATCCACCCTTTCACTGACGGCAACGGCAGAACCGGACGAGCCCTCATCTCTGCGCTCCTGCTCGCCCGCGGCGTTACTCGCCACGTGATTCTGCCCGTCTCCTCCGGGCTGTTGCACGATACCGACGGGTACATTCAGGCGCTCACCGACTACCGTGCAGGCGATGCTGAGCCCATCATCGAGCTCTTCATCGACGCCGCGCAGAAGGCAATCACCAACGCAGAAATCCTGGCGCAAGACATTGAAACCCTGCGCGATGAGGTGCTGTCCATTGCCCAGCGTAAAACCCCTCTCCTGCGTTCCCTCACTGACCTGTGCTGCACTGAGCCCGCCTTCACTGCGCACATGGTGGAGGAGCACACGCAGGGGTCCCGAGCTAGTGTGTATCGCCTCCTCAACCGCATGGTGGAGCTGCAGATTCTGCGTGGAGAGCGCGTCAAAATTCAGGGGCAAAAAGTGTGGACTGTCCCCGCTCTCAACCGCGCCCTCGACGACTTTGCGGCACGAGCAGGACGACGCGGATAGATGCGCCATCGGGTTCGATAACCGCGCAAAAATTCTGCGGCCGCAGGCGGGTTCCCGCACGCGGAACTGTGACGATTTATGTCTCCGCGTGAACGCGCGTGACGAAACACAGGGTCAAAAAGGGACGCATTAAGCCACGAACAGAAATCTACTAGACAGCCCTCAACCACAGGTCTAAGGTGAATCCAGAACGAGCCGGAAAACCTTCCGGCACGACCCTTCAACCCTTAGCCGAGGAGAAAATCATGGCACTTTACCTGGTAGAACTGACCCCCGCACAGCCGTCCAAGGACGAAGCAACCGCGCTCATCGAGACCGTCAACTCGTCCCTGACCAACGGCGCCGAGCTCATCGAAACCCAGGTCTCCGCAGACCACAAGATCGTCTTCGTCATCGTCGAATCCGAGAACACCGCATTCGGCCCCGACCTCGCCGCAGCAATCGGTGAGCGCGCAACCGTCGCAGGCCCCGACGCAGTCCGCCTGGTCGGAGCAGAGCTCGAAGACATCAAGAAGCTCAAGAAGGACGCAGACTACCTGGTTGAGTGGGACATCCCCGCAGAGATTACTATGGAACAGTACCTGACCCGCAAGAAGGCAAACGCCCCCAAGTACGCTGAAGTACCCGAGGTTTCCTTCCTGCGCACCTACGTTCGCGAAGACACCGCAAAGTGCCTCTGCTTCTACGACGCACCCGACGAAGAAGCTGTTGTTCGCGCCCGTAAGGCCGTCAGCACCCCCATCGACCGACTGTTCAAGCTGCACGCATAGACGCGATGCTCCCCGCTTAGGAGAAACCCCATGTCCGAGTTCACTCTCGAACCCCTCTACGATTACCCCCAGCGCGAGCAGGTGCTCGCACTCGCCCGAACCCACGCAGATGCTGTTGACCGCGGCGAGCGTTCTCCCTTCGAAAACCTGCGCGAAATCGCTAAGGACGGCCTGATTACCCTGGGTCGCGACGGCGGTTCCCTGGTCCCCCAGGTTTCGGTGGCTTTCGACCTTGCCACCGAGGACGCCTCCACGGCGTTCTCCCTGTGGGCTCACCGCTCCACCATTGCGTTCTTTGACGCTGTGGGCCGCGAGCTGCCCGCCGGTCTGGCGGCTGCGACCGTCAGCGGCACCACCGCCATGGCGGCGGCGTACAAGGAGGCTTCGGGTCTGGCACCGATCAAGGTGGAGGGCACCCTCGTTGAGGGCGGTCTGAAGCTGAACGGTTCCGTGTCGTGGGCGTCGAACCTGTACCCGGGCGGCGTGATTGTTCTTCCGGTGGCTGTGCAGAACGCCCCGGAAAGCCACCCGAACCGCTACATCGTGACCGTCCGCCAGGACGTCGAGGGCCTGAGTGTTGACTACCACCGCAACCTGCTGGCGCTGAACGGCACCGAGTCCGGCACCCTGAAGTTCGAGGACGTTTTCGTTCCGAGCGAGGACGTTCTCAGCGACAACATTGAGGCGTTCCTGCACGATGTGACCGCGCCGTTCCTGTTGGTTCAGTCGTCGTTCTGCCTGGGTCTTGCTGCTGGTGCTCTACAGGAGGCTGCTAAGCATCTGGACGTCTCGCAGGGCGTGTTCCGCCCTGAGTTCCCGCTGATTCTGGCGGAGTACCAGAGCCTGCGTGAGGAACTGGTTCGTCTGGCTTCTGAGCCGGAGCGTGCTGAGCGTCGTGACTTGCTGAGCCTGCGCCTGGGTGTTTCGCACTTTGCAACCATTGCTACTCACTTTGAGCTGCAGGTTGTTGGAGGCGAAGGTTACGTGGCTGATTCCCCGACTGCTCGTCGCCTGCGTGAGGCGTCGTTCCTGCCGGTTCAGTCCCCGACCGAGGGTCACCTGCGTTATGAGCTGGCGCGTTACGATCACCTGGAGAACCTGCGTGACGCTCTCTAAGCCATTGAGCTGTGTGTAGCGAGTGTTTTTATTCGCTCTTTGCATCAATACCCCGTATATGCCTTGAACTGCATATACGGGGTATTGATGCGTTCTGGGCTATATATTCGGGGTTTGGGGCTCATCATAAGAGAATATATGCCCCGCTCAACGTATCCCTGCTCATATTTACACCCGTTTAGCTGTGACCTACAGCCACGTACGCGTAGAATTATGTGGAATTTTATACACCACCACATTCACCTCAGGAGCTCCCTTTGAGCATCTCTAAGCTTCTCGGCTTTGACTGGTCGATCCACGGCGACGGCCGCAGTATCAAGCCCGGTTCCTTTGTTGCCCCGAACGAGCGCCTCGCATGGCCGATTACCATCGGCATCGGCGCGCAGCACGTGGTCGCAATGTTCGGCGCGACCTTCCTCGTGCCGATCATTACCGGATTCCCGCCGGCAACCACCCTGTTCTTCTCGGGTATCGGCACTGTCCTGTTCCTGCTGATTACCCGCGGACGCGTCCCCTCCTACCTGGGTTCTTCGTTTGCGTTCATTGCACCCCTGGCGGCTGCCATGAACTCGCACGGCCCCGCTGGTGCGCTCGGCGGTATCGTCATGGCGGGTGTGGCGCTGTTCCTGGTCGGTCTGATTGTTCAGTTCGCTGGCACCGGCTGGCTGACCAAGCTCATGCCCCCGGTCGTAACCGGTTCGATTGTGGCGCTGATTGGCTTCAACCTGGCGAAGAGCGCTAAGGACAACTTCATGGTGGCACCGGTGACCGCGCTGGTGACCCTGTGCTCCATCATCCTGATTTCGGTCCTGTTCAAGGGCATCATTGGTCGCCTGTCCATCCTGCTGGGCGTGGGCATCGGCTACATTACCGCCGTGATTCGCGGCGAGGTGGATTTCTCCAAGATTGACAAGGCAGTTGAGACTCAGGGCATCGTTGGTCTGCCGCAGTTCCAGACCCCCGAGTTCCACTGGGAGCTCGCCGGCCTGTTCATCCCCGTGATTCTGGTGCTGGTGGCTGAGAACATCGGCCACGTGAAGTCTGTTGCGCTGATGAGCGGCAAGAACCTGGACGACTACTCGGGTCGTGCCCTCATGGCAGACGGTCTGGCAACCACCATCGCCGGGTTCGGCGGAGGTTCGGGTACCACCACCTACGCTGAGAACATCGGCGTGATGGCTGCAACCAAGGTGTACTCCACCGCGGCGTACTGGGTGGCGGCTATCTTCGCGATTGCGCTGTCCATGTTCCCCGCATTCGGTGCGGCAATTGCGACCGTTCCCGCGGGTGTTCTGGGCGGTGCCGCAACCGTGCTGTACGGCATGATCGGTATGCTCGGTGCACGTATTTGGAGCGAGAACCGCGTGAACTTCTCGAACCAGATCAACCTGACCACCGCCGCTGTGGCGCTAATCGTGGGTATTGCGGACTACACCTGGACCTTCGGTGAGCTGTCCTTCGCCGGTATTGCACTGGGTACCGCTGCGACCCTGATTATCTTCCACCTGATGACCTTCATCGCGAAGTACACGAAGGCTGCTGGCGACCCGCTGGAGCCCTTCGACCCTGAGAAGAGCACTGAGGGACACTAGAGCTCCATACGCTTACGCCCGTTGGGAGTGATGTTCCTGAGGCGTAGGCTGTAGAAAAGCGGCCCGGATGGATTGGTTTCCATCCGGGCCGCTTTTGCGTCTTCTGGACGTTACACACAGCTACCACCCTACTTAGACACAAATCAGATATAAATCAGACACAAAAATTTGAGTCTAGACTCAAATGTTTTTTATGTGTAGACATAAAAGTTTATGTCTGAGTTATGTCTGCGGAGGCTCACCCAGCCGCTAGCACCGGATGGCTCGTGCTGGATAGCTAGTGCTAGGCGGCTAGGACCGTTCGGCGAGCATCGCCTCAATCGTCTGCGCCACACCGTCCTCATGGAAGGGCGGGCAGGTACGCCCCACCTTCGCAATGAGCGCCGGCTGCCCCGACGCCATGGCGAAGCCCTCCCCCGCCCAGCAGAGCATCTCCGCGTCATTCGGCATGTCACCAAACGCCATCACCTCGTGCGCCTCAATGCCGTGGCGTGCCGCGAACTTCTCCAAAATCCGCCCCTTATTCACGGTCTTAGAACCCATCTCGACGAGCGGCTCACCGACCACGCCGCGAGTCACCGACACCAGCGAACCGACCGCCTGATGCACGCGCGCCTGCAGAATATCCGGGTCCATGCCGGGCACACGAATCAGGTACTTAATGACCGGAGTTGAACCGATACGTTCGAGCGCCTCGGCGATTTTCGCCTCCACCACGCGGGCGCCCTCAAGTACCTCGCCGCCGTCGTGCGGGCCCTGAATGTAGACGGTGTCCACGGTTTCGAGGGTGTAGGTGGCGTCAGGGAACATGGGCTCCAGCAGTTCGTGAGTACGGGCAATCACCGCGGGGTCTGCACCGTTGACTTCTTCCACCTCGTTCGCGCCCAGGTGGTACACCACGGCGCCGTTGGAGCAGATGGCGTAGGAGTCGAAGTCGGTCTGCTCGCGCAGGGGCGTGAGCCAGCGGCTCGGGCGGCCGGTGACGAAGACGATGTCAATCCCGGCGGCGCGGGCGGCCTCAAGGGCGCGCAAGGTCCGCGGACGGAATCGGAAGTCGTGCCCGATGAGGGTGCCGTCCAGGTCGCTGGCGATGAGTTTAATCATGCAGATATGCCTTCAATGGTGGGGTGTATCGGTGCTGGTCAGGGTGCAGGGCTGGTTGGTGGGCGGGGCTGGTGAGACTGTGCCGGCGTGCCGCTATGCCGCCGGTTCCGCGTAGGTGACGGTCAGGAACGCACGACCCAGACCGTGGCCGAGCAGGTTAAAATTCACGACGGCGGGGCTGGTGTTCTCGTCAATGTCGAGCTTCTCCACATCCACGGCGGTGACGCAGAAGATGTAGCGGTGCGGGCCGTGACCAGCCGGAGGGGCAGCACCCAGGAAGCCCGCCACACCGGCGTCGTTGCGGTGCGTCAGGGCGCCGGCGGGTGCATCCGCGCCAGTGTCAATACTGGTCACGTTGGCGGGAATGTTGGAGACAGTCCAGTGCCAGAAGCCACTGGGGACCGGCGCATCCGGGTCGAAGCAGGTCAGCACGAAGGACTTGGCGCCCTCGGGGAATCCGCTCCAGGACAGCTGCGGGGAACGGTCCTGACCGCCAGCAATGCCGAAGAGTGCGGAGCGCATCCATTCGGGGGCGGTGCCGCCGTCCTGAATGTCGGTGGAGGTCAGGGTGAATTCGGGTAGTTCGGGCAGGCCCGCGTAGGGTTCGCGGGGCAGGGGTGCGGTGCCGATGTTGGTCATGGTGCTCCTCAGCGTTGGGGTGCGGGTGGATATGGCGACGCCGGCGGACAGAGTGAGCTATCCGCCGGCGAGGCGTAGATTATTTAGCCGTTGAGTACGGCGTCAAGTTCTTCGCGGGTGGGCGGGTTAGCGCCCGCGCGGGAGACGGTGATGCCGGCTGCGGTTGCGGAGAAACGCAGCAGGTCGGCGATGTCTTCGGCGGTCAGTGCAGCGACCTTGGCGCGCGCCTCAGCACCGGCGATACCACGGTCGAGCAGGCCCGCGATAAGCGCCGCCATGAGGGAGTCACCGGCACCGACGGTGTCCGCAACCTCAACGCGGTGTGCGGGCTGGCTGACGCCCTCTGGGTACTTCTTGGTGAAGGCGATGGGGCCGTCCTCGCCGCGAGTGATGACCATCAGCTCAGCGCCGAGGTCAAGCCATGCGCGTGCGGTGTCGTCGAGGGAGCGGTCGGGGTAGAGCCACTGCAGGTCCTCGTCAGATGCCTTCACGACGGTGGAGAGGGACACGAACTTTTCAGCCCAGGCGCGGCCCTCGTCGACGTTGTGAATGAGGGTGGGGCGGCAGTTCGGGTCGTAGCTGAGCAGGGCGCTGTCGCGGGCAGCTTCGAAGGCCGCGGCGACCACGTGCGCGCCGGGTTCGAGCATGGCGGCAATGGAGCCGGTGTGCACTGCATCGGAGGTGCGTGCCAGTTCGGTGAGCTTCTCAGCGATGGAGTCGAGGGACCAGGTGATGTCGAATTCGTACTCTGCCGCGCCGTCGGCACCGATGGTTGCCTGGGCGACGGAGGTGCGTTCAGCACTGTGCTCGAAGGGCAGAGTTACCTGGGATGCTTCCAGGTGTGCGTCAATGCTCTTGCCGTAGGCGTCGGGGCCGTAGTGGCCGACGAAGTTGGTGGGGTGGCCGAGGCGGCGTGCGCCGACGGCTACGTTCATGGGCGATCCGCCGGGGTAGGCGCGGGTTTCTCCGTCGTGCTGGTGGACGACGTCTACGAGTGCTTCACCGATTACAGTCAACATGGTTTCAATTCTACTCATGTTTTCCGGGCCGTGGAGTGTGTTTTTGTGGGTATTTAAAGTGGTTTTACTTTTCCTTTTGAGGGCTTATGTTGGCTTGTCGTGTGGGTTCACAAACTGCCTTCTGTCTCTTCTGACTTTTAGCCCCAATATCACTAATTTTGAGGCTCCGGAGGGGTTCGCACGGGTTAGACTTAAACCGACGCCGGGTCTTAACGCCCGGCACGGTATTGACGCGACAGCATCGTCGCGCCTACCCTCCAACGACGAAGTTAGGAAGAAGGTCATACGTGACGACTGCAACCGCTACCTGGGTTAACCGTGAGGCTACCGCAGAGGAGCTGATCCCCCTCATCGGTAAGCTGCACCGCGAGAACGGCGTGGTGCTGAGCATTCACGGCCGCAGCCTGGTCAACAAGTCTGTCATTGAGCTGCTGAAGCTGCACGATTTCGTATCCCACATCGACGGTGCGCCCCTGAACCCCGCGCACTCCCTCGAGCTGGTTCGCGCCCTGGTTGAGCTGAACCTGGGCGCGTGCTCGATTAACATTGCTGCTCTGCACAAGGCACACCACGAGGCGGGCTCCCCCGAGCTGTCCATGTGGCTGCCCGAGCAGCTGGGTTCCTCCGTGAACCACCAGGGTGACCAGCCGAAGGAGCAGGACGTTGTGCTGTACGGCTTTGGTCGTATTGGTCGCCTGCTGGCTCGTATTCTGCTGGAGCGTTCCTCCTCGCCGCTGGGTTCTGGCCTGAACCTGCGCGCTGTTGTGGTGCGTAAGAACGGCGATAAGGACCTGGTCAAGCGTGCATCCCTGCTGGAGCGCGACTCGGTTCACGGCCCCTTCAAGGGCGTTATTGAGGTGGACGAGGAGAACAGCACCATCATCGCTAACGGTGTTCCGGTTCGCTTCATTTACTCCTCTGACCCGACCACTGTCGACTACACCGAGTACGGCATCAAGGACGCTCTGCTGGTGGACAACACCGGCCGCTGGCGCGACGTTCCGGGCCTTGAGCAGCACCTGAACCGCCCCGGCATTTCTCGTGTTCTGCTGACCGCTCCCGGTAAGGGCGACATGAAGAACATCGTGTTCGGCGTGAACGACAACGTCATCACCGATGAGGACAAGATCCTCTCCGCAGCATCCTGCACCACCAACGCGATTACTCCGGCACTGAAGGTTCTGGATGACGCATACGGTGTTGAGCGCGGCCACGTTGAGACCGTTCACGCATTCACCAACGATCAGAACCTGATCGACAACTTCCACAAGGGTGACCGCCGCGGTCGCTCCGCTGTGCTGAACATGGTCATCACCGAGACCGGTGCTGCAAAGGCTGTTTCGAAGGCTCTGCCGCAGCTGGAAGGCAAGCTGACCGGTAACGCGATCCGCGTTCCCACCCCGGACGTCTCCATGGCAATCCTGAACGTGAAGCTGACCAAGCCCGCAGGTTCCGCTGAGGAACTGAACGAGCTGTTCCGCCGCGAGTCCATCGACGGCGAGCTGCGCCGCCAGGTGGGCTACTCGGATTCCCCCGAGGCTGTTTCCACCGACTTCGTGGGTTCCCGCACCGCAGGTGTTGTGGACTCGCTGGCTACCGTGGTGACCGATGACTCCGCAATTGTCTACGTCTGGTACGACAACGAGTTCGGTTACTCCTGCCAGGTGATTCGCGTTCTGGAGCGCATGGGCGGCTACGACGTGCCCTCCTACCCCGCTAAGTAAGCTACCCCAGCTCATCTAGCACACATATAGCAAACCCACCGGTACATATAGCCATTTGGCTATATTGCCGGTGGGTTTGTTTATGAGGTTATATGCGCAAATAAGGGGTGTCGCACAGAAGCTCAGAAGAGCTACGCGAGCGGTGAATTACGCCTTACGGCGGTACACCACACCCTGATGTGCCCGCAGCGTGAAGCTCAAGGGCACTGGGCGGTTTGCCGCATCCACCAGGCCGGAAGGAACCTTCACGGTCACATCCTTCGAGCCGGTGTTCAGGGCAGCCCAACCGCGCGTAAAGGCACGAGTCTGAGCGGTCTTCTGAGCGATAATGCCGCCGACCGGATCGCCCAGGTCGTAGGAAAGCTCCGGGGCGTGCGGGATCTCGTCGTAGGCGTCGTGGTGGGTTGCGCTGATGCCGGTGAAGGCGCCTCCACCAAACACCCAGAAGCCCGCCAAACCGTACAGGAAGTTCTCATCCGTACCGGTAATAGCAGCCTTGCGGTCGCTGAGCGGGGTACGCAGAATCGTCACCTTCTTCTGCGAGGCGGCGCTACGGCCACCCAGACCCGCAAAAGTAGTACCCAGGTTCACGTCGCCCGCCGAGCCGTTCGCAATCTCACGACCCTGCATCACGGCGTACGGCGAAGACAGGTAGTCGTTCGGACCCCAGCCGAGCCACACCTCCTCAAAGCCGCCACCGTAGGCGCTGTGACGCTCCCACTTGCCGTAACGCAGACGAGACTCAGCAATATTGGGCACCAGAATCTTGCCGATTTTATTCAGCTCAATACCGGCGTACGCGACCAGAAAATCCAGGTGCTCACGGATCTTCGTCATAGACTCCACACCCTGGATGGGCAAGTTCAGGTCGTAGTAGTCGTTCTCGATGTCGTTATCCGCCATGACCCCGTCGAAGGGTGAGTTACGCATTTCGCGCACCACAGCGTCCACCCACTGCCAACGGTAGTCGGCGTTCCACACCTGCATCTGGAAGTGCTTGGGGTAGCCCTTCCATTCGATACGGTCACCGTTGAGGCGGTGGGCGAAGAAATCCTTACCGGAGTTCGCCATCGATTGCGCCAGCGGGTAAGAGACACCCGAAGAATAGATCGGGCCGGGCTCATAAGAGCGGGTGGAGGACAGGCACTTGTACGCCAGCACCACCATTTGAGGTGCACGCTTCTTCAGGTAGCGTGCCGCGTCCAGTTCCCAGGGCTGCAGGATTGCGACAGAGTAGTTCTTGACCGCAAAATCGAGCTGCTGCTGGGTAATGGGCTTACCGCCGTAGCGGACCCAGGCACCAAATTTGCCGGGTCCGCCCAAGCGGGTGAGTTTATTCGCCATCGTACTCCGGGTCGAATTCGGGGGCGCGAGGGGGCAGCTTGCCCAGCTCGCGGTAGATCGTGTTGTAGCGGTCCATGACCAGTCGCAGCTGGAAGAAGCTGACGATACGGTCGTAGGCGTTCACACAGTAGCGTTCGTAGATGCTGGGCTCCTCCATGAGGGTGCGCAGCGCCGCCGCGAAGCCGTGAATATCGCCGGGGATGGTCAAGATACCGCAGTTACCGATTTCGTGGCCGTCGGGGGCGACCAGCACATCGTCGATGAGCTGGGACATACCGCCCACGTCGGTGCTGACCAGCGGGATGGACGCAGCCATCGCCTCGAGCGCCACAATCGGCTGACCCTCATTGTAGCTGGGCATGAGCAGCAGGTCGAAGCGGTCGAGCATCGCACGCACGTTCACGGTGCCGTGGAAGGTGATGTACTCGCCCATGTTGAGCTCTTCGATGGTGCGCAGGCACAGCTCGTAGTACTCGGGCAGGTGGTCCTTGGGGCCGAGCACGTCCAGGTGGAAGTTCACCAGACCCTGATCGCGCAGCACCGCGAGGGAGCGAATCAGGTCGGTCAGGCCCTTAATAGGCACCACGCGGGCGATGAACACGAAGCGCCACACGTGGCCGCGGCCCTCAGCGAGGATGCGGGCACGCGCCGACTGGCGGGCGTAGTAGGCTTCCGCCACGGACTCGATGAGCATACCGTTGGGCAGAATGATTGCGCGGTCCTTCTCGCCCGCGTTCATCTGGTCGATGGGCGCACCAATACCGCGTGCCTCTTCCAGTGCCTTGGGGTACAGGTAGGTTGCCATGTCGGCGCTGGGGTAGCAGAAGCGTCCCATTTCGACGAACCAGACGGACCAGGCACGCTCGTCGAGGGTGACCGGGCCCAGGCCGGGGTGCTCACGCTCCTCGTTGAGGAAGGCGTAGTCGGTGGTGACGGGCTTCGCCATGTTGCGCTCGAGCTTGGTGTTCACGGTGTCGCGAATGTACAGGTTGTGCTCGGTCAGCAGGAAGCTGGTGCCGTGGTCACGTGCGGCTGCGGCGGCGATGAGTGCCGCGTACCCGGTGGTGTGGGCGTGGTAGACGCGGGCGTGCGGCATCCGCTCGTGCAGGATCGCAAAGAGGATGGAGACGAAGTCGCGCACCTTCCAGAAGAGCTCACCGAAGGGCACCTCGGAGAAGAAGCCCAGACCCGCAATCGCCTGCATGAACTCACGGGTTCCGAAGAGACCGAAGAGGTTGTAGCTGCGGGTTGCGGGGTTGATGCCCTCGTCGTAGAGCTTCCAGAGGGGGTTCACGTCGCCGGCGATGAGGGCGCTGAATCCGTCCATGAGGCGCTGGGTGAGCGCCTGACGCTCCGCAAAGTTCATGCGCAGTGCGGAGGGGTCGCAGGCTTCCGCGAAGGCGTCGCGGTTGACTTCCAGGCTCAGGTACAGCACCTTGACCCACTTGACGTTCTCGGGCATGCCGTAGAGGTCTTCGTGGGGGGAGTTCTTATCCCAGGCGATGTGAATAATGCCGTAGGTCAGATCCGGGTTTTCGCAGACGATATCGTGCACCACCGCGGACACCCCACCCTTGAGGTAGGGGTAGGTGGATTCCATGATGATGGCGACGTCAACGTCCGGGTATTCGGGGTCGCTGTAGTGGGGGCCGGGAGCCGGAAGCTGCAGCGGCGCGTAGTGGTTTCGGTACATCTGTTCAGTCATTGTCGTGTGTATCTTTCGCGGACCGTGCGGTTCTTACCAGGCGAGGGCTCGACGCCAGAAGAGGGAGTACTCGGGTGCAGCCCACGCCTGACGGTAGACGCGGTAGCATGCGAAGGCGAGCACTGTCTCGCCCACGATGATGGGCAGGTAGCCGGTCTCGTTGGGCAGGATCATGAAGGAGATGAAGAGCAGCACCAGGTGCGCTGCGGAGAGCAGCTGCACGGTGACGTACATGGTCATGTACTCGATCTGGTAAATCAGCAGTGCCACTGCAACGAAGAGGAACGCCACGACCAGGCCGGAGAGCGCCAGCGGGTAGGACTGCGGCAGGAAGATGAACATCAGGATGCCGGTGACAATAGCGCTGGCGATGTAAATCAGCAGGGAGTTACGGATAGCGTGGTTGGAGGTGCGCAGAGCCTTCGAGGACTCCTCCTGAACACCCTTGTAGGGCAGGCGGTCGAAGATGGTCCACAGGTGCTGGATGCTTGCGTTGACGCGGTCTGCCTCCACCACGAAGAAGTAGTTGTAGGCGATAACGCAGGGGATCAGGCTCAGGTAGATTGCCACGACGTTGATTTCACCGCCGGTGACCAGGAAGAGCATGTACTTATCAGCCCAGATGATGGAGCCGGTGAAGAAGCCGCGCAGGGCGTCGAGCGCAATGTCCTTGAGCGGGATGCGCGCGAAGTGCAGCAGGTGCACCAGGTCCTTACCGAGGCTCACAAGCAGGATGAGCGAACCAACCAGCGGCGGCAGGAACCAGATGACGGGATAGCAGTACAAGGCAAGAGTGTAGCCAAGCCACGCGATGAACCAGATGATGCGGTTCTTCGCGAGGTTCGGGATGACCAGCAGCTGCGCGAACGCAATGTTGAGAACGCCCAGGACGAAGAACGCACCGAATGCAGTCGGGCTCCAGTGAAGAACGAGGGCGACCGGAATTGCGAAGAGCAGCACCAGCGGCATGGTCATGAAGAAGAGATAGAGCCAGTTGCGGGTGAACGCGGTCAGGTCGGTAATGTCCTGGAACTGCGGCTCGGACATACGTGCGCGTACGGCTCGTGCTTCGGCACGCTTGAGCTGGTGCTCAAGGGTTTCAGCGTGAATACGCAGGCCTTCGCGGGCATCCGCAATCTTCTTGTGCTCCATCTGGATAGCACGGTAAAGGGGCAGGCAGGCTGCCTGGCTGAGCCAAGGAACGGTAATGGACGCCGCCAGAATCACCTGGATCAGGGGTACACCATCAAGGTTGTACCGGTTAATGGTCGGGGTGACCATGGGGAAGACGGTGGTCAGCAGGGCGACCGGAGAGACGTAAAGCAGAAAGTTAATGAGGAGGCGCCATGCGCTGTTGCTTTTTTCCTCAGTACCGTGGTTGGTAGACAATCTTGCAGACTTTCAGTCGATAATCGTAAAGATTAGGGGCAGTGTGTTTGAACAGCACCGTGTGACGCGCCAGGGGAAAGAGTCGTCGTACCGAGAAGTGCCGGGTCCCCATGGCTTGCGCTGATGCCGCCGTGAATCAATATACGGCATATATCAACTAAAACCTTTGGTTTCCTTAACCCTCTACTTGATATTTGGAGGGATTTAGGACACACCCACATAATGCGCATCACACAAGAATGCAAAACATCTAGTGAGAGCAATATTCTATGCAATATACGCGGGGTGCAACAACCTTGATTTGGGTGCTCCACGCTAGGTGCTGACGCGCTGGCACACCGGCACAAGGTTCACCCAACCAAGGATCCCCCGCACTACCTGTGCACGCACCATGTGTCCCTGCGCAAAAGCATCCCGGCCCCTCCCACCGGGAGGGAACCGGGATGCTCTAAGCGACCCTAACGGGCCTTAGCTATTTAGGATGCACTCGAGAGAGTACGCAGTGCCACGGACACTACAGCCAGGCGCGGGTGACCCGTGACGTCCAGAGCGGCCTCGCCAATCTCCTTCAGGATGCGGTCGATGTTACCCACGCGGGTCGGGTGCTCTTCAATCCAGGTAGCCAGTGCCTTCTGCGCACCGTCCACGGTGGAGAAGTCACCCTTCGCGCCCTCTGCCACAGACAGTGCCAGACCTGCAGCGGTCTCGTAGAGGCTGCCGCGCAGTGCCTGACGTGCCAGGATCTCCCAGCGGTCGCTGCGGGGCAGGTCGGAGATGAGGCCGAGCAGCTCGTCCACCTTGAAGCGGTCGTAGGTTGCGAAGTAGACCGGTGCCAGCGAGGTTGCCTCGAAGTCGTGGTCGCGTGCCGAACGGATGACGTCCAGCAGGGCGTAGCCCTCGAAACCGCGGATCCAGATGACGATGAGTTCCTCGGGCAGGCCCCATGCCTCGCCTGCGTCGCGCTTTGCACGAACACGCTCGCGGGAGGTACCGGAGAGGTACTCGGGCAGGTTATGGCGCATCTCGACGACGGAACCGAAGGTCTCCAGCAGCTCAGAGATGCTGGTGCCAGCAACCACGCCACGCTCGGTGATGAACCAGCGGACAGCACGATCCAGAACGCGCTGGTTGTCGCGCAGAACGGTGAACCATGCGTCCAGCGGGGTCTTCGGGGGCAGTTCGCGGTGCAGCTTAGCTGCGGTGCCCAGCTCGAAGAGCTCGCGAGCGACGATGAAGGCGCGTGCGACGGAATCGATACCGACGTTGAACTCCTCCATCACGCGGTATGCGAAGGTGATACCGCCAATGTTGACCAGCTCGTTAGCGACGCGGGTGCAAATGATTTCCTTACGCAGCGGGTGCGAGTCCAGGTGCTGACCGAAACGCTCGACCAGTGCTGCCGGGAAGTAGCTGCGCAGAACGCCTTCCAGGTAGGGGTCGTCCGCGAAGTCGGTCTGCTCCAGTGCGTGGGTGAGGTAAATCTTCACGTACGCAGCCAGGACGGACAGCTCGGGGCGGGTCAGGCGGTCGCCGGTGGTCTCCAGACGCTCGTCCAGCTCCTCGTCGGTGGGCAGGAACTCGACGGCGCGGTTCAGGCCGGCGTGCTCTTCCAGGTCGTGCATGAGGCGCTTGTACAGGTTGGTGCCCAGGAAGGAGCCGTGGAACTCACCCTGCAGCAGAACGTTCTGCTCAACGTTGGTCTCGAGGACCTTGCCGCCGACCTCGTCCTGCAGGGACTCGATGAAGGAAGCACGCTCTTCGCTGGACAGCTCGCCGTGTGCCACGAGGCGGTCCACCAGAATCTTGATGTTGACCTCACGGTCACTGGTTTCCACACCTGCGGAGTTGTCGATTGCGTCGGTGTTGAGGATAACGCCGTTGAGCGCAGCCTCAATACGACCCAGCTGGGTGAAGCCGAGGTTACCGCCCTCGCCAACAATCTTGGCGCGCAGGTCCTTACCGTTGACGCGCAGTGCATCGTTAGCCTTGTCGCCAACCTGTGCGTTGGTCTCGGTGGATGCCTTCACGTAGGTACCGATACCGCCGTTGTAAATCAGGTCGACCGGTGCCTTGAGGATTGCGGAAATCAGCTCGGTCGGTGCCAGCTCGGTAACGGACTCATCCAGGCCCAGAACCTCGCGCACCTCGGGGGTAATCTCGATGGACTTCAGACCGCGAGAGTACACGCCACCACCGGCGGAAATCAGGTCGCGGTTGTAGTCCTGCCAGGAGGAACGGGGCAGGTTGTACAGGCGCTGACGCTCGTCGAAGGACACTGCCGCGTTCGGGTTCGGGTCCAGGAAGATGTCGCGGTGGTCGAATGCTGCGACCAGGCGGGTTGCCTTGGAGCGGAGCAGACCGTTACCGAACACGTCACCGGACATGTCGCCAATGCCGACTGCGGTGAACTCTTCGGTCTGAGCGTCGTGGCCGAGCTCAGCGAAGTGACGCTTGACGGACTCCCATGCACCACGTGCGGTGATGCCCATAGCCTTGTGGTCGTAACCGACGGAGCCGCCGGATGCGAAGGCGTCGCCCAGCCAGAAGCCGCGCTCCAGGCTGATTGCGTTTGCGGTGTCGGAGAATGCTGCGGTGCCCTTATCCGCTGCAACCACCAGGTAGTAGTCGTCAGCGTCGCGTGCTACAACACCTTCGGGGCGGACAACGGTCTCGGAGCCGTCGGTGCCCACTGCGAGGTTGTCGGTGACATCCAGCAGGGAGCCGATGAAGACCTTGTAGGACTCGCGGCCCTCGGTGATCCATGCGTCACGATCCACTGCGGGGTCGGGCAGCTGCTTGGGGTAGAAGCCACCCTTCGCGCCGGTGGGGATAATGACGGCGTTCTTCACCATCTGGGCCTTGACCAGGCCGAGCACCTCGGTGCGGAAGTCGTCACGGCGATCCGACCAGCGCAGGCCACCACGTGCAACGCTACCGAAGCGCAGGTGAACACCCTCAACGCGCGGGGAGTAGACGAAAATCTCGAACTTGGGGCGGGGCAGGGGTGCGAAGTCGATCTCCTGCGGTGCCACCTTGAACGCGAGTGCGGGGCGGTCAGCAAGGTATGCGTTGGTGCGCAGGATAGCGCGGATAACCTTGCCGAGGGAGCGCAGGTAGCGGTCAGCGTCCAGGGTGGGGATCTGGTTCAGTTCCTCAACCAGGGCTGCTTCGATTTCGTCACGGCGTGCATTGCGCTGCTCATCGTTGAGACCGTTGTTCGGGTCGAAGCTGACCTCGAAGAACTCGACCAGGTGCTTGGTGATGGCCGGGTTAGCGAGCAGGGTGTTCGACATGAAGGACGGGGTGTAGCCCAGGCCCAGCTGAATCAGGTAGTGGTTCAGGGCACGGAACAGACGTACTTCCTGCCAGGTCAGGCCCTCAGCCAGGATCAGGCGGTCCAGGGTATCGGACTCGCGCTCACCGAGCAGGTAGGCGTTCAGGGCATCCTCGTACAGGGAAGCCACAGCGTTTGCGTCCACGCCCTCGGGGAATTCAACTCCGAAGTCGTAGAGGTAGCCGTAGTCTTCGCCGTCCTCAGGCTTGAACTCGTAGGGCTTCTGATCAACAACGACCAGACCCATATTCTGCATAACCGGCAGAAGCTCGGTGAGGGTGTGAGGTGCGGACAGGTAGGTCTTCAGTCGGGTGGTGTTGGCTTCGCCGGCTTCAACCTTGATTGCGGCGGGCTTCTGGCCCGAGAGAGATTCAAGAATCACGATATCCTCGATTGCTTGTTCTACTGTGTAATCGGCTCGGTAGGCTGCGCTAGTCGCATCTGCCCAGGCTGATGCGAGTCGGCGGCCTGCCGCTCCGGGTTTCCATGCCTCAATAGCAGCTGCGGTTGCTTCCACCCAGGAGCGGGCGGCTTCTTGCAGTCGCTTTTCGAGAGCTTGATGATCCGTCTTCGGCACATCGTTGGGGTTGGTGAGCCGAATGCGGAAAAATAGACGCGCCAACGATGAGGAGGACAGGTACACCTCATGGTCGATGGCACTAAGATCAAATTCCTGTTGGAACACCCTCTGGATACGGGAGCACACGTTCGTGTTGTAACGATCCCGAGGCAGGTACACCACGGCGGAAATAAACCGGTTGAACCGGTCAGCGCGCAGGAACAGGCGGGTCTTGCGGCGCTCCTCCAGGCCCATGATGCCGCCGAACGTATCGGTCAGATCATTAGCGGAAGCGTGCAGCAGCTCCAGGCGCGGGTAATCCTCCAAGGCACCCAGAAGCGCCTTGTCAGAGTAAGAACCGGGGTGGTAGCCAAGGCGGCGGCGCACCATCGCGATACGCTCACGCACCAGCGGAGTCTCAATAGCGGGCAGTGCGTACGCCTGGCGGGTGAACAGACCCAGAATGACGTACTCACCAATCACGCGGCCGTTCAGGTCGAAGCGGCGCACACCAATGTAGTCCAGGTAGTCGTTCCGTGCGACAGTGGAGCGGGAATTCGCCTTCGTGATGTACAGGGGGCGCGGGAACAGGGCACGCTCCAGGGTCTCACCCGAAAGGGGGATGCGGCTCCTACCCTCCGTGGTGCGCAGAATACCGAGCGCCGAACCGGGGCGGTCCACCAGAGAAATAGCGCCGGAGGTGCCGTCCAGCACACGCTCCTTAACACCCATGAACACGAAGTTGCCGCGGGCCAGCCAGCGCAGGAAGTCCTGTGCCACCTCCACACGGGATGCAGGCTCCACACCGCGCGGGTTGGCGGCGTAGGATTCCTCACCATGACCCAGGGTTGCGCCGCGCAGGTCGTACATGGACTGCGCCAGGTCGAAAACGCGGGCGACCATGGCATCCAGGTCGGTGTGGCAGGCGCGAACGTCAGCGAGGACGCGCTCAACTTCCTTCTCGCAGCGGCGCTGCTCTTCCTCAGTGAGGTAGCGGGTCAGGCGAACCGCAATCCAGGATTCAATAGCGACAGTGGTACCCGCCGGGGCGTTCTCGCTGAGCTTGAGGGAGGGCACGCCAAGGGTGGCGGTATCACCGCTGGCAAGGTTGCCGCGCATGCCGGTGCCGCGCAGGCTCAGGAGGGTACCGTCCGGGCCGCGTTCAGCGAGGAAGGTAGGGTGAAGAATGGTGACGAAACCACCAAAGTGCGTGGCAAGGCATGCGGTCAGGGAGCTGACGATGTGCGGCATGTCGTCGGTCGCGACGTACAGGGTGGTGTTGTACTCGTCGTTGCGTGCGGCAACGACAGGGGTCTTGGGCAGGCGGATTTGAGCCAGCGCACGGTGGGTGCGAGCCAAATCCTCTAACTCTGCCGGGGTGAACTCTTCACGCTCATCTTCGGGGCTGTTCAGGAAATACTGCTCGACCCATGCATCGGCGCCAGCGAAGTGTGCCATAGCCTTGTCAGTCATTGACAATCTATCCTCCGAATATCGGTATCACTTCACTGTGACGGTGTCTGTGTGGTCTCATGTGCGCGCCGTGGCGCGCGAGCACTTATACCAAGCTTATACCTTCGAGGTGTTTCTGTCAGACATATCGCTCTTGTGGGCGTAGAAATTATTTTTATCTTCTTCCCAACTCCAGCGCGCATTTGGTACGGGTTCAAGAAAGTAGGTGCATCTTACGAGGCGGACACGTACAGTGAAACTATGAGTTTGCGTACTGAATCTTTCCTGGTGGGCCTCATTGGTGACGGCATCACCTCCTCCCTGACCCCTCCCATGCATGAGGCGGAGGCGGACGCGCACGGGGTGCGCTACCTGTACCGCCCCGTCGACCTGGACGCCCTGAACCTGGATGGCGCCTCCGCCCCGGCGCTTCTGGATGCGGCGGCGCTACTCGGCTTCAACGCTTTCAACATCACGCACCCGTGCAAGCAGTCGGTCATGGAGCACCTGCACGAGCTTTCGGATGCGGCACGCGCCCTGGGCGCGGTCAATTGCGTAGTGATTGGCGAGGACGGCAGCTTCTACGGCGACAACACGGACTACTCCGGGTTCATTGCGGGATTGAAGCGCGGCCTGCCGCAGGTGGCGGAGAACCCGGCGCGCCTGGAGCACGTGGTGCAGCTGGGTGCTGGCGGTGCCGGTAGCGCCACGGCGTACGCGCTGTGCCGCCTGGGGGTGCGCCGTCTGAGTCTCTTTGAGCGTGACGCGGCGAAGGCGCAGGAGCTTGCGGAGCAGCTGGGCGGGCTCTTCCCGCAGACCCGGGTCGAGGTGCTGAGCGACGATGAGCGCTTGATTGAAGCTCTACTACAAGCTCAGGGTTTAGTGAACGCAACCCCGGTGGGTATGCACGTGCATCCGGGTATGCCGTTGAGCGAGTCGGCGCTGAACGCCGGGGTGTTGCGTGAGGGCCTATGGGTTGCGGATGTCATCTACCTGCCGCAACAGACGCAGCTGGTGCGCGCGGCGCGTGCCGCCGGGTGCGAGGTGCTGACGGGCGGCTACATGGCGGTGGGTCAGGCAGTGGATGCGTTCCGTCTCTTCACCGGATTGGAACCGAACGCTGAGCGTATGGCGGCGCATTTTGAGGCGCTGATTGCAGCTCAGCAGGGGGCTTAGAAGGTTAAACACGCAGGTGGGGTTGGATAGATATCTATCCAACCCCACCTGTATTTATTCTATATTCGGAATATATTCTGTGGGCTATGCATCCAGCTCAGCCAGGGACTTCTTGTACCCTTCACGAGCCGTCAGCGCACCCAACGCCACGAGCACACACATGGCAACCGTGAACATGGCGGGCAGCACCGCGTTATGCAGGTCGGCACCGGCGAGGCTCGTCGCCACGGCGGGCGCCACGCCTCCAGAAATTGCGAAGCCAATCTGGGTACCCAGCGCCAGGCCGGTCACGCGCACGCGGGTCGGGAACATCTCCGCATAGAAGGCGGGCCACACGCCGTTCGCCATGGAGTACAGCGCACCGTGCATGAGCACGCCGTAGGTGAAGATACCCACCCAGTTGCCCTCGGTAATCGCGCCGAGGTACGGGAACATCACCAGGGACGATGCAACCGCACCGGTAATGAACACGGGCTTACGACCGATCCGGTCGGCAAGCATGGCGGCGAGCGGAATCGCAATCAGGCCGAGGGTGTTGGAGGCGACCGGCACCAGCAGCATAGTGCTGCGGTCAAGGCCGTAACCCTTGGTGGCGAAGGAAAGCGCGAAGGTCGTGAAGACCATGTTCACGGTGTTGACCATGGCGCATACGGCAATGGTGAGCACGGCGCGCTTGTGGTGCTTGAAGACCAGCATGAGCGGGGATTCGGTGAGCTTTTCGCGCTGCAGGTATGCGGGCGGCTCGGAGAGGGTGCGGCGAATCAGCCAGGCGGTCACCACCACGAAGGCGGAGAGCCAGAAGGGTACGCGCCAGCCCCAGCTGAGCAGGTGCTCGTCCGGCAGAGCGGCGAAGGGAATGAACACGGCGGTTGCCAGCAGCGAGCCGAACTGGGTGCCCTGCAGGGTCCAGCTGGTCGTGAAAGCGCGCTGATGCTCGTTGGCGTGCTCCAGGGAGATGGAAATGGAGCTTGCCTGCTCGCCGGCGGCGGAGAGACCCTGAATCATGCGGCAGATGACCAGCAGGGTGGGGGCGAGGATACCCGCCTCGCTGTAGGTCGGCAGGCAACCGATTGCGAAAGTGGCAAAGCCCATCAGGAAGAGCGTGAGCATCAGGACGAATCGGCGGCCGTAGCGGTCACCGAGGGGTCCAACAATCATGGCGCCGAAGGGGCGCACAACGTAGGCGACGCCCACAACCACCATGGACTTGAGGATGCCGATGGCGGCAGTGTCTTCGGGGAAGAAGATGCGGTTGAGCACGATTGCCGCGGCGGTGCCGTAGACGGCGAAGTCGTAGTATTCGAGGGCGGAGCCTATCCAGCTGGCGAGGGCGGCTCGTCGTGGTGATCGGGCGGGCGCGTCGGTGCGTCGGCTCATGGGTGGCTCCTTCGGTACTATACCCGTTGGGAGGGGCGGGGCCGCGGTGTAGGCGGCCCGTGCGGTTTGTCAATGTGCCCTTCCAGTGTAGGGAGCACACCACCTGTTTTCCATAGGGTTACCTAAGTTCCCAGGGTTTGAAGTAGGTAGAAACACGGAGACCGAGTGAATAATAAAGAAATTTGTAATTTCAAAAATGCGCGACAGGACTTTCGCATCCCAACCCACGTAAAGTGAATATCACCTCGGCAGGAGTGTGCCTACCGAGCAGTCACGCCGACCAAGATAAAGCTGGTCGGCGTTTTTAGTGTCCAATTCATTTGCGGTAGCCCCGAACTATGGACTTCCCGGGAGGTTCATAGTGCGGGGCTACTGCCTATCCGAAAGGATTTTATTATGTCCAAGATTGATCAGGCGATTGCATGGATGGAGCAGCGTAAGGGCAAGGTGACCTATTCGATGAATTATCGAACTGGCCCGCATTCTTACGATTGCTCTTCGGCTGTCTATTCGGCTCTGCATGAGGCGGGACTTCTCCCGAAGAGTACGGGACTTGGTAGTACAGAGTCTCTGTTTAACGATTTGGAGAAGTACGGTTGGACTCAGGTTCGACCGGATGCATCGGGTAATTACCCGGCACGACGTGGCGACGTGTTTATTTGGGGTAAGCGTGGACAGAGTTATGGTGCTGCCGGTCATACTGGCATTTTCTATGATGACCACGACACGATTATTCATTGCAATGCTGGCCACAATGGTATTTCCATCAATCCGCACGACACGATTTGGTCATACAACGGTGGTCCGGCGATTACGATTTATCGTCCCCCGGCAGAAGTAAATGAAGAAGAGGTTATCTATCGCGCAACGAAGAATGCGATGAATGCAATTTTTGATGAGCCTTTTGTTCGCCAGGGCGACCTCGCTAAAGCGCGATACGGCAATTCAACCATTGGCCTACGTGCCGTAGTTCACTGGTTTGATACTTCTATGATTCGCCTGGAGACCAGCCTGAAGGAGCTGGAGAATGCAATCCGAGCTCTCTAATGCATAGAGCCTCATAGATATATAACTATCAAAACTTGTTTTGGGTAGGGTCCATAGACCCTGCCCAAAACAAGTTAAATTCCCATATATAACACACTCAAATATCAACATATTTTCACTTAGTGAATCATTTGAGTAAAAATAAACTTCTATGAGTTGACTTTTAATTAAATGCAAAAAAAATATTTATTAAATGTTACCCCCCCCCATGAAGAATATTAAAGGCTAATTTACGTCTTTTATAAACATCGGATTAATCTTCTGATAGGTTTTGATTCCAAGGAGGACTCATGAAGTACCCATCCCGGCTATGCAAAGGATGCCACGAGCCGACAGACACATATCGCACTGGTTGCCGCACATGCCAAGCGCGGCATAGGGCGATACGCCTCCACAAGAATCCCCGTATATCATCAGGGCAACCTATTTGTCCTAGATGTTGGAGAACCGCTGGCATCTCTCTTCCAGCCTGTAGTATCCAACCTGAAAATTACGGACAACGCATCGCAATAGAGAATCAGTGGAATCCCATCTATTCCATCTGCCGTGCATGTATCCACGCGCCAGAAGGTACCGTTCCTCTTGATTCACCGCGGGTCTATCTTCCTGTCAATCCTAGAGCTCGACGAACTTCAAAGCAGCGAATTTACCCTTCGCGAGCAAATCCGGTTCTTTTTCTTCCGCTTTCTCATTGCACGCGTTGCGAGAAACCAATAGATCAGGATTCTCGACATTCCGGGCACCCCTTATGCCGCAAGCACTACCGGCAAATGAAGCGACAGAATGCGCACCAGGATACTGAAGCTCCAATCGGCAAGAAGAACGGACAGGATGAATGGGCCGTTCATGATGCTGGTTTAGCATCATTCCTACACGCACGGAGAAAGCGTCTGTCCCGTGCTTCAACTTCGCTGCCAAGAAGCAGAAGCAGGGCAACTCTTTGTAGGGCCAACACTATGGTTCACACACCTTCCGCACTGTAGCGGATATCAATAATTCACTCATTTAGCAGAGAGGCTACATCATATGGCTACCATTTCGTCTGGCGAGCAACTGCAGCAGCATCTAATCGCTCTAACTGTGGGCACGCCAGTGAAGGATGCAGACCGTCAATGTCTGCACCGCGCAAAGTTCCGTATTCCACGCCACCAGGCATTATTGGACGAGTTGGCAGATTATGTCGCCGGTGGTTCACGTACCGGAGGAGCATCTAGCGCCAGCCGCTTTGGATGTCGCATACCTATTTCTGCTAATGCGTTAGAAGTTCAAGAGTCTATTCGTTCCGTTGTTATGCCCTCATTCCCAGGTGCGCCGCTGAAAAATCAGGTTTCTGCGTGGATTCGCAATCACCTACATCAGGAGCTTCATGATGAGGCGTTAGCAACGACGACCAGTTGGATTCGGGCCATTGTTGCGTTGCGCCATCCCAGTCATGATTTGCAGGGATTTTGTCCTAACTGCGGGGAGCAGGAAGTCATGAAAACAAGCTGCGACGGCTCAACATCAATACGCCGATCTGCACTGTATTACACCGCTGAAAGGGCATCTTGTCGTTCTTGCTCTGCTATGTGGGAAGGGTTAGAAGGTATGAAGGCCTTAGCCCTATTACTTCATAGCCAGGACTGATACCGTCCGTATTAAACTTCTGCCTGTGAAAATAGGTAACCGTTCCAGTAGGATTACATCATTTTCCCGGGCAGATAAAGCTACCGCAGGAAGCTGTTCTTTATCTGCTGTAGTTCACCCCGTCAGGTTTATCCTGGCGGGGTTTTCTGTTAAACCGCAGCTATCATAGCTGCCCAACCGCCAAGGAGATTATCATGGCACCTATTTCTGAAAATACTGCATACCAGGCAGCTCATCGAGCTCTGACTGATGTGTATGATGCGCCTTTTGTGCGTGAAGGCGACCCTGCCGTACAGCGCTTCGGTCAGGCAAAAATCAGCACTCGAGCTATCGTGGAATGGTTCGATGAGAATATGCTACGTCTTCACAAGCAAATTGCAGATTTGGAGAACCTCGTGAAGTCGAAGCGTCGTGCTTAGGCATCGTCCGGGGTGGCGTAAGCAACTATACGCGGTTATTCCGGCTACCACTGCCGTCCTGCAGACATACGGAATCCTTACGCAGGAGCAGGCAAGTGTGTGGGCTGGTCTCGCGATAGCCCTCTGGGGTTTGTGGATGGCTTGGGCTAACACCGACCATACTCGCAAGCCCCACAATACTACGCATATTCCTCCCCACCAGTAGGTCCGTCATATATCGTGGGGGTGGTGGAACATATTTCGATTACCCACCACCCCCACCGTATGATGTACCTGTATGTAGTTCCATCCGCCGCATTTCGAAGAGGTACTATGCCGTCACCCCGCACCAGCATTATCATGCCGGTCTACAACACGGCTGACACTGTCGTCGCCGCGATGGAGTCCGTTATGGCACAGACCGACCCCGACTTTGAGCTGCTGGTAGTGGTTGACGGCTCCCCGGACCATTCCTCGAAGGTGATTCGCGAGTTCCTGCAGAACACCCCCGATCCCCGCATCCGCCTGTTCGACAATGGGCAAAACGCCGGCGTGTCTGCGGCACGTAACCAGGGTCTGGATGAGGCGCGCGGCGAGTGGATTACGTTCATCGATTCTGATGACACGTACCGCCCCGAATTCCTGGAGCGTCTGCACGCCGCGGCGGCACGTAACGGCGCGGATGTGGCAACCTGCGGTCACACCATTGCCCGCGCCGACGGCTCCACGATGGACCGCCCGCAGGATGCGCCCGGTACGTACACGGGTCGCGATATTGCCATCAACTATCTGCTGAACCGTTTTACGGGGTTTGTGCACGATAAAATTTTCCGCGCTTCGCTCTTCTCTTCGGTACGTTTCGCGACCGATATTCACCGCGCCGAGGATGCCCTCGCGGTCTTTGAGTGTCTCATGCAGGCGCAGAAGCTTGAGGTTATCCCGGATTGCCTGTACCTGTACCACATGGGCTCTGAGGGCCTGACCTGGGGCCGCGTGACCCCGGTGGAGGAAAGCATCCGCCACACCCGCTACATGCGCCAGGCGGGCGCACCGCTGCTCTCCTCGAAGGAGGGTCAGCAGGCAATGGCGATTTCTTCTGCGGTGACCTACCTGAATAATGCGCAGCAGGCGCTCATGAGCGATAGCGCCGACTCAGATGCGGTAATCCGCGAGTGTCGCCGCCAAATCGAGTGGGGTTGGGTTGTGCCGGCACTGCGTTCTAGTCCGGTGGTGGGTGCGGCGAGCCTGCTGTTGAAGCTCTCCCCCGCCCTGTACCGCACCCTGTACGGCGCGTACGTTCGCCGCGCCTACGGCATGTAACCCCTCAACGTTCTCATCAGTCCCGCTCTTATCAGCCCCGTTCTCAAAGGTTCCCACCCTATGTCTGCCATCCCTCGCACGAGCATCATTATGCCGGTCTACAACACCGCTTCCACCGTCATTGCGGCGATTAAGTCGGTGCTGGCGCAGACCGACCCCGACTTTGAGCTGCTGGTCATGATTGACGGCTCCCCGGACAATTCAGTGCAACTGATTGCCGAGTACCTGCAGCAGAACCCGGATGAGCGCGTGCGCGTGTTCAATAACCCCAAGAATCAGGGTCTGTCCGCGATGCGTAACCAAGGCCTGGACGAGGCGCGTGGCGAGTGGGTGACGTTCCCCGATTCTGATGATGCTCTCTACCCGACTTTCCTGGAGCGCCTGCACTACCACGCGGAGCGTACGGGGGCGCAGGTGGTCAATTGCGCCCACAACATGGTGGCGACCGACGGTTCGACTACGCAGCGCCTGAAGGGCGCCCCCGGCACGCTGACCGGTCAGGAGGCGGCGTTCGCCCTGCTTAAGGATGAGCTGTCTCCTTACGCTTGGGATAAGATTATTCGCCGCGAACTATTTAAAGGTGTTCGATACCCGCAGATTGAACGCGCTGAGGACGAATGCGCGCTACTGGACTGCTACCTGCGAGCGCAGAGCGTGACCGTCATTGATGAGCCGCTGTACGCGTACGCGGTGAGCGCGGGAAGCCTGACCTGGAGCCGTATTACTCCCCTGTCTGAAACTCGTCGTCTGCTTGAGTATTTTGAGAAGTCTCTGCAGCGTACGAGCACGTATCATCTGCCTGCCGGTCAGGAGGCACTGACGATTGCCCGGGTTATTGCGTACCTGAATAACGCGCAGCAGGCGCTGATTGTGGGCGGTGAGAGCGCACCGGCTGTGCTGGCGGGTTGCCGCACCGGTTTTACGGTGAGCGATGCGCTGCTTGCGTTGCGTATCCGCCCGGTGTTTGGTGCGGCGGGTCTGCTGTTGAAGACTAGCATGCCGCTGTACCGTCTGCTGTACGGCGCGTACGTTAAGCGGGTCTATAACCTTTAGAATTCGGGTGCTTGTACCCATCACACTCACACACATTGATTGGAGCGGATTTTCATGTCCTCCAAACCTGCATCGGCGCAGGTGGCGTCTTCTCAACCTGCGGATGCTCAGCCTGAGTCTCAGGTGCCTGCCGCGCGCCCTAGACCTGCGCGAAAGGTGTACCTGGACCTCATTAACGTTCTCGCCATTATCTTCGTGGTGGCGCTGCACGTGCGGTTCAACTACCGGGTGGATTATGATTCGCCCGGTTGGGTTCTCGAGAACATTCTTTCGGGTACCGCGGTTGCCGCGGTGCCGCTTTTCTTCATGGCCTCGGGCATTACCCTGCTGAATTTCACGAACCGTGAGAGTGTCGGCACGTTCTATAAGAAGCGTTTCACGAAGATTCTGATTCCGCTGCTGGTGTGGGGTCAGGTGTATCTCTTTGCACGCAGCTGGTTTATGCACACTCCCCTGCCTACGGGTGAGGAGATTCTGGCGGTACTGCTGGCACCGAACAAGGTGGGTGTGACCCTCTGGTATTTGGAGGCACTCATCGGTGTGTACCTGGTGTTGCCGATCTTCTCGTACGCCCTGCGCGGTGCCGGTGAGAAGAAGGTGCAGCTGGCGTGGCTGATGGCTGCTCTGGGTCTGCTGATGCCCATTGCAACTGCTTCTCTGCAGAAGATTAATCCGCAGTTTATGCCGGAGTTCTCTGCACCCATTGTGGGGTATGTGGGCTTCTGCTTCTTAGGTTATGCGCTGGCGAATACGGAGTTCAGCCTGCCGTGGCGTCTGGTCATCTATGTGCTGGGTATTGCCGGTTCCCTGACGCATATTCTGGTGGGCCCGTACCTGGTGCTGAACCACCCGGGTCTGGGCGGTTTGGCGACCGAGTACCTGTCTGTTCCGACGATTTTCTGGGCTTCGGCGGTTTTTGTATTCTTCAAGTCTCTGCCGCTGAATCGTCTGCCGGAGGCGGTTCAGACGGGTCTGCGTAAGCTGTCAGCTCTGACTTTTGGTGTGTACCTGATTCACCTGCTGATTATTCAGGGCCTCGCCGCCTACGGTTGGCCGCTGGTGGATTATCGTCTGGAGGCACCCTACGCGCTGCTGGTGTGGGCTTCTTCGCTGATTCTGGTATGGCTGCTGCGCTGGATTCCGCCGGTCCGCAAGTGGCTGATTCCCTAGCGGTGAGCCGCTTACCAGGTTTAAACGTTGGGAGGGGCACGTACATCATGTACGTGCCCCTCCCATAGGTTTTTAAGCAGAGGTTTTTAAGCTACTCGGCGTGAGCTTCTTCCGTGCGGGATGCCAAAGCCACGCCCACCATGTGCACCACGAAGCCGCAGACCGGGCCGACCGCCAACGCCACGATAGCGCGCGGCACCAGCGGCGCGGGGACCAGGAACGCCAAGCTCAAGGTCACCGCCGCGGCAACCACCCAACCGGCGAGGTAGATGCGGTGCTGGTTCACCGCGAGCGCCATATTGCCTGAGAGGGTCATGAGCGCCAGCAGTGCCGAGGCGAAGACCAGTGCACCCAGGGTGATGCCGGAGGCTGCCGCCTCGTACGCGGACTCTGCACCTGCGGCAGGCGGGTAAATCAGGCGGAACAGCAGCGGACCCACCAGGTACGCCGCCAACGCGCCCGCAGCGCCCACAGCCACCACTGCGGCGGCAGGCTTAATGAACGCCGCTACGGGGCGGTGGCGCTGCTTCAAGAAGGCGGAAACCGCCACACCCTGGAACGCCTGCAGGGGAATCATAATCGGCGAACGGGTAATGGAAATCGCCAGGATCAGGGTACCCAGCACGACCGGTTCGCTCTCCGCGGCGCCGCTCGCTTTCAGCACGTTCGGGAAGCCCATCATCAGCACCGCCGCGGCGGCAGAGGACAGGAACGACCAGAGGATATTTAAGCTCAGGCGGCGCGCGGGCACATCGGCGCGGGCAACCCACAGACGGCGACCCGAGACAGTCACGAACGCCAGGATAAGCCACAGACCCATCGGCACGACGGTTGCCACCTCAAGGCCGGCAAGGGAAGGAATCATGAGCGCAGCCGCAAGCATGAGGATGAGGCGCCCGGCAGATTCCAGACCGCCCACCGCAGCGAAAAGGTACCAGCGGTCCTCACCGGCGGTCACACCGCTCATAGTCGCCTGCAGGGCGTAGAGGAACACGCCCACCGCCATAACGGTCACGCCCACCGCCGCCGAATGCGGAATCTGCTGGCCCGCCCACAGAGGGGAGCTCACCAACACCAGCGCACCAGCGATAGCACCCAGAGCCGCGGTCACCGTAACCACGCGGGCGCCCTGCGGCGCGGAACCCTCAGCAGATGCAGCCCCGCCGGATGCAGCCCTGTTAGCTAAAGCCCTGTCAGCTACAGCACGGGTGCGTGCCGTACCCACCGCGCGCGTAATCTCCGGCTGAATACCCGTGATAATACCCGTCACAGTGAAAAGCGCCGCCCAGAACAGCAGGAACTCCGTCAGCTCCGAACCGTTCAGGGCACGCTGAGCAATCATGGTCACCAACAGCGTGGAGACCGCCGCCAACAGGGACGAACCCAAAAGCGCCAGGGACTGGTAGCGGGTGACCGTACCCGAAGACTGGGCCTCCCGAGAGGGGTGTTCCTCCACCCCGCTCTTATCGGGGTGCTGTACCGACTCGCTCACCGCGTCCTCCTCATTCCTAGCCGCCAATATAGCCGCCAACACAAACCATCATTACATACGCAGATGCGCCGCACATCCACCGCAGGATGTACGACGCACCGCACACAAATATAGGTTTACTTCACCACATGCTCGGCAAGGTTCTTAACACCCTGCCACTTCTTCGCCAGGGCCGCCTTCGGCAGCAGAGTCAGCGCGTGAGCACGCGAGGAGAAACGGATACGGGCCACGCGGGCAGCCTTCGTCCAACCCAGGGCAGTCATCTCATCAGCAATGGTGTTCATGTAGCGGCGCTCCTCATCAAAGCGGGTACCCTCCAGGGCACGCCAGGACGAGTCAGAACCACCGTGACGACGGTACATGAACGCAACCTGCGGATCGTAGTACAGGGAGCCGCCACGCATCGTAATGTCCAGAATCAGCGCCATATCCTGCACAACGTTCAGGCCCTCACGGAAGCCGGTGCCCACGATAGCGTCTTTACGCCAACCCAGGGACGGGAAGTAGAACCACGCGCCGCGCAGCAGGGAGGTAGCCAGCTCCTCACCCTGCAGAACAGCCTCACCCTTGGGACGGTAGAACGCCTTAGTCTGCTCCACCAGGGTATTCGACAGGCCGTTGTTCTCATCAATCACGACCACGCCGGGCTGGAAAATGGATGCCTCAGGGTGCTTCGCCGCCGAATCCACCAGCCACTGCACATAGTTGGGGAGCATGACGTCATCAGCACCCATGACGGTGACCAGGTCATTCTCTACGAAGGTCAAGCACTTGCGGTAATTACCGTTCGCGCCCAAGTTCTTCTCGTTACGCATGTAGGTGATGCGCTCATCCTTCAGCGACTCGAACCAGCCGGGAATCGAGTCGTCCGGGTAGCCGTCATCAACAACAATCATGCGCCAGTCCGGGTTGGTCTGACCGACCACAGACAGCACAGCCTGCTTCATCATGGCGACGTCTCCGTAGTAGGGGAACAGAATATCAACGGTCATGAGGTATTACTCCAAGCTCAAACGTGTAGAAACGTATAAAAATCAGGGGCTTTAGGGCTTCTTCTGCTCTCGCTCCGTAGCGCGGGAAGCGCCCTGCGGCTGACGCTGAAGAGCCTTCATAATCGCAACTTCTTCAGCGAGGGTACGCATATCATCCGTAATCTTCGAGATAGCCAGGGTCAAGTGCAAGCTAATACCCATCAGCATAATAATCGCCAGTAGGAACAGCAGGTTGACCGGGGTCTCAATACCCACCAGACGCGAGAGGGCATCCAAAAGCTTCGGGAAAAGCGCTAGCACAATCATGATGACGCCAACGATAAGCCACAGTGCGGCGTACTTTTCCTTCATCTTCTGGTTGCGTACCTGCGCCAGAACGAGAACCTCCATCACCACCACGATGAGAAGGAAGAAAATATTTGCACTCATTTACTTAGACCCCACATTCGTTTTCTGGCGAGTCATCGACATGCCAAACGAGAAGAAAGAACGAACCAGGTACACCGCAGACTTCCACGGGCTTGAAGAAGGAGTACCACCCTGACGCTCACGCATCTCAACCGGCACCTGCTTAACAGTCAAGCCAGAACGAATCGCCATCACGCAGGCGTCGATACAGTCACCCAGATACTCAGCAGGTAGATGCTCGCAATACTGCTCAATCGCCTTGCGGTCTGCCGCACGGAAGCCGGAGGTGGCGTCGGTGAACTTCTCGCCTGAAATCATCGTAAACATACGGGCCAGAACCACCATCGCCCACTTACGCGGACCAGACACCTTATAGTTCGTCGCCTCAGCAAAGCGGGAACCGATCGAGATGTTGACATCCTCCAGGCCAGCAAGCACAGTGCGGATACCCTTCGGGTCATGCTGCCCATCAGCATCAACCTGAATCGCGCAATCATATCCGGCTTGGCGAGCATACTTGTAACCGGTGCGCAAAGCGCCACCGATACCCATGTTGTAGGGAAGATCAATCACGAAAGCGCCGGTAGCGCGCGCAATCTCAGAGGTGCGGTCGGTGGACCCGTCATTGACGACTACCAGGTCGACCTCAGGCATCATGCGGAAAAGTTCTTCAATTGTGCCCCCAATAACTTCCTCTTCATTCCACGCGGGCATAATGATGAGGGGCCGAGGGGTCTGCGTAAAAGTCTCTGATTCCATGCGGTGCTATCTCTTGTGTGTATGGCATACGGAAGTTAGTATGCGCACAAAGGCATACCGGTTTTACATCTTATCAGCACTCTCTTAACGACGCTCGAAGTAGCACCGCGGGGGTGGCCTAGTCTCCATGCCACCCCCGCAATACTTCAGGCAGCCCAAAAGTGCCAGATACTAGTTATTATCGCAAGCGCTAATGCGATACAGAGTCATCGGCCCCGAGGAGTACACCGGGGTCAGAACGTCCGTGCCAATGGCAGCCACGAGGCCGTCGTAGTTTTTCTGTGCGTCTGGGCCGAAGTTCAACTGGTTCTCCAGGTGAACGTACCAGTGGGCCTTGTACTTGTTCACCTCGCGGCACACCTCCGGATTTGTACGAGCGTCCTTGAGGTTGTGCATAATTGCCGAGTACTTGGGTGAGGTCTCAAACTCGAAGTGGTATCCCGTCAGGTGACGATCTGCCAGCGCGTAAATATAGGCGCTACCGTCCCAGGGGTTGTTCACGATCACATCGCCCTTCGGCACGATCTTCGGGATCTCGTTAATGACGTTCATCTCGTCCTGATTCAGCACCACAGAGGTCGGGGTCACTCGGTATTCCTGCGATACCGCCAGAGTTGTCTCCTGCACCGAGGGTACACGCGAAGAAAGACCAGCAACTACCAGTACCAGAACCATCGCAACGCCCATGCCGACGGTCGCAACCTTCAATCGTGCCGGGCGCGGCGCGCGGCGCGCAACCCAGGTAAGCAGACCTTCCACGAAGCCGCCCAAGCCGATACCAGCCAGAATCACCGAGGGGAATACCACCAGCGCCGCCAAGCGGAAATGATCCGTGTACCAGGGAGCAACCATCAACAAGCGGAACTCGCCGCGCGGCACCGAGGCGGACACAATCCATAGGTAACCAATCAGCACCCAGCTGGCAATCAGCCACAGGTTGCGGTGCTTGTACAGCAGGTACCCCGCGCCCCACAGAGCCAGGAAACCGGCCAGATACGAGGGGTTGAATGTATCTCTCAACTGATTGGCGTTCTCCAAGCCCAGGAAGAGGAACTGGTAGAGCGCCTCACCCTCGGTGAGCATAGGCTCCCACGTGTTGCTGGCAGATGCGCCGGGACGCAGGAACCACCAGGCACCCACACACCCAAGAATTACCAGCCCGAGCAGAGCGGATCCCACCCACTTCTGGCGAGAGGTCAGCTCGCGCGAGCGCACTACCCACGCCACCCCAGCCAGCACCAGCGGCAGAGCAAAGACCACAGCAGACACCACCGCGTTCGGATGCACAAGCGCTAGACCCGCGACACCCACCAGGGCGGAAAGACACAGGGAAAGCAGCGCTGCGTACTCGCCGCGCATCATCACCTGCACCAGGCATACCATGAGTGCCACAAATGACGGCACCAGAGCGTAACCCAGCAGATTCGGGAAGAGCACACCCCAACGCAGGAGGAGACCGGGAAACGCTGCAAAACCACCAATTATTGCAGGGATGGCAAGCGCCTGGAGGGGGCGAAGCTTCGGAATGCTCAAGCTGAACGCTACCAGCGAGCAGGGCCACAAAATGCTGGCAGCCAGTAACACGGTCACGATGGTGGCAGTCGCAATGCTCGTACCCGTAGTGCTATAAATCAGGGACACAAAATCATGCCAACCCGCCGGGTAAAATGCCGGCTGCTGGTCTGCCGCAGATACCGCGCCCAGGGTCAGGCTGGAGGCGTCGCCGTGCTCCTGAATCCAGCGGATTGCATTCATATGGAATGAGTTATCCAGGCTCTGCGAGAACGCCTCAGGCCCGTAGACCATGTCCTCGGTCATGTGCAGCACCAGGAACCCGCCTAAAACAGCACCTACCACGGGCCAGGCCACCGGAACATCATTACCCGGCCACGAGGCAGACGCCAGGGCAGGCCAACGGCGACCCACTAGCCACATCAGGCCCGCTGCCGTAGCCACCAACACGACCGCGACCACTACGAAGGAAATCAGGTTCCACGCAATCCCGATCTTACCCAGCACAATTGCCGAGACGGCAATCAGGGCAAAGGACAGGAGCGGAGAGAGGAAGACGCGCAGACGTGCGGGAACACGCAGCGCCCAGCCCATTGCATAGCCGGGGCCAAAAGCCAACACGACCGCAAAAAGTAGCAGCGGAATAGTTGCCAACCAGCTCATTAACCTTCTTCTCCCCACAGTTCACGCACCGGAAAACCCCTCAAATACGGGGGTCGGTGCGCTTTCGCGTACCAAGCAAGGATACCCTAGAGCCCTCTTCACCCCCGCGAAACCCCGCGGAAGAGAGAGGGATAGCACCTCAATCATGTGTTGCAGGGCGCTGGTTGGGCTGTCTGTGTGAAGCTCCCATATGACGAAGAATATGACGTAATATTTCACGCCCTACGTCATGAAAGGTGCACCTAAGAAACATAGGGCAATAAATAAGGTGTTCAGCACCCATTAGCTTTACTCTGAAACATATCTCCCCTTAACAAAGGGTCGCCCAACGCATACACATCTGGACGACCCCTCAAACGCAGCCGCAGAAGAAAGGGTCGATCATGACCGAAACCATTGCAGCACAGGCACCCATCGCCGACACCTCCGAGCAGTTCAAGCTCGCCTTCGGCCACCAGCCCGCCGGCGTTGCCATCATCACCGCCACCGACGAAAACGGCGAACCCGCAGGCTTCACCGCCTCCTCGCTGACCTCCGTCGCCGCAGAACCGCCCATCATCGCCTTCTCCCTCAAGGCAAACAGCGGCTCCGCAGCAAAGATCGCGGCTGCTTCCTCCTTCCTCGTGCACATGCTCGACGCTGAGAATGTCACCCTCGCGAAGAACTTCGCAACCCACGACTACCCTCGCTTTGAGGACCCCAGCACCTGGGAATTCGTCCACACCGGCGAGCCCCTCGTCCACGGCGTGCGCCGCGTACTGCGCGCAACCCCGCTCAGCCGCGTTGAGGCAGGCCCCGCACTCGTCTTCACCGCGCAGGTTGAAGAGTTCATCCGCAACGACTGCGAAGGCACCCCGCTGGTCTACCACTCGCGCAACTTCCACGCGCTGGGCGACCACTCCAACGTGAACAACTACATCATCTAACCCCGCGCAGGGGTCACGGGGCGGTATTCGACGACCATGAGGCGACGAATACCGCCCCGCGGCGTACCCTGAACATAACAGCGCACAGCACCACAACGCAGAAGGAATAGTTATGACGGCTCAGACCACCCAGCCCGCATCCCTCCCCTGGCTCGAAAAGCTCATCGCGATTCCCACCATCTCCGGTAGCTCCAACCTCGAACTCATTGAGCTCATCGAAGCCGAGTTCGCCCGCTACGGCTACAGCGGCGTGCGCACCTACAACGAGGACGGCACCCGCGCCAACCTCTTCATCACCGTCCCCGCAGCGGACGGCACCACCCGCGGCGGCCTCATCCTCTCCGGCCACACGGACGTCGTTCCCGTCGCCGGTCAGGACTGGGACGCCGACCCCTTCACCTTGCGCGTGGAGGGTACCCGCGCCTACGGCCGCGGCGTGTGCGATATGAAGGGCTTCCTCGCCGTCGCCCTCTGGCTGCTGCCGCGCATTGCCGAGGCGAAGTTGCGCGCTCCCCTGCACTTCGCGTTCTCCTACGACGAGGAAATCGGCTGCGTCGGTGCCCCCGCCCTTATCGAGGAGTTCGTGGCGCGCGACCTCGCCCCCGACTACGCGATTGTGGGTGAACCCTCCAGCATGCGCATCATCGACGCGCACAAGGGCGCGCACCGCGGCCGCGTCACCTTCACCGGCGTGCCCAAGCACGGCTCCCTCGCCACCCACGGCGTGAACGCGGTTGCTGCCGCCGGCGAGTTCATCACCTTCTTCACCGACATGGCGGACCAGTGGGAAGAAGAAGGCCCCTACGACGAATCGTTCATCATTCCCCATTCCACCGGCAGCGTGAACCTGGCAAACGGCGGCCTGCAGTACAACATCGTCGCCGAGCAGGCGGTCGTGGAGTACGATGTGCGCACCCTGCCGCAGGTGACTACCGAGTCCTTCGTCGAGCGCATTGACCGCGAACTTTCCGAGGTGATTCTGCCCGACCTGCAGGCACGCGCCGCACGCGCAGAGAAGCTCACCGGCGCGGAGCCCGGTAGCCTCACCTCCCGCGTGGGCGTGAAGCACGAACTGCTCGCCGCCGTACCTGGCCTCGGTACCGAAGACGATGCGCCCATCGTGCGCCTCGCCCACGAGTGGCTCGGCACCAACGACGCACCGCAGAAGGTCACCTACGGCACCGAAGCGGGCCAGTTCCAGCGCGCCGGCGTGCAGAGCATCATCTGCGGCCCCGGCGATATTGCGCAGGCGCACTCCCCGAACGAGTGGATTGAACTGGAGCAGCTGAGCGAATGTGAGCGCTTCTTCGAGGCGATTCTCGACTGGGCGAGCGCCAAGTAGCAGCCACATAGCAACCGTGTAGCGGCGTAGAACCCAGACCATGGCGGCTCATAAGAGCCGCACAAAAATTACAGAAAATGCCCGGGTACCTCATGCGGTGCCCGGGCATTTTTTGTGCTGATGGCGGGTAGTGAAGGTGGGGATTCAAGTGTTGGTTGAGCCATGGATTTAACGATCGGTTGAACTGTGGGTTTAAGTATGGGTTTATGGAATGAGTCCAAGGTGTGGACTATGCCTGTTTTTCCCCTCATCCACCACATTTATTTTTAAACGAAAAACCCGAAAAACCGCTTATGTCTAAGGGTGAAATAACACAAAAGTATTGTCTTCCAGGGGTATTCAAGGTTCCATAGATGCCAAAGGTTAAACACGCCACCCAGGCGACATAACCCACACAAAACCACACCTCCCTCACGCTCGGCACTGCACACCCGGTCGAACCCCGGTTCACCACCCGCAGTTCACTACCTGAAGGACACCCCGTGTACACCATCAGCCCCTACCTCGCCGAATTCCTCGGCACGCTCATCATGTGCACCATCGGCTGCGGCGTCATCGCCAACGTCGAACTCCGCCGCTCCAAAGGCCACGGCGACAACTTCTTCACCATCGCCTTCGGCTGGGGCTTCGCCGTCACCTTCGGCGTCTACGCCTCCCACGCCTACTCCGGCGGCCACCTAAACCCCGCCGTATCCATCGGACTGGCAGCCTACGGCGAATTCCCCTGGGAGAAGGTCCCCGGCTACATCATCGCCCAGGTCCTCGGCGCAATGGTCGGTGCCGGACTGGTCTACCTCAACTACCTGCCCCACTGGAAGGCAACCGCCGACAAGAAGATTAAGCTCGGCATCTTCGGTACCGTCCCCGCCATTCACAACTACTTCACCAACGCCCTCTCCGAAATGATTGGCACGTTCATGCTGGTCTTCTCGGCACTGTACACCGGCGTGAACTTCAAGCCGTCCATCAGCGGCGGTGTGGAGCTCTCCCTCAACCTCAACGACGTGCTTAAGCCCCTCGCCTTCGGCTTCATGGTCGCCGTGCTCGTCATCGGTCTGGGTGGTCAGACCGGCTACGCCCTGAACCCCGCCCGTGACTTCGGTCCGCGCCTCATGCATGCCCTGCTGCCCATCCACGATAAGGGCTCCTCGCGTTGGTTCTACGCCTGGGTTCCGATCTGCGGCCCGATTGCCGGTGGTTTCATGGGTGGCGCGTTCTTCAAGCTCTACTACGAGGGTCAGGTTAGCCCGTGGCTGTTCGTTTCCAGCGCTCTGGCGGTTGTGGTTCTGCTCTTCGCGTGGTGGGCTAATAGCCACCTGTACCGCGCACCCAGCTCCGAGGTTGTCCCCGAGTTTGAGGACACCCACGCTACCGCGGCGGCACGCGCAGCAACCTACACCCCGACCGGTTCCATGCCGGTCCTGCTGCCCGAAGAGGTGAAGGAGAACCGTAGCACCCGCGTCGTGAACCGCGTGACCGACGACGAGTAGTCTTCCCGCCTGGGAACTTCCCTGTCTAGGGTTTCATCTAAAACGGCGAACCCCTCATTTTCATAACCTGACTTATGTTGTTCAGGTTATGAAAATGAGGGGTTCGTTGCGTCTACCTCACGGAAGGAGGTTCATTCAGGGGTGCCGAAAAGAAATATCGTCTAGAAAGGTCCTAGCTTAGGAATAAAAAGAGTCATCTCCTGAACGATATACTCTGCATCTTCCAAAGCCTCTTCAGCTTCTTCCACAGCTATAGGCTCATAATCCAAACCGGGATACTCAACCTCATGGCGAGTTCGACGCAAGCGAGAATACAGCTTACCCACCACATCATGAGGGCCTCGCTGAGCACGCAACGCATCACCCACCACAATATGACCTCCCCGAGTAGTCGGCCGCAGACCCTGCACCGCCAAGGCAGCAGTCATCGCCAACCTCGAAGCATCATAGAGGAGCGTATAGGCACCTTCCGGATCATCAACCACCAGACGATGCGCCGTCTTTAGATGCCGATGAGCACGCAACAACAGACCTTGAGCATGCTCACGATTTACAGTAACCCGTTCCAACTCACCGGCATTAATCAGCTCAAGCATGCGCTCCCGGCCAACAGTCCAAGGACCAGGAGTCGGGGCATTAGGCTTCAGCGTCGACATCATTCACCTCCAGCTGCCCAAAGAGAACCTCCATCGGGCGCGAGCGCACAGTCTGCACGAAACCATCCTGCGAGTTCCATGCCTCATGAGATAGCCGCTTTACGTTCACCTCATAGCCAAGCTTCTGCTCAGCATCATCAATAGCCTCATACAGCTTCTGACGTGAAGGGGAACCAACAACCAACACATCAATATCATTCGGCACGTGCCCAGCCACCCCAGAACGACGGCTAGCCCACGAGCCATAAATAGCGGCACCCTCAATATTGGAAATGCCCTGCAAAGTATCCCGGAGCACCGGAACGGGGCCATAAGTTACCAGGATCAACTGACGCATCGCCTGGCCCACCGGATTATCAACCTTGGCTTGCACCATACGGGTCCTACCAACATTCTGGACAGTCACCAGACCGGACTGTTCCAGACGATTCACCTCTCGGGAGACAGTCGGCAACGATGCACGTGTCGCATCAGCAATCTGAGACACCGTGTACTGCTGCTCAGGGTGAGAGAACAGCAATGCCATCACTTCACCCTGCAGGTCACTACGCAAGATAGGAAGGAGACTAGGAGCAGACGTTTTCATAACATGAATTATATCAATCATGTTATGAAAACGTCTGCTATTTTTTGGAGGGGTATTAGGCTGCAGCGGAAGCCATTGCCAGCACCCGATCATGCTTAGCGAGGCGGCGCTTCTGAATCGCGCGCACCACCCAGATGCACACCGCACCCAGAACCGCGCCGGCAGTATTGTTCACAATGTCATCCACATCGAAAGTACGGTAGGTGAAGCCCGCCAGACCCCAGTTACCGGTCAGCTGGCTCAGCTCAATGAAGCTCGAGAGCGCGAAGCCACTTAGTGCCGTAGCGCGCAGACCCCAGCGCAGGCAGCCCGCCGTAAAGAAGCCCAGGGGAATGAACATCGCAATATTGAAGAAGAGCTGCGCGTACACGGTAGTCGCGAAGCGGCGCAGACCCATGCCGGCCGTCAGGTCCCACGCCTGCTGCCAGCTCCAGCCCACATAGAAGCGCGGGTAGTACAGTTCGGGGTTCGTGACGCTATTCGCGCTACCAATCGGAGTCAGCGTCAGCGAAAGAATCGAGGCAAGGAACAGCGCAAAAGACGCAGTCAGCAAGTACTGGCGGATGCTGTGCGCTCGACCGGTCTTCTTGGCGCGCAGGCGCATACCAATAAATCCGATGATGGAGAGCGCGACAGTAAGCGCCGCAATCTCGATGACGAAAGTGCCAATCATGTGTTTATTGAGCAGTTCCTGCATGCCGTGTGTTCCTTGGGTCGTAAGAGTGAGTTATATGAACCCCACCTGTATATATGCCTGTTCTAACATATATTCTTGGTGGTATATAGCGGGTTACCGTTCATACCCGCCGCATATCGTTCACCACCAGTGTAAAAGACCGCTCTATGGCTCACCCTAGGCGAAACTGTGAAAAAGCTGTACACGCACCCAAACATGGCATGAGAACCACCACAGCCGGCGCCGTCAGTACAGAACATCCGGCGGGAACACCGGCGCAATATACCGACCAAACAGCATCACAAACAAGAGCGCACCCGCCAGAGCTGCCACCATCGCGCCCACAACCTGCACCAGCCACAGCATCAGGAACTTCACCATCTTGCCCTCAGAGCGGGCGGTCAGCGCCTCCACCATGGCGGTCGAAAACGTCGTAAACCCACCCAGCAGACCGGTCGTAATCACCGTGCACCAGAACGCCACCTGATCCGTGGCGTTATAGTGCACCCCCAGCGCGCGAGGATTAGACACCGGCATAATCAGCAGGCCGTACAGGAACGAGCCCACCAGGTTAATCACGAACACCGGGCTAATAATCGACGACTCCGTACGCAGGCGAGGCGACATCGCCTTATCCAAGAAGAAACGGGTCATCGCACCCAAACCGCCGCACAGGAAAACCATCAGAGCGAAAAACATTAGCGGCCCTCCTCAACATCACGGGCGGGCACCAAGCGGGACGCCACAAAACGACCCGTCAGCATGCCCGCCGCGGCGGCAACCAAACCACCCACCAGCAGCACCGCCACAGCCAGCATCATATATTGAGCATGCACCGTGTACGGCAGAAAAATCGTCTGCGCCAGCACCGCAGCAATCGACGAATAGGTCGTGTAGCCGCCCATCATACCCGCACCGAACAGCAGGCGGAACGAGTGAATCCGGTCCTCGCCGTCACGGCGCGCGTAGGCGTTCCACACCATCGTCAGCAGGCCCAGCGTGAACGAACCCAGCAGGTTCGCCACCAGCACGCCACCGGGGGTGTACACGCGGCACAGCGCACCCGTGCCGCCGCCCAAAAAGACAAGAAAAGGGGCAGGCACACGGGTTAGAACGCCTCCTATCCTCTGCCGGATACTCGCGCGGTTCCTCATCACCGTGCACCTGCCCTTTCGTCTCGTATTAGTCTTCAAAGTGCGCTACAACAGCGCACAAACACACACTAATACTTTAGCGGTTACCCAGGCTTTAGCTGTTACCCGAACCGGCGGCAGACTCACGCTCGTGCTGAATCTTCTCGCTCAGTGCGGCACCCTCAACATCCATATTCGGAGTGAAGCGGTCCAGCCACTTCGGCATCCACCACGCCTTATCGCCCAGCAGAGCCATAATCGCCGGGGTCAGCGTCATGCGCACGATGAACGCATCCACGAGCACACCGAACGCCAGACCAAAGCCCATCGGTCGAATCATGGTCGAGTCAGCAAAGATGAAGCCACCAAACACCGAAATCATGATGATCGCGGCAGCCACTACCACACGCACCGCATGGTTGTAACCGCTCACAATGGCGGTCGCCGCATCCTTGCCGTGCACGTACGCTTCACGCATGCCGGTCACCAAGAACATCTGGTAATCCATCGCAAGACCGAAAAGAATACCGATAAGCAGGGTCGGCAGGAAGGACAGCACCGGGCCCGGGTGGTCCACGCCGAAGAGGGAGCTCATGAAGCCCAGCTGGTAAATCGACACGACGGCACCGAAGCTTGCCAGCACCGAGAAGAGGAAGCCCACCGAGGCAACCAGCGGAACCAGAATCGAGCGGAACACCAGGATCAGCACCAGGAAGGACAGGCCCATCACCACGCCCAGGTACAGAGGCAGCTTCTGCGCGAGCACCTCGGAGACGTCAATATTGCCGCTGGTCTGACCCGCAATACCGAGAGACACCTCAGAGCCCTGAACCGGAACGGTCACGGCTCGCAGCTCGTGGACGAGCTCTTCAGTCTCCACGGAGCTTGCACTGTGGGCAGGAATCACCTGGAAAATCATGAGGGTACGATCATCAGTCATACCGCCGGGAACCACAGCCTGCACGTTCGCGCCGCCGCGCTCCTTGACCGCAGAGGCGATATCAATCTGCGCCTGCTGAGCCTGCTCCTCACTCATATTCGCGGGGGTGTGCGCGACCGCAACCAGCGGGGCGCTCATGCCCTCACCGAACTTCTCCTTGACCAGCGCATACGATTTGTACGCGGCGCTATCGGAGGGGTAGTTCGAAGCGTCCGGCAGGCCCAGGCGCATCTGAGACATGGGGGCGGCAACCGCCAGCAGCGCCAGCGTACCGGCCACCAGAGTCAGTAACGGACGCGCCAGCACGAGGCGCAACCAGCCGTTCGGTTTCTCGGTGCGTTCGGCATCCTGCGCGCGGCACTCCGCAATCTTCTGCGGGGTATCGATGGAAGCCCACAGCTTCTTCGACATGATCTTGGTACCCGCCAAGGACAGCACCGCCGGGGTGAGCGTCACCGCGATCAGGGCGGCAACAACCACGCAGAACGCGGCGGCATTACCCATCACGCCCAGGAAGGGAATACCGGTCACGTTCAGCGCCACAAGCGCAATAATCACGGTGCTCGCCGCAAAAATCACGGCGTTACCGCTCGTGCCATTCGCCAGGGCAATCGCCTGGACCTTCGGCATGCCGTCCAGCAGGTTCATGCGGTAGCGGTTCAGAATGAACAGCGAATAGTCGATACCGACCGCCAGACCAAGCATCAGACCCAGAGTGTAGGCGGTAGAGCTCATCTCCACGACGGAGGACAGGGAGAGCGTACCGAGCACACCCACCACCACGCCCACCAGAGACATCAGAATCGGCAGGCCGGCAGCCACGAGGGTGCCGAGCATAACCATCAGCACGATGAAGGTGATGACCATACCCGCAACCTCACCGGTGTGCGAGCCGCCGCCAAGCGCGGATTCACTCAGGTTCGCGTCGAACTGGACGGTCGCCCCGTGCAGGTTCGCCGACTCAATGTCGGACATAACCTTCTGCAATTCGGCGGACGGCACCTCGTAAATCTTCTTCTTAAACGAGACGGTCGCAATCGCCGTGGACTGATCCTCAGAGACCATACGGTAGCCCGCGGTGAAGTCGTAGAGCTTCTGCTGACGCTCCAGCTGCTCACGCTGTGCCGGCAGCTCGCTCTCGGTCTTCTGCAGCTGGTTGCGCTGCTCGTCCAGCTTCTTCTTGCCCTCAGCCAGCTCATCCTTCTTGGAGGCGATTTCTGCGCGACCCGCGTCAACCTGCTTCTGGCTCTCGGTCAAGGTATCGTGCTGCTGATTGAGTGCGTTCTGTTGCTCGGTCAGCTGCGCCTGCTGGGCGTTGAGCTGCTCCATCATGGCAGCGGGTGAGCCTGCCGCCTCCGCCTGGGCGTAGCCGTCCTTCAGCTGTTCCTGCGCGTCATCCAGCTGCTTCTGCGCGGATGCGAGCTGCTCCTGACCAGCACTAATCTGTGCCTGCGAGTCGTCAAGCTTCTTCTCGTTGTCGGCAATCTGCTTCCTGCCGTCCTCAAGCTGCGAGGTGGCGGCGTTCAGCTGCTTTTTGCCGTCCTCGATCTGGGAGGGGGCGGCGTCAATCTTGGCGTGCGCCTCGTCGAGCTGGGTTTTCGCTTCTGCAAGCTTGGAGGTGGTGGTGAACGGGTCGGTGACCGCATCCACGGAGGGCACCTCGCTGGGCAGTGCGCTCAGTGCGGCGGAGAATGCCTGCTTCTGCTCTTCGGTGAGGGCGGTGCCGTCACCGGTGGTGAGAATAATCTGGCCGGAGCCGCGGTTGGCGCTGGGGAAGCGTTGGGCGAGCTCGTCGGAGAGCTGCTGGGTCTGCGTTCCGGGCATGGTGAAGGTGTTGCTGAGCTTGCCGTGGAACGCGGTGTAGGCACCCGCTACACCGGCGACGATGAGTACCCAGGTGAGGATGACAGCCCATGCGCGGCGGGCGGCAGCTTCACCGATGCGGTAGAGCCATGTAGCCATGATTCAGTCCTTTGAAGTTGAGCGAGTGAAGAGTTTGGGGTGTTGGGTGCGTGTGAATGCGACGTGTGGTTTGCCCTGTACGGCGAACGCTGTGTCCTGTTTTTAGGCAAAAAACACCCCGCCCCGGGCACCTGCAGATGAGGTGCCCGAAGCGAGAGTGTTTGAGCGTTGACGCTATGGGGCTTAGCTTGCGAATTCGCCCTGAACCAGACGACCCAGGTAGTCGAGTGCTTCGAGGACACACTGGCGCATTGCTTCAATGGCGAGTGCTTCGGGGTGGGTGCCCTCGGGGGCTTCTGCTGCAACCTTGACCGTCATTTCTTCGGCGCGGGTGAGGTAGTAGTAGACGCCTTCACCGATGGTTTCGGCGAGGTTGGAGGCGAAGACTGCCACGCGCAGGTAGGGCAGGTCGGGGTATGCCGCGAGGTACCGCTCGAGGAAGATGTCGTAGGTGCGCTCGAGGATGACGTGCGAGTATTCTTCGAACTTCGCGGGGCTGTCCATTTCGAGGGCGTAGAGCAGGTGCGCGAAGGGTGCGATGTACTCTTCGAGGGTGTTGCTCATGAAGACCTTGCGGGCGATGGAGAGCATTTCGGCTTCCATGCTTGCGTTTTCGCCGGAGACGGTGAAGTCGCATTCTTCGAAGATGCGGTTGAAGTACTGGTTCATGCGGGTGACCAGTACGTCGTCTACGGAGGCGAAGTGGTTGAAGATGGTGCGGCGGGAGACGCCTGCGCGTTCTGCGAGTGCTTCTGCGTTGAGGGCGCCGTAGCCGCCCTCGAGGATGAGGGATTCTGCTGCCTCAACGATTGCGATGCGGTTCTCTGCCTTGCGGGCGGAGCGCTTGTCCGTGATGTTTGCGGGAGATTCAACAAGATTAGCCATGTTTTTTACAATACGCGCATTGTTTCACTGGGGGTAACTATTTGGGGGTTAGATTCACCACATATTTGCACTCTAGGTAATAAACTTGAAGTGCAGATTTAACGTTTACTCAACAAGTAATTTAGCGTTTTGGCATGTCAAGGCGCTATAAACCCTCAAAAACGCCGCAGGGGAGCAGAGTGCGCACACAACATACCCCACCCCCTCAAGCAGTCATTCACAGAATAGACACGCGCAACTCAGACAGTAGACCAAGCACTGAACTAGGCGACAACTGAACTAGGTGACAGGCTGAAGACGGGCATCCAGGGGCAGACGCACCGTAAAGACCGTATGCCCAGGCTGACTCTGCACCTGAATCGAACCGCCGTGCGCCTGCACAATCGCCTGCACAATCGCCAGACCCAGACCGGTCGTTCCGTCCGAACCGGAACGCGCCTTATCGGCACGGGTAAAGCGGTCAAAAATCTTCGGCAAGAAGTCCGGGGCAATACCCGGACCGTTATCGGTCACGGTTACTACAGCTTCACGGCGTGCAGCATCCACGGCCAGGCCAGCGGTCACTCGAGTACCCTCGTCCGTGTGCTTGCGGGCATTTGAGAGCAGGTTCAGAATCACGCGCTGAATCTGGGAGCGATCGGCAACAACCTCAACAGGCTCGTCGGGCAGGTTCAGGTGCCATTCGTGGGTGCGCGCGGCAGCCTGCATGTCGGAGGTGCATTCAAGTACCAGCTCGGTCAGGTCAACCTGCTCCAGCTTGGGTTCGCGACCCTCGTCCAGGCGGGCAAGGGTCAGAAGATCCTCCACGAGGCGTGACATACGTTCGGTCTGCGAATCAATACGCGCCAGGGAGGACTGGCCGGATTCGCTGAGCGGCTCGGTCCAGCGGAGCATATCGGAGTACCCCTTAATGGCGGCAAGGGGCGTGCGCAGCTCGTGGGAGGCGTCCGCAATAAAGGCGCGAATCTGGTGTTCGGTGCGTTCGCGCACCTCCAGGGCGGAGTTCACGTTATCGAGCAGCTGATTGAGGGCGTAGCCTACGGCACCGACTTCAGTGCGCGGGTCGGAATCTTTCGGATCCACGCGCACCGCCGAGGAGATGGTGTGCTCTTCCAGGTCCAGGTGCGCCACATCGGTTGCCACCGCGGAGACTCGCTCCAGGGGCTTCATGGTGCCACGAATAATGTAGGAGCCCGCCACGCCGGCGCCGACCATCACGGCGATGGAACCGAGGGCTACCACAATCACGAAGATGGTGAGGGTCTGCTGTACATTGGCGAGCGGAATACCAACCACCTGGGCGTCAGCGCTGCTATTAGCCTTCGGGGTGATTTTGATGAGGTACAGGCCGGATTCCAGTTTGACCTCTCGGACTTCTTCTTTGGTGGCGTTCAGCGCCATGGTTCCGAGGGTTACCTGGTCGTTGGCGGAGAGGGTTTGTACGGTGCCGTCCTTACCGAGCTTGCTGGCGACTTCCACAGCACCTTCGGACTCGACACAGGTAATGATGGTTCCGGACGCCTGACCGGGCGCAAAGAGGGATTTACTGCTCTGCAGGTCACTGCAGTCCACTTCTTCTCGCTTGCCGTCTCGGGAGGTCGGTTGCACTACGCGGTGGCTGGTTTCTTTGAGGTCGCTTTGCGCCTGCTGGTAGAGGGAGTTCTGCAGGGTCACGTAGGTGGACAGGCCGATGATGAGGCAGGCAATGCCGAGGGCTGCCACGAGGATGGCGATAAGGCGCGAACGCAGGTGAGGTACGTACCCGAGTTCTTCGGGGGACGCCTCGGGGTTCCTCATGCTCTTCCAGGCGGCACGTAGGCGCACGAAGAAGTTCCCCTGGGAGGGTGCGGCACCGTCTCGTGCGGGGGCACCCGCGCGCAGGGGGCGGGTTGCTTCGTTATCCGGGGAGGCGGGGTCACCGGGTGAGTAGGAGCCCACGAGCATCCTTTCTTTCTATATTCGAAATACGGAATATAACTGATATGGCGCGGTATAACCGGGTGTTATACCGCGCCATATGAAGAGCAGAGAATAAACTTAGACAGCGGGACGCAGCACGTAACCGGCACCGCGCACGGTGTGAATCATCGGTTCGCGACCCACGTCAATCTTCTTACGCAGATAGGAGATGTACAGCTCCACAATATTTGCCTGGCCACCAAAATCGTAGTTCCAGACATTATCAAGAATCTGACTCTTGGAGACCACGCGCTTCGCGTTCTCCATGAGGTAGCGCAACAGGTCGAACTGGGTTGCGGTGAGATTAATCTGCTCGCCACCGCGGGTGACCTCACGGGTGTCCTGGTTCAGCACCAGGTCACCGACCACCAGCTCAGCATCGTCAATGGCGGCAACACCGGAGCGCTGCACCAGGCGGTGCAAACGAATCATGACCTCTTCCATAGAGAAGGGCTTAGTCACGTAGTCATCCGCGCCTGCGGCAAGGCCCTCGATACGGTTATCGACCGAATCCTTCGCGGTCAGAAAGAGGCAGGGAACCTCGGGGTAGAACTTACGGATGCGGGAGAGCAGCTCCAGTCCGTCAAAGCCGGGCATCATAATGTCCAGCACGAGCACGTCGGGGCGCCAATCGCGGGCAATCGCGAGCGCGGAGGGGCCGTCGCCGGCGGACTGCACATCCCAGCCGATCATTTTCAGACCCATGCTGACGAGTTCTTTGAGCATTTCCTCATCGTCAACGACGAGGGCGCGGATGGGACTACCGTCCGGGTGCTCTAGCGCGGGAAGGTTCTTTGCGATTTCGGTTGCTTTGCTGCTCATGTGGTTAAGAGTATCGCGATTTAGGGTTCGCGGTGAGGCGGGAGCCGGTTTTCAGCCGCAAACTTATGGAATGCTTGCCCGCGTCACAGCTGGGGCACAGTTTCGTGCCGCCCATTATCCCAACCACGCGCGTTACCCCTTCTATACGGGTTCAATCTTTCGGTAAAATTTGTAGTAGCTTAGGTGATACTCAATCGCCTTTTATTGTTTCAGTGTGCCACCCCGACACAGGCGCCCCGACACCCGCAGAGGAGGACACATGCGCATTAGCCGTATTTATAACAATAATGTTGTCCTCACGGTGGATCATTACGGCAAGGAGTCCGTGATGATTGGTCGCGGCATTGCTTTTGGTAAGCGTAAGGGTCAGCTGATTGACCCGTCTGCGGTGGAGCAGACGTTTGTGCCGGAGCAGGGCATGTCGGGTGAGCGCTTGAGCATGACTCTGTCTGAGATTCCGGCGGAGATTCTGTCGATTGCCACGCTTTTGGAGTCGAAGGTGCGCGCCGAGGGTGCACTGGAGCTGTCGAACTCGTTTATTCTTCCGCTGGCTGATCACCTGCACTATGCGGTGGTTCGTGCGCGTGACGGGGTGCGGGTGCAGTATCCGCTCGCCCCGGAGGTGACTGTTCTCTACCCGCGCGAGGTGGAGTACGGCCGCACGGTTTTGGAAATGGTTCGCGAGCGCCTGAATGTTGAGCTGGACCCGAACGAGGCTATTCCCCTGGCGTTGCACCTGGTCAACGCGCAATTTGCAACAGCGGATATGTCCCAAGCATTCCGCATGACTGAGGTTTTTGCGCAGGTTTTTGAAATCATCGAAGCGAGCTACGAGCAGAAGATCAATCCGGATTCGATGAGCGCGGCACGTTTTGTGACGCATCTGCGGTACCTGTTTGTGCGGGCGAGCCGCGCCTCCGCGAATCGTGCTGAGGATGTTGATGAGGTGTCGCAGCCGAGTCTGTTGGCGGCTCTTCGTGAGGATGCACCGCGCGCCTACGCGTGTGCGCAGAAGGTTTTGCTGGTGCTGCAGATGCAGTTGAAGCAGAGCCTGACTCGTGATGAGTTGACGTATTTGACGATTCATATTGCGCGTCTGGCGCGGGATATGTGGGGCATTAACGCGTAGCGCATGTTCGATAGAAAGCGACCGGGGGTTCCCGGTCGCTTTTTCTATGCCCCAGCTTTTCTGCACCCCTCACCGGGATTCTACGCCACGAAATCTATACCCCAGAATCCCGGTGAGGGGTTCGGGTGGGGGGAATCTGGGAGTGAGGATTCTAGAGGGGTTCTGCCGGGCGGAACGTGGCCGTTAAAGGTGGGTTGCTATTTATATATACAACCTGTCACTAAATTGTCGTTTTCCCGGGTTTTTCTTCGCGCGTTAGCGCGTCGATTTAAATTTTGAAATGGCGGTTTATAACGGCGTATTCCAGAAATACCATTCTGTGGACAGACCGCAGGAAAATGTTGGTTTTTTATAAATCCCACATCTTTTGATCCGTGCACCCATTTTTTGTTCGGTATTTTCTTTGTAAATCTTTTTCTTGCGCTCTTCTAATCCAAATACTCCGCAACAAGCACCTCGTCAGCCCGCGTACAAGATGCCGTCATTCCTGAAATTTCACAAAAATAACGCTTTACCCTCCACTTCGGCAACCTTTTTTCGGTGTTCTGTTTAAATTTTTTACACCCTGGCAATTAATACGTGTTTTGACATCAAAAACCCATATTCCAACACGTGGAAAAATGTCACAAGAACCTAAAGTGTGCAAAGCCAGATAAAACCCACAAAACACAAAAACAACGTGTTACTATCTGAGAATTATGAGGCCCTTCACGGGGCCACTACACACCATGTCACGAACACGAGAGGACCACTATGGTCACTATCATTGTGGCGGCACACGGCGAGTCGGCTCCGGCTCTGCTGAAGACCGCCGGCATGATCCTCGGTAACTTCGAAAACGTCCACCCGGTCACGTTCCTGCCGGGTCAGGGCCCCGAAGATCTCGTCGAAGAGTACACCCGCATCGTTGAGGCATCTGAAGCAGAAGAAACCCTGCTGCTGGTCGACCTCTTCGGCGGTAGCCCCTACAACGCCGGTGCGCAGTTCGCAGCCACCCGCGAGGGCGTCGACGTCGTCTCCGGTGTCAACGTACCGATGCTTATTGAGGTCATCTCCGGCGCAGGCCGTAAGAACGCAACCCTCAAGTCCCTGGTCGCTAAGGCGCACAAGGCTGGCACTAAGGGTATTCGCTCCTTCCAGGAGGCGAATCAGCCCGCAGCCGCCAAGCCCGCCGAGGCGAAGCCCGCAGAGACCAAGGCGGTCGAGGTTCCGGTTGCTCAGCAGGTTCCCGGCGGCACCATGGACGCTATCTTCACCCGCATCGACTCCCGCCTGATTCACGGTCAGGTGGCAGGCACCTGGGTTCCGCATATCGCACCGCAGACCTTCATCGCGGCATCCGATAATGCGGCACACGATCAGCTGCGCAAGTCCCTGCTGCTGCAGGTCGCGCCGACCAGCGTGAAGACCAATGTCCTGGACATCGCTAAAGCTGGCCGCGTGTACAACAACCCCAAGTACACCGGCATGAAGACCATGTTCGTCGTAGAATCCCCCGTTGACGTGGTGCGACTGCTCGACGAAGGCGTCAAGATCAACGAAGTGAACGTTGGTGGCGTCACCTTCAAGACCGGCATGGTTCAGCTCTCGGACGCAGTGTACGCCTCCGAGGAGCACCTGGAAGCCTACCGCGAACTCATTAAGCGCGGTGTGAAGCTGACGGTGCAGCAGCTGCCCAACCACTCCCCGGTTGATTTGGAAAAGATCCTCAAGCAGAAAGGCCTGGACGCATGAGCGCCCTGACGTTTATTCTCGTTGTTCTCGTGGCGTTCATTGCGGGCGTCGCATCCGTGGTGGACGAGCGTCAGTTCCACCGCCCCCTGGTCGCTTGTACCCTGATGGGTTTTGCGCTGGGTGACCCGACTACCGGCATTATGCTCGGTGGCGCACTGGAGCTCATCGCCCTGGGCTGGATGAACGTCGGTGCGGCTATGGCTCCGGACTCGGCTCTGGCGTCCACCATCTCCGCTGTTGTTGTGATTCAGGGTCACCAGAACATCGAAACCGGTATTGCTATTGCTGTGCCGCTGGCTGCAGCAGGTCAGGTTCTGACCATTTTCGTTCGTACCATTACGGTGTTCTTCCAGCATCAGGCTGATAATTTCGCGAAGACCGCGAACTTCCGCGGTATTGAGTTGATGCACATCAGTGGTATGGCTCTGCAGGGTCTGCGTGTAGCTATCCCGACCGCTATTGTGGCTCTGATTAGCTCCGAAGAGCTGACCCGCCTGCTGAACATGATTCCTGCCGAGGTAACCACCGGTCTTCGTATCGCCGGTGGCATGATTACCGTGGTCGGTTTCGCAATGGTCATCAACATGATGCGTTCGAAGGCTCTCATGCCCTTCTTCTTCCTCGGCTTCATTGCCGCCGCCGCTATCCCGGCAACCCAGTCGATTTCGATTGCTGGCACCGAAGGCGCGAAGGACCTCGTCGCAACCCTGTCCGGTCAGGCACAGTTCAACCTGGTTGCTATCGGTATTGTGGGCGCCTGCCTGGGTCTGCTGTACACCCAGCTGAACCCGCTCTTCCATAAGAGCGAGGCACCCGCCGTAGCACCGGCAGCCGCAGCAAACGACCTCGATAACGAGCTCGAGTAAGGAGCATCATCATGACTGAGAACAAGAACGTCGAGCTCGTTGAAGTTCCCGAGCTCACCCAGCGCGACAAGGTCGAAACCTACTTCCGCTCCACTTTTCTGCTTGGTTCGTTTAACTTCGAGCGTATGCAGTCCATCGGTTTCGCGGTTTCCATGATTCCGGCGATTAAGCGCTTCTACACCAAGAAGGAAGACCAGGCGGAGGCGCTGACCCGCCACCTGGAGTTCTTCAACACCCAGCCGTGGGTTGCATCCTCGATTATGGGTGTGACCGCTGCAATGGAGCGTGAGAAGGCAGCCGGTAAGGACATTGACGAGGCCGCTATCACCAACGTGAAGGTGGGTCTGATGGGCCCGCTGGCTGGTGTGGGCGACCCGATTTACTGGGGTACCGCACGTATTGTGCTGGCTGCTCTGGGTGCTTCCCTGGCGGTGACCGGTAATATTCTGGGCCCGCTGCTGTTCTTCTTCGGCCTGACCGCAATTCGCTGGGCGACCCGCTGGTACGGCTTCAAGTACGGTTACGAGAAGGGTACCCAGATTGTGACTGAGGCGGGCGGTAACACCCTGCAGAAGATCACTCAGGGCGCTTCCGTGATGGGTCTGTTCGTGATGGGTGCGCTGGTGTACCGCTGGACGAGCGTGAACATTCCGTTGCCGCTAACCAGCTACAAGAACCAGGCTGGCGCGATGGTGGATGTGACCGTTCAGTCGGTGCTGAACGACCTGCTGCCGGGCCTTGCGTCGCTGGGCCTGTGCTTCCTGTGCATGTGGCTGCTGAAGAAGAAGGTCAACGCTATCTGGTTGATTTTCGCTCTGTTCGCCGTGGGCATCCTCGGTTCCTACCTGGGATTCCTGGCCCTCTAAAAATCTGAGGAATGAGCCCTTTCACCCTTCAGTGAAGGCGTGAGACTCAGGGGCTATATCTCAAGTGGCGGGGGTGCGGTCGGTACACTTAAAAGTACCGGCGGCACCCCCGTTTTCTATCGGTTGCGGCGCACAATTCGCGGCAATGCAGCCCTCCCGCGAAGGAGTTTCTATGACCAAGTTGATGGCTTTCGACCTGGACGGCACGATTCTGTTTAACCGCGCCGTGGAGCCTGCCAATGAGCAGGCGATTGCCCGCTGGCAGGCGGAGGGTAACCTGGCGGTCTCGTGCACGGGCAAGAGCATTTTTGCCACGCAGCTGGCGTTGAACCCGACCGCCATCCGCTTTGATTACCACGTGCTGTACACGGGGGCGGTGATTACCGACCGGGAGTACCGGGTGATTTACCATCAGCCTCTTCCGGTGAGTGTTGTGCAGGCGTGCTACGAGCATTTCAGCACCGTGGACGGCGTGGCATTGTTCGCGACGACTCTGGATAACGATTACAGCCTCTGCGACCGGGTGGGTTCGTCGACGAATATTCTGCCGGAGTTCACTCCCCTGCTGGCTGATGACCTGCAGAACCACGAGTACGTGGGTGTACCCCTGTGGATTCCAGATGCGCAGATCCGCGAGGCGGCGTACACCTGGATTCTGGAGTGTTTTGGTGATTCGGTGGACTGCCACAAGAACCAGGATTTCTTGGATATTGTGCCGCCCGCCTGCACGAAGGGCACCGGTCTGCAGCATCTGGTGGAGTACCTGCAGGCTGAGCATCCGGGTAGCTCCTATGAGGTGCATACGATTGGTGATTCGTGGAACGATATCGACATGCACCGTTACGCTGACCGTTCGGCGTCGTTCAGCTACTCCCCCAATGAGGTTAAGGCCGTCACCACCGATTGTGTGGATAAGGCGTACGAGTTTATTGAGGCTTCCCTGTAGAAGCTGCCGAGGCGGCGTATAGGCGCGGCGAGCGCTGAGCATCTGCCAGCCGCTTCCGCATACGCTTCCGCATACTCGCCACGTCTCTCTCGCGTATTCGCCGCCTACTCCCCCGTTTCACGTGAAACACCCGCTTTCCCGATACTCCCCATGTACCCCGTGAGGTTTCTATGTGCCCGTCTTCCTCTAAATCCCCCAAACCCCAGCCCGGCAAGAGCCAGCACCCCGATTCTGCCCAGTCCTACGACCCGTCCAGCTTCTCTGACACCTTCCGCGCTATGGCGCGTGAATCACTCGTGAAGAACCAGAAGAACCGCCCGGACTCCCCCATCGTCTCCATCTCCCCGGTGCTGATTGTTTTGGGTGCCATTGCAGCGGCACTGTACGGGCTGTGGCAGAGCTGGGCGTGCCTCATTCCGCTGGTGCTGATTCTGGTGCTCATGTGGGTCCGCTACACGATGCAGCGTCAGGCGCTCAACGATTTCGCCGAGCTGGAGGCGGCACGCACCGCATGGAAGAAGACCCGCGACCGCCAGTATCTGGAGTTGATGGCGGCGCAGTCGGCGCGCATCCTGGAAGAGAATAAGGCACTAACCAAGCAGGCTCGCGCGCACGTGCAGGAGTACGCGGATTTCGCGGCGCAGAAGCTGGGTGCACAGCGCTAATCCCACTCATCAAGCAGATACCCGGCTAAGCGTTCGGGCAGACACCCGAGCACCACTTGGCAGCAAGCATAAAGAAACCCCCTCAGAGAACTTCTGAGGGGGTTTCTATATGCCTTTAGGGGTTGCCCCTAGTTGGTCTTCTCGGGTGTTTCAGCAGGCTCTTCTGCAGGCTCCGCTTCAGCCTTGTCAGCGGCGGATTTGCCGTCCAGGCGCTGCACCACAGAGGGGCGGTCATCAAAGCCGCGGCGGGTGCCTCGGGCAACCTTCGCGTCCATGGTGTACAGCTGCTCGCGGTTCGTCAGCACGACCAGGGTCATGGCGTTCAGGCAGACGCCCACAATGCATAGAATCCAGCCGATCAGCATGAAACGGCCACCGGAAAGCACCGCGCCGGAAAGCATCAGGGCAATAGAAACCAAGTACGCCGGGGAAAGCAAAAACTTCGTATTCACAACCGACCTGCCTTAGCGTGCGTTGGAGCGGGGCTTGGGGGTGCGACCCGAACGGGGGCGCGAGGGCAGAACGCTCATGCGACCGGGGGCGGGGGCAACAATCGGCTGAGATTCGGTGGGCTCTTCCTCACGAACCTCTGCAGCCTCAACAGCCTCGGAGGTTTCAGCGGGTGCCTGCTGCTCGTGCTGTTCATCGTACTCAGCCTGCGCCGCTACCTCGTGCTCACCTGCCTCCTGCTCGATTACCTCATGCTCAGCAGCTTCACGCTCTTCACGGCGGTGCTCCGAGCGCTCGCGGATACGGTTCTCCACGGAGGATTCGAAACCGTCCAGGTTGGTCACCAGTGCGGGGGTCGGGTTGCCCTTCGCCTTACCCACGGACAGCACGAAGGCAAGGACGTTCAGACCCAGCGCAAGAATCAGAAGAATCCAGCCGAGCCACAGGAGCCAGGGGTTGGAAGTTCCAATCAAGAGCGCGCCGCAAAAAATCACGCCGAGGGAGGTCAGGTACGCAGGCGAAAGAGTCTTGAAATCCATGTCTACTTTCAATGTGTTCGTGAGTTTGAGAGAGCTAACGTTCGGTTCTCATTTTAGGTGATAGTTGAGCCTTAATCTGCTTCTGCCCCTGTCTATCGCCTGTGAGCTAAAGACCAGTGGGCTTCACTCGGTGGCGTATGCAGGGGCAGAAACGTAGTGTTCGTGCGCGGAGGTACCGGCTAGGACTTGGGGCTTACCTCGTTGGTGACCAGGGGCGAGGCGGGCGCGTTCTCAACCACGGGGATTGCGCGGGTGCTCAGGGTGCCCTGGTGCTTCTTCCAGAGGTTGTAGCGTTCCATGGCGACCGCGCCAGCGGTCATGGCGGGCAGAATGAACATGCCGGAGGAGCGGATGCTTTCTGCCTGCGCCAGGATGTCCAGCTTACGCACCACGCGGAGCACGTCGTGGGAGTCGTAACGATCCTGGGCGGCAATGACCTCGTTCTGTGCGGCGACGAGGGCGGCGTCGCGCAGGCGCACGAAGTCGTTCCGCTTGTCCTTAATCTTCTCCATGTGCTGCTTGTATTCTTCGGGCAGCGCCTCGCTGATTTCGTCGCGGCGGGTGATGGCGGAGCACATTTCCTTCACGCGAGCGTAGGTCTCGGGGTCGGTGGTTGCCTTTGCCTCCGCCTGGAGCGCCTCGAGGGCTGCAATCTGCGCGATCTTGAGCAGTTCGGGCACGGCGGTTTCTTCTTCATGGTTAGCCTGCACGCCAAGGACCTTCACGAGCAGGGGCAGGGTCAGGCCGGGCAGCACGAGGGTGAAGAAGAGTACGGAGAGCATCATGACGATGGCGTCCTGGCGTACCTGTTCGGTGCCGTTGACCACGGGGATGGACAGGGCAAGAATCAGGGTCACGAGGCCGCGCATGCCGGACCAGGTCATGACGATAACTTCGGCGAAGCTTTCGGGGGCACCCTCGTGGATGGGGTTCTTGCGCCCTGCGAGCCAGACGATGGTGAACCAAATGAGGCGCACCAGGATGGCAACCAGTGCGACCATGGCGCCGTTGCCGAAGAGACCGGCGATACGAGAGGGATCGGCGGTGGCGATGATGCTACTTGCCTGCAGGCCGATGAGGCCGAAGGCGACACCGGTCATGAGCAGCTCAATGATCTGCCAGAAGGAGGTGGAGGAGAGGCGTTCTTCCGCTTCGAGCGCCGCCATGTACTTGGTGCTGGTGAACTGGATAGCGCCGATGACCACGGCAATAACGCCGGAGGCGTGCACGCTTTCAGCAGCTAGGTAGGCACCGAAGGGAATCACGAGGGTCACGGCGTTGCTGGTGACCACGTCGTGGGCGCGCTGGCGCACGTAGCCGCCGAGCCAGCCGAAGATGTAACCAATAATGACCGCGAGAATCGAGCCGAGCACGAAGTCCTTGGCAACGGAGAGCGGGTCAATATGGTGGCCGCTAGTCATGGAGTGGATTGCGGCGTGGAAGAGCACGATTGCGATAGCGTCGTTGAAGCTACCTTCGGTCTGCAGGGTGCCGATGAGTCGACGGGGGATGCCGACGGGCTCGGCGACCGCCTCCACGGCAACGGGGTCGGGCGGGGACACAGCTGCACCCACAGCGAGGGCGACGGCGATGGTCATGCCGGGGACCCACCATATGGTTGCGCCGGCAATCGCCAGGGCAGAGACGGTGGTGAGTAGGACCGAGTAGAGGAGTACGGATTTCCAGCGGCGACGCAGAGTACCCCAGGAGAATTTAACGCCGATGGCCCACAGTAGCGGCGGAAGGAAGATCGGCAGGATGATGTCGCTGTCGATGGTGAGGTCCGGTCGGTTGGGAATGAAGAGCGCGGCGGCACCGAGCAGGGTCATCATGACCGGCCAGGGCAGGTTGAGTCGGTCACCGACGCTGACCATGAATACGGTCGCAAGCAGGATGATGACAATAACGGAGAGGTAAAGCATTGGTCCGGTGTTGTTCCTTTCGCGCGGCTAGGATTAGTCGGCTACGTCTTTCTACTCTACCGGAGGGGTTCATTCCGTTTTTCGGATATGGGGGTTCTGCAGCGTTTATTGTGGTGTTGTTTACCTCTGAGCCTAATACCCTTTACGGAATATAGAGTTTCCCCTGAATATCCTTACTTTTCAGCAGGTTATTCAGGGGAAAATTCTATATTTGGAATATAAAGCTTGGGGCAAGAACCCCTAGCAGGTTACTTGGATCCGCAACCGCCAGCACCGCAGCCACAGCCACCAGCGGGGGCTTCTTCGACGACCGGCTCGGGCTCGTCGTGGCCGCCGCAGCATCCACCCTTTTCTTCCTTCGGCTCATCGTGGCCACCGCAGCAGCCACCGCCGCCGTGAGAGTGACCGTGAGGCTCAGCGGGAGCTTCAGCGGAGGAACCGCATCCGCCCGAGCCGCAGCCACAACCACCAGCGGAAGGTGCCGGCTCCTCGTGGCTACCGCAGCCACCCGAACCGCAACCGCATCCGCCGCCGTCAACCGAGCCACAGGCGGAGCCGCGTGCGTCGCGGTGACCCATGAGGTCCACGCCGAGGTCGGAGAGGTAGCGCAGGTAGCCTGCGAGGGCATCGCGGCCACCGGTGCCGGAGATGACGATACCGCCGTGGCGCAGCGCCTTGAGCACCTCATTGACCATGGGCCACTGCTCAATGTCGTCGGTAATGGTGATAGCGCTGACCACGTGCATTGCGAGGGAAGTCAGCGAGCGCAGGGACTGTTCGTAGCCTTCGGGCAGGTGAATGACCTTGGCGGGTGCCGCCAGGCGCAGGATGGACAGCACGCGCATGAGCATCATGGGTACTGCATTTTCGGGCAGTAGTACGGTCACGCCGATGGCGGAGGATTCAGCAATACGTTCGATGGTTGCCGCGAGTTCTTCGGAGTCGATATCGCGGGAGATATCCAGTACTTCGTAGGAGTCCACGGCGATGGAGCGGGTGCCCAGTGCGTCGGCGAGTGCTTCATCTTCGGTGTGGATCGCAATCATGTTGCGGAATTCGTTGCGGCGCACGACGGAGGCTGCCTCGATGAGGGCGAAGTCCTGTCCTTCACCGTCCACGAGGAGGGTGTGGATTTCTTCGCGGTTGAGGCCTTCGCCTGCGGTGGCGCGCTCGATTAGTTCAGAAAATGCATTGCTCATACCGAATATTAAACACCTGATTTCGGGGCGTGTGCCCGCGAGGTTTACCTGTCTTGGCGGTTTTGGGCGGTTTAAGACGTGATTTTATGCCGAGAGCGTGGGCGTCTGCCTTTTTCTGCGTGTACTGGAGGGTTTTCGGTGACAAAAGTGCTCGTGAAACGCGAAACGTTCGCTCCGGGTGAGTGAGAATCAACATTGGTTTTTGGGTTTGTGCCGCGTATTTGTGGGGTTTTTGTTTGCCGTGGGGTGCATCTTGCTCACGTTACAGATTTGAACACCCTAAAATGAAAGGGTGGTACTTTCCCGTGAAAAGATTCTAGATACCGCCTACGAGGTCTTGGCGACCTACGGTTTGGCGGACCTTTCCATGCGCCGACTCGCTCAGGAGCTTCACGTGGCTCCCGGCGCCCTGTACTACCACGTGAAGAATAAGCAGCAGCTTCTGATTCTGTTGGCGGATTACATTCTGGCTCGTGCCCCGAAGTCGATGTCTGAGGAGGCTGAGGCGAATCCGGAGGCTATTCGCGCTTCGATGATTCGCCGCGGCGATACGCTGTTCTCCCTGCTGTACCCGATTCGTGAGTGCCCTGAGGTGGTGCGTTTGAGTTTGACTCTGCACCCGCGTGAGTTGAAGCCGGTGGTGGCTATGGCTCATGAGTTCCAGGCTCTTGGTTTAGGCCATGCGGAGGCGCTACGTCGTGCTCGTTTGTTGACCCATATTGCGTTGAGCCTGGTGGAGGAGTATCAGACTCTGCCGCTGATTTCTCCGCAGGAAGCTGTGGCGAGTGGCGATGTTCCTCTGATTGAGAATGCGTTTAACCGTTACCGCCAGGATCTGCTTTCTGCGATTGATTCGATGATGATAGTGCAAGCGCCTTATACGCAGGATGCGTAAGTCGCCTGTTCCTCTTTTGGTTTATTAGTTGTGTATGGTGCCCCGTGCCCCCTTGTGGGGGTGCGGGGCTTTTGCGTGCGTTGGTGCTGGCTGCTCTGCTGCGCTCTGATACCGGCGCGGTTTGGCGGCTGAGTCGATGTTCGCCGGTTGTCTGCTTTAGTCTAGAGGTGACACGTGCTTGCGCTGTTGCCCGTTGGGTATCTGGTGCGGGTGGGGTGTTGTTTATGTCTTAGTGCCCTGTTGGGCTTTATCAGAGGTGTTCCATGTCGATGACCGCTACCGCCCAGTGGGCGGCTCTTCCGGACCATAGCGCAGAGATTGCGCGTGTGCGTGAGGAGTTTATTACTGCGTATGGTTATGAGCCGGATGGTGTGTGGTCTGCGCCTGGGCGCCTGAATCTTTTGGGCGAGTACATTGATTTTTTGGGTGGCTCGTGCCTGCCGATGCCGTTGCCGTACCGCACCTATGTGGCGGGTGCGTTGCGTCGTGATGGTGTGTTGCGCGCGGCTTCTTTGCAGATGCCCGGCGATGAGCGCACGGTTGTGATTCGCGATATTCAGCCGGGTCATTTGAAGGGCTGGTTCACCTATGTGGCGGGTGTTGCGTGGGCGATGAATCAGGAGGGCGGCAGGGATATTATGTTGCCCAATGAGTTTGGTGCTGATCTGCTGATTAATTCTCGTGTTCCGGTGGGTGGCGGTTTGTCGTCTTCGGCGGCTTTGGAGTGTTCGACGGCGTTGGCGTTGTTGGAGCTCTCGTGTCCGGTGCGTGATGAGTGCCCGGAAGCGGATGCTACCCCGGCTGATAGTGATGCGTTGCGTGCGCGTCTGGCGCAGGTGTGTATTACGGCTGAGAATAAGATGGCTGGCGCGCATACGGGTGGCCTGGATCAGACGGCGTCGTTGCGTTCGTATCCGGAGCAGGCTCTGGTGGTTGATTTCCGTGATTTTTCGATTGAGCCGGTTGCGGTGGATATTGCTCAGCATGGCTTGAGTTTTTTGGTGATTGATACGAACACTCCGCATGAGCTGACGGATGGTGGTTTTGCGGCTCGTCGTGCGGCGTCTGAGGCGTGCGCTGATGCTTTGGGTCTGCGTTTTTTGCGTGATGCCCTACCGGAGGATTTGTCGTGTGCGGGTATGGATGCGCGTGCGGCGAAGGCGTGGCGTGCTGATCTGGTGGATTCTTCGGTGAATCGTGCCTTGGACGCTCTGGAGGACGCTGGTCGTCCGTGTTCGTTCCCGCGCGGTTGGGTGCGTCATGCGTTCCACGATATGACTCTGGTGGGTCGTGCGAGCTATTTGCTGCAGCACGCTGATGAGTTGGGTTGCGCGGCGTTTGAGGAGACGGGCCGCATTTTCACGGAGTCGTTTGTGTCGATGCGTGATGAGTTGCGTGTTTCTCGCCCTGAGATTGATGATGCGGTGCAGGTGTGCCTGGATCGGGGCGCGTTGGGTGCCCGTATTGTGGGTGGTGGTTTTGGTGGCGCGGTGATGGCGCTGATTCCGACCTCTCAGCTGGAGGCTGCCGCGGATGCGGTGGCGACTGCGTATGCTGTGCGCGGCTATGCGGCGCCTCGTTTTTTGCCGATGGTTGCTGGTTTTGCGGCGTCTCATGATTGGGCTGCGGGCGCTGCTCCTACGGATATTCCGGTGTTGTAGGGTTGGGCGCTGAGGTCTGTCATAAATCGGCGGGGTGTCATAGGGGTGTTTTTTCAGGGGTTTGAACAATATTCTTAGCTGGAAGTTTCCTGCGAGTTTCTGCAATTTTCCTCCGGTTATCCCCCGTAATAACGCGCTGATAAGCCATAATTTTTTGGTCGTTGGTCAAAAGTGGCGCCACGTTTTCTGAGGGTGGTTTTTCTTGCCTTCGCGGGTATGTACACTTATCGACGGACGCAATCCGTGAGCTGTAAAGTTTCGATGCGCATAGTCCGGCATATGGATAGCATCTACACTGGGTTCGACCGTCACATACAAGCCCAGCTTGCAGGTTTCGTCCACCAAAGCATCACACTCCGATTTCGCCCGTGCGGGCGAATCACCCCTCACTTGAAGTGAGGCTTTAGAGCGCGAAAGCGCAGAAAGGAGGCCCCCATGGGCTTCGATATCAAGGGCACCGTTGAGCAGGGCCTCGACAAGGCTCAGGAAGTCATCAACGAGAAGGCTGGCAAGGAGGTCGTCACCGACGAGCACGTTGCCAAGGTTGAAGAGGTCGTGACCGAGAACGTCTCCAAGCTGACCGAGAAGTTCGGCAAGTAAGGCGATAGCCTCCTTTGGATTGGCGCCCTGCCTCGCTTCCTCGTGGGGTAGGGCGCCATTTCCCTGGGTTTGCATTACAGGCTTTCACTCAACGGCTTTCACTCAACATCTCTCTCAAATAATGGGGCGTTCTGCCCCGCCTGGGTTCTTTCATTCACCGACTCACTCGGCATATTGCTCAGCTTCGGTTACCGCATGGTAGCCTGTTTTCACTCTTCTTTTACTCTTACTCAGCACAAGTACTCGCGCTTTCTCGCGAACTGTATACGCCCCGCATCATTGGTCCGGCAACCTTGGTGTGGGGCGTATGCCGTTAATGCGCAGGGGGAAGGCTTCTGGAGCGCAGAGTGAAGGCTTCTGCGGGAGTGCTGCACGGGCTGGCGGGGTGCGGCGCGGGCGTTCGCCCTATGACGACCTCTACCCCGCCCCTGCACGCTCAGCTATGCTTGATATGTCAACTTATTGAGCTGCGCCCTCAGGTAGGTTTCAGTGCCTCCTGAAGACCGCGGAGCACCCCGTCTATGGAGGAACTATGTTTGAACGTCAGCAGTCCGATCAGCAGAAGGCACGCGAGGTCATGAAGGATGGCGGCGTCGTCATTTACTGGCGCCCCGGCTGCCCCTACTGCGAGGCTCTGGATTCTAAGCTGGGCGAGCTCGGCGACCACGCTACCTGGGTGAACATTTGGGAGGACCCGCAGGCTGAGGCGCACGTGAAGTCCCTCAACGACGGCAACGCGACCGTCCCCACCGTGGATACCGGCGACACCCACTTTGTGGTCGCTGACCTGGTGAGCCGAAACAAGGTGAAGAAGCTGATTGAGAACACTCTCGACGCTGGCGGCGAGGCTTAAGATGGCTCGCCCGGCGCTGAACCGCGATACGACGGTCTGCATTTCTTTGTCTGGTCGCCCGTCGAATCACGGTATTAAGTTCCACAATTACCTGTACGAGAAGCACGGTCTGGATTACCTGTACAAGGCGATGACCACCACCGATATTGAGGGTGCTATCGCCGGCGTGCGTGCTCTGGGTATTCGTGGCTGCTCGGTGTCTATGCCGTTTAAGCAGGCTGTTATCCCGCTGATGGACGATATGGACCACTCGGCTGCGGTTATTGGCGCAGTGAACACGATTGTGAACACTGACGGCTTCTTGAAGGCGTACAACACGGATGTGATTGCGGTGGCTTCCCTGCTGCGTTCGCATAATGTGGATCCGTCTCTGCCGTTCCTGCTGCGCGGTTCGGGCGGTATGGCTGCGGCTGTGGCTGGTGCGTTCTTTGATGCGGGCTTCTCTCAGGGCATGATTATTGCCCGTAACGAGGAGACTGGCCGTGCGCTGGCTGAGCGTTACGAGTATGCCTGGGCGCCGGAGGTGGGCAACCTGCGAGCGCCGATTCTGGTGAACGTGACCCCGATTGGCATGGCTGGCGGTGAGGAGAGCGAGGAGCTGTCCTACCCGCAGGAGGCTATTGCTGAGGCGCAGGTAGTCTTTGACGTGGTGGCGATGCCCGTTGAGACTCCGCTGGTTCGTGCGGCTCGCGCGGCGGGTAAGGAAGTTATTCACGGCGGTGAGGTGATTGCTCTGCAGGCTGCTGAGCAGTTCCGCCTGTACACCGGCGTGGAGCTCACCCCCGAGGAGGTTGAGGAGGCGGAGGCTCAGGCGAACTAGTTTCGCGCCCGCTGCTTCTTCGCCCCGTGAGGGGCTCGATACGTGAAAGTGCCCGGAAGGTTGATCCTTCCGGGCACTTTTTATTTTCTCCGGTACATAGCACCGGAATTTTTTGTAATTACACACACCCTGGTATTTAAGGTTTTCCACATCTGTGGAGAAATCTGGGGAAAACTCTTACACCCGTGTAATTCACCCTGTGTAATTCGGTTGTTTTAGCCTGTATCCACAGGTTTTTAACATGTACTCACAATCGTGAAATTACACGAATGTAGTTATGCACAGTGTGGAAAACCTCTGTGGATAACCCTCTTCTGCGGCGGATTTCCGCGGGTTTTCGGGTTCAATACCTTCCACTGAGCCACTGCTGCGGGCTTTGCTGCGGCGGCTGAGAGGACTCCGGCTTCTTCACAAACGGGATAATCAGCAGGGTTGCTAGTGCGCCGCTGACAAGACCGCCAAAGTGTCCCGCATGGGAAATATTCGGGTGGAAGAGGCTCTGCACCACACCAATGCCGATGAGCAGCATAAAGAGGCGCGCAGTGTCCTTTTGCCTCCTGAGAAGCAGGATCACGAAGAACGCGCCGTAGAGACCGTACACACCGCCTGAGGCGCCCACGGCACCACGGTAGTAGGAGAAGAGGTACACGCTGCAGCCGGCACCCACGGTAGCCGCCATATATACGAAGAGGAACTTCCACCGCCCCATCATGCGCTCGAGGGACACACCGAAGATGAAGAGGTAAATCATGTTCCACACCAGGTGCATCGGGTCAGTTTGTGAGTGCACAAACCCGTGCGTGATGAGGCGGTAGTACTCGCCGTGGTGAACGCGGGGACCCGACATCGCGCCGAGGTTGTACACCCAACGGAATGGAATGATCTGTTGCAGACCGTACACCACGACGTTAATCAGAATGAGCGTGTACGTAATATGCCAGTGCCGGGCGATGAAGGAACGCGTCGGGCTCGAGGCGAATCCATTTAGGTCACGGTAGCAGTCGGGGCATACTACACCCGCGCCCTGCGCCGTCTGGCATTCGCCGCAGACTGTTCGGTTGCAGCGCCCACACTGGGCGTAGCTAACGCGGTCGGGGTGGTTGACGCAGACCGTGGGGCTCTGCCCGTAATTCATGTAGTTGGGAAAGTTCTCCACTGCCTCTCCAAAGATTTTCGTGCCGGATTTTCCGAAGATTTTTCACGTATTTTCAGGCTTAGTACCTGCCGTTTTGCCATTGCTGCGGGCTCTGCTGTTGAGGAGGCTCGGGCTTATCCACAAGCGGGACAAACAGCAGTGTCAACAGCACACCACCGACAAAACCACCCGCATGGCATGCGTGGGAGATATTCGAGGGGGTCAGAATGCTATAGATGATGTTCGGGGCAGTAATCATGACGAACACTCGTGCGGTGTCCTTCTGCTTCCTGATGATTAGCAGGGTCAAGAAAGAGCCCATGAGGCCGTACACGCCGCCTGATGCGCCCGCCACGCTCGTTGAAGGAGTCAGCACGTGCACGCCGAAGGCACCAAAGACGATTGAGCCCAGGTACACCACAAGGAACTTCCAGCGCCCCATCATACGTTCGAGAGATACACCGAAGATGAAGAGGTAAATCATGTTCCACACCAGGTGCATCGGGTCGTTTTGTGAGTGCAGAAAACCGTAGCTGATGAGGCGGTAATATTCACCGTGCTGAACATAGGGCCACCACATCATGCCGTGGTTGACCATCCACCTATTCGGGATAATCTGCTGCAGACCGTACATCGCGACGTTAATCAGAATGAGCGTGTACGTAATGTGCCAGTGGCGCGCCAGGAACGAGCCTTTTGCCTTCGAACCCTGTGCTTTCGAGCTACCACCGGTGAGGTCGCGGTAGCAGTCGGGGCAGACCATGCCCACATCCAGAGCTACCTGGCATTCGCCGCAGACGGTGCGGTTGCAGCGCTTACACTGGGCGTAGCTAACGCGGTTGGGGTGGTTGACGCAGACCGTGGGGCTCTGCCCGTAGCCTGCGTAGTTGGGAAAGTTCTCCACTGAACCTCCAGGGTCGTGTACCGGATCAACCGGGGTGGTGTGCGGGGGATGGCGCGCGTGGGCATATAAGCGCAGGGGCCCACCGGAAGAATCCTGGCGGGCCCCTGAACTATACGTGTTTTCTCAACACCTTCAGCAGAATGCTCGTATGAGCCTTCTGATGGGGTTTATTAGAGCTTTTCGATGTCGATCGAGGAGATGACAATGTCCTTGACCGGGCGGTCCTGGAAGCCGGTCTCAACGCTCTCAATGGCGTCAACAACCTTCTTAGATGCCTCGTCGGTGACCTCACCGAAGATGGTGTGGCGGCCGTTCAGCCAGGGGGTCTCAACGGTGGTGATGAAGAACTGAGAACCGTTGGTGCCGGGGCCTGCGTTAGCCATTGCCAGCAGGTAGGGCTTGGAGAAGGAGAGCTCGGGGTGAATCTCGTCCTTGAACTGGTAGCCGGGGCCACCAACGCCCATGCCCAGGGGGTCGCCACCCTGAATCATGAAGTCCTTGATGATGCGGTGGAACACAACGTCCTTGTACAGGGGGGTGTTCATGATTTCACCGGTGCGGGGGTGCTTCCACTGACGGGAGCCGTCAGCGAGGCCGATGAAGTTCTCAACAGTCAGCGGTGCGTGGTTGCCGAAGAGCTCGACGACGATGTCACCGTAGTTGGTGTGGATAGTTGCCTTAGCAGTTGCATTAGTCATGGCTCTATTGTGGCACGGGGCGGCGCTCATTCGCCATCTAACATGTTTTTTCGCCCCGGGCGCACCGTTGGGCGGGCTTTTTGGGCGGGAATTGAATATCCTGAGAGGTGAACACTACGCGCGCGGCGGCGTTTTCTGGCTGCTGGCGCATTTCAACCGATGGAGGTCACCCCATGTTCTGCTGCAAGAAGCGTAAGGCACGCAAGGCTGCTAAGGCTCAGGCTATCGTCTCTTCTCTGGCTGCTGTTGAGTCCGCGCTGGAAGGCAAGACCGCTGAGATGTTCGCTGAGAAGCTGACCGGCAACAAGAAGGCTCTGAAGAAGGCTCGTAAGGCTACCGCGAAGACCGTTCGCGCCGCTGAGAAGGAACTGGCTCGCATTGAGCGTAACGGCGGCAAGCGCCCCCGTAAGGGCCTGGCATTCCTGGGTCTGCTGGTTGCTCTGGGTGTTGCAGGCGCCGCAGCCTACAACGCAGCTCGTCCCGTGGAGGACCCCTGGAAGAACGCATAAGCGTTCCCCGTATCTTCCTTCTCTAGGGCTTTCTGAGGCGCCGCTGGCGGCGTGAGGGAGCGCTTTATGAGAGATAGCCGCCCGCTAGAGTTATACTCTGGCGGGCGGCTATTGTTTGTTCTTTTTTTGGGGGGGGGAGGAAAAGGGGAGAGAGGAGGCGCTAGAGATAGAGCGCTGAATCTCCCCGTGCATATACCCCGGGGTGCACCCTGCGGTATTCACCAGACATACCCGGATATACAAAGAACCCCATGTCTTTCGACATGGGGTTCTCCGTTCAAAAATAAACCGGCGATGACCTACTCTCCCACACCCACAAAAGTGCAGTACCATCGGCGCGAAGAGTCTTAGCTTCTGGGTTCGGAATGGAACCAGGCGTTTCCCTCTTGCTATAATCACCGGAAAGTGGAGGCGAGGGGACTCGAACCCCTAACCCTCTGCTTGCAAAGCAGATGCGCTACCAATTGCGCCACGCCCCCGCGGTGCTCTACTAGTCTATAACACCTTTTGCGGCTTCGCCAAATCCTCAGGCATATTTTTTTAGTTAGACCCATCACATTACTGAGGGGCTTAGGTAATAACCTCACCCGGCACTGTTGCCTCACGCTTCGTCAGAGCCTGCAAGGGGCCGCTCACTTCCTGCAGATATTTACGAACCGCAGTGCGTTGTGCCTCCTTCGCAGACTCCTCCTTCGACTCCGGCCCCTTGAAGCCCAGTTTGAACGCATCCCACTGGCTCGCTGAGGGGTACTTTTCACGGGCATTCCACACCAGCGAGAACGATGCCAGGGTATTCAGCTCCTTCCTCGTGGCGGCCTTCGATAGCACATCAGCCACCGTTGCCACGCGTGAAGACTCGGCAACACTCACCGAAATCTTCGACTGCGCACCCGAGGGCAGGCTCAGCGCCTTCTCCGGAGCCAACTGAATATTCAGATGAATATGCTGTACCCGCTCATTCTTCAAATCCAGCTCAGCCAGCGCACGGAAACGCTTCATCAGGGAATCATAGTTCTCATCAATCACCACAGCATTCAGGCGCAGCTCATCCGCCAGCAGACCTACCTGAGCGTAGCTCACATTAGTCCCCAATGCCGCGTTGGCAGCCAGTACCTTCAGCCACTGCTCTTCCTTCAGGGGCGCTGAATCATTGACACGCAGCGGGCTCACCGGAGCATCCGTAGCGGTGTTAGCAACGTTCTGCGGGTCATTCGCCGAGTCCACGCCACCGTAGGTGACGCTCAGCCGGTGCAAAGAACCGTAGACAGACAGGTTCGTCAGAGCCGTAGCTGCCGCCGCCAAATCGGCCTGCGCCGCCTCCGTAAGGGAGAAAGAACCCACCAGACGCAGGTCCTGTTCACTACGCCCCTTACCCACATAGATACGCCCCAGCGACTCAATCTTCAGGTAGCGGGTATCAATATTCTCGCGAACCAGACGCTCACGGCGTGCCAGCAGCTTCTCGTTTGAAACCACCACCGCCGCATCCTCACCCAACACACCGGTAGCGGCAATCTGCGGCATCGCGGCAAGCACCCCGGCGGCAGCGACCACACCGCCAGTCAGAAGCAAGGAACGGCGAGGCACCACGAGGCGGCGCGCCTGCCCAGCAATAGCCTCTTTAGCGGCATCGACGCGGGTAGAAGGGGTCTTAGCCACAGGGTCCCCAGCGGCAACGGATGCCGCTTCAGAAGAGCCCTGAGAGGCTCCCCGGGTAGAAGTATCGGGAATGTGAGAGCTCTCGGGTTCCAAAGAAGGGGAAGAAGACACAGAATCTCCAGGATGCAGGGCGGGCACAAAGCCCACCAACGGTTTGAGGGGAGTGAAGTCCCTCTAGAATACCGCCCGCACCCATGCACATGCCGACAACCCGCTGCGCATCATTCGAAGGGCATAAAGAAAACCTATGGGGTGGACTCAGTCCACCCCATAGGTCACAAACTTCATGAGAGCTCTCAACTCTCACCGCAGGCTATTTAGTTATCCTGCGCAGTCGTAGCGTTCGGAGCCGGAATATTAGCCGATTCAGCAGCCAACTCAGCAATACGGATCTCGCCGGTCGTCGGATCATCGTAGGTCACGTACTCGGTACCGCCAGCCGTAGGCTCAGCGTCCTCGTTCACGTGGTTCTCCGCAATCAGGAAGCCGTGCGCACCCAGAATCTTAGCGACGCGGTCAATATCCTGCGGGGTCGGGGTATGATCCACCACTCGACGAATGTACTCGTTAATGCGCTGGTCGCTCACGTACGCCTCGCCACGAGCAGCACGAGACTGCATGAGCTGGCGAACAACTTCCTGCAGCTGCTCATCGGTCAGACGCATCTTCAAAATAGCCATCACTGCCGCGCGGTCCTGCACCGGAACATCCTTGGGATACCCGACGCTCAGCCAGTCGATTACTCGAGAGATCATGCTCTTATCAGGCATCGAGCCCCTCCTTCGAAGCAGTCATTATATGCAATTTAGTGTTCACGGGATTAGTGGCCTCCACCGGTTACGCCGAAGATATTCCAGCCGAAAGTGTGGTCGATAAAGTCCTTAGCGACCCAGAGAATACCGATGATTACGATTGCTACGATGATAGCAAAAATGCAGAACGCAGCAATCTTCGCCGCCGTTCCCGGAGGCTCAATTTCAACCAGCTTGCCGTCCGCGGTGTACTCGGTACGACCAGCCAGCATACGCAGACCCAGCGCATAGAGCGCCGGAAGGCCCGCACCAAAGAACAAACCGGCAATCAGCACCGGAATAACCTTGTTCACAATGTCAATCAGATATTCCACGACTACGAACCTGCCTTCCCAGTAGCAAGGGTCTGGGCTTCTGCGGATGCCTCAGCGCTGGTGACTGCAGCGCCTTCCTTTTCATCCCAGTCGCCAGTCACGTTCGAAGCGTCAATGTTGTCCTTCTGGGAATGACGCCACATCAGGAAGCAGAAGACTACCAGCAAAGCGAACACGGTCATTTCGCCAATGAACTGGGTACCGGTCAGAGCATTCAGGCCATGACCAATCAGCCAGGTCAGAGCACCCACAATCGCGGCAGCCGGCAGAGTAATCAGCCAAGCAACCACCATGCGGCCAGCAACAGACCAGCGCACCTCAGCACCCTTACGGCCCAGGCCACTACCCAGAATCGAGCCGGACGCCACGTGAGTGGTCGACAGAGCCATACCGAAGTGGGAGGAAGTCAGAATAATCGCAGCAGATGCACCGTCAGCGGCAACGCCCTGCGGGGTGTCAACCTCAACGATGCCCTTACCGAGGGTGCGGATAATACGCCAACCACCCAGGTAAGTACCCAGCGCAATAGCAAGCGCGCAGGAAGCCTTCACCCAGAAGGGAATCGCGTCATCGTTGCTCAGGGTACCCGAAGCAACCAGAGCCAGGAAGATTACGCCCATGGTCTTCTGCGCATCGTTAGTGCCGTGCGCCAGAGACATCAGGGATGCGGTCGCGACCTGTCCCTTACGGAAGCCGCCGTGCTTGCGATCATCAGCCACCGGAGCAGCGATACGGTAGACCAGCCAAGTGCCGGTTGCCGCCACAATAGCCGCAATGACGGGGGAGAGGACCGCGGGAACAATAATCTTGGACAGAACGCCCATCCACTGCACGCCGTCAAAGCCGATCGCAACAATAGCCGAACCGATCAGGCCACCAAACAGAGCGTGCGACGAGGAGGAGGGAAGACCCAGAAGCCAGGTCAAAACATTCCAGAGGATACCGCCAACCAGGCCGGTAAAGACGATAAGCATCAGCGCCGGGCCGTCTGTTGTTACATCGATACGATCCAGGTTCACGATGCCGCTACCGACCGAACGCGCCACCTCAACAGAGAGGAACGCGCCGACGAGGTTCAGGGACGCAGACAGCGCCACGGCGGTCTTAGGCTTCAGCGCACCGGTGGCGATGGAGGTTGCCATCGCATTACCGGTGTCGTGGAAGCCATTCGTAAAGTCGAAGGCGAGCGCGGTCAGCACCACGATCACGAGAATAATGAGTTCTGTAGTCACAAGAAAATTATCTGTCGGTTTTCGCGAAATCTAAAGTATTCCGAATTAACACGAAATAACAGATAAACCCACGGCATTGAGCGGATTTTTATGAGGGTTTTACTATAGAGCCCATATTTCAGGGGAAACTCTCCCGATATTCCGCGGAAAAAAGGGTGCACCTATCGGAATGCTTAAGTTGGTTTATGTGGCTTATGCGAGAGTGCGGGGGAGAGGGGTGATTATATCCATCAAGAGGCTAAAGTGTGTTCACCAAGTGTTCACTTTCAGGAACCTCCCAGCTTTCTTTTTGTGACACACCTTTATTATTCAGACCTCATTTAGGTCACCGAGCTACCCACACGGGACACCCCTGTGGGTTTTACGGCGCGGGGCTTTCTATAGCGGCGCACGCTTCAGTATCACGAAGAATAAACTCCAGCCGCCAATCTGCAGCGCACACAGTGCGCCAACTTCACAAGACGCCCAGGCTCAATCCATTGATTCACATCAGCAGATATAACAAAAGACCCCGTATCTTTCGATACGGGGTCTTTCTCAAAAATAAACCGGCGATGACCTACTCTCCCACACCCACAAAAGTGCAGTACCATCGGCGCGAAGAGTCTTAGCTTCTGGGTTCGGAATGGAACCAGGCGTTTCCCTCTTGCTATAATCACCGGAAAGTGGAGGCGAGGGGACTCGAACCCCTAACCCTCTGCTTGCAAAGCAGATGCGCTACCAATTGCGCCACGCCCCCGTCTCAGCGGAAACCACTGTTTAGTTATTTTTCCAAGCCTTGACGACTTCATTGCTCTGGTACTTTTTCAGAACCATCACAGTGACACACGAAAGAACAGCAAGAATCAATAATTTCTTCATTATTGCCTTTCATAATGTGGAGTGGGCGTACCAAGAATCGAACTTGGGACCTCTTCGTTATCAGCGAAGCGCTCTAACCGTCTGAGCTATACGCCCTCCTTCTGCGGAATTTCTTCCGTAGAACGAGATATAACTATACAGGTGTTTGCAGGTAACACCAAATCGAAAAAGCATGTTCTGCATCACATTTTAATACCGTGGGTTCCCATGCACGCAAACAGGCGGCATGCAGAACGGGCGGCACCACCTCCATCCAGAGGGGCACCGCCCGCACACAAAGCTCAAAAAGCTACAAACTAGGACTCATCACTCAGAGTCAAGGTCACGCCACCAACCAGCTTCGCAGCCAGGTTGTACAGAATCGCGCCAATCATACCCAGCAGAGTAAAGACCACAGTGTTGACCACAGCAAAAATAGTAGTCACCAAAGCAACCTGACCCAGCGAAATCATCTGCGAAATATCCACAGTGGTCGAACCGGTACCCAGCGAGCTAATCAGCTGGTTCACACCGGTAAACGCACCAGAAGCCTGCAGGAACAGCCAGAGAATCACCGAAGCCACGACGGTCACGATACCCAGGGCAATAGACAGCAGGAAGATCAGCTTAGCAACCGACCACGTATCAACCTTCTGAACCACCAGACGCGCACGACGAATCTTCGAACGCGGCGCCGGACGCACCAGCTGACGGCGCGAACCGGTCGGACGCTTAGCGTTTACAGGGCGCTTGCCGACAGGACGCTTAGCGGTACCGCCAGGACGAGCCTGGCCCGAACGCGCCTGAGCCGGGCGACGCGCGCCAGCCTTAGCCGCACCCGAAGACTTAGATGCACCAGCCGACGCCGAACGCTGTGCCGACGCAGGAGAGGAGCTCGCGGGAGTGCTGCTCATTAGTTACCTCCAGTAGCGGTGAGATCGGCAGCCGCCGCTTCACCCTCGTTGTCCGTACCGGGCGCCTCAGAAGACTCCGAAGCCTCGGTGTTCTCAGTGGTTTCATCGTCGCTATCATCCAGCTGACGATCCTGGTTGCGTGCAACACCAATAATAGAATCGCCCTTACCGGGCTTTGCAAAGATAACACCCATAGTATCGCGTCCCTTCGCAGGAACCTCATTCACGTTAGAACGAACGACCTTGCCGCTGGCCATAACCACCAGCACCTCGTCCTCTTCGTCCACAATGAGGCCACCCACCAGGGCGCCACGATCCTCAACTAGCTTAGCAACCTTAATGCCGAAGCCGTTACGGCCCTGCACGCGGTACTCATCCACGCTCGTACGCTTCGCGTAACCACCCTCAGTGACTACGAAGACGAAGGAGCCCTCAGTAACCACATTCGCAGAAATCAGCTCATCGCCGTCACGGAACTTCATACCGGTCACACCGGAAGTCGAACGACCCATCGGGCGCAACGATGCATCATCAGCATGGAAGCGCAACGACATACCGTTACGCGACACCAGCAGAATATCGTCCTTATCCGAAACGGTGAACGCCGAAACAACCTCATCGCCCTCACGCAGGTTAATCGCAATCAGGCCGGCAGTACGGTTCGTATCGTAATCGCTCAGACGGCTCTTCTTCACCATACCGCCGCGAGTAGCAAGCACCAGGTACTCAGCATCCTCATAGCTCTTCAGCTCCATGACCTGAGCAATATGCTCACCGCCCTGGAACTCCAGCAGGTTCGCAATGTGCTGGCCCTTCGCGTCACGACCGGCTTCCTGCAGCTCGTAACCCTTCGCACGGTACACGCGACCCAGGTTCGTAAAGAACAGAATCCAGCTGTGTGTAGTGGTCACAAAGAAGTGCTCCACCACGTCATCACCGCGCAACGAGGCACCCTTAATGCCCTTACCACCACGGTGCTGGCTACGGTACTGATCACTGCGGGTGCGCTTAATGTAGCCGCCGCGAGTAATCGTCACCACGACCTCCTCCTCGGGGATGAGGTCTTCCATGGACATGTCGCCGTTGTAGCCGTACATAATCTGAGTGCGACGCTCATCGCCGTAGCGGTTCACAATCTCGCCCAGCTCCTCAGAGATAATCTCGCGCTGGCGAGTCTCCGAAGCAATAATCGCGTTGTACTCAGCAATCATGCGCATCAGCTCATCGTGGCGATCCTGAATCTTCTGACGCTCCAGGGCAGCCAGACGACGCAGCTGCATGTTCAGAATTGCCTGAGCCTGAGCCTCATCAATCTGCAGGAACTCCATCAGGCCGCTACGCGCCTCATCAGCGGTGGGGGAGCGGCGAATCAGGGCAATAACCTCATCCAGAGCATCCAGAGCCTTCAGCAGGCCACGCAGGATGTGCGCCTCTTCCTCCGCCTGACGCAGACGGTAACGGGTACGACGAACGATAACGTCCATCTGGTGATCCACCCAGTGACGCACAAACGCATCCAGGGACAGGGTACGCGGCACGCCATCCACAATGGCGAGCATATTCGCGGAGAAGTTCTCCTGCAGCTGGGTGTGCTTGTACAGGTTGTTCAGCACAACCTTCGGGGAAGCATCACGCTTGAGCACAATCACCAGACGCTGACCGGTACGACCCGAAGTCTCATCGCGCAAATCCGCGATGCCGGTGACCTTACCGTCCTTGATGAGCTCAGCAATCTTAATCGCCAGGTTATCCGGGTTCGCCTGGTACGGCAGCTCGGTAACCACCAGGCAGGTACGACCGTGGATTTCTTCCACATTGACCACCGCGCGCATGGTGATAGAGCCGCGGCCAGTACGGTACGCATCCTCAATACCCTTAGTACCCAGAATCTGTGCACCGGTCGGGAAGTCGGGGCCCTTAATGCGCGCCATCAGAGCGTTCAGCAGCTCCTCATTGGTGGCGTGCGGGTTCTTCAGGAACCACTCCACACCCTCAGCAACCTCACGCAGGTTATGCGGCGGAATATTGGTCGCCATACCCACAGCAATACCCGAAGAACCGTTGACCAGCAGGTTCGGGATGCGTGCGGGCAGAACGGTAGGCTCCAGGGACTTGCCGTCGTAGTTGGGCTGGAAATCAACAGTGTCTTCGTTGATGTCACGCACCATCTCAAGGGCAATGGGAGCCATCTTGGTCTCGGTGTATCGAGGCGCTGCAGCACCGTCGTTACCGGGGGAGCCGAAGTTACCCTGCCCCAGAGCCAGCGGGTAACGCATAATCCAGCTCTGAATCAGGCGCACCAGAGTGTCGTAGATAGCGCTATCACCGTGGGGGTGGAACTGACCCATCACGTCGCCGACCACGCGGGCGCACTTATTGAAGGATCGGTCCGGGCGGTAGCCGCCGTCGTACATCGCGTAGATTACGCGGCGGTGCACGGGCTTGAGGCCGTCACGCACATCCGGCAGGGCGCGGCCAATAATAACCGCCATTGCGTAGTCCAGGTAGGAACGCTGCATTTCAGTCTGCAGGTCCACCTGTTCAATGTGACCGTGGTGGTCTACGCTTTCAGCGCCACCGTTGCTGACTACGTCAACCTCAGCGGATTTATTCTGCTGTTCTTCGCTCATTACTTTCTCATTCCTCAATGACTCGCTCGGCTATATAGCTCATTTGACATATTCCATACGGGACATATGTCGTTTCATGCTAGATATCGAGGAATCGAATGTCCTTTGCGTTCTGCTGGATAAACTCACGGCGAGCCTCAACGTCCTCGCCCATCAGAACAGAGAAGATCTGGTCAGCCGCTGCTGCATCTTCCATCTTCACCTGAAGCAGGGTGCGGCGAGCCGGATCCATGGTGGTATCCCACAGCTCGGTGTAGTCCATCTCGCCCAGACCCTTGTAACGCTGAATGCCGTTGTCCTTAGGCAGGCGCAGGTTCTTCGCCGCACCACGAGCCAGAGCCTCATCACGCTCAGCATCCGAGTACACGTAGTCGTGCGGAGCGTTCGACCACTTGATGCGGTACAGCGGCGGCTGAGCCAGGTACACGTAGCCAGCCTCAATCAGCGGACGCATAAAGCGGAAGAGCAGGGTCAGCAGCAGAGTCGTAATATGCTGGCCGTCGACGTCCGCATCCGCCATCAGAACAATCTTGTGGTAGCGCGCCTTCTCAATATCGAAGTCATCACCAATGCCGGTGCCGAAAGCGGTAATCATCGCCTGAATCTCGGCGTTGGAGAGAGCACGGTCCAGGCGAGCGCGCTCGACGTTCAGGATCTTACCGCGCAACGGCAGAATAGCCTGGGTGTTCGGGTCACGACCCTGAACAGCCGAACCACCCGCAGAGTCACCCTCCACCAGGTAAATCTCAGAGATCGACGGATCCTTCGAGGAGCAGTCCTTGAGCTTACCGGGCATGGAGCTGGTCTCCAGCAGGCCCTTACGGCGGGTCGTCTCGCGTGCCTTACGGGCTGCAATACGCGCCTGAGCGGCGGTAATCGCGCGGCGAACAATATCCTTCGCCACCGCGGGGTTACGCCCGAACCAGTCGCCGAGGTGATCGTTCACCTCACGCTGGGTGAAGGACTTAGCCTCCGAGTTACCCAGCTTAGTCTTGGTCTGACCCTCGAACTGCGGCTCAGAAATCTTAATCGAAATCACCGCGGTCAGGCCCTCACGCACGTCTTCACCGGTGAGGTTATCGTCCTTATCGCGTAGCAGCTTGTTCTCACGCGCGTAACGGTTCACCAACGAGGTCAGAGCGGCACGGAAACCCTCTTCGTGGGTACCGCCCTCGTGGGTGTTAATCGTGTTCGCGTACGAGTAGACGGATTCCTTGTAGGCACCGGTCCACTGCATCGCCACTTCCAGGCTCATATTGCGCTCAGTGTCTTCGGCTTCGAAGGAGACAATCTCCTCGTTCACAATGGTCTTCGCGCCTGCGTTGAGGAAGTGTACGTAGTCGAACAGACCGTTGTCGTAACGGTAGGTGACGGTCATGAAACCATCAGCGTTCGCGCGCACGCGGTTGAGGATGTTTTCCTTCTTCTCGCTCTCTTCAGCAACCTCGTCACCGACGAACTTCTCGCGCTCATCGGTCAGGGTGATGGTCAGGCCCTTGTTCAGGAACGCCATCTGCTGGAAACGGGCGCGCAGAGTCTCAAAGTCGAACTCGACGGTCTCGAAAATCTCTGGGTCCGGGTAGAAAGTCTGAATGGTACCGGTCTTATCGGACGGTTCACCCTTGCGCAGGGGACTATCCGGCACACCACCGTTGGAGAAGGAAATATGCCATGCGTAGCCCTGGCGGTGCACCTCGGTAATCACGCGGGTGGACAGCGCGTTCACCACGGAGATACCCACACCGTGCAGACCACCGGAAACGGAGTAGCCGCCACCGCCGAACTTACCGCCAGCGTGCAGCACGGTCATGACAACCTCAACGGTGGACTTGTGCTCGGTGGGGTGCTCATCCACGGGAATACCGCGGCCGTCATCCTCTACGCGGACGGAGCCATCAGCCTGGATGGTCACGTCAATTTTGGAGGCGTAGCCGGCGAGCGCTTCGTCGACCGAGTTATCTACAACCTCGTAGACCAGGTGGTGCAGACCGCGCTCAGTGGTCGAGCCAATGTACATGCCGGGGCGCTTACGAACCGCTTCCAGACCTTCCAGCACGGTAATATCGGATGCACCGTATTCATGCTGCTGTTCAGATGCATTCTGTTCAGATGCCACGAGGCAGAACTCCTTGAGTAGATGATGCAACCGGCGAAGGAAAGCTACGGGCAGCCAAGAGCGGAGCCTAGAACACCTCACAGAGGGCACAAGAAAGTGCCTGCACAACCCGCGGTGCCGGTGGTACCCATAGGTGGGCACACTTTACGCATTGTCTCTTTTATTTTACCGAGCAAGAGAGCATAAAACCATCTACAAGCGTCACATATTGAGCTTTTTTGGGCACTACCACCCGCTCAAAAGCCCGCTAAGGCGGTTTAGAGTGCCTCAACCCCCTTTTGAGGTAGGGGATACGGTTCACCACTTCGTGGGGATTGCCGGCGATTCTAAAGCTTTCATAGCGTGCAGAAAATCATGAGGAGCAGAAAAGGGGCACGTTTTATGCAACGTGCCCCAAAATCTCAGTTTTCCCGTCAAAGGTGCTGCAAAGCGGTAACATGATACGCCTACCCGTAGGTGTCGCGTACCCCGCGCATACCGGTGGCACGCCGATAGCCTCGCTGATTCCAGCGTCCGTTGTTCGGACCCAGCACGCGAACCTGAGTCACGACACCATCACCCAGTTCACGGCGGAAAAGTTCGATGAGGTGCCCGTGCATCAGGCGCAACTGAGTCGTCCAGGCGGTAGAGTCGCACTGGACTTCAACAATGGAATTTTCGAAGCTGATGGGGCGGGTGTGCGCCGCAATTTCAGGGCCCACGAGCTCAGCCCAGCGAGCCAGCACGCTAGAGACCGCCACGGGCTCTTTCCAGCCGCGAGAACGGATCAGAGCGCTGACGATGCCGCCAAGGGGTTTGGGATCACGAGAACTCTCTCCGGGGCCGCTATAGCCGCCCATCACGCGGGGGTCCCAGCCCTGCGCTCGCCGTGATTTCTTCTTCGAGGCGGTTCCAGACATGACCGCACCGAAGTCACGCATGATTTTGTTCGCAGAGAAGGCATTGAGGGGCGCCTCGCCGCGCTCTTGAGCCGCCACTCGCATGCGGGTCAGCAGGGCGGAGGGGGCATCCACCTCGTCACGGTAGAACTCACCCACGCCGTCAACCTCGCGCGGGTTTTGATGCTCCGCAAACTGCGGTTCCGCGAATTCACCGAATGTTTCACGTGAAACATGGTTTTGAGGGTAGACGGGATTACTCATCGCCGCCACCTTCCGCGAGCGCAGAAGCGGTCGAGCTCGACTGCCCCGCAGAGCCAGTGACAGAGTCGGCAGCAGGCTGCACATACTCGGCGCGCCCCGCCGTCACCGACACTAGGCGGTAGTCGCCCAGCTCCTCCGGAATATCGCTGAGCACCGCGCAGGTAATCAACACCTGCTCCGCGTCGGCAATCATCGCACCCAGGCGGTGGCGGCGCGCAGAATCAAGCTCCGCGAACACATCATCAAGAATCAGAATCGGCGAAGAACCCGCCGAGGAATCATCCTCAACATGCACGAACCAGGACGCCAGTTTCAGCGCCAGCGCAAAAGACCAGCTCTCGCCGTGCGAGGCAAAATGCTTCACCGGCATGCCACCGAGCAACAGGGTAATATCCTCACGATGCGGACCCACCAAAGTCACGCCGCGCTCAATCTCATCGCGCCGACGCTCCGCAAAACCGCGCATCAAAGCCTCCTTGAGGTCCTCAATGCGCATCAGCGCCGCATGCTCGATAGAGCGTTCACCCATGCTCGAAAAAACAGTCGACTCATAATTGAAACCGACCTCTTTAGAGCCATCCGTCAGCCCCGCGTAGGCGCGGCGAAGCTGCGGCAAAAAACGCTGCAACAAACGAAAACGCGCAGAAAGCAGCTGAGCACCCAGAGTCGACAGCTGCTCATCCCATACCGAGAGCGTGCTCAAGGCGTTCTCGTCCCGAGCCTTACGCTGCATGGATTTCAGCAACGAATTACGCTGCCGCAAAATCCGCTCATACTCGCTACGGTACCCGGAAACCACCGGACGCAAAGAGCTCGCCAAATCGTCCACAAAACGACGACGACCGGCGGGATCCCCCTTCACCAATTGCAGATCCTCCGGGGAAAACAGCACCGTGCGGGCAATACCCAGCGCTTCCTTGGCGCGCACCGGCGCGGCACGATTAATGCGCACCCGGTTACTCTGCCCCGGAGCAATCTCAAACTCGGTCACCGTCTGCTGCGAACCGCGCACCGTACGGGTGCGAATATAGGCGCGTGAAGCACCCGCCCGAACCAGCGGCCCGTCATGGCTCACTCGGTGCGAAGAGAGCGACGCCGCATAGTCAATCGCCTCAACAATATTGGTTTTACCCACACCATTCGACCCCAGAAACACCGTAACTCCCGCCGAAAGAGGCAGGCTCAGCAGAGCGTACGTGCGGTAATCCAACAACGAAATATGGTCGATATACACCGGAGCAGCTCCTTTCACGGGGTTTCACATACGGGGTCGCAGGGGTTCACAGCGCCAGCTGGCGGGCACAGTGCGCGGGCCAAAATACTGTGGTTTTTCCGCACGGATGAGCGCAGAAAAAAACAGCGCAACCCCGCACATACCCACGATGCATAGGGCACCGAAAGACGTGCGGGGCGGCAAACACTGAAACTAGTTCGACGGCAGGCGAACCGGCATCAGCAGGTAACGGTAGTTGCGGTCGTCTTCAGCCAGCGGCTCGTCCTGACCGGAAATCACGGCGGGCTTCGGCGCATCGGTGAAGGAGAAACGAACGAACTCAGTACCGAAAACCTTCAAACCGTCCGAAAGGTAGGCGGGGTTGTATGCAACGGTGATGTCATCACCGGACAGGTGCGCCTGCAGAGTCTCGGAAGCCTGAGCCTCATCCCCGCGGCCGGCGTCAATAGCGACCGATCCCTGAGTGAACTTCAGACGCAGGGGAGTGTTGCGCTCCGCCACGAGGGAGATACGGCGAGCAGCCTCAGCCAGGTCGGAGGTGCGAACCACCGCGTGAATCGGGGTCTGCTCGGGGAACAGGGCACGGATGTTGGGGTAGTCGCCGTCCATCAGGACGCTGGTGGTGCGGCGGGTACCCGCTGCGAAGCCGATCAGCTCACCGGCGGCGGGCAGGGCGATAGACAGTTCACCGGAACCGGAGAGGGTGCTACCGACCTCAGAGACGGTCTTAGCCTTCAGCAGCACAGCCGCCTGAACATCGGGGTTACGCGGGTTCCATTTAATCTCGCGCATTGCCAGGCGGTAGCGGTCGGTGGCGAGCAGGGTCATGGTGTCGCCATTGATTTCAACGCGGATACCGGTCAGCAGCGGCAGGGTCTCATCCTTGGACACCGCAATCTGAACCTGCTTGACGGCTTCAGCGAATTCGGCACCGTCCACGGTACCGGAAATTTCGGGAAGCTCAGGAAGCTCGGGGTAGTCCACGACCGGCATACCAGCCAGCTGGAAGTTAGCGGAACGGCAGTGAATACGAATCACGGACTCATCTGCGGTGAACTCGACGGGTGCGTTCGGCAGGGAGCGGCAAATTTCTGCCAGGATCTTGCCGGGAACCAGGCAAACGCCTTCTGCTTCAACATCGGCTGCAATGACCTGGCGGGCGCTGGTCTCGTGATCGAAGCTTGCGATGCTGACCTCACCTGCGGAGGCGGTAATCAGCAGACCGTTGAGTACGGGGGAGGTGGGACGCAGCGGAAGTGAGCGTGCCGTCCAGCCGACTGCTTCGGCAAGGACATCGCGTTCAACGGTGAATTTCATCGAGAAGGCGCCTTTCACGGAAATAGAGAATAGTCTTTGGGCGCACGTAAAGCTTTGGACGATAGAGCCGGAAATACCGCGTGCTCTGATGCGCAGTGAATCTTCCGCGCGCGCGTCTATCCATCCTACCGGATTTTGTAATTACACAGAGACTCGAAGGTCGATCCTGCAGCGAAAAATCGGGTGAGATGAGGCATGTGCGGCCGCTGTATTTTTGTAATTACAAAGATAGGCGGAAGGTGCATCAAATTCAGTCGAAAACAGGTTCGAATTAGGTGGTGGTTCGGTGTTGGTTTCTTCTTCAAATCCAACCCAAAAGATAGCGTGCAGCTCTCGATCCAAATCCGCGAAAATCTACGTTTTCAGTAGGGGCACACAGAAAAATCTGAACCAGACCGGCTGATCGAGCAGAACTACTTGTTATGGGGAGGATTTTTTCTTTAAGTACAGTAGTATTGTTAACGCTTGTGGAAACGGTGGAAAACCCCTTCCTTGCCTACAATGACGCGGAAGTAGCCTGTGGACATTAAGTGGAAGAATCCACTCGATGCTGAGGATGTATTGTGTATGGATATTTATACATTTCCTCGATTCCACACTTTTTGAATATTCATGCACGTAACATCCACACGAACGCATGAGTTAAAGCACAGCTTATCCACACCCCGAAAATCCAGTGTTGAGAGTCGCTAAAATCCTCGAATCTAGCCTGAAATCCCCGCCCCGAAGCCTATAAAACACCTAGTCGAGGCACAAAATAAGCTACGGGACAGGGGCAAAAACACATCTAGCCGGCGGCGCGCTGCTCCTGGCGGATCAAATTCGTCAGTTCAGTCACCTGATTGAAAATCGTCTGACGCTCAGCCATTTGCGCGCTCACCTTACGCACCGCATGCATCACCGTCGTATGATCGCGGCCGCCCAAATCGTTACCAATACGCGGCAGAGACATCTCGGTCAGCTCACGCAGAAGATACATCGCCACCTGACGCGCATTCGTGAGCGTACGGGTGCGAGACTTCGACTGCATATCCTCAATGGACACATCAAAATACTTCGCCACCGTCGCCAAAACCAGCGCCGACGTAATCTCCGCACCACCGGTATCAGAGAGCAAATCCTTCAGATAGGTCTCAGCCTCAGCCAGGGTAATGGGCTCCGGCGGCTTCTTCATCGAGGCGGCAGCGCTCGCACGAATCAGAGCGCCCTCCAACTCACGAATATTGGCCGTGACATGGGAAGCAATGTACTCCATGACGTCATCGCGCACCGGCAAAATCTCGTTCTGAGCCTTCTTCCGCAGAATCGCGATACGAGTCTCCAGCTCCGGAGGCTGCACATCCACGTTCAGACCCGAACCGAAACGCGAACGCATACGCTCAGCAAAACCGGTCAGCTGCTTCGGCGGCAAATCAGAGGTAATCACAATCTGCTTCTGGTGGTTGTACAGAGCGTTAAACGTATGGAAAAACTCCTCCATCGTCGCCTCTTTACCCGCCAAAAACTGGATATCGTCGATCAGCAGAACGTCAACATTGCGGTAAATCTGCTTGAACGACGAACCCTCATCGTCACGAATCGAGTTAATGAAGTCATTCGTGAACTCCTCAGAATTCACGTAGCGCACTCGCAGATTCGGGTACAGGTACTTGGTGTAGTGGCCGATCGCGTGAAGCAGGTGGGTCTTGCCCAGACCCGAACCGCCGTAGATGAACAGCGGGTTGTAGACAATGCCGGGTTGCTCCGCCACCGCGAAAGCGCTCGCGTGCGCAAAGCGGTTGGACTGACCAATCACGAAAGTGTCGAAGGTGTAGTTCGGGTTCAGACGGGCAGAGCTATCCCAAGTCGGCGCGTTTTCCGGGTCTTCATGCGGATGCACCTGCTGAGACTCCGGCGTTGCCGGGGTGTCCGGTACAAAAGTAGGTGCCGGGTATTCGCGAGGCGCCGGCGCGCCCGCAACAGGAGCCGCCGGCTGCTGTGCGGAGGGGAACCCGGCACGCTCCGCCTCCAAAGCCTGCAGGGAGGGGCGGGTGACCTGCTCATCGGCGGGCACTTCGTAATGGTCGGGGCCCGGATGCGGCTCGGTGTAGTACTCAAAAGCGCGCGAACCGGCGGGTGCCTCGGGATGCGCAGAAGCCGTCGGGACCGAAGGGGCGGGCTGGTGCTCGACAGGCACCTCACGCTCACCATGGAAAACGTCCTGACTTGCAGGTTCAACCGGAATCATCGACTCATTCACATCGAAAAGCGCGGTAGTCGACGGGCCAAATGCCTCGTGCAGAGCCGCACGGAACGAAGCGCTAATCTGCTCCTCAAAGACCGCACGGGTGAGCTTATTCGGCACCTCAATGATGAGGCGAGAAGAACCCATCAATCCCTGAGGCTGCGCAAGATTCACGAAACCGCGCTGACGTGCCGTCACCGCCGGATCGGCGGCAAGAATGGAGAGCAGATGCGCCCAGCGCGCCTGAAGGGAGTCGGTCATGGAATTCTTTACTTTCACTCGATGTGAAGCGGTGGTGCAGTAAAGAAATCATGCCGGAAACCACCGCGAGGTCATTAAGATTCTACCCGCTTAATGCACAGGGGGAGAAAGTTATCCACAAGAGTTTTCCACACGGTGGAAAACTTGTAATTACAGAGGTGGATAAGCGGTGGATTTAAGTGCATAACAGGTCTTCTTCCCTGATATTTAGCGGAAAACTCCAAAAGCTCAAGGGTGTGGATAACTCGCCGATAGTAGGGGGTTTGGGTGGGATATGCACCGTGGTGGATATCCTGCTGCTGTAAATATCCCCAGGTTTACACTCCAGGGGTGTGTAGTATCTCCACAGCCTGTACACCCGCCGCGATCACCGCCTCCTCACTGCAAACGAGCCCGGAATCACGCGGAAAAAAGCGTCAAGAACTTGATTTACGCCCTCCACTCTTCTAAAGTTGTGCTGTTGTGTGTGCACCGCCTACTGCGAATAGTCGCGGTACCTCCGTGCACCAAGAAGCGTACGGTTCCGATACCCGTGAGGGCACGAACCGCAAAAATCAAGGAGATAAAGTATGAGCAAGCGTACTTTCCAGCCGAACAACCGCCGTCGCGCTAAGAAGCACGGCTTCCGTCTGCGTATGCGTACCCGTGCAGGCCGCGCGATTCTGTCGAGCCGCCGCGGTAAGGGCCGCGCAAAGCTCTCGGCCTAATCACGGCATATAGTTCGCCCGCCGATGCGTGTGCATCGGCGGGG
>NZ_KV831926.1:0-20315 GCF_001837265.1 Rothia sp. HMSC064F07 | reverse complement strand
CCCCCGCCGATGCGTGTGCATCGGCGGGCGAACTATCATTAAGCGTGAAATACACGCGGAGGTCAGCTCACCACATGAGCCGAATCTCCCACACTACGTAAAGGGGAACACGTGCTGCCTCAACGGCACCGTATGCGCACCAGCGCAGAATTCTCCCACGCCTTCCGTTCCGGCATCCGTACAGGACGTCGGAACATCGTTGTATCTACGGCGAAAAATCCTGGAAAAACAACCCAGGTAGGTTTCATTGTGTCGAAGGCGGTGGGCAACGCAGTCACACGCAATCTGGTCAAGCGCCGGTTGCGTGAACTTGCTGCGCTCACCTGCGCCGCGCATCCGGAAGGATACGCCATTGCTGTGCGAGCGCTTCCCGCCTCCGCGAGCGCCAGCTGGGATCAGTTGCGCCGCGACTACGAATCGGCACTCGAGGCTGCGTTCGCTAAGCTCGACCTGACTCAGAGCAAGGAGAAGCCGTGAGTCGTTCCCAGCGTGACCGCTGCGAAGAACGCTTCCACGCGCATCACAGTGGCACCTATAGCGCATCTGCCGAGACTCTGGGCCCCGATGAGCTACTGGCACTAGCGCCTAACGAATTCGTGCGGCCGGAAACTTTCCTGCAGGCACTCTACGTTCTACCGCAGAACCTGCTGATCGCGTGCATGAAGGCCTACCGCAAGGTCGTCTCCCCCCTCTACGGGGATGTGTGCCGCTACTACCCGACCTGCTCAGCCTACGCCCTGGAGGCGCTGACCACCCACGGTGCGATGGGCGGGCTTTCCCTGACGGTGCGCCGTATTCTGCGGTGTGTTCCCTGGGCGACCGGAGGTATCGACCCAGTCCCGGAGGGGAAGCGTACTTTCGCTCCCGGAGCAGAACCGAAAATTATTCTGCTCAACCACCCCCATCTTTACACCCCTCACACCGGTGGTGACGCCCGCCCTGAGTAGGCGGCGCCTCCCACACAATGACTTAGCCGAGTCCTTAAGGAGTATTCCCGCGTGAATATTTTTGATTTGATTCTTTGGCCGTTTAAATGGATCGTCTCCGTGGTCCTGTGGCTGTTCCACACTCTTTTCACTTCGCTGGGTATGGACCCGGCGTCCGGTCTGACTTGGGTTCTGTGCATTATCTTCCTGACCCTGGTGATGCGTACCCTGACCATTCCGCTGTTCGTCAAGCAGATTAAGGCTATGCGCGGTATGACCGCGATGCAGGGCGATATGGCGAAGCTGCAGGAGAAGTACAAGGGCAAGAAGGACCAGCTCTCCCGCCAGGCTATGGCTCAGGAGCAGATGGAAATGTACCGTAAGCACGGTACGAACCCCTTCGCGTCCTGCCTGCCGATTCTGGCTCAGATGCCGATCTTCTTCGGTCTGTACCAGGTGCTGATGGGCGTTCCCACCGCGGCGCAGAGCAACCAGGGCGTGCTCATGCTGCCGGCTGATCTGGTGCATCAGTTCAACGACTCGCAGATTTTTGGTGCTCAGCTGTTCGCAACCATGCTGCACCCGGGTGCCGGTGACACTACCGCGACCGTTGTTCAGGCGGTCATCATGATTGTTCTGATGAGTGCGACCCAGTTCTACATTCAGAAGCAGCTGAGCGTGAAGAACATGTCGGAGGCAGCTCTGAACTCTCCGATGTTCCGTCAGCAGCAGATGATCATGTACATCTTCCCGATCATCTTCGCTGTTTCCGGTATTAACTTCCCGCTGGGTGTTATGTACTACTGGACCGTGTCGAACCTCTGGTCGCTGGGCCAGCAGTGGTGGGTTATCCGCAATAACCCGACCCCCGGTTCTCAGGCGGAGCGTGAGCTGAACGCTCGCCGTGCTGCGAAGGGCCTGCCCCCGATTGGTAAGACCCGTGAGCAGCACGAGAAGGATCTGCAGGAGGCTCGTGAGCGTGCCGCAGCTGGTCAGCGTCAGCAGCCGGTCGGTAAGAAGCGCCAGAAGCAGCAACGCAATAAGCAGAACGGAAAGAAGTAGTTTTCTTCCGTGATTCGGGCCGGGTTCTCGCCACGTGTGGCGCGGGCCCGGCGCCGTGTATGAGATACTTTTTACCCCTAGGACACCCCTCCGAACACCCTGAGGATTATTGTGACTGAAGCTATGGAATATGAGGACGAGCAGCTCGTTGAGGAGCAGCTGGTAGAGGAGCCCGTTGAGGGCGAAGAAGACAATTTTGAGGACATCGAGGAAGAAGGCGATATCGCCGCTGATTACCTCGAGGAGCTTCTCGATATTGTCGATATGGACGGCGATATCGATATTGAGGTGCGCAATAACCGCATCTATCTTTCGGTCTTCAATGACGACGATGACAATGAGGAACTGCGCCACCTAGTTGGCCGCCACGGTGAGGTGCTGGAGGCTCTGCAGGAGCTGGTGCGCCTCTCCGTCCTGGCTGGTAATGGTACCCGTTCCCGCCTGATTCTGGATGTTGCCGGCTACCGTGCAGAGCGTCGTGAGCAACTGGAGAAGATTGCCGCTGATGCGATTGAGAAGGTGCGTGCTACCGGTCGTGATGAGCACCTGAAGCCGCTGAGCCCGTATGAGCGTAAGGTTGTGCACGATGTGGTGGCCGCCGCTGGCCTATACAGCGAGTCGGAGGGCGAGGGTCCTCGCCGTCACGTGGTGATTTCTCTTCCCGAGGTAGGAGCCTAGTATGGAGACTTCGATGGTTACTCTCAGCGAGAGTGAGCGCGCCGCCGCGGAGGCTGTGTTCGGTGAGCGTCTGCCCCTGGCGGAGCGCTACGTGCAGCACCTGGCGACGACTGGCATTGAGCGTGGTCTGATTGGTCCGCGTGAGGTGCCGCGCCTGTGGGCTCGTCATGTGCTGAACTGTGCTGTGGTGCAGGAGTATATTGCTCCGAATGCTTCGGTGGCTGATGTTGGCTCTGGTGCTGGCCTGCCCGGTCTATGCTTGGCGATTGCTCGCCCGGATTTGAAGCTGACTCTGATTGAGCCTCTGGAACGCCGTGTCATCTGGCTGAATGAGGTTGTCGAGGATCTGGGCCTGGAGAACGTGACCGTGCTTCGTTCGCGTGCTGAGCAGGCTGTGGGTGCTGTTGAGGCTGATGTGGTGACTGCGCGTGCTGTGTCCGCTCTGGTGGGCCTGCTGGACATTACTCTGCCGATTCTGCGCGGCACCGGTGAGCTGCTGGCTCTGAAGGGTCGTAGCGCCGCGGAGGAGATTACTAAGGCGAAGAAGAAGCTGAACCGTTACGGTGCACGCGAGACCGAAATTCTCACCGCCGGTGGTGATCTACTGGAAGAGCCGACGACGGTGGTTCGAATCCGTCTCTAAAAATTTCATCCTGAATGGGCGGTACCGCAATGAGCCAGTGAATAGGCTGGCTTACGCGGTACCGCCCATTTTTTATGCGCTGGCTTGCCGGGCGTGCGCGGCAATTGCATCCGTAGAGTACATAGAATGACCTCTCGCGTGGAGTATTGACCTGATGCCGGGTACCCTTAAGGAAGGATTGAAACCTTAGACTCTTCTACATCAAAGCCTGATGGTACAGTAGGGCACTGAGCCCTTCAGAACCATTCGGGTAGCACCAATGTTTCACGTGAAACATTGCAGACTTCATCACCTCGCGGAGTATGTTTCACGTGAAACATGTCGGGAATGAGTAGTGGCAGGGGAGTAGGGGAGTAGACCCGCCTCGCGCACAAATACCGCAGAGTATTGCCACGCGCGAGGCACCAGACGAAGCATCACCGTAGACACACCACCCGGAACATGGAAGGCACCCGATGACTCCTCAAGCTCAGAAATCTGTTGCAGATTTACTCCCCAAGCCTGTGCATACGCGTGTCTTCACCGTGTCGAACCAGAAGGGTGGCGTGGGTAAAACCAGCACCGCCGTGAACCTCGCAGCCGCGCTCGCGGAGGCTGGACTGAACGTCCTGGTTATCGATAACGACCCGCAGGGTAACGCTTCGACCGCACTGGGCATTGAGCACGGCGTGGATGTTCCCAGCGTCTACAACGTTCTGATTGAGGATAAGCCGCTTTCTGAAATTGTTCAGGAATGCCCCGATATGCCCGGCCTGTTCTGCGCCCCCGCCAATATCGACCTTGCGGGCGCGGAGATTGAACTGGTCTCCCTGGTGGCACGCGAGACTCGCCTCAAGAATGCTCTGATGGACTACACCGAGTGGCGCGAGAAGCAGGGTATGGAGCGCCTGGACTATGTCTTCATCGACTGCCCGCCGAGCCTCGGCCTGCTGACCGTCAATGCCTTCGTTGCGGCAGAAGAGATTCTGATTCCGATCCAGTGCGAGTACTACGCTCTGGAAGGTCTGAGCCAGCTGCTGAAGAATATTCAGATGATTCAGAAGCACCTGAACTCCAAGCTGCGCATCAGTACAATCCTGCTGACCATGTACGATGCTCGTACCAACCTGGCATTCCAGGTGGCAGAGGAGGTGCGCGAGCACTTCCCGGAGGAGACTCTGGGTGTAAAGATTCCTCGTTCGGTTCGTATCTCTGAAGCTCCCAGCTATCAGCAGACCGTCATCACCTACGATTCTTCGTCGACTGGCGCTCGCGCCTACCGTGAGGCAGCACAGGAGCTCTCGCGCCGATCCGCATAATCTAAATTTTTTGAAATGAGCCCTTTTTGGATTGTCTATCGATGATTCAAAAGGGCTCATTGCGTGCGGTATTTTCTGGGTGAAACACGAGAAAACATCCTTAGAGAATTAATTATTGGGAATAATTTGGATTATGTGCTGTGCAGTTTTCACTCCTACTTTCGGGTGCTTATTTCGTTTACACTAGATGAAGAAGAAAAATGAGCGGGCTCGTCCGGGAGTCCTAAGGAGTAACGATGGCTGAAAAGCGACGCGGCTTGGGTCGTGGCCTGGGGGCGCTAATCCCTCAGAGTACGAAGAATTCTGGTAATGCTGAGGCGAAGGCATCCGAAAAGACTGCTGCAGTAAAGACTGCACCCAAGAATGTGTCTACTCCGATTGAAGAGCCGATGACTGACGGTCTCTTCGAAATGGCTCACGAGGCTAAGCCGGAGAAGCAGCGTAAGAGCGCTAAAGCTGAGTCTGTAGAGGCTAAGCCTGCTGAAGCTGCACCCGCTCAGGAAAAGCCTGCTGAAGCTGAGAAGGCAGAGGAGAAGGTCGAAGCTCCCGCCTCCTCGCTGGATGTTTCACGTGAAACATCGAAGAAGAAGTCTCGCGTGGATATGGGCGCGGCACTGCGCAACACCACCCTGACTCGCCGCCCGGTGGACTTCTTCTTTGGTGAAGATGTCTCCACCCCGCAGACCGCTTCTGAGGAACAGAGCGGTCTGGTTCCGGTTCCCGGTGCCCAGTTTGCTGAACTGAACGTTCGCGATATCCACCCGAACCGCAAGCAGCCCCGAACCGACTTTGATGAGCAGGACATGGAAGAGCTCATCCACTCGGTGCGTGAGATTGGTGTTCTGCAGCCGATCGTTGTGCGTCCCTCGCGCGAAAAAGGTGCCGAAAAATATGAGCTGGTCATGGGTGAGCGCCGCTGGCGTGCAACCCAGGCGGCTGGCCTGAGCACCATCCCGGCGATTGTTCGTGAGACTGAAGACGGCGACCTGCTCCGTGACGCCCTGCTGGAGAACCTGCACCGCAGCCAGCTGAACCCCATTGAAGAGGCGGCGGCATACCAGCAGCTCATGGAGGAGTTCGACACTACTCAGGAGCAGTTGGCTAAGCGTATTGGTCGTTCTCGCCCCCAGATTTCGAACACGATTCGTCTGCTGAAGCTACCGGCTCTGGTGCAGCGTCGCGTTGCGGCGGGTATTCTCTCCGCGGGTCACGCGCGTGCCCTGCTGGCTCTGACAGATCAGGCTCAGATTGAGACTCTTGCACAGAAGATTGTGAATGAGGGGCTGTCGGTTCGCGCAACTGAGGAGCTGGTGAACCATGCATCCGGCGCTGCGGAGGTGAAGGAGCGCAAGGCTCCTCAGCCCCAGAAGCACCGTGAGCGCCTGGATTATATTGCGGAGGCTTTTGCTGACAAGCTCGATACTTCGGTGAAGATTTCGCTGGGTGCTCGCAAGGGTAAGATGACCATCGAATTTGCGAATGTTGAGGATTTGAACCGTATTATCCGCGTTTTGGATTCTGATTTCTCGGGCTAAATTTTCGCATAAAGCAATATTTAGCAACTGAAATCAGTTGTATATACAAAAAACCCTCGGTGATGTTTCACGTGAAACATCACCGAGGGTTTTTCTCTAGCTGCTCGAAAGATTAGCCCAGGTGCTCGGAGAACTCGGCCAGCAGAGCGGGCTTCGTCTTAGCGCCTACGGTCTTCTTGACGACCTCGCCACTCTTGAAAAGGTAGATGGCGGGAATAGAGGTGATGCCGTACTTCATAGCGGTATCGCCATTTGCTTCAACATCCACCTTGACCACGTCGACCTGACCGGCGTACTCGCCAGCGATCTCGTCAATCACGGGGCCAACCATGCGGCAGGGGCCGCACCATTCAGCCCAGAAGTCCACGATAACGGGCTTGTCGTTCTTCAGAACCAGTTCGTCAAAAGTGGCATCAGTTGCCTGCTGTGCACTGCTCATGGAGTGCTCCTTTCTGACACGGGGTGGATTCCCCTGCGAGTAATACGAATAATTTAGAGGTTTTCGAGGTAGTGCTGCGCGTCCAGAGCGGCAACAGCACCGGAACCGGCAGCAATAATTGCCTGGCGGTAGGTCGGGTCAATCACGTCACCGGCAGCGAAAACGCCGGGAACGGAAGTCTTCGAGGAACGGCCCTGAACCGCGATGGTGTGGTTCTCGGTAATCTCCAGCTGGTCACGTACCAGTTCCACGCGAGGATCGGAGCCAATAGCGATGAACAGGCCCTGAACAGCCAGCTGGCGCTCAGAACCGTCCTTGGTGTTGGTCAGGGTGATCGACTCGAGGTTGCTCTCGCCGTGAACGGCGGTGACAGCCGAGTCCCAGACAACCTCAATCTTCGGGTTGTTGAACACGCGGGTCTGCATGATTTCCGAAGCACGGAAAGAGTCGCGGCGGTGCACCAGGTACACCTTGGATGCGAAGGTCGTCAGGAACAGTGCCTCCTCCAGTGCGGAGTCGCCACCGCCGACCACTGCAATTTCCTTGTCCTTGAAGAAGAAGCCATCGCAGGTTGCGCACCAGGATACGCCGTAACCGGAGAGTCGGTCTTCGCCCTCGATGTTGAGCTTACGGACCTGAGAACCGGTGGTCATGATGACGGTCTTCGCCAGGTGAACGGCGCCGTCTGCGGTGTAGACCTTCTTCACGTCGCCGGTGAGTTCGACCTTTTCTACGTCCTGGTAGCGGATGTCCGTACCGAAACGCTCAGCCTGCTGGCCGATGTTTTCCATCAGCTCGGGGCCCTGGATGCCCTGAATGAAGCCGGGGAAGTTCTCCACCTCGGTGGTGTTCATGAGGGAGCCTCCGGGTGCCAGGGAGCTGGCGAAGAGGACGGGCTTCAGCTCGGCGCGTGCCGCGTAGATTGCGGCGGTGTAGCCGGCGGGACCGGAGCCCACAATAATGACGTTGTGGACGGTTGCGTCGGCCTCAACCTCGGCAGCCGGTGCGGCTTTGGTGGCGGGTGCGGACGCGAGGTTCAGGTTGCCCAGGGCGGAGCCTCCGAAGAGGCCTCCCAGATTCTCAGTCATCGGATATATCTTTCCGTTGTAGGTCTTTCGTTCTGCCCCTATAACAGGGCTTTATCCTCGATTATTCCATTTTTTGGGGACCCTTATCTAGATACTCCGCCCACTGTGAATCTTTGAGTAGCTACCCTGCCATAAAGAGTCATAAATAGACATCAAAAAGGGCGGGGCTTCCGAACCCTTGAGTTCAGAAGCCCCGCCCTTTTGGCTGGGGTGCGAGCGCTCTGTCGGCGTCGCGTTATGGGTTGATTAGTCCACCTTGATTTCGTTGATGCGCAGACCGTAATTCCAAGCTCCAATCGGCAGGGAGAGGCGGGGCAGCTCGTTGACCACGATGATCACGTAGGCGCCCTTTTCCGCGCTCTGCTTGGAGGTGTCCAGGGTGACGACTGCATCCTTGCCTTCGAAGGTGCCCTTGCCGACCTCAACCGCACCGTCCAGGGATGCAGAGCTGTTGGTGTAGACGGTGAAGGAGCCACCGGTGCCGGTGTTCTGCTGGATGGTCAGCTTGGAGACGACGGTGGGGGTCTGCAGCTTCAGTGCCAGGCCGAATTCCTTGATGGTGCCGGCGTAGTTGGCGGTGCCGAAGCCGTAGCTGATCCATGCGGTGTTGGCGTTACCGTCGGTCAGGTTCGGGATGAGGGTGTCCATGTCGTTCATGAACGTGGGGTTCGAGGGCACGAAGCGAGCCACGGACGCGATCTTCGCCGGTGCGTTCGATGCCTTAGCGGTCGGGGATGCCGATGTGCTGGCGTTTGCCGCAGCCGATTCGGATGCCGACATAGAAGACTTGGGGGTGTGCGGTGCGGCTGCCTGGTTGGAGCCGATGGCACCCAGGGAGGTGAGGATACCGCCTGCGACGATGACGAGCAGCAGGACTGCTGCCAGGGCGACTGCCCAGGTGCCGCGGCTGCCGTCTTCTTCGTCTTCGTCATCTTCGTAGATGCTGGTGGGTTCGGAGTATGCGGTGACGGCTGCGCCGTCGGATGCGTTCCAGTTCTTGGCGGCGGTGATGCTCTCCTGGTTGGCGGTGGAGGTGGAGACCTTCTCGTAGGTGTTGGGGGAGCTGCCGCTTTCGGAGTCGCCGAAGATTTCGGTGCCCAGTGCGTCTTCTGCGTTGGAGAGTGCGTGGTTTTCGACCAGCAGGGTGTCCAGCAGGGTGTCGGGGCGGGTGTGGGAGGTGACGAGGTAGCGGCTGCCTTCGGGGGTGATGCCCAGGTCGAGGATCTGGATGTTGCCGCGTGCGTTGGTTGCGAGCGCGCGGGAGTTTGCTTCCAGCAGTGCGCTGCGGCTGGGCGATGCGACGACGACCGAGACCTTACGGTTGAGAATCTGGTCGGTGCCTTCAAGCACCATGTCGGATTCTGCCGTAATGATGATGTGTGCGGTGATCTCGTAGCGGCCTCCGAGGACCGATCCGACCGGAATCTGTTGCGACAACGTGTTCTCCCGAGGTGGTTTCATAGTGCCTGCCGTGTGGCGGGCCCTGACTATTAGATTCTACCCGGCATTGAAGGATGCTGGGGTTGAGTGATAGTTTGTGGCGTCCGGGTGGCTGCCTGTGCCTTCTGCGGGCCCCGGCGTGGGGTGCGGTGGGTGCACGGGCAGCTACCCGGGTTGGGCGTTGTGTGCTGCTTTAGCGGCGGGCAAAACGCTCAAGTTTGGAGGTGAGGGGTGCCAGTAGTGCGTTGGCTTCCTTGACGCGGAAGATCTGTATACCGGCGAGGTATGCCAGTCCCATGACGGTGCCGCATACGGCGAGGGTGATGATTGCGGTGAGCTTGGATGCCCAGGCGAATCCGTCGAGCTGGTAGCCGCCGAGCAGCCAGAGCGCGATGGCTGCGATTCCGCCGGCGAAGAGGGATGCGAGGGTGGTGCGGGCGTAGGCGCTGACGATGCCGCGCTGGCCGTAGTAGCCGAGGCGGCGGCGGACCATGTGGTGGCTGATGAACAGGATCAGGATATTGTGCACCGGGTAGATGAACGCGAGCATGTACACGGTGTACTGGGCGTCGAGCAGGGATGCTGCGAAGCTCATGATGACCATGATGATGGCGGAGTACACCTGGATTCGGAAGGGGGTGCGTGCGTCTTCGCGGGCGTAGAGCACGCGGCTGTAGAGGTAGTTGATGGTGAGGGTGGGGGTGCCGAGCGCGGTGATGACGATGAGCTTGGCGATGATGGTTGCTGCGATGGGGTCGCCGCCGCTGAAGAGTACGGCGACGGGGCCTGCAAGTACCATGAGTGCGACCATGCAGAAGACGGTGGCTACGGCTGCGTTGCGCAGGCCGTGGGAGAGCGCGTAGATGACGCTGTCGCTGTCGTCTGCGATGGCGGAGGCGCTCATGCGGTTGAAGAGCACGGTGGCGATGGAGATGCCGATGACGCCGTGCGGGAGCATGTACAGCATGGAGGCGTAGTTGAGTGCCTGCAGACCCGGAATCTGGATGCCGAGGGCGGCGTAGTGTTCGCGCTGGCCGACGATGCCGGCGGCTACCTTGGTCATGTAGAGGAATGCGAGGTTGGAGATGATGCCGGAGGCGAGGGTCCAGGCGGCGAGCTTCGAGGCTGCGCGCAGGCCGATGCCGCGCCATGCGAAGTCGGGCTTGAGGCGCAGGCCGAGCTTGCGTAGGGGGATGAACAGGACGAGTGCCTGCATGATGACGCCGAAGGTGGAGGAGCCTGCCAGTACAAGGGTCTGGGCGTTGGTCCAGTTGTCTACGGTGTGAATCGGGTTGGGGTTGGGGGTCTGTGCGCCGAAGAGGAAGATGAAGAGGAATAGCGACAGGATGGTGATGACGTTGTTGAGTACGGGCGACCACATGTAGGCGCCGAATGCGTCTTTGGCGTTGAGGACCTGTCCGATGACCGTGTAGAGGCCGTAGAAGAAGATTTGGGGTAGGCACCAGAGGGCGAAGATGAAGCCGAGCTGCCGTTGTTCGGGGCTCCATCCTGAGCCCATGATGCTGATGATGGGCCAGGCGCAGGCGACGGTGATGAGGGTGATGAGGCCGATTGCGGTGACGGTGAGGGTGACGAGTTTGGAGATGTATCGTGCGCCGCCGTCTTGTGCTTTGGCCGCCTTGATGATTTGCGGTACGAGGACTGCGTTGAACACGCCGCCTGCTACGAGGACGTAGATGAGGTTGGGTAGGGTGTTGGCGGTTTCGAAGACGTCGCCGACGGTTGAGAGTGAGCCGATGGCTACGGTGAGCAGGATGGTCTTGACGAATCCGAGGATGCGCGAGACGAGGGTGCCTGCTGCCATGATTGCGCTTGAGCGGGCGTCATTACGTGCCACGTATGTCTCTCCTGTTTCGGCGGGTGATTGCTTCTTTTAGTTTTTGGGGCTCTATTTAACGGGTGTTTAGAGCTGGGTGGTGATGTATTCGCGCGCGCTACGGGCGATGTGTTGCTCGTTGGCGAATGAGAGGCGGGTGGGGAGCTCTTCGAGGGGGACCCATGCGACGTCGATTGCTTCGTGGTCGGGGTCGTTGTCGATGCTCAGTTCGCCGCCGGTTGCTGCGAAGAGGTAGTGGTGCACGGTTTTGTGGATGCGCGTGCCGTTGGAGGTGAACCAGTAGGCGATGGTGCCGAGGGAGGCTACGGGGTAGCCGGTGATTCCGGTTTCTTCGCTGATTTCGCGTTGTGCGGCTTCGACGGTGGTTTCGCCGTGTTCGATGTGGCCTTTGGGTAGGCACCATTCGCGTTGTCCGTTGCGGTTGATGCGGGCGATGATGGCTACGGGTAGCTGTTCGGGTCGGTCAAAGTCGATGATGAGCCCGCCTGCGGAGACTTCTTCGGGGGCGGGTACCGCTCGCGCGGGCGCGGTGAAGCGCGTTTTGGGGGCGCGGGGTACGGGAATGCTCATGGTTCTACCTTAACCGATATGTGAGGGTTTGTGTGTCTCGGTTTGGGGTGAGATAGCTGTCTTTGGTGGGGTGTTGTGGGTGTGGGGTGGGCGCGTGGGTGGTTTTTCTGGCACGATTAAAGGATTATGTCGCTGTTTATTGATGTTGTGTCGAAGTACCCGGATGCCGCCGAGCTGGGAGAACTGTACCGTGCGGCGGGTTTTGAGCTGTACTTGGTGGGCGGTATTGTCCGCGACAATCTGCTGGATGATGGCGGCCATTTCACTGATTTTGATTTGACGACGGATGCTACTCCGGAGCAGAGTGAGCAGATTCTGCGTGGGTGGGGTGAGCATACGTGGGATATCGGCAAGGAGTACGGCACGATTAGTGCGCGTAAGAATGGCGTGGTGTATGAGGTGACCACGTACCGTGCTGAGGTGTATGTTTCGGATTCGCGTAAGCCGACGGTTGAGTTCGGTACGGACCTGAGTGCCGACTTGGTGCGCCGTGATTTCACGATTAATGCGATGGCTGCGGCTTTGCCCAGCGGCGAGGTTGTTGACTTGTTTGGTGGCGTTGAGGATTTGCGTGCGGGTGTTTTGCGTACTCCGCGCTCGCCGCAGGAGTCTTTTTCTGAGGATCCGCTGCGTATGATGCGTGCGGCTCGTTTTGTTGCGCGTTTTAATCTTGAGGTTGCCCCGGAGGTTTTCGAGGCGATGCGCGAGATGGCTGGCCGTATTGAGATTATTTCGGCTGAGCGTGTGCGTGATGAGCTGGTGAAGCTGATTGAGGCGGATTATCCGCGGGTGGGTTTGAACCTGCTGGTGGATACGGGTCTGGCTGATTATGTGTTGCCGGAGCTTCCTGCGTTGCGTATGGAGATGGATCCGGCGCATCACCATAAGGATGTGTATGCGCATTCGTTGAAGGTGATGGAGCAGGCGATGGAGAAGGAGACGGGCGAGGATGGCCCGTGCCCGGCTCCTGATTTTATTCTGCGTTTTGCGGCGTTGATGCACGATATTGGTAAGCCGAAGACTCGTAAGTTTGAAAAGGACGGCTCTGTCTCGTTCCTGCACCATGAGGTGGTGGGCGCAAAGATGGTGAAGAAGCGTATGCGTGCGCTGCGTTTTGATAATGACACGATTAAGGCTGTGGCTCGTCTGGTGGAGCTGCACATGCGTTTCTATGGTTACCGTGAGTCGGGTTGGACTGATTCTGCGGTGCGCCGTTATGTGCGTGATGCGGGGGATCAGTTGGAGCGTCTGCATCGTGTGTCGCGTTCTGATGTGACGACTCGTAATCGTCGTCTGTCGCGCTCGCTGGCTGAGGCGTATGACGATTTGGAGCGTCGTATTGCTGAGTTGGCTGCTCAGGAGGAGCTGGATGCGATCCGCCCGGATCTGGATGGCGGTCAGATTATGCAGATTCTTGGTATTGCGCCGGGCCCGGTGGTGGGTGAGGCGTATAAGTTCTTGTTGAATTTGCGTCTGGATGAGGGTTCGCTTCCTGAGGAGGAGGCGAAGGCTCGTCTTCTGCAGTGGTGGGAGCAGCGTCGCCAGGCGTAGCTTCTGCGGTTTTTCGGTGCCGCATCGCATGGTTGAGCTCACGCGGTGCGGTACTGTTCTATCTGCTTTTTCTCGTGTATTGTTAAGAAATCTATGCGTGTTCCCCGCCCGGTGTGTTTCACGTGTAGGGCACAATGAATCTCCTGCTATGGAAATCCCATAGCCGTTTAGCCCAAAGGAGGGGTTTAATCATGCGTGCATATGAACTGATGGTTATCCTCAGCCCCGAGGTTGAGGACCGTGCGGTTGAGCCGTCGCTGTCCAAGTTCCTCGAGATCGTCACCAGCGAAGGCGGTTCTATCGACAACGTTGACATCTGGGGTCGTCGCCGCCTGGCATACGAGATCCAGAAGAAGTCTGAGGGTATCTACGCAGTGGTGAACTTCACCTCTACCCCTGAGACCGCAGCTGAGCTCGATCGTGTTCTGAACCTGAACGAGTCCGTCATGCGTACCAAGATCATCCGCCCGGAGGATCAGAAGATCTCCAGCAAGTAGTTGTTTCTTTCCGGTCGGCTGACCCCCTAAAAATGTCAGGGGGTTGCGCTGTACTGGATTCAACATACTTGTAACTCTTATCGAGGAGGCATCAAATGGCAGGCGATACCGTTATTACCGTTATTGGTAATCTGACTGGCGATCCGGAGCTTCGTTACACCCCTGCGGGTGCGGCGGTTGCTAATTTTACGATCGCATCGACTCCGCGTACTTTTAACCGCCAGACGAACCAGTGGGAGGATGGGGAGACCCTGTTCCTGCGTGCGTCGGTGTGGCGTGGTTACGCTGAGAATGTTGCAGAGACTCTGAAGAAGGGTACTCAGGTTATCGCGCAGGGCCGTCTGAAGTCTCGCTCGTACGAGACCAAGGAAGGCGAGCGTCGTACTTCGTTTGAGCTTGAGGTCGAGGAGATCGGCCCGACTCTGCGTTTTGCTACTGCTCAGGTGACTCGCGCACAGCGTTCTGCCGGAGGTAATAACTTCGGTGGCGGTGCGCAGGGTGGCTTTGGCGGTGGCGCTGGGTACAACGCTGCTGCTCAGGGCGGTTTCTCCGCTCCTCAGCAGAACAATTTTGCTGCTGCTCAGGGTAATGGTTACTCTGGCCAGTCTGGCTACTCCGCTCCGGCTGCTCCGGCGGCCCCCGCAGCTCCTGCTGCTGATCCGTGGAGTTCTCAGTCTGGTGGTAACTATGACTGGGGTAGCGGCGCCGACGACGAACCTCCGTTCTAAGCCGGTTTCGTTTTCCGAATAGTAATTTATCAATCCATCCCGCGGTTATCCGCCGCGGGCTCCCAACTCTAAGGAGCACCACGATGGCTAAGGCTGAAATCCGTAAGCCCAAACCCAAGCAGAACCCCCTCAAGGCTGCTGACGTCACCGTTATCGACTACAAGGACGTCGCACTTCTGCGCAAGTTCATCTCCGACCGCGGCAAGATCCGCGCTCGCCGCGTGACTGGCGTGACCGTTCAGGAGCAGCGCAAGATCGCTCAGGCTATTAAGAACGCCCGCGAAGTTGCACTGCTGCCCTACTCCGGCGCTGGCCGCTAAAGAGAAGGAGAGACAGTAACATGGCTAAGATCATTCTGACTCAGGAAGTTTCCGGCCTCGGTGCAGCTGGCGATGTTGTCACCGTTAAGGACGGTTACGCACGTAACTACCTGCTGCCCCGCGGCTTCGCCGTGACCTGGACCCAGGGTGGCGAGAAGCAGGTTGAGTCCATCCGCGCCGCTCGTGCGGCTCGTGCCAAGGCTTCTCTGGAAGAGGCTCAGGCAATTGCTGCGTCCCTGGCTGCTAAGCCGGTTGTCGTTGCACACAAGGCTGGCGCTGACGGCCGCCTGTTCGGTACCGTCAAGGCTGAGGCTATTGCTGAGGCTATTGAGGCTGCTGGCGTTGGCTCCGTTGACAAGCGCACCATCCACCTGGGTTCCGCTATCAAGCGCACCGGTGAGTACAAGGTGACTGTCCGCCTGCACGCTGACGTTGTTGCTAACGTTGTCCTGGACGTCGTTGCTGCTGCGTAAGTAGATTTTTAGATATTCGACGCTGGTGCTTTGATGCTGCGGCGTTGAGTGTCGGACGGGGTGTCCCTCTTCGTGAGGGGCACCCCGTTTGTTGTACCCATAGCTGTGCCCGCTCCGGTGCATGTTTCACGTGAAACATTGTTTTTGAGAGGTTGAGAATAGGGGTAGGGCAGTAGAAGGATTGGTGGTTAGAGCGGTTGCGACTGCAAAGTACGCCAATTGACCCCGTAGACTGGTAGACATGGCTCGATCTTTTTCACGTTTGTCTTCTAGCGCTCAGCTTCTGTCCACGGGTGTGGTGTTGGAGTGCGTCAATTTGCTGCTGTGCGCTCTAGCGGTTATCCCATTTGCGGACGCGAATGTTGCTACTGCTCTTCTGCTTCTTTTGCTGGTAGTTGGCGGCCTTGCATCCAGTGTTGCGCTGGTGTGCGCGCTGGTGGGTCTGGTGAAGTTCCGTCAGTACCGCGTGGCCAATATTTGCTTGGCGGTTATTTCTGTAGTGGCTAACCCGTTGGTGCTGCTGGGTCTGTATATGGCGGCTTATTAGCCCGGTTTAGAGTCCGCAAACTGCACAATATCAAAGCTCTCAGGGTTCTGTTGGTTTTCTCCCAGCTTGTTTCCAGCGAAATTCAATCCTCCCATAAGGTTGGGGGTGTTTACTATAAGTGTTGGTTCGAGAGGACTGCGATGTGAATGTGTGTGTTTCGTGTAGCGGGGTCGCCCGCTAGCGAAAGAAGGATGGCAAGGCAAAAGCGCCTTGCCATCCTTCTTTTAACGCGACGTGTAGTTTCCGCGTGAAATCCGGGGTGCTGCGCCCCGATGTTGAAGAAAGATCTATTCCCAGCTTTCTTACAGCTTTAACCTACAGGGAATAAAGGTTTACGCGTAATACTTTATATAGATGGTTCGAGAGGACCATCAGAAAGTTGGACTTTCCTTGCGGAAGTGGCTCTGATTTTCGTATGTATGTGTGTGTGATGAGACTGGGGTTGGACCGAGAGGTCCAGCTCCAGTTTCTGTTTAATCTCTAGGGTGTGCAACAAGGGCGGTTGTAGTGGTGTTGCGGCATGCTGTAATAAAGGGCAACCACACTTTTAGATAACGTCATATTTCCTTTCTTGGGGGTGGCGGGTCTAGAATTAGGGAAGATAAATTTTGCATATTAAATACAAGTATTGAGGAGTTGTCTTCCGTGTCTAAGACCCCTTCCGTTCCCGGTACCGACCGCCCCGCCGACAAGGCGGCAGGTCACTGGCTGCTGGCTCAGCTGGGCAAGAAGGTTCTGCGCCCCGGCGGCCGCGAGACTACCAACTGGCTGCTGGCTCGTGCTCTGGGCGGCGACATTGATGTCGTGGAGTTTGCGCCGGGCCTGGGTATTACCGCCCTGGAGATTGTGAAGCGTTCCCCCAAGAGCTACACCGGTGTGGATCTTGACCCGAAGGCTGCTGAAATCGTGACCGAGCGTATTGGCGCATCGACTAAGCCGAACTACCGTGTGGTGAACGCTAGCGCTCAGGAGACCGGTCTGCCCTCGGAAAGCTACGACGCTGTGGTGGGCGAGGCGATGCTGACCATGCAGACCGATAAGCACAAGCTGGAGATTATGCGTGAGGCGGCTCGTCTGCTGCGTCCGGGCGGCTACTACGCTATTCACGAGATGTCGCTGGTTCCCGATTATCTGCGCCCCGAGCTGAAGGAAGAGATTCAGAAGGATTTGGCGCGCACTATCCGTGTGAACGCCCGCCCGCTGACTGTCGCCGAGTGGACTGCTCTGGCGGAAGAGGCTGGCTTTGAGGTGCTGGATGTGTACCAGACCGATATGGCGCTGCTGGAGCCGAAGCGTCTGCTGGCTGATGAGGGTGCCGCTGGCGTTGCGAAGATTGCGTTCAATCTGGCGCGTAAGCCGCAGATTCGTGAGCGTGTGCTGGGTATGCGTGGTGTGTTCCGCCGTCACGCTGACCATATTGGCGCTATCGGTCTGATTCTGCGTAAGAAGTAAGATAGAATCACACCGCAAAGCTTATACAGCGAAACGGAGCCCCAGTATTCCCCCGTATAACGAGGAATACTGGGGCTCCGTTTTACACTGGTGAGGTTATGAGCCGCAGATTCGGCTCAGTCACGTGTGCGCCTGCCGGAGTTTGTTATGAGCCGTATTCTTTTCTCTCCCGAAAGCTTCAATATGGGTGAAACCACTCGCTGCATTGAGATAGCGCGTGTGGCTCGGGAGCGAGGTCATACGGTCTTGTTCCATGTGTATTCCCCTAAGTATTTGGGGCTACTGGAAAACGCGGGGCTTCCTGTGCATCTTCGCGAGCCGATCATGAGCGATGCTGAGGCGGAGCAGATTATGGCGCTGGATCAGGGCAGGGACGTGCGGCATCCTTTCACGACCGATATGGTGCGTCGGCGGGTCACCGCTGAGCTCGCGGCTATTCGTGACTTTAATGCGGATGCGGTGGTGATTGGTTCTAACCTGACGATGCTGCTGTCTGCGCGTATTGCGGGTGTCCCTATTTTCTATGCGCGCCCGTACGCTTACTCGTCGACGTATTTTTCGAAGAAACCTGTAGACGGCGAGCTTGCGGCACCGGGGTGGTTGCGTGCGGTGGCGCGGGTGTTGTCGTATAAGCCGGCTTCTTTTACTCGTGTGGCACGTGAGCATGGGCTTAGGCTTCCTCGCCGTACTGTAGATATGCTCAGCGCCGACGTGAATCTTATCTGTTCTCTGTTTACGCAGCTGCGCGGGGATTCTTTGGTGGAACCCGATGTTGGTGTGGGTCCTATTTATTACCGTGCGCCCGGTGAGTTGCCGCAGATTGTTCGCGAGCCCAGAGAACGACCCCTGATTTACGTGGGAATGGGCTCATCTGGCTCTGCAGATATTTTGGCGCAGGTGCTGCAGCAACTGTCAGCCGCTCCGGTGGATGTGCTGGTCGGCGGCGGGGTGCAGCTCTCGGATACCAGCATGCTGGGCAGTAATATCCATTTCGCTGGGACTGTTCCGGCGCATCTGCTTGCCGGCCATATTGATGCCTCGATGACCCACGGCGGTGAGGGGACGGTACAGACGGCGTGCCTGGCGGGTGTGCCGTTTGCCGGTATTGCGATGCAGGCTGAGCAAAGCTGGAATATTGAGGAGTGCGTGCGCTACGGTAACGCCCTGCGCTTTACGAAGAATGATGTGCGCCGCGGCAATGTGCGCGATATTCTGGGCCGTCTGCTCAGCGATGAGGACATGCGCGCTAGGGCGCGGCAGCTGGGTGAGGCAATGCGCACTATGGATGGCGCGGCGCTCGCCGTTGAGAAGATTGAGGATTATCTGCGCGCTCCCCACTAGGCGTGTATGGGTTTCACGTGTGCCTTCGTGAGAAACTAGCATTGGAGTTCTGCAGAAATTGTTTCTGGAACGTCGTAGATATCGGATTGAAACGCGAGGATAAGCATGTCTGAAACTGCCATTGATTATGGTTCCCGCACTATGCCTCATGATGATGTGGCTGAGCAGTCGGTGCTCGGTGGCATGCTGCTGTCGAAGGACGCTATTGCGGATGTGGTTGAGAGCCTGCGTGCGTCTGATTTCTATAAGCCGGCGCACGAGACGATTTATGAGGCGATTCTTTCTCTCTATGGTCACGGCAGCCCAGCGGATGCGATTACGGTTGCTGATGAGCTGAAGAAGCGCGGCGAGCTGACTCGTGTGGGCGGCGCGTCCTATATTCATACGCTGATTGCGTCGGTTCCGACTGCTGCTAACGCTCAGTATTACGCTGAGATTGTTAAGGAGCACGCGATTATGCGCCGCCTGATTGAGGCGGGTACGAAGATTGCTCAGCTGGGTTACGCCAATGAGACTGAGGTCGATACTTTGGTCGATCAGGCGCAGGCTGAGATTTATGCGGTGACTGATGGTAACGCGAAGGAAGATTATGTATCTTTCTCTGATGCGTTGGAGGAGACCATCAATGAGATTGATGCGAACTCGAACCGCCCCGATGGCGTGTACGGTGTGCCGACTGACTTTATTGAGTTTGATGAGCTGACCGGTGGTCTGCACGGTGGCCAGATGATTGTTATTGCGGCTCGTCCGGGTGTGGGTAAGTCGACTTTGGCTCTTGATATTGCTCGTTCTGCGTCTATTCATCATCAGATGACGACTGTGTTTTTCTCGCTGGAGATGAGTCGTACTGAGTTGGCGATGCGTATTCTCTCTGCGGAGGGCAAGATTTCGATGGGTCGTCTGAAGAAGGGTGACCTGGATACCGAGGGCTGGACGAACCTGGCGACTTTGCAGGGTCGTATTGATTCTGCGCCTCTCTTTATTGATGATTCGCCGAATATGACTCTGATGGAGATTCGCGCGAAGTGCCGTCGTCTCAAGCAGCGTAATGATTTGAAGCTTGTGGTGCTGGACTACCTGCAGCTGATGAGTTCGGGTAAGAAGGTTGAGTCGCGTCAGCAGGAGGTTTCGGAGTTTTCGCGTAGCCTGAAGCTGTTGGCTAAGGAGCTGGATGTTCCGGTGATTGCGCTGTCTCAGTTGAACCGTGGTTCGGAGCAGCGTACTGATAAGCGTCCGATGGTTTCGGATCTGCGTGAGTCGGGTTCTATTGAGCAGGATGCGGATATGGTGATTCTGCTGCATCGTGAGGATATGTATAACCCGGATAGTGAGCGCGTGGGTGAGGCGGACATGATTATTGCTAAGCACCGTGGTGGTCCGACTCGTACTATCCCGTTGGCGTTTAGCGGTAAGTACTCGCGCTTCAACAATATGGCGAATGAGGCGCCTCCCCAGTACTAACCCCGTACTCAACTAATTCAGTACTAAGCGTTTCAGTACTAAGTTTCAGCACTCTGTAGCTGTACCCCTCTTCTTCTGTTCCTTTCGGGATGGAAGGGGAGGGGCTTTCTGTATCTATAGGTATGGGCGCCCAGGCGCATGGTTAGGAATCGTGCAGGGTTAGGAATCAAGCGCAGGGCATGGGAATAGGGGCTGCGGAGGGGGCTCTAGAGGGCATTCTGTGAGGGTTTGAGTGGTTTCTTCTGCGTTTATGAGGTTTTTTGGAAGTTTTTTAAAGATTTTTTAGCACCCATAAAACGCACTGAATAGGTACTTTACTGTCTGGAAGGGTGTTTGAGACCCTTTCAAGGCCCCGTTTGTGCTCTACTTCACCCATTTTCGGGTTGCAGACCCATTTCGGCATCTGTA
>NZ_KV831925.1:29296-89694 GCF_001837265.1 Rothia sp. HMSC064F07 | reverse complement strand
CCCCCCCCCCGAAAAATTTTGAAAAATTTTTAAAAAATATGGGCGCCGGGAACCTTACGTTCCCGGCGCCCACACCCCCACTGTTCATACCTCAGCGGGGTTCAATTTAGAGGCGGAAGAAGCCTTCCACCGCGCGAGTCATGTACGCCATATCGTCCACATGGCACATCTCGCGCATCGAATGCATCGACAACAAACCAATACCCACATCCACGGTGCGCATACCCAGGCGAGTCGCCGTAATCGGGCCAATCGTCGAACCGCACGGCATATTGTTATTCGACACGAACTCCTGATACGGCACGCCAGCCTTCGCACACGCCGCAGCAAACACGCCAGCACCCACCGAATCCGTCGCGTAACGCTGGTTCGCGTTAATCTTCAGCAGCGGACCACCACCGGGCAGCGGCTGAACGGTCGGGTCGTGGTGACCCTGATAGTTCGGGTGCACCAGGTGACCGGCATCAGCCGACAGGCAGAACGATGCCGCCACCGAACGGCGGTACTCCTCCGTGCTCTCACCGCGCGCAGCGGACAGGCGCACCAGAATATCCTCCAGGAACGGGCCAGCCGCACCACTACGCGACTCCGAACCAAGCTCCTCATGGTCAAACGCCGCAAGCATCACAGTCTCGGTGGCGTGCTCGTCCGCGTTATCGGCAACGTAACGCTCCAGGGCGGTCAAACCCGCATGCACCGAAGACAGGTTATCCAAGCGGCCAGAAGCGAATAGCTCCTGATCCGCACCAAAACGGCGCGGCGGCTGCGAATCAGCGAACAGCAGGTCGTAACCCACAATGCTTTCCGGGTCGACCGGCTCGCCGTCAATCACGTGCTTCGCCATGTAGCCGAGCACGTCGTTCTCCGCCGGATCCACGCCCCACACGGGGTACATGTTGAACTGCTTGTCCAGCACCAGTTCGTTACGCTTGTGGTCCAGGTGCGGCGCCAGCTGCGGGATGCGCGCAATCGGGCCGGTACGCACCAGGCGGTCCTTCAGCTCCCCGCCCTCAAGGACGGTGAGGCGACCCGCCACGCACAGCTCGCGGTCCAGGAAGGAGTTCAGCAGTGCACCACCGTAGTTCTCCACGGCAATCTGGTGCCAGCCCTTCGTGGTGATGGAGGAGGAAGGCTTGACCTTCAGGGAGGGCGAGTCGGTGTGCGCACCCAGCACGCGGTAGCCGCTTGCCTTCTGCGCCTTCGCGCCACCGGCCCAGGCGATAATCGCACCGTCACGGACGACGAAGTGGCGACCGGTTGCGATCTGCGGGTCCCATGCTTCGGTCTCTACAAGCTCGGTGAAGCCTGCTGCTTGCAGGCGGCGCGCTACCGTGCGCGCGGCGAGGTAAGAGACCGGCGACTCCACCACGAATGCGGCGAGGTCTTCAATATTTTTTACAGCATCAACAGTCATGGTTTAACCCTACCTTTTCTTGGGTGTTGACGGGGTGACCGGGGCTGGTAGTCCACGCGGCGTGGAGTAATAGCCCTGGTGAGGCTCGCATGGAGCGGGGTGGGCGGGCTGGGGTAGCTGGGGTAGAGCAACCCGCCAAATAGACTATTTATCAACCTTGAGCGGTTGTGTTTCACGTGAAACCTCACCGCGGCGAGCGCGCGCGTTGAAGATCAGGCAGGCGAGCACCACGTACACACCTTCCAGCGCGATGCCCTGCAGCGCATCCATGGGGGTCACGCCCTCGGAGGCGAACGGATCCAGACCAGCCACCATGGACAGCAGCATCAGAATCACGTTATTTGCCACGTGCAGGCTGATGGAGGCTTCCAGACCGCCGGTGTACCAGCAGAGGAAACCCGCGTAAATACCCATCGCGAGAATCGTGCTCTGACCCCAGGGGTCGTAGGCGTGGGAGAGCATGAACAGCACGGCGGGCAGCACAATCGGTAGCCAGGGGGTGCGGAGCCAGCGGCCCAGCATCTGCATCATGAAGCCGCGGTAGGCGAGCTCTTCGGCGTAGCACTGCACGGGCACCAGAAGCAGCATCATCACCACATAAACCCAAAATTCAACCTGTGGAGGTTGAAAATAGTGGTATTCGGGCAGGCTCTCACCGCTCAACGCCAGCATCACGGCGTAGTAGATGCCATAGACAGCGAAGCTCAAACCCAGGTACGGAAGTAGCAGTGAGCGGCGCAGACGACCCGCTACCGAATGGATCAAACCCCAGGGCTTCGGGCCCACGACCAGGCGCGCCAGAAAGAGCGAAGGCCCAATGGCAATCAGGGAGAGGAACGTCAGCGCGAACAGTGCCGGGTGTTCCATAATGACGGAGCGGTTCGTCGCTACATCCTGGAGGGAAAGTCCCGAACCCATAATCGTCACAGCCAGGGCAACTGAAATGATCAGGTTGAGGCCAATAAATACGGCGACGCCGAGCAGACCTTCCAGCAGGGGTGAGAACCAGCGGGATTTCGGGTCGGCGTGAGAGAGACGGTGGTAGGCAAGACCGGCAGGCGCAGGAGCAGCGGGGGTTCCGGGGGTTACCTGCGGGGGTGCGGGGGGCGGTGTCGTGTTCATTCTTTAATCCTAGCCTCCGCGGGGTCGATGGTGACCGGGCATGCGAAAACCTTCAAGTACTGATTGATACGGAATGTTCCAAAACCATTGAAAAAGCCGTGAATAAGGCTAAAAACCCACCATTCACGGGGTTCATTTTCTGAACCTATGCCATAATTTGTAGCGATAATACGCTCATATACATAGTCGCTGATGACCGCTCTTCCGGGGTGTTTTTTCAGCACCAGAAAGGCTGCTTTCTTATGGCACTCGTCTTCAATCCGCCGCCCAACTGGCCCGCTCCTCCTGCTGGATGGGCCCCCACTCCTACGTGGCGCCCCGACCCCGCGTGGGGTCCCGTTCCTGAAGGTTGGCAGCTGTGGGTCGAAGAGCCCGAGCCCGAACCCATTCAGGTTGAAGAGGCTACTATTGAGCCGCTGGTTCCCGAGGAGCCCGTTGCTGAGGCAGCTCCCGCTGAGCAGGTTGCTGAGCCCGTAGTTGCTGAGTCCGCTGTTGAGGCTGAGCAGCCTGCTGAGGTTGCGGCACCGCTGACCGTTGAGGACGTTGACCTGGAGCAGCTCGCCGCTGAGCTCGAAGGTGAGCAGATCGTCGAGGTTCCGGAGGTGGCAGCACCCCAGGCTGAGGCACCCCACGTTGAGGCACAGCAGGTAGAGGCACCCGCAGCTGAGTCCGTTCAGGAGTCCACTGAGGAATCCTCCGAGCCCAAGCCGATGCGTCACCTGACTCAGGTTCCGCTGACCGGTACCGCTCTGCCCGAGCAGGTTCTCGCATCCCAGTCTTCCGCAGTTGAAGAGACTGCAGCTGAAGAGGCTCCCGTTGCAGAGCCCGCTGCTGAGGCTCCCGTAGCGCCGGTTGTCGAGCCTGTTGTTGCTGAGCAGGCTGCTTCCGAGCAGCCCGTTGAGGCGCACGTTGTTGAGGCTCCGGTTGCTGAGCCCGCACTGTCCGAGCCCGCTGTTTCCGAGCCCGCCGCTTCTGAGCCGGTCGTTTCCGAACCTGTTGCAGAGCCCGTTGTTGTTGAGCCCGTCGCCGAGGTTGCCCCCGAGGCACCGGCGGCAGCTGAACCGGTCGCTGAGGCTCCCGCAGCTGAGGCTCCCGCCCCCACCGAAGAGGCTGCCCACACCATCGAGAGCTCCCCGCTCGTTGAGTTCCACACCCCCGAAACCGAGCGCACCGTCAACCTGTCCGAGCGTACCGTGAACCTCTCGGAACAGCCCGGTCAGAACATGCAGCCCGGCCAGAACGCGCAGGGCGGCCAGAACGCACAGTTCATCCCGGCAGGTCAGGCACCGAACGGCTTCCAGCCGAACCAGGCTGAAGGCTTCCAGGGCCAGGGTTTCCAGGGTCAGGGTTTCCAGGACGGCCAGAACGCGCAGGGCGGCCAGTACCAGAACAACCCCTACCAGGGTCAGCCGTACAACGCTCAGCAGCCCTACGCAGGTCAGGTGTCCGATCAGGACCAGGCAACCGTGGCACTGAGCAACCCCTACATGACCGAACCCGGCAACCAGGGCAATGGTGAGGACGGCTCCGAGAAGAAGGGCCTGCTCTCCGGCACCAAGATTTGGGGTGTTATCGGTGGTGCGTTGGCTCTGCTGATTGTTATCATCCTGGCGATTGTCATGCTGATTCCGCGTGGCGGCTCGAACCCCGCCTCCGATTCTGCGGCGGCATCGAGCGCGGCGGCTACTTCCGCTGAGGCGTCCTCCGCGGCGGCATCCTCTGAGGCTTCTTCCGCAGCGCCCGCATCTGAGAGCGCGGCAGCGGCTTCGGCTTCTTCGGCAGCGCCGGTTGCTGCTGCTGAAGCGAAGATGCCCGAGGGTGAGTTCAAGGAGTACAAGAAGACCGTCGCCGACAACAAGGACACCATCGACATTGAGAAGATCAAGGGCGATGTGTCCGCAGGCCTGCTCTACTACGAGTTCAAGCCCGCAGACGGTGTGGTTAACGCTTTCATCACCAGCCGTGACGATAAGGGCAACATCGCCTCGGGTGTGAGCGTTATCGACTCCACCCGCGACGGCAAGGAGCTCAAGGGCACCGCATGGATTGACGCGAGCGGCCACTCCACCCCCACCCGCAAGCTGGAGCTGACCGGTAAGGGCGAATGGACCATCCGCGTCTACGATGCAGACTCCGCACCCCACTACAAGAAGGGTGAGAAGTTCCAGAGCACCATGAACTTCTACGCTTTCACCTACGAAGGCACCGAGGCAACCATGGAGTTCCAGACCAGCGGCCCGACCACCCGCGGCTTCACTGTTCTGAACGCGACCAAGAACGACCCGTTCTTCTCCTCGACCCTGTCGCCTGTGAAGAGCAGCATTCAGTGGGTTCAGAGCAACAAGAGCTACCTGCAGGTTCGTACCGACTCCAACGTTACCTGGAGCATCGGCACTAACTAGCGGCTTGGCTGACTAGGTCAGTAGGCTGGGTATAAAAGTATCCCCCGCGCCCGTGATGGGTGCGGGGATACTTTTATACCCGGTGAAAGCTGTGCACCTGCTGGATGCGCCCGCCGCCGTGAGCAGGCAGCAACCGTGAGCGGGCGGTTTCTTTAGCGGGAGTACCTCGCCTCCGCCAGTTCGGCGCCCGCGGCGTGTGCTGCACGCTCCACCAGCTGACGATTCGCCAGGTACACAAAAAACGTCACCAGAATAAACAGGTACATCAGCTGGTACGGCATGGTGCCAGCCATCAGGCCCAGGGAGCCTTCCGGCACCATCAGAATCTGATCCGCGTTGAAGTGCGGGGAGAACGCCAGCACAATCCAGAACGGCGAAATGTACATGCCCACCAGCGCCGCAGTCGCCAAGATAACAGCCAGCGTGAACACGAAGGAGCTGACCCGCTGGTACATGAGCGGGAAGATTTCCATGACCACGGCGGCGAGCATCAGCGGGTACCAGGTGTTGTGGTGCGACCAGCTAATCGGCGAAATCTGCAACATCATGAACGCGGTCAGCGCCAGCTGCGCCATGAGCGCGCGGGCACGAATCAGCGGAATCAGCAGAACCGCCGTGACCAGCACAATCAGCAGGGTCAACGCCACCTGCACCACCGACAGGGCGGTCGCCGTCAGGTGATGCTGCAGGCCCGCGTGGGTCAGCGTGCCCATAATCGACACGTTATCGAAGTAGCTGAACCAACCCACACGCGAAGTGTCACGCACCGCGTGGAACCAGAACGTCAGCGACTCCTCACGAATCACCAGGAAGCCGATACCCACGGTCGCGGCGAAGCTCGCGCCCAGGGTTGCAATGCCCTTCCAGTCCTTACGCATGAGCAGCAGCAGACCGAACGCCAGCGGGGTCAGCTTAATACCCGCCGCAATACCCAGCAGCACGCCGCGCGGCACGCGGGTTGCCGGGCGCATAAAATCGGCAAGAATCAGCATCAGAATAATGGCGTTAATCTGCCCAAAATGCGTGGTCAAACGCCACGGGCCGCACATCCAAATCAGCGCCGCTATCAGCGACACCATGCCCCAATGACCCACGTGCTTCTGCAACGGCAGACGCCACGATCGGCTACGCGCGTACGAGTACAGCAGGTACGCGCACCAGTAGCTGAGCGCGCAAATAATGGCGGTAATCAGCAGCATGCTCTGCGGCTCGGTGAGGAACGCGAGCGGGTAGAAGAGCAGCGCCGCAAAGGGTGGGTAGGTGAACGGCAGGCCGCGCGTGCGGAAGGTGTAGAGCTGGTAGCCGTCCGGGCCGTCCGCCAGGGATACAGCGCCCAGGCGGTACACGTAAATATCGTCAGCCGCCGCGTGGGTCACGTAGTCGAAGGCGTAGAGGGCAACCAGGATGAACAGCAGGTGCGCCCAGAGAGCGCCGGTACGCATGCCGGGGATGCGGTCAAAGAAGCCGGGACGCGCAGGCTTGTCGGGCTCTGCGATGGGTTCCTTGGTGGTTTCTTCCTTTGCCGCTTTTTCCGCGGTGGCTACAGAGGATGCGGCGGGCTCCGCAACGGGCTCAGCGCTCTCAACAGCCAGTTCCGCAGCCGGCTCGGATTCAGTAGCAACAGAAGCCGAAGCCCACGGGATTATAGGCGCAGCCGCCTCGGCGTTCTTCTCGTGATTCTTGTCGCGGCTCACGCGGTTGCCTCACGGGAAGCGGCGGCACGCACAGACTCGGCGCTCTCGGTCACCAGGGCACTCTGGGTCACCAGTGCACGGGCGCCCCACCAGCCCAGAGGCGCGTCGCTACGCACGGAACCGTACTGTACGGGCTCAACCTTCGCGCCACGCACCGGCGCGCTCAGGGCGGCAATAGACCAGAGCGTCATCGTCACCCACAGGCAGAACGCGGGAATAGCCGAAACCGCCAACGCGCCCGGAGCCAGCTGCTCCAAACCATCAGCGCTACCGTGGAACCAGGACGCAATCCTAATCGGCGACAGGTACAGGCCCAGCACCGCAACCACCGCGAACACCGTCGCCGTCACCCGCAGCCACGCAGGCTGAACCGCAAAATAGGTGGGGAACGCATCCATGATGAACACGGCAGCCAGCAGAGGCAGCAGCACGTTGTGGTGCGACCAGCTAATCGGCGACAGCGCCACCATCAAGGAGGCGGTCACCGCCACCTGCGCCAGCGCGGCACCGCGGCGTTCCAGCTGGTACAGCAGTGCGGCAGTCAGCACAATCGTGACCAGCGCCAGGGCGTAGTAGACGGGCTTCGCGGCGCTCTCAGAGAGACCGAAGTGCAGCAGCCAACCCTGAATCGAGACGTTATCCACAAAGTTCAGTCCACCCACACGGGAGGGGTTCGTCAGCGCGGAGAACCAGAACTCCAGTGCGTCCTTAGGCATCAGAATGAAACCCAGCGCAATGGTGCCGAAGAACGTTGCACCCAGGGTCGCGATGCCCTTCCAGTCGCGGCGGACCAGCAGAATCAGACCAAACACGAGCGGGGTCAGCTTCACGCCGCCCGCAATACCAATCAGCACGCCGCGCGGCACGCGGGTTGCCGGGCGCACAAAATCGGCAAGAATCAGCGCCGTAATGAACGGGTTAATCTGAATCAGGTCCAGGGTGCGCTGCCACGGCCCCGCCGAAACCACCAGAATAGTCAGCACCGCAATCGTGCCCGCACGACCAAAGTACTGCTGCAGCGGCAGTTCACGGCCGCGCGCATTCACGTAGTTGTAAATGATCGTGGAAATCCACCACGCCACCACAGCCGAACCGACCACCATAATGACCTTGCCAACTTCCAGCGGAATAAAAGCAAACGGCAAGAACAGCATTGCCGCGAACGGCGGGTACGTGAACGGCGGCTTAATCACGCCGTGATCGTTCAGGGTCGGGGAGTATAGGTCCTGGGTAAAGCCCTCGTTATCGAAAATGGTCATCGCACCCAGACGGTAAATGGAGAAGTCCATACCGCTGAAGGGGTTGGTGAGCATTTTGACGACGTATCCACCGCCAACAATGAGGATGAGTGCCACAATAGCGATTTTTCCCCAGATGGGGGTGGTGGAGTCAGTCCTTGTCACGAGGTGTTTGTCCTTACCTTGGTGCCGGCGGATGCGCGCGTAGGGTGGGCGGGCATCTGATTTTGGAATCCTAATAGTTTATCGCGCGCACCTGTGAAGGATGCATTGGGGAGAAGAATCACAGGGGGAGATTCGCAGGGGAAGAACCGCTCGAGCACACAAGCACAACTATCACGATATGAGCTGCCTTCATATGCACGTCATGTCTTCAAAATTGGTACTATCCGGGCAATATAATGGGCTTATTGGCACCCGCCCCAACGCAGGGGTACCGGGTGCCGACCCGCACACCGACGTCCACGAACAACCAGCAGTGAAAGCAGTGATCACGTGAGTGAACATCTCGGCACCCCACCCGAAGGCGAGAACACGAGCGGCAAGCCCGCAAACGTCTCCGGAGGCGGCTCCTCCGGCCTGAGCATTGGCGCGCGCCCGGCTGATGTGCCCGGCGCAAACCTCACCCCCGAAGAGATTGCACGCCGCGCATCCGGTCGCGGTACGTGGCATCGTCGCGCCTCCAAGCCCGTCTCCCACTGGATGTTTACCCTTGTCGGCGTACTTCTGCTGCACAGGTTTATCCCGAATAGCGGCTGGCTGATGGTGCACATTGTCACCCTCGGCCTGATTACGAACTCGATCCTGATTTGGTCGCAGCACTTCACCGAAGCGCTCATGAAAATCAAGATTCCTGACGAGCACCGCGGAACCCAGGTGCGCCGAATCTTCATTCTGAACGCCGGTATTCTCGTGCTCATGATCGGCATGGTCGGTCAGCTGAGCGTGCCCGGCCTCTACGCCGCCACGGTGGTGGGCGCCCTCATTGTCGGGTCGATGGTCGCCTGGCACGGCATCTACCTGCTGAAGCAGGTGCGTCAGGCTCTGCCGTCGCGGTTCGGTGTGACCATTCGCTTCTACATTGTTGCGGCGCTGCTACTGCCCCTCGGTGCGGCGTTTGGCGGCATGATTGCCTACCCGAACCTGTCCGGCACCCTGCATTCGCAGTTCCTGCTCGCGCACGAGGCAGTGAACGTGCTCGGCTTCGTCGGTATTACCGCGGTGGGTACGCTGGTGACGTTCTGGCCGACCATGCTGCGCACCAAGATGGTTGATAAGGCGCTTACTCACAGTCTGCGCGCCCTGTACCTGATGTGCGGTGGCTTGGCGTTGACCGTTGTCGGCGCGATTTTAGGGATGCGTCCGCTCGCCGCAGCCGGCCTGGTCGTCTACCTGGTTGCCCTGCTGATTGTCGCCTGGGTGATGGTGCGTACCCTGCGCACCAAGCGCCCGAACGAGTACCCGCCCATGAGCGTGGGTATGGGCTTCCTCTGGCTGATTATTGGCGTAGCGACCACCGCCTACATGGTGGCAACCGTCCCCTTCGCGCAGCTGGATGTACGCGCCGTAACCCCCATCTTCGTGGTCGGCTTCCTGCTGCAGCTGCTGCTCGGCGCGATGAGCTACCTGCTGCCGCAGCGCATGGGTGGCGGCCCGGCGGTGGTGCGCGCCTCCAACAAGGAGTTCAGCCGTTTCGCGGCGGCACGCGTAACCGCCGTGAACCTGGCGCTGCTCATCTTCATGATGCCCAGCTCCATGGTGGGCCAGTCCATTAAGATTGCCGTCGCTATCGTGGGTGCGTTGGCGCTCATGGCGTTCATTCCGCTCATGGTACGCGGCGTGAAGGCGTCCATGAACACCCGCAAGGAAATGATGGCGGCACGCGCCCGCGGCGAGAAGCCCGTCTTCAACCAGGAGGCGCTGACCCCGGAGCCCGTCCCGCACGCCAAGCAGAGCTTCCAGGCGGCGTTGGCGGTTGCCATGGCGTTCCTGCTGGGCTTCGCCGTGAACCCGTCCGCGTTGAACCTGCCGTCGTTCTCCTCGGCAGGTTCCGTGGCTGCGACCGGTCAGACCACCACCGTGCAGGTGAAGGCGACCAGCAACTACCGCTTCACCCCCGCCGAGGTGGAGGTCCCCGCAGGTAACCGCCTGGTCGTCGAGGTCACCAACGACGATGAGGGCATGACCCACGACCTGACCTTCGACAACGGCGCAACCACCGGCACCATCAACCCCGGCGAAACGAAAACCGTAGACGCCGGCGTTATTACCGCCGACCAGGAAGGCTACTGCTCCGTGGCGGGCCACCGCTCCCTAGGCATGGTGTTCAAGGTGAAGGCGACCGGTGCCTCCGCAAACCAGGTGGCGCAGGGCGGCCACAACCACGGTTCTACGGGCACCCACAACCACGCCGCGTCGGGTAGCACCCCGACCCTCATGACCGTTGCGAACAGCAGGATTGACATGTCCGCAGCGCCCGGCAGCGGCTACAAGTACCGCGACCCGAACATCCCGGCACCGAACACCGCCACACAGGTGAACGGCAAGACCGTCCGCAAGGTCACCCTGGAAGTTGAGGAAGTCGACCGCGAGGTGGCGCCCGGCGTGACCGTTCACATGTGGACGTTCAACGGGCAGAACATGGCACCGATTCTGCGCGGCAAGGTCGGCGATATTTTTGAAATTACACTCATCAATAACGGCACGATGGGCCACTCGCTGGACTTCCACGCGGGCATGGTGTCCCCCGATAACACGATGAAGACCATCGCCCCCGGTGAGCGTCTCGTCTACCGTTTTGAGGCGAAGGGTGCCGGTATCTGGCTGTACCACTGCGGCACCGCCCCGCTGAGCCTGCACATGACCCAGGGCATGTACGGCGCGGTCATCATTGACCCGGCGGACCTTGACCCGGTCGATCATGAGTACGTGATGGTTCAGGGCGAGGCGTACCTGCACGACACCGGCAAGACCGCCTCCGACGGTAACAAGCTGGCGGAGAACTCGCCGGAGCTGATTGCGGCGGGCACCCCCACGCTGACCATGTTCAACGGCCACGCAACCCAGTACAAGGCGAAGCCGCTGCAGGTGAAGAAGGGCGAGCGTATCCGTGTTTGGGTAATGGCTGCGGGCCCGAACCACGGCACGAGCTTCCACGTGGTCGGTTCGCAGTTCGACACGGTCTACAAGGAGGGCGGCTACCTGATGCGCCGCGGCGCAGATGCGTTCGGTAGCCGTGACGGCCACAGCCAGGCACTCGATTTGGCGCCCGCTCAGGGCGGCTTCGTGGAGATGCAGTTCCTAGAGTCTGGCACGTACACGTTCGTGAATCACTCCTTCTCGGAGATGGAGCGCGGTGCCGCCGGCAAGATCGTGGTGACGAACCGTTAGGGACTCCTGAAGCTCCCCATCATGGATTGACCCCGCCTGGTGCTCCCTGTCAAAGGTGTACCGGGTGGGGTCATCCTTCACGTGCACGGAGTCTGTACCTGCACTTGATGTTGACTCCGGTAAAGACGCGCCAAGAACTCTCTGACTATGGTTTTCACCTCAACGGAGGGGAGTTTTTTCACCATAAACGGCGATGGTGCGCTAGTCTATAGGAATGGCAGATAGCACTTCGGGCGCCCCTTCCGAGCGTAACGCTACGAGCGCCTCCAACCACATTTCCGTTCCGGCGGATCAACAAATTTCTCCTCGGCAGCGTAAAGCTTTCCCGCTTCGCTTTCTCGCCGGGGTTCTTGCGCATTGGCAGATTATTGCCTCTGCGGTCCTTCTGGGTGGCGGTGTTGCCGGCCTGGCAGCCACCTATGACGACTACTGCGGCATGACGGAGCTTTCGTATGCTCCGGCGGCTCTCCGATCCGATTTTGAGGAGGGCTCTAAGGTGGCGGGTTTCCGCCCCGGCGTACTGGCGGCGCAGATTGAGACCGAGAGCCACTGGCGTGTGGGCGTTGAGTCCCACCAGGGCGCTAAGGGTATTGCACAGTTCACTGATGACGCGTGGAGCGGCGGCCACTACAGCTTCGGCAATGGCGGTAATGTTCTGAACCCGCACGATGCGATTGCGGCGCAGGCACGCTACTTGGCTGAGTTGCGTACTCGTTTGGCGAAGTACGCTTCCAATGAGGATGAGCTGCAGGATGTGGTTCTCGCCGGTTATAACGCGGGTCCGGGTTCTGTGGAGAAGTACGGCGGTGTTCCCCCGTATGAGGAGACTCAGAATTATGTGAAGTCGATTCGCGAGCTGGCGAATTCGAAGTATAAGCTGACCTGCTCCCCCGAGTACCAGTTCAAGCAGGCGAAGTTGAGCTTCGTTAATGGTGTGACTCCGGCGATGGCTGGTGTTCATGCGGACGGTACAGCTCTGTCCCCGGAGGAGTCGGCATCGGCTGCGGCGGAGGCTTCTGCGAGTGCTTCGGCTCGTGCATCTGCGAGCGGTTCTGCAGGTTCTTCGGTGAAGCCTTCGACAACGAGTTCCGGCCGCTAGATTTAGCTTTATTGAGTATTCCACCAGGCTATATAGCCGTCTGGGAATATTCCGTTTTATCTATAGTGAGCGGCTGATACCGGCCGCCACTACCCTACTATTCACTCTTATATTTACTCTTAACAGCGCGAGGCGCCGACCCCCATTCTCAGGGGTTCGGCGCCTCGCACTTTTTAGAGCTGGAGCGTGCCTAGTTGAAGATGGCGCGCACGACCGAGTAGCCGGAGACCGGGTACACGGCGTTCACGGTTGCGGGCTTCTCGCTCTCGTCCGCGATCTCAATGGACTCGGTGCCGCGCAGCAGCTCCTCGAGCAGGATGCGCAGTTCCAGGCGTGCCAGGGGCGCGCCGGGGCAGACGTGGATGCCGTCGCCGTACACGAGGTTGCGGGACTGGTCGCGGTGCGGGTTGTAGGTGAGGGCGTCTTCGAAGGCGTCCTCGTCGCGGTTGGCGCTTGCCCAGTTGATGGTCACGCGGGAGCCGGCGGGCAGGGTGCGGCCGCCGAGTTCGGTGTCCTGGGTGGTGATGCGGCGGTTGGTGACGAGGGTGTCTTCGAGTCGCATGATTTCTTCGACGGCGAGGGCGATTTCACTGCGGTCGTCGAGTGCGTTGCCGTCGGCGAGGGATGCGCGCAGGCGGTCCTGCTCGGCGCGGTTGCGTGCCAGGAAGTTGACGAATACGCCTACGGTTGCGGAGACGGTGGACAGCTCACCCACGGTCCAGTTGCGGATGAGGCTGACGATTTCTTCGTCGGTCATGGTGCGGGGTTCTTCGCCGGGCAGCTGCACGGTGTCGGTGAGCAGTTCGGCGGTGACGTCCTTGGGGTTGCCGGCGGCGGCGTCCTCGCGGCGTTCGTCGAGCAGCTGACGGATGTAGCCGTCGAATTCGAGGGCGACCTTAGCGATTTCTTCGCGGTCGCGGCGCAGGGTGGCGACGCGGTTCTTTTCGATCCATTCGGTGAGGGGCTGTTCGAGGCATGCGGGCCAGCCCATGAAGGCGTTCTGCACGCGCATTGCGTATGCCTGACCGAAGCCCTGCATGACGTCTACTTCTTCGCCGCGGGGCAGTTCTGCGATGAGGCTCTTCACGGCGTCGCGGATGACGGGTGCGAACTTTTCGAGGCGTTCGGGAGTGAAGTACTTGTCGTTGACCGCGCGGAAGGTGGTGTGTTCGGGTGCGTCCATGCCGTTGGGGACGGCGATGTGGCGGGTGGAGACGACGTTGGAGTAGATTTCGGGGTGGTCGAGTACGTGCTGTACGTCGGCGTTTTTGAAGACGGAGTAGCCCATGAATTCGTCGTGGGCGACGGGGCAACGGCGGCGCATTGCGTCGTAGGCAGCTACCTGGTCCTTCTGGACCTCTTCGCTTCGGAGGTCCCAGTCGTTGTGTACGTTCTCAGTCATTGTTCACCCGTGTTCGTTATAGAGTTGTGGCGTGCTGGATGCGGGCGTCCGGGCGATGCGTGTGGGGCAGGGTCGGGCGTGCATTTCAGCACGTGAATCCATTACTTGTTCTTTGACCGTATCACTTATGGATTGGTGGCGCAGGGTAGGGGTTCCTTGCTTCTCATTCAACGAACAGTGCGGTGGGGCGAGGGGCGGCAGGTCACGAGACGCACGAGGCGGGCAGCACCTCCACAGGGAGGGGCCGCCCGCCTCATTCTTGCCTAAAAACCGCCGAATCTAGCGTTTGCGTGCGGAGGGGTAGATGCTACCGTCCATCACGCCGCATTCACTCTACAGGCCACGATAGACTTCTCGCCGATGACCAACTCGGAAGACCTCAACAACAACCGCACCGTTATCAATGGTGTACAGGATGCGGTAATTTCCTACTCGCGCCCTGTACCCTTCTTCGCCCTGTAGCTTCTTGACTCCCGCCATATAGGGGTCATCGCCAAGGGACCGGAGGCAGGCGATAATTTTCTCGAAGACTGCCCGGTCTTCTCGTTGGATTTTCTTCAGTTCTTTCGCTGCTTTGCGCGTCAATTCGACCCGGTACGCGGGGTTTGAGAGATGGTTTGCAGTCATCTGCATCCTTCAGGCAGAGCTTTAAATCTTAACCTCAACCTTAGCAGAAAAAGTGTACACTTTTTACATACTTTACATTGTAGTACTATATAAACTATATAAGTAGCCCCCTGGCTGGAACCTACACAGGAACTATCCTCGGAGCTAACGCATAAACCCCAGAAAGGAACCAGTCATGACTGTCACCACTCACCGGACTCGTTCCAATGTCACGACTCTTAAAGAACTCCGCGACAACCTCGGAACCAAAGTCAACGAAGCCGTGTTCTCCGGCGAACGTCCCCTCATCAGCCGCAATGGTAAGACTGTTGCCGCGCTCATCTCCTACGAAGATTTGAAGCTGCTGGAAGAGTACGAAGAGCTCCTCGACATTGAGACTCTTCGCAAGGCACGCGCCGAAGATGACGGCTACCGCATCGGCCTCGACGAGTTCCTCGCAGAGAACCCTGCAGACTAGTCTTTCAACGCATATTGCAAGGCGGGCGGCACCTCCACCGGGGAGGGGCCGCCCGCCTCATTCTTGCCTAAAACCGCCGAATCTAGCGCTTGTGTGCGGAGGGGTAGATGCTGCCGTCCATCACGCCGCGCTCCACCTGCTCCAGGCTCACGCCGCGAGTCTCCGGCAGGTTGCGGAACATCAGCAACGCAATAATCACGTTCACCACGGCAAAGCCGATGAAGGAGCCGGTCAGACCGACCGCACCCAGAATCACGGGGAACGCCAGCGACAGCACACCATTCATCATCCAGCCGCTAAACGCCGAAATGCCCATACCCGCCGCACGCACACGCAGCGGGAACAGCTCACTCATAATCACCCACGTGGACACGTTCAGGCAGGTCTGCATCGCGCCCACAAAGCAGACGATGAGCACCAGCAGAATCCAGGGACGCGCCGCATTATCGGCGGGCAGCAGCATGGATGCGCCCGCAATCAGCACGTGGAAAAACGCGGTCGAACTATAGCCGGTAATCACCATGACGCGGCGCGGCACACGCTCCATCAGGCGCAGCGACAGGATCGAGCCGAGCACCGCAATCGTACCCGGCGCAATGTTCGCGATGAGCGCCGCGGATTCGCTGAAACCGGCTTCCTTGAGCACCTTAATGCCGTAGTACATGATCGAGTTGATGCCGGTCAGCTGCTGGCCCGCGCCGACCAGAATACCGACGAGCAGGATGCGCACGAACCAGCCGCGCACGCCCACGCTTTCCTTACCCGCCGCGTTGTTCTGGGTGGTCGCCTCCGCCTGCAGGGTGCGCTCAATATCGGCAATTTCGGCCTCGGCACGCTCGGTGGAGCGGATGCGCTTCATCACCTCAAGCGCCTGCTCACGCTTGCCAACGCGCAGCAGCCAGCGCGGCGACTCGGGCACACGCAGCATACCTACGAACAGGCCGATGGCGGGCAGGGTGCAGATGGCGAACATCCAGCGCCACACGCCGTCGTGCTCGCCCCACAGGTTGCCAATGAGGGCGTTCACGATGAACGCGGCAAGCTGACCGCCCACGACCATGAGCTCGTTGCGGCCGGAGAGGGAGCCTCGAATTTCGTAGGGTGCGAGCTCTGCGAGGAACACGGGCACTACGGCGGAGGCGCCACCGACCGCCAGGCCGAGCAGGGTGCGTCCGGTGATGAGCACGGCGACGTTGGGTGCGAAGACGCACGCCAGGGCGCCGAAGAAGAAGATGGTGGACAACCCAATGATGGTGGTTCGGCGGCCGAACCGGTCAGAGATGCGGCCGCATCCGAGCGCGCCAATAGCGGCGGCGAAAGCGAGCGATCCGGTGACCCAGCCTTGGGCGGTGGAATCCATGCCGAGTTCGCGGCTCATGGGTTCGAGCGCGCCGTTGATTACTCCGGTGTCGTAGCCGAAGAGCAGACCGCCGAAGGTGGCGATGAGTGCGATGATGCCGAGGTATCGACTGTGCTTCCCGGTGCCCAGAGGGGGCAGGGTGGAGGCGGTGCTCTGTGCGCTCATGGTGTCCTTTATGCCGAGGGGTTAGGTGAGATTACACCGACATTGGTGGTTCTTCAGCACTGTCAGTGGGCTAGGTGAGGTGCGTCAGGTTAGACACACCTCACCTAATCCTAGCGAAAACGTGCGGCGGGTGATATTTATTTCTCACCACGGACATTTTTCAGCGTATATTACGGCCGACACGTGCGACCGCCTGAGTGTCCCTTTGAGAGGGAGCCGGAGTTTAGAACAGCGCGATCTTCTCGGGTGCCGGGAAGATGGCGTCCAGGGCGGCGAGGTCCTCAGCGTCGAAGCGCAGGCATGCCGCCTGTGCGTTGGCGCGCACCTGCTCGGCGCTGGTTGCACCGGCAATGACGGAGGTGACCGGCGACTGCTGTGCGAGCCAGGAGAACGCCGCCTGCACCTCGGTGATGCCGCGTTCGGTGCAGAAGCTGTGGAAGGCTTCGAGCTGGTCCCAGTTGGCGGCGTCGAGCACGTTTTTCTTAGAGTGGGACAGGCGCGAACCGGCGGGAATGTTGTCGCGGCGGTACTTGCCGGTCAGCAGGCCGTTAGCGAGCGGGAAGTACGGCAGCACACCCATGCCGAAGTGCCGTGCGGCGGGCAGGATTTCGAGTTCTGCGCGGCGGTCGAGCAGGTTGTAGTGGTTTTCAGCGACGATGAACCGTTCGGTGCCGAGTTCACGGGCGCAGTGTTCGGCGTGGGCGAGCTGCCAGCCGGAGAAGTTGGAGTGGCCCAGGTAGCGGACCTTACCGTCGCGTACGAGCTGGTCGAGGGCACTGAGGGTTTCTTCGATGGGGGTGTTGGGATCGGGGCTGTGGTAGAAGTACAGGTCGATGTAGTCGGTGCCGAGGCGGCGGAGGGAACCTTCGACGGCGCGCATGATGTAGCGGCGCGATCCGCGGGCGTTGCGGTCGTTGCCGTTGAGGTCGCCGACGGGCAGACCGAATTTGGTGACGATGGTCAGTTCGTCGCGGTCGAGGCCGAGCTGGGTGAGGGCGGTGCCGAACATGGTTTCTGAGAGGCCGGGTTCGGCGCCGTAGAGGTCTGCGATGTCGAAGAAGCTGATGCCTGCGTCGACTGCGGCGGCGATGACTTCGTTGGTACCTTCTTGGGTGCGGGTGGGGGTGCCGGGGCGGCCGAGGTTATTGCAGCCGATGCCGACGCTGGGTACGACGAGACCGGAGTTGCCGAGCCTGCGGTAGACGGGAGATTCAATACGTTCCATGTTTTTAACTCTACGTTGTGCGGGTATGTTGCGTGGTTATTTCCCCTCCAGTTGGGAGGCGAAGAGCTTCCTGAAGCGTGATGTGGGGTCGGTCGTTAGGTCCCGGTAGGTTCCTTGTTCCACCACACACCCACCATCCAACACCACCACAGAATCAACACCACGCAACGTCCACGCACGATGAGACACCAACACCACCAAACGCCCAACAGCAGCCACCTTCAACCGAGCAAAAATCTCCTCCTCAGTCTCAGCATCCACAGCACTGGTCGGCTCATCCAACACCCACACCGGCGCATCCCGAAGAACCACACGCGCCAACGCCAAACGCTGCCACTGACCACCCGAAAGACCAACACCACCAAACGACTCACCCAACTGAGCATCCAAACCACCCTCAAGACCACGCACAAAATCATCAGCACAAGCCACCGACAAAGCCGACCACAAATCAGCATCACCAAGACGCTCAACAGCCTCCTGCGGCAAACCCAGAAGAAGATTTTCACGCACAGTCAGTTCATAACGGCCGTAGTCTTGACTCACCAAACCAACATTTGCCAACATGTTGTATTTACTCTCAGAAGAAGCACCCTTATACGTTATGCTCCCCTGGGCAATTGGTGTAATTCCAAGAATTGCATTTATTAGCGTTGTTTTTCCCGCGCCCGAGGCACCAACTACTGCAATCATTTGATTATTCATCAGCTCAAGATTAATATCTTTAAGCGCAAAAGACGACGCGCCCTCATACTGAACGGATACATCTTTGCATATAATTTTTGAAATATTTTCATGGTTAGGGTTAGAAGTTTTTATCTCAGAAGCATGGTCGTAAGTATTAGAGTCGCATACCCTTCGGAATTGCTGAACAGATAATGCTCCATTAATAATCTGACCGAATGAATATCCCACCTCTTGGGTCGCGTCAACACAGGCAATGATTCCAATCAGCGATCCGGCCACATACGATATATCGGCTCCTGAATCCACAAGGAAGTACAGGGACGCAAAAAGTAAGACAGAGCAGAGTAGCCCTGCAACTACGGAGATGATTCCTCTAACACTTTCAAGGCTCAATTCCCTACCGGCCGCCCGGCGTCGCCAGGACGCTACGCGTTGCGAGAAAAATCGGGAGGCTCTCATGAGGTGAAGTTCTTGGGCGCGACTTTGAGCCATCAGATTGTCTAGATAGTAGTTCTCTACCCGATAGTCCTCGTACATTAGGGTGTATATAGCGTAATCACGTTTAGCGAGGATTACCATTGCAATAGATAGGGGTAGTGAACACAGTGCCGCAAAAATTGCTGCCACAATGCTGACGTTCGCGATATTAAGACAGAGAAGTAACACCATTGCGAAGGCACTCACCAGTGTCATAACTGACATGGTGTGAACCTGCAATTCCTGTTTCGATATTGCCTCTCTAGCAGCACGTATATCTTCCTGTGATTTTGTGCTACCTATATCAGATAACGGAAATGTAGATAACCTGTTATTTAACATGCAGTGAACCCGATAGTTCACCTTTGATTTGAGGATGAGCATGTTACTTATGACCCAGCGTTTAGCAATGATATTAATTCCGACAACAAGGGCAAGAGCAACGATATAAATCCAGGCCGCACCACCATTTGAACCGCTCAAGGCTGATACTGTATTACCAATCAGCAGGGACTGACTCAAGGGAATGCAGGCAATGACGGCTAGCGATAGGGCGACGCTCACCAGGGTTGTGGGACAGGTTTTCCATGCTAGGCGGAAGGACCAGAGTATAGAAGAAAATAGCTTTTTCATTCTCACCACGCTCACAAAGTCATATTGAACTCATCTTTGAGCCCTACAACTCCTCGATGAGCGGACATCGAAACACTACCCGTGCCTCACTAGCTACCCTACCCCTCAATGAAATTCAAAACACATATATTCGTGCGTGTCCAAGAATATTAAGCAGATATATCTGCGATAGTTCCGGGCATCCAGGGTCAGCCGACAGCCCTACCCGCAACGCCCCCCAGCCCCCCTTCGTCATAGTCAGTCATATTAAGTTCATATTTCGCCCCAATGTCATGTCCAGAAATATTAGGACATCAACCGCCGTATCCCTTGCACGCCCTCGGAGGTGGTGGGTAGAGTGAAAGCGTTATCTATCAAGAGCGACCGAGAGATCTGGCTCGTAGACGTCGCAGCAACCTCGCCAGTATCCCCCACCGTCACGGTGCAGGGTACGGACAAGGTGCTCCCGCCAGAACCGATAGAGAAGAATACCCTTCGGCACCCCTTGATGAGTCGTACCCGCAAACCGGTACAGCGCATCCTGCAGAAGAATTCGCGCACCCTCACGGTGCGTATCTATCGGGTGAACACGAAGGATGGTTATGGCTACAGTTCACCCGGCTCTTTCTTTTGAGCTGTTCCCTCCGCGCTCACACGCAAGCTGTGAGTCGCTGATTCGCACCATTGCGGAGCTTGAGGGTACCAACCCCGACTACGTTTCGGTCACCTACGCCGGAGATGCTAAGCGCCGCCAGAAGACCTTGGCGCTGCTCGACCACCTGGTGCATGAAACCTCCCTCACCCCGCTGGCTCACCTGATTTGTGCAGGCCACTCGGTGCATGAGCTGGAGCGTGCGGTCCGCCTGATTCTGGGTCTGGGCGTGCGCGGTTTCCTGGCTCTTCGCGGTGACATTCAGGAAGGTCAGGTTTCTGAGCTTCCTTTCGCCCGCTACCTGGTGGAGCTGATTCGCCGCGTGGAGCGTGAAGATTTCGCCCACCTGGCAGCTGGCAAGGTGTCGATTGGTGTGGCGGCGTACCCGCAGAAGCACCCCGAGTCCGCATCCCTGCTGCAGGATATTGAGATTCTACTGTCGAAGCAGCGTGCCGGCGCGGATTTCGCGATCACTCAGGTGTTCTTTGAGGATGAACGCTACAGCGCCCTGGTCGATTCGGCGCACCTGGCAGGCGTGGATATTCCGATTATTCCGGGCATCATGCCGGTAACCTCGCTGAAGCGGTTGCAGAACCTCTGCCAGATGGCGGGCATGGAAGTCCCGGCGGATCTTGCCTACGCCCTAGAGACGGCGACCAGCAACGCAGAGTTGCACCGCATCGGTGTTGAGTACGCGTTGAACCAGTGCCGCACCGTGATGGACGCGGGCGCACCGGGCCTGCACTTCTTCACTTTCAACGAGCATGCGGCGGTTCTGGACGTTCTGGATCAGCTGGATTTGCCGCGGTACAGTAACCGTTTCTCTCAGCCGCTGAGCGAACTGGAATACGCCTAAAACCCCGCTTCAACCGATAACGCTCCTTGTCGGATGCGTTTCCACTTTCTCCCCCACAAATATTCCGGGAGTTGTTGAGTCCTCCGTTTCACCACCCACAGTCGGGTGGTAAAACGCCGGAACCGACTCCCACATCTATCCCCAGTAAAGGAATAACTATTATGTCGAACACCGCATTCCCCGCCGCAACCATTGTTGGCTACCCCCGCGTGGGCCGCTTCCGCGAGCTGAAGAAGGCTCAGGAGGCTTTCTGGAAGGGCAAGGCAACCCTGCAGGAGCTGCAGGACACCGCCGCTGACGTGCAGCGCACCTACTTCGAGCGCGTGACCGCCGCCGGTCTGAAGGCTGATAACTACTCGATTCCGGCGACCTTCTCCTACTACGATCAGGTACTTGATGTGGTTCGCCTGTTCACCCTGGTTCCCGAGCGTCTGGCTGAGGCTAAGGACGCACGCGGCCTGCTGGATCTGCCCGGCTACTTCGCCCTGGCGCGCGGCACCGAGACCCTGCCTCCGCTGGAGATGACCAAGTGGTTCGACACCAACTACCACTACCTGGTGCCCGAGATTGGTTCCGGCACCGAGATTAAGCTGAACCTTGAGGCTATTGACGAGCAGCTCGAGGTAGCAAAGCAGGCTGGCGTGAAGGTTCGCCCGCAGATTGTTGGCCCGCTGACCCTGCTGCTGGGCGCTAAGGCTGAGCAGGGTTCCGCTGAGGACTTCTCCCCCGTTGACCGTCTGGATGAGTTCGTTGCCGCGTACGCTCAGGTGCTGGAGCAGCTGGCTGAGCGCGGTGTTGAGTGGGTTCAGCTGGACGAGCCGGGCCTGACCGTGGACCGTGCCGACAACGCGAAGATTGCGCAGCTGGCTGAGCGCACCTACCGTGCCCTAGCTGCTGGCGATAAGCGCCCGCAGATTCTGGTGACCAGCCCCTACGGTTCCCTGCGTGAGAACCTGCCGGCACTGCTGGGTACCGGCATTGAGGCGCTGCACCTTGACCTGGTGCACGGCGTGTATTCGAAGGCTGAGCTTGAGTCCGTTTCTGCTGCTGGTGTGCACCTGGTTGCCGGTGTTGTGAACGGCCGTAACGTGTGGCGTGCTGATGTTCGTGCCGCACTGAAGACTCTGGAGGCGCTGCCCGGCGCATCCGAGGGTGCCGTGTCTGTGGCTTCCTCGACCTCCCTGCAGCACGTGCCGCACGACCTGGCTCTGGAAGACCCCGCCGAGGTTCCCGTGGATGGTCTGGCATTCGCCGATCAGAAGGTCGCTGAGATTGCTCTGCTGGCTCGTGGCCTGGCTGAGGGTGAGGCTGCTGTTGAGCCGGAGCTGAAGGCTGCTGACGAGGCGCTGGCTCGCTTCGCCGCTGACCCGCGCAAGCACAACGACGAGATTCGTGCCCGCGCCGCAGCTGTGACTCCCGAGGACTTCGACCGCCCGACTATTGACGTTCGCCGCGCGGCTCAGGCCGACCTGAACCTGCCGAAGCTGCCGACCACCACCATCGGTTCTTTCCCGCAGACCGCTGAGATTCGCCGCCACCGTGCGGAGGCTCGTGCGGGCAAGATTTCCGCTGAGGAGCTGAACGGCTTCCTGCGTGACGAGATCGCTTCGGTTATCGCGCTGCAGGAGGAGCTGGGCCTGGACGTGCTGGTTCACGGTGAGGCTGAGCGTAACGACATGGTTCAGTACTTCGCTGAGAACTTCGACGGCTTCGCCACCACCCGCCACGGCTGGGTTCAGTCCTACGGTTCGCGTTGCACCCGCCCCTCGATCCTGTTCGGTGACGTGAAGCGTCACGGTGAGGGCCTGCGCGGTGAGGCGTTCACCGTTCCGTGGAGCTCCCACGCACAGTCGCTGAGCGACAAGCCGGTCAAGGGCATGCTCACCGGCCCGGTAACGATTCTGGCGTGGTCCTTCGTGCGTGACGACCAGCCGCGCCGTGAGACCGCTAACCAGGTGGCTCTGGCTCTTGCCGACGAGATTGCCGACCTGGAGCAGGCGGGCATCCGCATCATTCAGGTGGACGAGCCGGCTCTGCGTGAGCTGCTGCCCCTGCGCCGCGACGAGCAGCCGCAGTATTTGGACTGGTCGGTGAACTCCTTCCGCCTGGCAACCAGCGCGGTGAAGGATTCCACTCAGATTCACACCCACCTGTGCTACTCGGAGTTCAACGAGATTATCGACTCGATTAACGCTCTGAACGCTGACGTGACCAGCATTGAGGCGGCTCGTTCGCACATGGAGCTGCTGGCTGACATTCCGGAGAGCTTCGTTTCCGGTCTGGGCCCGGGCGTGTGGGACATCCACTCCCCGCGTGTTCCTTCGCAGGATGAGATTGAGTCCCTGCTGAAGGCTGCGATTGGTTACGGCACCATTGCTGACCTGTGGGTGAACCCTGACTGCGGTCTGAAGACTCGTGATTACGAGGAGACCAAGCAGTCTCTGCGTCACCTGGTGGATGCCACCAAGGCGATTCGCGCATCCCTCTAGGAGGCGCCTATTGGTTCCGCTGCCTGCTGCGGGTTGACCGGATGATGGTTTGCTCGCGGTAACCTGCGGCAGGTGGCGGCTGTTCGGCTTCGTGCCGGTATGCGTACCGACTGTATGCCGAGCTTTTGGGGATAGATAACAGGCCCGCCCGTACGGTTTTTCTTCTGCACCGTGCGGGCGGGTTTTCTGTGCTGTTTTAGGGCGGTGATTTATTGGTGTCCAAGTGGTTTTCTTTTTGAACTTAGGGTATAAATTACTCTAAATTTAAGTGTGGTCTGACCAAAACACATACTTACTCAACAAGGAAAGTATTTATATTCACCGCAGCACTTGTGGCACTGTTGCCCAGTAGACAGATATACATCACACAGATTTAGCACTTCCCCGTAATTCCAGGGTAAAAACAGTATTAATAGAATAATCGCTCCGAATATCCGTTCACCATAGTGAACATTCTACTGAAAACATTTCCAGCGGATTAGCATTTTTATAAGCCGCCGTTTTTAGAATTCCAGCATGACTACTACCACTTCATCAAAGAAGAAGAAGAAGAAGGGTTCTACACCCCGCTGGCTCGCTATTCCGGCACCCAAGCCCCAGCTCAGCGAAGCAGAAGTTAATGCGAAGTACCCGCGCATGCGCCTACAGGTCTTCATGGGTATCTTCATCGGTTACGCGACCTTCTACCTGATTCGTAACAACGTCCCGCTGGTCACCCCGATTCTGACCAAGGAACTTGGCTTCAGCAACGCAGCAATTGGTGCACTGTCCACGGCACTGCTGCTCGCTTACGGCTTCAGCAAGTTCTTCACCGCAATGATTTCTGACCGCTCGAACGCGCGTCTGTTCCTGCCCATCGGTCTGGTGCTCTCGGGTGTTGCAAACATCCTGCTGGCAATGACCGGTTACATGGGTGAAGGCGCGGGTGCGGCAGGCTACGGTGCCGCTATCGCCTCCATCATGGCGACCATCATGGTCTTCAACGGTATCTTCCAGGGTATGGGTTGGCCTCCCTCGGGTCGTGTGCTCGTGAACTGGTTCTCCACCAGCGAGCGCGGCACGAAGGTTTCCTGGTGGAACACCGCCCACAACGTTGGTGGTGCGCTGTCCGGTCTGCTGGTTGCGTGGGGCTTCTCCATGTTCGGCAAGACCTGGGAAGTTGCCTTCTGGTTCCCGGCTGTTATCAGCTTCGTTCTAGCGTTCGTGGCGTGGCTGCTGATTCGTGACAACCCCGAGGCTGAGGGTCTGCCCACCGTTGACGTGTACCGCAACGACCCGCACAAGGTTGAGTCCACCGCTGAGGATCGTGCAGAGTCCACCTGGACCACCATCCGTAAGCACGTGCTGACCAACTCGACTATGGTGTACCTGGCTCTGGCAAACGTGTTCGTGTACACCCTGCGTTACGGTGTGCTGGTGTGGGCGCCGAAGTACCTACACGATGTGCGCCACGCTTCCCTTGAGGGTGGTATTGCGGGCTTCTCGATTCTGGAGCTTGCCGGTATTGGCGGCACCGTCCTGTGCGGTTACGTTTCTGACCGCATGTTCAAGGGTCGCCGCTCCCCCGCGGGTATCCTGTTCCTGATTGCGACCGTTGGCGCGATTCTGCTGTACTGGCTGCCTTCTTCGGATGCGCCGCTGTGGATTGCGTACGTTGCGTTGGCTCTGATTGGTGGCCTGATTTACGGCCCGGTTATGCTGATTGGTCTGCAGGCTATTGACCTGTCTCCCTCGCACGTTGCGGGTACCGCTGCGGGCTTCACCGGCCTGTTCGGTTACGCGCTGGGTGCGACCCTGGCTTCTGCTGGTATCGGCATCATTGTTGATCACTGGGGTTGGAGCACCGCGTTCGTCTTCATGATTGTGTGCTCGGGTCTGGCGGTTCTGTTCCTCTGGCTGGTTAACGGTGCTGAGAAGCGTCTGATGGCTGAGCGTGCAGAGAAGCTGGCGGCTCAGGCATAATTGCCCCATCTTTCGTGTAGGGAAGCCACACGTTTGCTGGTGAGTCACCATATGATGGCTTGTCGGTAATCGTGTGGCTTCTTACGTTAAGAACCTAGAATGGAACCATGACTACTAACTCTGGAATCACTAAAGAATGGGTGGATGAAACCGTCAAGCCGGGCGACGATTTCTTCCGCCACGTCAACGGTAAGTGGCTTGCTACCCACGAAATCCCGGCGGATCGCCCCAAGGACGGCGGCCTGTACACCCTCCGCGATAACGCAGAGAAGCACGTGCGTGAGCTGGTGGAGAAGATCGCGAAGGAGCAGCCGGAGTCCCGTATTGGCGCACTCTACAACTCCTTCATGGATGTTGAGAAGATTGAGGCGGACGGCCTGGAGCCGCTGCTGAAGGAGATTGCCCCGATCCTGAACTCGGCAACCCCCTCCCACCTGGCTGTGACCCTGGCACTGCTGTCTCGTGCGGGTCTGCCGCAGCTGTTCGCCTGGTACACCAGCAACGACCCGAAGGACCCGAAGAATTACACGTTCTTCCTGTACCAGTCGGGCCTGGGTCTGCCGGATGAATCCTACTACCGTGAAGAGAAGCACGAGGCTGCATGCGCGGCGTATGTTGAGCATATTGCCCGCATGTTCCAGCTGACCGGTCTGGCTGAGGGCTTCGGTCTCACCCCGGAGCAGGCGGCTCAGCTGGTGTTCACCCACGAGTCTGAGCTGGCTCGTCTGCACTGGAACGTCGTGGAGAACCGCGACGCGGAGGCGACCTACAACCCGTACCAGGCGACCGAGCTGGACGAGAAGTTCCCCGGCTTCCCGTTCTCCCAGTGGCTGCTGGCTCTGGGTGCCGACCCGGAGACCCTGGGTCAGGTTATTGTGGCTCAGCCGTCCTTCTTTGAGGGTGCGGCGAAGTTGTTCACCTCCATCCCGCTGATGAGCTGGAAGCTGTGGGCTGTGTGGACTGTTCTGCGTTCGCGTGCGCCGTTCATGTACGACGAGCTGGTCCAGGAGAGCTTCAACTTCTACGGCAAGACCCTTTCCGGCACTCAGCAGATTCGTGAGCGCTGGAAGCGCGGCGTGGGTGCTGTCGAGAAGGCTCTGGGTGAGGAGATTGGCCAGGAGTATGTGGCTGTGCACTTCCCGCCTTCGCACAAGGAGAAGATGCTGGTTCTGGTCGGCAACCTCCTTGAGGCGTACCGCGAGTCTATTGAGTCGCTGGACTGGATGACTGAGGCAACCCGTCAGAAGGCGCTGGAGAAGCTGTCGAAGTTCGTCACCAAGATCGGTTACCCCGATAAGTGGCGTGACTTCTCCGCCCTGGAGCTCGTGCCCGGTGACCTGTTCGAGAACCTGCGCCGTACCGGTGCGTTTGATGCTGACTGGCTGATTGCCCGTAAGGGTCAGCCGGTGGATAAGTCGGAGTGGCTGATGACTCCGCAGACCGTGAACGCGTACTACATGCCGCCGGCGAATGAGATTGTGTTCCCGGCAGCGATTCTGCAGCCGCCGTACTTCAACCCGGATGCTGATGATGCGGCGAACTACGGCAATATCGGCATGATTATTGGCCACGAGATTGGTCATGGTTTTGACGATCAGGGTTCCCGCTATGACGGTGACGGCAAGCTGGAGAGCTGGTGGACTGAGGAGGATTACGCGAAGTTCAAGGAGCGCACCTCCGCACTGGTGGAGCAGTACAACGCGTACGTTCCGGTGGGTCTGGACCCGAAGTTCCACGTGAATGGTGAGCTGACTCTGGGCGAGAACATTGGCGACCTGGCTGGCATGTCTATTGCGTTGAAGGCGTACCGTCTGGCTTTGAAGAAGCAGGGCATTGAGTCGCTGGCTGACGCGCCGGTGATTGACGGTATGACCGGTATTCAGCGTTTCTTCTTCTCGAATGCTCGCGGCTGGTGCACGAAGTCCCGCCCGCAGCATGCTGAGGTGATGATTTCGGTGGATCCGCATTCGCCGGATGAGTTCCGTGTGAACGGTGTGGTGCGCAATATTGATGAGTTCTATGAGGCGTTTGGCGTCTCTGAGGGCGATGCACTGTACTTGGCTCCGGAGGAGCGCGTGCGCATCTGGTAGCATCCCGATAAGGGTATATGCTTTATTGCGTATATAAGAAAGGTGCCCGCCTCGTGGCTTGAAAACCACGAGGCGGGCACCTCTTTTCTAGAGAACTGCGGACGCTACACGAAGGTAGGCGTCTACTGCTACTGTGCCGAGCGTTGCGTTAGATAATTTCTAGCGCAATGTCCATGTGCAGCGGCTCGGTTGCATCGATGTGGTACTGGCTGTGTACCGGCGAGCCCCACGAGTCGTCTCCACCAACGCCGAGCTGACCTGCCAGGATACGCAGGTAGGTGCGGTTGTTCTCGGGCAGCTCCCACTGGTAGGAAGCTTCCTCAATCTGGTAGGAGGAGTAGGGCAGGAGCGATACGTGCAGGCCGTCACCGGCAGTCTGCAGCTGGCGGACACGGAAGCCGTGGTTGCTGTCGTTCGTCACTTCAGCCCAACGGACACCCATGTGGTTGCCACTTTCCTGAGGTACCAGGTACGGTGCGTAGTCCTGCTCGGGGGTGCTTTCCCACACGCCCAGGCGGACGCCGCTGCAACGGTCGGGGTAGGAGTCGCCGGGGCCGAGGCCGTAGTAACGCAGGTGCGAGAACTCGCCGGGCAGTGCCCATTCCAGACCGAATGCGGGCAGGGACGGTGCGTCCTTCTCGCCGGGGTAGTCGATGGTTACTCGCACGTTGCCGGTGCTCTGTGCTTCGTAGCGGACCGTAACAGCGGTGTGAGCGGGGGTTGCCAGCTCGTAGGTGTAGGTCACTGCCACGCTGTCATCGCTGGGCTGCTCGACAGCAACGTTAGCGCAACGGGCGTAGCGGCCTGCAACGGTCCACTGGGCGCGTTCGAAACCGTGTCCGGCGCCGCGGTCGTTGTCGGTCAGGGGCCTGAAGGTGGTGAGCTTCGGGGGGCGAATAACATGCTCGGTGCCGTTGTGTACCCAGGAGACGATGCCGCCCTGAGTGCGGGACAGAATAACTTCAGCCTGGTTGTTGCGCAGACCGACGTTCCAGCGGCCGACGGTCACCGTCGCATCTGCTGCGTCTTCAGCGGTGTTTGCTTCAGCCTGCGATGCGGGGATGACGTACTGACCGAAGGCAATTTCGTGTCCTGCAGGAGCCCATGCGGCGTCTTCAGTGAGCACGAGGCTGACGTCCAGGGTTACTTCTGCGTTGTCGACAGCGTATTCTTCCAGGGGCCAGGGAATTACCAGCTCGTGGGTGGATTCCGGGGCTACGTCGAAGAAGTAGTCTTCCTGCCACTGAGGAACGCCGTTGACCAGCAGGCTAGCCTTGAAGGTGTAGTCTGCGGTGGAGGTGAAGAGGTTGTCGTTGACGACCGTCACGCCCTTCTGGTCGGGGGTGATGCGCAGGTTGGAGTACACTGCCTTCACCTCAGCGGCCTTGGGGCTTACCTTGCGGTCGGCGAAGAGGATACCGTCACCGGAGAATTCGTAGTCGCAAGGGCGTTCGCCGAATGCGCCACCGTAAGCGAGGTATTCGGGGGCGCCTTCGCTCTCACCGGGGTGCCAGAGTGCCTGGTCGATCATGTCCCAGATGAAACCGCCCTGGTAGTGGGGGTAGCGTTCCAGTGCGACGTATTCGTCGATAGCGCCGACCGAGTTGCCCATTGCGTGCATGTATTCGCACATGATGAAGGGCTTCTGGGGGTTGTTCGACAGGTACTTTTCGACGACGTCGGTGTGGGTGTACATACCGGATTCGATGTCGGTGACGTCATCAAATTCGCGGTGCCAGGTGATGCCTTCGTAGTGTACGGGGCGGTTGGGGTCCAGTTCGTGGACTCGGCGGTACATGGAGCGGAATACTTCGCCGCCGTATGCTTCGTTACCGAGCGACCAGATTACTACGGAGGGGTGGTTGTAGTCGCGGCGCATCATGGATTCTACGCGGTCAACGCAGGCGCCTTCCCATTCCATGCGGGAGCCGGGGATCGTGGTCTCGGGGGTGGGAATGTCACCGGGGGTGCACCAGGAGCCGTGAGTTTCCAGGTTTGCTTCGTCAACCAGGTAGATACCGTATTCGTCAGCCAGGGCGTAGAAGCGTGAATCGTTGGGGTAGTGGCTGGTGCGGATAGCGTTGATGTTGTGCTGCTTGCAGAAGAGAATCTCTGAAGTCATGTCTTCAACGGTCAGGACGCGGCCGGTACGCGGGTGGAACTCGTGGCGGTTGACACCCTTGAAGAGGACTCGGTGACCGTTGAGGGTCATGATTCCGTTCTCGATGCGGAAGCGACGGAATCCGACGCGCTGGCTGGTGGATTCTACGGTCTTGCCGTCGTGGAGCAGATCCACCGTCAGAGTGTAGAGAGAGGGCGATTCAGCCGACCAGGGAGCGATACCTTCAAGGGCGTCGGAGGAGATGCGCACGGATGCGTCTTCGGCGGCGACGGTACCAGACCAGATGACCTGGGTGCCGTCAAGGACGCTGGCCTGCAGGGTGTACGCCTTGATTTCTTCACCGTTGAGGGTGACGAGAGCGTCCAGGTGTGCTTCGCCGGTGGGTGCGTCGTAGTCTGCTTCAACGGTGAGGGAGGCGATGCTGACTGCGGGGCGGGCTACCAGGTTCACAGCGCGGAAGAGGCCATGGAAACGCCACGAGTCCTGGCCTTCCAGCCATGAAGCGCTCGAGTATTCGTAGCATGCGACGGTCAGGGTGTGGTTGCCTTCTGCGTCCTTGCCGATGATATCGGTGATGTCGAAGGAGGTGGTGGTGTAACCGTCTTCTGCGTAACCGACGAAGGTGCCGTCAACCCACACGTAAATTGCGGTTGCGAAGCCTTCGAAGGCGAGCACGATGCGGCCCGATTCGCTCAGCATCTTCTTGAGGTCGCCCTCCAGGGTGAAGTGCTTGCGGTAGAGGGCTACGTGGTTCTTCTCGGGGATGTGAGGAGCTTCGGGGTTTTCGTGGCCGTCCCAGGGCATCTGGATGTTGACGTAGGCGGGGCGCCAGAGTCCTTCAGTTTCCAGGGTGGCGGGGACGGGGATGCTCTGGTAGTCGCTTTCGTCGAGGGCGGGGGCGGCGAATTCTGCGGTGGTGACGTCAATTTCTGAGGCCCATGCAGTGCGGACAGCCCACGTGCCGTTGAGGCTCTGCTGGGGGTTTGAGGAGTGATGGTCGGAGTGCGCTGCTTCCCTGTTGACAGCGTACACGGTGGGGTCATCAAGCCACGCTGCTGAGGGTGACTGGGAGGAGACTACGGGAGTCGTTTGTTCGGTGGAAGACATGTCTTCCTTCCTCTCGTATACATCTTTGTTTGGTCCCTTTAAGGATGCCGGAAGGCGTGATGATTGTTGCCTACATTCTGTTCATTCTTTTCCCGCAGAACTTGGCTCTGGTCTACGTGGCACTGGTCCTAATAGCCTCACCGCGCAGAACATTCAGACGTTCAACACGGCTGCTTTCTATGTGCCGCTGGCCATTATTGTGTGCTCGTTCCTCGCCTTCTTCTTCAAGGTTTCTATCTCTGAGAAGGAACACGCGAAGATTGTGAAGGAGCTTGAGGAGAAGCTTGCTTCTGCATAGGTAAAAGCAGGGTAGGTCCTTCACCGCATGAGAGAGGCGCCCGCCTCGTGGTTTTCGAGCCACGGGGCGGGCGCCTTTTAGATGTAGAAGCTATGCGCTTCTAGGCTTCTGAGTTTTAGGAGTCGGAAGACGAGGACGAAGAGGAAGAGGAAGTGCGCATACCGGTCAGCTTCCACGCACCGTTCTCGTAGACACCGTGCAGGGTGCGCTCCACATCGTTCTTACGGTCCGAATCGGAGGTAGCGTTCTCCACACGGTCCTTGCTTGCGATGAACTCACCGCTGTCCATGGTCAGGCGGATATTCCAGTTGTAGGCGTCGCCATCACGCTCGGGCTGTGCGGTGAGCATGGTGATGGTGACGGACGGGTCCTGCATCCAAATCTTGCCCTGCTGCAGGCCAGCACCCAGGGTGCCTTCTTCGGGTTCGAGCATGTTCTTCAGCTCGGAGTTGTCAACCGCGCATTCACGCAGGGGTTCGGTCTTACCGGTGCGCATGTAGTACTCAATGGCTGCGCCGAAGAACGCGATGGACTGGTACAGACCCTCGACGCTGTTCTCGTTGGCAACGGCGGGCTTCACGGGCACGGGGGCGTTCTTGGACGGCTCGGTGCGGGTTGCGGGCTGGTAGTCGGAAGGCTTGGAGGTGTAGCCGTCGAGGGTTGCAACGCCGGAGTAGTCGGTGCGTGCGGTCTTGGACGCAGTTGCGGAAGCAGATGCGCTACCGGATGCGTTGCCGCTGGTTGCCTGAGGCTGAGCACCGCAGGCTGCGAGGAGGGTTGCGCCGCCGGTTGCTGCGAGCAGGCCGAGGGCGGATCGGCGGGTTACGTTCTTCATGGGTTCTCTCTATCTGTGGTGTGGTTCCACACCGCGGTGCGGGTGATGCCTGCGGCATCTAACGGGAAGACGGCACTACACGGGGTGTAGTGCCGTCTTCCAGTATATGTTTATTGGGCTTGGGATTCTTTAGCCGCCGTAATAGTAGTAGTGGCTGTAGGAGCTGCCGTAGTAGTCGCTGATGACGATGCGGGTGCGGCGGCCGTAACGGTCGGAGTAGTAGCGGTTGTAGGGGGTGCGGCGCACGGTGGGGCGGTAGGTGGTTGCCTGTGCGGGGGTGAGCAGTGCGCCGAGGGCGGTTGCTGCGCCTGCGCCTGCGGCGGCGAGTGCTGCGCGGCGGGTGAGGCGTGCGGACTTCTTGGTGGCCATGATATGCCTTTCGGGGTTGGTGTTTCTGTGAAGTGACGTGGCGTGTGCACGGCGTGCGGCTGTGCATTAACCATTTCTTATTGTAAGCCTCAACGTTAATGTTTTTGCGCGCAGAGTGCACCTTCTAGTTGAGGGTTAGACCATGCGGGCTAGTCAACGTTTTTCCGGCAGAAAAATTGCGGAAATATTGGTTGAGAAACACGCCGGGCACACGCTAAATACGGGCTGAATTGCGGGCTACATGTCTACTTCGGCGAGGCCCGAAATTTCCTTGTCCTTGATGTGCGGGATGGTGGAGCTCCAGTTCATCCACGCCTTGACCTGCGCAGCTTCTTCGGGGTTGTTCATATCTGGCCAGCGGTCGTTTTCGATCCTGAATCGGGTCATTGCGAGGAGGGGGTAGCCCTCATAGATGGGCCCGAAACGCGCAATGCGCTTACCCGATTTCGTGTCGAAGGAGACGGAGTCTGAAATTTCACTGTCGGAACTCTGCGTATACGTGACCTTATCGATCGCGTTGAGCGGGTAGAAGGTTTTATTGTCGTGCCCGTTGTCCTCTTCGAATCCTTCCGGCGAGATTTTAGTGTAAGAACCAGCGGTTTCGTTAAAGACATATAGAAGAAAGCACGTGAAGAGGAAAGCTCCGACATCATATAGAAAATGGAATCCTATATCGCCCAGCAGATGCACCATAAACATCAGAGCAGGGGTCATGGGAAGCGCGACGGCAAGCACAATTATTTCGGAGCGGTCGCTTCGAGTAATGTAAATGTTTTTGGCGTACAGCTTCTTGTCTCGGCGTCGGTTGATTTCGTAGACAATGATGGACCGGACCATCTTGTACATCTGTAGGACATTTACTACGCCCCAGAGGGCAATCATGGTGTAGTTCATCATCATGGTGGTCAACTACCCTTTCTGTTTTATCGGTGACCGGCAGCCTTCCGGCAACGATGCGGAGGGTGCGGGTTCGTTCTCAGAGTAGCCGAGGAAATTGGGTGGTTAAGCCCAGATTCGGGTTATCTGCAGAGTGGTTGCCGAGTCTTCACCGGAGCATTGCGTCGAGTTAACCTTCTGGTCAGATACCGTGCGATAGGCTAAGGATGTACCCGCCACCTCGCCGTAGCGAGCATGATTCACCAACCACTACCGCACAAGGACGTACACACCATGAGTGCAGCTCTTTGAGGCAACCCGCTTTGAAGACATCACAGAGCAACAGCCTCTAGCCCAGAAAGAAGGTGAAAAGCAGTGAAAAAGAACTCCCCAAGGAAAAAGAATGTTTCAAAGAAAAGAAACAGTTCAAAGAAAAATGGTTACCCAAAGAAAAAATCTATTATCACGAAGAAGCCCACAAAGAAAGTCGCTTTCAAGAATTTTCTTCGTTCAAAGGCTAGCGATATTTGGCGTGACCGCGAGAGAATCCTACTGATGTTGTGCCTTCTGGCATTTCCCGCATCCTTATATTTCATTTCTTATGTCAATCCGTACAACGACTCCACTATCTGCACTGTTACGTCAGTAGAAATCGTTGAACATGAGGACCCCTACTCAATATCCGGTGAATTCGAAACGGAAGAGTGCGGAATCATCACAACATCGAACGCCCCCGATGGAGAACGTATCTACCCCTACCTCCAGAACTTCAAGACGGGCAAGAAATACAGGGCATATAAGTCTCTGCTAACCCGCAACGATGAATTCGACTTCAGCGTCCTCCGCTTTGAAGAGATCAAAGAGTAACCCCTCCCCCGCAGAAAGGATCCCACCGTGAGCTTTATCGGCGAATTTATCATCGACTTTATTGGAGAGGCCATCGCATCCTCACCCACCCTGCAGCGAGTGCTCCTGTGGATTCTGTTCTCTGCATCCGTGCTCCTCATACTTGTCCCCGTCATGACGGGCGAGTACGCGTGGAGCATCCTATCCATCTCCACGATGCTGTTTTCCGTCGTGATGATTGACGGCACGCGTGAGCACGGTGTGCACGATGCAAAGAACGGCGGCGCGTACCACTACTTTCTGCTGACGGTGGGCACGTTCTGCGTTGCCGCAATTGTTCTGCTCGCTGTTCTCTCCCTGGTGGGTGTCCCGCAGGTTGCCTCCACCCCGCAGGTGGATGGCATCAATTTCGCGCCCTGGTATGTGGCGGTATCCGCGCTGGTTCTGCTGCTGTTCTTCTACAATGCCGCGCAGCCGAGCGAGGAGATCCCTAACCTGCACCGTATGGAGCGCATCAACCGGTATGTGCGCACCGTGGTGCTGGGTGTGAGCGCCCTGATGGTGCTCCTCTGCCTGGTTATTCCGGTGGTTTCGTTCGCTGCTGCCGGTTATGAGCCTGTGGGTGTTTCAGTGGTGCTGTGCCTGGTGCCGGTTTTCCTGATTTTTGTGCGCCGCACCCTGTTCAAGCTGTGGGCGGTGACCTTTGAGGAGGATACTGCCGGGTATGGCGTGTTGCGTGGCTTCTGCGTAGCCCTGGTGGGTTTGGGTGGATGTTTGGCGGCGGTGCGTCTTGCCGCTGATGTTGTGCAGTCCGGTAGCGGGTTGTCGCTGGTGTACGTGGTACCGGTAATCGCCTCGTACCTGCTGGTGAAGAGGTACCTGACTGTGGGTGTTGCTATCCCCGAGAAGGAAGATGAGGAGGACCCGGAGGCTGAACCTGCAGCCGGCTAAACCGTGGAAACCCGCGGGCGGAGGAGCATTGTGCACCAAGCGCACGGTCTAGGACGATTCACGCACCGGGGTATCCTTGGGGAAGGTACGCCACCTGTCGGTGGTGCGCTTCCGGATATTCACCAACCACACGAAACGAGAACCCGTCATGCGCATTTTCCTGATTATTATCTGGGGCATCCTGGCCTTCATCTCGGTAACCGGGACGCTCTACATCATTACCAACTATGAGATTCAGCGCTGGAAGGATATGGAGCGCCGCCGCCAAGGCGCGTACATCCGACGGGTTAATCAGGCAGAGGCTCTTCTAACAATATTTACCCCTGGGTTCCCGTGTCTTGGTTTCTTTCTCCATCTTGTTGAGGAGGGGTCTCCAGGTTTTTGGTATGAACTGGGTGGGATACTTATGTCAATTATGTTCATGCTGTACGCCTGGTATGTCCATGTTGCCTATGTGAAGATCTCCCCTGAAGGTATTGAGCAGCGTATGTGGTCGGCGCGTACAACCGTGTACCCGGTCAACGCTATTGACGGAATCGAATACTATAAGGCACTTGCTGTAGATAGTCAGGACCTCGTCTCTTTCTATAGCAAGTCTGGGAAGTTGATTGCTGCCTTCAGCCCGATTATTCATAAGAATTATCGTCTAATGGCGATTGTGCGGTTCAGGATTGAGAACGACCGCTGGCCTGACATGAATAATCCGAGTGATATTGCTCGGGTGGATGCTCTAGATAGTGGCCCTGATACAGTCCCGTACTTCAGGGGAAAAGAGAAAGTCACCGGCCTTGCCGACGTCGATATGTAGCATCGCACGGCATTAGCCTCGAAACATAGAGAAAGCCCCTGGGCTGAGAGATTGCCTCTCAGACCAGGGGCTTTCTACATACCAGCGGCTGCTCACCTGAGTACCGTCACCACCCGCTGGTGATGCACCCTCTGGTGTGGGATGAGAATTCGTTCGTTCCGCGTGTACTGGGTGTAGCCGGCTCGTCGATGCCTTCTGTGGGCTCGCTGGTGCCTGGTGCCGGTTCTGGTGCCGGTTTGCTGGATCCGTATGGTTGGGCTTCTTTGGGTGTTGTGGCGCCTGCTCTGCCGTCTGCTCAGGGTGCTGGTGGTGTGCCTGTGTTGCCGGATTCGCTGGTTGGTGTTTCTGCGGCTTCGGGTGTGGTGCTGGGTTCTACTGGTTTTGAGGTGTTGGGTGCCCGCGTGGTGGATTCGCGTGTGGCTCGCTTTACTGCGCCTGATTCTTTGGCTGCGCCTGTGGGTGCTGGTGGTGTGCCTGTGTTGCCGGATTCGCTGGTGGGTGGTAACCCGGTTTTGTTGGTGGATCCGTGGGGTTTGTCGCCGGTGTCGGTGGAGGATTTTGAGAAGTACCGCGAGCAGAAGGGCTCTTCTGGTATTACCGGTTGGGTCAAGAGGACGGCTACAGATGTTGCTAGTGGTGCAGTAACTTTGTGGAATCAAGGTAAGAAGTTGTATCAGGCTGCTACTAACTCTGCAAAGGACCTATGGAATAAAGCAACAACAGCTGTTAAGGTCGGTTGGGACAAGACTAAGAAGTGGGTCGGGGAAAACTGGGAGTACTTGGCTGGTGGTGCGATGGTCATTGCTGGAATAGGCATAAGTGCTCTATCTGTTGCAGGCGGTCCTTTGACCATGGTGGTATTTGGTGCTCTTGGAGGGGCAATTTCTAGCGCTGGCATGTCTATGATTACCCAAAAGGCGCAGCATGGGTCTGTGGACATGGGAGAGATGCTGAAAGATGCGGCGATTGGTGCTGTAATCGGTGGTATAACCGGTGGTATTGGCGGCCGCATTTTGGCCGGAGCCAGGGATGTTGCAGGCGTTACTCCAAAGGTAAGTAAATTGGCTAGTAAAGTTGCCGAGAAAACTGATTGGAAGTGGGCAAATAACCTGATCCGTAAGGCTGTCGACTATAAGCCTTGGACCAGCTTGAAGGGAACCTCAGGGGTTGCCGATGATGTAGCCATGATGGCTCCTGTGCGAGAGGCTAAGGAATTCTTGTCGCATCGAGTTGGACAGTTTATGAAACCGGGTCAGCATAAGGCAGTGTTTTCTTCCGGTTGGTGGCACAATCAGGCTGTATCTCAGCTAACCACTTCTCAACCGATTAAGTACGCTGTTAAGTATGGTGTGAAACATGCGGTAAATAATTTTGTACCTGCATTGTCTGCTGGGGTAACGTCATTGCGACATCATGTTGAGGAGGCTCCGGACAACCAGCAAAATGGGAATGGGTAGATGAAAGGAGTAGGGTGCATATTTTCTTTGAAATCTTAAGGGTGCTGTGGCTTATTTGCCTCTGGTTCGCCTTTATCTTCGTAGCTCTTGCATCTCTAGCGATGACCGTTATTGGGGTATGGCCTTGGGGCGCAATGTTCTTCCTTGTAGGATTCATAGGTCTCTCAGCCATAGATACAGTACTCAAGGGAGGTATTGGCTACGAATCAAACGGTGGCCTCTTCCACCACTTCTTTATCTTCGTTCACTCCATCAGCGCGGTAGGCTTGATTGTTCTGACGGTTCTGACCGCTTTTGGGGTACTGCGCACTGCGGATGCAATGCTGTGGACCCCTGAGACGAACTTTGCCTCCTGGTACATGGTTGGTGGACTGTTCATTACCTACTTCCTCATTCAGCCTACTGAGCCTAATGACGATATTCCTGACCTGCAGCGCATGGAGCAGATGGACAGGCGCTCAACCCGAGTGGGCGTTATATCAGCGGCTATTTTCACGGTTCTGTGCCTCGTGGTTCCTTTGACCAGTTTCATGACTGCAGGCTATGATCCGGCGGCTCTGGCGGTTGCGCTTTTCTTGGCCCCGGGGTTCCTGCGTATTGTGCGTGAGGGCCTCTTCTACCTGCAGAGCGCCCGCTTTGAGGAGGGGTCTGAGGGGTACCGTACCTTGCGTGCCGCGTGTATTGGCGTGGCTGGCCTGGCGGGGTGTATCGCGCTCGGGTATGTGGGTTATTCGCTGGTCCGCAAGGAGTGGTTGCCCGCGCTGTTCTTTGCTGCCTCGGTGGCGATGAATGCGTGGTCGGTGAAGAAGTACGTCACCGTGGGTATTTCTATTCCTGAGAAGGAAGAAGCGAAGAAGGAAACAACCGAAAAGATTAGGGAGTAGCATTGCTAAGCACTTTTTTAACTATTTTTTGGGGTTGCTTATTAGTGCTTACTGTCATTTCAATTCCTTATATTCTTATTAGTTATGAGGTGCATCGGCGTCAGGATAAGAAGAGAGAGTCTGCGGGTATTTATGTTAGACGCGTGAATCGTTTTGAGATTTTCAGCTGTCTCGCATCCCCATTTTTTCCATTAATTTTCTTTTTGTCCATGATATATGATGGAAAAATAAATCTTATCCAAGATTTTATTGCTCTAATTTTCACCTCAATTTTTCTAATGTTCTCATGGTATATTCATGTTGCTTATGTAAAAATTTCACCGGAAGGCGTCGAGCAACGCATTCTTTCCACCAAGCCGACAAGTTATCCATTCAATGTAATTGATAGTGTTTACTACCGTGAAGCGCTCTCAATTGATGACCAAGATATTGTTGGATTTTATACTAAATCAGGTAAACATATTGCTGCGTTTTGCCCGATTATTCATGGTAATTATCGTTTGTTGGCGATTGTGCGGTTCAGGATTGAGAACGAACGCTGGCCTGATATGAATAATTCGGGTGATGTGGCTCAGGTTAACTTGTTGGACACATGGGGTGAGACAATTCCATTCTTCAGGGAACGGGGAGAAGTCTCCGGTCTCGCCGATGTCGACATGTAGCCCGCTCGATAAGCGCCGACTACCCCCTACATCCTAAGAGCCACAACTGGCACGAACACCACCAACACCGCGAAAGAGGAGCACACATCATGCACACCTTTTTCCTTCTGCTCTGGGGCACCTGCACCCTCGCATCGATTATCGGCGCCATCATTGTCGTTGTCCTGCATGATAGACACCTGCGCCAGGACATGAAGCTACGCGACGAAGGCATCTACATTACACGCGTGCCCCGCCGTGAAGCACTCATAAGCCTTCTCACGCCCACACTCCCGGCAGGTTTCTTCGCGTTCTACCTCTACACGCAGGCAGAGCTCGGCATCCTCTTCAACCTCCTGATGTTCATCCTGCTGCTGGTCTTCCTATACCACCTTCTGCACGTTCACCTGGTGTACACGAAAATCACGCCTGACACTGTGAAGCAGAAGCTCTCACCGTTCGCTACCGTGACCCCCTACCCGATTAGGGCTATCGACCAGGTTTTCTACTTCCAAGGTAGGGCGGAGGCGGAGGATTGGGATGGGGAAGGGACCGACAAGGCTACCTTCTACACCAAGAAGGGCAAGGAAATCGCCAAGCTTGACCCCGTTGGAAGGAACCACCGGCTGCTGGCAATCGTACGGTTCAGGCTCGAGTTCGACCGCTGGCCCGATATGCGGGACCCGCAGGATCTGGCGTGGGTTGATACGTGGGATAGCCTCGAGTGGACCCGACCCCTGTTCAGGAAGCTGTATAGAAGACGCAACAAAATCACCGGCCTAGCGGATATCAAGATGTAACACCGCATAGAGAAAGCCCCCGTAGCCGAGAGTCACCCTCTCAGCCGCGGGGGCTTTATCGTATCAGCGTGTCCTCACGCGGCGAGCGCTAAGAAGCGCGGCGGCGAGAACGCAACACCATCACAGTGCCGACACCAAGCACCAGTGCGCCACCCACAGCCACAGACACCGCACCAAAACCAGTACGTGCCAGGCCGCCCTGCTGGGAGCTAGCACCGCCAGAAGAAGCAGACACACCGGACTGACCCAAAGATCCGCCACCGGAAATACCACCCGGGTACACGCCACCAGCGGAACCATCAGTCGAACCCTCAGAGGAGCCCTTCGCGTTCACATCACCGGCGGCACCAGAAGCACCAGCCTGACCGGACTGACCACCCTGCGCAGCACCAGACTGCGCGGAGCCGGGCTGGTTAGCACCAGCGGTACCGCCCGGGGTTGCCGAATCCACACGGCGCACGCCACTAAAGTCGTCCTTAGCCGCGTTCGGGTCCTTCGGCACGGCAGTCTCAAACGAGCACGCATCCGACGCCTTCTTACCCACAGCAACCGCAAGCTGCTGCACCGGGCTGTTCACCTCAGTACCATCAGCCAGGGTCGCAGAATAGTGCACGTCAAACATGTACTGGCCGGGCTCAGAGAACACCCAGTTCGCGTGCGCGTGCGTCGCGTAATCAATGTCGATCGTGGTCTTGCCGGTCGTCGAATCCAGCAGCACATCCGCACCGTTCAGCGACTCGGTGAACATGCCGAAGCGCGCACCCTCAGGCATGACCTTCGGCACCACGTGCAGGTGCACGGGGCCGCGCAGCTGCGAGTAGTCGATGTCCTGCGTGTTGTAGCCGGGCCAGGGCAGGCCGCTCTGCTGGGTCTGCGGCAGGCCGTAGAAGGCGGTACCGACCGGGCCCATGAAGTTCAGCTTCTCATCAGCCATACGTTCGGTACGCACACGGCGGGCGTTCTCGCTGACAGTCCACACGACCGAATCAAGCGGGCGCACGGTCGAATCAGCGTCAATGATGCCGCTGTCGTCGCGCAGACCCACGGACAGCTGGCGGTCCTTCAGGGTTGCCTGGATGTCCAGGTGGCCGTGCGAAATCTTGGTGCGGCCGTCAATCTGACCGGGCACGCACTGGTTACCGGGGGTTCCGGGGGTGGACGGCTGCGCAGACGGCGCCGGGCTAGTCGGAGCAGGTGCGCTCGGGGTCGGGTTCGCGGGCGCCGGAGTCGTCGGTGCCGGAGTGGAGGGTGCCGGAGCAGGCACGCTCGGTTCTGCGGAGGCGGTCGGCACCGCAGGCACGCTCGGAACCTCGCTGGGGGACACCGACGGAACGGTGCTGGGCTCAGCGGTCGGAGCCTCGCTGGGTGCCTCGGAGGGAGCCTCGCTCGGCTCTGCAGAAGGCTCGGCAGAGGGCGCGACGGTAGGCTCAGCGCTCGGCGACGGATCCACCGGAGCAGGCTTCGGCGCATCGCTAATGGGTGCGCTATCGGGAGCCAAAGCGCCGTGCGCGGTGTACTTGGTGCCCGGCTCATAGTTCGCCGCAACCTCAGTGGTGGAGGCGGAAGCGTTCATATCCGGGTGGGTCAGCATCTTCACGCGCAGAGCCGTGCCCTTGTAGAAGGACTCGTCACGGAAGGTAAAGCGCGCCACACCATCCTCGACGGATCCTTCCAGGTCGAGGTACGGGTAGACCGGGTCATCCTGGGCGTAGAAGCCGCCGCGCATGAAGCCGCGCACCTTCGGGTCCTTGAAGCGGACCTCAACGGTGCTGAAGCCGTTGCCGTTCGGGGTGACGGTCACGTCGTAGTCCATGCTGGTCGGCGTGTACTGCTGGGTGCTGAGTACGGTGTTCGCCTGATCCGGGATTTCTTCGGGCCAGGAGCCGTTACCGTCATCGCTGTACACGCTCTCGGAGCGGCCGGGCTCGTAGGTGAGCTTGTGCGAGATCCAGCGGGACGCCTCCGCGCTATTCTCGTCGGAGGTGTCGGGGGTGAAGACCGCCTGCAGCTGGGAGCCTTCGCTACCGAGCATTTCAGACCAGGTGGCGGTACCGTTCACGACCGGCAGATCGGTCAGGAAGTAGCCGTTGTTGTACAGGGTCAGGGTGCCCTTGAGGTTCTTGTTCGCGGCAGTGAAGGTGATGTCGCTGAGCTTGTCGTCGGCATCCTTGTTCTTAGCCGGGTCGGCGTCCAGGCGGTGCGGTGCCACGGACAGCACGTACTTTGCGGCGTCTAGGTCACCAACGGGTGCCGCATTGTAGCGATCAACGGTGGGCACGGCGGTGGGGGTGCCGTCACCGAGCACGGGCTGCATGCCGCCAACCTGCCAGACCAGCTTCGACGGCTTGGAGCTAATGATGCGGCCGTCGGTGGAGCGCGCCACGGTGCGGTAGGTGACCACGTAGCGGCCGGGGCGGGTGAAGGTCGTGGTGTTGTGGGTGTGGCTACCCTTGTCGAGTAGCCAGGAGTGCCAGCCGGTCGAGCTGCTGGAGAGCATGCGGTACACGTCGGCGGGGGCGTCGTCCGGGTTGTAGCGGAAGAGCTCCATGCGACCGGGGCCCTCAACGGAGAGAATGTCGGTAGCGAACACTCCGTCACGGAAACGCTCGGTGGGCACCTTCGTGGAGGCGCCCAGGCCAGCCCAGATGGGGTCCTGGTTGCCGTAGGTCAGGTGCGGTGCCATGTAGAGGGTCTGGCCGGGTTCGCCGAGGAACGCCAGGGAGGGCGATTCGCCCAGGGTCATGGTGTACTGCGACTTGCCGTCCCTGGTGCTGTAGCCCTTGCCGACCCAGTTGACGGTCTTGTCCAGTTCGTAGGTGTCTGCACCGGTCTTGTAGGGGTTCGCCTCGTTCATGAGGACGAAGGTGCCGTTCTGCTCGTCCCAGTATGCCTTGGGGGCGTCAACGTGGCCCTTGGTGGTGACAATTTTGCCGTCGTCGGGGCCTGCTGCGGCGGGCAGGGAGGGGGCTGCGCCGGCGAGCGCGAGCAGCGCTGCGGCGGAGAGGAATGCGGCTGCGCGGCGGAGGGCGGGCTTGCCGCCGGGGATGAAGAGTGCGGGGGTGTGTGTGGTGACCCGTCGTTGGGTCTGCTTCTGAGAGCTCATGACAACCTTTCTCATTTTTCTATCCTCTAGGGTAGCTCTTTTGCAAATAATTGTCATTTAGAACCTAAGTGAGTATAGTGATTCCCAGAAACACGTGTGCGCCGAGGCGCGCCCAAAAACGCACACCACGTACATCCACAAAGAGAAAAACACGGCAGAGCGCACCCCGAACCCAAGAGGGAAACCGGCAACAGGCCGCCGGACCCAGCACCGGGCAAGCCCCGAAAGCAACGGGCCCCGCGCCAGCCAACGAGCAGTCATCCAAGGAGCCACCATGCAAGGACGCACCAAACCTCTGAGCCTACTCAGCGCAACCACCCTCGGATGCACCCTCGCACTCGGGGCACCCCTCGCCCTCCCCCAGGTCGGCACCTTCACCGCCGCACAGGCGCAGGAAAACCAGGCGCAGGAAAACCAGACCGGCACCCAGGCAGGCACCGAGTCGCGCGGTTACGTCAACTACGAAGGCGACTACGTCATCGCGGGCGTACACACCGAAATGCTCAACGCATTCCTCGACGGCAACCAGTTCACCCTCGCCACCCTCGCAGACACCGGCCCCGGCCAGCAGGGACGATTCAACCCCGCCCGCACCGTCTTCCACCTGCCCGACGTCGAGGATGCACACACCAACGTCGTAGCAGGCTACGACTACATTGCCCCCGAAGGCACCGACATCTTCTACATTCCCTCCACCCGCACCCGCGGCCTGCTCTACCCCGGCCTCGGTGCGGAAGGAATCCGCCCCGGAGCACTCAAGGACAACACCATCAACCTTGAACTCGTGCGCAGCAGCGTACCCGAAGGCGGTCGCGCCGAAGTCTTCACCGAATCCGGTCGCGACAACCCGCGCGTCTTCAGCACCAACGACAAGCTTGCACCGCACACCATCACCTCTGGCGGTCACGAGCACCTCAGCTGGGCATTCACCCGCGCGGGCATCTACCAGCTGACCTTCCGCGCCACCGCAACCCTTGCCGACGGCACCCCGGTCAGCTCCGAGGCGACCTACACCATCGCCGTGGGCACTAACGCTGAGGACGGTTTCAAGCTCCTGAACGCGCAGAACGCCGCAAAGGAAGCAACCAAGGACGCCACGAGCGAGGCAACCACTACCCCCGAGGCGAGCGCCACCGCCACCGAGAGCGCCACCAGCAGCCCCAGCGCATCCGCTTCTGCTTCTACCTCCGCAAATGCTGAGGCGAGTGCATCTGCTGAGGCGAGCGCATCCACCGGTATTCGCCGCGTGGATGGATCCGTGAACGGTCAGAACGCCGCGCAGGTGACCGACCCGAACGGCGCGAAGGCGGCGGCGAATGGTGAGCAGGCATCCCGGGGCGGATCTGGTGTAACCGCCATCAGCGGCACCGACAACACCAATAAGGGCTCCGACAAGGGTGAAAACAAGGACGGCAATGCCACCAGTGGGAAGGGATCCAGCGTGAAGGGCTCCAACGCCCAGAACATCAGCGCACCCAGCAGCAACGGAGGCGGCATTACCGGTAGCGGCGTGCTATCCTCCGGTCTGCCCGGCAGCCTGAACCAGCAGTGCATCGCCACCGAGGTTCCCGCCGAAGATGCTAAGGATTCCAAGGACAGCAAGGACTCCAAGGACGCTCAGAAGGACAACAAGCAGAGCAACCAGGCAGCCCAGGCACCGACCAGCATCCCCACCCTCGCTGTAGTCAACACCGCCGAGCACAGCGGCCGTGAAGAAGTCACCCACGGCCACTTTGACGTGGGCCCGATCCTCAACGGCGGCAACCTCACCAGCAGCGTGAAGGACGACCGCACCAGCCCCGCCCGCCACGTCTCCCCCGGCGCGCTCGAGTTCGTGCTCAATGACGCTGCGAAGATCAACCTGCCCGCAGGCATGGAGAATATCGCCCCGGCGGGCGCCCCCGTGCACATGATTGGTGCAACCCAGCAGCAGGGCGTGCCCTGGCTCGGCTGGAGCACCCAGGACCCCGAACTGCTCAAGCAGCTCGACGGCCCCGTCACCATGAGCCTCAACGGTTTTGAGGGCCCCGGCACCATGTCCACCTTCCTCTCCGGCAACTTCGGTTCCGCCGGTCAGAAGGTCTTCGATTCGCGTAGCGGCGGCTCCTTCCAGGTGCCCGCAAACACCCACCAGCACAGCAACTGGGTGTTCACCGCTGAGGGTCGCTACACCGTGACCATCGGCTGGACTGCACGCCTGAAGAACGGTCAGCAGGTCAGCAGCGAATCGGTTCTGCACTTCACCGTCGGCAACCCCGATAACGCCCCGGCAAGCAACAACGCGCAGGGTGCGGCAGACACCAAGCAGGACGGTGGCAACGCTAACAGCGCTAACGGCGCCAACAACGGCGGCGAGAAGAGCACCGCAAAGAACCCCGTCAACGGCACCGTAGACGAAGCCACCGGCATCGTCACCAAGCCCGACGGATCCAAGGTGCGCATCGTCGGAAAGACCGCATCCGGTGAGGATTGCGCCCTGACCAGCCAGGAACTCGCAAACGCACAGAAGGCAGCCGCGGCGGGTAAGCTGCCGAACACCGGCGTGGTCATCGACCCGTTCATGGTCAGCACCTCCATTCTGGCGCTGGCGCTCGGTGCCATGATTCTGCGTTCGGCACGCCGAAAGGGCCGCAGCGGTGACACCGCATAGCGGGCATACCGGCAAGGGGTCACACACCTATAGTCGACGCGCCGCCCTCACCCTCGCCTCCCGTATCGCGGTGGGCGCGGGGGTGGGGGCTGGTGCCTTCGCACTGAGCGGATGCGCCAGCACCGTGAACGCCTCCTCCGACCGGATGCGCGTGGTCGCCACGACCCCGATTCTGGCGGACTTGGCGCAGCAGATTGCCGGCGACCGAGCCAGCGTGCACTCCCTCGTGCCCGCCGGTGCTGACCCGCACTCGTACGAGCCGAGCCTGCGCGATATCCGCGATGTCGCCTACGCCCGTTGCGCCCTGACGAACGGCCTACTGCTGGAGCAGCGCAAGCTCTCCAAAATGGTTGAGGCGAACCTGCCCGCCGGGGTCGTGTCCGTGGCGGTTGCGGAGAAAATCGAGCAGTACGGCGGCAAGCTGGAAGCCATTGTTGAGGACGCCTCCCTGGACTCCATCTGGCTGGGTTTGCGCGTTGAAGAGGGCGGGCAGAACGAGTCTGCACCCGCCGATTCTTCGGATGCCGGCATGCGTTTTGAGGTGCAGAGCGTGCGGGCGCGCACCTCTACCGATTCGTCGAATGCGCAGTTGGCGGCGTTCATTACGCAGACCTTCGGTGCGGTGGAGATGCTGTGCGATTCGCATGCGCGCGGCGTGAACCTCACCCGTGAGGGGGACACCGCGATCCGTACCGGCGATATGGGTTCGCTGGAGCTTCCGTTGCAGGCGCATACGCACCTGTCGTGGGCGTTTAGTGATGCCGGCGAGTACGCCATTGAGCTGAGCGCCACCGCGGTCAATGCGCCGGAGTCGGTGCGTTCTTCGCGCGGCACCCTGTACTGCGCGGTCGGTCGCGACCCGCAACAGCTGGTGGACCGTCTGGCGAAGGAACAGAACGTTTCTGCCGCCGAGATCAAGGTTCTTTCTGCAGGTCACGCCGATATTACGGCACGTACCGGCGACGGCAGGCTCGTGCTTCGCGCGGATTCCTCCCAGGGCGCCGTAGAGTACGAACTGAACCGCACCGTGGTGGCGGTCCCCTCCCGCACCCTGCAGGAGGTGCCCGCCGGCGGTAGCTACCGTTTCCTGCGTTCGGGTGCTTCGGAGCATCGCGGTCAGGTGTATCTGCTGGCGCAGGCCGTTCTGGGCAAGCACGTGCACGGCGAGATTGACCCGCACATTTGGCATTCGGTGCCGAACGCGAAGGCGAGCGTGCAGGTCATTCGTGACGCGCTCACCTCCGCCGACCCGGAGGGTGCGAGCGAGTACGCGACCCGCACCGAGCAGGTCATGAAGGAGCTTGACGCCCTGGACGCTCAGCTGCGTCAGGTGTACGGAGGCCTGCCGGAGTCGGCACGCAACCTGGTCACCACGCACGACGGCTACCGCTACCTGGCGAGCACCTACGGGTTGCACATTGCCGGTTTTGTGAGCGCCAGCGCCAGCGGCGAGCCGAGCATTCAGCAGCGTCAGCGCCTGCGTCGCACGGTCGAGGATTTGAAGGTTCCAGCGATTTATCTGGACAAGTCCACGGCGATGCGTTCGCCGGTTCTCACGGAGCTGGCTCGGGAGGCTCAGGTGCGTACCGGGGTGCTCTACTCGGACACCCTGGATGCGCAGGCTCCTCACTATGCGCAAATGATGCTGGCGAATGCTCACACGATTGCGCTGTGCTCCGGGAATAGCTCTGGGGCTAGTCCTGGCGGCGATTCTTCGGGCGCTAGCTGCTCGGAGGCAAGCGCCTCATAACCCGATTTTAAGCTACCCACAAGCTTATATAGCCGTATCAGCATATAGATAATCTTTCACACACCGTTTCGGTCATGATCCAAGGAAGTCCTCATGATGAACTCAACCACCCCCTCCCGCTCCTCACGTAGCCGCGCCCTGCCCGCCCTGGCTCTGGGCGCCAGCCTCATGCTCGCACCCCTGGGTATGGCACACGCGGAGACCACCCCGGCAACCACTGAGGCAACCACCGAGAGCGCCTCGGCTCAGCCGAGCGACAGCAACCTCAGCCGCGGCGAGCGCGCCCTCACCCAGACCCTGTCGGCGGAGCAGCCGGTCGCATCCGGCCGCACCGAAATTTCTGCCGGTCACGTGGATATGGGTCCTCGTTTCAACAACGGCAAGTTTGAGCTCATGCTCCACGACGACCACGGTGAAACCCCCGTCTGGCGCAGCCTGGACGAGGTCATCTACCGCGGTAGCGACCAGGCGATCCTTGAGGTGCCGAACGACCCGCGCTACTCCTTCGTGGGTGCGCCCGCCGGCTCTAAGGTGTACGTCATTCCGCAGACCGAAACTAAGGGCGTGATCTGGCCGGGTTGGAACACTCAGGATCCGCAGCTGGTGTCCAAGCTGAACCGCGGCGTGAACCTGACCCTGGAGCAGGTGAGCGGCCCCGGCACGTTCAGCCTGTACCTGGAGAACGGCAACTTCTCGGCACCGCAGGTGCTGTGGTCCTCGACCAAGAGTGAGCCGCAGAAGCTGTGGGTCGAGAAGAACACTCACACCCACGCGAACTGGGTGTTCACCGCCCCGGGCGAGTACCTACTGAAGGTCACCGCGAGCGCTGAGCTGTCTGACGGTTCGACCGTGTCTGATACTCGCTACCTGAAGTTTGCGGTGGGTGACTCCGCGAGCGCTGATGCCCTGTACGCGATGGAGGCGCAGGCACGCGGTTCGGGCTCGGGCTCTTCGGATGCTTCCTCTAGCTCTGCTTCCCAGGCTGCTGGTACCCAGGCTTCGGGTTCTTCATCTGCCGCCGCGGCGAGCGACCAGAAGGGTTTCCGTGCTGAGTTCACGATTTCCTGGAGTCCCATCGTTGCTGGCATCGTAGTCTTGGTGGGCGTGGGCGCGTTCATCATCTCCCGCCGCCGCCGTTCCTCCGCGCAGCGTGAGGCTCTGGATGAAGTGCGCGGTGACCGTTCGTGAGCACGTCGGTAACAGCGGGTACTGAACCCGTTCTAGAGATTTCGAACCTGTACGCGGGCTACGCGCGCCGTTCCATCCTCAAGGATTTGTCCCTGACCCTGGAGCGCGGCGAGTTTGCGGGTCTGATTGGTGCTAATGGTGCCGGTAAGACCACGCTGCTGCGCACCATTTTGGGTCTGATTCGCCCGGCGTCCGGTCAGGTGCGGGTTCTGGGTGAGTCGCCGCGTGTGGCGCGTGCGCATATTGGTTATGTGCCGCAGAAGCACCAGTTCCAGTGGGATTTTCCGCTGACCGTCAAGGATACGGTGATGACCGGTCGCGTGCGTGAGATTGGGTTCTTCCGCCGCCCGGCGAAGAAGGATTGGGTGCAGGTTTTTTCGGCGATGGAACGCACCGATGTTCTGCACCTGCAGGATGCTTCCATTGCGGAGCTTTCCGGTGGTCAGCGTCAGAGGGTTCTTTTGGCGCGCGCTCTGGCGGCGAACCCCTCCCTGCTGCTGCTGGATGAGCCGTTTACGGGCGTGGATGCACCCACTCAGACCACTCTGACTCGCCTGTACCGTGAGTTGGCGGACGAGGGCATCACGATTCTGATGTCCACGCACGACATGCTGGCGGCGCGCGAGTCCTGCTCGCGTCTATGCGGTGTGCGCGGCAATATTCACCTGGATGGCCCGGCGGCGTCCTTTAGTCTGGAGCAGCTGCACACGTGGCTGCACGGTCACGATATTGAGGAGGCGCAGGGCCACGCCCGCACGGGCTTCACCTGTGCCGGTGGTGCGTTGGATGAGTACGGCCACGAGCTGCCGGATTCCTGCACCGCTTCCCCCGCCCACGCTGATTCTGCTTCTACCGGGGGTGCCCGTTGATTACTCCTCTCGATTTTTTTGCCGACCTGTTCAACCCGTCGCTGGCGTTCCTTCCGCGCGCCCTGGCGGCGGTACTGCTCGCGTCGGTGGTCACCGGCGTGGTGGGTTGCCACGTGCTGATGCGCGGCATGGTCTTCATTGGCGATGCGGTGGCGCACTCGGTGTTCCCGGGCCTGGCGGTGGCGTTCGTGTTGGGCGGTAACCTGATGGTGGGCGGCCTGACGGCGGGCGTGGTGACGGCTATTCTGGTGGCTATTTTTAGTCAGAATCAGCGGCTGCGCGAGGATTCGGTCATTGGTATTTTCTTTGCCGCATCTTTTGCGTTGGGTATTGTGATTATTTCGTTGGCGCCGGGCTATTCGGGGTCGGTGCAGGACTTCTTGTTCGGCTCGATTGTAGGTGTCTCGAATGAGGACATTACCAACGCCGCGATTATGGGTGCCGTTATCCTGCTGGTGCTGTGGCTGTTTCACCGCCAGATTGTGACGGTCAGCCTGGACCGTGAGAGTGCCCGCGCGATGGGCCTGCCGGTGCTTGCCCTGGACATCGTACTGTACGTTCTGGTGACCATTTCTGTGGTGCTGGGCCTGCAGACGCTCGGTAATGTGCTGGTGTTGGCGCTTCTGGTGATTCCCGCGTCGGCAGCCCGCCTGGCGTGCCGCCGACTGGGCTCGATGATGGTGTTCTCGCCGGTGTTCGGCGGTATCTGCTCGATTGTTGGCCTGTACCTGTCGTGGGCGTTTAACCTGCCGACCGGTGGCACGATTGTGCTGTCGATGGTGGCGGCTTTTGTGCTGGTGTGGGCCGTGACGGCGGTTCGTTCGCGAGCACGTGCGCAGCTCAAGAGTTAAACCCAGTGAAGGGCTAAGCCCAGCTGAACCCAACTTTTCTACATACAACGCACGAGGCGCATCCCTATTTTCAGGGGTGCGCCTCGTGCGTTATTTACAGGTATTAAATACCCAAACTGAATCATGTTTATGTTTAAAGAACTAAAAGATACACTCCGCGTAATAAAAGCGCTTAATTCAACACGTCGGGTTTAATGAAAATACAACCTATCAAATATTCCTTATAGGTTGATACATGTAGTGATAAAGCAGTCACTGCACCCTCATCAGAACTTCAACGGAGGAGGCACCATGAAGGCATATGTGTACCACGGTCCCGATCAGAAGGGCGCCTGGGAGGAAGTCCCGAACCCCACCATTCTTGAGCCCACGGACGTTATCGCCCGTGTCGACACCACCACCATTTGCGGTACTGACCTGCACATCCTGAAGGGCGACTGCCCCGAGGTGGACCACGGACGCATCCTCGGCCACGAGGCTGTCGGTACCATTACCGAGGTTGGCTCCGCGGTGACTGACCTGAAGGTCGGCGACCGCATCATCATCCCCGCCGTGACCAGCTGCGGTAAGTGCTCCTACTGTAAGGCAAACCAGCCTTCGCACTGCCAGACCGTTGGTGGTGTCGGCTGGATTTTCGGTTACATGATTGACGGCACCCAGGCAGAGTACGTGCGTGTTCCCTACGCAGAGACCTCGGTCCACCTAGTTCCGGAGGGCCTGACCGATGAGGACGTCCTCTTCCTCACCGACGCACTGCCCACCGGCTTCGAGATCGGTATTCTGAACGGCAACACCAAGCCCGGCGACACCGTCGCTGTCGTGGGTGCAGGCCCCGTGGGTCTGGGCGCGATCATGACCGCTAACCTCTGCGGTGCCGGCCGCGTCATCACCGTCGACTTCGACGACAACCGCATGAACAAGGCACTGGAGCTGGGCGCAACCGATAAGGTCAACGCGGGCGACCCGGACTTCATCGAGAAGATTAAGGCTCTCTCCCCCGACGGCCTGGGCGTGGACGTGGCAATTGAGGCTGTGGGCGTTCCGCAGACCTTCGAGACCTGCACCAAGATTGTTCGCCCCTACGGCAACATCGCGAACGCTGGCGTGCACGGCAAGCCCGTTGAGCTGCCCCTGAACACCATGTGGATCTCTAACGTTCGCATCGACATGGGCCTGGTCAACTGCAACACCGTCGGTAACCTGCTGAACATGGTCCGCTCCGGTCGCCTGAACGCTAAGGCAATGGCAACCCACCGCTTCACGTTCGACCAGTTCGAGGAAGCCTACGACCTGTTCAGCCACGCTGCCGAGCACAACGTGGTGAAGGTTGTTATCTCCCGCGACCCCGAGGTTGCGGCATAGACTGCGGTAGGCTCATATACCGCTCATACTGAAACCCCGAACTTTCGTTAGGGATTTCGGTGGGATGTCTTCATTACACTGCGAACATCCCTAGGATTCGCCTCCGGGTGGGAGAGGGTAGGTCCCACCCGGAGCGCGAATCGCCCTCCCCTACCCCGAGATGTAGTTATTTTCTGAAGAGACAAGGTTTTCTGAAGATTCAAGAGATACGCCAGCTCGGGGTTTTCTGTTCCCTCAACCTGTTCTTTGGTGGGTTGAGGGGCGGTTCCTCAAGCGTGATGCCTCCTCTGCCGGGCGCTCTGCCGACCCGCTCTTGCGGGTTCTTCTGCCAGGCAACCTCTACTGGTGGAGGGGCGCATCATTTGGCTCTTCTTGGTCGGGCGGTACCTCCGATTCTGCTCCTCCTTGAAGGGAAAGGAAAAGGGTCGCACGCTTACGGTTCAATGGCGATTCGTAGGCTGCGACCCTTTTCTCATGCCCGATGGATTCTAGGGCGGCTATTTAGTTTTAGGCTTCTCACCGTCAGCCTTCTCGCCGATAGCGGCGTTCTGTGTGATGGGGTTGAAAACCTCCGTGGGATCATCCTCTCCGAATGCGGCAGATACCCCAGATACGGCAGAGGGTTCGGTGGCGCTTCCGGTGACGGGTTCGGTGGGCGCATCCTCAACGGGTACTTCAGCCAGATTCTCGGCAGGTACCTCGGCAGGAGCCTCGACGGACACCTCCGCGACGATGGGCTCATCCGAGGCGGACTCCGCAGAGGCGGGCGCCTCCGGAGCCTTCTGCGCATCCTCCTGCTTATCCTGAGCCAGAGTCTCTACAGGCTGCTCAGAAACACCCTGCTCAGTAGCTACCGGCTCACCGTGCGCGGATTCCTTCTTCGCATCCTTGTGCGCGTCCTTATGTTCGAGCCTGTAGATGATGCGCGGTTCCAGGCGCTCAAAACCAATCTTGGAGCGCACCCAGTTCACGAAGCGGTCGATACGGTCCTCACCCTCGGTGGTTTCCGCAACCCGGTAGTTGCGCGGCAGCATCACGCTGTCGCTGAGCACGCGCGGGTACTCATCAATCTCCTGAATACCCGCCATGTACATGTTCTCGCGGAACTGGTGAGCGAACTCCTGCTGACCGAGGAACAGCTGGTCGGCGTAGGTTTTAGCCGCCAGGCGCTCGCTGTAGGCGTCCTTGGAGTCGCGAGCGCCCTTCTTGGAGCCGTAAATATCCCAGAAGTAAAAGTACACATTGTTCGCGATAATGGCGGAGATAATGCGGTTCTGCAGGTACACGAGGGCACCGACGGCGACCGCACCAACAATCAGGAGCACCACGGCGAGCGGGGAGAGTGCAAAGTCAGACAGATTGCCGCGGTGGTTCGTGAACAGGCCAATCAGGTAGGCGATGGTGACCACGATGATGGGCACGCCGATGAAAATCACGGCCAGCGGAACCCAAATGTACAGCAGGGCACGTAGAATCAGGCGGTAGTAGCTAATCGAGTCGCCAATGGGGATGGGCGTAGGCTTCACGGAAGAGTGCGCACGCTTCATGAGCAGGCTGAAGATACGGTTGCTGTCGATGCCAACTTTACGCAGCTTCGATTCGAGGGACGCACGCTTGAGGAAGACCCGGTAGTTTTCGAGGACGACGCGCTGGTCGGAGGTGAGCTTTTCGGGGTCGGGTAGGGCGTTGAGGTCCAAGCCGGCTTCGGTGAGGAGCTTGCTCCACAGTTCCAGTCGCGCCAGTTCGGAGGGTTTTGCCGCCGCCTGCGCCTGGTAGTTCTTGTAGGAGATGAAGATGGTGCTGGCACCAATCAGCAGTGTAATGAAGGGTGCAATCCAGTCTTTGAGTCCCATGGTGGCGTTCCTCCTTGAGTGTGTGGAGCCGTTGGTTCCTCTGTCTTTTTCGGGCGACTTTTTCGGGCGTGAGCCTACTGTTTTTACCGTACCACCGGCACCTGTGCTGAACCTTTAAATGCGCAGGTGGGTGCGTAAAAATAGCCCCGCCTCCCGGCGCTCAAGAGCAACGGGAGACGGAGCTTATCTATGAGGTTTAGTGCGCTGTATTAGTGTTCTGCGGGCTTCATTTCGCGCGGTGCCTTGCGGATCATGAAGTAGCTAATGACGGCCATAACACCCATGAGCACGGCGCTGAATGCGGAGCTCAGCACCACGCCGGAGTCGAAGGCAGCGAATGCGGAGGAGAGCAGCTGGTTCGCCTGCTCGCCACCCACCTGGCTTGCGACCGTCACGGCACCGCCGAGGGTTTCGTGGGCGTGGTCGGCGAGAGTCTCATCCAGGCCGTCGGGTACAACCACATTTGCGCGGTAGACGGCGGTGAGCATACCACCGATGATGACGGTGCCGAGCACCGTACCTGTCTCGTAGGAGGTCTCCGAGATCGCGGATGCCGCACCCGCCTTACGCGGCGGCACGCTGGAGAGCATCAGGTCGTTCGAAATGGTCTGCGCAATACCGATGCCGGTACCGAGCACAATAAAGATGAGGATAATAACCACGTCGCTGTGCGCACCCAGGAAGGCGAGCACCGCGAACGCGGCGGCGTTGAGAGCCAGACCGAAGGACACCACCTGCGCCGGGTGGAAGTGCACCGCAACACGCGCAATCACCAGGCCGGCGATGATAGTCGCCAAAGTACCGGGAATCAGCAGCATGCCGGCGTACATGGGCGGCAGACCGGAGACCAGCTGCAGGTGCTGGGAGGCGAAGTAGATGAAGCCAACGTCCACCGTCATGGAGATGAGGTTCGCGGTAATCGCACCGGTGAACACGGTGTTGCGGAAGAGTCGCACATCCAGCATGGGCTGAATATCGTTCTTCTCGCGGTTGAGCTGACGCAGCACGAACAGGACGATGAAGCACAGACCGGCAAGGATGGTGCTAATAGCCACCGCGTCGAAACCGGCTTCGGAGGTGTGAGTCAGACCGAAGGTAATGCCGGTCATGCCGACCATGATCAGCAGGATGCTCAGCGGGTCCACCGGGCTGGGGTTCGGGTCCTTAGACTCGGGCACCATGATCGGGGCAAGAATCAGCAGAGGAATCAGAATCGGCACAGCCAGCAGGAACACGGAACCCCAGTCGAAGTGCTCCAGCAGGAAGCCACCCACAATCGGGCCCAGCGCCGCACCGGCGGAGAAGCCCGAAGCCCACACGGCAATAGCGATGCGGCGCTCGGTCGCATCCACAAAGATATTGCGAATAATCGACAGGGTTGCCGGCATGAGCATCGCACCAAAAATACCGAGCAGGGCACGGGCAACCACGAGCATCAGCGCGGAGGGTGCGAATGCCGCGAGCGTAGAGATCGCCGCGAAGCCGGTCGAACCGATGAGCAGCAACTTGCGGCGGCCGATGCGGTCACCGATAGCGCCCATGGGCACGAGCAGGGCGGAGAGCACCAGCGGGTAGGCATCAACGATCCACAGCTGTTCCGCGGAGGAGGGGCTCAGCGCCTTAGCGATTGCGGGCACCGCGAAGGCGAGCACCGTGTTGTCAATGGAGACCAGGAGCACCGGGAGCATGAGCACGCCGAGTGCCGCCCAGCGCTTGGTCTTCTGGTCGGGGGCGTGAATGGGCAGAGCCGTGGTGTGCGGATTGTGATTCGTCATGGGTTGTTTTCGTGCGTCTATAAGGTGTCGGCTGATGCGGCGGACGCGGCGACATCAGCTCGGCCTGTCTTTTGGACTAGGTCTTTTAGTGAGGTTTTAGGGGTCCGGACGGGGCCATAAACGAAGATTAACTATACCAACTGGACGGTATAGTTTCAAGCGGTTAGACTGGTACCCATGACCACCCCCAACCACCGCAAACAGCGCGCCAACAACTCCCGCGAACACATCCTCGACACCTACGTCGACCTGCTGATTCGCTCGGGAGAACGCGCCGCAACCCTCGACGCCGTCGCCACCGCCGCCAAGGTTTCCAAGGGCGGGCTACTCTACCACTTCTCATCCAAGAAGGCGCTCCTTGAAGCGCTCGCAGAACGCACCCTCACCCTGGCTGAAGAGGACTTCGCGGCAATGGAGCAGGCACCCGAGGGGGCAAGCGCCTACTACATCAATTCCTCCACGCCGGATAACACCCCGTTCGACCGTGCCCTCATTGCCCTCAGCCGCCTGGCGCAGAACAATAATGAGCTCGCCCAGCAGACCATGAGTCGCGTACAGGATGGCTGGCATGCGCTCGTTCTCGCTGAGCTGGGTGATGAACAGATTGCCCGCACCGTGCTGCTTCTGGGTGATGGCATGTACTACAACGCGGCATTCGGAGGCGACTCCGCCAGCCCGCAGAGGGCTGCAGCCATCGCGGCAGACCGTGCGGCACTCGAACGCGCCCTGCAGGCACTCAAGGCGGCGGCTCGTTAAACCACAAAAGCCACTCGACACAGCGGTTAAAGCCACAAGCTAAAACCGCTACCTCAAACCCTATTCTTCAGCGCCGGCGAGCACCCGGGGCTTAAACTGGAAGGGTACGTATCTACTCTTCAACCAAGGAGTTCCGATGATTTTCATTGCTGTAAAGTTCCCCGTCAAGCCCGAATACGCTGACCAGTGGATTGAGAAGACCCGCGCTTTCACCGAGGCAACCCGCGCCGAGGAAGGCAATAAGTTCTTCGAGTGGTCCCGCAGTGTTGAGGACCCGAACGAGTTCGTTCTGCTCGAGGCTTTCAACGACGATGCAGCTGGCCCGCACGTGAACTCTGACCACTTCCAGCAGGCTATGAAGGACATGCGTCCGCTGCTGACTGCAACCCCGAAGATTATTTCTCGCCTGGTTGACGGCGACGGCTGGGACGCTATGGGCGAGCTGCAGATCGACTAGTCTGCACCCCTGATATGCACCTAAAACTGCATAGTTAGATGTTGCATAAGTAGACGCTAAAGCGCCTCTCCTGCCTGTTCTATTGGACAGGCAGGAGGGGTGCTTTGGCGTGTCCGGTACCTGAACTTTTCCCCTTGACACGACGCGGATGGTACCGGTTTTCGACTCAGCGGGTGCCTTGCGTGCATTTTTACCCTATTAACCCCTTAAAATGGGTAGAGTATGCACACCTATCGATACCCATTCGCACAGGAGGCTTGAATGAGCATCGCATCCCAGCCTCTTCCCGGCGCAGTCGCCGTTGAAGAGCACAACGACGTGGACCACACCTCTGTATCCCTCGCCGTCTCGACCGTTATTCTGGCACTGCGCCCCAAGGACAACGAAACCCACCCGACCCTGTGGCTGCCGCTGGTTCGCCGCCTCCGCGAGCCCTATAAGGGCCAGTGGGCACTTCCTGGCGGTCCGCTTAACCCGAATCTTTCCCTCGAAGAGGCAGCGGCTTCGACCCTGAAGCGTGCAACCAATCTGCAGCCCGGCTACCTGGAGCAGCTCTACGCGTTCGGCGACGTTCTGCGCACCCCCGAGGCGCGCGCCGCCCGCGTTGTGGGAGAGCCCGAACCGGCACCCGGTACTGATCATGAGCGCGTGGTGTCCGTGGTGTACTGGGCGTCGATTCCCGCCACCGAGGTCGCGAACACTCGCGTGCACGAGAACATCCGCTGGTTCCCGGTGGATGAGCTGCCCGAGCTCGCCTTCGACCACAACGAAATCATTGAGTACGCGCTCTACCGCCTGCAGAACAAGGTCGAGTACTCGCGTATTGCGCACTCTTTCTTGGGTGAGGAGTTCACCCTGGCGCAGCTGCGTGAGGTGTACGAGGCGATTCTGGGTCGTACCCTGGATCCGGCGAACTTCCGACGCCAGATTGCGGCGTCGAAGTCGATTATTGACACCGGCCGCCGCGTGGAGGGCACCCGTCACCGCCCGCCGCGCCTGTACCGTTACAACGACGCTCAGGCGTACGCGGATGCGGGCCCGCTGGGTATGTACCGTGAACGCCACGAAGCGTAATAGCGTTTCGCGTGTTGTACGCGCGCAGATTTAATGCTTAAAAGGAGGGGCGGCACCGATTGGTGTCGCCCCTCCTTTTGCGTTCTCTAAGGGGTATCGGCACTTGTCAGGAGGTTTTACGGGAGGGTGTTTGACTCAGCACCCACACAGTTTCTATGCTTGAGCCATCAGCTCTCTATCCGCGCTACCCCACCGTGAGGGTAGCCTAAGGGACTGAACATATCGATTGACCGAAGCCACCCAAGGCACGACCGGGGTGGTATTCGGAATCTAGGAGGCATCAAAGAAATGACCCACCGAGCATAAGCCCGGATCCAACAACACCAGGTCAATACGCTTTTATGCGTCCACCCCACTACCCGGGCTTACGTGTACCTACAGACCGCGCTCGGGTTTTTCATATTCTCATGCCTAACGTGCACTACGATGGCGGGAATCCGAGCACCCATTCGAAGGAACTCGGCCCATGCCACACCACATTACACTCGACCATATTTCGTATGCACATCCGGGTGAGCCCCCACTTTTCACAGACCTTTCCGCGGTATTTTCTGCGCCACTCACCGGGCTTATCGGCGATAACGGCGCCGGAAAAACTACCCTCTTCAGACTTATTCTTGGCGACATAAACCCTAGTCAAGGCATAATCAGCACCCCACCGCACATAGCGTACCTACCGCAAGATTTAGGGTTGAGTGGGCATCAGCATCTTGCCGATATTTTTGGAATTACAAAAATACTGCAGGCGCTTGATGCGCTGGAATCGGGCGAATATTCCCCCAGCCTTTACGACACCATAGGCGACGCCTGGGATATTGAAGAACGCACCCTCGTAGCCCTTGCCGAACATGGTTTTGGTCCTGCCCTCACTACGACCGATACACAGGCCCGCCGCAACCTTCTGATGCGTCCCCTTAGCACCTTTTCAGGTGGTCAGACGGTCACAGCCGCACTCACCGCGCTTCTGTATTCAGACCCAGAGTTCATTCTGCTCGACGAGCCGACGAACAACCTGGACTCCGCGGCGAAAGCCCAGCTCTTCACGACACTGGAGGCGCTGCCCTGCCCGGCGCTCATTATTAGCCACGACCGCGACCTACTGGAGCGCGTAAACGTGATTGCCGAGCTTCACGCCGACCGGCAGGGGGTGGCGCATCTGCGCCTTTTCGAGGGTAACTACAGCACCTACCGGCAGGCGCTGGAGACCGAGCAGCAGGCGGCTCAGCGTCGCGTCACCGAGGCGAAGAATGAGGCACGTAAGGCTGAGCGTGAGCGCGCTGAGAACCAGATTAAGCTCGATCGCAACACCCGCCGAGGTCGCGAATTTGAACGGTCAAAGCGGAAACCTGGCATGGCTATGGGCCTGGATAAGAACAGTTCAGAGCGCTCTGCCGGGAAACTTCACACAGCCCACGAAAGCATGGTGGCGGATGCGCGTGCGGCAGTTGGAGAAGCCCAAGAGAACCTGCGCGTGCAGGAGCGTATCTATCTGGAACTTGCTCAGGATGCGCTCCCGCTGGGACGGAAAGTACTGGAATTACATCGGGTGGAGAACGACTCTTGCGCATCTACACCGCAGAGCGCCGACATTAAGAAGGCATACACCCAAAACATCGTTTCACGTGAAACACAACCTTATAAAGTTGATTATCTGCTTCAAGTCCAAGATTTTCCCGAGGGTCTTATCCTGACCGGACCCGAACACCTGCACATCACGGGAGCAAACGGCAGTGGCAAGACTGTGCTTCTCAACGCGATAGCGCACGCAAATGACCCTGACTACCGTTCCCCAGTGCCGCCTGCGTACCAAGTGCTCTACCGTCTGGACAACACCGCATACCTGCCGCAGCGCATCATCCTCGACCCGGAGCTCACCCTCCTTGAAACCGTACAGAGGGCGAATCCCGGTGCGAGCGAACAGCATCTGCGTGACCAGCTGGCACGCCTGCTCTTCCGTCGCGAAAGCGTACATCAGCGCATTGGGGATTTATCCGGAGGTGAGCGCTTCCGTGCCGCGGTGGCGCAGGTGCTTCTGGCGGATCCGGTGCCGCAGCTACTCATATTGGATGAGCCGACGAATAACCTCGATATTTCCTCGGTGGATTGGCTGGTGCAGGCGCTCGAAGCCTATACCGGCGCACTCATTGTAGTGAGTCATGATGAGGATTTTTGCCGCCGCATCCGCATTGACCGCACACTCAACCTTTCAACAAAAACTCTCGGGAAGGAACCATTCGGGGAATCAGCATGCTGAATCTTCTCCTACATGGGAGGGTGCTTGACCCGCCGCCCATATAGTTCCTATGCTGGAATCCTCAGCTCTCTATCCGCGCTACCCCACCGTGGGGGTAGCCTAAGGGACTGAACGTATCGTTTGACCGAAGCCACCCAAGGCATGACCGGGGCGGTATTCGGAATCTAGGAGGCATCAAAGAAATGACCCACCGAGCATAAGCCCGGATCTAACAGTTTTTTCGCGCGCTCACGCAGCAACTCTACGGATACATTTTCTGCGTGTTCCAATCAGCGCGCACACCCGGGCACAGGTACACCCACCGTTACGCTCGGGTTTTTTGCGCCCTTTGAAGGCGACCTCCTTCTCATAATCTCCGCAGTACTTTTGCGCCGGCGGTTGAGGGACCCGAGCACCTACTCGAAGGAACTCAGCCCATGTCACGTCACATTACACTCGACCATATTTCGTACGCGCACCCGAGCGAGCCCGCGCTCTTCATCGACCTGTCGGCGGTGTTTTCGGCACCTCTGACCGGGCTCATTGGCGACAATGGTTGCGGAAAAACAACCCTCATGAGGTTGATTCTGGGCGATTTGACCCCGGATTCCGGTTCTTTGGCAGCACCGGAACGCATGGCGTATCTACCTCAGGATTTGGGTCTGGATCGGGAGCAGACCCTAGCCGAGCTCTGCGGAATCTCCGAGATTCTGCGGGCACTACAGGCAGTGGAATCCGGCGAATACTCCCCCGAACTCTACGACACTATTGGCGATAACTGGGACGTTGAAGAGCGCACCCTGGCGGCTCTTGCGACCTACGGTTTCACCCCGGCGACCCTAGTTGATCGCGATAGTCCGGAGGCGGTTCGCGCGCTCTTTGCTCGCAGTATGCGCAGCTTCTCCGGTGGCGAGGCGGTCATCGCCGCACTTGCCTCGCTGATGATTTCTGACCCCGAGTTCATCCTGCTGGATGAGCCGACCAATAACCTGGATTCCGCGGCGAAGGCTCAGCTCTTCACGGCGCTGGATGCGCTGCCCTGCCCGGCGCTCATTATTAGCCA
>NZ_KV831925.1:0-29196 GCF_001837265.1 Rothia sp. HMSC064F07 | reverse complement strand
TGCCCGGCGCTCATTATTAGCCACGACCGCGATCTGCTGGAGCGCGTGAATGTGATTGCCGAGCTTCACGCCAACCGGCAGGGGGTGGCTCATCTGCGCCTCTTCGAGGGTAACTACAGCACCTACCGCCAGGCGCTGGACACCGAACAGCAGGCAGCTCAGCGTCGGGTAACCGAGGCGAAAAACCGGGTACGTTCTGCGCACCGTGAGTGGGTGCATGCGCAAGAGATTATTTCGAAGAACATGGCGCAGGTGTGGAAGGACGACCAGCCGGATACGATTCTTGCCCTCGCGAAGGACGCCTCACGGCAGGCGGCGGCGAAGCTTCGAGTTCTGCGTGTCGGCAAGCAGGAGCAGGCTCAGGAGGAGTACCAGAGCGCTCAAGACGAGGTGCGCGTGCAGGAGAAAATCTATGCCGAACTGAGCCAGCAGCCCCTACCCGCAGGACGCAAGGTGCTGGAGCTGAGCAGGGTTGATAGCCACCCAGTTTCACGTGAAACATTTACCGTTCGGCAACCCACCAAGGTTGATTCTCTGCATATTTCACCCGCCGAGGCTGATAGCGAGAACCAGCAGGGAACCCCGGCGGAGCGCCCCGAGCACCTGATTCTCAGCGGCCCCGAGCACCTGCGCATCACCGGCGCAAACGGTAGCGGCAAGACCACCCTCCTTGAGGCAATTGCCCACGCCGGCGACCCGGAGTACCGCTCCCCCGTGCAGCCCGCCTACCGCGTCGAGTACTCCATCGAGGGGGCGTATATTCCTCAGCGCATCACCCTCGACCCGGAGCTCACTCTTCTGCAGTGCGTGCAGCGTGCTAACCCGGGCGTGAGTGAACAGCATCTGCGTGACCAGCTGGCGCGGCTGCTGTTCCGTCGCGAGAGTGTGCACCATAAGACCGGTGAGCTCTCCGGTGGTGAGCGGTTCCGTGCCGCGGTGGCGCAGGTGCTTCTGGCTGACCCGGTGCCGCAGCTACTCATATTGGATGAGCCGACGAATAACCTCGATATTTCCTCGGTGGATTGGCTGGTGCAGGCGCTCGAAGCCTATACCGGCGCACTCATTGTAGTGAGTCATGATGAGGATTTCTGTCACCGCATCCGCATTGATCGCACGCTGGCGCTCTAGAATTCCGCGCCTAACCCCGCGGGGCAACACCTGAATACAACAAACGGGTGCCCGGCACCTCCGAATATGGAGGCGCCGGACACCCGTTTCAGTTACCTCACCGCGGCTACTTCACCGCGCTGACGAAAACTTAGATTAGAGGACCAGGCCCTTGGTCTGGGACACTGCGCGCTCGAAGCGAGCCTGAACGTCAGCCCAGTTCACAATGTTCCAGAATGCCTTGACGTACTCGCCCTTGACGTTCTGGTAGTCCAGGTAGAATGCGTGCTCCCACATGTCCAGCTGCAGAACGGGAATCAGTGCAACGGAGATGTTGCCCTGCTGGTCGTAAAGCTGCTCGATGATGAGGCGCTTGCCAACGGTGTCCCATGCGAGGATTGCCCAGCCGGAGCCCTGAATGGTCAGTGCAACGTTGGTGAAGTGCTCACGGAACTTGTCGAAGGATCCGAAGAACTCGTCGATTGCTGCTGCCAGCTCGCCGGTGGGCTTGTCGCCACCCTCGGGGGACAGATTGTTCCAGAAGATGGAGTGGTTGGTGTGGCCACCCAGGTTGAACGCCAGGTCCTTGGAGAGCTTGGAGACGTTGCCGTATGCACCGTTCTCGCGTGCCTCTTCAAGCTGCTCGAGAGCTGCGTTAGCGCCTGCAACGTATGCTGCGTGGTGCTTGTCGTGGTGCAGCTCCATGATCTTTGCAGAGATGTGGGGCTCGAGCGCCGCGTAGTCGTAGGGGAGCTCGGGGAGGGTGTACTTTTCAGCCATGATGATGCCTTTCATTAGAAAACTTGGCTTGTATTAAAGATTACCAGCGTAGCGTTTACTTTACTTTTCATGAGTTGGGGTGCGTCACATTTATGTAAGACCTCGCTTGAGCATGTGGATTTCAGGCGAAGACTTTTCCCCACACCTGTGGATAATCCTGTGTATCAACAGGCTTTTCGGGGTCGGCACCCTATTCTGCCTTGAAATACCGGGGTATGCACTCATGTGAATAACAGAGTTGTAAGTTCTCCACACTGTGGATAACTACTGTGGATAACATCCTATTTTGGGGATGCGCGGGGGATAAACTGCAGAATTTTCGCCCTCATTCGGGGTGTTTTTCCTTCTACTAGCCAAAATATTGAGTACTAACAGGGCCGCCGAGCGATCTTACGCGCCTCCTTACGCCGGAGGCGGTGGATTAAGTGCACAGGGTTATCCACAGCTGTGGAAATTTTCGGGTTCCGCGGTTTTAAAGGTGAAAAGGTCTTCTGTTTAAGAACTTACCCTCGCTTTTAACAGCCTCGAAAGCCTGTAATTACAAGAATTTTTCGACTGGGCCCCTCTTTGCATCTTGCATTGCCACCATCGCCAGCTTCACCAAATCACATGCGTGTAAGTTCTCCACACTGTGGATAACCATTGTGGATAACCCCTATGGATAACATTCCTGGCGCGATACGGCGCAGCAACACCACAGCTGCAAGGTGCGCAGTGCAGGTACGCAGACCCCTCAATTCATGCTCCTCCCCTAGTTCGCAGGGGCGCTCTTGCTAATCCCTATGAGGGCAAAGAAAAAGAGCACCCGACCATTGGATGCTCTTAGAGTGAGTTGATAGAAATTCGAGTTAAAAAGATACGGTACGGAATGCAGCCCAACCACGAACTGCACCCGCACCGCACATCCGTCGGTAGAAATACGAGTTACTCGTACACCGACGACAATCACCGATAAATAGAGAGTCGAACCTATCGAAGCGAGCTTCCGGTCTCGCCTCGGAGGCTTCCTTCGACCCCGTTATGTAATTAGTGTACACGGTTTCATTACGGTTGCAAAGCCAAAACCGAGATTTTTTTAAAAATTTTGTTATCGTTTCGTTATTTTTCACCCTTGGTAAGCTCTTTACACTCCCTAGAATTTTCACCCACACCCCTAAAAACCTTGATATTCCGCGGAAGTTGGCTCAATTCATGAGTATACTTCTTGGTACGTTCTCATCTATACTTGTACCGGAAATCTTTTTAAATATGTCGCGCATCACTTGTCTACCCAAGGTTTTTATAGTCACTGCGTGCAAAAAGATGACCCTAGCACCCTCCAAAAAATTAGCACTAAAGTGTCAACCATTACTTGACCGTACCAATTTAGGGTTACTGGGCAAGACCTTTCGCTACAATGGGTGCCAGCACACCACACCTCCCCTTAATAAGGGAGCTCCATATCCGATAAAAGAGGAACCAATCCCGTGCCCATACCAACCACGTCTGCGCAGCGGTCTGACAATACCGCACACAGCGAATCCATCCAGTGGCTCTCTCCGCAAGAGCGAGAAGGCTGGCTCTTTATCAGCTCCATCATCTTCAGCCTCACCCGCAAACTGGAAAACCAGCTGCAGAGCGAAGCTGGCATTAGCTTTGTCGAATACATGGTGCTCGCGATGCTCTCCGAGTCCAAGGATCATTCCCTCACCATGACCGAGCTGGCAGTTACTACCAACACCCTCCCGGCACGCCTCTCCCGCGTTGTGGCACGCCTGGAGAAGGACGGCTACGTCCGCCGCTCCCTCAGCGCAGAAGACCGCCGCGTCAGCATCTGCCACTTGCTCCCCGCAGGCGAGCAGAAAGTGCAGGACGTCGCACCCGGCCACGTGAGCGAAGTACGCCGCCAGATTTTCGACCACCTGACCACCGAACAGGTTGAGCATCTCGCAGAAATCGGCGAGGCGGTCCTCGGCAACACCCCCTCAAACGTCATCTCGATTGATGCACTGCAGCGTGGGAACTACCCCACACAATAACCTCCTCCGCCTTCGGGTGAGAGTTGAGAGAACCAGAGATAAGGCACATTCCCCACCGGGAACGTGCCTTATCTCTTTAACAGATTTCTTAAATAGGCTCTTGCAGTCGCGAGCGCTGCGGTACGCGCGAACCTTAAAGCCGCCTAAAGTTGCCCCGAGCATCGATACATGCGAAGAATTTTAAAAAATTTTTGCGGTATCACGTACCGCTTTGAAATGTCGGATGACCGGCTGTCGGGCGCAGGGGCATGATGCGTATACGCGGGATGTTGGGGTATCTAATACCGCTTTAAACCGCGAAATCTCAAGGAAACGCACTCAATACCACTCAAGCCAAAGAAAGTATTCAGGGCATCCACACTAAGGGTTGTGGTGACAATATGTCAGGAGTACCTTATCTGATTCACCGATTAGCCTTTTCTCTCTGTACATGACGCACCCTACCCCTTACGATAAATATCAACAGGTTGCACCGCGCCATCCCGGCACCTAAAAGCAACCACCATATAAGGAGAAACCATATGTCTAAGTCTTTCTACGACCTTCTGAACGAGCAGATTGGCCACGAGTTCGCAGCATCTCACCAGTACCTGTCCATGGCTATCTGGCTCGACGGTGAGGACCTGCCCCAGCTGGCTAAGTTCTTCTACCAGCAGTCCCTCGAAGAGCGCGAGCACGCACTCATGATGGTTCAGTACAAGCTGGACCGCGGCCACAAGGTCGAGATCCCCGCTGTTCCCGCTGTGAAGAACGACTTCGCGAACGTTCAGGAAATCGTTGACATGTCCCTGGCACAGGAGAAGGTTGTCACCGGTCAGATCGAGGCTCTGTTCTCCGCAGCACGCGCTGAGAACTACGCACTGGGCGAGCAGTTCATCCTCTGGTTCCTGAAGGAACAGGTTGAGGAAGTTGCAACCATGGAGACCCTGGTGACCATCGTGAAGCGCGCAAACGGCAACCTCTTCGACCTGGAGAACTACGTTGCACGCGAGCTGGCACACGACCACGGCCAGGAGTCCGGCGCACCCGCAATCGCTGGTTCCTAATCTTGCGTTCAGGCGGCTAGACACCTAGTCGACCACGCAGAATATCTGCAAAATATTAAACGTTCCGCCCTCCCCACACGCCGTGGGGAGGGCGGAACGTTTATGCATATACGCCATGAAAGCACACCGCGGTGCACCGTCCAGGAGCTAAAAGCCGCCAGCGGGTACTCGAATACTCATACAGTGCAGAGTAAACTTAAAAGCCTTAGATGCCGCATAATATCGCGGCAGAAAGAGGAGAGAATGACTCACACCAACCCAGATACCCTCAGCCGCGGCTCATATAGCAACTCACGCCGCGTAGCCGACATTCTGCGTGCAGAATCAGTCGGCGGTACCGTACTTCTGATTGCGACGGTGCTGGCAGTAGTACTCGCCAACACCCCCGCATCCAGCTTCTACTTCGGTCTGCGAGACACCGTTGTTGGCCCGGTCATCCCCGGCTTCAACCACCTGCAGATGAGCATCGGAACCTGGGCGGCAGACGGTCTGCTCGTCGTTTTCTTCTTCCTCACCGGCTTAGAGCTGAAGAAGGAATTCGTGATTGGTGACCTCAAGTCGCCCTCCACCGCGATTGTGCCGATTGCGGCCGCTTTCGGTGGCGTTGCGGTGCCCGCGATTATCTACACGGCGCTGAACTTCACCAGCCCCACCGCTCTGCACGGCTGGGCGATCCCCACCGCAACCGATATTGCGTTTGCGGTGTCTGTTCTCGCCGCCGTGGGTACTTTCCTCCCCTCGGCGATGCGTGTCTTCCTGCTGACCCTGGCAGTGGTCGACGACCTGATCGCGATCTGCATTATCGCGATTTTCTACACCAATAACTTCCACGGCGAGTACCTGCTTTTCGCGCTCATTCCCCTCGCTCTTTTCGCGTTCATTGCCTACCGCGGTGAGACCATGCTGCACCTGAAGCCTCTCGCCGCATGGATTCTGCTGCTGCCCCTGGGTATTATCACCTGGGCGCTCTTCCTCGAGTCCGGTATTCACGCCACCATTTCCGGCGTGGTTCTCGGCTTCCTGGTGCCCGTGAAGATGTCCGCTCGCTCTGAGGCGGCACAGGCTGAACACGGTCTTGCAGAGGTGCTGGAGCACCGATTCCGTCCCCTCTCCACGGGCATCTGCGTGCCCGTCTTCGCGTTCTTCAGCGCGGGTGTGGCCGTTGGCGGCTTTGAAGGCCTCGGACGCGCCCTCACCGACTCCGTGGCAGTCGGCATTATGGTTGCACTGGTTGCCGGTAAAACCATCGGTATTTTCGGCACCACCTGGCTCGTGACCCGCTTCAAGAACGCTAACCTCGACCCGGACGTCGCCTGGATTGACGTGGTCGGCCTGGCTGCAACCGGCGGTATCGGCTTCACCGTATCCCTACTGGTGGCTGAGCTGTCCTTCCCGCACGGCTCCCCGCACACCGAGGATGCAAAGATTGCGATTCTCTTCGGTTCCGTGCTCGCCGCGATTGTCGGTGCCATCATCCTTTCACGCCGTAACAAGCACTACCGTGCCCTGGCTGAGAAGGAAAGCGTGGACGCTGACGACAACGGCATCCCCGACGTCTTCGAGGGCACCTACCGTGACCCGAAGACCGAAGCCTAGCAAGAACTCCTAAGGTCTAGTACCTTCCCTACACCCCAATCCCCCGCTGATAATGATGTCTCACCGCACTACCTCACGTCGCCGTACAGCACGAGCAGGGCAGGCGCCCGCGCCTCCTTCAAGGTATGCAGAGATATCAGCACGCGTGGTGATTGGGGTGTATTCCTTTGCCGCGCTACTGACCACGTTCGCGTGGATTATTTCTCCTCTGCGGCACGGTCGCGGCTTCACTTGGTGGGAAGTCACCGCTGACCTGCTGAATATTCCCTCCACGCACACGCTACCCAGCGCCATCACGATGATTGTGCTTGTGTCCGGGCTGATTGTGCGCAAGCGTGCCGCTCTCATTGCAGCCATCGTTTTTCAGGTGCTTGGTGTGCTGATCGCCAGCCATAGCGCATTCACTCTGGTGTTCCCCGCGGGGATTATGCCGAAGGACCGTATTTTCTCCTCGACGGTCGATACGCTCTCCATCGTGTTTGCGTGCGCGCTGGTGCCTTTCCTTTTCTCGATTCGTTCGGCGTTCCCGGCGCGTATTGGTCGCCTCTCGTGGGTGGGTGCGGCGTCGACGGCTGTTGGCGGTATCCTGCTGACTACTCTGGTGCTCTGGTACCTCTGCCACATTGGTGTGTGGGAGCCGTTGCGTTCGGTGACCCCGTGGGAGTTGCTGATGCACGGCATGGGTATTGAGCGTACCCATCCTGGCGTGTGGTCTGCCGATGTGGTCGCTTTTTTGGCTTCTTTCGGTTACGGCGCCTCGCTGGTTGCGGCACTGTACCTGTTGGCGCGCGGTTACCGTGCCCCGGATGCGTGGACCGGCGAGAAGGAGCTGAAGATTCGCGCTCTGCTACAGCAGTACGGTGCCAATGATTCGCTCTCCTATTTTGCGACGCGTCGCGATAAGCAGGTGATTTTCTCTCCGGATCAGAGGGCGGCGATTACGTACCGTTCGGTGGGTTCGGTGTGTTTGGCGTCGAGCGACCCGGTGGGTGACCCTGATTCGTGGGATGCCGCCATTGAGCAGTGGATGCTGCAGGCGCGTAGCTATGGTTGGGTTCCTGCGGCGCTGAGCGTGAGTGAGGCGGGTGCGCGCGCCTATAACCGTGCGGGCCTGTCGATTATTCAGATGGGTGAGGAGGCGGTCCTTGAGGCGGACCGTTTCACGCTCAATGACACGTCGATGCTACCGGTGCGTCAGGCGGTTCAGCGTGTGCGTCGCGGCGGGTACACGGCGCAGATGCGTCGCTTTGTGGAGCTGGATGAGCAGCAGCGTCAGCAGGTTGCGGAGAATATTTCGGCGTGGCGTCATGGGCGTGTGGAGCGTGGCTTCTCGATGGCTCTGAATCGTGTGAATGATCCGGCGGATTCTTCGTCTGTTCTGGTGTCGGCTCATGATGAGGCTGGTCAGATGGTGGCTCTGCTGTCGTTCGTCCCGTGGGGTCCTACGGGGCTGTCTTTGGATGTTATGCGCCGCTCCCCTGAGGCACCTAATGGTGTGGTGGAGTTTATGGTGGCGTCGCTGATGGAGCAGGCGGCGTCTTTGGGTGTGCGTCGGGTGTCGCTGAATTTTGCGATGTTTGGCCATATTTTTGAGGCTGCTGATCAGGTGGGTGCGTCAGCGTGGAACCGTTTTGCTTCCCGCTCTTTGGGTGTGCTGGATCGTTTTCTGCAGTTACGCCGCCTGTATCGTTTCAATCTGAAGTTTGCCCCGCTGTGGGTTCCTCGTTTTTTGGCGACGGAGCCGACGTTGGCGATGGCGAATGTTGTGGTTGCGTCGGGTATGGCGGAGGGCTTTTTACCGAATTTGTCGGCGCGCCGTTTGCAGGATCAGGAGCAGGTTCTTTCTACAGATGAGCTGGAGGCTCTTCGCCAGATGCAGCTCGCTTCTGTGGAAGAGCTTCCTGAGGTGTCGCGTAGCGATCAGACTCAGCACCGTCTGCGCCATCTGGAGGCGCTGCGTGCGGCGGGCATGGATCCGTATCCGCTGGGTGGTGAGATACGCAGTAATGGTGCGCCTATTCTGGGCGTGAAGGATGCCCTGAGTATATTCTCTTCTGAAAATATTCCAGATTCGGAATTCATGGTTTCGGGGCGTATTCGCGCGCTTCGCAACCACGGTGGAGTCCTCTTTGCAATCCTCATTGAAGGGGGTGAGACCCTGCAGGTCGTCGTGGAACGCAGCCTGGTGGGCGAGCACCCGTTGAGCCTCGCCTCCCGCAACCTGGATACTGGTGACATCATCACCGTGCGGGGCACCTACGGGGTGAGCCGTAACGGCACTCCATCGCTGATTGCCGCCTCCTGGTACATGGCGTCGAAGAGCCTGCACCCCATCCCCTTCGACTCCTTTACTGACCCGGAGGCGCGCCTGCGTCGCCGTTCCACAGACCTGTTGGTGCATCCGGACCAGATGCAGAATCTGCGCCTGCGTACTGCGGTCATTAAGGCACTGCGTGCCCGCCTGGATGCGGAGGGCTTCCTTGAGGTGGAGACCCCGATTCTGCATACGGTGCACGGTGGCGCGAGCGCGCGTCCGTTCCGCACGTATATCAATGCGTACGGTGAGGATTTGACGCTGCGTATTGCGCCGGAGCTGTATTTGAAGCGCCTGGTGGTGGGCGGTAGCGGTCCGGTATATGAGCTGGGTCGTGATTTCCGCAATGAGGGTGCTGATGCGACCCATAATCCGGAGTTTACGGTGCTTGAGGCGTATCGTCCGTATGCGGATTATGTGCAGATGCGTGAGTTGACGGAGCGTCTGATTAAGGATGCCGCTCAGGCGGTGTTTGGTTCGGTGTCTTTGCCGCTGGGTCGTAAGGCTTCGAGCGAGCGCGTGGTGCGTGATGTGTCGGGTCCGTGGCGTGTGGTGTCGGTGTGTGATGCTCTGTCGGAGGCGCTGGGTCGCCGAGTGGATGTGCAGACGGATTTTGAGGAGTTGCTGGCTTTGGCGCAGCAGCACGGTGTGCGTGTTCACGAGGGTATGGGTCCGGGTGCCATCGTTGAGGAACTGTATGGTGAGCTGGTTGAGGTGCATACGGTGGAGCCGACGTTCTATACGGATTTCCCGGCGGAGACGAGTCCGCTTGCGGCGCCGCATCGTAGTGTTCCGGGTTTGGCGGAGCGTTGGGATTTGGTGATTAACGGCATGGAGATGGGCTGTGCCTACTCGGAGCTGGCGGATCCGCTGGTGCAGCGTGAGCGCCTGACGGAGCAGTCGTTGAAGGCGGCTTCGGGTGACCTGGAGGCGATGGAGGTGGATGAGGATTTCCTTTACGCCTTGGAGACGGGTATGCCGCCGACGGGTGGTTTGGGTCTGGGTGTGGACCGTTTGGTGATGCTGTTGGCTCAGACGCAGATTCGTGGGGTGTTGTCGTTCCCGTTTGTGAAGCCTGAGCGTTCGTAGCCCGACTGATACCCACGCTTCTCCGCTAAGCCCGGTGCGAGGTTTTGTACCTTGTGCCGGGCTTTTTGTGCCCGCCCTGCCGGTGCCGTCAACACCTCCACGGAGTCTATATTTACTCTGCCCATATATTAAGTATTCGTTACATTTTGACTTGGGCCCCTTATTTAAGTTGCCGAGCGGGGGGCGTACCCGACACAATGAGGTGACTAATCATACGGAGCGTATGTGCCTCCGTTACGCGGCTTTGAGTCCGCGCCACCCAGCAATGTAGCCCCCACGCTGTCCGTCTTTCGGGTTTGAGCGTGCGGGCTTTTTGCTTTCAAGATTGGAGTGCCGAGTGGATTTTCTTCTGAATATCATCGGGGACATTAATACGCAGACTGCGGAACTGACTTCCTCCGTGGATGCCGTGCAGAACTGGATGTGGAGTAATTTCCTCTACTACGCTCTGATTGCGGCTGGTCTGTACATTACGATCCGTACTCGCGGTGTGCAGTGGCGTTCCGTTAAGGAAATGGTCCGTGTTCTGGGTGACCCGGTTGCTCGTGAGGCTGACGGTAAGAAGAGCATTTCTTCGTTCCGTGCGTTTACTGTTTCGGCGGCTTCGCGTGTGGGTACCGGTACTGTTGCGGGTGTTGCTTTGGCTATTGCTATGGGCGGCCCGGGTGCTGTGTTCTGGATGTGGGTTATTGCTGCTGTTGGTGCGGCTTCTGCTTTCGCGGAGTCCCTTCTGGGTCAGCTGTACAAGGAGCGCGGTAAGGATTCCTATATTGGTGGTCCGGCGTACTACATGAAGCGCGGCCTGAACGCTCCGTGGATGGGTTACATCTTTGTGGCGTTCATTGTGGTCACTTATGCGTTCGTGTTTGTGGCGGTTCAGACGAATGCTGTGGTGGATGCTGCGGCGAACTCGTTCAGCATTGATGTTTCGGGTACTAACTCGATGGGCTTCCGCATCACTATTGGTCTGATTATGGTGGCGCTGACTGCGGCTATTATTTTCGGTGGTATTCGCGCGATTTCTTCAGTGACTGAGTGGCTGGTGCCGATTATGGCGGTACTGTATCTGCTGCTGGGTCTGCTGGTTGTTCTGCTGAACATTGGCAAGGTTCCGGAGATGCTGCTGATGATTTTCCAGGGTGCTTTTGGCATTAAGGAGTTCGTGACCGGTGGCGCGATGGGTGCCGTGATTTGGGGTATGAAGCGTGGCCTGCTGACTAATGAGGCGGGTATGGGTACTGCTCCGAACGCTGGTGCGACCGCTACTATTTCTCACCCGGCTAAGCAGGGTTACGTGCAGACTTTGGGTGTTTACTTTGACACGATGATGGCGTGTACTGTGACTGCGTTTATTGTTCTGCTGTCGAACCCGACTTATGGTGATCGTTCTCGTGGTGCGTCGCTGACTCAGTCGGCGTTGGCTATGCAGCTGGGCGATTGGGCGGTTCACTTCCTGACTATCGCGATTTTCATGTTTGCGTTCTCGACTGTGATTGGTAACTACTACTACGGCGAGTCGAATATGCGTTTTGTGACTGAGCGTAAGCTGCCGATGAATATTTTCCGTGCGCTGGTTCTGGTGTTCGTGTTCTTCGGCGCGATTTCTTCGCTGGATCTGGTGTGGACTACCGCGGATATGTTGAATGCCGGCATGGTGATTGTGAACTTGACGGCGGTTCTGTTGATGACTCCGCAGGTTGTTGCGGTGTTGAAGAACTATGAGGCTCAGCGTAAGGCTGGTTTGGAGCCGATTTTCAAGGCTTCGGATATGCCTGAGTTGAAGAATCTTGCGGCGTGGGATGGTACTGATGCGGTGACTACCCGTGAGTTCTGGGCTGAGTATGATGCGAAGGCTGCTGAGCGTCGTGTTGCGAAGAAGGCTAGCCGCTAGTTTGTAAGCTACACGCAGGTTTCTGTGTAAGGCTTTGTGGAGGGTCCGTCCTGCTGTGTTGCGGGGCGGGCCCTTTTGCGTGCTTGAGGGGCGTATGGGGCTGCCCATCGGGGTAGGCTCTGAACGCCTCCTTGAACTACCCTGAGGGCTTGCGGATTCCTCCGGGTCTGTATGCTTAGGAAGGATATTAGGAGGGTTTATGGATTGGCGTGCCGTACTGGAGCTGGTGGTCACGGTCGTGTTTCTGGCTGGTATTGCGTTGGCGCTATTGTGCTTGGTGACGATTCATCGGAACCCGCATTTTTCGGAGGTGCAGAAGCTGAAGTGGCTTCTGCTGGTGCTGTGCCTGCCGTATGTGGGTCCGGTGACGTGGTTGTTGCGCGCGCGTCTGGAACGCATTGATCGGGAGCGTGCCGAAAACGAGCGTATGGCGCGGGGTTCCGCGGTTGCGTCCGATGCGGCTACTTCCGGTGGAGTGTCCGGTAGTGCCCCCAATAGCGCCTCGGAGGCTCTTTCTGAACCCTCCACCACCTCTAAGTAACGAAGGTCACACTCTCTCAATTGGACAGCACCGCATACAGTCCGTATAGTTTTATGTGTTGCCTGCGGTGATACACCGTAAGACACATGCGCGAGTGGCGGAATAGGCAGACGCGCACGGTTCAGGTCCGTGTGCCCGTGAGGGCGTGGGGGTTCAACTCCCCCCTCGCGCACCAACGATCCCCGGTTCGAAAGAACCGGGGATTTTTTCATATCCATAACCAATTCCCCGCTAAATGACGGGGTTCCAGAGCGATGGCGAGTGCATCACCTAAAATAGAACCGGGTGTGTTCATTCACAGGACACACAGCTAACGCACAGACACGCTCGTTAAACTGAGCCTTTCGGATAAAGACCGTTTGCGCGGTCTGTTGCTCGGAATGGTCGTTGAGAAGGAGGCGGCATGAAGTTTTTCGACAAGCTGGGCAAGCTGGAGCAAGGCATCGGCCGCACTGTCGGCCTTTCCAAGGGCTTCGGCACCTTTGCGAAGGCGGATGTCGCTAACCGCGTCCGCATCATGATGGATGACGAGTCCTACGTGGACGGCAGTGGCCGCACTATGGCTCCTAATGTCTATACTCTCCGTTTCGCACCGGTTGATTTCCCTCGCGTTCGCGAGTGGGGCAACCCGTTCGCTGTTGAGCTGTGCGATTTGGCGATTTCGCACGCCCGCGCGCAGGGTTACACCCTCATTGGCGCGGTTCGCGTGACGTTCAACGTTCTTGATTCTCTCTCTGAGGGCGAGTTTGAGGTTGTTGCGACTTTCGAGCCGTTCTCTGTACCGGAGGCTCCGGCATCCCCGTCTCTGCGCGGCGCCACTAACTACGCGCCGGTGCGTCCGCCGCGTGAGTCTTCTTTGCCGACCCGCATTACGAAGCCGGCTGCTCAGCCGGCTCAGCCTGCACCCAGCCCTGCGCCTCAGCAGGCTCCTGCGCCTCGCCTGAACATGCCTGTAGCGTCCCCCGCGGCGGGTGCTCCCCGTTTCTTCTTGGAGATTGAGGGTCGCATGCACCCGGTGAACCACCTGCCGTTTGTGCTGGGTCGCGGTTCTGATGCTGATTTTCGTCTGGACGATAAGGGTGTTTCTCGCCGTCACCTGCAGCTTTCGATGCAGGGTGGTGCGGTGGTCGCCACCGATATGGGTTCTACCAACGGCACGTTGATTAATGGTGCGCCTCTGCGTGCGCCGGTGGTGCTGGCGAACGGTTCGCTGCTTCGCATGGGTAATACCCGCATCATCTTCCATAGTTCGACCGGAGGTGTCCGTTAATGGCGTCTGAATTGACCGTTACTATCCTTCGTTACGCTTTTCTAGCTCTGATTTGGTTCTTTGTTTTCCTGGTGGTTTCGGCGGCTCGCCGTGACCTTGGTTTGGGTAAGAACTATCGTGCGGCACCGGTTGATGCGGTTCCGGAGGCTACCCATATTGCGCCTCCGCCGACTCGTCCTTCGCAGCTTGTGATTACTGCCGGTGCGCAGGCTGGCGCGATGATGCAGCTGGGGGACCACCCGATTACTATTGGCCGCGCTAATGACATTGAGGTGTCCCTGCAGGATGATTACGCCTCGGGCCGCCATGCGCGCCTGTTCCCTCAGGGTTCCCGTTGGTTCCTTGAGGATTTGAATTCTACTAATGGTACGTTCGTCAATGGCGAGCGTCTGACTCGTGCGACCCCGATTGAGCCCGGTGATGATTTCCGCGTTGGCGGTACCACCATGCAGTTGAGGGGCTAGTGTATGAAGATTGCTTTTCGTTTTGAGGCCCGCTCTGATACGGGTCTGAAACGCTCGAAGAATGATGACTCCGGCTACGGTGGTCGTTTCCTTGCTGTCGTTGCTGATGGCATGGGCGGCCACGTGGGCGGCGATGTCGCGTCGGCTACGACGGTTTTGAATTTGACTCCCCTCGATCACCCCGATTTTGAGGATGGTGCTGGCGGCGTCTATCTGGCTGATGAGATTCAGAGCGCGAACTTGATCATTAATGAGCTGGCGGCGAATGATCCGCAGCTGGCGGGCATGGGCACGACCTGTACTGCCCTGCTGATTGATGGTGATTGCATTGAGTTCGCCCATATTGGTGACTCACGTGCGTATCGTCTGCGTCCGGGCGCTGATGGTGAGTTTGAGCAGATTTCTACTGACCATACGTTTGTGCAGCGCTTGCTCAATGAGGGTCGTATTACCCCGCAGGAGGCGGAGAACCACCCCCATAAGAACGTGATTATGCGCGTTCTGGGTGATGTTGATGCGTCCCCCGAGCTGGAGTTGAAGACTCTGGACGCTGTTCCCGGCGAGCGCTGGGTGCTCTCTTCGGACGGTTTGGATGCTGTGGTGTCCCTGTCGGAGATTGAGCAGGTGATGCGTTCTACTGATGATTTGTCTGAGATTGCTGACACCCTGATTGCAATGACTTTGGAGCGTGGCGCTCCGGATAACGTGACGGTTGTGTCCTTGCAGGTGATTGACCGTGAGGTTTTGCCGGTGGATGAGCCGGTGGGTCCTTCGAGCCTGCCTGATTCTGCTTTGTCTGATTCGATTGTGGCGGAGCAGGAGGTCAGCACGAATACTCAGAAGCTTCCCGAGGTTGCTGCTACGGCTGAGGCTGCTGAGGCTATTTTGGGTGCGCACCATGATGAGGACTCTGAGGAGCCTCATCGTCGGTCGTTGCGCCGTTTCCGTCGTGCTCGTGACTTCTCTGGAACCCTGTTGCACAGTGGTTCTGGGGCGGTGCGTCACCATATCGGTACGTACGATAACGCCGTGGATGCGGCTCTTACGAATGCTGCGATCTTGCGTAGCGAATTGGGTTCCCGCCCGCATCAGCTGGTTGGTGCCGCTTCGGTGGCTACTGAGACCGGCATGATTCCGGCGGTGACTTCGCGTACCCTGGAGCATCGTGCGACGGTGGCTCAGCGTGTGCCTTTGAAGGTTGAGTCTGATGAGGCGACCTTGCCGGCTGAGCTGGAGGAGCTGATCGCTGAGGATACTGTTGAGCGTTCGCGTCCGCGGTCGTGGTCGATTCGCCTGTTCATTACTCTACTGGTTGCAGCTATTGTGACGCTGGCTGCGTGGACCGGTCTGCGCTATGTGGAGCGTAGCTACTATGTGGGTGAGAGTGACGGCACGGTTGCGGTGTACAACGGTATTCCGCATGCGTTGGGTCCGATTCGTCTTTCTCATGTGGTGGAGAATACCGATATTCCTACGAGTGAGTTGAGCGATCATACGCGTTCTTTGTTGCGTAATGCGATTACGGCGAAGGACCTGGATGATGCGCACCAGATTGTGACTCGTTTGAAGACTCAGGCAGATCAGTCTCGTGAGAAGGCTGAGCAGGCTGCAGCTTCTGCGTCTGCCTCGGCATCGGCTTCTGCTTCCCCGAGCTCTGTGGCGCCCAGTGAGGCTCCAAGCTCTGGGGCACCGAGCTCTGATTCGGCATCCCCGGCTCCTGAGCCGGCTTCTTCGGAGGCTCCTGCTGCGGTAGGCGGTGAGAACAATGGCTAAGTTCTCGTTCCGTCGTGAGTCGGATGCGCCTCGTGCACGCCGTTTCACGGAGCTTTTCCTGCTGGTTTTGGCGGTAGGTATCAGCTCGTTCGGCATGTACCTGATTGATCCGGAGCATGCTTTTGATACGTCGAAGAGCCAGTGGCTGCCGTGCACGGTGGTGCTGGGTGCCGGTGCTCTTCTTATTCACCTGGTCATGCAGTTCCGTGCGCGTTATGCTGATCCGTTTATTCTGCCGCTGGTGGTGGCTCTGAACGGCATTGGTTTGACCATGATTTATCGCCTGGATCCGCAGATTGCGGCTCCAGTGGGTGACGGTCAGCTGATGTGGACCGGCGTGTCGATGGTGCTGTGCGCGATTATCGTGTTCGTGCTCAGGGATTACCGCCTGCTGCGTAAGGTCACGTACACCTCCCTGGTGCTGTCGATGATTCTGCTCATCATGCCGCTGGTTCCGGGTCTGGGTATGGAGCTCAATGGTGCTCGTATTTGGATTCATATCGGTAACCGCACGTTCCAGCCGGGTGAGGTCGCGAAGATTACTTTGGCGATTTTCTTCGCCGGCTATTTGGCGACACACCGTGACCTGATTCTGGTGGCTGGCCGCCGCATCGGCCCTATTAATCTGCCGCGTCTACGTGATTTGGCGCCGGTGTTCTTGGCGTGGATTGTGAGCCTGGGTGTTCTGGTGTTCCAGAAGGACCTTGGTTCGGCAATTATGTTCTTTGGTCTATTCATGGCGATGCTGTACCTGTCGACCGGTCGTATTTCGTGGCTGGTGGTTGCGGGTATCGGTATGGCTGTGGGTGGCTATTTCGCGTACCACTATGTCTCGCACGTGCACGCCCGTATTTATGCGTGGGTGCATGCTTTTGATCCGGAGATTTACCAGGCGTCTCCTGGCGGTTCGGGTCAGATTCTGCAGGGCGTTTTCGGTCTGGCTTACGGCGGTCTTTTTGGCCGCGGTTGGGGCCAGGGCCGCGCGAACCTCGTCCCGTACGCTAATTCGGACATGATTATTTCCTCGTTGGGTGAGGAGCTGGGCCTGGTGGGTCTGGGTGCCATCCTGATGATGTTCATGCTTCTGGTTTCGCGCGGTTACCGTGCGGCATTGGGTACTCGTGATGGTTTCGGCAAGCTATTGGCTGCCGGCCTGTCTACGGTCATGGTTCTGCAGCTGTTCGTGGTGATTGGCGGCGTGACTCGTTTGATTCCGCTGACTGGTCTGACGACTCCTTTCATGTCTGCCGGTGGCTCCTCGTTGGTGGCTAACTGGATTATTGTGGCGCTGTGGTTGTCTATTTCTCATAGTGCCCGCGCACCTCACCTGGTGGCTGGTTATGATGCTCCGCAGGGTATTGACCATGCGGACACTAGCTACGAGCCGGAGGGTGCTACTAGCGTTCTGGCGCGTATTACGGCTAAGGATTCTGGAGGTGAGAAGAATGGATAGGGCTATTCGCCGCATGTGGATGTCTGCCGCGTGCGTGTTTGTCCTGCTGATGGGCACCCTCAGCTATATTCAGTTCTTCGATTCGAAGACTCTGATGAATAATCAGTGGAATTCCCGAGCTCTCTACGATAATTACGGTTCGGCACGTGGCTCAATCGTGGTTGATGGTACGGAGATTGCTTCGTCGGTGAAGTCCGATGATGAGTACAACTACCAGCGTGTGTATAACCACCCGCTCAAGTATGCGGCTCTGACGGGTTACTTCTCCACGATTTATGGCGCGACCGGTTTGGAAGCTGCTATGGATAAGGAGCTTGCAGGTACGAGCGATAGCCAGTTCTACGACCGTGTGGCGCAGCTGTTTAGCGGTTCTTCCGCACAGGGCGCCAGCGTGGAGCTGACGATCAATTCGAAGCTTCAGGATATTGCCTACAACGCTCTGCAGGGCCGTAAGGGTGCTGTGGTGGCGTTGAACCCGAAGACCGGTGAGATTCTGGCGATGGCTTCTTCGCCGTCCTATGATCCGAATCTTCTGTCGTCTCATACGAGCTCTTCGGTGTTGGCGAATTATCAGGCGCTGACTTCTGACGAGGACAGCCCCCTGTTTAACCGTGCGATTGCGGGTAACACCTATTCGCCGGGTTCGACCTTCAAGATTATTGATGCGGTGGCGGCGCTGGAGTCCGGCAAGTACAACGCATCTTCGGTCATTGCGAACCCCGCGCAGTTGCCGCTGCCGGGCACGAACATCAGCCTACCGAACTATACGGGCGGTCAGTGTTCGACCCGCACTCAGGCGACGATTGAGTGGGCTTTGGCTCAGTCCTGTAATACGCCGTTTGCGCAGATTGCGATGGATTTGGGTCAGGAGCGTATCGCGAAGACCGCTGAGAATTTTGGTTACGGCCAGGATTTGAAGATTCCTTTGACGGTTTCTAAGTCGTCTTTCCCGTCGAATCTGACGCAGAGCCAGCTGGCCCAGTCGGCGATTGGTCAGTACGACGTGAAGACCACTCCGCTGCAGGTGGCGATGACTTCTGCAGCGATTGCAAATGGCGGCGTGCAGATGAAGCCGAACCTGATTCGTTCGGTGAAGACCAGCAACCTGAGCACTTTGCAGGAGTTCTCTCCTGAGAAGCTGCGTACGTCCACTAGCCCTGAAATTGCCAACCAGGTGAAGCAGTGGATGGTGAATGCGGTTGATAATGGTATTGCACGTAATGCTGGTGTCTCCGGTGTGAAGGTGGCGGGTAAGACCGGTACCGCGGAGACCACGGCAGGTTTGAATAATTCTTGGTTTACCGGTTTCGCGCCGGCTGATGATCCTCAGATTGCGATTGCTGTGGTTTATGAGGATATTGACGTGGCGACCGGTGCCCAGTTGGCAACCAGTACTAGTAAGCAACTCTTTGAGGCGGTGTTGAACAAGTGAGGCCTGCGGCTGATATCACTTTGGGCGGGCGCTACACCCTAACCGAACGTATCGCGATTGGCGGTATGGGCGAGGTGTGGAAAGCTCGCGACAAGGTGCTTGGGCGCATCGTTGCGGTCAAGATCCTCAAGGAGGAGTACACCGGTGACCCGGGCTTCTTGGAGCGTTTCCGCGCTGAGGCCCGTAATACGGCGCTGTTGAACCACCCCGGCGTAGCGAATGTTTTCGACTACGGTGAGGAGGACAACTCCGCGTACCTGGTCATGGAACTGGTGCCGGGTAATCCGCTTTCGAGCATCATCGAGCATGAGACTACCCTGCCGCCGGACCGTATTCTGAACTTTATTGCTCAGACCGCTCGCGCGTTGGCTGCGGCTCATTCGCAGGGTCTGGTGCATCGTGACGTGAAGCCGGGTAACCTCATCATCACTCCGGATGACCGTGTGAAGGTGACCGATTTCGGTATTGCTCGTCTGGCTAACCAGGTGCCCTTGACGGCTACCGGCCAGGTGATGGGTACCGCCCAGTATTTGGCGCCGGAGCAGGCAACCGGTCAGGCGGCTACCGCGTCTTCGGATATGTACTCGTTGGGCATTATCGGTTATGAGTGCCTGGTGGGTCGTCGTCCGTTTACGGGTGAGTCGCAGATTGCGATTGCGCTGGCTCAGGTGAATGACCCGCCGCCGCCGCTTCCGGAGACCATTCCGGCTCCTGCTCGTGCGCTGATTATGTGCCTGCTGGCTAAGGACCCGGCTCAGCGTCCTAAGGATGCGACCGCTTTGGCTTCTGCGGTGGATGCGATTCGTCGCCGCGACCTGAAGGCTGCGGTGAAGGCTGTTCCTTCTTTGGCTCAGTTCTTGGCTGAGGAGAACGCTGACGACGCTACTGTCGCGATGACCGCTATGGATGTTGCGGCTGAGCCGATTAGTGCTTCTGCTACTCCGCGTTTCGGTTCTGGTGGTCGTTTCTCGCCGGAGCCGACGACGGCGCCGATTCCTCGCACGAGTGCGCAGACGATGCGTCCGGTTTCAGGTCGTGTGAAGGCTACTCCTGCTCCTGCAGCGAAGCGTGGCTCGAACGTGTGGATGTGGGTTGCTCTGCTTCTGGCAATCGTGCTGATTGCCGGCGGTATTTGGACGGTCCTTTCCTCTAATAATGGTGGCGATTCGTCTGATCCGGCTCCGAGCGCTTCTTCGTCTGTTGCTCCGACGAACACGGGTACCGTTTCGACGGTGGAGCCGGCTGAGTCTGCTTCTGCCCGTGCCGCTAAGCAGAAGGTGACCGTCAACGCGATTAACTATGAGGGTCGCGAGCTGCAGGATGCGGTGAACGAGCTGAAGAACCTTGGCTTATCCCCCAAGACTGAGGGTGTTGAGTCGACTCAGCCGGAGAACACGGTTATTTCGGTTTCTCCGACGGGTACTTTGGAGCAGGGTAATAGCGTGACTGTTCGCTATTCGACCGGTCCGAAGTCGGTAACTTTGCCGTCGAACCTTGAGGGTAAGAACGTTGATGAGGCGTCGAAGGCTGTTGCTGCTCTGGGTGTGAACGTTTCTCTGCATTATGAGAATTCGGACACGGCGGCCCCCGGTACGGTGCTTCGTACTACCCCCTCATCTGGCACCAAGGTCACGGTTGGTAGTAATGTAGACATGTATGTGGCCTCTTCCAGTTCGGGTAGGGGTTCGAGTGCGAGCGCTTCTGCTGCACCGTCTGCGTCGGCTTCCGCTTCCGCGTCGGCGCGTTAGCCCCTACATTTTGATTTAGTTTTAGTCTTAGTAATCCAGGAGAACTTATGGACCTGTCGGTTCCCGACACGGTTGATAACCGTTACAAGGTACTCGAGGTAATCGGTACCGGTGCGATGGCAACCGTTTATGCTGCTGAGGATACTCGCCTCGGCCGCAAGGTTGCGCTTAAGATTCTGCGCCCGGAGCAGGCCCAGGACGATACGTTCCGCGCACGCTTTAAGCGTGAGGCGGAGGCTGTGGCGTCTCTGAACAATCCTGCGATTGTTGCTGTCTATGACACCGGTTCGTATAACCCCTCGCAGGATGGCAAGGAGTCTGATTCTTCGGAAGAGGGCACCGCTATTCCTTATATCGTGATGGAGTACGTGGAGGGTCATACTCTGCGTTCCATTCTGTCCCGTGGCGGCCACCTGCCGGTCCGTGATGCTTTGGGTTATTCCGAGCAGCTGCTGGGTGCTTTGCAGTACAGCCATTCGATGGGCATTATTCACCGCGATATTAAGCCGGCGAATATTATGGTGCTGGACCGTACCAGCGAGGATATCGCTAAGGGTCAGCCGGGCCAGATTAAGGTCATGGATTTCGGTATCTCCCGTGCCATTGAGGAAGCTGGCGAGGCGCTGACCAAGGCTAACGTGGTGATGGGTAGCGCACGCTACATGTCCCCTGAGCAGGTGAGCGGCAAGGATGTTGACGCCCGTAGCGATCTGTACTCTGCTGCTTGCGTGATTTACGAGATGATTGCTGGTCGTTCTCCGTTCGATGCTGAGTCGAATGTTGATCTGGCGGCTAAGCACCTCTCTGACACTCCTGAGCCTCCGAGCAAGTTCACCCCGCTTGAGGTTCCTGCTGGTCTGGATGCTGTGATTCTGAAGGGTCTGGCGAAGAACCCGGATGAGCGTTATCAGAGCGCGGCTGAGTTCGCTCAGGCTCTGGTGTCGGTTGTTCGCCCGGGTGAAGAGACCGTGGTTCAGGATGCAGCGATGACTACTGCGTTTGTGCCTTCGGCGACTACCGCTTCTCTGGGTGAGGATTACGCCCCGTACACCACCTCGATTACTGAGGCTTCGGTGGAGGACGGCGGCCTTAACGGTTTCTTCGAGTATGAAGACGATGAGGAGCTGTACGACGATGAGGAGTACGCGGAGTACGATGAGTCTTCGCCGCGTAAGCGTGCGTGGGTTCGTTTCCTTGTGGGTACTCTGATTGCGGCTCTGCTGGTTTTCAGTGTCGGCTCGGTTCTGTACTATCAGAACAAGCTCAATGAGGTTCCGCAGGTTTCGGTTCCGGCTGTGGTGAATGTTTCCCGCGATGATGCCGATAACCAGCTGCGTAACTTGGGCTTCGTGCTGGATTACCGTACGGCTTACTCTGACAACATCAAGAAGGGCGACGTGATTAGCGTTGAGCCTGGTGTTGGTTCGAAGGTTAACAAGGGTTCGACCGTGACTGTGACCGTTTCGAGCGGTCCGGAGAAGGTCAAGCTGCCGGATAACCTGCAGGGTCAGAGCGAGGCGTATGTCCGTAACGCTCTGAAGGACTTGGGCCTGGTGGATGGTCGCGTATCCACCGTGGAGAGCGCTTCCGTTCCTGCGGGTATGGTTGTGGAGCTGTCCCCGGAGAAGGGCTCGACCGATGATAAGGGCGCTCAGACCGTTGAGGCTGGTAGCACCGTGAACATTGTCCTGTCTTCCGGTAAGGTGAAGGTCCCCTCGCTGGTGGGTCTGACTAAGGATCAGGCGATTGCTGCTCTGACCGCTCAGGATGTTCTGCTGAACACCAACATCGAGACTGTTCAGACTAACGAGCGTCCTGCGGGCACTGTGCTTTCGCAGAGCTCTGCGGCGGGTACTCTGGTGGCTCAGAACAGCACTGTGACGATCCGTGTGGCTGCTACTCCGACTCAGACGACCGCTCCGACTACTGCGGCTACTCAGCCTGCGGCAGCGACCGGTAACCAGAACGCTACTACTGGTAACCAGCAGCGTTCTACCGCGGCTAACCAGCAGGCTACTCAGCCTGCGGCAACGACCGGTAACCAGAACGCTACTACTGGTAACCAGCAGCGTTCTACCGCTACGGCTACTCCGGCACCGGCTGCGTCCGCTACTGCGGGTACCCGTACGATTCAGGGTACTAACGCGAATACCAATGCGAACAACGCAAACGCTAACGCCCGCTAAGGGGTTCTAGCGGCTAGCAAAAAGGGGCGGCGCTCTTACACCATTGGGTGTGGGGCGCCTCCCCTTTTTGTGTATCTGGGTTTGCTCGTAGCTAGGGGTCCAGATATAGCTATCGCCTCCAGTTTCCCTGTAGCATGCCTGCTACGGGGCTTCTGGAGGCGATATAAGCCATTGATGGCGGTCTAACCTAAAAGTTACTAAGCCATGAGGGGTGAGAGGCTCTTAGCGCGCTCTGCGGCTCCCTGCAGGCCGGTTTCTTCGAGCCAGTTACCGAGCATGAGGTATCCGCTTTCGGTGAGGACCGATTCGGGGTGGAACTGTACGCCGTGCATGGGGGCTTCGCGGTGGCGCAGGCCCATGATGATGCCGTTGTCGGTGGTGGAGGTGGTTTCCAGGACCGCGGGCATGGTTTCGGGTACGACTGCCAGGGAGTGGTAGCGGGTCGCGGTGAAGGGGCAGGGCACGTCCTTGAACACGGAAACGTTCTCGTGCACGAGGCGGGAGGTCTTGCCGTGCATGAGTTCGGGGGCGTGGGTGACGGTGCCACCGAATGCCTCCGCGATGGCCTGGTGGCCGAGGCATACGCCCAGTAGCGGCTTCTTCGCTTCGGCTGCCCAACGGATAGTGTCAATGATGACGCCTGCTTCTGCGGGGGCGCCGGGGCCCGGGGAAACGAGCACGCCGTCGTGTTCTTCGGCGAGCTTGACGACGGCGTCGAGTTCGTATTCGTCGTTACGGATGACGGTGGTTTCAGCGCCGAGCTGCTGGATGTAGCCGACGAGGGTGAAGACGAAGCTGTCGTAGTTGTCGATGACAAGGATGCGGGTCATGGCACGTCCTTAGCGCTAATGGTTGATGGTGACGTTCAGGTTGAAAGGGCCGTATTCTGCGAAGTGGGGGAAGACGAATTCCATAAGCAGGTAGACTACGGCGAGTATCAGCACGATGGCGATGATGATGCGAACCCACAGGGGGCCGGGGAGATGACGGAAAATCCATGCGTACATCTGCTTTTCCTCTCTGCTTTAGGACTTTGCGACGGAGGCGGCAATTTCTGCGGGCGCTCCGGCTGCTGCGGGCCGCCAGGATTCGAGGCGGGCGTGGACAATGTATCGTTCGGTGTCGCCGTAGCGCGGGTGGCAGGTGGTGAGCGTCAGGAGGCGCTCGGTGGGTGCTACGCCGGGCTGTCCGGGGACGGGTTCGATGACTTCTACCTGGTCGGGCTGCACGATTTCGTGGCTATAGACGGTGTAGGTGTAGTAGCCGTCTTTGGTGCGCACGTAGATATGGTCGCCTTCGGTGAGCAGGTCGATGTCGTTGAGGACTTTACCGCGGGTTTGGCGGTGGCCTGCGAGGGAGAAGTTGCCGACCTGTCCGGGCATGGCGCTTCCTTCGTAGTGGCCGAGTCCGAGGGAGTCGAGCACGTCAGAGCTGGTGCCCTGGGTGGCGGGGCGCTGGTAGTCGGATCCGAACTTGGGGATGTAGACGACACCGAAGACTTCACCGTGGCCGGGTTCGCTCAGACCTGCGGGAGGGGTGTTGGGGTCCCAGTCGGGGAGGGGTTCGGCGGGGTTGGAGTCGAATTCCTGAACGAGGGTGCTGACGGCTTGGGATTGGGTGCGGTCGGCGTCGATGTTGGTCCACCAGAGTTGCCAGGCAACAAAGAGCAACAGTAGGAGGCCGACGGTGATAAGGAGTTCGCCTGTAATCTGGATGATCCAGTGCAGCACGGTGCGGGGGCGGCGCTCTGCGGTGGGTGCCGTTCCTTGGCTCATGCGTTCTCCTTTGTCCTTTGGGTTGTGTATGTTTCTTGGGTGCCGGGTGGCGTTCCTTATCTTTCAACGCACGGAGAAGGTGAAATCATCCCGTAAGTCTGCAAAGATAGGTGTGAACATATATTTTTAGGTTACCCATACAACAATAAGCGGAGGAAGTATGTCGACCAACTCGGCTAAGGCATCGTCCAAGAAGAAGTCTCAGAAGTCTGCTAAGTCTGAGGTGGAGGATGCGAGCGAGCTGCGTCTGCGTGAGATTGCTCGTGAGATGGAGAGCGGCACGCAGCTGAAGGAGCAGACTCCGTTGTGGTACCGCGTGATTATGTTCTCGCTGTTGGCGGTGGGCATTCTGTGGATTATTATTTTCTACATTACGCAGGGCCTGTTCCCGATTCCTGATTTGGGTATGTGGAATGTGAGTGTTGGCGTGGGCGCCATGATGGTGAGCATGCTGATGATGACTCGCTGGCGCTAGAGTTTAGGCGTTATGACTTAGGCGTTAGAGCTTATAGAGAGGCGGCCGTCCCGTGTGGGACAGCCGCCTCTCTATATGTGGTGGGGTGTTATAGGGTTTTATCACCCAGTTCTTATATTCTTATATAAGAATATAGTCTAGTCAGACATATATTTTTAACAATTTAGTTAATTTCAGGATCTTGGCTCAATAAACCCTTTAGTAGATTAGGTCGCCTCGCGCCGCTTCGTGGACGCGGCGGGTTACGGTCTCCATAACGGGCGAGTTGATATTCCAGCGCTGCCAGTAGAGGGGGAATTCTACCGGGGTTGCGGCGAGCTTCACGAGGTGCCCACTTTTGAGCTCTTCGGCGCATTGCGCCTCAGGAATGAGGCCCCAGGCAATACCCGAGCTGACGGCGCGCGCATAGTCCGGAGATGAGGGAATGTAGATGGTGGGGCTTTGAATGAAGGTTTCTTCTGCCTCTAGGCCTACCTCTTTTTCAATGAGGGCTCGTGCCACATCCTGCACAAAGTCTTTACGGTCGTATTCGACGACGGGGGCACGATTGAGCTCTTCGTGGCTCATGGTCTTGGGCCAGCCGGGTAGGTACCGCTGTACGTAGTCGGGGGTGGCAACGCACCAGTAGCGTGCCACGCCGAGGGTTTCAACGGAGCAGCCGGGGATTTTTTCGGGTTTGGAGGTGATGACTGCCATGACTTCTCCGGATCGGAGCATGGCGGAGGAGTGGAATTCGCCTTCTCGTCGTAGGTCGCAGAAGATGCTGTCTTCGCGGCTGAGGGTTCCTACGGCGTCGAGGAACCAGGTGGCGAGTGAGTCGGCGTTGACGGCAACGGAGACGCTCTGGAAGCCGCCGGTGCCCATGAGTTCGCGTTCCATTTCTTGCTGCAGGAATTCGCTCTGTCGGGCGATGCGCAGTACGCTTTGTCCGGCGTCGGTGGGGGTGACGGGGTTGCTTCGGCGTAGCAGGACCTTTCCGGCGATCTGTTCCATGGCTTTGATGCGCTGGGAGATGGCGGAGGGGCTCACTCGCAGGATATCTGCTGCCGCGTCGAAGGTGCCGTATTCAATGACGGTGGCGAAGGTGGTGAGCTGGTCGGTACTGAAACGTGTCATAAGAATATCTTACGCAGTGTGAAAATATTTAGATAGATTTAGGGTCCTTTTTCCCGTATTCTCGTCTCTGGCACTTCACACTTCAGCTAACGCAGGCTTTATCCCTGCGTCGCGAGCTTTTGCCTGGCAAGCTGGTAGTAAGAGAGTCGTTACCCGCCACTACGCACGCGGGCTCATACCCCATTTGATCAACATAGAAAGTTTCACGATGTCCGCATCCCTCTCCCTGCTGTTTTTGGGTGCTACCACCACGATTTCTTTGGTGGCGGCTATTGGTGCCCAGGGAACTTTTGTGCTGCGTCAGGGTATTTTGGGTCGGCATATTACCCCGATTATTATTTTCTGCATTCTGTCGGATGCTCTGATGATTGGTTTGGGCGTTGTGGGTCTGGGTGCCCTGTTGGATGCGGCGCCGTGGTTTATTGAGGTGTTCCGTTATGTGGGTGCGGCGTTTTTGGCGTGGTTTGGTTTTGAGGCTGGCCGCCGCGTGTTTACTCCGCACTCGATTGTGGTTGATGATGCGGAGGGTGATTCTCAGTCGTTGAAGGCGGCTCTGCTGACCACGGCGGCGGTGACGTATTTGAATCCGCTGGCGTGGTTAGATACGACTATTCTTTTGGGTTCGCTGGCGAACGCCCAGGGCGATCCGGGCCGTTGGTGGTACTACCTGGGCTGCTGCTGCGGTAGCTTGGTCTGGTTTTTGATGCTAGGCTATGGTTCGCGCCTGTTGCGTCCGCTCTTTGCACGCCCTTCAGCGTGGCGTGTTTTGGATGGTGCCACGGCTCTTCTGATGGCGTACCTGGTGTTCAACCTGCTGACGATGAACCTGTCGACCCATTAGCTTTTATCCCCCTGACTTGCCTCCTTATGCTTTGTCAGTCTCTTTTTCAGTGCTCTTCTCCTCTTCGAGGGGTATGAGCACTTCATTTTTGGGCATGGCGAGTAGGCCCAGGTAGATATCGCGAATGATCAGGATGTGCTTGATCCGCTCAATCATGGGCTTGAGGAAGCTTCGGGCGTATTTTTCGTCGCTACTCGTGGTTGCAACGAAGCTGAGTCCGGAGAACACGGCAACGATCATGGACACCTTGATGACGACGGCGTTGACGTTGGTGTCTACGCCGAGGATTTTGAGGTGTTCGGGTTTGATGCTCATCCAGGATTCGATGGTGGTGTCGCTGATTGCGATGGACGAGAAGCCCATGAAGAATCCGAAGACGAGCAGCATGAAGAGGGTCGCCTGAATAATCTGCCCGATCATGGGGATGATGATGAGGTTGCTCCAGGGCGCGATTTTGAGGGGTCGGTGTTCGAGGATTTTCATCTCTTCGACCCAGTCTTGGGCGGTGTTCCAGATCCCGCCTTCGAGGGCTGCGGCATACTCGTAGTCGTTGTCGCTAAAGCGTGCGATGTTGTCACCTCTGGAGCGCCCCAGCAGGCGCGCTGTGCGCTCTAGGGAGGTTGTGACGACCACGAACACGGCGAGTAGCCCCATGAGGCCCAGAACTGCCCAGGTGCGCGGGAAGCTGAGCCCGTTGGCGAGCTTCCAGAGGTCTGCGTTCACGAAGATGAAGAGCACGGACACCATGAGTACGGGCAGTACTTTCGCGATCATGGGCGGCAGGGATGCGACCTGGTGGATGGCGTGCTTGAGGGACCAGCCGAGTACGGTATCTACGCCCAGGAAGATGGCGAGGTAGATTCCGATAACGATGAGCGGGAATACTTGGCCGCCGTCGTAGACGAAGTCGAGGCCGTCGAGGGTGTTGGATGCAAAGACACCGGCGGTAAAGAGCATTCCGGCAAAAAGTACGGTAAGAATACCCGTGGTGATTTGAACCCACCGCGGGGTACGGACCATCAGCACGTGGGCAAGAGTAATGAACACACCGGAGATAACCGGCATAACGAGGAAAATCCCGCCGAGTACGAGCACTGGGAGTACTTCGTTGCTGAGGGCACTATCGCTTGTGAGAGCTTTGATGTAGTTCGGTAGGGAACCTTTCACGTCCTCTACTACGAAGAGGAGAATGTTGCGCAGGAAGATATAGCAGATGTGCATGATGCCAGCCCACAGGATCCACGGCACGGAGCGTGGGAACGCATCGAGAGCACGTTGGCGGGCAGGAATAATGAGGGGCGCACCCTGTTTACGGAACCAGATATTGCTCTGTTTCAGCATGTCAGCTCTGGAGTAATGCTGAGGCCTGGTGTAATGCTGAGGTTGCACCGCTTCTGCAGTGGCTTTAGTACGGAGCCGCGCCCAGATGGGGCGTGCTTCCTTCTGCTGCGGGGTGTTCTGGTCCTGTGTGCTCATGACATACAACTCTACCGGGGTTGAGAACCCTCTTTTACCTCCGAGCCCCTATAGTTCTTCTCGCTGGAGTTCAGCTCCAATAAAGCGGCTGTAGGCGCCCATGAGAAGGGCAGCTGCTTCTTCTTGTGCCGCGTAGATGCCCAGTTCTTCGTCTTCAAGACCAGTGTAGGTGCCGCTACTGATTTCGAGCAGGGATAACGGTCCTTCTGCGGTCTCCGGGGCTAGAGCATCCAGGATGAAGCTCAGGCTTTCTTCTGATTCTTCAGCTACGCCCATGAGCCGTCCCAGGCGTGTACCCGGGTAGGGTGCGATGGTGAGGACGTCTTCGTTCTCGCATTGGATAATGCGTGCCACAGGAATAATATCCCCGTCTGCGGTCTCTTCGAGCAGCAGCTCGGTGGAGAAATCGATATGGCTTTCCTCGCTCTGTAGGAGCTGCCTGGGCCACCAGAGGTGAATGTATTCGGTCAGTGCCGCCCAGGTTTCGTGAGGCTCCAGCGTGCTCTCTACGTAGAGGGCTGCCGTTCGTTCTTCACCGTTGTGTTGGTGCTGCTGATCGACTGGCTCTGGTGCGTGGGAAAACATGGGGTAGTGCATGGTTCTACTCTATCCCAGTGTGTCTGTGAAGAGCATTCTTCCTTGTAGACAAAGCTTCATAGACAGGGGTCTGAGGGCACAAAAAAAAGGGGCAGACCCGCACGGGTCTGCCCCTTTCCAGCTTTAGCTGTTAAAGCAAAAGAGCCCGCGCAAGCGGGCTCTTTTTATTGCCTATTGGATTGTTATCCAAAAACCATACAGTGAACGC
>NZ_KV831924.1:32820-44814 GCF_001837265.1 Rothia sp. HMSC064F07 | reverse complement strand
GGAACATCAACCTGGATTCCAGCAAAGAAAAGACAGATTTCGATAATTTCTTTTCAGATAACCCAATAATATACTGGATACTATTTTCACTCGCCTCAGCATCCTTAATATTCACAGTAAATTATCTATTTGCTATTGTCGAAATTTCCTATAATCACCTGGAAGAGAGTCGAAAACTACCCTCCAATTTTAGTGAATACTCTGATAATGACTTGGCAAAAATTGCTAATCTACGAACCACTGCCCAGTCAACCACCTTCCACCTAATAATTTCCCTATACATTTTCACCCTCTGTTTCTTCAATCGAATTTGCGCAATTTTCAAAAATAACACAAAAAAACCACTTGCAACAATATCTATATTAGTTATTACAATATCAATCATCACGCCATTCATTCTATATTATTTTAAATATATTGGAAACATTACTGTTCTTAGTTTTTTCATTGCATTCGTTACGATTTTCACTTTTTTCGTTGCAGCCGATATGGTTTTTAAAATAATCGAAATAATTTTTATCTTTTTGCGCAAAATTTTTATCTTTTTGCGCAAAGTAGCCAGCGGCCGAAAAGGTAAGACCTACACTGGAGCAGAAAAGTCCTTACACTATATAATGTTTACACTTATTCCTACCTTTGCCATCTTTGCGGTAGCACTCTTTGTCCTCGGAGTCGACACATTTTCCACTACCCTATACGATCGACATGCCTACAGGACAACCCCAACACTCCTCAAAGAATTTTTCAACGACCCTGACATCGGATTTGTACTACTTATTTTCCTTGTCCTTTCTATCGCAGCCAACCTCAGTAGCACAACTTCAATCATCATTATCATCGAAGAAATTTTAAAAAACAAACGACGCCAAAAAGCCAAGAGAATAATATTAGACCCAGAGGAAAAGTCCACTCGGTCAACTATCATCTCCCACATAAAGCTAGTACTTCCGCTTCTACCTTTAACAGCATCTATAGTATTTATGCTTGCGCTAATCCACAACACACAGGTAACAAAAGGTAATCTAAGTACTGCAATTCAAATTACAGCAATTCAATTTACGGACAGTAAATATATTTGGCTGACAATGGCCTTCTCCCTGCTACTAATAGGATACATATCATTTATCCCCTATTTCCTCCTCCCCCAATGTGTCAACGGTGCTGAAAAAATAATCCTCAGAGGTAGAAAAGAAAATATAAAAAGGGAAGTGGAATGTATCTACTTTATGATAATCTCTATTTCATCAGCCCTCACCTTCTTCTGCGCTCTTATAAACTATCAAATATTAAAAATTCTTTCGCATAAAGAAATAATTATATTTTTATTAACGGCAATATTTATTTCGTTTACCCTTTGCAACGTCTCCTTAAGAAATATTTTAGACAAGAAATATGAACTCAAAAGCACAACAGAAATACGTTCAAGGACTCGTGAAGAAAATGGAACGGCCTTAATAATGACTACACTCTCTGTAATTTTAATATCATCGATTAGCTCTTGGCTTATCCCAAATATAACAAAAGGTTTTAGCGATATAGTAACAAGCCCCGGGGACACTCTGGGGTCGGTTGAGACAGACTATTCCTGCGTTTTCTCCAACGACATCAAAGAAAAAAAATCTATTGCCTTCGGTGTAATCGCAGAATCAAAACCTGAATCAGTTCATATATTCACCCCTGAATACAACCAAGAGAGAAATAGCTATGGGGAAGAAGTGGAGAATGGGAAAGTGATTCCAAATAAATTAGCAGAATCTCAAGTTAAAATTCCAGGAGGTTATCGCATCGAAAAATTTGATGGTTCCAAGCATGGATACAATCTCCACACGGGAAAATGTGAATATGTTCAAACTAGGTATTCACTTAAAGAGATATTCTATGCAGAATATATAGAGAATTCTAAAAAGCCGCCACATAAATAAAAAGTTTATGTGTATTCCCCGCCTGCATATACCGTGCAGGCGGGGCTTTTCTTTTGCCCACCGCGAGCGCAAAGGGGCGGGGTCCTCCCCTATGCTGGATATAAGCCAGCACCGGAGCAGGAAGGGCACACCGCCATGAACCTCAACAAACTCTTAACTGCGCTACGGCAACGCAAAAACACCCCGGCACTCAACCAGCAGGCCGGGCGGCGCGAACGCTACACGCACGCCCTCGAACAATTCCTCGACGGGCAGCCCGCCACACGCCTCGGCGCGGTATTCACGCTCGTAAACCTCGCGGACGGATGGCTCACCGACGCCTCCCTCCCCACGCAAGTACGCCGTGAAGAAGCCCAGACCATTATCGACGCGCTGACCGGGTGCATCCGCACGCCCTACCCCCTCGCACAGAAACGCCAGGTCCTAGAATCAGGCGGGGCCCCCGAAGGGTACGAAGGCAACTTCGCGCGCGATCAGGTGGCGCTACGCGAAGAGCAGTTGGTGCGCCGCACAGTCTTCACGGAGTTCAGCCGCCGCTTCGCCGCGGTCACCGAGCGCAACGAAAAAGGTAACGGGGAAAGCCAGCATACGGTGCCGTCGCTATCGCCGACATGGTCTGATTTGCGCTTCGACTTTGGCGGCGCGCCCATCTTCTACCCGCTACGGCAGCTGCACTTTCAGAACGCCGATTTTGCCTCCGCGACCTTCTACGGTCCGGCGGATTTTTCCGGCGCAACCTTCCACGGTGACACCAGCTTTTCCGCGGCACAGTTCACGGCTGACGCATCCTTCCACGGCGCGAACTTCAACGACTGGGTGGGGTTCAGCGCCGCGCACTTCGCAGGCGCGGCAGAGTTCAGCGGGGCACGCTTTGCAGACACGGCAAGCTTCGCAACCGTAACCTTCACCGGCGAGACTGACTTCTCAGATGCGGTCTTTTCAGCTGTGGCTGACTTCGCGGTAGCCTCCTTCGAGTCCGACGCCGACTTTTCACGCTTGAACACCGCGGGCATAGCCAGCTTCGCGGCGGTCACCTTCGACGGAAAGGCAGTATTCACCGCCTCCACGTTCCACGATGAAGCACACTTCGCCGCGTCGGTCTTCAACCGCCCGGCGGTGTTCTCCAAGTCGCTGTTCGGCGGGGCCGCGCGCTTTGCCGGTGTAGTCACCAAGCAGTCCGCAATGTTCAGCAACGTACGCTTTGCGAGCGCGGCGGACTTTAGCGGGGCGTCCTTCACGCAGTACGAGGATTTTGGTGGGGCGCGGTTCGACGGCGACGCCACGTTCAGCCGGGCGTCTTTTATTGCGCTTCCGAGGACGCGCTATGAGATGGACTTCCCGCAGGGAGCGAACTTCAGTAACGCGACCTTCGCGCAGGATGCCGACTTTAGTAAGGCGACGTTCACGGCGCATGTCGGCTTCTACAAGGCGACGTTCGCGCGGGAGGTGAGCTTCAACGGGCGAGCTTTGAGGGCGCCTACTTCGCGGATGCGACGTTCGGTCAGAAGGCGGATTTCAGGCAGACTAGCTTCGCGTATGTTAAGCCGTCCTTTGAGGCTTTGGAGAGGCGGCTGCAGAGGGCGCGGTTCTCGGCACAGGCGGATCCGCAGGATTACCTGTTCGAGGCGCGCCCGGAGAGCCCGCACGGTTTCAGCTGCGGCGAGGCGACGCTTCTTAATAGAACGTTCGTTCTCCCTATCGGTGCTGTGCTGTACGACCCGGATTCCTGGGACGAAGAGCAGCAGGAGTACACCCGCGTTAGTGAGCCTGCGCAGTAGTATCCAGAGGCCCCGCCGTTGAGGAAGCCCCACACGCAGACCCCGCCCGTGCATCCAGCGCTGGCGGGGTCTGTACTTTTGGCCAGCAACAGTCCATATCCAATAGACTTCCGGTATCCTAAAAAGAGACCGTTTCGTTCAATGAAGACAGGAGAACTGAACATATGCGTTCAGATGCAATTATAGCTTGGTCTCTACTCGTCATATTTACAGTATTGATTACGCTATTCCTAATTGCCACAAACAAATCTGAAATAAAAGATAAAATACCTCTAATACGCAATTGGAAAGTATTCTATTGTTGGCTTGGTGCAATCGCATTTCTAGGAGGTATCACGGCCTTCTTCCTACCTATTGCTCTTAACTCTGGATTTAACAAGGGTGATGATGGACCAACTCTACGACAGCTTCTTCTGTACACTACTGGTGGCATCTTAGGTGTCATCACTCTTGGTGAGACCCATCGCAAAAATAATCTTGAAAAAGATAAATTTGATGAACAAAAAAATCAATTTGAAAAACAGTTAATTAACCAAAAGGAAAACCTTAAAGAACAACTCAACAGCCAACTAGAATCCCAAAGAGAACAGATTGCAGCACAGAAAGAAAAAGATAACCAAGAATATAATCGTCAAGTACATTCAGAACGTCGCAGTCGTTACAGCAACGCCATTGAACAGCTCGCCAGTAAAGAAGCAGTAATTCGATTAGGTGGTATATATACTCTTGTAGGCCTTGTTGATGAATGGCTCGCAGATGAGGGTATAAAAGAAACTAAAGTCCGGCGCATGGAAGGACAAGTTATCATCAATAATCTTTGCGCCTACATTCGTTCACCTTTTCATCTCGCCGAGATGCGGGATGTCCTCGAACTAGAAACCCCTCCGGACACTTACAAAGGGGACTTTTCAGGAGACCAAGAAAAGTTTTTTGAAGAAGCAAATATTCGCAAATCCATATTCGAAGAAATAAATAAAAGAATTACAGTTGATATAGATCCAGATAATACAAACAACAGAAAAATTGTCGGCACTTGGAGTGACTTTAACTTCAATTTCTCCAATGCCCCCATATTTTATTTCCTTCAGTACCTTACATACGTCAATTCTTCATTCCATGGCGCAAAATTCTATGGTCAAGCATTTTTCAATAATTCACACTTCTTTGGCACCACCGACTTTACAGACGCAGTATTTTATGGAGATGCAGAGTTTGATGATGCTTTCTTTGTTGGCAATGTAAGTTTTAACTGGGCTAAATTTAATTTATCCGCATCTTTCAAATCAGCTTTTAAACAAAAAGTCACTTTTGAAGGGGCCCAATTCATTAAATCCGCAGGCTTCGCCCCTTCACTCTTCGAAGGGCCGATATCTTTTAAAGATGTGGAGTTTTCACAGGATCCAATATTTATCGAACATATACATATACCGGATGCACATCCCCACGATTGCCTATATGCACCTGCCGTATTCTCATATAAAACAAAATCTAGGGAACACAATTTTTCAGTATCATCAAAAAGTGCTTTTGGTATTACTCTCGGTCATACCTCATTCAAAAATGACGATTACGAAATTCCGATGGGAACAATGATTTTTGACCCTGATTCTTGGAGTAAAAAAGAAAATAATTACCTCGATATGAGCTCTCCTGCAAAATAGCCAGATGGGCACACAAAAGGTTGTTTAAGGCCCCGCCGACCCCTCGTCGGCGGGGCCTTCATTTATAAGCTCCTGCCAGGCAGCTTATGCGCTATGATGAATGGTAACCGTTCCTATCAGAGAAGACAGGAGAACTCTCACATGTCAGTACAAGATACTTCGTTAAATTTAGAGACTAAGGCGCCCCCACCATCCACTGAAGACCCTTGGTATATTCGCAGTTTCACCAAAACTCTTATCTGCCTTGGAGTCGGAGGGGGCGCCGCCGCGTTATTTGTTCCCCTTATACTGTGGTTTTGCTTCAACATGGACCCCATCCATGTTGACCAGCTCCGGTTACATCTTCTTTACCTAACTGGCGGCATTATCGCAATTCTAACCCTCCTGCAAACCAATTGGAGGAAAAACCAGGTCGACCGCCGTAAAGTCGATGCTGATATCAAAAAGTACGAGGAAGATGTCAAGAAGAACGACCGTGACCATATTCGCCAGGTTCAGGCAGAGCGCCGCGGCCGATATACTAAAGCTGTCGAACAACTTGGTGATGAAAAAGCTATCGTCCGCTTGGGAGGAATATATACTCTCGTAAGTCTTGTCGATGAATGGTTCACAGATGAAGGTGTCGACATTATAGTAGGGAAGAAAGAAGGCCAGGCTATTATCGACACTCTCTGTGCTTATATCCGTTCACCTTTTCCCCTTGCAGAAAATAAACATTTTCTCGAGAAGAAAAACCCAACAGATAATGAGTTGAAAAAATACAATGGAGATTTTACAGCAGACCAGAAAAAGCTTCGCGAAGAACAAGATGTACGCAGAGCAATTCTAGCCGAAATTAAATCTAGATGCAATATTTCTGGCGCCTTGGATGAAGATGGGAATGAAAGCATCTATTCAGAACTATGGCCATCATTTTCTTATGATTTTTCCTACGCAACTTTCTTCTATCCAGTATATTTCCACGGGGTTTTCTTTAAATCTGCAATGAATTTTTCGGATGCCATTTTTAAAGACTACACAAATTTCAGTAACAGCATATTTTTGGGGCATATTTCTTTCTCGTCAACCATTTTCGAGGATTTGCTCGATTTTAGCCAAACATACTTTGAAAGCCCCGCTTACTTTGAAAATGCGACCTTCCATAATATATCAAATTTTGAAAGCTCTTTCTTTTCAGAGTCAGATTTCAGCCGCGCTGAATTTAACAGCATCGCAACCTTCAGAAATTCATGTTTCGATAAATCTGTAAACTTTGACGCCACTGTATTTACTAATGTAGATTTCAGCGACGCTAATTTCAAGGAATCTGCAGATTTCAACAATACAAAATTCAAAGGGTCTGCTTTTTTTGATGGATCTACTATCGCCAATAGATCTGATGCTGATTCAGAATAATTTATAAGCATAGACTTTTGTTTCACATTCAAAGATGTTACAAAATTCGATTATGCAATATATTTTTAGTTCCTGCAGATTTCAATGGATTTATTTTAGTTCTATAAAATATTGATTGGTTTTATCTTTAAAAGGTCCCGCCGGCCCCTCGTCGGCGGGGCCTTTTTGCGCCCGCAGCGAGCGCATCCGCCCGTCACCGTACTGCCCCAAGCTGAGGCTTCGTTTATATCTGACAGCAACCCATGTCAGACAGTTTTGCACTATGCTGAAAGGTGACCGTTCCTCTCAAAAGGAGATAGAGATAGGGATATGACTAAACCGATTAAAGATCCCCAAAAGCCCCAACAGGAGCCCAGCTGGTGGAGTAGAAACTGGTTTTATACAGTCCTCATTTTGTTAGCCGTGATTGGGGTTCCTTGCGCTTTTTTCGTTCCCCCGATAATCCCCGGGCTCACCAATGATGGCAACACCGTTGTTTCCGTCCGTCAGGGTATCCTCGCGGTCTTAGCAGGAGCCCTAACTATGCTCACACTCTCGGAGACTCACCGGAAGAATAACCAAGAGAAAGAGAAAAACGAGAACGACCATACCCGTCAGGTGTATGCGGAACGACGTAGCCGCTACACCAAGGCCGTAGAACAGCTGGCTAGCGAAAAAGCAACCGTCCGTTTGGGCGGTATCTATACCCTTGTAGGCCTCGTTGATGAATGGCTTGCTGACGACACCCTCGAGTCAGAAGAACAGCAAAAAGAAGGGCAGGTTATTATCAATAACCTCTGCTCCTATATTCGTTCGTCCTTCCCGCTGGCAGAGAAACGCGAAGTTTTAGAAAAAGACCACACCACAGATGGCTACGACGGCGACTTCACCTTAGACCGGGCACAGCTTTGTGAAGAGCAGGATGTACGCCGCGCCATTTTTGAGGAAATGAGCAAGCGTAGCAGCACTGTCAGCGTGGATAAGAGTGCGGAGGTAACCGTTACCCCCGGCGCATGGAGCACCTTTGAGTTCAACTTTAGCCGCGCGCCCATTTTCTACCCTTTGAATAACCTCACCATTGAACAAGGTAATTTTGCCTCTACCCGATTCTACGGTGAAGCAAATTTCCGAGACACAAAGTTCGCCGGAGATGCAAACTTCAGAGGCGCGGCTTTCACGGACGCATACTTTTGGCATTCGACCTTCACCGGAAATGCATACTTCTGGTATTCGACCTTCACCGGAAAAGCAGAGTTCTTGCATGCGACCTTCGCCAAAGACGCATATTTCAGCAACGCGTTTGTATGGAATACGACCTTTGCCGGAGAAACACACTTCGGTAACACAACCTTCAACGGAGAAACCCACTTCGAGAACATAACCTTTAACGGAGATGCCTACTTCAACAACACAACCTTCAACGGAGAAACAGACTTCAGGAACGCGACCTTCTCCCAAGACGCAAACTTCAGCACGGCGACCTTCACCGAAAACGTAGACTTCAGGGGCGCGAAGTTCATCAGATGCACAAGATTCGGGGGTGCGAAGTTCATCAGATGCACAAGCTTCGAAGGCGCATATTTCGAAAAGTATGCACCTATATTTGCAGATGACTCTGGCACTGCCCGATTCTCTGACCGGGTCAACTGGGAAGACAGCAACTTCTCCGTTCGTTTCGACAGCCAGCCTATTAAGCTTGGCAGTGCAGAACTCGATTACGGACCCCGCACAATTCCCCACAGAGCAGTACTTTTCAACCCCAATTCATGGAATGAAGAAAGCAAGAAATACACCCACATAAGCGACCCGGCAAAGTAAAACCCGCCATTACCTCTGTCGCCGGGAAATCACATCCTGGGTAGCTCACTAGCACAGCCCCGCCTGTATCCTCTGATGCAGCGGGGCTGTGCCACGCCCGCCACCCCACCGATACACTAGAACCATGTACCGAATCATGACTGTCTGCACCGGCAACATCTGCCGCTCCCCCGTCGGCGAATACCTCATCCGCCAGCACGCCCAAGAAGCCGGCGTGCCCGTCACCGTCACCTCCAGCGGCATCAGCAACGAAGAAGAAGGCAACCGCATCGACCCGCGCGCCGCCGCGCAGCTCACCACCCGCGGTATCGACCCGTCCGCGCACCGCGCCAGCGTCTTCACCGTCGAGGACTTCGACCGCAACGACCTCATCCTCGCCATGGACGCACCCCACTACCTACGTCTCAAATCCCTCGCCCGCAACGAGGACGACAAAGCCAAAATCCGTATGATGCGCAGCTTCGACCCGAAGGTCACCACCACCCACCTGGACCAGCTCGGCATCTACGACCCCTGGTACGGTAGCGAACGCGACTTCGTGTACACCACCGACCTCATTGACGCCGCCGCACGCGGCCTCATCAACCACCTCAAGCAGAAAGGTGACGCGCAGTGAGTCAGCGTATCCCCCTGAACCAGAACCGCCGCGTCACCGGCACCACCGAAATCCTGGAGCTTTGCAAAGACATGCTGCGTCTGGAGCACGGCATCGGTAACGACTTTGACATGGACACCGCCGAATTCACCGAATTCCGTGCGCAGTTCCTTGCCGACTTCGCGCAGATCCCGCTGATTATCGGCATTGACGGCCGTAGCGGCACCGGCAAAACCAGTCTCGCCGCGCAGCTTGAGCAGGAGCTCACCGCCGCCGGACACAGCGTGCACGTGCTGCACCTGGACGACTTCTACCCCGGCTGGGACGGCCTCTTCGACGGCGTGGAGGCGTGGGATGCACTCTCCGTGCAGCTCACCGAAGGCATTGCCGGAACCTACACCCCCTGGGATTGGGAGGCGGGCGCGCCCGGTGAGGTGCGCACCGTCGACCCGGCGGCTACGCAGGTCATCATCTGTGAGGGTGTCGGCGCGATTGCTGGCGCCTGCGAGGTGCGTATCCTCGCAACCGCCCCGGACGAGGTGCGCCGCGAACGCGCTATGGCTCGTGACGGTGACACGTTCCGCCCGCACTGGGAACGCTGGGCGGCGCAGGAGGAGGCGCTGCTCGCCGAAATCCCGGAAGACTACGCGACCGTGGACTTCATCTACGACAGCGCGGCGCAGTAACAGCCGCCTACAAGACAGTAGGGCCCAATGCTTCGTGTATCTCGAGGCATTGGGCCCTACGGCTATTCAGCGGCAGTTTTACTGAGGCATGGGAGCTGGGCTAGCGGATTCCATGCGGTCTTTATCCCAGTAGGTTGAAGTACTGCTCGGCGCGTGCGTGGAGGCAGTGCCGTCTTTGCCGTTACCCGGGTTGTTGTTAGAAAGCACAGCGAGGATTGCAAGCAAGACGCAAGCTATGAGCAGCAGGATGCCTAGCAAATATTTGTAATAGTGGTTGCGCATCTGAGGTTGCCCCTCCGGTCGTATCGTGTGGTATGACCAACGTAAGTTATGCGGTCGCCCCGAGCAATGCTTCTCAAGAATATTTCTCAAATATTTCTTCAGCGCTGGGGGGGGCTGAGCGGCAGGATAAGCCAAGCCGCTCAAGGGGCGGTGTTATCCGTAAGCGACATCAGGGTGTCCGAAGCGAAGCGAGGACGGGTGCCCCTGTAGGAGCGTGGATAACACCGTCCCTTTGCTGTACCTGCGCAGGTGAGCGCCGCCTTCCAAGCCAGCCAGAAGGCTGAGCACGAAGGAACCAAGCGGAGCCCTCCCAACCCAGCTCAAAAAAATATCAAACATTTAACTTACGAAGCCACGCCCAATTCTGCTACCGTGAACAAGTTGTGCTTCCAGCCTGCGCAAGCTCACCCCCGGATCCGGTACCGCCGCATCCACGTCTTGTAGAGCCGCAGGCGCCGTTGCACGCGCATCACACAGAAAGAAAAACTAAGACTAATGTCTTCGAAGTCGGTTAAGACCTCCTTCGGGCTATCGCCCCTTTTCATTGTTGTTCTGGCGCTGTTGACCGCTATCGCGCCGCTCGCTACGGATATGTACCTGGCGGCGCTGCCCGCAGTCGCTGAGAATCTGAACACCACCAGCACGAACGCCTCCCTGACGTTGAGCGCGTTCATGGTGGGTATGGCGCTCGGCCAGCTGGTCGTGGGTCCGCTGTCGGATAAGACGGGCCGCCGCAAGCCGCTGCTGATCGGTGCGGTGGTTTGTTTCATTGCGACGGTGGCGTGTGGTTTCGCGCCGAATATTGAGCTGCTGATTCTTGCGCGTTTCATGATGGGCTTCACCGGTTCGATTGGTGCGGTGCTGGCGCGTTCTATCGTGGCTGATACGACTGAGGGTCTGGCGACCGCTAAGCTCATGGGCGTCATGATGATGATTAACGGCTTCGCGCCGGTGCTTGCGCCGCTGTTTGGTGGCTGGGTGCTGTCGTGGGGTAGCTGGCGCGATATTTTCCATGTGCTGGGCGTGATTACCGCGATTATGATGCTCGGCGTAATCTTCGTGATTAAGGAGACCCTGCCGGTGGAGGAACGCTACCAGGGCACTGCCCTGAGCGTGTACTCGGAGCTGCCGAAGGTCTTCAAGATTCGCCGCTACCTGGGTTTTATGCTGACGATGTGCTTCGCGTTTGGTGCGTTGTTCTCGTATATTTCCGGTTCGACGTTTGTGTTGCAGAAGATTCTGGGCTTGTCCGAGACTGAGTTCACGATCGTGTTCGGTGTGAACTCGATTGGTATTGTGCTGTTCAGTGCGATTGCAACGAAGCTGGTTGGTCGTGTGGCGCAGCGTCGCATCGTGAATATCGGCGTGGTTAGCCTGCTGGTGGTGTCTTCGCTGCTGGTGGTTAGCTTCCTTATCGGTATTTCGCTGGTGCCGACGCTGGTTCTGCTGTTCCTGCTGACCAGCTCGTGCGGCCTGATTTTTGGTAATGCTTCGGCGTTGGCGTTGAACGAGGCGCGCCACATGGCGGGTAGTGCTTCGGCGGTGATGGGTACGGTTCAGGCGATGCTGGGTGCGTTGGCGGCGCCGCTGGTGTCGTTTGCCGGTGAGCATGAGTACCTGCCGATGGGCTTCTCCATTTTTGGTTTCGCGGTCCTGACGGCGCTGGTGCTGTGGACTACGCCGCGTAAGGATTCGGACTACTCGGCTGACGGCAAGAGCCATGAGGCTCCGGCGGCGGGCCACTAGCCTGTTGTTGATTTTTGTGTAGCTAAAGCCCCGGATGGGCGACCCGCTAAGGGTTGCGCGTCCGGGGCTTTGCTGTGCCCGTACATGAAGCGTAGGGGCTGCCGCGTTTTCCGGATGCGCCCTCAGGGTGTC
>NZ_KV831924.1:0-32720 GCF_001837265.1 Rothia sp. HMSC064F07 | reverse complement strand
GCCCCTGCGTAGGCGCGGAGGAAATATGCGGCAGTCCCTTTTTGTACGCGTTTAGCTCTGCTGCGCCAGGTAGTTCAACAGCGTGGCGGTCAGCTCCGGGTCATGCGCCAGCGCCGTGCCGTTCAGGTGAGTTACCGGCGCAATCAGACGTACCGACGACGCCAACCACACGCCATCCGACTCAAACAGGTCCTGCGGGTAGAGCGGACCGAAGCCCAGCTCCCAACCGGCCTGGCGTGCCGCCTCGAACACCGCGCCCTGCGTGGTGCCGGGGAGGATGCCGTGGCTCGGCTCGGGCGTGTACAGCACCTTCTTGCCGTCCTCAATCTTGGCGACCAGCACCGAGGAGGTGGCACCCTCCAGCACGCGACGCTCGTCGGTGATGAAGATAGCGTCATCCGCGCCGCGCTCCTGCACGTACCGCAAGACCGCCATGTTCACCGCGTAGGAGAGGGTCTTCGCACCCGCCAGCAGCCACGGGTAGGCGCTGTTGTCCATCGGCTCGTGGCCGCGCGGCAGCAGCATCGCCTTCACGCCTTCGGTGCGGCGCTTCACGATAGAGGCGGGCACCGGCGACGCCATAATCAGCGTGTACGGGCCCGGCTGCATAGAAGTCACCGCCTGGGTGGGGCCGCGCGAAATAATGATCTTCACGATGTGCTCTTCACCCAGCGCAGTCTCGGCACCGGCGGTCGCCTCACGCATGAGGCGCTCCACCGCCGAACGCAGAATCTCGGGTTCCGGGTCGGGCAAATCCAGCATGCGCGCCGACGACTCGAGGCGGGACAGGTGCATGCCGAGCTTACGCACGCGACGGTTGACGGACAGCATAGTCTCGAAGACGCCGTCGCCGCGGGTGAAGCCCTGATCATCAACGCTGATGAGGGGTACGGACGGGTCAACGAAGATGCCCTGCGGGTTCTGCTCGTTCAGAAGAATTACGGTACTAGACATAGTTTTATTGTACGTTCGCAGCAGAACCGTAGGCAGGAGGCGCCGTACCTTCCTGAAGCGACATCAGGGTGCCCGAAGCGAAGCGAGGGCGGGTGCCCCTGTAGGAGCGAAGGAAGAGTACAAGCGCCTCCCTACTCATGTCCCAAGTGGAGCTAGGCGCGGAGGAAATATGCGGCACCCCGCCTCCCTGTAGGAACGAGGGCGAATACCGTCTCCCAAGCGGAGCCACGAAAGCGGAACCGCAAGCTACTGCCGGAAAGAACTAGGCCCAGAGGAACTGAATCGTACCCGCCGCAATAGACGCACCGTACGCAACAGCGATAATGACGGCGGCAGCAATGCTCACGTGCACGTCACGGGGCGAATAGGAGGGTACGCGAGCCCAGGTGCGTTCGCCTGCGCCGAAGCCGCGCGCCTCCATGGTGATGGCGAGGCGGGAGCCGCGGCGGATAGCCTGCACGAGCAGGGCGAAGCTCTGACCGCCAAAGGTTTGCGCACGCCCAATGAGTGACTGTCCTGCACCGAGTCCGCGGGCGCGTCGTGCCTGGCCGAGGGCGTTCCATTCGGCGAAGAGAATGCCGACGAGGCGCAGGGCGGCGACGGTGGCGAGCACGAACCGGGAGGGCAGTTTGAAGGTCTGCGCGAGGGAGTCGCCGAGGTCGGTCGGGTCGGTGGTGAGTACGAATGCGAGGGTGGGTAGGACCATGGCGAGGGAGCGGATCATCATGGCTGCGCCGACGGCGGCGGAGTCGGTGGTGATGGTGTTGAAGCCGAGGTCGAGGATGGTGGTGCCGGTTTTGGCGCTGAGCATGGCGACGGACCAGCCGGTGGTGATGACGGCGATGAGGATGGGCCAAAAGCGGGCGAGGACGTTGACGGGTCGGAATCCGACGAGGATGAATCCGAGCAGTTCGAGGGCGAAGAGGATTCCGGAGGTGAGGGGGTCGCGCACGATGAGTGCGGCGATGATGAGGGTGAAGGAGACGATGAGTTTTACGCCGGCGTTGAGGTTGCTGAAGTAGCTGGTTCGGTCGATGGTGCCGAAGAAGTCGGTGTTCATGCGTTCTCCTTTCCGGGGGTTGCGAGGGCTTCGGAGGTGTCTAGGGCTTCGAGGGTGATGTGGTTGCCGCCGAGTGCGGCGGTGTAGTCTTCGTCGTGGGTGATGGAGATGACGGCGGTGCCGTCTGCGAGGAGTTCGCGGATGAGGTCGACGAGTTCTGCCCAGGTTCGTGCGTCTTGGCCGAAGGTGGGTTCGTCGAGGATGAGGATTTTGGGTGCGGTGGCGAGTGCGGAGGCTACGGAGAGCCTGCGTTTTTCGCCGCCGGAGAGGGTGAAGGGGTTGGCGTCGAGTAGGTGGGTGAGGCGTAGGCGGGTTGCGAGTTCGTTGGTGCGGGCGGTGAGGTCGTCTTCGTTGAGGGGGCTGCGGGTGAGTGCGGCGAGTCGGCGGGGGCCGAGTTCGAGTTCTTCGCGTACGGTTCCGCGGATGAATTGGTATTCGGGTTCTTGGAAGACGTAGCCGATACGGCTGAGCATTTGGGCGGGGGTCCAGGTGGGCACGTCCCAGTGGGCGCGCTCGCCGCCGTGGTTGCCGCCGTGGTTGCCGTCGTAATTACGCAGCGCGTCGGTGGCGGTGAGGGTGCCGTCGGGTGCGGTGAGGAGCCCTGCGAGGCTGAGGGCTAGGGTTGATTTGCCGGCGCCGTTGGGCCCGAGCACGCTGAGGTGTTCGCCGGCGTGCAGGGTGAGGTTGATGCCGCTGCGCAGTACGGGCAGGTCGGTGGGTGCGGGTGCGGGGGTGTCGCCGAGGCGTTTGATGGTGCGTCGGCGTGCACGTCGTTGTTTGGGGGTGGGTTGTGCGCGGGTGATGCTGAGGTTTTCGGCGCGCAGTAGCGCTTCGCCGTGTTCGCTATCGCTGTCACTCTGCGGTGCACGCGGCACGTAGTTGGGTACCCATACGCCCGCGTCGATGAGTTCTTGGCGGGCTTCGGTGAGTACGGTGTCGGGTGCGCCGTCGTGGGTGATGGTGCCGCCTTCGCCGAGCACGATAATGCGGTCCATGTGCGGCGCCCAGATGCTCACGCGGTGCTCCACGACGAGCAGGGTCGCGCCGGTCGCTTCCGCGGCGGTGAGGATGCTGTCGCGTACTTCCTGCACGCCTGAGGGATCGAGGTTGGCGGTGGGTTCGTCGAGGATCATGGCGCCGGGGTGCATCGAGAGGATGCCCGCCAGGCCGAGGCGCTGCTTCTGACCGCCGGATAGTGCGCTACTGGGGTGATCGAGGGCAAGGTGGTTGAGTCCTACGGCGGTGAGGGCTTCGGTGACGCGGTCCCAAATTTCTTCGCGGGGTACGCGCAGGTTTTCGGGGCCGAACGCTACGTCGTTGCCGACGGTTGCCATGACGATGGAGGATTCGGGGTCCTGCTGCATCATGCCTGCGGTGCCGCGTGCTTCGGCGGGTGCTTGCCCGTTGATGGTGATGGTGCCGCCGGCGGATTCGCCGTCGTCATCGTGGAGCACACCGGCGATGGCGTGCAGGAGCGTCGATTTGCCGGCGCCGGAGGTGCCCAACAGCAGGACTTTTTCACCGGGGTTGATGGTGAGGTTGAGTCCGCTGATGACGGGTTCTGGGCGTCCGGGGTGGTGCCAGCTGAAGTTGTTGAGCTCGATGCGCGCCCCGCGCGGTGTTGCTTCCATGATGGTTCCTTAGCCTTTTGTGTGGCTGCTGTTGTGTGCCGAGTGGTGACTCGTTGTGAGTGACTAGTTGGTGGCTAGTTGCTGGTGGTTAGCGGCGGGTCTTGCCGGATGCCAGCGAGGAGAGCACACCGGTCTTGGCGAGGTTCTGCACGAGAATCCATGCGAGGAAGCCTGCGATGACGGCGCCGGAGATGACGGCGCACGCTACGTAGATGATTGCCTTGAGCGGTTCCATGTCGGGGTAGTAGATGAAGATTTCGTTAACGCCCATGAACAGGCCGCTGAGCGCACCGGCGAAGATGGCGATAGTTGCGTTCCAGCGGCGGTAGCGGAAGATTGCGAAGGCGATTTCAGCGCCGACGCCCTGGAAGAAGCCTGCAATCAGGATTTCGCCGCTCCATGCGCCGCCGGTGAAGAGTACGGAAATGAATGCTGCGACGATTTCGCCGAAGAGTGCCGCACCGGGCTTGCGGATGAGCAGGCCGCCGAGGGTGCCGCCGAGTAGCCACGCGCCGGCGACGATGGGGCGGAATTCGGGTGCTGCTACGAGTGCGGTTTTGGCGGCGGGGCCGACTGCGATGTCCCAGATCCAGAAGATGACGGCGCAGGCTACTGCGATAACTGCAGCGATGACGATTTCGTTGACTCGCCAGCGCAGGTTCGGCTTCTTCGCTTCTGCCTGGGTAGATGCCTGGGAGGCGGGGGTTGCGTTCTGTGACATTGGTGGTCCTTCCGTCGTTGGAAGGGGAATGTCCTCGCCCTCTGATTGGACGAGGGCATTGAGAAGAAATTCGACTCCCTACGCCGGTACTAACCGGATCAGGTTCGAGGGTCTGCTTAGCACTCTCAGCGCCTCGGTGGCGCTCCCCTGTCGTTTGGGGTTCCTTGTCCGTACCGTTGTGGTGCGGGTGGGAACCCAGGTTCGATTGTAGGCTTGTCTGGCTGTTCGTGCCAATTTGCCGCTTTTTGTTTCGTTCTTCTGCCCACATTACAGAATTGCACGGTGTACAATTTTGGGACGGAGAGGCTCCAAGGCGGCACGAACGCCTTAAACCCTATACGCTAGGGAGTGGCGCTCTTTTCTTACCCAACCCCGAAGGGGTTCACGGGCAGGACGCCGCATCGTATACAGCTAAGGAGATACACATGAACCCCGTCGCTAAGCTTGCTATTGCGGGTATCAACATGGGCGCTGCTGCCCTGGTTGGTAAGGGCCTGGGCGCAGCCTGGACCAAGGCTACCGGTAACCAGCCTCCCGCCATTTCCCACGAGTCTGAAGACACCCTGCGTCAGGTCATCCTCTGGACCGTTCTGACCTCCGTCGTGGGTGCTGTGGTGAGCTTCGGTATTGCTCGCCTGCAGCGTCGTTTCTTCAACTAAGACTTTGCGCCTTCCGCGCGAATGTTCATGAGCTAGGCGGTACGTATCTCCACTCGGTACGTACCGCCTGGTGTTCCTTCTTCAGCACGCCCGCTCTACTTCAGCCGGTTTCATGCCGCCGCTACGCTGAAGCGCCACCTCGGCATCCGAAAGCACAACTATGACTATTTCTTCTCCCCGCCGTAAAACGAAGGCTCAGCGTAGGGTCGTTGACCACGCGAACAGCCGCCGTTCGGTCGCGTCCTGGGTCATGTGGGATGTTGGCTCGTCGAGCTTCGACTCGATTATGACGACCTTCATCTTCACCGTCTATCTGACCAGCAGCTATTTCGGTACGCCCGAAGAGACCTCTTCAGCGCTATCACTGGGTCTGACCGTTGCCGGTTTCCTCATTGCGATTCTAGCGCCGGTGACCGGCCAGCGTAACGACAAGTCCGGCAAGGGTATCTTCTGGCTCGGTGTGAACACCATGCTACTAGTCGGTTCGATGGCGGCGTGCTTCTTCGTGGGCCCCACCCCGCAGTACCTGTGGCTGGGTGTCACCCTGATTTCTGCGGCAAGCGTGTTCAGCGAGTTCGCGTACGTGAACTATAACGCCGTACTGCCGCGCATCTCCCACCCGGAGAATATCGGTAAGATTTCGGGCGCAGGATGGGCCGCCGGCTACATTGGCGGCATCCTGGCGCTGGCTGTGGTGCTGTGGGGTTTTGTGCTTACCCCCGAAGTACTCGGCCTGACCACCGATAACGCCCTGAATATCCGTGCGGTCGCACTGTTTGCCGCCGCCTGGTGTTTGATCTTCTGCCTGCCGCTGCTGGTGCGTATGCGCACCCGCGAGCGCTTCCTGCCGGAGGTGCTGCCCACCCGCGAACTGCGTTTCCTGGAGCTCGGTATGGAGCGTCTCTCCCCGGCTCGTCAGGGCGGTCTGCTCGCCTCCTACAAGGCGCTGTGGCGCACCATTAAGCGGCTGAAGATGACGTCCCCGCAGACCCTGTGGTTCCTGATTGCTTCGGCGGTGTTCCGTGATGGTCTGTCCGGTATTTTTACGTTCGGCGGTATTCTTGCGGCGGGCACGTTCGGTTTCAGCACTTCCGAGGTGATCCTGTTCGGTATTGCCGGTAGCGCTGTCGCGGCGGCTGGCGCGATCCTGGGCGGCTACCTGGATGACTACCTGGGCCCGAAGGCGATTATTGTTATCTCGCTGGTCGGCATTATCTTGGCGGCTACCCCGCTGATGTTCTTCCCCGAACCGGGCGTGTTCTGGGTATGCGCCCTGCTGTTGTGCCTGTTCGTGGGCCCGGCACAGTCGGCGTCCCGCACCTTCCTGGCGCGTCTGGCGGATCCCGGTACTGAGGGTGAGCTGTTCGGCCTGTACTCGACCACGGGTCGTGCCACCAGCTTCCTGGCACCGATGCTGTTCGGTCTGTGCGTGAGCATCATGGGCGCGCAGATTTGGGGTGTGCTCGGTATTCTGATCGTTGTGGTGGCGGGTCTGCTCCTGCTGCTGCCGGTGAAGGCGCCCGGTCCGCTGCGTATGCGTGCGGCTCGCCGCGAGCAGAAGCGTGAACAGAAGCGCCGCGACAAGGCCGCCCAGTAAGGCTGCCCAGTAAGGCGTCGCGGGGCTAAGCATCCTGCAAACCCCGCATACACAACCTCGCAAGCACACAGGGAGGGGCGGGTAGAAGAATGATCTTCTACCCGCCCCTCCCTCGTGCTTAAGCAGCGCCTATCGAGCAGTGCCTATCAAGCGGAGCTCAGTAAGCCGCGCCAGAGAGCCGTGTCAGTAAGCCACGTCAGAGAGACCCGGTGGCTAGTCCTCCACCACGTCATCCTCATCATCAGAGACAGCGTCCTCAGAGGAATCCAGCGCATTCTGATGCTCCTCCTCATCCAGAACCTCATCGCTGGTCATCTGTGCCCAGGTTGCGTCATCAATCAGCGGATCATCAATCACACGAACCCACAGCATCGAACCAGCCGCCAGGGCGCTCAGGTTCTCGTCATACGCCTCCGCAGGCAGACCCTCAAAGATCTCAGCCAGACGCGCAAACAGGTCATCATACGAAATGTCGCCCTCAGCCTGCAGCCAGCACTCAGCCGCAAAATCAGACAGCTCATTCAGCTCAGTGTCGCACAGCAGCAAGAACGGGCCGTCCTCACCCACACGCACACCCGAAGTACCCGGCATACGAGACACCGCAATCGTACCGTTCAAGAACACACCCGGCAGGTGATCCTCAACCGTGTACTTCTCCAGGCTCTCAACCTCATCAGCATTCGGCAGCTCACCACCATTCAGCAGGTCCTGAACCAGCGGCAGAGTGTCCTCAATCTCCGAGTACACCAGGCGCCACACGCCACCGCAACGCTCCACCAGCTTAGCCAGCGACACAACGCCCTCAGGGTGACGCGCCAGACCCGAACTCTGCTCACTCAAGAACACCAGAGCCTCATGCAGCGGAACACGCTCAAAATACGGCTCAGAAGCCGACTCATCACGAGAAATGAACACAATACGCGACAGCTCATAGCTGAGGTCATCACGATCAACCACATTCAGACCCAGATCCACCGGGTTCTGCTGATCCTTCGGCGCATTCGGGTCAACAATCACAGACAGCGGCTTCGGATACGGCGACACAACACCCTCATCCGAAATAATCGCAGTCTCATCAGTCAAGTACGCAAACTTCGAACCCAAGAAACGCGACGCAGTCGTCTTACCGCTACCAGAAACACCCACCAGCGCCACAGCGCGCTTCGACTCAGGGTCACCAATAACAGCCGCATGCAGCATCACACCGCGACCAACCAGCTGCTCAATCATCGCCAACGTAATACGGCTCGTCAGATCCTGCATACCCGAATCATCATCAGCCACACGCAGCGTCGAAACCTTATCAAACGAACCCATCAACGGATTCGCCAAATCCATCACCGACTCATCAGTCGGCGCATGAACCAGCATCACCTGATCAAAACGAGACAACGAAGCATACGCCTCATCAGGAGTATCAAAAAACTCCGGAGCAAGAGGCTCCCACGCCTTCTTAAAACGCTCCACAAAAGAGTCCGACATATCAATCAGATACACAGAAACTTCCGCGCCAGCAACACGCAGAACAACAGGCTTCAGATTCATCAAAAAATCCTTAGAGAGTGAGAGATAAAAACCCGCACGCGAGTGAACGCACGAGCACAAACAGGCGAAAAACCGCCCAACGCGGGCGCACAAACACACAGCCTGCACGCCCGCACCCCAAAGCGGGAAAGACTAAGACTCCGCAGAACCATCCGCAGGAATCATCGTCTGATGAAAATTCAAATAACTACGCGAAGCAGTCGGGCCACGCTGACCCTGGTAACGGTTACCATACGCACCAGAACCATACGGATGCTCAGTCGGGCTACTCAAACGGAAGAAACACAACTGACCAACCTTAGAACCCGGCCACAACATAATCGGCAAAGTCGCCATATTCGACAACTCAAGCGTCACATGCCCAGAAAAACCAGGATCAATAAAACCAGCCGTAGAGTGAGTCAGAAGACCCAAACGACCCAACGACGACTTACCCTCCAGACGGGCAGCCACATCATCAGGCAACGTCACCTTCTCATACGTAGAACCCAACACAAACTCACCCGGATGCAAAATAAACGGCTCATCAGGAGCCACCTCAACCAGGCGCGTCAAATCCTCCTGCGGCTGAGCAGGATCAATATGCGGGTACTTATGGTTATCAAACAGACGGAAGAAACGATCAATCCTCACGTCCACACTTGCAGGCTGAATCATCGACTCATCGAACGGTTCAAGAACGATGCGCCCATCAGCAATCTCTTGACGAATATCGCGATCTGAAATAAGCACGCTTAAAGGATACCTGGCAAACACCACCCACGTGCAGGCATCCACCAGCCCCAGCACACAGTCCTACATCACATTTCAACCCCGGCCACGCCACCAACAAGCGACGCAACATATTTCACCCCCAGCAAGCAGGCGCGATACACTGAAAAAGATGCGGCTGTAGCTCAATGGTAGAGCGCACGCTTCCCAAGCCTGATACGCGGGTTCGATTCCCGTCAGCCGCTCCAAAAGCCCCGGACTTCGTCGCGGGGCTTTTTATTTTGGGGTTGGGATGTGGAGGCTGAGCTAAGGGTTTAGGATGCGGCTTGGGTTGGACAGGTCGAGGCGGCATGTTCCTAGCTCCTGCAGGGAACCCGTCCTCGCTCCGCTTCGGACACCCTGATGTCGCGACGGAACATACCGGCCTCTCCCCTATCCCCTCCCCTCTCCGGGAAGGTGGAGTAGTGGGTGCGGGGTGCGTCGGGGAATACACCGCGGGCCCTCGGCTTGGGAAGAGTGTGCGCGGAGGCGGGAAGGAGAATACTCGGGTTAGGTACCGCAGACAGCTCACCGGGGAACAAGATAGGTATTTGGGTGCGGTGGTGGTTCCGTAGGGGTGTCTGGGCACCTACCTGCGGGCTTGCGATGAAAGGATTCCTTGTAGCGCATGCGAGCGCGGTGCCGCTATACCTTCCTGCAGCGACATCAGGGTGCCCGAGCTCTGCGAGGGCGGGTCCCCTGCAGGAGCGAAGGAAGTGTATAGCGTACGCCTCAAAGCATCCCATCACATCCGGCAGGCTCCCCTACACGAGCGAGGAACACACCCCGCGAGCCACCCCAAAACACTTGAAGAATGTTCAACTCCCCACGCAGCTGTGCTAACCTAACCACAGAAATTCAATGAGAGATTTTCTCAAAAACAGCTACTCGACGACGAATCGTAGACCCGCATGACCCGCGAAACGCACCCCTACACCACCCCCGCACGCCCCCTCGACCTGAACCTTTACCTCGTCACAGGCGACAACCCCCTCGAAACCGTCCGGGCAGCCAAACACGCCACCTGCATCCAAGTCAGGTCCAAACCCATCAGCGCGCGCGAGCTCTACCAGCTCACCGAAGCTATCGCCGGCATCATCCAGCCGCACCAGACCCTCCTCATCGACGACCGTGTCGATGTCGCCCTCGCGTTGCGTGCCCGCGGCGTGCGCGTTGACGGCGTGCACATCGGTCAAGACGACCTGCCCGTAGCCGACACCCGCGCCCTCCTCGGCGCCGACGCAATCATCGGGCTCACCACCGGCACCCGGCAGCTCGTCGAAGAATCCAACAAAATCGCGCACCTCATCGACTACATTGGCACCGGGCCGTTCCGCCCCAGCCCCACCAAGCAGTCCAACCGCCCACCCCTCGGCATTGATGGGCTCCGCGAACTTGCCGAACTGTCCGCCGTACCCACCGTAGCTATCGGCGACATCACCCCCGAAGACTGCCCCGCCATCCGCACCACCGGAGTTGCCGGAATCGCCATGGTCCGCGCCTTCGTCGACAACCCCGCGCTGCAGGCATAGCCATGACCATCACCATCATTGGCGGCGGAATCATTGGCCTCACCACCGCGTTTGAGCTCACCGAACGCGGCGAAAACGTGCACCTCATCGACGCCGAAACCAGCGACTACGGCACCGCCGACGACGGCACGGCGCTCTACCCCGCCGCCAGCCACTACGCCGGCGGCATGCTCGCGCCCATCGCAGAAGTGCAATTCCAGCAGGACGCGCTCTTCCCGCTCATGACCGCCAGCGCCGACGCCTACTCCTCCCTCATGGAGAGGCTCAGCCGCGCCACCGACCTGCCCACCGGCTACGACACCACCGGCACGCTTATTGTCGCCGCCGACCGTGCCGACGCCGAGCACCTGCAACGCACCCGCTCCTACTACCGGGACATGAACCGCCCCGCAGACCCCGTCACCCCCACGCAGGCACGCACCCTCGAACCGCTCCTGGCGCCGCGTATTGCCGGCGCCGTGAGCATCCCCAGCGACCATCAGCTACACCCGCGGCTCATGAGGCGCGCCCTCAAAGACGCCCTCACCCGCCGCGGCGTCACCTTCAGCACCGAACGGGTCACCGACCCGGACGCGGGCGACATTATCTGCGCTGGACTAGGGGCAACGCTGCACGGGAACTACCCGCTACGCCCCGTCTACGGAGACATTCTGCGTCTGCGCGCCCCGCGACCCATCCTCAAGCATGTGGTGCGCGGCTACGTGAACTCCCGCCCCGTCTACCTCATCCCCCGCCCCGACGGGGAGCTGTGCATCGGTGCTACCAGCCGTGAAGACCAGCGCACACTACCCGCCATTGACGGCGTACACCAGTTGCTACGTGACGCAATCCGCCTGGTGCCCGCCGTTGAAGAGTGCGAGCTTCTGGAGGCGAACGTCGGCGCCCGCCCCGGCACCCCGGACGACCTGCCCATCTTTGGGCACCGCACCCGTGCCGACGGCACCCGCCAGCTCGTGTCCACGGGCTATTTCCGCCACGGTATTCTGCTTGCCGCACTCGCCGGCAAGGTCGGTGCGGAGGTTGCCTGCGGGGCTGAGATTCCGCCCATCATGCAGGCATGCGACCCAGCACGATTCACCCACTAAACACAGTCCCCGCCGGATGCACCCGGCGCCCTCACGAAAGGAATCCGCATGATCATCACCTACAACGGCGAGCCGCTAACCACGAACGCCCGCACCGTATTTGACCTTGTCATGGACCAGTTTGGTACCGAAAATGGCGTGGCTGTGGCGCTCAACCGCAGTATCGTGCCGCGTTCCACGTGGCTGGATGTGCCGCTGAACGAGGGCGATAGGGTGGATGCCCTCACCGCCGTTCAGGGCGGCTAATTCTCCAGCCTGAACCGGAGAGATACCCACCGGCAAAAAAGAACAGATATTCTCGGTTTTTGTTCCCTGAACCGGGCGCACCGTAGCGCCCCGCACCAACCAGCCGCACCAACCAGCAGACCCCGTTATCTAGACGTTCCCACAGAGGAGAACACCATGAGCCTCACACCGCTCACCATCGGCGACCGCACCTTCACATCCCGCCTCATCATGGGTTCCGGAGGCGCAACCAGCATGGACCTGCTCGAGCAGGCGCTCATCGCCTCCGGCACCGAAATGACGACCGTTGCCATGCGCCGTCACGCCGCAGGCACCCCCATTTTTCCGCTTCTGCAGAAGCTCAATATTGCGCCGCTGCCCAATACCGCAGGGTGCCGCACCGCAGCCGATGCGGTGATGACCGCAATGCTCGCCCGCGAGGCGCTGGGCACTTCCTGGGTGAAGGTCGAGATCATCCACGACGAAGACACCCTGCTGCCGGACACCGTAGAGCTGTTGAACGCTTGCGAGCAGCTGGTCGCCGAGGATTTCACGGTGCTCGCGTACACCTCTGACGACCCGGTGGCTGCCGCTCGCCTGGAGGATGCGGGCGTTGCGGCGGTTATGCCGTTGGGCGCGCCGATTGGTACCGGCCTGGGCATTTTGAACCCGCACAATATTGAGCTGATTGCTTCTCGCGCGCAGGTTCCGGTGGTTCTGGATGCTGGCGTGGGTACCGCCTCCGACGCGGCCCTGGCGATGGAGCTCGGTTGTGATGCGGTGTTGTTGGCGTCGGCGGTGAATCGTGCTGAGGATCCGGTTGCGATGGCTCAGGCGATGAAGTTTGCGGTGCAGGCGGGCGCGTTGGCGCGTGAGGCTGGCCGTATTCCGGTGCGTGAGCACGCGAAGGCGTCGTCGCCGTCGGAGGGTTTTGTCTCATGGATGTAAACCTTGCCCCTACCCCGGTGAATCCGGAGCATGCGCGTCTGGATCGCGAGCGCACTGACCGTCAGCGTCGTCTGCCGGGCTTTGATCAGGATGCGGTGGCGGCTGCACGCGTGTTGGTGATTGGTGCTGGTGGTTTGGGTTGTCCGGTGGTGCAGGCGTTGGCGGCGGCTGGTGTGGGGTATCTGCATATTGTGGATTCTGATTCGGTGGAGCTGTCGAATATTCAGCGTCAGCCGCTTTTTGGTGTGCCTGATGTGGGTGAGCCGAAGGCGGAGGTTGCAGCGCGCCGTGCCTTGGAGCTGTGCCCGTCGTTGACGGTTGAGACAACGATTCAGCATGTGGATGCGTCTTGGATTTTGGATCTTTTCGCCGCGTCGGCACCGGATTGTGTGGTGGATTGTACGGATACGTTTGCGTCGAAGTATCTGATTGCGGATGCTGCGCAGGTTGCGGGTTTGCCGCTGGTGTGGGGCACGGTTTTGCGTTTTGGCGGGTCGGTGAGTCTTTTTGAGCCGGATGGCGCGCATTTGCGTGATATTTTTCCGACGATTCCGCAGACGGTGGAGTCGTGTGCGCTTGCCGGGGTGTTGGGTGCGACGACGGCTGTGGTTGGTTCGCTGATGGCGACGGAGGTGCTCAAGTTTGTGAGTGGTTTGCCGACGGCGGCGGGTACTCTGCTGACGTATGATGCCTTGTCGGGTACGTGTACGTCGTTTGGGGCGGTGCCGGATCCGGCGCGTGTGGTGCCGGTGGATTTGTCGGCTCATGAGGTTCCGCAGGTTCTGCTGGATGTGCGTGAGGTGCCCGAGCGTGAGGAGTCGGTGAAGCATGAGGGTTCGCTACATGTGCCGTTGTCGCAGCTGAGCGACGCTGAGGGGTCATTGTTGCCGGCAACCGACGTGCCCGCGGAGCTGCTGAGCCTGTTTGAGTCGGTGCGTGATCAGCGTGTGGGTGTTTTCTGTGCCTCGGGTGCGCGAGCGCAGCGCTTTGTGCAGGCGTATGCGGAGCTGGCGGGCGAGTACGGGGTGCGTCTCACGGCTATCTAAGCACATGCAAGGCGTAGCTATCCCTTCCGGAAGCGACATCAGGGTGCCCGGAGCGAAGCGAGGGCGGGTCCCCTGTAGGAACGAGGGCGCATACCGCTTTCCGCTTAACTCTGGTAGGCACTTAAAGTAGGGACAATTCCCCATGTGCAGGGCGTAAAATCGTGTATAACACGGCGGCACGGCGCGCGGTTTGTTCTGCCTAGAAACTGCCGCTGCCGCCTCCTGTTTTCGCACACTCACTCTAGGAGTTTTATGCTCACCGTCTCTACTGTGCCGCTTGTTTTGTGTACGGCACTTGTTGCGTTGACTTTGTTGATTAGCGGTATTGCTAAGGCGAAGGACCCGCAGAGTACCGTGACCGGTATTCAGAATCTTGGTTTGGAGAAGATCGCGCCGACCCGTGCGGTGTCGCTGATTTTGCCGTGGTTCGAAATCGCACTAGCCGCCGTCCTGCTGCTGTCGCCGGTGCGTTTGCCTGCGGTGATTGCTTCGGGTTTGGCGTTGATTCTGATGCTGTTCTATACAGTGGTGATTGCGCGCGCTCTGGCGACGGGTCGTACTGCGGGTTGTAATTGTTTTGGTTCTGAGTCGAATGCGCCGGTGAGCCGTTACACGCTGGTCCGTAATGTTGCGCTGCTGTTGGCGGCGGCTGGTGCGCATGCGAGCGCGTTGAGGGGCGGCACGGGTGTTGTGTCGACTCTGCTGGGTCTGGGTAATAGCGGCTGGACTTGGGTTTTTGGTGCGGTGCTGATTGCTGTGACGTTGGAGGCTGTTCGCCGCGGTGATGCTCTTGCGCAACCGGAGCCGCAGGCTGAGGTGATTTTGCCGGAGCCGGTGTATGACGAGAACGGTGAAGAGCAATATGTTCGCATGCCGATTCCGCATGCGGCGCTGTATCTGGAGAATGGTCGCCACACGAATTTGCGTGCGTTGGCTAAGAATCAGGCGCGTGTGCTGGTGTTTGTGTCGGCGACCTGTGCTGGTTGTGTGAAATTTTTGAAGACGATGGCTTCGTGGCAGGAGCGTCTGCCGCAGGTGGCGTTGCATCCGGTGTATTCGAGCCTGGAGTCGTTGCAGACCTCGCGTAATGCGGGTACGTTGCCGGAGGGTTTGACTCCGTTGATTGACCGTGAGGCTGGTGCGCGCGCGAATTTCGGTAATGGTGTGCCGTTGGCTGTGGTTTTGGGTGCTGATGGTCTGATTGCTGGCGGCCCGGTGGCTGGTAAGGAGCAGGTTGAGGCACTGCTTGCCGATATTGAGGAGCAGTTCGCTGAGGTTGCTCGTCTGGCTGAGGAGGAGCGTCAGGAGCAGATGCGTAAGGCGTTTGCAGCGGGTCCGTCGAATGTTGAGGGCGACCACCTCTAAACACGCTCCTATCGTCCAGCCCCTGTAGCGCCTCTGTAGCGCTTCCGATAGCCCCGTCCGGCTCTTGCTGCCCTTACCGGCAGGTGCCGGGTGGGGCTATGCTAGAACGTAGCGCACACACCGCTTATATGCCGCGGTCACCTTGCCTGGTGGCGGTTGGCGCATCCTCAACCCTGTCTAAGGAGTTTTTATGGCAATGATGAGTTTCAACGCTCCGGGCGAGCGTGAGAAGTCCTTGTGGCTGGTCCGTAAGGAGAGCAACCCGAATCATTCGCAGTGGTACATTGACCGTTTTAAGGCGATGGAGGCTGAGGGTAATGATATGGCGGGTGAGTCTCGTCTGGTGAATGCGTTGGCTTCTCGTGGCGCGAAGATTCTTGATGCGGGTTCGGGTCCTGGTCGTGTGGGTAAGCAGTTGCACGCGTTGGGTCACCGTGTGACGGGTGTGGATATTGATCCTGAGCTGATTGAGGAAGCGCGCCGCGTCTGCCCGGATGCTACGTGGATTACTGCCGATTTGGTGGATTTGCCGGAGGTGCTGGGCATTGAGGGTGAGGCTACGGCAGAGAATGGTTTTGAGTTGCTGGTGTGTGCGGGTAATGTGATGGGTTTCTTGGCTCGTTCGACTCGTAAGCCGGTGGTTGAGAATTTCCGTCGCGTGTTGGCGCCGGGTGGCCGCGCTGTCGTGGGTTATGGTTCGGGTCCGGGCCGCGACTATGCGTTTGAGCAGTTTTTGGCGGATGCCCGCGAGGCTGGCCTGAACGTGGATAACACGTATTCGTCGTGGCAGATGCACCCGTTTGTGGAGGGTTCTTCGGAGTTTTTGGTGGCGGTGCTGTCGCGCCCGGCGAACTAGGCTCGCATCTAAAACTGGCGTGCAGTGCGTCTTGAGTTAGGCATACAAATGGCCCGGCGCCTGCCCCGTGGGGGGTGGGTGCCGGGCCTTTGCTGCGTCTTATGTGGCTGCGTTTCTACCGGGTCTAGTGAATGAGGTAGATGGTGCGGGCGAGTTCTTCGGGCAAGAAGGATGCGGCGAAGAGGATTGCCACGATGATGACGGCGAGTGCGGTCATGAGGCTGGAGCGCCAGCCGGGGTGCAGTTCGTTGAAGGTGATGAGTCCCTTGTGTTCTTTGTCCATGTTGACCACGTTGATCTGTTTGTAGATGGTGGTTTGGGCGGAGAGTTTGGAGGAGACTTCTCGCATGGTTTTGCCATCCCAGACGCGGCCGTCGATACGCATGAGCTGTTTGCCATCTTTGTCGACGGCCCACATGGCGGGGAAGCTGCGGTAGCGTAGGCGGCCGGCGACGGTTTTGAGTTTCTGGCCGTAGGCTTTTTTGGGGTAGAGCTTTTCGACGTAGATGGTGTGGTCGATGTTTTCGAGGGGTACGGCGAACCAGCCGAAGGTGCGTGCGCGGAGCACGTGGGTTTTGGTGATGACGATGATGGTGGGTTTGAGGACTGAGTAGAGGTTTACGCCTGCGATGGTGCCGATGAGCAGTACGAGGAGGGTGTACGGCAGGGCGGGTCGCTTGTAGAGGATGAAGGCGAGCGCGGCGAGGAGCACGATGGTGCCGGGGAGTGCCGCTTCGATGCGCCTGCCGTAGGAGCGCATGCGGGGGTGGAATAGTTCGTTGACTTCGCCGTATTTGGCGGGGACTTCGTGAGCGCGTTCTGCCATATACACAACTTTAGTGTGTGCGGTGCGTGAAACCTAGCGGACTACCTGCGTTACTCTGGTTCTATGCGTAATTTTTCTCCCGTGGAGCGGGTTCTGGCAATGTGGATGGTCGGTGTTGTGGTGGCGGTTTCTGTGGCTGCTGCGGCGCTGGTTATGACGAATAAGCTGGTGTATGGTCCGACGGGTCAGGTGCGGGAGTATTTTCATGCGTTGCGTACGGGTAATGGTTCGTATGCGCGTGGTTTGTTGGGTGCGCAGATTCCTGAGGGTGACGCCTCTTTGCTGGATGGGGATGCTTTGAGGCGTTCGGTGTCTTCGTTGGGTGAGGTGTCGTATGAGGTGGTGGAGACCAGCGAGGATGGGGAGCATGCGACGGTGCGTGCGTCCTATACGTTGGAGGGTTCGCAGCAGCATACGGATTTTCGTTTGCACCGTTCGGGCACGCATTGGGGCTTTTTTGATAAGTGGGCTATTGATGAGGCGTCTTTGCCGTCGGTGAAGGTGAATATTCAGGGTGTGGAGGCTGCGACGATTAATAACCGTAAGGTTGCGGTGGATGATGGTGCGGCGTCGTTCCCGGTGTTTTATCCGGGTGTGTATGCGGTGTCGTATGATTCGACGGTTTATACGGCGCAGAAGGTGAATGAGGTGGTGACTGCGCAGGATGCGAATCATGCGGTGCGTATGGAGTTGAAGCCGAGTGATAATGCGTTGTCATCGGTGAAGGAGCAGGTGCAGGATCATTTGAAGAAGTGTACGCAGCAGAGCACTCTTTATCCGGGTGGGTGCCCTTTTGAGTATGCGTTTACGGGTCGTGTGGATTCTGAGGTGAAGTGGTCTGTGGTGAAGGTTGCGGATCCGCAGGTGAGTGTGAGTTCGGCGGGTGTGTGGTCGTTGAAGCCGATGTCGGGTACGGCGAAGGTGTCGTTTACTCAGTTGGATTTGTATACGGGTGAGCGTTCGCAGGTGCAGAAGGAGATTCCGTTTACGTTGAAGGCGTCGGTGGAGGCGGATGCGAAGGCGGTCCGAGTCTCCTTCTAAAGCCGCTGAGTTGCGAGAGCCAGTATGCTCTGAACGCGACATCAGGGTGCCCGAGCGAAGCGAGGGCGGGTTCCCTGTAGGAGCGAAGAGCATACTGGCTCGTAGCTTATATGGGCAAAGAAAGGGTCAGTATTATCCGTAGCGACATCAGGGTGCCCGAGCGAAGCGAGGACGGGTACCCCTGTAGGAGCAAGGATATGTACCGGTTCCTGTTTTATGTATTTAGGTGACTAGTTGATACCGCGCAGGTCCAGGACGAGTTCGCTTTCGTCTGCCTCGTCACCGGTCACGACGACGGGAATACCCCAGTCCTGCTGGTAGAGGTGGCACGCTGCGTGCTCGGGGATGTCACCGCCGGGGGTGCCGTCGCAGGCGGCGGCGCGGGCGGTGATGTGCAGGACTGCCTCGGTGATTTCGGGGTTGAGTACGAGGGTGCGGGTCAGTCCGGTGGAGGTGCCGGCGCCTTCCAGGATGAAGTTCTCGGGGGTGGATGAGATCTTCAGCTGAGTGGGGTCGCCCCAGCGGGTGTCGAGCTTCTGGCCGGTGGGCACGGTGAATCGTGAGGTGAATTCAAGGGTGCCGCCGGTGAGCTTGGTAGAGGGGCGTGCGGTGGTGATGGCGCCTTCGTCGACGTGCTGTGCCTTGGCTGGGATGGAGGCGCGGACGAGCTGGTGGGCGTTGGTTTCGACAATGATGAGGCGCGGTTCTTCGCCGGGTACTTCTTCGACGAGCAGGTCGGAGGGTTCGTCGAGGCCGCGTTCGAGGGTGCCGAGGGTGCCGGTTGCAGGGTCCCAGCGGCGGATGGCGCCGTTGTAGGTGTCGGCGACTGCGATGGATCCGTCGGGCAGTTCGGTCAGGCCGAGGGGGTGCTGCATGCGGGCGGTGTCGGAGTCGCCGTCGACGAAGCCGAAGTCGAACAGGCCCTTGCCGACGGCGGAGGTGACCTGTACGCCGTCTTCGGTGAAGGTGATGTGGCGCAGGCCGCTGGTTTCGGAGCATGCGACCCAGAGGCTGCCGTCGCGTGCTTCGATGATGCCGGAGGGCTGGGCGAACCATGCGTCGGCGGCGGGGCCGTCGGCGAGGCCTTCGACGCCGGAGCCTGCGAAGATGCTGACGGTGCCGGTGACGGGTTCGTAGCCGAAGAGCTGGTGGGTGCCTGCCATGGCGATGATGAACTGACCGGCTTCACGGGAGTAGACCGCATCCCAGGGCGAGGAGAGCGCAATCTCGGTGGCGGGTACGCCGGCGGGGATGTGGTTGGGGTCGCCGGTGATGGCGTTGTCGCCGTCGATGACGCGCTGCACGCCGTTGCCCGCGAGGGTGCGTACTTCGCCGGTGCGCAGGTTGAGGGAGCGCAGGCGGTGGTTGACGGTGTCGGCGACGAGCACGTCGTAGCCGAGCTTCTCGCGCAGGTTTTCGGGTACGAGGGCGAGGCCGGCGGGTTCGTTGAAGCGTGCTTCGGTGCCGGTGCCGTCGACGTGGCCCTTGACGGGGTGGTTGATGGGGTCGTTGCCGCCGCCGTAGGTGTTGATGACGGTGTTGAGGTCGGCTGCTACCTGCAGGATGCGGTGGCGTGCGCTGTCTGCGACGAGGTAGGTGCGTTCGCGGTTGCCGAAGAGGTTTGCGGGGCCGAATTCGGCGGGCAGTTCGATGGCTTTGCCGGGGAAGGCGTAGGTGCCGGCTGCTTTGGGGCGGGGTACGTAGGGGCCGTCGCCGCGGTGTAGGGTGCCCTTCGCCTCGTGCTCGGCGACGAGTTCGCGTACGAGGGAGGTGAGGCCCTGTACGTGGCCTTCGCCGGAGAGGTGGGCGACGATGTAGCCTTCGGGGTCGACGACGACAAGGGTGGGCCATGCGCGGGCGGTGTATGCCTGCCAGGTGGTCAGTTCGGGGTCGTCGAGTACGGGGTGGGTGATGTGGTAGCGGTCGACGGCTGCGGCGAGCGCTACGGGGTCTGCTTCGTGTTCGAATTTGGGGCTGTGTACGCCGACGGTGACGAGTACGTCGGAGAATTCTTCTTCGAGGGGGCGTAGTTCGTCGAGGACGTGCAGGCAGTTGATGCAGCAGAGGGTCCAGAAGTCGAGAATAACGATTTTGCCGCGAAGGTCCTGCAGGGTGAGGTTTTTGTCGCCGGTGTTGAGCCAGGCTCGGCCTTCGAGTTCGCTGGCGCGCACGCGTACGTTGCGGGTGGTGTTCTCGCTCATGGTTTTCTCTCCTGTTGGGTGCGCCGTGTGTGGTCGCGTTGGTTTGCTGTCCCCATTATGCCAGCGTGGTGGGGGTGGTTCGCTGGGAGTTGAGCTTTGTGACTTGGGGCCTTAACGACCTGTCATATTAAGTCATATTCCGGGTGGTTCGTGGGTATATAAAGCGCCCCGCACGCATCACGGTCGGATGCGCACGGGGCGTTCAAGCGTTGAAAGGCTCTACGAGCGGCTACCGCTGTACGAGTCTGCCTACTCGTGGGTCTTGACGCTGGTCGGCTTTACGGGATTCTTCGGGGCGGGCAGGTCTCCCACGGGAGCCGGAATCTTGGGCAGCTCCAGGGACTGGTAGTCGCCCGAGACCTCCGAGGTCTTAATGTTAATCATGGAAGTTGCACCGTTCTCATCAACGCTAGTTATTTCGCCATTAGGATTGACAGCGATCCAGGCGCCCTTATCATCCACGGCGACAACCTCGCCTTCAGGGGTCACACGTACCCAGCTGCCGTCATTCTCAATGCTGATGTAGTTACCGTTCTTAGCTTCGACAACAGCGATGCTTCCATCAGGGGCAGCGTACACGTTGCCTTCAGTGTTCGTAGTCCTCTTGGTGGAGTGATCTTTCTTAGCCTCTTCGACGATTTCCTTATAACGCTTGTAAATCTGCGGACCGTAGTTGCTATCGGTGGGGTCCGTAGGCATGGCGGAAGCACCCGACAATCCGCTCTTCTGGCTTTCGGATTCCTTAGCGGAGGAGCTCGAGCTACCTGCGCTTGCCGATGCCGATGCAGACGCGCTCGCCGAGCCGGATGCCGATGCGCTCGCCTTGGACTCGGAGGATGCGCTCGCGGAAGCGGTAGCCGATGCAGACGCGCTCGCAGAGTTGCTCTGGCTTTCGGCGGGTGCCTTGGCGTTGGAGCTGCAGGCGGCAAGACCGAAGGTTGCGGCGAGGCTCAGGGACAGAACAGCAATAGACTTCTTCACGGCAGATTTCTCTTTCCGTCATACGTCGCTCTGCAACGGCGCAGTGCGTAGTGTGGTTGGGGTACAGGCGGGTATGTCCCCGGTGTACGCCCTCATGCTAGCACCGCGACCTGAAAACTCCCTGGGTTGCCGCGCCGCAGGTGGACCCCTCCCCCGCTACTCTCACAGCCCTTTGTGGTTCAAGCTCTCTAGAACACAAAGACGCCCCGCACGCATCACGGTCGGATACGCACGAGGCGTCTTCTAGGTCAGGGGCTGTTACGCTCTGGTAGCGTCACAAGCCGCTGTTAGCTCTTTACAGCTTACTTGGGCTGTGCGGGCTTGACGGGGGTAGCCTTACCCTGTGCGGGCTTTGCGGGAACCTTCGGAGCCTTCAGGTCTGCCTTCTCGCCGCCAACGATGGAGGTTACTTCACCGGATGCGTCCACGGTTGCCTGCAGGCCGCTGTTAGCCTGGATGCTCCAGGAGCCGTCAGCCTTGACTGCGACCTGGCCGTTTGCGTCCTGGCGGCTCCAGGAGCCGTCAGCCTGTACAGCTACCTGACCTTCATCACCCTGAATGGTCCAGCCGCCCTCCTCGGAAACGATAACGTCGCCCTCAACGGTGGAGGTGGTGTTGCCCTCGGAGTCCTTGGACTCAACCTTGGTGTTGCCCTTTTCGTCGGACTCTACCTTGGAGGAGTTGCCCTCGGAGTCCTTAGCGTCTACGGATGCCTTGCCGTCTGCGCCGACCTTCACGTCTGCGGAGTTGCCTTCGCCGTCGTTAGCCTTGACGGTGACGTTGCCGTCCTTGTCAACCTTCACGTCTGCAGTAGCGGAAGCAGAAGCAGCAGAAGTGGTTGCAGCTGCAGAGGATGCCTTAGCCGATGCACTTGCGGAAGCAGTTGCAGAAGCGGATGCGGATGCAGTCGCGGTGGTGGTGGAAGAGGACTGGGAGCCGCATGCGCTCAGGCCCAGTGCGCCTGCGAAAGCGATGGACAGAACCGCGGTGGTCTTCTTCATTGCGGGGGCGATAGCCATTGTTTCTCCTTGTGGTTGTTAGTATGGTGCGGCTAGTTGGCGACGTATTCGCGTCGTGCGCAGGATCCTTGTGGGATTCCATAACGATTATCGGTGTAACTAACCGCGTTAATTCTATCGAGTTTGGATGTGATTATCCGGACGTGGGGGCGTTCTTCCGCGTTCTAGTGGGTGGGATAGCCCATGTTTTCGCCGGGAGTATCAGCCTGTTGTTTAGCGGCGGGGGGTGACGGGCTTGACGGGGTCAGCACCAGCACCGGCAGGCTTGACGGGTACGGCAGGTACCTGGAAGGTTCCCTGTCCGGTCTGTTCCCAGGAGCCGTCAGCCTTCACTTCGACAACGCCGGGGGTTCCAACGAGCTCCCAGGATCCGTCTGCTTTCACCTCTACGTTGCCGCTCGGGCTGACGCGTTCCCAGGAGCCGTCAGCATCAACTTCTACAATGTCGCCGTTGGGGGCGTGGTAGGACCAGCCGCCGTCAGCGTCGATCTGGATCATGGTGTAGCCGTTGGATGCGCTGACGGTTCCGCCGTCGACGGTCACAGAACCGTTACCGGCACCGTTAGAGCCGCTCTTGGCGGAGGTCTCGCCTGCCTTCTCGTCGACCTTTGCAGAGGAGCCGGAGTTGCTGGAAGCCGAGCCTCCGTTGACGGTTGCGTTGCCGCTTGCGTCTGCGGTTACGCCGGTACCGTTTGCGCCGTTCACGGTGACGTTGCCGCCAGCGCCGGTGGTGACACCGGTTCCGTCGGCGACGGTGCCGGTGCCATGGGAGCTGCTTGCGGTGGGGCTCGGGGAAGCTGCGTCGCTTGCCTTGACGGTGACCTTGCCGTTGCCCGCGTTGACTGCCGCGTCGGCGGTGGAGGATGCCTTGGCGGTTGCGGTTGCGGTTGCGGTGGGTGCCGGGGCGGAAGCGGAGGTGTTCTGCGCACCGCAGGCGCTCAGGCCGAGTGCTGCGATTGCTGCCAGTGACAGTGCTGCCGCGCCAGTGCGAAAGCGACGGTTGGTGGTCTGTGCGGAAGTGTTCTGGGCGGGGCGTGCCATGAGGTGGTTCTCCTTGTGCGTCCCGGAGGGTCAATCGTCCGGGGTTTGTATGGTTGATTTTCCGGTTGGATGGGGCCGTTGTGTATGGTGTGTGGCTTTTCCTTCGCCGGTGATTCCAGCTTAGGGTGTGAGTCTAAGATTGAGCTTTAGTTTGCTGTGTTTAAGCTGTGTCCAGACGGCAATGTATAAGTATTTTTCCCAGCGGGGTTTGATAATCCCGATTTTTCACTCAGCTCATGCATAGCTTTATGCTCAAATGAATAAATTTTCTTTATTTTTTCTGTAGTCCACCCTAGCTTCTTCTATGAAGTAGGGATAGTTTCTGTGTTTTTAGCTCAACCACAACATTAAGGTCGTAGAGACACAACTGATCAGCGATTCTAGGGCTCCACCCCGCCTATCTCGGGGCGCTTCCGCTACTTGGGTCTTCTTCAGCCGGGGTTCCTCCACTGTTTTCCCCTGGGCAGGCATAATAAAAGACCCCCACCGTGAGGGTGGGGGTCTTTTATCAGATTCAAAGTCTCAAGAATTACTTCTTCTTAGCGACTGCTGCCTTCAGCTTGGAGCCTGCGGTCAGCTTCACGCCGTGACCGGCGGGAATCTGAATGGTTTCGCCGGTCTGCGGGTTACGGCCGGTACGAGCTGCACGGTCGGTGCGCTCGATTGCCATCCAACCGGGGATGGTGATCTTCTCGCCCTTGGAGACGGAAGACTCGAAAACCTGGAACACTGCGTCGAGGACTGCGTTTACGGTTGCCTGGCTCTTGCCAGACTTCTCTGCAACCTCTGCAACGAGTTCGGTACGGTTCTTAGCCATTAGGGTGCCCCTTCCAGAGACTTAAGGTTTGAGTCTAAAGCGAGTGACCGTCGGTGACGACGGAAAACCGTTTAGGAACTAAAATACCAGATTTACCAGCTGGACTTGGTGATACCGGGCAGCTCGCCGCGGTGTGCCATCTCGCGGAAGCGCACGCGGGAGATACCGAACTTCTGGAAGGTACCGCGGGGGCGGCCGTCGATCTGGTCGCGGTTACGCACGCGAACGGGGGAAGCGTTGCGGGGCAGCTTCTGCAGTGCCACGCGTGCTGCTTCGCGCTCCTCGGGGGTAGCGTTCTCGTCGATCAGGGTCTTCTTCAGCGCGATACGCTTCTCGTTGTAGCGAGCGACGATGACCTTGCGCTGCTCGTTGCGAGCGATCTTGGACTTCTTAGCCATTCTTAGCGCTCCTCTCGGAAGTCAACGTGCTTGCGGACGACGGGGTCGTACTTCTTCAGCACCATGCGGTCGGGGTTGTTGCGGCGGTTCTTACGGGTCACGTAGGTGTAACCGGTGCCAGCAGTGGACTTGAGCTTGATGATAGGACGGAGGTCCTTAGCCTTGGATGCCATTTACTAGATCTTCTCCCCGCGTGCGATGATTTCTGCAACAACGGCATCGATGCCACGAGCATCGATAACCTTGATGCCCTTAGCGGACACGTTCAGGGTTACCTTACGACGCAGCGAAGGAACCCAGTAGGTCTTCTTCTGAACGTTCGGGTCGAATCGACGCTTGTTGCGGCGATGCGAGTGCGAAATGCTGTGTCCAAAGCCGGGAACAGCTCCGGTCACCTGGCAGACTGCTGCCATGTTTCACTCCTTTATTGATTGACTTTTATGACGGTACGCAGTCGATGTTACTCGTAAGCGTCCCGCCACCAATGTAGAAGCACCGGGTTATTCGCCGGGCTAGAGTGTTTGAGATCGTCACGTGGGTGAGAGGCCACGCATCGATCCCCGCCGCGGGAAAAACGGTGAAGCTTATTAGTGTCGAGAGGCGTTTCCACCACTACGAACAGCGTTAAATTCTAGGTAAATACGGGGGTTCGTGCAAGCCTGCACGCCGGATTTTGCCTTAAAAATCCGCGGAATCTCGGTGTTCTGAGCCGATTGCACCTCGTTTAAGCGAAGAGCTCGATTCACGGATGCACGCCTACCCTCGAGCGGCAAACATACCTATCCATTCTACCAAAAATGGGTATTTTTGCAAGTCCAGATGTTTTTAAGGGATTCTTTAACGCCCCTAGTCAGGCATTAATTCGCGGTTTTAAGAACGGGCGTTCTTTATGTGACCGGGGATAAATTACACCGGTGAAATTCATGTTGTGAGATTAACAGCTTAAGCCGGATTTTAAGCCTTAAACAGCCCCGCGCCACCGATTCTTGCGGTGTGCGCAGGGCTGTTAAACAGGCTTAAACACGCGTTTAAAGAGCTTTTAACTCTCGTTTTAACGCTTCCGCCCAGGTTTTAAAGGGCGGTTTAAGGGTTTGCAACGGTACGGGTAACGGCGGATTTACCGTTCCCGTTACGGCGTAAATGCGGGAACAAATACGGTACAGATACAGCACAGGGCGCTCCCCCGGCATACAGTTTTACGCCGTAACGTGCGCCCCTCAGCATTAGTTCTTAAGGGCGTTAGTTTTTAAGGCTTGCCGCGGGGACCCACTCCGGGTACTTGGGGCTCACACCGTCCCCGGAGCTCGTACCCTTCAGACGGCGGCCGATCCACGGCAGGGCAAACTCGCGGACCCAGCGTGCCTCCTGCTCAACCTTCTCGCGAGCGGTTAGCTGCACCTCCGGGGGCAGTACCGATTCAGTGACCACACCGGGCAGGCCGAGCTGCGCCAGCACGCGGGATGCGAAGCGTTCGTGGCCGAGGTCGTTCATGTGCAGGCGATCGTCAGCCCACAGACGCCAGTCGAGGAAGTCATTCCAGCGCCAGTAGTCGATAATGTGCACGCCGTGGTCCTCAGCGATACCACGCAGTAGCTCGTTGTAGGTGGCGGTACGGCCGCGGGTACGGGCGAAGGGGCCCTGGCCCTGTACATCCAGGCCGGTTACGGTAAGCACCTCGATTCCTTCGCCGCGCAGGGTGGCGAAGGCTTCGTCTACGTGGGTCATGAGCTGGTCAATATCCACGTTGGGTCGCATGATGTCGTTGCCGCCGCCGTAGAAGGTGACCAGGTTGGGCTTCAGCGCCAGGGCTGCCGGCAGCTGCTCTTCGAGGATGGGAATGAGCAGGCGGCCGCGGATAGCGAGGTTTGCGTACTGCGCCTGCGGGTCTACTGCACCGAGGCCTTCGGCAACGCGGTCTGCCCAGCCGCGCAGGTTGTTGGGGCGGCGGCGGTCAACGTCGCCCACGCCTTCGGTGAAGGAGTCGCCGATTGCTACATAGCGTACTGATTCGCCGTTGAGCTTGCCGTTGGAGTCTAGGAGCGGGGTCGTCATTGTGTTCTTCTTTCCGGGCCTCTGTAGAGAATGACCCTTCTATGGAAGAAGCCGGCACACCCACGCGGTGTACCGGCTTCTTCGCTTAGCTTTCGGTGCGTCCTGTTTTCCAGTATCCCACTGTTGAGGGTTCTTCTTCAGATATGAGCGGGGGTTTCTTAGGATGCGACAGCTGACCCGGTAGCTGCGGATGCCCTCCGCGGATGGGGAACAACCACCACGCTACCGTCGTTGAACGGGTCCGCAACCTCGGCCTTCAGGCTAAAGATGGTGTGCAGGTTCTCGCGGGTGAGCACGTCGTGTGCTTCGCCTTGGGCGACGATGGAGCCGTCCTTCATTGCGACGAGGTAGTCGGCGACTCGGGCGGCGAGGTTCAGTTCGTGCAGCACCATGATCATGGTGGTGCCGCGCTGTTCGTTGAGTTCCGAGAGCAGGTCGAGTAGCTCCACCTGGTGTGCCAGGTCGAGGTAGGTGGTCGGCTCGTCCAGCAGTAGGATGTCGGTTTCCTGGGCGAGCGCCATGGCAATCCAGACACGCTGACGTTGGCCGCCGGAGAGTTCGGTGACCTGTCGTTCGGCGAGGGACATAGTATCGGTGGCTTCTAGCGCCCAGGCGACCGCCTCGTCGTCTTCGGCGCTATTGCGTTTGAAGAGGCCCTGGTAGGGGTAGCGTCCTCGGGAGACGAGGTCGGCTACGGTAATTCCTTCGGGGGCGATGGGGTGCTGGGGCATGAGCCCGACCATGCGGGCGAAGCCCTTCATGGAGTATTCGTGGGTGGATTTACCGTCAAGGGTGAAGTCGCCGTTAAGCGGCTTAAGCAGTCGGGAGACACCCCGCAGAAGGGTGGACTTGCCGCAACCGTTGGGACCGATAATGGCGGTGATTTTGCCCTTGGGGAATTCAAGGGAGAGGTCTTTGACGATGGTGGTTTCGCCGTAGCCGAGGCTGACGTTCTCTACTTTGAGGGTGCGTTCGGTGATTTCTTTCATGGCGTCCTTTCTTCTCCTCTGACTTCTCCCGGGAGTCTCCTAACTTAGCCTATCCTAATTTTGGGTCAGAAAATAGCGGATCCCCCGCGCTGTTCATACTTCTGTCGAACAGTGCGGGGGACCCGCTGTATTGGCGACCTTTAAAGGTTCACTTTTCCGCTCACGAGCCAGCCGCCTTCCGCTGCACGCTGGAAGACTTCCTGAGCCATGGTGCGGCCGTAGGTCTTGGAGACATGGTTATCGTCGAGGTAGACGTAGATGTTTCCAACCACGGGGCTGCACATGCCGTCCGGGCAGTACACGTCCTTCAGGTCCACCATGACGGCGCCCTGGTTGCGGTACTTGTCGAAGACTTCCTTTGCGGGGTTCTCGGCGGCGTACTTGTCGCTTGCGGGTCGTGCGCAGGAGCTCTTGTCGTCGCCGGCCTTCTGAGCGCATTCGTAGATGTTGTACTCGAAGCGCGGGTTATCGCGCAGGCCGATGACCTGAATTCCTGCCTCGGTGAGGCGGCGGACCGTCTCGTCGAGACTCGGGTCGACTCGTTCGTCGTTCGATCGTGCCTGGGCAACGGTGGCGATGAGCACCACGGTCTGCGGCTTACGCTTGAGAATTTCCTCGGTCATCTTGGTGTTGAATTCCGAGCATTCGTTGCTGGCGTTGACGGCGCGGACCGGGTACTGGCAGCCGCCGAGCAGGTAGGTTTGCAGGTTGGTTTTGGTCTGTTCTGCGATGGGCTTGAAGATGCTCAGCGCCTGTTCGGCGTGGGAGTTACCGATGACCATGGTCAGCGGTGCGTCCTCGGGGCCGTACTTCTGCAGGCTGCAGTACTTGGCGAGTGCCGGGTCGGAGGGCGCGAAGCCGCCAACGCAGGGGTCGCTCAGTCCGTCGAACTGGGTTTTGACGTCGCCGCCGGAGGGGATGGGGTTGTCAATGAGTCCCTGCTGGGCGCCGCCGATAGCGCGGGCGCCGGGGTAGTTTTCGCTGGCGGTCTGTACCTGCAGTTCGGCGTTGTGCTCGGACTGGGTGTTGCGGTAGCCAATCCAGGTCTGTGCGGCTACCAGGGGTACGCCTGCGACCAGGAAGATCGCGAGGATGAAGGCGAGCTGGTCTGCCCAGGTCTTGACCGAGAAGACGGTCTTGAAGCGCATCTTCATCATGAGCCAGGGTACGAAGGGGTCCTTGCGGTAGCGCAGCGGCTTTTCGACGAAGCGGATGAGCAGCCATGCCAAGCCGATGGAGGCAAGGATGATGACAGCGCCTTCGATGAAGTTCACGCGGGAGGTACCAACGGCGCTGCTGTAGAGAATGAGGATGGGCCAGTGCACCAGGTACAGGGCGTAGGAGATGTTGCCGAGGTTCTGCAGGGGTGCGGAGACCAGCAGTCGATCGATGCCCCAGCGGCTGTTGGTGCGGCCTGCCATGATGACGAGCGCACCGGAGATCACGGGCCAGAGCGCCAGGTAGCCGGGGAACGCTCGTTCAACGGGCAGGATTGCACCGCAGGTGACCAGACCGATAATGCCGACCCAGCCCATAATTACTCGAGCCTTCTCGGGTGCTTTCCACTTGAGGGTGAGCATTGCCAGCAGGGTGCCGATGGCAAATTCCCACAGGCGGGTGCGGGTGTCGAAGTAGGCGAATCCCTGGTTGGTGTCGGTTTCGACGATGGAGAAGGTCAGGGATGCGACGAACACCGTGTTGAAGATGAATACCGCGGTGGTGAAGAGGTTCCCGCGGAATCGGTGCACGACGTAGGCTACTGCGGCGAAGAGCAGGGGCCAGATGATGAAGATCTGTCCCTGGATGGAGAGCGACCAGAAGTGCTGGAAGGGTGACTTCACGGAGGCGTTTTGGGCGTAGTAGTCTACGGAGCTGAACGCGAGGTTCCAGTTCTGGAAGTAGAACAGGGAGCTCCTTGCGTCAGTTACGGTTTGCGACCAGCGGCTGGGCGCGAGCACGAAGAAGGACGCAATGGTGGTACCCGCGATAACCACGGTGGCTACGGGTAGCAGTCGCTGGAAGACGTGCATCCAGTAGCTGAAGAGATTGAGGGGTTTGCCTTCGTTGATCTTGCGCATGAAGGAGAGCGAGAGCAGGAAGGCAGAGATGAAGAGGAAGACGTCCACGCCGCCGGAGACTTTGCCGACCCAGACATGGTAGAGCACCACGAGGAGCACGGCGAAGGCTCGCAGGCCCTGAATTTCAGGGCGGAATCCTCGCGATTCGATGAATTCTTCGAGGGGGTAGTCGTTGGTTTTGCGTGCTTTGACGGTGCGCAGCGCCGCGGTACGGGTGCCCTGCGAGGCGGGGGCCTGCGGGGTTCCGGAGGTTTCAGACATACTTGGTTCCTCAGGGCGGGTGGACGATGTGCTAGTGCGAGTCCCTTAGACACTACAGGACACTCGTACAATAAAATCCTGATCCGCACCTCTGCTATGAGGCTGGTGCGAACCAGGATTTTTCTGAGCCCCCTACCGGATTCGAACCGGTGACCCTCTGTTTACAAGACAGATGCTCTGGCCAACTGAGCTAAGGAGGCAACCTGTCCAGTGTACCTTATTCTCTTGGTTGAGTCTGCTTAGTTGTTCTTTTAGGGTTTGGTTGAGAATACTTCTAAATTATGGGGTGATGGCATGTTCGTTTCCTTCGTTTTACCCCTTATGAGCACCACCTCTGTATGCTGCTCACCCATCCCTCGTACTCATCACCGTGTATGGAAAAACCCGGTAGCCTCACGCGGAGGTTACCGGGTTTTCGTATCGAAGAGGTTACTTCTTCTTAGCTTCGATCTTTTCCTTCAGGAAGGTGCTGAAGTCGTTGCTGGTGTACTGGTCGCCATCAACGAAGACGGTGGGGGTACCCTTAATACCGTTCTTTGCGGATTCAGCGTTGACCACGTCCACGAAGGGGCGCCACTTGCCATCGTTCATATCGGAGCCGATGGAAGCGTGGTACTTAGAAGCGATGTCGGCGATCTGCTGGTTGTTCATGTCGCCGCGGCCCTGGTGAGTAAAGATCTCACGCTGGTAGTTCAGGAATTCGCTGGTGCTGACCTGGTTGGCCACGGAATATGCTGCTGCCGCGTTACGTGCGGAGTAAGCGGTGGGCGAGGAGCGGTCCAGGAAGGTTAGGTTGCGGATTTCCAGGGTGATGGTGCCGTCCTCGACGAGCTTCTGGATTTCTTCACCGTACTTCTTCTCGAACTCTGCACAGTGCACGCAGTTGTAGTCCTGGAAGATGGTCACGCGAACGGGCTGGCCGTTCTTAGATGCCTCTTCAGCGGTCTGCACGCCCGGGGGCAGGGTGTTGACTGCTGCTGCGGTTCCGTTGACCATGGGGGTCACGGAGGAGGTCGAGGTTGCGAGTTGCTTGAAGTCGCGGGTCTCCTGGGTGGAGGAGTTCTGGACGATGCCGTCCTTGGTCAGCACAATGCCACCGTATTCGTTGGCGCTGGAGGGCACCGGGCCGCTTTCTGCTACCTTGGTGTTCTTGTTGCCGTTGACTACGACGAAGCCGATGATACCTACGATGATGAGGACCACGGCGAGTACGCCGAACTGGAGCCAGCGGCGGCTTGCCTGGCTGGGGCTCTTCTTGGCCTGCTGGGCCGCAATCTGGCGGGCTTTTTCGCGAGCGTCGGTCGACATGCCTGCTCCTTTGGTTGGGAATATGGGTGGCGGTTCGTCCACTTCTTCTAGCCTACTCCGGTTGGAGTGAGCGTCCATCCGAGCAAAGCTTCAGATGACCAGGCTCTTCCGGCCCGGGGTTGTTCTTATCCCCTATAGGGTGTTCTAGAGCTCAGCTTCTGCCGTATATAGCAGCTGAAAGCTATGTCAATCAGTTCCTATCACGTGGATAGGTTCTGTCTTTTCTCTAGTGTGGACGTACCGCGCTACCCGTCTAGCCTACCGAATGGGTGCCTTATCGGCTAGTTAATACTCTGACTGAGATATTGTGATGTCTGTTCTCACGCTCTCAGCTTATTTTCCTCGTAAACTTTCGTAGCGTTGGGAGGCGCCTCTCCCCTGCCACAAACTACGCCGAGGCACCCACCCGGTTCAGCTCACCAGCGGTTAGGGAATGTTATAGACCTCTACCCCATCGATATAGGGGCGGGTGTTGTAATTGTCGTTCCACTTCACGCTCAGACCGTGCTTCTCCAGTACGGGAATGACCGTCTCTCGCAGCAACTGTACGGAGAGCTTCTTGTGAAGGGCACTGATCTCTTCCTTCTGCGCATCGCTCAGCGCGTTCCATTCATTTTCGTCCCTGGGGTAGGCGAGGAAGGAACCGAAGCCAACGTAGGTTCCGCCGCTCTCAGCGAGGCTTTCAGCGTCCTGCTGGTGGAAGTAGATGTATCCCTTCCATTCACGGCTATCGTCGATCTCATCCCAGATCTCTGCGGATGCGCAGGTACCGCAGCAGGTGAAGTTCTGTCGTGCGATGACTCCTTCTTCTTCCAGGGCTGCGAAGGCACGGTTGAGGTTGGAGTTCTTCTGCATTTCGGGGGTAATGCCCAGCTCAGCAGCAAAGGCACGACGACGCTTGATTAGCTCTTCCACGTAGTCCTCTGCGCGCTTTTCCCAGAGCTTGCTGTCTTCGTTCTCCCCATCGTATTCCAGACCGAGTACGTCCATCACATAATCGGTGATGGTTTCTACGTACTGTTCGGTATCAGATTCACCCATGAACAGCAGGGGCCAGATAGGCCAGAGCAGCTCGGCTTCGTCTTCTTCGTCCAGCCCCCATTCTTTGGGGAAAGGCGGGTCGAGGCGTTCTTCGCTCCAGCGTTCGTAGATGCTCTTCTCATCAGCCATGATGATGCTCCTTTGCTTGCTCTCTACTCGTTGAGGTAGAGATGTGGACTGCTCTTGTTGTTAAGGTATCAAGAGTTTCTCTACCTCGCCTTCTATTTCGTCATTCAGGCGGATCTGTGAACTCCCCATCTCGTTGCCTTCGCCTCAAGGCTGGCACGCTGTCTGGCGAGGCTGCTTCCCCTGTTCCTCTGCCTCTCTGCTGCGTCTCTGAGTCTCTGGATCTATGAGTCTCTGCACCTTTGCTGAGTTAGGTGTCTTTCGTTCCAGGAGTTTTCGTTCTAGGAGTTTTTGGGTACACAAAAAGAGGGGAAGACCTATAAGGTCTTCCCCTCTTGAATAAAAACCCGCGGTGACCTACTCTCCCACACCCACAAAAGTGCAGTACCATCGGCGCGAAGAGTCTTAGCTTCTGGGTTCGGAATGGAACCAGGCGTTTCCCTCTTGCTATAACCACGGAAAATCTAGCGAATAACTTCGTTATTCAAAATTTCCGAATAAAAAGCCTCAACCTCCCGAAGGAAGCCCAGGGTTATTATCCAAAAACCATACAGTGAACGCAAACAA
>NZ_KV831923.1:0-245 GCF_001837265.1 Rothia sp. HMSC064F07 | reverse complement strand
AATGAAAGTCCCTCCGAAAAGGAAGGGAAATCTCAACTCGTCGCGAATAAATTTGTTGGGAATGTTCAGCAGCCCTCAATGAAAGTCCCTCCGAAAAGGAAGGGAAATTTCGTGTGCAGGATGGTTACGCGGTCAACGTCAGCCCTCAATGAAAGTCCCTCCGAAAAGGAAGGGAAATGGGATTGATTTCGCCCAGGTCATTGGTGTCTACCTAACCCTCAATGAAAGTCCCTCCGAAAAGGAAG
>NZ_KV831922.1:0-1323 GCF_001837265.1 Rothia sp. HMSC064F07 | reverse complement strand
GGGCCCGGCATCCGTTATGGATGCCGGGCCCCTGGTGTTTTAAATTCGCTGTCTTAGCGGCTCATGCCCCTTAGCGGGTAATGGTCGCCGAAGCAGTCAGACCAGAAATGTCCTGGTAAGCTACGCCTCGGCGGGCTCGTCCGGGGTTTTGTCGGCGAAGAGATCGAAGAATCCCACGGGAACCTCTTGCAGTTGCTCTAAAAATACATGGTACTTTAGGATACTGAGCGATGCGGCACCAACCTTGCGTGAGAGAAAAACACGCCCCAAACCCGTGAAGAGGCTCGGGACGCATCCGCACTCAGCCGGGGCGGGTGCATCCGGCAAACCCTAGCGCAGCTTATTGCTGTTAGGCGCCGATGCGAGAGCCTGAGCTATCGGGGTGGGCCCGCCAATAAACGGGAGCGCCTTCCCAACCGTGGACGGGTCCTCAAGAACCGCCGCCAGCACCTGGGCAACGGTGGCCCGCGGAGTATTAGATTCGGCGCCGGGCGTGTGGGCGGGCTCAATCCCCAGAGTAATGCCGCCTGCCTCCTCAAGGGTGAGCGTCCCCGGCCCCAGAATCGTGTAATCCAGCCCCGAGCCGCGCAGGTGCTCATCGGCGATCGTCTTCGACTCGGCGTAGGCGTAAAAACTGTCATCAGGGTCGATGCCGTGCCCGGAACCCGCGCCCAGGTACGATACCATCACGTACCGTTTAATACCGGCCAGCCGCGCCGCATCCATCGACCGGATCGCAGCGTCACGGTCAATCGCATAGGTGCGTTCGGGGCCACCTACACCGCCCGCACCCGCGGACCACACCAGCACTTCTGTATGTAAATCCTTGAAGAGCTTCGCCATCTCCTCGGTGCTCAACGCGGTAATGTCAGCGACCACAGGGTTCGCCCCGCGCGTGACAATATCCTCTGACTGCTCCGGCCTGCGAATAAGCGCATTGACCGCATGCCCGCGCTCCACCAGCAGCGGCTCGGCCAGAAGAGCAACCTTGCCGTGCCCGCCAATGATCGTAACGTTAGCCATCGTATCCTCCTGTATGTTGAAAAATACTTGTATATCCAGAATAGGCTTGCTGTGCCGCAACGTCTATGGTTTTTCTTATGCTTCCCGAGAACGACAGATACCCGCATTCCCTGTGCTGATGCGCTCAAACAGCACCGCATGATGAGAATTCTCGTGCGGGGCTCAAGACGGCGTTATGATGAAGTGCTAGGTTTTTATTGCCCGGCGGCACCGATGACGTGAACGACAAGCCGAACTACCTGAGCGTCATGAACTATTGCTACCAGCTGAGGGTCTGGTTCCCGCGAAGGACTAGCCTCT
>NZ_KV831921.1:202850-294926 GCF_001837265.1 Rothia sp. HMSC064F07 | reverse complement strand
CCTCGCCGCGGCGACTCATACAACTATACAGACCCCCAAACGCCCCTGCAACCCGAAATAGAGTGAACTAGGACACAAATAGGGCCCTGTAAGGGTCTCAAACACCCCTCCAGACACCAAAGTGCCTAGTCAGTGCATTTTATGGGTGCTAAAAAATCTTCAAAAAACTTCTAGAAACCTCAAAAATCTGCGAATTCCCCTCGCTGGAGCCCCAAAACAGGGTCGAAAGGCGCCCAAAGCCCTCGCCAACAAAGACAAACCAAGAAACCCCAGAGCCAGAGGGTAGCAGAACGATACAAGACAGAGGGCAGCAGAACGATACAAGAAGAGCCCCTCCTGACGGAGGGGCTCTGTGTATATAGGGAACAGAAAAGGAGGGGCATCCCCCACCGAACATTCAGTACTAAACACTCAGCACTAAACACTCAGCAGAGAAGAACCCCTCCCCATCTATATGTATCGAGAAGACTAAATCAGCTCTGTACTAGATCAGCTCTACAGCGCCCTGGTTCTTCTTGCCACGGCGAACCATCGCAAAACGACCGTGTAGCAGATCATCCTTAGAAATAGCTGCGTCCTCACCCTGAACCTTCACGCCGTTCACCGAAGCGCCGCCCTCCTTCAGAATGCGACGAGCCTCAGAGTTAGACTTCGCAAAGCCCAGCTCAGTCAGAACAGAAATCATGTCCAGGCGGTCCTCGGACAGCTTAGCCGAAGGAAGCTCAGCAACCACAGACTCCAAGGTAGCCTCATCCAGAGCAGCGAAATCACCCTTGCCGAACAGAGCCTCCGAAGCAGCCACGGCCTGATCGGTAGCCTCGGTGCCGTGCACCAGCGAAGTCACCAGGTACGCCAGAGTCTTCTGAGACTCACGCTTAAACGGTTCCTTCTCAACCTTCTCGGCGAACTCGGCAATCTCAGCGCGAGTCAGGAAGGTGAACACCTTCAGACGATCCACAACATCCGCATCCGCGGTGTTCAGCCAGAACTGGTAGAAAGCGTACGGCGAGCACATCTGCGGGTTCAGCCAAATAGCGTTACCCTCGCTCTTACCGAACTTAGTGCCATCAGAGTTAGTAATCAGCGGAGTACCAATAGCGTGAACGCTCTTACCCTCCACCTTACGAATCAGCTCGGTACCGCTCGTCAGGTTACCCCACTGATCAGAACCACCGGTCTGCAGAGTACAACCGAAACGACGGTTCAGCTCCAAGAAATCCAGGCCCTGCAGAATCTGGTACGAGAACTCGGTGTACGAAATGCCCTCATCAGAGTTCAGGCGCTTCGCAACAATCTCCTTCTTCACCATGGTGCCCACGCGGAAATGCTTACCAACATCGCGCAGCAGCTGCAGAGCAGACATCTGACCGCTCCAGTCCAAGTTATTCACCATACGAGCAGCATTCTCACCCTCGAAAGACAGGAAACGCTCAATCTGAGCACGCAGAGACTTAACCCACTCAGCAACAACCTCAGGAGAGTTCAGCACACGCTCAGAAGTCTGACGCGGATCACCAATCAAACCGGTGAAACCACCCACCAGACCCAGTGGCTTGTGACCAGCCAGCTGCAGACGACGCATCACCAGTAGCTGCACCAAGTGACCCAGGTGCAAAGAAGCCGCAGTCGGATCATAACCCGTATAGAAAGTCAGGCTCTCCTCGCTCAGCGCCTTCTCCAAAGCAGCCTCATCAGTGCTCACGTGCACCAGGCCGCGCCACTTCAGCTCCTGCCAAATATTCTCGAAGGTATCGTCATTATGCTGCGCGTTGAGGATCTCGGCAGACATGCTTCTCCCATTCACAAGGTAACAACGCCCGAAGGCGCTCGAACAAAATATGTAACAAGCCTAGCACCGCACCAGCCCAAACGCTCAGAAAAACCCAAGCGAGCGCCCAAACCGGTGCGGCACCGGCTCAAAGAAATAACGGATAGAGGCTACACGAGCCGCAAGGCTACAGACCCGCGGGCATCCGCGAACCCACCATGTGCAAGCGCTGAGTCGGACGAGTCATCGACACGTACAAATCACCCACAGCACCATCAGCATCATCAATCAGCTGCTGCGGCTCAACAATCACCACAACATCAAATTCCAGGCCCTTCGCCTCCCACGGAGTCAGAACCAGCACCTGATTCTCCAACGCAGTCTGCGCGGTACCCGTACGATCAGCATGAGCACGAGCCACAGCCTGAGCCGTCTGAACATACAGGCTCGGCGGGCACACCACACCAATCAGAGCGCCGCCCGAATGAGCGACCTCCTCGCTGACCACGGCCACGGTCTGCTCCACAACAGACTCGGCGGCAACCTCATGAACCAGCGGAGGCCACTGGCCCTCACGCACCGCACGAGGCGCAGACACCTCATAACCAGCAGCCTGAGCAACCGACACCGCCGCCTCAGCAATCTGAGCCGGAGTACGGTAATTAATCGTCAGCTCCTCCAGAGTGAAACGCTCACCCACAAACGGCTCCAACGCCTGCGACCACGAGGAAGCAGCCGCAGCAGAAGAAGCCTGAGCAATATCGCCCACAATCGTAAACGACTTCATCGGGCAACGACGCATCAGCAAACGCCACTGCATGGGTGAAAGCTCCTGAGCCTCATCCACCACAATATGGCCATACGCCCACGTACGATCAGCAGAAGCCGCAGTCGCAGCAGTCATACGCTCGCCACGAACCTCATTCATCATCGCAATCTGCTCAGGAGTAATCACGCCATCAGCGCCAATATCCTCCAGCGACTGGTGGACATTCTCCAAAGCTTTCGCCGCATTCTCAAGGTTCGCACGATGCTCCGCCGCAGCACGAGCCGCAGCAGCCGCACCGGTCACCTTCGAAAAATCACCCAAAAGCTCAGCAGCCTCATCCAGCAGAGGAACATCAGCCTCCGTGAAGGGGGCGTCCGCCGGGCGAGCCAGCAGCTCACGCTCAGCCTTCGACAACTCACGAGTCGCAGACTCCAGATAGTGCGGCTTCGAAAACAGCGAGCGCAACAGAGTCTCCGGCGACAGCGGCATCCACGCCAAGTTCAAGGCACGGCGCACATCCATCGAAGCACGCACATCATCCTGCAGATACGGACGCTCCACCACACGACCCGCCGCACGGTTCAGCTGATCATCCAGCTTCGCGGTCAGCTCCTTCAACAGAATCTTCACGAACGTCTCGCGAGCCTCATTATGCGGCTTACCCGTCGAACGAGCACGAGAACGAGCCGAACGAACCATCTCCGGAGCCAGCTCAACATCAGTACCCTCAACATTCAGACGCTGAACCTGAGCCGGCACCTTCTGACGATCCGCCACCGCACGCTTAATAACCTTCACCATGCGCAAATCGCCCTTCAACGCGGCAACCGCGCGCTCCTTCTCAGGCACAGCACGCAGACCCGGGTACAGGGTCGCCAGCGAAGCCATCACCACGCCGGTCTCACCCAGCGAAGGAAGCACACGCTCGATGTACCACATGAACGAATTCGACGGACCAACCACCAGCACGCCAGCCTTCGACAGGCGCTCACGGTTCGTGTACAGCAGGTACGCCGCACGATGCAACGCCACAGCAGTCTTACCGGTACCCGGACCACCCTGCACAACACGCACACCCGGCAGCTCCGAGCGGATAATCGCATCCTGCTCAGCCTGAATCGTCGCCACAATATCGCCCATGCGGCCGGTACGCTTCTTATTCAACGCCGCCAACAGAGCACCCTCACCGTGGAGAGTGTTCTCATCCTGCAGCATCTCCGAATCGAAGACCTCATCTTCAATATTTACGACGGTGCGGCCCTCAAGCATCAGGTGACGGCGGCGGCGCACACCCATCGAGTGGAAAGCAGTCGCCTGATAGAACGTACCCGCCTCCGGGGCACGCCAGTCCATCAGCAGACGCTGCTGATTGCTATCCGTAATACCAATACGACCGATATAACGCACCGCATCAGCGCCCTCACGGTCCATATCCAAACGACCAAAGGTCAGACGAGAATCCACAGCATTCAGCTGCGCCAAACGATCCTCATAGTGAGTAGCAAAAGAGTCACGCTCCGAACGGTTCTGATGACCGCCCACCGCCTGATTCTTACGCACAGCAGCCAGCTTCTCAGCCGTCTCATCACGGAGCTCATCCAGGCGAGCATACACGCGAGCAACATACTCACGCTCCGCAGCCATCTGCTCAGCAAACAGCTTCTCAGCCGCCGAAGAATCAGCAGACTGCTGGGGCAAAGATTCAGATGACACGTAAGCTCCTTAAACCTATGGTGTCTCAAAGACAGGATGCGACAGGCACCCAAAAATACGGGTCACTATTTTACAGGACAGGCTCCGAAGGGCAGAAATATTACCCCCACAGAAAAGTGCCCCACCAGCTCAACCGGCGGGGCACCCCTCATCAATATCAGCTACACACGCCCAACCGGCGGTAAGCCTCAAACTCTATAAAACTACTTCGACGGCAGCGGGTACTCAGACACCAAGCTCAGCGTCTCAAGATGGTAACCGTCCAGCGCCTCACGACCGCCCAGACCCTCCAGCTCCAAAAGAGCGCCAACGCCGGCAACCTTCAGGTTCGCGCGCTCCACCAGCTTCGCGGCAGCCACCAGGGTACCGCCAGTCGCCAACAGATCATCCAGCAGAAGAACACGAGTGCCCGGCGCAAAATCATTGCAGTGAATCTCAATCGCCGCGCTACCGTACTCCAGCGCATACTCCTCACGGTACGTCTCACGCGGAAGCTTACCCGCCTTACGAACCGTCATAATGCCGGTGCCGGTAGCGTACGCGAGCGCAGAAGCCAGCAAGAAACCACGAGCCTCAACACCAGCCACCACATCAAACTGACCCTCAAAACGAGTAGCCAGCTCATCAATGCACGCCTTGAACACCTCAGCATTAGCGAAGAGAGTGGTCACATCGTAAAAGAGGATGCCCTCATGCGGGTAATTCGGAATCGTAGCGCAAGCAGCCGGAATCAACTGCTCAATAGGGGTTCGCGAAGCCTCAGAAGCGGGAACGCTCATGCTCTCTCTTTCGTGAAGTGGATAGCCCCGGAAAAAACGCCCGGGAACAATAACGCGGTAGAAGCCGCCTACAAAATTCTACCCTCTTCACCCACTCTTGTCCTCAGATGAGCGACAAGAACCACCTGCCGGGATTAGCCCCGCTGAATCACAACCCGCAAGTCACGCTTAAGAATCTTGCCGGTCGGCCCCAGCGGCATGCTCTCCACCATCACGTAGCGGCGAGGATACTTATACGCCGCCAAACGAGTACGCGCCAACGCATTCAACTCCGCCTGCAGCACGCCCTCATCAGCACCCGGACGCGGCATCACCACGGCAACAACCTCCTCACCCACGCGCTCATCCGGCACACCCAACACAGCTACCGACTGCACCTGCTCATGGGTATAGAGAACGTCCTCAATCTCACGCGGATATACCGAATAGCCGTTACGCAGAACCATGTCCTTAATACGGTCCACAATAAAAATATTGCCCTGCTCGTCAACACGAGCAACGTCGCCGGTCGCAAACCACTCGCCGTCAAAAACCTCAGCAGTAGCCGCCGGATTATTCCAGTAGCCAGCCATCACATTCTCGCCACGTACCCACAGCTGACCGCTCACACCCGGCGCGCACTCGGAACCCTGCGGGCAACGGACCTGCACCTGCACGCCCGGCAGCACACGACCCACCGAACCGAGCACCATGCCAAACTCCGCCTGATTAAACGAAACCACCGGCGAAGTCTCACTCAAACCGTAGCCCTCATACACCGGGCACTCAATCAGCATTTTCAACGCAGAATGCACCGGCGCAGGTAGCGGCGAACCACCCGAAATACCGAAGCGGATGCGACCACGCAGCGAGCGCGCACGCTCAGGCTCAGGCTCCAGTGCCGCCACCAACGACACATACATGCTCGGGACCGCAGCCAACACCGACACCCCGGCACGCTCCATCAGATTCAGCGCGCCATCAGGGGTAAAACGTGGCAGCAAAGCCACCGTAGCCGACGCCGCAAACGCCGCGTTCATCGACACCGTCTGACCAAACGCATGGAACAGCGGAAGACCACCAAAAATGACATCCTCAGCGGTGAATCCAAAAACACTCACGCAGCTACGAGCATTCGAGAGGATATTCGCGTGAGTCAGCGTTGCGCCCTTCGGTTTGCCCGTAGTACCCGAAGTGTAGAGAATAATCGCCGGATCACTCGCCGCCACCGGGACAGGCTCCAGAACAGCAGCTGACGGAACAGCATCCGACAGCGCACTATCGGCAGGCGCATCAAAAGGAGCCACCGGTGAACCCTCTCCCCCGGTGAAAATCTCGCAACGAACCGAACCGTTCTTCACCGGCACCGTCGAGAGTGCCTCCGACGCCAGACGAGTACCCGCAAAAGCAAAAAGCACCTTCGCCCCGCTATCGCGCAGATGATACTCCAGCTCAGCACCCGACAACAGCGGATTCAACGGAACACAAATAGCACCCGCAGCCACAATGCCGTAATACAACGCCGGCATCAACGCCACATTCGGCATAGACAACGCCACCCGGTCACCACGCTCAACGCCCAGCCCCACCAGATGACGCTGAGCCTGCGCAGCAGCAGATGCCAACTGCGCGTAGCTCACCACCTGCATATCAGCAGAGTCAGAAGCCGGAATCGTCAAAGCCGCCTTAGCCCCAGAATCAGAACCAGCCTCCGCCAAAAGGTAGGCAATATTGTTCGCTGAATCGTGCATTTCAGACATGATAGAAAACTCTCACCACAGAAAAATCGGTATATCTAGAAAAGGAGAAGCCGAGCTAGGAGCCCGCAAAGAGAGCCGAAGACAGCAGAAGGGCGTACCTTCAACCGTTCCCCCGAAACATCAGAAGAACAGCGCAAGATACGCCCCAACTACTACTGAGCAGCAGACCAATCCAAGAAGCTCTCGGCAAGCGCAGCCCCACCATTGGGGTCACGAGTAATCACTATTACCGTATCGTCACCGGCAATAGTGCCCATAATCGCTTCAAGACCGCCCTGATCAATAGACGAAGCCAAGAACTGCGCAGCACCCGGAGGAGTACGCAGAACCGTAATATTCGCCGAACCCTCAGCGGTAATCAGCAGCTCCTTAAACAGGGAAATCATACGGGCATCAGGTGCAGTGCCGCCGCCACGACGAGCAGGGTAATTTGGCACAGCATAAATCAAGCCGGCGCCTTCATCACGGATGCGCTCAGCGCCAATTTCAACAAGATCACGGGAAAGGGTCGCCTGAGTAACCTTCATACCATCATCGGTCAGGTACTGCGCCAGTTCAGCCTGGGAGCGGACACGTCGGGTCTGCAGCAATTCAACGATGCGTGCCTGACGCGCGATCTTGGTCGAGGGGAAAGGCATAATATCTCTTCTTCCTACGGTGCCAATCACGAATTCAGAACGAAGCTGCCCAACGGTGGCGCAGCGCAACATTCTTTACTACCCAAGATAATACATATGCACATAAATATGCGCGCCAAATATGGATTATTCCAAGATATGGGGGAATTTTCAGGGTTTATCTCACCAGCTGTCACACAAAACGCCGCGAATGTAGCGTGTATCTACACATTCGGGCGCATAACCTCGCAATGAATGCATAGCGTGCAAGAACATTGTGGGCTGGCGCGTTGCACCGGTCAAGAGACCTTCCGGTAGGCGAGCGGGAAAAGGAGCCCGCCTCCAGCAACACAACGTGCGCCGGAAACAGGCTCCCTCAGCAAAACGTCAACCGGTGAATCCTCAGGGCTCAGAACGCCTAGCGCTCGTCCTCCACCAGACCATCCAGGTCCTCATACTCGACATCGCGCGAACGGCGGTTCAGCCACACAGCAAAACCCATACCCAGCAGAAGCACCAGCACCGCACCAACAATACTTGCGATACCGGCAAAACGCTCAGCATTCACGCTGTCCTCAGTCACGGGCTTCAACGTGCCCTTCTCAGCGGTGTAGACGACCTCAAGAGTGCCGGCCTTCTCCACCAACAAGCCATCCACCTCACGCGGGAACTCGGAAGGAACATCACCAGTCTGCGAACCACGGAACTCAATCGGAGCGCCCGAAGTCACCTGATACTTATCCTTCAGGTTCGACACATACGTCTTACCGTTCAGCGCGTCATCAGCCGGCAAGTTGCCCTTATAACGAGCAACATTGCCCTTCGTAATCAGGTCAGGAGTCAAATCCTGGTAGGTGCCCTGAATGACCCAGCTCTTACCGGCATACTCGGCGTTATTATTCACCGACGCAAAAGCACGGACACCCGCAATAGCCAAAACAATGGAAAGAATAACCGCGACAGCAGCAGAAAGAACCGACAGCCAGTTCACGCCCGGGCGGTCATCCAGCTCTTCCTCACTCATCGCGAAAAGAGAGGAGTTCTCTTCCTCATCGTCGTAATCCTCGTACTCGTCGTACTCCTCATACTCAGAATCCTCGTACTGAGAATCACCGTACTCAGAATCCTCAAAGTAGGTTTCTTCGACCTCAGTAGACTGCGACAGCTCATCCTGTTCGCGCGAGTTCTCTCGATTAGCCATTACTCTCTCCCTCACTTCATCTATCTTCTAGGGTACCCATAACCACATGAGTTCACCACTGAAAGCGCTTATCAACGCTTCATAAACCAACCCAACAGGTAAACCCACCACGCAACGCCAAAAGCTACGGGGTGGGAGCCAACAACTCCCACCCCGTCAGCACTAGGCGTTACGCCATAGGGTTAGACCCGGTTAGACACGCGGTTCCGCACCCAGCTGCTCAACAGTCGCAGCCACAGCAGCCTCACGAGCAGCCGACGCCTCATCAGCAGTCAGCGTACGATCCGGCGCGCGGAAACGCAGAGCAAACGCCAAAGACTTCTTCGACTCATCAATACCGACACCGCGGTAATCATCAAAGACGCGGATGTCCTCCAGCAGCTCGCCAGCGCCCTCACACAGAACACGCTCCACCTCAGAAGCAGGCAAATCGCGGTCCACCAGAAGCGCAACATCCTGAGTAGCAGCCGGGAAAGTCAGCACCGGGGTAGCCTGACGCGCCTCAACACGACCAGCAAACAGCGCTGAGAAATCCAGCTCAAACGCGCAGGTACGCTCAGGCAGGTTCAGCTCCTGCAGAAGCTTCGGATGCAGCTCACCAGCAAAACCAACACGCTCACCGGCAGCGTTCAGAACCTCAGCCACACGGCCCGGGTGGAACGCAGTATGCACACCGTTACGCACCTGAATCTCAGCCGAAACAGCGTCAGCGACCAGACGCACAGCGTCCAGAGCGTCACGCCAATCGAAAGCGCGCGGAGCAGCGCCGGGCATCGCCTCATGCTCAGTACCTGCAAACAGGCCAGCAATGAAAGTGGGCTGCTGCGGAATACCGGCGTTCAAATCAGCCAGAACCTCATCCGAAGGGCGAGCACCCAGCGGCGGAATAGACTCCGAACCCAGCTGCTCACCCGGAATGAACACGTGACCCGCCTCAAAAATAGCCAGGTTCTTGAAACCGCGAGACAGGTTACGCTTCAGAACCTCAACCAGGCCCGGTAGCAGCGAACGGCGCATCCAGCCCTCAGCCGAAGAAATCGGGTTCTCCAGGCGAACCGAAGGAACCTCAGTCACCGGGTTCTCAGGGGTGCTCACCCACGGAGCCGACCACAGGTTATTCGCATCAGCCGACACGAAGGGGTACGCGAAAACCTCAGTCAGACCCGAAGCCGCCAACGCATTCAGCGCACGACGCTTACCCGCCTGCTCCGGAGTGTAACCGCGGCCCGCAGGAGCCACCGGCAGAGTCGAGGGGATGTTCTCGTAACCGTCAATACGTGCGATTTCCTCAGTCAGGTCCTCCTTCGCACGCAGGTCAGTACGCCACGACGGGACAGTCACCGCGTAACCAGACTCGGTACGCTCCACCGAGCAACCAATCTCACGCAGGCAGGACTCAATCTGCTCCGGCGAGTAATCCACGCCAATACGACCAGCAGTGTAATCAGCCGGCAGGTCAATCACGACCGGCTCATAGCCAAGCGACACATCAGTAACGCCCGGCTCAACCTGAGCACCAGCCAGCTCAACCAGCAGCTCAACCGCACGCTGAGCAGCCGCAGCCTGAATCTGCGGATCCACGCCACGCTCAAAACGCTTCGAGGACTCAGAAATCAGCTTGTGACGGCGAGCGGTACGAGCCACCGACACCTCATCAAAACGAGCAGACTCCACCAGAATGCGGGTGGTAGAATCGGTCACCTCAGTCGAGGCGCCACCCATCACACCGGCAAGACCAATCACGCCGGAATCATCAGCAATGACAATATCCTCGGGGTGCAGAGTACGCTCAACGCCATCCAGGGTCACCAGCTTCTCGCCAGCAGCGGCGCGGCGCACCACAATCTCACCCTGAACCTTGTCAGCATCGTAGAAGTGCAGCGGCTGACCGGTCTCCAGCATCACGTAGTTCGAAATATCCACCGGCAGCGACAGCGAGCGCACACCCGCCAGACGCAGACGCGAAGACATCCAGGTCGGAACCGGCGCATCCGCCTTCACGCCCGACACCTCACGCATCACGAAACGAGTGCATGCGGGGTTACCGTGAATCGGGGCGTCATCACGCAGGACAACCGGGTGACCGGACTCGTTCGCCTCCGGGGCGCGCTCGCCGTACGCCAGCACAAAATCCTCAAAGGAAGAACCGGTAGCGTGGCACCACTCGCGAGCAATACCGCGCAGAGAGAACGCGTAACCGCGGTCCGGGGTCACGTTCACCTCAGCAGCCTGATCGTACAGGCCCAGCAGCTCCATCGCATCGGTGCCAAGCTCCGGATCCAGGCCCAGAGTCGAAAGCACCAGGATGCCGCCGTGATCATCGCCAATACCCAGCTCGCGGGTCGAAGCAATCATGCCGGCCGACTTGTGACCGTAGGTCTTACGAGCGGTAATCGCGAAACCGCCGGGCAGCACGGCGCCGGGCAGGGTCACAACAACCTTGTCGCCGGGTACGAAATTGTGGGCACCACAAATAATGCCCTGAACACCGGAAGGCTCAATGCCCTTACCGGTCAGAGTCTGCTCCTGGCCCTCCGGAACCACACGCACCTGGCACCAGTTCACGGTCTTGCCGTTAGAGTGAGTCTCCGGCTCCATAGAGAGCACCTGACCAACCACAATCGGGCCGGACAGCTCATCAGAGGGGCGGTGAACGTCTTCTTCTTCCAGGCCAACCTTCACCAGGGTCGCCATCAAATCTTCAGCCGAAGCATCCTCGGCTACAGGCACGAACTCGCGCAGCCATGACAGGGGTACACGCATAATTTAGATCTCCATCCCGAACTGCTCAGAGAAACGGATGTCGCCTTCAACCATGTCATGCATGTCAGCGACGTTGTTACGGAACATGAGGGTACGTTCAATACCCATACCGAAAGCGAAGCCCGAGTACTCCTCAGGATCAATACCCGCAGCACGCAGAACATTCGGGTTCACCATGCCGCAGCCGCCCCACTCAATCCACTGCGGGCCGCCCTTAGCGTTCGGGTGCCACAAATCCAGCTCAGCGGAAGGCTCAGTGAACGGGAAGAAGTTCGGGCGCAGGCGAATCTTAGCGTCCTCACCGAACATGGCGCGTGCCATGTACTCCAGGGTGCCCTTCAGGTCAGCCATGGTCAGGCCCTTATCCACGGCAAGGCCCTCAATCTGGTGGAAGACCGGGGTGTGGGTCGCGTCCAGCTCATCGGTGCGGTACACCTGACCCGGGCACACAATGTACAGCGGCAAATCACGCGAAAGCAGCGAGCGCATCTGCACCGGCGACGTGTGAGTGCGCAGCAGCAGGTGAGCGTTCTTCGGCTCAACGTAGAAAGTGTCCTGCATTTCGCGTGCCGGGTGATCCGGCTTAATGTTTAGAGCGTCAAAGTTGTACCACTCAGACTCCAGCTCCGGGCCGTCAGCAACTTCCCAACCCATACCGACGAAAATATCAGTCAGGCGCTCCTGCATCAGAGCAATCGGGTGGCGGCCGCCCAGGGAACGGCGAGGCGAAGCAGCAGAAACGTCCACAGCTTCCTCAGCCAGGATGCGAGCCTCACGCTCAGCCTCCAGCTCAGCGGTACGAGCCTCAATAGCCTCAGTCAGCGCCGCACGAGCCTGACCCATCAGCTTACCCACCGGGCCCTTGTGCTGGTTCTGAAGATCACGCATCTGGCGGTTAGCGATGCTCATGATGCCCTTCTCACCGAAGAAGCTCAGGCGCACCTCCTTGAGGCTGTCAAAGTCCTTAGCCTTCTCGCGAATCTCCTGGCGGGCGCGCTCACGCTCAGCCTCAAAAGCCTCACGGATAGCGTCCAAACCGTTCTCGGGGTTCTCCTCCAGAACCTGCGCAATGCGGGCGAGAACCTGAGCCGGGCCGTTAAGACCCTCGTGTTCCTGCACGGAATCGGTCATTGTCACTCTTCTCTGCATACCACCGGCACTATGCCGGCTGGCTCGTTATACACCTTAGGTAGCACCGTCTGCTCTCCCCCGGCTACCCGCACAGGGTGCGGAACAGGGGTAAGGCGACGGGCGCATATCCTATCCATTTTAGACCAGAGAAGGAAGCGCAAACAGCAGAACGCCCGGATAGTCCATCCGGGCGTTCTAGAGTATATCTTTTCAACAACAGGGTTGAAGAGGGTACTTCTACTTCAGAGCCTGCTTCACAGCCGGGTCAAAAGAAGCACGAATCCACAGCACGTTCGCAATGAACCATGCCGCGTACAGGGGCACGAAGCCGTAGCGCTGAGCGTCAATGACATTACCAATCAGAGACAGAATCGCCACGAACGCACCCAGAATCGCAAAAATCAGACCAACAGTCAGGCCCAGACGCTTGCCCTTCTGAATTGTGAAGTACACCCAAATGTACACAACCGCAGAAACAACCAGCAGGCCGATACCGCCTGCAACGCCGAACTCCGGCAGACCCTTCAGCGGGGACAGGTTATCCGGTGCGAACGAGGAAATAACACCGTGGATCAAGCAGAGCAGTGCGGAGACAATCATAATCTCCTGCAGACGCAGAATCTTCGGGTGCTTGGTCGGCGAATGGAACAGAATTCCGCGCGGCTCAGCGCCGCCTTCCTGAATATAAATAGCTTGAGTGTCCGAGGGAACCGCGTCGGAGCGGTAGGCACCCGGATCAAACGGGGGTTGAGCAGTCATCATTGTCTCCCAATACGTATGTGATTTCTCCCTCAATACTACCCGCCTACCGGAAGGTTTCCAAAGTATGTATCCGTGTCGAACCCATATATGACAAATTCCCCTCCCCAACAAACACACAAGTCAGGATTACACGGCGCATAAATCCCCCTCAAAATATGAATAAAGGCGGGACTCCCCACAGGGAATCCCGCCTTCAAACAGTGCCAAAAAAGATAGAGAAAATTTATCCTGTTACCGCCGCGAACATGTCACATAACGGTGACTTAGCCTCGCAACGAACTAGCGCAGAGCATTAGGTCAGACCTTGGGTCTACGCCTCACCAGTGCCAGTGTCCTGCAGCTGCTGCAGGAGCGCTTCCACAATCGGCAAATCCGCCGGAATCCACGGCAAACCCAGCAAATCATCGTACGCCTGCGCGTCATCCTTAGACTTCGGCAGCGGCATCCACCGCAGCGCGCTGTGATCTTCCAAAGTATCCGGAGTACCCGAAAGAATCTCCGCAAAGAACACGCGCATCGCCAGACGCTCGCTCAGACGCCAGCCCTGCGGGTACGCGCCGGGCACCTCAGCACCCAAACGCGCCTGCACGCCCAGCTCCTCCTTCAGCTCACGCACCAGCGCCTGCTCGCAGCTCTCCCCCGGCTCGACCTTACCGCCCGGGAACTCCCACATGCCGGCAACAGTCTGCGGCTCAGAACGCTGAGCCACCAGCATACGGGTCGGAGCCACCAAAGAATCAACCACGGCGGCGCCAACCACCTGAACCTCAAACGAGGGCGACACTTCACTCATCTTTCTCTACCTTCTTCTACGCTTTAGAATCCTTCAGCGGATGCGCATCCTCAGCAGCGTGCTCCGCTACTTCCTTCTCGGCATCCTCAGTATCCTCAGGCTCAGGAGCTTCCTCCACGCCTTCCTGCCACTCTTCTTCCTCATCATTCATATTCGAGGCTTCTGCCACCTCACGGCGAATATTAGTGCCGTCATTCAGCAGAATCAGAAGGCGGTTGCCGTTCTTGAACTCCATGAGGAAGACATCCTCAAGCTCGACCTCAGCGGCACGCAACTGTAGGTACACCCAATCCTCGGTCTTGTGCGCATCCGCGATATCGCGAGTGACCAAGCTACCCTTCACAATCAGAGCAAAGTTCGGCACACCGTCACCCTTACGGATCACGCTCAGCGCACCGTTCGGTTCAATCTGAGCGAACTCAATGTCTTCCAGGTCGTAAATACCCTGCGCACGAAGGTCAGCAATCAGGCGCATCGGATCAAGAACCACATCTGCCTGCTGGAAGCTCTTAATATCGATATCACCATCCGTAATGACCGGCACGCGCTGCTCACGCACCGCCATATGCAGAAAACGAATCTTCGTGGTCGCCACGTTCAGCAGCTGAATCATGCACAGCGTAAACACCATGTAGATGACAAAGTAGAACAGGCTAATCTGCTCGCTGTACAACACGCCACCGAACACACCACCGATGACAAAGTTACCGATGGTATCAATCGGGGTCTGGTGCCCCGCCTGAGAACGGTGAGTCAGACGCAGGTACACCAAAAGAATGATCAGGCCAACGAAAATCTTTAGCAAACGATAAACGATCATCTCAACGGTCATAACAAAAATCTCCTAGAACTAAGCCCGGAAAATATCCGGCTCCAAATAAATGATGCGTGCCGCAGGAACAGCCTCGCGAATACGAACCTCAGCCGCGTCAATCTCATCAGCCACCGCACGACCAGTGTCAGCATCATGAATGCGAATCTTTGCCGCCACCAGAATCTCCTCAGGACCCAGGTGCACAGTCTTAATGTGGATAATGCGCTCGCTGTCGCCATCCTCAATCGCCGCGCGAATCTTCGCCAAATCCTCCGGAGAAGCAGCCTCACCCAAAATCAGGGACTTCATCTCCACCGCAAGGAACACAGCAATAAAGACCAGCAGCACACCAATAGCCAGGGTGCCGAATGCATCCCACAGACCATTACCGGTCAACAGAGTCAGACCCACACCAAAGAGCGCGAAAATCAGACCCAGCAGCGCACCCGCATCCTCCAGCAGAAGCACCGGAAGCTCCGGGTTCTTCGAAGTACGCAAGAAACGCATCCAGCTCTGCTTGCCCTTCAGATCACGCGACTCCTTCACCGCCACGCGGAACGAATTACCCTCCAGCAGGATCGAACCAACCAGAACAGCCACCGGAACCCACTGCCACTCAGTAATACCGTGCGGGTCATGCAGCTTCTCATAACCCTCATACAGAGCGAACAAGCCACCCAGGGCAAAGATAATAATCGAAACAATAAACGCGTAAATATAGCGGTTACGGCCATAACCAAACGGGTGCTCCTCATCAGCCTGCTTCTGCGAAGCGCGACCGCCCAGAAGAAGCAGAAGCTGATTACCCGAGTCAGCCACCGAATGAATAGCCTCCGCCAACATCGACGAAGAACGAGTCAGCGCAAAAGCCAAAAACTTCAGCACCGCAATACCCAAGTTCGCACCCAGCGCGGCAATAATCGCGCCCGAACCCGAATGACCAGAAGGAGCAGACATGATTTCCCTTTCTACGAACCCCAAACCAAAACTCTAAAACTATGAGGCGAAGGCGGCCCGCCGCTGCATCACAGCCACGAACCGCCCAACCAAGAAAACCTAGCGGGAAACGCCGCGCTGAGCCATCGCCGAAGCATACAGACACACAGCAGCAGCCGTACCCACGTTCAAAGACTCAGCCGAACCATAGACAGGAACAGCCACACGCATAGTGGCGGCAGCCTTCTCTTCAACGTTCAAACCCTGAGCTTCATTCCCGAAAAGCCACATTGTCGGCTTCGAAAGATCAAAATTACCCTTCACACCGGACGGGGCGTTCGCCTCCACACCGGCACGACGAGCCGCAGTGTACTCGCTCAGCTCCTGCAGATTCACCGCACCATAGCCATCCGCAGCCAACACGGCAGTACCCTGAGACTTCACATCCTCCGCGAAATCCTCCAACTGCACGCGCTGAATAATCGGCACATGGAACAGCGAACCCGCAGTAGAACGCACCGTCTTCGGGTTATACAAATCAACCGAACCCTTAGTCGTAATCACCAGGTCCGCGCCGGCAGCATCAGCCACACGAAGAATCGTGCCCGCATTACCCGGGTCCTGCACACGAGACAGCACAGCAATCAGCTTCGGGTTCAACGCGCCCTCACCCCACAGCAGCGAGAACGACGCATCCACCATAAAGGAAACCGCAATAATACCCTGCGGGCTCACCGAATCAGCCATCGCCTCCAGCACCTCATCGGTCACCACACGCATAAAGACGCGGCGACCCTCCTCCGGGGTAGGAGTACCGTACACCTGCTCCAGCAGCTCAGCAATATCCTCATGACGGTCAAAAGCCGCCTCCGTAACGTAGACAGCATCCAGAATCGGCTTCTTCAGATGCGCCTTCAACGCCTCACGCACAGCCTGCGGGCCTTCCACCAGGAACTGGCCCTTCTTCGTGCGAGTAGCGCGGGTACGCAGCTTCGCAATATCGCGCACACGATCTGCCTGCGGATTGGACATCACAACGGGGGTACTAATACGTTCAAAAAAGTTCACTCTTAAAGGGTACAGGCAAAGACGCACCCAAAGAACGCAGAACAGTCAGAAGCACAACAGCCACAAGCAGAACAGTCACAAGAGCCCCCAGATACGCAGAAAGCGGCCGCCCACACTCAAAAGTGCAGACGGCCGCTCACGACGCTTGAGCATCCCACCCCGAACCTAAATCTTCGAGGCAGAAGCACACAACCTAGGCTAATTAAGCCTTGGGAGCCGAGGTGTCCTCGGGCAGGTTGTTCTTAGCAATCTCAACCAGTGCGTTGAAGGCAGCGGGCTCGTTCACAGCCAGCTCAGCCAGCATACGGCGGTCAACCTCAACACCAGCAGCCTTCAGGCCCTGGATGAAGCGGTTGTAGGTCAGGCCCTGTGCGCGGGAAGCAGCGTTGATACGCTGGATCCACAGGCGACGGAAGTCACCCTTCTTCTTACGACGGTGGTCGTAGCTGTAAACCAGCGAGTGAGTGACCTGCTCCTTAGCCTTACGGTACAGGCGAGAACGCTGACCGCGGTAGCCGGATGCACGATCGAGAATAGTACGGCGCTTCTTGTGCGCGTTAACCGCGCGCTTCACACGTGCCACGTGTGTCTCCTTCGTCTTATGTCCTGAACAGCTCACATATCACGCTGAACAGGAGCGAGTCTTTAATCAGTGCGCACCACTATCGGTGCGCCAGGTGCAGAGAGTAAGCGTTGCTTACTTACCCAGCATCTTCTTGACAACCTTTGCCTGGCCGCCGGTAACGATCTGGTCAGAAGCCAGACGACGGGTCAGACGAGAGGACTTGTGCTCCAGGTAGTGGCGGCGGTTCGCCTGCTGGCGCTTAACCTTGCCGCTACCGGTGAGCTTGAAGCGCTTCTTAGCACCAGAGTGGGTCTTCTGCTTCGGCATAGCTGCCGTTCTCCTTACATTCATCCCCCGCCACAACGGCGGGGGAGCTTAGTGGGGTTGAGCGATACACGCATCAGCCCCAAGGACCAAAGGTGAGGCACCCCTGACGAGGTGCCTCGGAACCGGCACCGGGTGAACCCGCAACACCCACCCAACGGTGGAGGCGCGTGCCCATCCTAAAGTGACGACCCGGTTCCCTACTCGGCGGAAGCCTGTGCCTTCAGCTCGGCAGGCATAGCGTCTGCCAGAGAATTAGTTACGGGCTTCGCCTTGGTCGTGTCAATACGCTCGCGACCCTTGCGACCGCCGGCGCCCTGCTCACGGCGAGCTTCTGCCTTACCGCGAAGCGGAGCCAGAACCATCACCATGTTGCGGCCATCCTGACGGGGGCGAGACTCAACGGTGCTCACCTCAGCCAGCTCAGCCGCCAGACGCTCCAGCAGACGCACACCCATCTCGGGGCGCTGCTGCTCACGACCACGGAACTGAATCATTGCCTTGACCTTGTCACCACCGGAAAGGAAACGACGAGCGTGTCCAACCTTGGTTTCGTAGTCGTGGGTATCAATCTTCAGGCGGAAACGGATCTCCTTCAGAACGGCATTAGCCTGCTTCTTGCGGGATTCACGAGCCTTGATTGCGGCTTCGTACTTGTACTTACCGTAATCCATGAGCTTGCACACGGGCGGCTTCGCGTTCGGGGCAACCTCGACCAGGTCGAGTTCGGCGTCCTCAGCCAGACGCAGAGCGTCCTTCAGAGGGACAACGCCTACCTGCTCGCCACCGGGACCGACAAGACGGACCTCGGGAACGCGGATACGATCGTTAATGCGTGGTTCGCTAATGACTAGCTCCTGTGCTCTGTGGGTTTCCCCGTGAATACTATCCGTTGCGGGCACTAAAAAAGCCCCCGCAGTTACACAAGCGGAGGCACAAACCAGCGTACGCTGAAAGCGGCGGACAAACCCGTTCACCTCAAAACTCGCAAACAAACGCCTGCGGCGGTCAACCGGGTGGGAGGCATGCTCCACTTGCAAACTGCCTACAACCATACCGCAGAATCCCCGACAGACGCAAGGAATTAGACGCAAAACACCATAAAAATTGCGGGGACTCCCCCAGAAAGTCCACAGAAGCACCCACTCTTAAGGACGCATTTACCGAAACAAACGAAATATGAGATTCTAAGACTATGAGCACTGAAAACACGAACTTCCGCTTCACCGCGGAAGAAGAAACCCCCGTACACGGCCACACCGAACTCACCGAAGAGCAGGTCGAAGCCGTCAACGAACAGCTGCGCGACATCGCAGACGTACCCGCCATCGAAATCATCAGCTCCGCAGCCATCCACATGATGAGCGCCGCAGCCGTCAAGTGCGGCCTAGTAGCAGACGAAAACGCCGACGACCTCAAGGACCTCGACGAAGCACGCAAGCTCATCACCGCACTGGCAGGCCTCGTCACCGCCGCAGCACCCGAAATCGGCTCCCAGCACGCAGCACCCCTGCGCGACGGCCTGCGCACCCTGCAGCTCGCATTCCGCGAAGCATCCCCCTTCCCGGACGAACCCGGCAAGGGCCCCGGCGAAAAGCTCACCGGCCCGGTGTACTAAACCAGCACGTGTACTAAACCAGAATGCACGCTAAACCAGCTGGTCCACTAAGCCGCCCCTGGTTTATGTCATCACGAAGCCCCGCCTCCCTCGTACTGAGGAAGACGGGGCTTCGTCACATATAAAGCCTGTGCGAGCCTGTGCGGATAAGAAATCTACGCGGGCTAGATAAGCGGACTAGCGCGAACCGGTAGCTTTAGCGGGAACCAGCAACCTCAAGAGCCTGCTCAAAACTAAAGTTGCCCACATACAGCGCCTTACCAAGCACCACGCCCTCCAAACCATGAGGCACCATAGAACGAAGCTTCTCAAGATCAGCCAGCGACGCCACACCACCGGACGCCACCACCCGGCAGGCAGTCTGAGCCAGCACCTCATCCAGCAGCTCCGCACCGGGACCCGCCAGGGAACCGTCCTTGCTCACATCCGTGACGATATAGCGGCGCACACCCGCGCTCTCCAGCCACGCCAGCGCCTCCGCCAAATCAGGGCCCGACCAGTCGGTACCGCGAGCCACCGTCACCCAGCCCCGCTCAGGGTTATAGCGGGCATCGAGGCCAAGAGCCAGAAGATCAGAATCGGCGTAACGAGCCAGAGTGCCTTCAAGCCAGGAAGAATCCGCTAGAGCCGCGCTGGTCACGTTCACGCGATCCGGGTTCAGGCTCAGGGCGCGCTCCAGACTCTCAGCATTACGCACACCGCCGCTGACCTGAATACGAACCGGAGCGGAGCCGCGGGCATTCTCGGCACGGACGGCGGCAATCACCTCAGCCAGAACCTCAGTATTCGTGCCGCGACCAAATGCCAAATCAAGGTCAACCAGGTGAATCCAGCGAGCACCAGACTTCACCCAGGTCAGAGCCGCCTCAACAGGGTCGAGGCGCTGCTCACCACCGGACAGGGTGCCACCCACCGGGCGCACCGCGTAACCTTCAGAAATATCAACAGCGGGCAGAAGTTCAAGAACGGGTGCAGACATTAGTTACCTCCCGCAGCAGTAGCGGAGTCGCCAGAAGACAGAGACTCAGAAGACAGGCGACCGGTCACCGCCAGGGACGCAACCCAGCGGCGCATAAAATCCGCCCCCAGCTCGCCAGAGCCCACCGGGCAGAACTGCACCGCCGTCAGCGGACCGTTCTCAACCGCCGCGATATAGGCGGGCTCGGTGACAGTCCAAGTCACTGCCGGAGGGGCAATATATTCAATGCTCTGATCAAAAGCCCACTCAAAAACGCCGTGCTCAGATTTGAAGTGAGCCTCGCCCTCAAGATCCTTGAGCAGCGCACTATCGGAGGAAGAACGCAGGGTAGAAACACCGGGCACCAAGTCGCGGGTAGAAAGCTCCACGCTCTCACCGGGCCACTCCCCCATACACTGCACCTGAACCTGCCCCATCTGCGGATGCTCCACCGTAACCGAATCGAAGAGGCAGCTCAGTGCCGCACCGGCAGCCAACACCGGACGACCGCCAGCAACACGGCGACCAATCACGCGCTCAGCGTCCTTAGCTTTCAGATCTTCATACGCCTCAAGAGAGCTCGCACCGCCAGTAACCACCATGCCGTCAGCCTCACGCAGCTGCTCTGGCACAGCGGTCACGATGACCTCCGCCCCCGCATCCTGAAGAAGCTTCACCAGGGCGCCACGAGTTCCGGGATCCCCTAAAACAGCAACCACAGGACGAGCGGTCTGAGCACTCTGTACAGATTCAGTTTCGACGGGTGTGGATTCAACGGGAACAGGCATCGGTGCGCTCCTATTTCATAGGCTCAAGAATTCGGCTCAAGCGCTCTAGCTTGAGAGATAGAGGATTCGGAGTCAAGACATCAACCTCATGCAGAAGCCAACCACACGCGGGTCCATGCTTAGCGCTGAGTCTGAGGAATTTCCAGACGCTGACCGGCATCAACAGAGGTGCTGGTCAACGAGTTCAACTCCATAATACGAACCACAGTATCACGGGTGTCACCTTGCGGATCCACCGCCTGAGCAATATCCCACAGGGTCTCACCGTGCTTGACCACAACGACGGTTCGACTCACCGAAGCGTTCTCCACGGAGGCAGAAGCCGCCGGACCAAAGAAGCTAATAGCGCCGAGCACAATCAGTGCCGCCAAGGTCAGCAGAGGCAGGCCCTTCAGGAAACCGCGTACAGTGCCAAGACGACGAATAGAACCGGGAACCGAGCGCAGAAGCTCGCCTCCCTTAGCCAGAAGAACACTCTTCGCTCCAGGCGCCTGAGCCACAGAAGATGTCTGAGCAGAAACGGCGGGGGTAGAAGCAGCAGAGGCAGAAACGGCGGGAGCGTGGGCGGGCTGAGCAACCTGCGCAGGACGGGGTGCATGAGCCGCACGAGAAGAGCGAACAGACTGCGAAGACGCAGGCACACGAGAACGCCCCTGCACGGTGCGGGCGGACACGGTGCTGGCGGACGCAGTGCGGGCGGGGTGAAGTACCACCAAACCTGCCGGAAGGTGTGCAGAAGTGCCACGAGAAGCAATAGGTGCTGCAGTAGTCATTGTGGTTCCTTTCTCTCAGCTCGCCCCGGGGTTACCCCGCGGGTCTAGCAATGCCGAGCGATACCCGCTCGGAGGTCCTAGTTGAGTGATAACTATGGAGTGGTGATTGTTAGGCGATAACTATTGGGTAGCTATTCTCTAGTTAGGTCAGAGCGTCGGATGCACCGGGCTGTGCTGGGTTACCCCGGAGCCCCATCCCCTGCGCTCTCTCTTCGCCAGATGCTCCCTAGAGCATCCGAGGTAGATCATGCGAAGAGAGGCAGAGGATTCGAATACATTCGAACACTCATTCACTTTCCTCTCCCGGAAGACCCCGGGTCGAATCTTCGAATATTTTTCGAACATCCACCCGCAAATCCTGAATTTCAGGAGAGATTCAAGAGTATATACGAACTCTTGTTCTAAAGTCTAGCAGAGATGTACTAAAAATTTCTTCGAGTTTCGAAGAAAAAATCTAGAATATTTGTTTGAGTTTTTCGGTGCAGTGTTCTACACTGGTGTCAAGAGACGTTCCACACGCTCCTGATGAGTCCTACTCACAGCAGGTTTCTGTACCCGTTACAGCTTGGTTCTGTATCGAATGCAGGTGCTGCTGGCTGAGTTTTATAGGGCGGAGGCGCATACTCGTTACCCGCGTATCGCTCCGGCACGGATAGAATTCCTCCACCCCCTGACGAGATAAGACCCATTTCGGCAGAACCAAAAAATTTTTAGGACACCATCAGAAAACGTGTGAAGCACCCATCCGTGCCCCGACCGGACTGTGTCTCAAACAGACTGCAGAGACCGGAATACAGAAATCGGGGCACAGACCGAAGGAAAAGAAATGGCAACAGCACCCCGTCCGGCGCTGACCGCGCGCCAGCAGAAGATTCTTGACGCGATCCGCACCGAGATTGAACAAAAGGGTTACCCGCCGTCCATGCGCCAGATTGGTGACATGGTGGGCCTTGCGTCCCTGTCCTCGGTCACTCACCAGCTCGGTCGCCTCGAGACCATGGGCTACATTCGCCGCGACCCCAAGCTCCCCCGCGCCATTGAGGTGCTGGATGAGAACGGCGTCGGCATGCACGGTAACTCCTCCTCGTCCCTGCCCGAGCTGCCGAACTTCGAAGTCGGCGATGAAGACCTCGTACCCGTTCCCCTGGTTGGACGAATTGCAGCGGGCGGTCCCATCACTGCCGAGCAGTCCGTGGAGGATGTGCTCGCTCTGCCCCGCCAGCTGGTCGGTAGCGGCAAGCTGTTCATGCTCAAGGTCAAGGGTGATTCCATGATTGACGCCGCAATCTGCGACGGCGACTGGGTGGTTGTCCGCGAGCAGCACACCGCAGACAACGGCGATATTGTTGCTGCGCTACTTGACGACGAGGCAACCGTGAAGGTGTTCCGTCAGGTCGACGGCCATACCTGGCTCATGCCGCGCAACTCCAACTACGAGCCGATTATGGGCGACCGCGCAACCGTCATGGGTAAGGTCGTCTCCGTGCTGCGCAGTCTCTAGACAGCACAGCCTCTAAAAGACATAGCCGCGAGGCTTTTAGCTCCATATAGAAATCACCCCGGTGATACGTGAATGTTCACGTATCACCGGGGTGATTTCTATATTTCCGAAGCGGATATCTCCAAAGCGAAAGAGGCGGCGTAGCCAGGGATGAATCTTGCCCGAGCTAACGCTCAATACTCGCCGAAAGACGAGCCAACGCGCCGGTCACCGCAGCCTTATTCTGCGTCGACCACATCGGCGGCATCGCCTTCATCAAGAAACCGCCGTAGCGTTTAGTCGCCACGCGAGAATCCAGCACAGCCACCACGCCGCGGTCAGACACCGAACGGATCAGGCGACCCGCGCCCTGCGCCATACGAATCGCCGCGTGGTGAGCAGAAACCGCCATAAAGCCGTTACCGCGATGACGGTTCACCGCCTCCGTACGAGCCTGCGCAATCGGGTCATCCGGGCGGGGGAACGGGATGCGGTCCATCACCACCAGGCGGCAAGAGTCACCGGGAACGTCCACGCCCTGCCACAGGCTCATCGTTCCGAACAGGCATGAGTCAACGTCCTCGCTGAACTCCTCCACCAGAGCCTTGAGCGAAGACTCACCCTGCAGAAGAATGTTCAGGTCGCTGTGCTCACGCATGTACTCGGCGGCACGCTCAGCGGCACGCTTCGAGGAGAACAGGCCCAGGGCACCGCCCTCCGACGCCTCGCACAGCTCACGCAGACGATCCAGCTGGCCCTCGTGCACACCGAATCCCGGAGGCTTCAAATCCCCGGCAACGTACATGATGCCCTGTTTGCGGTAGTCGAAAGGCGAACCTACGTCGATGCTCGTCCAGCGCGGCGCGCCCTCGCCCTGCAGTCCCAGGGCACCGGCGGCAACGTCGAAAGAGTCACCCACCGTCAGGGTCGCACTCGTCAAAATCACGGTGCGGTCAGCGAACAGGCCATCACGTAGCTGTAGGCCAACACTCAAGGGGGCGATGTTTAGGGTCGCCGGGTCGGTATCGGAAGCAGCCACATAGCGGCCATTCTCCCAACCGCCCTGACGAGAAATCCACAGCACGTCCTGCTCGCCCGAAGCCTCCAGAATGCGGCTACTCATATCGTGCACCTCAGAGACACGCGAGCGCGCCATCTGCAGGCCGGCGTCAACATCCTGACCGTCCGGCTTCGTATCGGACAGGGCGGTGCGGGCAGCATCATTGACCGCAGAAATAGCGGTCAAAAGGCGACCGTCCAGGCCCTTCAGCAGGCCTTCGGCAAGACCCTCGAACGCGGTCTCCAAGGTGCCGGCAGCCATTTCCAGTGCGCCGGAATCAGCCTTCGAATGCTTCTTTACGCTACGCGCCGCACGGCGAACCATCGCAACCGTCAAAGAACCAGACACGGCACCGGTCACGCGGTCCACCAGCTCATGAGCCTCATCAATAATGACCGTCTCATGTTCGGGCAGAACCTTCATGCCCTCGAAAGCGTTAATCGCCAGCAGGGCGTGGTTCGTGATGACGATATCAGCTTCAGCGGCACGGCTACGCGCCATCTCGCTAAAGCACTCTTCCACCAGCGGGCAGCGGCGGCCCAGACACTCGGCGGCGCTCACCGATACCTGAGCCCATGCGCGGTCAGAGACGCCGGGCTTCAGCTCGTCACGGTCGCCGGTCTCCGTGCGGTCGGCCCACTCGCGCAGGCGCACCACTTCCTCACCCACGCGGGAGGTCGAAGAAGGCATGTCAAAGAGAGCATCCGGCTCGTCTTCCGGGTAGCCGCCCTCCAGCTTGTGCAGGCAGAGGTAGTTATTGCGGCCCTTGAGCAGAGCCACCTGCGCCTGCGATTCAGGGCGCGGCTCCAGCGCTTGTAGAAGACGCGGAATATCGCGGTTCACGATCTGCGCCTGCAGGGCAAGGGTCGCCGTCGCAACCACAATCGGCTGGTCCGACTCCCCCACCCGCGCCAGGGCAGGAACCAGGTAGCCCAGGGACTTACCGGTACCGGTACCCGCCTGGACCAGCAGGTGACGCTGCAGTTCAAGAGCCTGCGCCACATGCGCCGCCATGGTGCGCTGACCGGCACGATTCTGACCGCCAGTGGCGGCAACCGCCTCATCCAGCAGGGTCAGGGCGTCCTTCGCACCGGGCAGGGTCTCAAGCTCCTGCCCGGTAAATCGGGTGCCGTCGGTTGCCGATCCGGGCAAAGTTTCCGGGGCGTTTTTGGGCGCGTTGATGCTCTCGGTCACGCTCATCCGCTCCTAGAGAGCCTCAGAGTTAGAGGGCTGTTCGGAAACAGAAGCGGTCGCTTCAGCCAGGGCGTGTGCCTCCGCAAGTTCCTCTTCCAAGACCTCCAGCAGGTCGCCCTCCAGCACATACTCGGACAGTTCGGAGGCGACATCCTCACGAACCAGCGCCACCACGAAGGTGCCGTCCGATACGAAATCGGTGCTCTTAATTTCGGCGTCCCACTCGTGCAGGCGCGAAATAATCTCACCGTGCGAGTACGGAATCAGCAGCTTCACCTCAATGGAGGGGCGCGGAATGGTGTCCGCAATCTTCTGCTTCAGCTCCTCAATACCCTCACCGGTACGCGCCGAAACAATCACGTGCTCCGGCTCGCGCTGGCGCATACGCTCCAGCACGAACGGGTCGGCGGCATCCGCCTTATTCAGCACAATGATCTCGGGGATATGGCGGGCGTCGACCTCCGCGATGACCTCGCGGACAGCACGAATCTGCCCCTCCGGGTCCGGGTGCGAAGCATCCACCACGTGCAGGATAACGTCAGCGTCAGCGACCTCTTCCAGGGTGGAGCGGAACGCCTCCACCAGCTGGGTCGGCAGCGAACGCACGAAACCCACCGTGTCAGAGAGGGTGTAGCCGATACCGTCCGGAGTCTGAGCCTTACGGACGGTCGGGTCCAGGGTCGCAAACAGCGCGTTCTCCACGAGCACGCCGGCGTCGGTCAGGCGGTTCAGCAGGGAGGACTTACCCGCGTTCGTGTACCCGGCGATAGCCACCGAAGGCACGCGGTTACGGCGACGGTTCAGACGCTTCGTCTCACGCGCCGGCGCCATCGCAGCAATCTCACGCTTAAGCTTCGCCATGCGAGCGCGCAGGCGGCGGCGGTCCATCTCAATCTTGGTTTCACCGGGACCACGCGAACCGATACCCTCACCGGCTGCGGCGCGGCCACCCGCCTGACGGGACAGGGAGGCACCCCAACCACGCAGACGCGGCAGCATGTACTCCAGCTGAGCCAGCTCAACCTGCGCCTTACCCTCGCGGGACTTAGCGTGCTGAGCGAAAATGTCGAGAATCAGGGCGGTGCGGTCAATGACCTTGACCTTCACGATATCTTCGAGGGCACGACGCTGCGAGGGAGCCAGTTCGGAGTCGACAATGACGGTGTCGGCGCCGGTCGCCTCGACAATGTCCTTGAGTTCCAGCGCCTTACCGGAGCCGAGGAAGGTGCCGGGGTCCGGCTTGAGGCGGCGCTGAACCAGGCCGTCCAGAACCTCGGAACCTGCGGTTTCAGCCAGTGCCGCGAGCTCACGCAGGGAGTTCTCTGCGTCCTCTACGGTGCCTTCAGTCCACAGGCCAGCCAGCACCACGCGCTCCAGGCGCAGCTGGCGGTACTCGACCTCGGTGACGTCTTCAAGTTCGGTGGAGAGGTTCGCGATACGGCGCAGTGCGCGGCGCTCAGCGAGATCTTCCTGGTCACCGTCATATTCGGAGTGCCCGCGCTGAACGTCAGAAATTTCGCGCGCACGAGTATCCAGCACACGGCGGCTATTGTTGCCGTGGGTGCTGGAAGAATTATCGCTGTGATGCGCGGTACCGGCGGCGTCATACGTCGTGACAGAGGCGGCCGCCTGGGAGCGGCCCAGAACGCGGTCTACGGTGCGGCGTAGCTGCTCATCGCTGGGCAGCTTTTCGGTATCAGATACGGGGGTGTTCTTAGAATTCATACGACTCTAATTCTACCGCCGTTGCCCGCATCGGGTAGGGGGTTCGGTCGCCTGTGCGCTCAGGGCGTGCAAGCTGCTGACCTGCCCCGTGCATTCTCTGCCCGTGTGCGGCGGGTTCTTGCCCTACCGGTACACTGGATAGCATGAGCGAGCAGCATTATTTCTCTGAAACCCCCGAGACCGAGTTCAAGCCCCGCCCCGTGCAGGTGGAGCTTGCCGGCCGCAAGGTCACCGTCACCACAGCTAACGGCATTTTCAGCCCCTCCGGCATTGATAAGGGCACCGCTATTTTGCTGCAGGAAGCACCCGACCCGCAGGGCGAACGCATGCTCGACATCGGCTGTGGGTGGGGACCCATCACCCTGACTTTGGCGATGCTCGCCCCGCAGGCGCAGGTGCACGCGGTGGATGTGAACTCCCGCTCCATTAGCCTGACCGAACGCAACGCCGCCGCTCTCGGCCTGTCCAACGTCACCGTGGGAACCCCCGAATCGGTTGACCCCGAACTGCGTTTTGACACCATCTGGTCGAACCCGCCGATTCGCGTGGGCAAGGAGGTTCTGCACGAGATTCTGCTGACCTGGCTACCTCGCCTGGCACCCGGTGGTGACGCCTACCTGGTGGTTCAGAAGAACCTGGGCTCCGACTCGTTGCAGAAGTGGATGGACGCGCAGCTTGAGGAGCTGCACCCCGGCGAGTTTGAGGTGTCGCGCTATGCGACCTCGAAGGGCTTCCGTATTCTGCAGGTGCACCGCTACGAGGACTAAAACCTCTGGCGCTAAATCCTGCGCTAAATCCTCTAGCGCTAATTGCTTAAAATATAAAAGCGGCAGGTGTTTTCTGAATGTGTTATCAGAAAACATCCGCCGCTTTTCTCTATAAAATCTCTGTTCTAAAACAGCACGTTATCGCAGCACGACGGTCGCAACCATCTGCGCCGGACCAGCCAGAACAACGTGCTCCAGGTCGTCCGGGCCCAGCACGAAAGTCACCGCGAGGGTACCGCCGGGCACATGCACCAGCCACTCATCCGGTGCTTCCTCACCGCCCCAGAAACGGGTCGCCGCAGCCGCCGCACACGCACCGGTACCGCACGACAGAGTCTCGCCCACGCCGCGTTCGTGCACGCGCATACGGATAGCGCCCACCTGTGCGCCGCTCTCAATGTCCAGGTCGACCGGCACCACAAACTCAACGTTCGTACCATTGACCGGGGCGGGGTTCACCTGAGGCAGGCTGTGCAGGTCCAGGCCGTCCAGCTTACCGTCAGAGCCGAGCATCACCACGGTGTGTGGGTTACCCATCGAAATGGACAGGCCAGCACGCGGAGTCTTCAGGCCGCGAGCAGACACCAGGCAGTCCTCGCCACCCTCGCGGGCAGCCTCACCGTGAATGAAGCTCCACGGACCCATATCAATCGCGTAACCCTCTTCGGTGCGCGCCACAGTCTTCACACCGGCACGGGTACCAATCTTGACGGTCTCGCCCACCTCAAGCTCAATCAGGCCCTCAGTGCGCAGGTACTCCACGAACGCGCGCACACCGTTGCCGCACATTTCAGCGATAGAGCCGTCACCGTTGCGGTAGTCCATGAACCAGACAGCGTCCGGGTGCTCCTCGAGCAGCTTCTGACCCGCGCGGGAGGCGGTGCTGCGGGCAGCACGAATGAAGCCGTCCGCGCCAATGCCGAAGTGTCGGTCGCAGGCGCGGGCTACCAGCTCGGGGGTGAGAGCAATTTCTGCGTTCTCGTCCGTCAGAAAGATGAAGTCGTTACCGGTGCCGTGACCCTTGGTGAGGGTCAGGCCTGCCAGCTCGCCCCAGGTGGAAGGGTTCTCGCTCATATGCTGTCCTTAAGGTTGGTGACCTGTCCGTTTATGATTTTACCGCGCCAGATGGTGATTCAGGCATTCTTCCTCAGAAACGCTTCTGCGGCTCCCGGTTTACTTGATGAGTTCATCATGTTCACCGAAAGCCGCAGAAATAGGCGGGATACTTTACCGGTTTATGAAGATGCCGCTACGGTGCCTGCGGGACGATTACGGCGAATGCGCAGAAGCTGGCGGTCCTTCAAAGCCAGTGCCGGCTTCTCAACATACAGCCAAGACAGCCACGCCAGACCAATAGTAATTGCGAAGGTAAGGATGGCGTTCAGAATCCAGCCCAGAGACGCACTACCAAAAATTATCAGTAGAATCTGCACAGGGAAAGCGTAGATATAAACGCCGTAAGAGATATCGTTCTTACTGCACCAACGGGTTTTAATAGCTGCGCTCAATGCCAAAACCCCGTAAGTAGCAGGCAAAGCCATATAACCCGTCATTTCACTTTCCCAGAAGAAAGTTGCTACAAAGCTGATAAAGGTTAAGGCAATTCCCAGAGAAGCGCTATACACAATTCGCTTGCCCCACACGTAGAAGAGGGTCCCGGCAAAGAAATACATGCCAAGACGGAGAGAATTGTTCACAAAGCTATCGGGGGTATAGCCAGTGAAGTGGAAAAATTGAAATACACCAAAAAACATCACAAAGATGCTTGGCACTAACCACTTCGAACTTTTTCGGATGAACGAAATATAAAAAATAGGAATCAACGCAAGGTATGCAAGGAACTCATATTGGAGAGTCCAAGTAGATCCATTCCAAATACCTGACCACGGGATTCCCGTAGGCCCACCCAAAAAAGTAATCTGCCTAGTTTGCAAATCAAAGTTTCGAAGGACATATCCAGCCGCACTCTTAAAAGAGAAGGGGTCAGATGCATGACCGGTAGCAACTGAAATCGGTCCACAAACGAAGACAACGAAGAGTAGAGACACCCAGTAACCCGGAAAAATCCTGAGGGCGCGACGCTTCAAATACCCAACCACTGTACCCCTCTGGGCGCTGTGCGCAATGAGAAAACCAGAGATACAGAAAAAGAGGTTAACGGCCCAATGCCCCAACGAATCAATGTAAATGGGAGCAGGAATACCTAGTATTCCAGCGTTGTATTTAATAAGCGGCGCTGAGTGGGCGACAATAACGGAGCTTGCAAGAACGAAGCGAATAAAGTTCAGTGAATTCGTTCCGCCTAGAATGGCATCGTAGAGGGAACGCGGAGTGGATTCTGCCGCGGACAGAGTGGCAGAATTTTTTGTATGTGATGTGAGTGACATATTTCCTCTATGGTTGAGTCGAATATGTCCCCCAGAGTAACCCAACTTCCCCGAATTTAGTACTTCTGTTTGCTTATTTTTGCAAAATTGTAGCCAACGCCTCATCAGCAAGGGTGGGTGAGAGCGCATCCAGCCAGTGCACGCGCGGATCCGCACGGAACCAGGTCAGCTGGCGGCGCGCAAACTGGCGGGTCGCAATGGTTGTATCCTCAATCGCCTGCTCCACGCTGTAGTCCGCATCCTCAAGGGCGCGAGCGAACTGCGCGTAACCAATCGCGCGGGAGGCAGTCTTACCCTCCTGCAGTCCCTGCTCGTTCAGGGTACGAATCTCATCGAGCAGACCCTGCTCGTGCATCAGCTCCACGCGGCGGTGCAGACGCTCGTGCAGCAGGGCACGATCCATATCCAGACCAATCTGAATACTCTCCGTCACGTACTCGCGCACCGGCATGAACGCCGAGAACGGGCGGCCCGTCACCTCGAACACCTCCAGGGCTCGAATAATGCGGCGCTCATCCTTCACGCGCGCCGCCGACTCCGGGTCGACCTCCGCCAGGCGGGCGTGCAGAACACCAATACCCTCGGTACGCGCTTGCTCCTCCAGGCGCTCACGCACCCGCGCATCCGTGCCGGGAAACTCCAACCTATCCAGGGCGGCACGCACATACAGGCCGGAACCACCCACCAGAATCGGGTAGCAGCCACGGCCGCGAATCTGCTCAATCAGCTCACGGCTACGCTCCTGAAACTCCGCCACGGACGCCTCATCCCGCACGTCCATAATGTCCAGCAGGTGGTGCGGAACGCCGCGCATCTCCTCCGCGGTGACCTTCGCGGTACCAATATCCATACCCCGGTAGAACTGCATAGAATCAGCGTTAATGCACTCACCGTTCAGGCGCAGAGCCAGCTCAATGGCGAGCGCGCTCTTACCGGTGCCGGTCGGGCCCACAATAGCGATAACGGGCAGAGTTTCGGAGATAGTCATGCGCCCCATTCTACCGGTTCCCTCACCCCCACTCGCGGTGGCGGCAAGAGCCCGAAGAACAGGGCGCATGATTCGTTATAGGTTTTAGGGGCGCAGACCGATGGTCGGCATGCCCAGACCCACCGGCGCACCGGGCACCTGGGTGGTGCCGGTACCGCAAGAGTCAGCCTGGGAGCGGTCCCACGCGTCACCGGCGCGGGTGCGGCGCAGCTGGTACTGCTCGGCGGTCGGGTCAGAAATCAGGTGGAAGGAACCAGCCTCGGTAATGGGCACGGTGACCATGTCGCCGGGGCGGGGAGTCTCGCAACCCTCGGGTACCGAGAAGTGCACGAGGCGCTGGTCCGGGCCACGACCGGAGAGGCGGTGAGTCTGGTCGGCCTTACGACCAGCCTCTGCAACGACCATCAGCTCGACGGTCTTGCCGAGCTGCTTGCGGTTCTCCTCGCCGGCGATGCGGTCCTGCAGGGCAATCAGACGCTCGTAGCGTTCCTGCACGACCTCCTTCGGGATCTGGTTCTCCATGGTCGCCGCCGGGGTGCCGGGGCGGATCGAATACTGGAAGGTGAACGCGGAGGAGAAACGAGCCTGCTCCACAACCTTCAGGGTGTCCTGGAAGTCCTCTTCAGTCTCGCCGGGGAAGCCCACAATGATGTCGGTGGTAATCACGGCGTTCGGGATGCGCTCGCGCACCTTGTCCAGAATGTTCAGGAACTTCTTGGAACGGTAGGAGCGGCGCATATCCTTGAGCACCTTATCGGAGCCGGACTGCAGCGGCATGTGCAGTACGGGCATGACGTTCGGGGTCTCCGCCATCGCGTCAATCACGTCATCGGTGAACATTGCCGGGTGCGGGGAGGTGAAGCGTACACGCTCCAGGCCCTCAATCTCGCCGCAGGCACGCAGCAGCTTGGAGAATGCCTGGCGGTCGCCGAACTCCACACCGTAGGAGTTCACGTTCTGGCCCAGCAGGGTCACCTCGATAGCGCCGTCATCGACCAGCGCCTGAACCTCAGCGAGAATGTCGCCGGGGCGGCGGTCTTTCTCCTTACCGCGCAGAGACGGCACGATGCAGAAGGTGCAGGTGTTGTTACAGCCCACCGAGATGGACACCCAGCCGGAGTACACGTGGTCGCGCTTGGTCGGCAGGGTGGAGGGGAAAACTTCGAGGGATTCGAGCAGTTCTGCCTGCGCCTCGTGGTTGTGGCGGGCGCGCTCCAGTAGCGCCGGCAAGGAACCAATGTTGTGGGTACCGAACACGACGTCCACCCAGGGCGCCTTCTCAATGATGGCGTCCTGGTCCTTCTGCGCCAGGCAGCCGCCCACAGCGATCTGCATGCCCTTGTGGGCGCGCTTGACCGGCGCCAGCTGACCGAGGTTGCCGTACAGGCGGTTGGAAGCATTTTCGCGGACCGCGCAGGTGTTGAACACCACCAGGTCGGGCTGGGTGCCTTCCTCAGCGCGAACGTAGCCGTTAGCCTCCAGCAGGCCGGACATTCGTTCGGAGTCGTGCACGTTCATCTGGCAGCCGAAAGTGCGCACTTCGTAGGTGCGGGGGCTGGTTTCGGGGGTCTGGGCGGAATCGCTGAGGGTCGAAGTCATGCCCTATAGGGTATCCGATGGGGGATAATGGCTCTATGCAGGTTTCCCTTAGTAGCAACTTTCCGGCTCTGTCACCGAACGATTCTTCCGCCCCCGCCCCTGACGGGGAGCTTCTAAACACCCTCATCGAGGAGGCGATTGCCGCCTACTCCCCCGTGCCGCCTCAGGCGAGCGCTGATTCTGCCTCGATGCGTCAGACCCTGGTGCAACTGCTCAGCTGGGCGCATTCTTTGGGGCAGGTGGCTGGCCGCGCGGTGGAGCGCGTGCAGATTCTGGGCACCGGCATGCGTTCCGTTGTGGTGCGTGTGGCGTATGAGCCTGCCGCCGAGTCTGCGCAGTCTTTCGAGTCTACACAGTCTTTGCCGACCTCGATTATTGTGAAGCGTTACCGCCGTAAGGATTCGACGGTGAACGCGGGCGGTTTCGGGTACCTGCGTGAGTGCTACGGTTTGGAGGCGCTGAACCGGCAGGTTCCGGGTCTGTTCCCGCAGCTCTACGGCGCGGATTCTGAGCTGCGTGTGCTGGCTCTGGAGGATGTGAGCGCCGGAACCGTTGAGGGCGAGCAGTATTCGGTTGCCCACGCTCTGCTGGAGGGCACCGAACAGCAGGCGCTGGACGCGCTGAACTACTACATTGAGGCGTACCGTTCCCTTGCCGCCAGTGGCATTATGGGCGAGGCGGTCGAGGATTACCGCCTGAACCTGGCGCGTGCTGACCGCAAGGCGCAGTTCCCGGGCGCTATTGCCTCGCCGGGGTTGGCCGAGCGCGGTTTGAAGAAGCTGTGCGGTGTGGCTGATGAGGCGCGCACCCCCGAGCACGATGCTGACAGCCCGGCTTCCAGCCCAGCCGCACATGAGGACGCGCCCGTTCTTCCCGCCGCCGTTGAAGAGCTGTCCTTCCGTTTCCGCCGCGTTCTGCAACCTTTCTTTACCAAGCGCCCGCCGGTACCCGAGCAGTTCAAGCTCAACCGCGGCAGGGTGTATATGCTCTCTTCGGGCGATTTTTCGCCGCAGAATGTGCTGATCGGTTCGGCGGACGGCGCGCAGGTGCGCATGGTCGATGCGGAGGGCACCTGCCTGCACCACCGCGGCTTCCCCTTCGTTGAGGCGATGCTGGGATTCCCCTCCTCGCCGGAGTACCCGCGCTACCGGGTGGACCGCAAGAAGGCGCTGCCGGCGCTGTACTCTGCCCTCTTTGAGAACGCCCCGCTGGATGAGCACCTGGCGGAGGATTTGGCGGTGTGCACAGCGGTGACCGTGTGCGCCCTGTTGGAGCTGTACTCTTCTTCGGCGCGTTCCAATCTGTTGCCTCGTATTCGCCGTGAAGGTGCGCAGCTGATGCGACTGCTGCTTGAGATCGCCGGTTCTCAGGATGCGACCCTCGCCGAATTCGCGAACCGTCTGGGAGCCGCTGAATAAGCAGCAGAGTAAACAGCGAATATAGCCTTCGACAAGGCGTTTGATAAAGCTCAAAAACATAAGGGTGAACCCGCCACAGAGTGTGTCTGTAGCGGGCTCACCCTTTATAGTGCCTATTTTCTCGGTCACCCCGGCATGGGTCTATCCGTGCGTGCGGAATGTATTACTTCGCCCTCTACCAGAGCTCGTCCTCCGCACCGTAGGCGGCGAGTTCCTCACGAATCACCGACATCGACACCGAGGAGGAGTACCCGCGGCGAGCCAGCATCCCCAGCAGTCGGCGGGTCACCCTATCCTTTTCAGCGCGGTCGCTCAGATTCATGCCCGGGCGCAGCTTCTTACGCACCAGCTCGGCGGCGTCCTCACGTTCCTGCTCGTCGGTGCGCTGAGCCAGTGCATTCTCCGCCTCTTCACCGCGCACCCCGCGTTCAGCGAGCTCACGGCGCAGCGCGGCGCGGGAGAGCTTCTTGGTGCGGCTCTTCTGCGCCACAAAGCTTTGGGCGTATTCGGCATCGTCAATGAGTTTTGCAGCCTCGAACTTATCGAGCAGCGGCTCAATAAGCTCCGCGTCAAAGCCTTCTGCCTGTAGCTTCTTACGCAGCTGACCTCGGGTTTTTGCCGAGTACGCCAGTTGGTTGTACACGATAGTTTTAGCGCGCGTGTAGGGGTCGGTTTCTTCCGCGAATCGGGCGGCACGCACCTTCTGTTTCCAGGAAGGCACGTTGCTTTCCGACGGCGAGGAGGCATGTCTCATCTGAGAGCCGCCCGGTTGGGAGCCGTGTGTTCGAGAACCGCCCTTTGGAGATCCAGCCAAAGCGGCATGGCGCTTTCCGGTACCGACGCCCTGCGCCTCCTCCTCGGCAATACCGCGGATGAGCGCTTCTTCGGCGGGGGTGAGTTCTTCGTTCAAGCTACTTCCCTCCCTAAATAGGTTGCTCCCCGAGCCGCGGCCCGCAGGACTCTTGCGGGTTTCCTCGTCGTCACTTCGAGCCCCGAAGGCGGGCGCGTAGGGCGAACGGCTCCGCATTTTCTCTTGCTGCACCGCACTCATGCGGCGGAACCCGCGCTTGTAGTCGGTGTTCTTGGAGGCACGCGAAGACTTGCGTTTCTTCTGCTTAGCCCGCTGAGCGGCTTGCCTCTCGATCTCTTCCTTCTCTTCGGCAGTGAGCCCCGATCCGATGGATGCGGCACCCGCTCGACTCATGCGCCCCGCCGCCATAGGGCGCGGCTCGGCGCCGCCGGGGGTGAAGGCACGAGCGGGCGCTTCGTCAATGGAGACGGCGGGCAGGTTCGGGTCAACGAGCAGGCTGCGGCGCGGCGATTCGCCGTCTTCCTCAGAGCTACCACCTTCAGAACTGGCGGGCACAGCCTGCAGGGGCAGCTTGGGTACGCGGAACTCACCGGCGTAGTCGCAGCCGTTATCGCGGGCGATGCTTTCTTCAACAAAGCCGTGCGCGGCGGGGTGCCAGTCCGGGAACTCCTCAGCGGCTACCAAATCCGTGGTCCTGTTCCGCGCCCACTTTTTGGGTGCGTTTTCTGTGGCCGCTGACTTCTTCTTAGCCGCTAACTTCTTCTGAGGCGCGGGCTTTTCAGCCTGCCGCGCTTTCGGCTTGGGTTTCTGGGGTGCGGTTTCTTGGCCCCCACGCTGCTCCGCTATCGCTTCTGCGGGTGCCGCTTCGTCCGAGGGTACCCAATATTCCCCTGCATAATATTCCCCTGCGTACTCTGTTTCAGGGTACAAAGGCTCTGCCAGATACGGAGGTTCATCCTCGTAGGGAGGCTCGTCAGGGTATGGAGGCTCATCTTCATACGGGGGCTCTCCAACAATAGGAGGCGCAACAACAGGAGGTGTCTCCCAGTTGAGGGTGGGCTCCGCCAGGGCGGCGGGCGCCTCAAAATTGAGCGCCTCGAAGCCGCCTACCTCAACCGGCGGGGCGGTAGATTCAAACGAACCGGTAGCTTCAAAGGAAACAGGCGCAGAGAAAGTCGAGTCCTCGAAGGCAGGGTCATGGAAGGCTGACCCCTGCAGAGCTGAGGAGCCGAAGTGCGGTTCGGTCGCATCCAGCGCCGCAAAACCAGCGTCGCCGTCACGCGCGCTGTTTCGCTCGTGCTCTTCATGACCGTTCTGTTCCGTCATGTTCAGTTCCTCCTCTCCCCTGTGTTGGCTCGCTTGATGGCCCGTGCGCCGGGGTTGTACGGCGCTCCCCCATTGTAACGAGGCTTTATCTCGGCGCCCCCGATACTCCCCTTAATGCACGCCCGTTAATGCGCTTCCGTTAACGACAGATTGCCGTGCACCGTGCGGAATGCACAGCACACGGCAATCAGTCGTGGCGTTAGCAAGAAGCTACGCGGGCCGGTTTAGAACTCCTCAGCCAGCTCGTCCAGAGGGTCGTTGCCCTCGGACTCAGCGGCTGCCTGCTCGTCAGCTTCTTCCTCAATGATGCCCAGCTTCACCAGAACCTTGTACTGCAGTTCCTCGGTGAGCTCGGGGTTGTCCTTGAGCAGCTTACGAACGTTCTCGCGGCCCTGGCCCAGCTGCTCACCGTCGTAGGTGAACCATGCGCCGGACTTCTTGACGATGTCGTTCTCCACCGCCAGGTCCAGGATGCCGCCCTCAACGGAGATGCCCTCACCGTAGAGAATGTCGAACTCAGCCTGCTTGAAGGGCGGAGCCATCTTGTTCTTCACGATCTTGGCGCGGGTGCGGTTACCGATCGGGTTAGCGCCGTCCTTGAGGGTCTCAATGCGGCGGATGTCGATACGGACCGAAGCGTAGAACTTCAGCGCCTTACCACCGGTGGTGGTTTCGGGAGAGCCGAAGAAGACACCAATCTTCTCACGCAGCTGGTTGATGAAGATTGCGGTGGTGCCGGTTGCGGAGAGGCGGCCGGTAATCTTACGTAGAGCCTGGCTCATGAGGCGAGCCTGCAGACCCACGTGGGAGTCACCCATGTCGCCTTCAATTTCGGCGCGGGGTACCAGCGCTGCAACGGAGTCGACGACCACGATATCAACGGCGCCGGAACCAACCAGCATGTCCATGATTTCCAGTGCCTGCTCACCGGTGTCGGGCTGAGAGACCAGCAGCTGGTCGATGTCCACGCCCAGCTTAGCCGCGTAGATCGGGTCCAGGGCGTGCTCGGCGTCGATGAACGCTGCCACGCCGCCTGCCTTCTGAACGTTCGCTACAGCGTGCAGTGCAACGGTGGTCTTACCGGAGGACTCGGGACCGTAAATCTCGATGACGCGGCCACGGGGCAGACCGCCAATACCCAGCGCGGCGTCCAGAGCGATAGCGCCGGTGGAGATAACCTCGGTCTTGGTGATTTCCTTATCGCCCAGGCGCATGACTGCACCCTTGCCGTAGTTCTTGTCGATCTGTGCCATCACGGCTTCAAGTGCCTTGGCGCGACCCTCTTCGGGAACGCGAGCTACGCTCTGAGACTTGGTGTTCTTAGCCACGGTAGTACCTCGTTCTTTGTGTTGTCAGTGGTTGACGGGAGTAATGTTTCTTCGGAATCGGTGGGACTCGTAATCGAGACCTTGAAGGTTTTGGCCTACCGGTTCCTTCTGAGACTACTCTAGGGTCACAGCCTGACAGGATAAGGCCATTTTTTAAAATCTGTGGAAAACTTTGAAGATTTTTCCGAAAAATTCCTGATGTGGAAAAGTCTAGCACGAATCGAACAAAATTACGACCCAGTTTCGAATAAATCGGATAGGGTTTCGGCATATATTTTCGAAAAACCCCGGAATCTCGGCTAATTATTCGAAAATACCTCCCGCGCAGGCGCTAACACTCGAACAAATGCCAGGGAATAGACGGTAGGCACCGCACAGGTGCTAGAACACGCCAGGCTCACTACCTAGCGCAACGGCTCTTTATCGGGACCCAGGCGGCGCTCCTGCGGAATCTCCTGCTCCTCACAGATCGCAAGCCACACGTCCTTCGGGTTAACGCCCTGATCTAGCGCCTCCGCAGCGGTCACATGACCCAACGAACCCAGCACCAAATCACGCGCCAGCACCGGAGCATACCCGGCGCCGAACTCATACTCCATGCACGCCCAAAATTCGCTCAGCTTCACAAGCGCTCCTTCCGCTTCACCGCTAGTTTGCTTCATAATTCGTCACATCGCCCGGTAATAAACCGAGAATAAGCGATGCCGCACACCCACCTTACGGGGATGCACGGCATCGCTTCACGTTTAGCACGGCATGTGCCGCCTCGCGTTACTTCGAGAGAATGTAGTAATCGCTCTTGTACTGCTCAGACATCTCAGCCGGAACAGTATCCGGAATCTGAACGCCCTCGAGAACCGCCATACGGTCGGCAACCTCACGCAGCATCTGGGACATCGGAATGTCCAGAGCCTGGCAAATCCATGCCAGCAGTTCGGAGGAAGCTTCCTTCTGACCGCGCTCAACTTCGCTCAGGTAACCGAGGGAAACACGGGCACGCTGGGAAACCTCGCGCAGGGTGCGACCCTGACGCTGGCGAACGTCGCGAAGGACCTCACCGATTGCCTGTCGCAGGGGAACAACCTTAGCTTCCTCAACGACCGGGGCGGCCTGTCGGGGGGTCTCCTCGATTTCCTTCCACTTAGTAATGCCATTAATCGATACGCGCTGCTTAGCCATGAGCTTCTATATCACTTTCCTGAGTAGGTATTCCCGACCTGCGGGACTGTCCAGAGTTAAGCCTAACTGATTTTTGAGGCGCGGGCTAGGAGCCCCGCCATTTTCGTCTTCTTCTTACGGCTTGTATCTATTCAAACAGGCGAACCTATGCCTTTATTCCTGTGGAGCTGAAAGAACCCTGTGAATATATTTGAACCGTAAATTTTTCTCAGGTAGGCGCCGCACAGCCCTACCCAGTCCAGCACAGTACGCTACGCCAGCTCGTTCTTGAGAACCCCACCGGCACCGCCGCGCACCGCACGCGCCAGCAAAGCAATCGCATCCGCGCTCGCCGCCGCACGAATCTGCGCCCGATCCCCCGAATAGTGGCGCTCAAACACCTCAGAACCGCCAGGGGAACACACACCGATATAGACCGTACCCACCGGCTGACCATCCGCAGGATCAGGACCGGCAACACCCGTGGTCGACACCGCATAATCGGCACCGCACACACGCGCCGCACCGACCGCCATCTGCACCGCCACCGCAGGATGCACCGCACCCTCACGCGCCAGTAGCTGAGCGTCCACACCCAGCACCTGAGACTTCACCTCGTAGGCGTACGAAATCACGCCGCCACGGTAATACGCGGATGCGCCCGGCACCGTACAAATCGCGCCGCCAACATCCCCGCCGGTCAGCGACTCAGCCGTCGCCACCTGCACCGGGCCCTCCTGGGAGGCGCGCAATTGCACCGCATCACGTAGCAACAGCGCCGCCGCCTCCGGGGTGCCGGAGAAAACCTCAGCGGAGGAAAGCTCAAGGGACAGAGCATCTTCAAGTATGAGGGGAACAACCATTATTCTCTCCTTTCAGCGGCGAACCGCCGCTCAAAACCTCACGCGGCACACAACGCGCCGCAGGTACAGCGAAGGGGAGTAGCACACGCCACTCCCCTCGCCTCTAATGACCGCCGCCCTGGGAGGCCTGAGCCTGCAACCAGTTACGACGCAAAATATACGCATCACGCACATACACCAGGCCGGTCCACACGGTAATCGCGGTAACCGCGCCCATCAGAACCCAACCGGGAATCAGCCAGCCAAGACCCAGCTGGCCCAGCGGCAGAAGCATCAGCACCAGCGCAACCGTCTGCAGCACAGTCTTAATCTTGCCGCCCTTACTAGCAGCCATCACACCGTACTTAATGACGAACAGGCGCATGATCGTAATGCCCCACTCACGCAGCAGAATCACAATCGTGACCCACCACCACAGCTCACCCAGCGCCGACAGCACAATAAACGCCGCGCCGGTGAGGAACTTATCGGCAATCGGGTCAGCAATCTTACCGAAGCTCGTAATCAGGTTACGCGAGCGTGCCAGGTAGCCGTCCGCCCAGTCCGTGAGCATGGCAAGAATGAAAATAATCCACGCGAGCCAGCGGTGCGTCGGATCAGCGGCACCAAAAGTACCGCCCGCAACCAGGGCAACGATAAAGAAAGGAACCGCAATAATACGCAGAACCGTCAACACATTCGGCACGTTCCAGTTCGAAGGCTTCGCTGTGCTGACCGCACCGGCGGATGCGGAATTGCGAGCTTCACTCATAACGGCTCCTTACGGGTAGATGGCTTTCGACGGTGAGAGACCGCGTACGCACCGACACCTAAACGTATCGGGGATACGCAAACACCCCGTACCGTCCATTATACGTGTGCCGTAGCAGACATCACAGGGACGATACGGGGTGTATGTCGCGCACTCACTCAGCCGAGTGGACTCAGCCGAATGGATAGGGCGCTGAAAGGCTAGCGGCCGGTCAGCTGCCAGGCGTCCTCCGAGCCCTCATCATCGGGCTCATCGAAATAGTCGGTGACCGGCTCGCCCGGGTCCACCGCGTTCGCGTACGGGTCGACAGCCGGAGGCTCCTCACCGCGAATACGAGCCAGGGTCGCCTGCAGGTCATCCGGGCGGATGAGTACCTCACGTGCCTTCGAGCCCTCCGAGGGGCCCACCACACCCTGCGACTCCAGCAGGTCCATGATGCGGCCAGCCTTCGCGAAGCCCATGCGCAGCTTACGCTGCAGCATCGAGGTCGAACCGAACTGGGTCGTAATCACAATCTCCGCCGCCTGCAGCAAATCGTCGAGGTCATCGCCGATTTCCTCATCAATCTGCTTCTTCGCGGCAGAGACCATCACGTCCTCACGGTAGATGGTCGGCGCCTGCTTCTTCACGTGCTCAACCACGGCGTGAATCTCAGACTCAGACACCCACGCACCCTGAACACGCATCGGCTTCGAAGCACCCATCGGCAGGAAGAGCGCATCACCCTGACCAATCAGCTTCTCAGCGCCGGGCTGATCCAGCACCACGCGAGAATCAGTGACCGAGGAGGTCGCAAACGCCATACGAGACGGAACGTTCGCCTTAATCAGACCGGTCACCACATCCACCGAAGGACGCTGGGTTGCCAGCACCAGGTGAATACCCGCCGCACGTGCCAGCTGGGTAATACGAACAATCGCCTCTTCCACGTCACGCGGGGCGACCATCATCAGGTCGGCAAGCTCGTCAACAATCACCAGCAGGTACGGGTACTCGTGCACCGTGCGCTTGCTACCGGGATCGGGCTGAATCTTACCCTCACGCACCGCCTTGTTGAAGTCGTCCACGTGCTTGTAGCCGTAGTGGGCGAGGTCATCGTAGCGGGCGTCCATCTCACGAACTACCCACTGCAGGGCCTCAGCGGCCTTCTTCGGGTTCGTAATGATGGGCGTAATCAGGTGCGGAATACCCTCATAGGCGGTCAGCTCCACACGCTTCGGGTCAACCATCACCAGGCGCACCTGGTCGGGAGTTGCACGCATCAGAATCGAGGTGATCATCGAGTTCACGAACGAAGACTTACCGGCACCGGTCGCACCCGCGACCAGCATATGCGGCATCTTCGCGAGGTTCGCCAGCACGAAGCCGCCCTCAACGTCCTTACCCACACCCATGACCATCGGGTGCTGGTTTGCGTGAGCCTGCGGGGAACGCAGCACGTCACCCAGGGCAACGGTCTCACGGTCCGTATTCGGAATCTCAATACCGATCGCGGACTTACCCGGAATCGGGGACAGAATACGAACGTCCGGGCTTGCCACAGCGTACGCAATGTTCTTGCTCAGCGCGGTCACACGCTCCACCTTCGTGGCGGGGCCCAGCTCAATCTCGTAGCGGGTCACGGTCGGGCCGCGCGAGAAGCCGGTGACCTGCGCATCCACCTTGAACTGCTCCAGCACGTTCGTCAGAGCCTCAACCACGTGCTCGTTGACCTCGGAGGATTCCTTAGCGGGCGGGCCAGAAACCAGCATCTCCTCAGAGGGCAGCACGTACGCGCCACGGGAGGATTGCACAACCTGCTCGCCGCGCGCCTGCTCGGTGGTCGCCACCTGAGTATTGTTCTGTAGCGGGCGGGATACGCCAGCCTCGGGCACTCGCGAAGCCGCGGGAGCCGCGTTCTTCGGGTGAGCACCGGGCGAGTGCATGCGGGTCGGAATCGGAGGCTGAGCCGCGGGTGCGGCAGACTGCGCAGAGTTCACCACCTGGTGAGGCTTGGTCTGCGGTGCAGCTTCCTCAGCGGCGCCGAAGCCGTCGTACGCCTCAACGTCAAAGAGGGGCTCTTCACCCGGGATGCGGTTCACGCGGCCGTTCGCCACGGCGGCGCGCTGCACCTGGTCCAGGCGGGCGGCGGGTGCATCCGACGCCTCAACGTCGAAGAGGTCCGGGCTGCTCGAATAAGCACTACCCTGAGCAGCAGCACCCTGCGCGGCCGGCGCCTGGTTAAGGCGACCGGGCAGGCGGGACAGGCGGTTCGGCTTAGCCGCCGGGCGCGTCTGCTGAGCGGATCCCTGCGCAGAATCCTGTGCAGAGTCCTCCGGCTGTACCGGCATCTGCGTGGTCTCCGGGTGGGTCTCATCCACCACGGCGCTCACGAATGCTTCATCACCGGCGTACTCATCCAGGGAAGAATCGGTCGACGCAGCGGGAGCAATACCCAACCAGCCGCGCAGACGAGCGAACAGGCCACCAGACTTCTGAGCCGTACGTGCCGGCTTCTCATCCTCGTACAGGTAGCTGCGGTCATGCTCCTCAGCGTTCAGGTCCACGGTCTGAGTCGCATCCGAAGGGCTATCCTTCGCGGAGGTTCGAGTCGTGCCGTTCGGCTTCTCCCCCAGAGCCAGACCGACCAGGTGCAAAGTACGCGGCACCACCTGACGAATCGGGGTGTTCGTCAGAACCATCAGACCGGCAATACCCAGTAGCAGGTGAATCAGAATCTCAACGAACGCAATATGGCCGCTCACCCGCACGATGGGGGTGCCCAGCAGCACGCCAGCCACGCCACCACCAGCCCAGACGGCGTCAAAACCATCCGCGAACGTCGGGTGACCCGCATGGCGAGCAAAGAACAGGGAGGTCGCCACCAGGATGATGAAGGAGCCCAACGCCACGCGGTTATTACGTTTAATCAGGTCGGGCCCACGGAAAACACACCACGCCATAATGAGGCAGAGCACCGGGACTAGCAGGGCGCCCTGACCGAAAATACCGCCCAGCATGGTGTGCCAGGCGTCCAGGGGCGCACGCAACAAACCGAGGGAGGTGTGGGCACGCCAGTTGTACCACTCCACCCCGGCGCTAATCAGGCCGAACAGCAGGATGGTGAGCGCGCCGCCGTCACGGCGGTCTTCGGACGCAAGGTCGGTGCGCATCGCGCCAATGGAGCGGAAGAGCCCACCGATAGCGTGAGCGATGCTCAGCCAGACGGAGGAGATAGCGCCCGCTACAGGGTTCGCCGCGTTGGCACCGCGCTGGGCACCGCCTCGGGAGGTGGTGCGCTTGCGGGTGGTCTTCTTAGTGTTTGCTTTAGTAGAGGTCGTGTTACGACCCTTCGTGGTCCGTGGAGCCATACCTTTTAGGGTATCAACCTTCCCGTTAATGTACCGATTCTTTCGTTATCAGTGAGCTAAAAAGTGTGCCCCGCCCTGTGTCTGTGAGGGCATTGATAGGGCGCTGATGAGGCGCTTCTCCCCTACCGCGTTCGCATTCGCGCAGCTTTCGCCCAGCTTTCGCGCAGACGTTCGGCAGATACACAGCAGGCGGGGCCGACACAACGGATCGACCCCGCCTTTTCGCTATGACAGGCGACTAGCCTCGCGCAGAGTATTAGTTCTTCGCAGCCTTCGAGGTGTTCTCAACAACCACGGGAACAATCATGGGCTTGCGGCGCAGACGGCGAGAAATCCAGGCACCGATGGTGCGGCGCACAATCTGCTGCAGCTGCTGCACGGTGTGCACCTTCTCGGGTGCGCGGTGCAGAGCATCCTCCAGGGCGGCGGTAATCTTCGGAACAATCTCGTCGAATACCGCGTCGTCCTCCGCGATACCGCGAGCGTGAATATCCGGGCCGGTCACCACGCGCTTGGTTGCGCGGTCCACGACGGTCACGATGGACACGAAGCCCTCTTCGCCCAGGATGCGGCGGTCCTTCAGGTCGCTCTCGGTGACCTCACCGACGGAGCGGCCGTCAACGTACAGGTACTCGCAGGGAACCTCGCCCACCACGGACGCCACGCCATCGCGCAGATCCACGACGGTGCCGGACTCGCAGAGCAGCACGTTCTTCTTCGGAACGCCGGTCTCCATCGCCAGGTCACCGCTAGCGATCAGGTGGCGAACCTCGCCGTGAACCGGCATAACGTTCTTCGGCTTGAGAATGTTGTAGCAGTACAGCAGCTCACCCGCGGCAGCGTGACCGGAAACGTGAACCTTCGCGTTGCCCTTGTGCACCACGTTAGCGCCCAGCTTCATGAGGGCGTTAATGATGCGGAAGACGCTGGTCTCGTTACCGGGAATCAGCGAGGAGGCGAGCACCACGGTGTCGCCGGGCTCAATCTGAATCTTGTGGTCACCGTTCGCCATGCGCGACAGTGCCGCCATCGGCTCACCCTGCGAACCGGTGCACATCATCACGATCTGGTCGGGGCGGTAGTCGTCAACCTTCTTCAGGTCCACCAGCACGTTAGCGGGGACCTTCAGGTAGCCCAGCTTCTCGGCAATGGTCATGTTACGCACCATGGAGCGGCCCACGAGCACGACCTTGCGGCCACGCTCAGCGGCTGCGTCCAGCACCTGCTGCACGCGGTGAACGTGCGAGGAGAAGGACGCCACAATGATGCGGCCGCTTGCGTCACGGAAAACGTTCGACAGCACCGGACCGATGTGCTTCTCGGTCGGGGTGAAGCCGGGAACCTCAGCGTTGGTGGAGTCCGGCAGGAACAGGTCCACGCCCTCCTCGCCCAGGCGAGCAAAGTGGCGCAGGTCGGTGATGCGGCCATCCAGCGGCAGCTGGTCCATCTTGAAGTCACCGGTGTGCAGAACCTTACCCGCCTTGGTGCGGATGTAGACAGCCAGCGCATCCGGAATCGAGTGGTTCACAGCAACGAACTCGCACTCGAACGGACCAAAACGCTCCACCTGGTGCTCCTTCACCGCGAGGGTGTAGGGCTTGATGCGGTGCTCGGCGAGCTTCGCCTCAACCAGTGCCAGGGTCAGTTCGGAACCGACCAGGGGGATGTCGGGGCGGCGGCGCAGCAGGTAGGGAACAGCGCCGATGTGGTCCTCGTGGCCGTGGGTCAGCACCATGGCAACCACGTCGTCCAGACGCTCGACAATGTAGCTGAAGTCGGGCAGGATCAGGTCCACGCCGGGCTGGGACTCTTCGGGGAAGAGCACGCCGCAGTCAACAATCAGCAGCTTGCCGTTGATTTCGTACACGGTCATGTTACGACCGACTTCGCCCAGGCCGCCCAGGGGCACCACGCGCAGGGTGTCCTTCTTCAGGCGGGGCGGGAGGGGAAGATTCGCTTCAAAGACGCTCATCGTGTGTCTCCTCTTTCTTCTATGTTTTCTTGTGATGTCTGTGATTCGTAGGCGACGCTTCGTACCGCAAGCACTCCAGCCGGTTCGGCTCTCACATGCCGAGGAGGTGGGGTGCTGCCGGTGCGTCCAAATCACCGAAAGTATTCAAAAGTATTGGGGGGGGCGTAGTGCTCGGGTGCCTCTACCTAAGCTGGGCCCCTGTCTGAGTGGGTGGTCGAATCATCGACGGTAAACCGCGGCAATACGCCAGAGCGGACCCCTCACCTAGTGTTAGGTGTGGAGTCCGCATCCGTTGGCTACATCATGCGCCCCGAAGTCGGGGTGTAACGGTAGCCGAAGTCCTCTATATATACGCGCTCTGCACGATAAGTTGTGCAGGTTCTGCGTTAAAGTTTAGGCGTTCTTCAGGGTGTGAGCGATGCTCGAGGAGAGCAGGTCAGCTCGCATAGCCTGGGCAACCTCCGGCTCGGAGAGTACGTGCGGCAGGCGAACGACGGGCTGATCCAGCACACCCTGCCAGGAAAGAATTTCCTTGGCGGCAACGCAACCGGGGGCACGGCCCATGGTTGCTCGGACAATCGGAGTCAGTTCCAGGTGAAGACGCTGAGCCTCCACCAGGTCCTGTGCAACGACAGCATCAATCAGGGCACGGAAGAGTGCGGGTGCCACGTGTGCGGTCACCGAAACGAGGCCGACGGCGCCCATTGCCATCCAGGGAAGGGTCAGTCCGTCGTCGCCGCTGTAGTAGTGCAGGTCGGTGGTTGCCATGACTTCGGTTGCGGCACCGAAGTCTGCCTTGGCGTCTTTCACCGCTACAATACTATCAATTTCTGCAAGACGACGGTAGGTTTCGGGTGCGATGGGGATGCCCGCACGACCCGGAATATCGTAAAGCATGACGGGGGTCTCAGTTGCCTGCGCAACGGTCGCAAAATGGGCGTAGACACCCGGCTGAGTCGGCTTGTTGTAATAGGGGGTCACAACCAGCAGGCCGTCCACACCAATCTTTTCGGCACGGTGCGCCAGCTCAATAGTATGCGCCGTATCGTTCGAACCAACACCGGCAATAATCTTCGCGCGAGAACCGACGGTATCCTTCACAATCTGGAAGACGCGCTCGTTCTCGTCATCGGTCATGGTGGAGTATTCACCGGTGGTACCGCAGACCACCAGACCATCGTGGCCGTTCTCCACAAGGTAGTTCGCCAGGTCTGCGACCTGCTTTTCATCAACGGAGCCGTCCTTCGCGAAGGGGGTCACCATTGCGGTCAGGAGGCGACCGAAGACGGGTTCAACAAAAGTACCGGGGTTCGAAAGGTTCTCAGACATATGTCTAGAGTACGCCCGAAATGCAGATTTTTCCGTTAGAACGCATAAGTTTTCATGCGTGTTCTACTATTCGGACTCTTTCAAACCCGCGGTACTTCCACGAGAGCCTATGAAACCGGGCACATAGCCTCGGCGTTATCAGTCTCATACCGAAAATAAATGTGGCATTGACTAGGGATCGCAGGGTCAGAGCCTAACGCATGCCCTTCGCCTGACCGCCCGAACGCAACGCCCACGCGTTGCGCATCGCCGCACGGGCACGCTTGCGTTCACCACCGGCATCGTACATGCACGCCAGGTTGAACCACGCCTTCCAGTTCTCGGGGTCCTGCTCAACCGCCGCCGCAAAGCCTTCAAACTCCACCGCCGCCGCCTCACGGTCCACACGACCGGAGGGGGTGCGCGGCAGGGTATCCTCCGCCAGCTCACCCGAAGCAGCCAACTCCTGAGCCATACGCTGAATACGAGCACCGAAAAGCACCTCACGCACCAGCGCCCACGCACCCAGAATCGGCAGCAAAATCATACCCGCGCCAAGCACAATGCCAGCCACCGAACCGGAGGTGAGCATCACGAACCCCTGCTGCGCAATGTGTACCAGGTACAGGGTCAGCAGCGCGCAAGTCAGTGCCGCGAAGGTCTTACCCCAGCCGCCGGCATCCACCGTCACAAAGACGGCACTAAAAATCAGCACGCCCAGGATAGAGGCACGCGCCGCCAGAGGCAGCGGCAGAATCAGCACGGTCAGCACCATCAGCACGCAGGCGCAGACAGTCCACAAACGTAGCGAAGTCCACCAGGGGCTACGAGCCTCGGAAGATACCGGCGAGGTGTCGGGTGAAGTCTGTTCAGACAATATTCTCTCCTAGGACAAATCCATGTAGGCGTCCAAGCCCACGCTCAAACCCGGATGCGCCGCCACCTCACGCACACCCAACAGCACGCCGGGCATGAAGGAGACACGGTCAAAGGAATCGTGACGAATCACGAGCTGCTGACCGGGATCGCCCAGCAGAATCTCCTGATGCGCCACCATGCCGCGCAGACGCACCGCGTGTACGTGAATATCGTCGACCACGGCACCGCGCGAGCCCAAAGGATCGGAGGTGGTGGCGTCCGGGCTTGCACCCACACCAGCCTCCGCGCGGGCGGCAGCCACCTTGCGGGCGGTGTGCACAGCGGTACCGGAGGGGGCATCTACCTTATTCGGGTGGTGAATTTCAATAATCTCTACAGACTCGAAGTAGCGTGCCGCCTTCGCCGCGAACTCGGTGGCGAGAATCGAACCAATCGCGAAGTTCGGGGCGATGAGCACACCCACCTCGGGGTGCTCTACCAGCAGCTCGCGCAGGGAGTCCAGGCGTTCGGGGGTCCAACCGGTCGTACCAACCACCGCGTGCATACCGTGCTCCACCGCGAAACGCACATTCGCCTCGCTGGATTCGGGAACTGTCAGGTCAATAACAATCTCTGCGCCGGCATCGACCAGCTCCTGCAGGTCATCGCCACGGCCCAGTGCCGCCACCAGGTCCATGTCTGCGGAGGTGTTGACGGCGCGCACCGCCTCAGAGCCCATGCGGCCTGCGGCACCGAGTACCGCTACCTTCCAGATTTTTTCGTCGCCCTCGTGGGCCATCTTCTCTCCTCCGTAGCTTTTGTGCACCCCGACTATGGGGCAGACGCTGTGACGTACAGCCTCTATTATCCCCCGTGTGGGCGCGGTGCACGCCATCGCACACGCTGGGTGAGATACCCCGCGGAACCTCAGCGGTCTAAAAAGCGAAGTAATCTAACCGTCATACAAGCCGTTTAATACGCTATCTAAAGTTAGCAACCATATAATTAGGAAGTATTTCTATAATTTCCATCCTACGGAGTGCTTTGACAGTATGAAGTCCCTCTTTACCTCCTCCGTGCGTCCAGATGAGGCTAACCGGCGTTATATTCTGCCGGGTCTGGACGGTCTGCGAGCAATCGCTGTGCTCCTCGTGATGGTGTACCATTTCTGGCCCACCGTACTACCCGGCGGCATGATCGGCGTGGATATTTTCTTCGTCATCTCCGGTTTCCTGATTACCTCCCTGCTTCTGCGTGAAGGTGCTCTCACCGGCAAAATTGCCCTGGGCAACTTCTGGATTCGCCGTGCCCGCCGATTGCTTCCCGCCATTACCCTGCTGATTCTGGTCATGGGACCGGTCAGCCTGCTCATTGGCGGCGATATTCAGGTGAACCTCGGCCGACAGCTCGCCGGTGCGGCGACCTTCTCGTCCAACTGGATTTCCATTTTTGCCGGTAATGACTACTTCGCGCAGACCTCCCCGGAGCTCTTCACAAACTTCTGGTCCCTGGCAGTGGAAGAACAGTTCTACGTGGTGTGGCCGCTGCTCATTGTTGCTGCTGGCCTGCTGCTGCGCCGCCGCTGGCGTCGTTTTAGCGTGGTCATGGTGCTGGGCATTATTGCGTCACTGAGCGTTGCTACCGCTCTTCTGATGTCCGGCGCGCCCATCAGCCGCGTCTACTACGGCACCGACACGCACCTCTACGGCCTGCTCCTCGGCGCCTTGCTGGCGTTCGCGCGCCCCTGGTCGCTGTACCCGCCGCTGCAGCAGTCCGTACTGTACCGCGTAGCCCAGCCCTTCGGTCTGGTCGCGTTCGCCCGCGTCATGATTAGCTGGTTGTCCCTGTTCGCGCTGATTCCCTACGCGATTCTGGTTCCCGAGTCGGCACCCGGCGCGATTCCCTGGGGTCTGTTCGGCGCCTCCCTGCTGGCGCTGGGCGTGATTCAGGGTATGCTCCCCGATATGCTCGCTGGTGCCTCCGAGATGCTGCGCCGCCTGCTGAACTTCGCTCCCCTGCGCTGGGTGGGCGAACGTTCCTATGGCCTGTACCTGTGGCACTGGCCGCTCGCCGTGGTCATGCACTACCTGCTGGGTGCGGACCGTTCCCCGCTGGTGAACGTGGGTGTTCTGGTGGCGACCTTCGCCATTGCGGAGATGTCGTACCGCTGGGTTGAGACCCCGATTCGCCGCTACGGTTTCCGCGGTAGCGCTAATCGCGTGGTGGCGGCTTTCCAGTCTTCACGCACTAAGTTCCTGCCGGTTTCGGTGGCTCTTGCCGTTGTTGTGGCGGCTGCTTCGACCGGTCTGGCGGTGCACACCGCTCCGGCGATGACTACCGCGCAGCAGTCCGTTGAGGACGGCAAGCGTGCCGCCGCTGAACGCCTGAAGGCTCGTCAGGAGGCGCAGGCTGCGAGCGCATCGGCAAGCCCGAGCGCTGCGGGTAAGGACGCGAAGGCTTCGGCAAGCCCCTCGGCATCGAAGGCTGCAACCGGTTCGGTTGACTCTTCGCAGGTGACCATTGTGGGTGACTCCATTGTGGTGGCGGTATCCCCCGAGCTGTACGACAAGATGCCCGAAGCAACTATTGACGCGCAGGAAGCACGCACCATCGCTAAGGCCCTGCCGATTATTAAATCCATGGGTGCCAACGGTCAGATTCGTAAGACCTTCGTGCTATCGGTGACCGCTAACTCGACCATTCTGGACGGTCAGCTCGACGAGGTTCTGGCGGCTATGCCTGCCGATTCTAAGCTGGTGCTGGTCACCGGTTACGGCCCGCGCAACCTGACTTGGATTGACTACTCGAACGGTAAGATTCGTGAGTTTGCGGCTCAGCATTCTGATCGCGTGATTATTGCGGATTGGAACTCTGCGATCCGCCAGGCTCTGCAAACTCAGAGCGGTCTGCTGGCCTCTGACGGCGTTCACCCGGAGGCTGCCGGTCAGGAACTCTACGCCCAGGTGCTGATGGAAGCTATTGCCAAGGCACAGAAGTAGTAGCTCTCAGCAGTAGCTCTCAAAGGTAGCTTTTCGGGTGCTGCCGCTCATGCTGAGCGTCAAGAGTATGGGCGGCAGAGCCCCCGGAAGCACTTCTTGGAGGCATCTCTTTGACTTGGAGGCATCTCTTCGATAGGTGCCGATACATACAAAATGCCCGTTCCCTCCCCCGATTTGGTGGGGTGTGGGAACGGGCGTTTTTATGCCTTATCAGCGTTGTGCGTTAGGGATGTTCAGGGGTTAGCGCACGATGGTGGTAATCATCTGCTGCTGCCCCAGGTACGCCGCCAGGTCGCGAACCTCCTCCAGGGAGACCGCGCGGATCTTCTCCAGCAGCTCATCGGTGCTGGTGAACAGTCCCGAATCCAGCTCGGCGCGGCCCAGGCGGGACATGCGCGAGCCCGAATCCTCGCTACCGAGCACGGTGGAGCCAGCCAGCTGGCCGCGGACCTTCGTCAGCTCCTCCTCGGTAATACCGGCGGTGGCGAGCTTATCGAACTCGTAGCCCATGACCTCGCGCACCTGCTCGGTCTTAGCGGGCAGGCAGCCCGCGTACATGCCGAAGTAGCCGGCATCCGAGTACGCGCCGGAGAACGCGAACGTGCTGTAGGCCAGGCCCCGCTTCTCGCGAATCTCCTGGAACAGGCGCGAGGACATACCCGCACCGAATGCACTGGTCAGCACGCTCATCGCGTAGCGGCGGTCGTCACCGGCGATAATGCTCGGGCAGCCCATCACAATGTTGGTCTGTTCGAAGCCCTTCTCCACCTCACGCAGCTCGCTCAGCGGAACAATGCCGCTGTCGGTGCGTACGCGACGCGGTGCCGGTGCCACGCCCTCCTGCAGGTTCCAGCCGTAGCGGGTCAGCGCCTCCAGCACGAGGCGGACCATGGTGCTGTGCTCCAGCGAACCGGCGGCAGAAATGACCAGGCGGTCCGGGGTGTAGTAGCGCTTGTAGTGCTCCCACACGGCGTCACGCGGCACCTCGGTAATCTCCTGCGGGGTACCGCCGATGGGGCGGCCCAGCGGGTTCTCACCCATGAGCTGCTCCACGAAGTTCTCGAAAGCAACGTCGGTCGGGTCGTCCTGGTCCATGGCGATCTCTTCGAGGATTACGCCGCGTTCCTGCTCCAGGTGAGCCGGATCCAGCAGGGCGTTGGTAACCATGTCGGTGATGACGTCCACCGCCATGGGCGCGTCATCGTCGAGCACGCGCGCGTAGTAGCAGGTGTGCTCCTTAGCGGTCAGGGCGTTGGATTCGCCGCCTACCGCGTCGAAGGAGGATGCGATGTCCAGGGCGGTGCGGGTGCCGGTGCCCTTGAACAGCAGGTGCTCCAGGAAGTGGGTGGAGCCGAGCATGCCGGGGGCTTCGTCGCGCGAGCCGACTCCCACCCAGAATCCGATGGATACGCCGCGGGTACCGGGCATTTTTTCGGTAATCACGCGTACGCCTCCGGGCAGGATGGAGCGGCGCACCTCGTTACCGCCTACACCCTCGTAGATGAGGCGGCCGTGCTCGTAGTTGAGCTCTTCGGCGATGGCCTCAAGCTCGACGGGCAGGGAAATAGACATAGAGAGAAGAACCTTTCAACAGGTACGTCTGAAGGTAAGCATTCCCGCCCCACTACCTGTAGGCAGTCCCACAGTTGGTGGGGCGGGTGAGCATCAAAAGATGCAGGGCAAGCACAGCGAAGGGGCGCCCGGCACACCCGGCGGGGAGTGAACCGCACCGGGTGCGCCGAACGCCCCTCATCGCTTAGCGGGGGTTACGACTACTCGTCGTCGCCACCCTCAACGACCGGTGCCAGCGAGAGCTTGCCGCGGTCATCAATTTTGGTGATCTCCACCTGGACCTTCTGGCCCACGGAGACAACGTCCTCAGCGTCAACAACGCGCTTGCCGCCGTTGAGCTTACGCATCTCGGAGATGTGCAGCAGGCCGTCCTTACCGGGGGTCAGGGAGATGAACGCACCGAAGTCGGTCACCTTCACCACGGTACCCAGGTAGCGTTCGCCCACCTCGGGAACCTGCGGGTTAGCGATAGCGTTCACTGCCGCACGGGCAGCCTCGGCGGAGGGACCGTCAGCTGCACCGATGTATACGGTGCCGTCGTCCTCAATGGAGATGTCTGCGCCGGTGTCTTCCTGGATCTGGTTGATCATCTTACCCTTGGGGCCGATGACCTCACCGATCTTGGCAACCGGGATCTTCACGGAAATAATGCGCGGTGCGAACTCGCTCATCTCGTCCGGTGCGTCAATCGCGCTAACGAGCACCTCGAGGATGTGCAGGCGAGCCTCACGTGCCTGGGTCAGTGCGCCAGCGAGCACGGATGCGGGGATACCGTCGAGCTTGGTGTCCAGCTGGATAGCGGTCACGAACTCGGAGGTACCTGCAACCTTGAAGTCCATATCGCCCAGTGCGTCTTCCGCGCCGAGGATGTCAGTCAGGGCTGCGTAGCGGGTCTCGCCGTCAACCTCGTCAGAGACCAGGCCCATTGCGATACCTGCAACGGGTGCGCGCAGCGGCACACCGGCGTTCAGCAGGGACAGGGTCGATGCGCAGACCGAACCCATGGAGGTCGAGCCGTTGGAGCCCAGAGCCTCAGAGACCTGACGGATTGCGTAGGGGAACTCTTCGCGGGAGGGCAGCACCGGGGTGATTGCGCGTTCTGCGAGTGCACCGTGGCCGATTTCGCGGCGCTTGGGCGAACCCACGCGGCCGGTCTCACCGGTGGAGTACGGCGGGAAGTTGTAGTGGTGGATGTAGCGCTTGGACTTGACCGGGTGCAGGGAGTCCAGCTGCTGCTCCATCTTGAGCATGTTCAGGGTGGTGATACCCATGATCTGGGTTTCGCCGCGCTCGAAGAGAGCGGAACCGTGAACGCGGGGCAGGATTTCAACCTCAGCGGTGAGCTGGCGGATGTCGGTCAGGCCGCGGCCGTCGATACGGACCTGCTCGGTGAGGATGCGCTGGCGAACCACGTGCTTGGTCAGGGCAGCAAATGCTACGGAGACCTCGTTGGAGCGCTCTTCGAATTCCTTACCTTCGCCGGTGAGAGCTTCCATGAGCTCTTCCTGCAGCTCGGCTGCTGCTGCTTCGCGTTCCTGCTTGCCAGCGATGGAGTACACCTCTGCCAGGCGGTCTGCTGCGAATGCTTCAACTGCTGCGTCGACGTCTTCGCCGTGGCCGCCGAAGAAGGGCAGTTCCAGGGCGGGCTTGCCTGCGCGAGCCACCAGGTCAGCCTGCGCCTTGCACAGTGCTGCGATGAAGGGCTTAGCTGCTTCCAGGCCCTCTGCGACGATCTCTTCGGTGGGAGCGGTCTGGCCGTCTTCCTTAATGAGCTTCCAGGAGTTGTCGGTTGCTTCTGCCTCAACCATCATGATGGCGACGTCTTCGGTACCGTCAGCCTTGGTGACGATACGACCTGCAACAGCCATGTCGAACACAGCGTTTTCCAACTGGGAGTACTTGGGGAAGCAGACCCACTGGCCGTCAATCAGTGCCATGCGCACGCCACCGATGGGGCCGTTGAACGGCGCACCGGACAGGGAGGTCGATGCGGATGCAGCGTTGATTGCGAAGGTGTTGTAGATTTCGTCCGGCTCGTAGGTCAGGACGGTCACAACGACCTGAACCTCGTTGCGGATGCCCTTGGTGAAGGCGGGGCGCAGCGGGCGGTCAATCAGGCGTGCAGCCAGGATTGCTTCGGTGCTGGGGCGGCCTTCGCGGCGGAAGTACGATGCGGGGATCTTGCCGCCTGCGTACATGCGCTCTTCCACGTCCACGGTCAGCGGGAAGAAGTCGAAGCCCTCACGGGGAGACTTGCCGATTGCGGTTGCGGAGAGCAGGGTGGTCTCGTCATCGATGGTGACGAGGACGGAGCCAGCAGCCTGCTTTGCGAGGCGGCCGGTTTCAAAGCGCACGTGGCGCTTACCGTGAATGCCGTTGTCGATTTCGACTTCAGCAAACTTGATTTCGGGACCTTCCACGGTTCCTTCTTTCTTCTTGGCAGGCCGTACGGCGCACGAGTCGGCCTTCGATAGGAAACCACGGCACCTCTCCCCCGCCTTTTCGTGTACTCGACGTGTGTCGGCACGGTTGTGGGAGTGGTGTTATTCCGTAATTCGCTACCGAGGACCGCGGCGTGTGTGCCGGTACGGCCTTCTGTTCTTTCTTTCAGGTGGGGCGGCATCTTCTACCGATTTCTCGCTGTGAATCTAGCGCTGGATTCTAGCCTTGGAATCTAGTGCTGGATTCTAGCGAGCGGAAGATGCGCCCCTCAACGCGGCAGTACGGACGCGCTGGCGCTACCCGCCTCCGTGATGGAGGGTTGGTAGTGCTGACAGCACGTCCGCACACACCGCCTAAAGGCGATTAATCACCACAAAAGCGTCAAGACGCTCCTGTTTTATCGGCGCAGACCCAGGCGCTCGATCAGCGAACGGTAACGCTCGATGTCGACGCTCTTCAGGTAGCCGAGCATGTTGCGGCGACGACCAACGAGGATCATCAGGCCACGACGGGAGTGGTGATCGTGCTTGTGGAACTTCAGGTGCTCGGTCAGGTCGGCGATACGACGAGACAGAACTGCAATCTGAACCTCGGGCGAACCGGTGTCACCCTCGTGGGTTGCGTATTCCTTGATGATTGCCTGCTTGACAGCGGGATCCAGTGCCACTTTTAACTCCTAGAGTTAGTACCGCATACGTCCCGTACGGACGGTTGCCGCCGGGTGGTGGGCTTACGCCCTGTAATACACGTCGTCTACTGCGGACTGCAGACGCGTTCTTCCCATTCTACGCTACCGGGGCGCTTTCGTGGAAGGGTGAGCAGAAGCCCGGCGACAGGTAGCTCATCACACTACCGGTCGCCGGGCTTCACCGTCGGGTTTCACAGCCGGGTTCTCACACCGGGCTCTACGTTTATTCGGTGTCTGTGCTTCTGCTCCCTACGCTTCTGCTGCTTCAGTGCGAGCGCGCACCACCACGAGGCGGTAGTAGCCCAGCAGGAACAGGCACCAGAGTGCGCCCATCACCAGCGCCAGCTGGGTGTCGGCGAAGCAGCCGAAGAGCACCACGATAAAGATCATGAACGCCAACGCCAGGTAGCTCAGCCACAGGGGCTGGCGTACCGGCTGCGCCTCGGTATCGGCGCCACTGCGCTTGAACGCGATGTGCGCCAGCAGAATCATGACCCACACGAATACGGTCGCGAAGGTTGCCAGGGAGGCGACCACCTCGAACGCGTTCTCGAAGAGCACGTTCACGATCACGCCGACCGCCATAACCAGCACCATGATGAGGGTGGTCATCCAGGGCGCACCGTTCTTCGTAACCCTCGCAAAGGAAGCCGGTGCCAGGTTCTGCTTCGCCAGGCCGTACATCATGCGGCCGGCACCGTACACGTCCGCGTTCAGCGCAGAGATGGCGGCGGTAATGATGACCACGTTCAGAATCGAAGCGGCAGCCGGAATGCCCAGGCCTTCAAAGATCTGCACGAACGGCGAGTTTGCCTTCGTCACCGAGTACCAGGGGTACAGGGACATGATGACCGACAGGGTCAGAATGTAGAAGATGAGGATGCGGAACGGCACCGTGCGAATCGCCTTGGGAATTGAGGTGCGAGGGTCCTTCGCCTCACCGGCGGCAATACCGATGTTCTCGATACCGCCGAACGCAAACATCACCACGGTAAAGCAGGCGAGGAAGCCGGTAAATCCGTTCGCGAAGAATCCGCCTTCAAGCGCCCAGAGGTTCGTGACGGAGGGCGCTACGGAGTCGTGCGCCTGCACACCCACGAAGAGCAGGGCGATACCGCCAACAATCATGGCGACAATGGCGCTGACCTTCACGAGCGTGAACCAGAATTCGGTCTCACCAAACGCCTTGACCTTCGCCAGGTTAATGGCGAGCAGAATCAGCAGAACCGAGACAATCCAGATCCAGGAGGGGCTGTTCGGGAACCAGAACTTCATGTACACGGCAAAGGCGGTGACGTCCGCAATGGCGACCAGCGCCATCTCCAGGGCGTAGGTCCAGCCGGTCACGAAGCCAGCCCAGCGTCCGAGGTAGCGGGTCGCGTATTCGGAGAACGCTCCGGAGACCGGGTGCGCCAGGGCGAGTTCGCCCATTGCGCGCATCACCATGAACACTGCCGCGCCGCCAATAACGTAGGCAAGCAACACGGAGGGGCCCGCCAGCTGAATGGCGGATGCAGAGCCGTAGAACAGGCCGGTGCCGATGGCGGAGCCGAGGGCGATGAACATGATGTGACGCAGGGAGAGTCCACGCGCTAGCTGCGGGCTCTCGGAGGTAGCCTCAGCTACGCCCTGCTGTACCGGGGATGAGTCCGGAGTGGTATTCATCTTCTTCTTTTCCTTTACCTCGTGGGGTGTACCCGCCGGTGGCGGGGAAACTTATCGAGCGGTGCCGCAGCTCAGCAGGTGACTGAGAGCGGTACCGGTTGATTCACTCCCCATCGAGTGATGGGGCGTTGCGCGGAAGATGTTGCCTTCGCGCGTCGCCCCGGCGCATCCCCACCCAACCGGTACGGTGGGAGGGAACGCAAAAGACGGCGGGAAGGCAACGTTGCCTTTCCGCCGTCTTTTCGTCAAAGACTACTTCTGTCGCTTACGTCCAATGACGATAGAGCACAGAGCGGTTGCAGCAGTCACAGTGTAGACTGCAGGCCACGCGCCAAGCTTCTTGGCGAGCGGATGAGCGGCGCCGAACGCGCCGAGGTAGACAGCGGTGAGGAAGGTGGCACGGCCTGCGCCAGCCTTACGCTTCCAATTCTTGTAAGCCACGGCACCGCACAGTGCCAGGATAGCGCCACCGAGCGGGCGGATGCCGGTGCTAGATGCAACCTTGTAGCCACCGAGCAGACCGGTGACGGAGGCGAGAGTCGGGCAGAACTTCACGACGTACTCCTCTGTGAGATCGGACAGTTTCCACATTCATAGTACTCCACGACACACAGAATGTATATTCACCACGGTTAATATTTCTGCGTTTCTTACGGACCGGGTACATCAAAGTGCCTGATCAGAAAAAGACTGGGGTACAAAAACCAGTACAAAAAGACCGGCACAAAAGGACCGGGGCGCAAAGAGCGGGGCGCAAACCCGTCAGGTTCACGCCCCGGCACTTGCCGCATGCGAGCTCACTTCGTGCCGCATGCTCTAGAGCTTTAGAGAGCCAGCTCCAGCGCCTCCAGCTGCGCTTCGGTCCACAGCTCAGCAGCCAGCTGCAGCGCGTAACGAGCCGAACGAGGAGCCACCACATCCACGGAGAGGTGGAAGTCCTGGTCGGCCTCCGGGCCGCACAGATCAGACACGCAACGCACTCCGATAAACGGAATCTCGTAGTTGTGGCAGACCTGTGCAATCGCGGTGGTCTCCATGTCGGTGCTGATGGCGCCCTCGAACGCCTCGCGGGTGTCCTTCACGTTGTGGGCGGTTACGAAGGAGTTACCCGCCAGCATCTGGCCGCGGCGCACCTCCCACGGGCTCTCAGCCTGCTCACGCACCGGCTCCAGTGCGGCAAGCGCATGCTCCAGAGCATCCTGCCACTCATCCGCCTGGCCGTCGTAGCTTTCGGGCATGCCCGGAACCTGGCCGCGCGCGTAACCGAACGCGGTCGCGTCGGCGTCAGTGTAAGTGTAGTTCTCGCCAATCAGCACGTCGCCCACGTTAATGCCGCGAGCCAAACCGCCGGCGGTACCTGCGCTGATGACGCCCAAGCAGTTCGAGGAGTAGCTGATCGCCTCGGTAACGGCACTCGCCGCGTTCACCAGACCAATCTTGGAGCGAACCAGCAGCAGCGGAACCTGGTCCTCACCCACCTGCAGGTAGCGCGGGTGGAATACTGCGGCGCCCTCGGTGAAGGACGGCTGCAGCTCCTCGGTGACCTTCAGGAAGGGTGCAAGCTCCTCATCCATAGCCACCTGAATGATGATGGCGTTGGACATCCCGTCCATCAGCTCAAACATGCTGTTGAACGCCTCAGCCGGGTCGAAAGCGTTCGGGTCAAAGTCCACCGGGTTGAAGGCGGATGCGAAAGCGTCAGGAATCTGTGCGCTCATTACGCCATCACCTGCGCCCACTCATCGCGTGCCGCGAGGAACTCGCGAGCCGCAGCCTGCGCGCCTTCGAGGGTGTGGTTGGCGCCCCAACCGCACTGCACCTCGTTCGCTGCCGGAACCTCGGTCGCGTTGAGGATATCGTTGAGGGTTGCTTCCAAGATGGGGAAGAACTCCTCGGGCTCCAGGCCCAGGGTCAGCGCGTAGAAACCGGTCTGGCAGCCCATCGGGGAGAAGTCAATCAGACGGTCGGTGTGGTTGCGCATGTGCTCGGCGCTCAGGTGCTCGATGGAGTGCACGGTCGGCATTTCCAGGTGCGCGGTGTTCGGCTGGGTGAAGCGGATATCGTACTTGATGAGGGTGTCGCCACCGGGCAGGACCTTGCGGTCTGCGATACGCACGTAGGGTGCTGCTACGGCGCGGTGGTCGAGGTTGAAGGATTCGACGTTCATTTTTTCCATGACTCTATCTTCTCTTAAAACGGGGGCGACTAAAACAGGGGTGCCTTGCTATCGACGCTGGACGTATAGGCAGGCGGGCACGCAAAAGCCCCGGCGGCAGATCCGAAAATCTTACCGCCGGGGATTCAAAGCCGTTAAAGGCAAAAGCTATAAGCGCAGGATGCTGCTCTTAGAAGTGGGGATGCTTCACTTCCGCCTGCACCGGGCACTCCGGCGGGCAGTAGTTCTTCGCGTCCTCAGCCAGCACCTCTCGGGTCTGCACCACGTCATCGTTAATCTGCTCAATCAGCGCCTCAACACCGGTGTACGCCACCATGGGGCGCAGACGCTTCACGAACTCAATCAGCACACGCTGACCGTACAGGTTGAAATCCTCCACGCGCTCTTCCGGGCGGTCAATCACGTGCGCCTCAACCTGGCGGTGCTCAATACCGTCAAAGGTCGGGTTCGTACCCACCGAAATAGCGGAGGGGTGACGGTTACCGGACTCGTCCACGAGCCAGCCGGCGTACACACCGTCGGCGGGAATCAGGCCGCGCGCCTCAAGCTCAAGGTTCGCGGTCGGGAAGCCCAACTCGCGGCCGCGCGCCAGACCGTGCACGACCTCACCAGCCATCATGTGGTGGCGGCCCAGTAGCTCGGTTGCCGCGGGCATATCGCCCTCCAGCAACAGCTGGCGGATGCGGGTCGAGGAGCAGCGGGTATTCTCATCCACCATCAAATCCTCAACGACAACCACCTCAAAGCCGTACTTCTCCCCCAGCTCACGCATGGTGTTCAGGTCGCCGGAGTTGTTCTTACCAAAGCGCACGTCGTCACCGATGACCACGAAACGCGCGTTCAGCGCATCCACGAAGGTGGACTTCACGAACTCCTCGGGGGTCTGTGCAGCGAACTCCAGGTTGTAGTTCAGCAGCAGGTAGTCGTTCAGACCCAGCAGGCACATGAAGTAGCGTCGCGAACCCTGACCCATAATGTCGTGGTGGGCCGCCTCGGGACGGTGCACCTGCATCGGGTGCGGGTCAAAAGAGACCGCGATAGAGCTCAAACCGTGCTCTTCAGCAAGGGAGACCACGCGCGAAATCACGCGGGCATGTCCACGGTGCACGCCGTCAAAATTGCCGATGGTCACGACCGAGGGGCCGTAGCCGGCGGGGACCTCGCTCAAAGCGGTGTAGAGGGTCACGGGCTCTCCTGAAAAAGATAAATGTACCTAACCATCCTAGACCACAGGCGGCAGGATGCAGAATTCAAAACGGGAATCAACAGGGAATGGAACGGCACCCCTCGCAGGCGGTGCCTTCTCCCCTACCTTTGCGGATGCGGCGGGGTATCTGACACGCAACTGTGCAGCCTCCGCACCTGGAAAATCCATGCGCAGCACCCGCCCATAAGAAAGCCCGGGCAGGCACCCCACCGTGCGGCAGGAACCTTCCCGGGCGTTACGACTACTTACGAGCCTGGTTACGAGAAGCCTTCAGCATCTCCTCGCGAATCTTATTGGACTTGTTAATCCAGCCGTACCACACCAGCAGGCACGGAGGAATCACAAGCTCAGTCACCATCAGCACAATCAGCGACCAGTGCGGGGTGCCGAAGAACGCCCACGACAGGATACGACCCACGCCACCCAGGAAAACCACCAGGCAGGAGAACGCAAGCATGTTCACCCACTTGAACTTCACGGCAATGAACACGAAGGACAGGCCCACACCCACATAGGTTGCCGCGAAGAACACATAGTTCGACTGCACCGAGGGGTTCGCAAAGTCCTGAGGCGCATCCGGAATAACGCGGATACCGCCCAGAACCTGCCACACACCGTACGCAATCATGAACAGACCGTACAGCGCCACCGCCGCACGGAACGCCGCACGGTTCTGAGGCTTAGCCGCCTCCTCAATGCTCTTGGGGCGGGCAAACGCCTCGCGGGTTGCCTTCTTCTCAGCCTTCTTATCGGCCTTCTGCGACGCCTTATCGCCGGACGCCGGTGAGGCTACACGAACACCCTCGGGTGCCTTCGCCGCAGAAATGGGCTCAGCACTCTTAGCACCGGCAGTCTTCGCGGTACCGCTCTGAGCAGCAGCCCCGGTTACGGTAGCTTCAGCCTGTGCAGACTCCACGCGGGGCACCGGCGCGGTACGAGGCTCACTCGCCTTCTTAGCAGAGCTCTGGTTCTCGCTCATCTTCTCTCCTTCAGCAGGGCCGGGCGGCACCCGCACGAGTAGTCATGTGTGTTCAGGGGTTGTTTACGTTAGCGTGTTGAATGAATAGGGGGCGCACATTCGGTAGGGCGCATATTCAATAGGCACTGGATCAATCAGGCTTGAGGAATCAGGCTTGAAGGAATCAGGTGTGGGCAGGCGCAAACGCCGAACCCTCTTCGCCCATCATAAGCCCTCAACGCCTAGTTGAAGGAACGATTCGCCTCAAAAACCAGCACCGGGGCGGCCTGCACCTTCCCGCGTTGCTTCTTATTCTCCAGGAGGGCAACCAAGGTACCATCCGGGGCGAAGCCCGCCACAATACCCTCAACGCTGGCATGCTGCACCGCACCGGACTCATCCGCGCTCGCGTGCACGGAACGCTTCACCACGGAACCGTCACCGCTGGGGCTAATACGACGACCGTAAGAAATATCGCTCGCCTCCGCGGCAGAGAGCTCACGCGCACCAAAGATGCGGCGTGCCGCCTCCTCCAGGGGAAGCAGCGGCAAATCCTCCAGCGGTGCATCCGACTCTTCACGGCGCTGCTTCAACTGCGCCAAATCGGCTGCATCCTCAAGCACCACCGCACCCACACGGGTACGGCGAAGAGCCGTCAGGTGGCCACCGGTGCCCAGAATTTTGCCCAGATCACGCGCCAGGGCACGAATATAGGTGCCCGAAGAACACGAAACCGTCACCTTGCAGTCAATCATGGGAACCGAAGTTGCCGCGTATTCGCCCTCGTTCTCGGGGTCATCAATCACGTACTCGGCAAAGCCGGGGTTGATGGAATGTACCGTGAACTTGCTAATCGTCACCGGACGCGCCGCCAACTCAACCTGCTCACCGCTACGCACACGCGCATACGAACGAACACCGTTGATCTTAATAGCGGACACCGCAGAAGGAACCTGCAGAATGCCGCCGCTCAGCTGCGCCACAGCCTCCAGGATGCGCGCACGCATCTGCTCAGCGTCCAGACCGGTCAGCGCCTCAACGGCATCCGGATGCGCGGCGGTGTGCTCACCCTCGGCGTCCTCAGTCAGCGTCTCAATGCCCAGACGAACCGTCGCGTCATAGGTTTTATCCTGACCGACCAAGTAGGTCAGCAGCTTCGTCGCCTTATTGATGCCCAAAATCAGCACGCCGGTCGCGGCGGGATCCAGCGTACCGGCGTGACCGACCCGCCGGGTGCCAGCAATACGACGCATCTGAGAGACCGCGTCGTGGCTGCTCATCCCGGCGGGCTTATCAATGACCATTAGGCCGGACGGGCCCTGAGGTTGCTTCTTCGCCACTTAGGCGTCCTCACCCTCGGCAGGCTCGTCCTTCTTGTAGGGGTCAGCCTCACCAGCGTACTCGGCGCCCTCAGCTGCAGCAGCCAGGGCGGCGTCGCGCTCGCGAGTCTCACGCAGAAGCGCCTCAATGTGGAAGGCGTTCTCGGGAACCTCGTCAGCGACGAAAGTCAGGGTGGGGGTCAGGCGGGCAGTGATGTTCTTACCCACCTCGGCGCGCAGAATGCCCTTAGCGGATTCCAGCGCCTTCTTGGTGTTTGCGGCGTCCTCTTCGGAGCCGAACACGGTGTAGTACAGGGTTGCGTGCTGCAGGTCGTTGGTCACGCGGGCATCGGTAATGGTCACAAAACCGAGGCGGGGATCCTTAACACGACGCTCCAGCGCCTTCGCCACAATTACCTTGATGCGGTCGGCAAGTCGTGCCGCGCGGGCTGCATCAGCCATGTGTTTCTCCTTGAAATCTCGTGGTGCGTCCGTGAACACTCGGGGTGTTGCGGAGGCGTTCCAGGTAATGCGGAAGCGCCCGCCCCGCCAGCATCCGCCCCTCAGGCTCTATTCTCTAGAAGCCTGCGGGTGCGGGAACACTAGCGGGTGACGGGCGCATCAGCGTGTGAGTCTTAGACACGCGGCTTTTCGCGCATCTCCCAAGTCTCGATAATGTCGCCTTCCTTGATGTCGTTGAAGGAGCCGAGGCCAATACCACACTCGAAACCTTCGCGAACCTCGGTAGCGTCGTCCTTGAAACGACGCAGCGACTCGATGGTGAGGTTGTCTGCCACCACAGAACCGTCGCGCACCAGGCGTGCCTTGGCGTTGCGCTTGATGATGCCGTTCTTGACGATCGAACCTGCGATGTTGCCCCACTTGGAGGAGCGGAAGACCTCGCGGATCTCTGCGGAGCCGAGCTCCACTTCCTCGTACTCGGGCTTGAGCATACCCTTGACGGCCTGCTCAATTTCCTCAATCGCACGGTAGATGACCGAGTAGAACTTCATCTCGACGCCTTCGCGGTCGGCAAGTTCTGCAACGCGCTCTGCCGGGCGGACGTTGAAGCCGATGATGACCGCGTTGTCCACGGTAGCCAGGTTCACGTCGTTCTGGGTAATAGCACCCACACCGCGGTGGATGACGCGCAGCTGAACCTCGTCGCCACCGGCGTCGATCTTCATCAGGGACTCTTCCAGCGCTTCCACAGCACCGGAGACGTCACCCTTAATGATCAGGTTCAGGGTGTCCATCTTGCCCTCAGCCACAGCGGCGTCGAAGGACTCGAGGGTCACGCGCTTACGACGCTTAGCCAGCTGAGCGTTACGATCAGCAGCCTCACGCTTCTCAGCGATCTGACGAGCGGTGCGCTCTTCCTCGGTGGAGAGGAAGGTGTCGCCTGCACGAGGAACGGTGGACAGACCCAGCACCTGAACGGGGCGGGACGGGCCAGCTTCCTTCACAGCCTGACCGTTCTCATCGAACATTGCACGAACGCGACCGTGAGCAACACCGGCAACGATAGCGTCACCGACGTGCAGGGTACCGGACTGAACCAGGACGGTGGAAACCGCACCGCGGCCCTTGTCCAGGTTTGCTTCAATAGCAACGCCGCGTGCTTCCTTGTTCGGGTTAGCGGTCAGTTCGAGCACGTCAGCGGTCAGGGTGACAGCCTCAAGCAGCTCGTCGATGTTGGTGCCGTTGCGAGCGGAGACGTCCACGAACATGGTGTCGCCACCGTACTCTTCGGGGATCAGACCGTACTCGGTGAGCTGGCCACGGATCTTCTCCGGGGACGCGCCTTCCTTATCGATCTTGTTCACAGCAACCACGATCGGCACGTTAGCTGCCTGTGCGTGGTTCAGTGCCTCAACGGTCTGGGGCATAACGCCGTCATCAGCTGCGACCACGAGGATTGCCACGTCGGTGACCTTCGCACCACGGGCACGCATAGCGGTGAACGCCTCGTGACCGGGGGTATCGATGAAGGTAATCGCGCGGTCTTCACCCTCAACGGTGGTGTGGACCTGGTATGCACCAATGTGCTGGGTAATGCCGCCGGCCTCACCCTCAATGACGTTGGTGTTACGGATAGCGTCCAGCAGGCGGGTCTTACCGTGGTCAACGTGACCCATGACGGTAACAACCGGGGGACGAACCTCCAGGACGTCCTCGCCCTCAGCTTCTGCTTCGGCTTCGAGGTTGATGTCGAAGGATTCGAGCAGCTCGCGCTCCTCATCCTCCGGGGAAACGATCTTGATGACGTAACCCAGTTCGGCACCCAGCAGCTCGAAGGTCTCCTCGTCCAGGGACTGAGTCTGGGTAGCCATCTCACCCAGGTGGAAGAGAACCGTAATCAGCGATGCCGGGTTTGCACCAATCTTCTCAGCGAAGTCCATGATGGACGCGCCGCGGCGCAGACGAATCTCGGTCGAGCCGTCGCCGCGAGGAACAACCACGCCACCGGGTGCCGGTGCGTTCAGCTGCTCCTGCTCATGGCGGCGAGCTGCCTTGGACTTGCGGCCCTTACGCTTGGAGCCGCCGCGACCGAATGCACCCTGTGCATTACCGCGACCGCCGGGGCCGGGACGACCCGGACCGCGGTTGAAGCCGCCGGAACCGCCGCCGCGACGTGCGCCGCCGCCGTTACCGCCACCGTTGTTGGAACCGGACGCGCCGCCACCAACGTTGGAAACCTTGGGCATCATCGAGGGGTTCGGGCGTGCGCCGCCGCCACCAGCCGGACGGGGTGCACCGGGACGTGCGCCACCTGCCGGGCGAGGACCGCCGTTACCACCGGGACGTGCGCCACCCGCGGGGCGAGGACCACCGTTACCACCGGGACGTGCGCCACCGTTGCCACCGGGACGACCGTTACGTGCCGGACGGGGACCGCCGGAACGCTGGGAGTCGCCGCCGCCACGCTTCATGCCCTGCTGGGATGCGAAGGGGTTGTTACCCGGGCGGGGGCCGCCGGGCTTGGGTGCTGCTGCCGGCTTTGCGGCGGGCTTAGCTGCTGCAGGCTTGGGAGCTGCGCTCTCAGCTGCGGGCTTGGGTGCCGGCTTAGCGGCAGGCTTAGCCGCTGCGGGCTTGGGAGCCGGCTTAGCGGCCGACTCTGCGGGACCTGCCTTTGCGGCAGGCTTAACGGCTGCGGCGGGGAATTCCGCGCGCAGCTTCTTCAGAACCATGGGGTTCAGGGTGGAAGAGGAGCTCTTAACGAACTCGCCCATATCCTTGAGCTTGGCGATAACTTCCTTGGAAGGTACGCCTACTTCTTTAGCAAACTCGTGTACTCGAGGCTGAGCCAAATTTTCTCCATTCCCGGTCCGCACCGGGAATGGTGCGGACACTAATGTTTACGGGGTGCACGCCCGAAGGCGCGCCAATTCGTGAAATTGCCGGTGGGTGAGCACGAAAGGGTACTCATTTCGCGGCACTCATTAGATATCCATCAGTTTTCTGACTCGCTTTCAGATAAGAAGTCGTCAAACTCGTTGACTTACAGAGGGCATATACCCGAAAAGCGTCTACGAGGGGGTCGAGTCCGCAATCACGGCTCGAATCTGCTCGCAGCACGCCTGCAGCTGGGCTGCAGGGACCGCTTTTTTGAAGGCGCGCGCCAGACCGTTCTTTTTCTGCAGAGCGGCTACGCACTTTTCGCTCGGATGGATCCAAGCGCCTCGTCCGGGCATAGTTCCCGCCGTATCGGGCTGATAGGGCGGGGTTTCCGCCTGCTCGGTAGCAGACGTGACGGGTGTGCGGGCGATGCGCAGCAGGTTGCGCTGTTCATCGCGGGCACGGCATCCGATGCAGGTGCGGACCGGTCCTTCAAACGCTTCGGAGGTTGCGGTGAGGTCGTGATTGCTCATGGTCCTCTCCCCTCTCTAGCGTGTGTGCAGAACCGCGTTCGCAGTACATTCGTGATGTTCTATCCGGTGTGTGCGAGGGCGCGTTAAAGCGCCCGGTTACACACCGGCACATCTTAATAGTGTATCCCGTTTTTAAGAATCATGGGCAAAACTGTGACGCAGGCGCAAGAACACCGGGCACGTTGCTGCCCGATATCTTGCGCCTGCATCAAAAGGATATGCCGCGGGATACGCCCCTCACCGGGGCTAATGCTTATTCAGCGTCCTGTGCGGACTCTTCTGCTGCCTCTTCAACTGCAGCTTCTTCAGCCAGGCTACGAGCCACGCGAGCTGCAACCTCTTCCTCGGCACGAACCTGAGCGTACTTGGACTCGGAGAGAATATCGATACGCCAGCCGGTCAGCTTCGCTGCCAGACGCGCATTCTGACCCTCACGGCCGATAGCCAGGGACAGCTGATCGTCCGGAACCACGGCACGAGCGGAGTACTCACGCGGGTTCGCGATAATGACCTCGGTGACCTTCGCCGGGGACAGCGCCGCAGCGATGAAGGTTGCCGGATCGGTCGAGTAGTCGACAATGTCAATCTTCTCGTCGTTCAGCTCGGCAGTAACCGCACGCACGCGGGCACCCATATCGCCGATGCACGCACCCTTAGCGTTAATGGTCGGGTTCTTCGCGGACACAGCAATCTTGGAGCGGTGGCCAGCTTCACGTGCGATGGAGTTAATGGAAACCAGGCCCTCAGAAATCTCGGGAACCTCGTGCTCGAACAGGCGCAGAACCAGGTTCGGGTGCGAACGAGAAACCACAATCGAGGGACCCTTCGGGCCGCGGCGAGCCTCAACCAGGTAGGCGCGCAGGCGGGTACCGTGCGGGTACTTCTCGCCCGGAACCTGCTCGTTGCTGGGCAGAACAGCCTCAACGGTGCCCAGGTCAACCTGAACCATACGCGGGTTGTTGCCCTGCTGAATCACGCCGGACACCAGGGTGCCCTCACGGTCCTTGAACTCACCCAGAACGGATGCGTCCTCAGCGTCACGCAGACGCTGCGACAGAACCTGACGGACGGTTGCGGCAGCGATACGGCCAAAGTTGTTCGGGGTATCGTCGAACTCGTCAATCTTCTGGTTGTCCTCATCAAGCTCAGGAGCCAGAATGACGAACTCGCCGGTGGTGCGGTCGATGACGGCACGAGAGCCCTTAATAGCGCCGGGCTGCTTCATGTACGCGAGCAGCAGGGCGTTCTCAACCAGGGTGAAGAGCTCCTCCATGACGAGAGAGCGCTGCTTCGCCAATGCGCGCAGTGCGCCCAGGTCAATAGTTTTAATATCCTCCACGCTTTTCAGCCTTTCCCAGTTAGCACGGCGCCGGGACGCTTAATGCGCCCCGGCTCCCGAACGGTATATACCTGGCACGGAGCACCCCGTGCCTGAAGCTTTAATAACTCTATTCTACCGGCTCAGCAGGCGAATTGAAGTCAATCTCGACGTGAGCAGAAGCAATATTTTCCCACGGAAGCAAAGACGGCTCGTGGTACGACTCCTTCTGACCCTTCTTCGTGTTCTTCTTACGAGCCAGCACCGGACCCTCATCCTGCACCTCGTGCAGACGCGCCAGGTACTCGGTGCCGTCGGGTGCGGTGACCGCAATCAGGCGGGTGCGGGCACGCTCCCAGTGGCGGCGCTCGGTCAGGGCGCGGGTAGCGCCGGGCGAGGACACCTCCAGCTCGTAGGGGAAGAACTCGTCGTTTTCATCCGCACGATCCAGGGCGCTCGAAATCGCACCGGAAATCTCCGCGAGGGAATCCAGCGACAGCGAATCGGTACGCTCAGCGGTGTAGTCCACAGTAATCTTCACGGTGCGGTTCGCCGCCGGGCCCGAAATCTTCAGGCCCTCCAGCACCAGCGAGAACTCGGAGATAACCGGGGCAATCGCCTCGGCAACTTCTTCCTCACGGATCGCGCGGGTACCCACGCGATCCGGTGCCTCCACCACGGGCTCACTCTCAACGCGAGTGCGGGGAGTGTTCACACCATTCGCCACGCGGGATGCGGCACGGCGAGCGCGCGCATTCGGGGCGCTCTTCTTAGAGCCAGAACGCTTCGGCTTGTATGCCATAGTTCTCTTCTTTCATTCTTCCGCCGCTACCCTGCCCCACTTCCTGGGAGGCGGGGCAGGTGGCTACGGTTTTACGTCTTTGCGGACTAGTGGCGTGCCTTAGGCGCCGCGCACCTCAGCGATGACCTCAGCCACCGCGTTCTCGACGGACACCTCGCGAGCCTCACCGCTGCGGCGGTCCTTCAGTTCCAGCACGCCGTCCTTGAAGCCGCGACCAATCACCAGGATGGTGGGCACGCCCAGCAGCTCAGCGTCGCCGAACTTCACGCCGGGGCTGGTCTTCGGGCGGTCATCCAGCATGACCTGCAGACCGGCGGATTCCAGGGATGCGCTGAGCTCTTCAGCGTACTCGTGGGATGCTGCATCCTTGCCGGTGATGACGATGTGCACGTCTGCCGGTGCCAGGTTACGCGGCCAGATCAGGCCCTTCTCGTCGTGGTTGCCCTCGGCGATAGCAGCCAGTGCGCGGGTCACGCCCACGCCGTAGGAGCCCATGGTCACGGTCTGCAGCTTGCCGTTCTGGTCCAAGACCTTCAGGCCCAGTGCCTCAGCGTACTTGCGACCCAGGGCGAAGATGTGGCCCATCTCGATGCCGCGGGCTGCGACCAGTTCGCCGGAGCCGTCCGGTGCCGGGTCGCCTTCGCGCACCTCGCACGCCTCGATCACGCCGTCGGCGGTGAAGTCGCGGCCGAAGACCAGGTTCGCCACGTGCTTGCCCTCTTCGTTTGCGCCGGTCACCCAGCGGGTACCGCGCACCACGCGGGGGTCAACGAAGAAGGGAATGCCGGTTGCGGAAGCTACCGCATCCTCGTCCTCGGTGTGCGCACCGAACAGGGGCGCATCCAGGCTCAGGCCGGGGCCAATGTAGCCCTTGACCAGCTGCGGGTATGCCTTCAGATCCTCTTCGCTGGCTGCCTCGACCTCGACCTCGCCGCCGATGCCCAGCAGGGCGCCGATGTTGACCTCAACGCGGCCCAGGTCCACGGCACGGTCGCCGGGAACGCCCACGGCGAAGACCTTCCGCTCGCCGGAGGGCGTGATGACGGTGCCCAGGAAGCACTTGAGGGTCTGCGAAGCTTCCAGGGCGCCGCCGGTAACCTCGGAGTGCAGCTCGTTCATGCGCTCCACCAGGGTCTCAATGGTGGCGGAGTCGGGGGTGTCCACGACGATTGCCGCCGGGGTGTCCTCGGTGATTTCGATTTCCTCGGGAACCACGGTGGTGACGGCCTCAACGTTTGCCGCGTAGCCGCCCGCGGAACGCACGAAGGTGTCCTCACCGATGGGGGTCGGGTGCAGGAACTCTTCGCTGCGGGAGCCACCCATCGCGCCGGACTGTGCGGTCACAATGACAATCTCCAGGCCCAGGCGCTCGAAAATGCGCTGGTAGGCGGCACGGTGCGCCATGTACGCCTCGTTCAGGCCCTCATCGTCAATGTTGAAGGAGTAGGAGTCCTTCATGACGAACTCGCGGCCGCGCAGCAGGCCCGCGCGGGGGCGTGCCTCATCGCGGTACTTGGTCTGAATCTGGTACAGGTAAACCGGCAAATCCTTGTAGGAGGAGTACAGGTCCTTCACCAGCAGGGTGAACATTTCCTCGTGGGTGGGTGCCAGCAGCATGTCTGCACCCTTACGATCCTTGAGGCGGAAGAGGTTATCGCCGTACTCGTCCCAGCGGTTGGTTGCCTCGTAGGGTTCGCGGGGCAGCAGTGCGGGGAAGTGAACTTCCTGCGCACCGATGGCGTCCATCTCTTCACGGATGATGTTCTCGACCTTGCGCAGTACCTTCAGGCCCAGGGGCAGCCAGGTGTACACGCCGGGGGCTGCGCGGCGGATGTAACCGGCGCGAACCAGCAGCTTGTGGCTGGCGACCTCAGCGTCTACGGGGTCCTCGCGCAGAGTGCGCACGAAGAGGTTGGAAAGGCGAAGTACCACGATTCTCCTTGAAAGGTCGATAGGTTTAGGTAGGGTGCCCGAGGCTCACCGGGTGAGCCGTAAATAGGCACAGTCGTCTTTAATTTTATAGCGTTTTAGGGTTCGGCGTGTTTAGCGCTCAAAAATGATGGTCGAGAACTGCCCAATCTGCTCCCAACCGGTCCCCCGGTACATGGCAAGAGCACGGGCATTGTAGTCGTTCACGTACAGGCTCAAGTGCGGGTAGCGGCGCTGCAGAACCTGCGCGGCGGCGGCAAAGAACGGCTTAGCCAGACCGTAGCCGCGGTAGTCCGGGTGCAGCCACACGCCCTGCACCTGCGCGGCGTCCAGGTTCACGATGCCCGCATCCGCCTTGAAGATAACCCGCCCATTCACATCGGTGACAATGGCGCTGCGCTGACCGGCAATGAGCGTGCGCAGGCGCGCCGCATAGCCGTCACCGTAGCGAGCAACCGGGTCGAAGCCGACCTCCTCGGTGAACATGGCGGCCGCGGCGGGCAGAAGCTCCCCCAGGTCCGCGGAGGTGGCAAGGCGCGCATACCCGGCAGGCTCACCGCTGAGTTGGACAGCACCGGCGGGACTCTCCCCCGGTGTGAGGGGCCTGGGTTTGATGGGCACGGGTTTGAGAGGCGCGGGCAGGTGCGCCGGCAGCTCAGGAAGCTCCACGGCGTAGAAGCGGGCGAGGTCCTTCTCCGGCGGCAGATACAGCAGCGGCTGATTGGGACGCTCCGACAGAACCCGCGCACGGTGATCGCAACCGTCACCCAGGCTCGGCTGCAGCATCTGCAACAGCGGGCTCTTACCACCGCGAGTCTGCTCGCACAGCTCTTGCATGCGCGTCCACAGGGGCATCACGAAGGTGCTCTCACCGAACATGGAATCCAGGCGAGAACCCACCTGCAGTAGCAGCTGAGCCAGCGCGTCACGATGCGCGAGCGCCGTAGCATCCAGAGCGGGAGTATCCAGGGTGGTGGCGTCATAGGTTTCTACATGTTCGGCAACATCATGCTCAACCGCGGCACCGCACAGGCGCACCGGCACCACATTCGAGCCCAGCAGCAGCACACAGCACAGCTGCCCGTCACGCTCACACCCCACGAAACCCTGATAGTAGTGCAGCGGAATACGCGGCGCCTTCACCGGAAGAGGGCACGCCAAATAATGCTCAATGGGGTACAGATTCGGGACCGGGTCGCTAAACAGGACCTCCTCCAGCTCATCGCACCACCGAGCATCCAGAGCAAACACGTGTTCCTTCACGCGATCAGGCATAGGGGAAGAATCCATCGATGAAGCAGCCCGCCTGCCGCGCTTGGATTTAGAGCGGAAAGAACTTGGGCGAAGAGAAGATAAAAGATTAAGCATGCTGTGTTGAGTGATAGAGAATGAGCGATAGACAGATGAGTGACGATACGGGGCGTGCCCCGAAAAGTAGCCGAATTATGCGGCCACAGCCGGCGGCGACAAGCACCGGACCTGCCACCACCATAACCGGACATAACCGGAAAAGCGCGGAGGCGCCCTCAGCAGGGCGCCTCCGCGCACAAAAGCTAACTAGCTCACCGAAACAGCCGGGGAACCCTCGGGAACGTACTCGCCCGAAGCCTCCATCTCGGCGGCAATGCGGGTTGCCTCCTCAATCAGAGTCTCAACGATCTGATCCTCGGGCACGGTCTTAATGACCTCACCCTTCACGAAAATCTGGCCCTTACCGTTACCGGACGCCACACCCAGGTCAGCCTCACGAGCCTCACCCGGACCGTTCACCACGCAACCCATCACGGCAACACGCAGCGGAACCTTCATGTGCTCCAGGCCCTTAGTCACGTTCTCGGCAAGCTCCCACACGTTCACCTGCGCACGACCACAGGACGGGCACGAAACGATGTCCAGCTTGCGGGGGCGAAGGTTCAGCGACTCCAGGATCTTGGTGCCCACCTTCACCTCCTCAACCGGAGGAGCAGACAGCGACACGCGAATAGTATCGCCAATACCCTGAGACAGCAGAGTACCGAACGCCACCGAGCTCTTAATAGTGCCCTGGAACGCCGGACCAGCCTCAGTCACACCCAGGTGCAGGGGCCAGTCACCGCGCTCAGCCAGCTGACGGTACGCCTCCACCATCACCACAGGGTCGTTATGCTTCACAGAAATCTTGAAATCACGGAAACCGTGCTCCTCAAAGAGCGAAGCCTCCCATACAGCAGACTCAACCAGAGCCTCCGGAGTAGCCTTACCGTACTTCTCCAGCAGACGCTTATCCAGCGAACCGGCGTTCACACCAATACGCAGAGAAACGCCGTGGTCCGAAGCCATCTGAGCGATTTCCTTCACCTGGTCGTCGAACTTACGGATATTACCCGGGTTCACACGCACAGCACCGCAACCAGCCTGAATAGCCGCATACACGTACTTCGGCTGGAAGTGGATGTCAGCAATCACCGGAATGCGGGACTGCTTCGCAATGATCGGCAGAGCCTCCGCGTCCTTATCGGTCGGGCACGCCACACGCACAATATCGCAACCGGCAGCGGTCAACTCAGCAATCTGCTGCAGAGTCGCACCAATGTCGTGGGTCTTAGTGGTCGTCATCGACTGCACCGAAATCGGAGATTCAGAACCAACACCGACAGAACCCACCTTGAACTGGCGGGTTTTACGACGCGGCGACAGAACCGCAGGAGCGGGCTTCGGCATACCAAGGCTGACCGACAAGGTTTTCCTCCATACATGGGTTATGAAGGACGTACGACGCATCCTTCGTTCAACTTTTTATTGTGCCACTGACGCGAAAGAAAGCACTAATACGGGTACCCTTACCGCGTGCAACAACACACTAAAACAGGGTGATGGGCTTAACAATATCCGCCACAATTAGGATGACAGACATCACAATGAACGCGCCCGCAACCACATACGTCAACGGCAGCAACTTCACTGGATCAAACGGGCCCGGGTCCTTACGCCCAGTCAGACGCGCAAAGAAGCGACGCACACCCTCCCAGAGCGCACCCAACACGTGGCCACCATCCAGCGGCAGCAGCGGAATCAGGTTGAATGCAAAAAGCATCAGGTTCATATTCGCCACCAGCGAGACCAACATTGCGGCCTTCGACTTCACATCAATACGGTCAGTAGCCGTCACCTCACCGGCAATACGGCTCACACCCACCACAGACACCGGCGACTCAGCACTACGCTCGCCACTGGTCACCAGGGTCACCGTCAACTCCCACACACGCTGCGGCAGCGAAAGCATCGAAGAACCCACACGCGAGAGCGTATCGCCCACCATCGCAGGCACCTCAGTAATAGAACCGGGCACCAACTCACTCGACGGGGAAACACCCACAAAACCGCCGCGAGTCGTCGCAATCGAGCCATCAGCGGCACGCGCATACTGGCCCTTACCATCAGAAACCGGGCGAATCATCTCAACCGGAGTCACCGACAAATCCAGACGCTGACCGTCACGCTCCACCGTCAGGGTGCTCGGGTGAGAACCCGCCGCACGAATCGCCGAAGACACAGCCTCCCACGAACCCGTCGACGCGCCATTCACAGCAACCACACGGTCACCCACCTGCACACCAGCAGCCTTCGCAGGCGACGGAGTGGACTTATCCGTACACTCGCCATAGCTAATCGAATCATGAGTAACATTCACGCTCGGCACGCACTCAGACACCGCCGACACCTTATTCGTCACCTGCGCCGTACCAAAACCACAAATCAGCACAGCAGTACACACCACACCAATCAGCAGGTTCATGGTCGGGCCACCCAGCATAATCACCATGCGCTTGAGCACCGGCAACTTATAGAACAGGCGGTCCTCATCACCGGGCTGCATGCGCTCGGCATCCGCCGCGCGCGCTTCCTCAGCCAGGGACGCAAACGGGCTGGTACTGCCCGAATGGCCCTCCTCATGGTGCTCCTTCACCTCAGCAGGGCTCGGCGGGTACATGCCAATCATCGAAATGTAACCGCCCAACGGGATCGCCTTGAAACCGTACTCAGTCTCGCCGCGGCGGAAAGAGAACACGGTCTTACCGAAGCCAATCATGTACTGCGGGACGCGCACATTGAACAGCTTCGCGGGCACCAGATGCCCCACCTCGTGCAGGGCAATCGAGACGGCAATAGCGATTGCCATGAGGATAATGCCCACAGCGTACAGCAGGATTTCCACGCTTTTTCTCGTTTCGGTTCGGGGATACGAAGCTTCTAGGATACTCGCTTAGCCTGTGAAGGCGCCCTCCCCCGCTTTCTGGAGGGGCTGGATGGGGACGATAAGAGGGGCGGTGTTCGTCCTCGTTCCTACAGGGGCACCCGCCCTCGCTTCGCTTCGGGCACCCTGATGTCACTTCGGACGACACCGCCCCTCCACACGCACGCTAGGCTACCCGAGGTGGCGCGCCGTGTTTTCCGCCAAGCGCCCTCAGGGTGTCACACGGACGCTCTCCGATGCGGAGCGAGGAGAGGGCGGAGCGTCCGGGTGACGGGTGCCCCTGCGTAGGCGCGGAGGAAACATGCGGCGTGCCGTCCCAACCAGCAGGGTGAGGACGAGCACCGCCCCTCAACACCTACCAAAATGCCGAGCTTAGAAGACTAGTTCAGAATCTTTTGGGCGTTCTCTTCAGCAGTTTTCTGAGATGTGGTCACCCGCTCGATAAGGTCCTGCTCTTTTTCGAGGAACGTGGTCATATAGGTGTCTAGTATCTGCTCAGTTTTTTCTTCGTAGTTGATTTTCTCTCGACACGTCGCATCATCAATTGCTGTTTGCCGCTCAGCAGGCTTTCCATGCACAGCATCATATGCAATGTCTGAAGTTGAATATGTGTATCCACGTTCAGCCATGCAACGTTCCCATTCACCATCCAGAGACGAGTATGCTCCATCGATGACAGAAGCACGAACGTAGGATAGTAGCTTCTCCGTAACTGCCTCTCGTGTTCCCGCCAAAGTGCCAGAACCATACAGCTTCAACTCAGCTTCTTCTTTACAACCACCTTTTCCGTTATCTCCGTAATATGCATGTGTTTCTTGCTCAGTCAGTTTTACGGTGTCTTCCAGAGAAGCATAACGAGATGGAGGAACAGGGCTGGGATAGCCAGACTTGTTGGCATATTCCACACTTAGAGGCAGTGGAGAAAGCAGGTCCCTAACGGGAAACGTTTCAACCATGTAATAGGTTTTCCTGTCAGGGTAGCCCTTGGAAACCATACATTCGGATGCAAGCCGCTGATAAGCACGTTCGACGTTATCAGAGATAGAAATCAACGCATTTACTTTTTCTGCAGCCTGTGTATCAACAGTGGCAGATGCAGAAGTACTTTGCGGTGCCGTGGAGGCGCTATACGCCTTCTCAGCGTTAGCGGACGCCGAGGAGTCAGCGCTGGGCTGCCCGGATGCGCAAGAGCTAAGCATCAAGGTCAGCGGGAGTAGAGCCCCGGCGAGGGTTCGTAGGGTGTTCTGTCGACGCATAGGGGCACTTCCTCGTGAAATATACGCTGCATCTTTGTCCGCTCGTTCAGGGGCTCTTCGTTGTTTGCCCTTGAGAGAACATATTTTGAACACTAGCCTACCACGCTGTAGAGGAGGGCGAGCCGGTGCACCTTCCGGAAGCGCCCTCAGGGTGTCAGCCCGGACGCTCTCCGATGCGGAGCGAGGAGAGGGCGGAGCGTCCGGGTGACGGGTGCCCCTGCGTAGGCGCGGAGGAAACATGCGGCGTGCCGTCCCAACCAGCAGGGTGAGGACGAACACCGCACCGCAGAAGCGATTTAGCGTCCGGTCATACCCAGCAGCTCATTCGCGCGAACACGAGCCCAACGCTCCGCGTTCAGCACCGCCTCCAGCGTCAAATCAGCGTCAGAGACAGCCTCAGCGCTGCCGGTGTGCTCCTCCAGCACGCGCGCCACCGAATCGACAATGTCGGTAAAGCGAATCGCGCCCGCATGGAATGCAGCGACGGCTTCCTCATTGGCGGCGTTGAACACTGCCGGGTGGGTGCCGCCGATCTTACCGGCGTCCTTAATCATGCGCACGGCGGGGAATGCTTCCTCGTCCAGCGGCTCGAAAGTCCAGGATGCCGCCTTCGACCAGTCGCAGGCGGGCACGGCGCCGGGGATGCGGTGCGGCCAGGTCAGACCCAGCGCGATGGGCAGAACCATACTCGGCGGCGACGCCTGCGCGATAGTGGAGCCGTCCACGAACTGCACCATGGAGTGCACGACGGACTGCGGGTGAACCGCCACGTCAATACGGTCCAGGTCCACGCCGAACAGGTGGTGCGCTTCAAGCACTTCGAGTGCCTTGTTGACCATGGTTGCCGAATTGGTGGTGACGACCAGGCCCATATCCCAGGTGGGGTGTGCGAGCGCCTGCGCGGGGGTCACGTCGTGCAGCTGTTCGCGCTTGTAGCCGCGGAACGGGCCGCCCGATGCGGTGAGGATGAGGCGGTCAATTTCAGCGTCGGTTCCGGAGGCGAGCGCCTGCGCAAGGGCGGAGTGCTCCGAGTCGACGGGCACCATGGGGGTGTCCAGGGGCGATGCGTCCACGGCGGCGCGTACGAGCGGGCCGCCTGCGATGAGGGATTCCTTGTTGGCGAGTGCCACGCGGTAGCCGCTGTTGAGGGCGGTGAGGGTCGGTTCCAGGCCGATGGAGCCGGTGATGCCGTTCAGGACGGTGTCTGCCGGGTGCGCTGCCGCCTGTACGGAGGCTTCGGCGCCGTGGGCGATCTGCGGGGTGTAGCCGGTGGCTCCTGCTTCGGAGGCTGCCGCTTCGATGAGTTCGCGGAGGCGCTGTGCGTCTTCTGCGGTGCCGCTGGTGGCGACCAGTTCGGCGCGCACGTGCACTGCCTGGCGTGCGAGCAGTTCGAGGGATCGGGAGCCTGCGGAGAGGGCGACGACCTTCAGCGGTGCGTCGGCGGCGGAGGCGCTGGTGCCCTTGAGCGCGGCGAGGTGGTCGATGACCTCCATGGCTTGGGTGCCGATGGAGCCGGTCGAGCCGAGGAGAGTGACGCGCTGCGGTGCGCGGGTGAGTTCTGTGAGGGCGTCGGTGAGGCGGTCGCGGCTGCCGCCGACGCGTGCTGAGGATCCAAACTTCATGGTTCTAGTGTCTCATGAGCTCGCGGGTACGTTCGGGCATACGTCTGCGTTTAGGGCTGTCCTCGGCATAGAAGAATCCCCCACCCTGTCATACGGGGCGGGGGATTCAACACGTAACGTTTTAGAGCAGATCCTGCAGTAGCTCAATGCAGCGGTCCAGGAAAGCGTCCACCTGGGATTCCTCGTAGCTGACGGTGCCCGAGGCGGGGCGGAACTTTGCGTGGCGCACCACGGAGGGGTCCAGCGGCTCTTCGCTGTTGAGCTGGGCGTACACGCGGTCGCAGATGGCATCCACGTCGCCGACGAAGTAGCCCATGTGGCGGCGCTTGCTGGGGCGACGGAAACGCTCACCGGCGGGGCGTTCCAGGCGGCCTGCGAGTAGCTCGCCGGTCTCTACGAGGGAGCGTTCCCAGTTGTCCAGGCCGTACGCCTCAATGTAGCGGCTGCGTTCGAGCTTGGCGAAGCGTTCCTCAATCTTTTCGAGGGCGCGGTCGACCACGTCCAGCTGGTAGCCGCCGGGTTCTTCGCGGAAGACGACCTGGCGGATTCGTCGGGAGGTGTAGAGGTCTTCGGGCAGTTCGGCGGCTCCGCTGAGCTTCTCGTAGTCCTCGGCGAGGCGGGTGAACAGGCGGTCTACTTCACTGCGCTTGTAGCCGGGTTCGGTTTCTGCTGCACGGGCAAATCCGCCTCCGTGGGTGGTGCTTGCCAAGGTGGGCTCCTCTCGACGATTGAACTTTAAGAATACCAATGCGCAGGCTACCTGGTGCAAGGTGGGCGGGCGGCGTCTTAGATATAGCCTTTTACGCCTCTATTCACCGGGTACAGCGAAAGCGGGCACAGCAAAGGCGGGGCGCCCCTCCCCCATTCGTGGGAAGAAACGCCCCGCCTCCATAAGCGATAAAGCTTGAAGCTTTAGAGCGGCATAATAAACCGGAAAATCAGGCAGCCAGCCGCCGCAGCGAAAAGGATCGAGTCCAGGCGATCCATCATGCCGCCGTGACCGGGCAGAATATTCGACATGTCCTTCACACCCATACGGCGTTTGAACACGGACTCGACCAGGTCACCGGCAGTCGAAGCGACCACCATGACCGCCGCCAGCGGAATAGCCCAATACCAGGGCGAACCCATGACCGCCAAGGCGATAGCGCCAACAACTGCCGAGCCGACGAAGGAACCAGCCAGACCCTCCCAGCTTTTCTTCGGGGAGATCTTCGGCGCCATCGGGTGCTTACCCCAATTCACACCGGCAATAAAGCCGAACGTGTCATTGCAGATTGCCATCAGCAGAATCATGAGGATGCCGCGCTCGCCGTGGTCCGTCTGGAAGTAGACCATGGCAATACCCAGCATCAGCGGCACCCACAGCAGAGCCAGGGCGCTACCGCTCAAAGACTTACCCAGTGAGACCTGACGGTCAGCACGCACGAGAGCAGAAGAGAGCAGCAGCGCCAGCAGGCTCACCGCCAGGGCGATGCCCAGCCCGGTAAAACCGAACAGGTAGGACACCACCACAATTGCGCCAGACAGGGCACCCAGCAGGTATTCCGGGATGCCGTAGCCGCGGCGGGTGTTGAGCACGTGCCCAATTTCCCAGGCGCCCAAAGCTGCCGCGCCGGTAGCGATCGCAACAAAAACCGGCTGGTAAATCAGGCCCAGCACCAATAGCACGCCGAAACCAACGCCCACACTAATGGCGGCGGGCAGGTTACGGCCAGCTTTGGCGCTGCGCGACTTCACCGGCGTTGCAGCGGTCTGCGGGCTCGGCTGTGGAGCAGGCGGCGCGCCTCTCTCTTCTTTCGCTTCTTTGCGTGTACTCATTAGGGTTTAGACCTCGAGCAGTTCAGCTTCCTTGTGCTTGTACAGTGCGTCGACCTGGTCGATGTGCTTCTTGGTCTGTGCGTCCAGTTCCTTCTCAGCACGTGCGCCTTCGTCTTCACCGATTTCGCTGTCCTTGACCAGCTTGTCAATAGCGGTCTTAGCGTGGCGGCGAACGTTACGGATGGAGATACGAGCCTCTTCAGCCTTGTGGTTGACGAGCTTGGTGTATTCCTTACGGCGCTCAGCGGTCATTTCGGGCATGACAACGCGGATAGCTGCACCGTCGTTGCTGGGGTTAACACCCAGGTCGGAGTCACGCAGAGCCTTCTCGATAGCTGCCAGTGCGGTCACGTCGAAGGGAACGATCTTGACGGTACGTGCGTCCTCAACGTTGAAGGACACCAGCTGCTGCAGCGGGGTCGGTGCACCGTAGTAGTCGGCGGTCAGGCCGCTGAAGATTGCGGGGTTCACACGACCGGTGCGGACCTTAGCGAACTCAGTTTTGGTTGCTTCGATGGTCTTTTCCATCTTCTCGCCGGCTTCGGCAAGGATTTCTTCGATCACGAAAGGATCTCCTTTGTCGGTATTCTGGGGTACCAGAATTGTCGGTGGGTGCGCGTTCAGCCTTCATGATTTCCCTACCGGTTCGCGGCGCATCCGAGGCGAAAACCTTACGGATACCGCGAAGTCGATGGGAAAGAGGCAGAACGTCGTATTTGATATAAGTCTAGACGGTACCGGCGGGCATAAGCGAGTTTTAGCGCTTACCCGCGCGGTACCGTCCAGAATAAGTCCGCGCTATCGAGCACGGTCACAATCAGAGGGGCATCAAACATGCCCCGGCCTAGAAAATTAGGCGTTAGCGAGTAACGAGGGTACCCATCTTCTCGCCCAGAATCGCGCGGGTCACGTTACCCTCACCCTGCATGCCGAACACGCGCATGGTCACGTTGTTGTCACGGCACAGGGAGAACGCGGTCTGATCCAGCACGCGGATGTTGCGCTGCATTGCCTCATCGTAGGTGAGGTTGTACAGGCGCTCAGCGTTGGGGTCCTTGTTCGGGTCAGCAGTGTAGATGCCGTCCACGCCGTTCTTAGCCACCAGAACCTCATCTGCGTGGATTTCCAGGGCGCGCTGAGCAGCCACAGTGTCGGTGGAGAAGTAGGGCAGACCCGCACCAGCACCGAAAATCACGACGCGGTCCTTCTGCATGTGGCGAATCGCGCGGCGAGGAATGTAAGTCTCAGCAACCTGCGGCATGGTGATAGCCGACTGAACGCGGGTGTCAATACCCTCCTGCTCCAGGAAATCCTGCAGAGCCAGGGAGTTCATCACGGTGCCGAGCATACCCATGTAGTCTGCACGGGAGCGGTCCATACCCGCCTGAGAGAGTTCAGCGCCGCGGAAGAAGTTGCCGCCACCAATCACGATGGAGGTCTCAACCTCGCCAACAGTTGCGGCGATCTGCTTAGCGATGCTGCGCACGACCTCGGTAGAAATACCGACTTCACCGCCACCAAAAACCTCACCGGAAAGCTTGAGCAAAACGCGGCGGCGGCCGGTTTCGTCACGGTGCATCGGGCGGGGATTCGCTTCAGTCATGGTTCCTCCAGTGGCTTACCTAGGGATTGTTATAGGTGATCGGGGCGGGCTCCTGCCGCCTAGTCCTTATCAAGGATACAGCAAAGCCGGGTAGCCACCAGTGGTGACTACCCGGCTTCAGGCTATAATCCCAACCTCATACGATTTCCCTTACCGGGAACCCGCAATACGGGAGGGCAGAACTGCAGCGAGTCCTTATGCGCCCACGCGGAAACGTGCGAATGCGGTAGCGGTTGCGCCAGCCTCGGACAGAACCTGTGCGACAGACTTCTTGGAGTCCTTCGCGAAGTCCTGATCGAGCAGGGTGTTCTCCTTGAAGAAGCCCTTCAGGCGACCCTCAACGATCTTGTCCAGAATCTTCTCGGGCTTGCCCTCAGCGATTGCGGTCTCGCGAGCAACGCGCTTCTCGGTCTCAATCTGGTCTGCGGGGATGGACTCGGAATCCAGGTACTTGGGGCTCATTGCAGCAATGTGCACTGCAACGTCGTGTGCGATCTCGTCGGTGTTCTCACCGGAGACAGCCAGCAGAACGCCAACCTGTGCCGGCAGGTCCTTGGAGGTCTTGTGCAGGTAAACTGCAACGTTCTCGCCCTCAACGCGTGCAACGCGGCGGACAACGATCTTCTCGCCGAGCAGTGCACCAGCGTCGGTGGTCAGCTCCTCAACGGTCTTGCCCTCGTAGGATGCAGCCTGCAGCTCTTCCAGGGTGGAAGCGTTAGCAGCAATAGCAGCCTCGAGCACGTTCTGGCCGAAAGCGATGAAGGGGTCGGACTTTGCCACGAAGTCGGTCTCAGAGTTGACCTCGATCATGTAGCCAACGCCGTTCTCAACGCGTGCAGCTACCAGGCCCTCAGCGGTTGCGCGACCCTCGCGCTTGGTGATGCCCTTCAGACCCTTAACGCGGATGATCTCAGCAGCCTTCTGCTGGTCGCCGTTAGCCTCGTCCAGAGCCTTCTTGACGTCGAGCATACCTGCGCCGGTCTTCTCGCGCAGTGCCTTGATGTCTGCTGCGGTGTAGTTCGCCATTGTGAACTCCTTGTGTTGCTGTAATAAATCGGGATGACATCCCGGTGGTACAAATGGCGGACGGCGCCGCGCCCAGGTCAGGGCGGGCGCCGTCCGAACGTGGTCCCCGCAGGCGGGGGCCACAAAGCATAAAGCTTAGTGGGCTAAGAAAGCTTACTTAGCAGCCTCTTCAGCCTGTGCAGCCTCGTGCTGCTCCAGGAGCTCGCGCTCCCAAGCTGCCATGGGCTCCTCAGCTGCTTCAGCCTTGCCGTTCTTCTTAGCGTTGCGCTCGATCAGGCCGGCTGCCACTGCGTCAGCAATCACGCGGGTGAGCAGGTTGACGGAGCGGATAGCGTCGTCGTTACCGGGGATCGGGAAAGCAACCTCGTCGGGGTCGCAGTTGGTGTCGAGGATAGCAACAACGGGGATGCCCAGCTTCTGAGCCTCGTTAACTGCCAGGTGCTCCTTCTTGGTGTCAACAACCCACAGGAGGGAGGGAACCTTGGACAGGTTGCGGATACCGCCGAGGGTCTTCTCGAGCTTCTCGAACTCGCGACGCATGAGGAGCAGTTCCTTCTTGGTGTAGCGAGAACCTGCTACATCGTCGAAGTCAATCTGCTCGAGTTCCTTCATGCGCTCGATGCTCTTGGAGATGGTGCTGAAGTTGGTCAGCATACCACCGAGCCAGCGGTGGTTCACGTAGGGCATGTTCACGCGGGTTGCCTGCTCAGCGATAACTTCCTGAGCCTGCTTCTTGGTACCCACGAACAGGATGTTGCCACCGTGTGCGACGGTCGACTTAACAGCCTCGTATGCCTTGTCGATGAAGGCGAGGGACTGCTGCAGGTCGATGATGTAGATGCCGTTGCGCTCGGTCAGGATGAAACGCTTCATCTTGGGGTTCCAACGGCGGGTCTGGTGACCGAAGTGAACGCCGGAGTCCAGCATTTCACGCATAGTTACGACGGGCATGTCGTCTCCTTTTGTGGTGCCGCGCGGACCTCCCATTCGGGCTAGCCCAACGCGCGCATAGTAGTTATCAGTTTTTCCTGGCGGCGGTTAGCGTTCACGGTTGCCCGTTCAGCTCAGGCCCTAACCACCCCGTGTGGGTGGACCGAAGGTCCCTTATCGGCTCCCCGTGTGAGGATGCCGCTCACGCCGCGCGTCGTCAGTGATACTGTGCGGAACCCCCTCGAAGAGGGAGAATACCCGCGCAGGCACACTGCAATACGACATTGTACCGTATATTCCGCGATTAATCCGCCGGATCGGGGTTAAAACCTGCGCGGGCGGTTCGGGTGTGTGCGGGGGCACTGTGGATAACGGATTTTAAGGCGCAAAGGGCGGAGTTATCCACAATTTTTCGCGAGGCCCTGCGGGGCGGGGCGATTCGTGATGTGCTCAGAAGATGAAGAAGAACATGAAGACATTAGCGACAACGCTACGGCGCGCAATGCTGATGGCGTGCTGCCTGCTGGGTGCACTTGTGAGCGCGGGCGGGCAGGGCTACACGGGTGGGCAGAGCTACGCGGGCAGTCAGGGTTATTTGGGCAGTCAGGGTTATTCGGGCTGGCTCAGTTTTACAGGCGGGGCAGGGTTTACTGACGGTGCCATCTCAAGTGCACAAGCTCCCAGCAGCGCACACGTTCCCCACACCGTTGAGCTCACCGCGAGCCGACTACGCTACCGCTCCCCCACCGCCGAATCCAGACCGCGGGTGATCCACCCCTTTGAGAAGCCCGCCCAACGCTGGAGCGCCGGGCACCGCGGCGTAGACCTTGCCGTACCCGAGAACGACCGGCACGTCTACGCACCGGCACCGGGAAAAGTGGTTTTCAGCGGCACGGTCGTCAACCGCAAAGTGTTGGTCATTGCGCATCCGGATGGGCGGCGCAGCACCTTCGAACCCATGGATGAAACGCTCCCGGTCGGCACCACCGTTACAGCCGGTGAGGTCATCGGCACCGTCGCAGGCGCGGCGGGCGGCAACAGCGAGCGCCCCTACCGGCGATGCTCCACCCCCTGCCTGTACTGGGGCGTACGACAGGGAGGCACCCGTGGGGACGGCAGCGGCAAGGACGCCGAGTACATCAACCCCATGAGCCTGCTGGGCTCGAAGGAACCAAGCATTCTGCTACCCGTGCCGGGCGGATATTAGGTGGCGAGTACTCGCGCTGGCAGTCATTGGGTACGGCTGTGGCCCGTCACCTCCCCAAAAGGAGGCAACGGGCCACAGGAGCCAGTCTAGGTTGTGCTCACTAGCGTAGGTGCTAGAGGCAGCTACTTACTGGAGGACGTCACCGTCATCAGCACCGAACTGGTTCGGCTGTACAGGCTGCTGAGCAGTCTGACCGGGCTGAACCTGCTGACCGGGCTGAGTAGGCTGAACCGGCTGTGCAGGCTGTACGGTCTGCGCGGCCTGTGCATCGTACGCGGGCATTGCCTTGGTCGGTTCATTCTCACCATAGTTCAGGCCGTGCTGCGGGGTGAACACCTGAGTCGGCGAATCATCACCGGCGGTGTAGGCGGTGTTCTGTGCCGGGTAACCGGGCTGAGCAGCATAACCGTTCTGTACCGGGTAGCCGTTCTGTGCCGCGTATCCGCCCTGTGCCGGGTAGCCATTCTGTACGTCAGCCTGGGTTGCACCGTAACCGGTCGCAACACCCGCCGCAGCACCCAGTGCCGCAGCCGAAGCGGCACGACGTTCACGGCCCTTCGCACGAGCCGCCGCGATCTTCTTGCGGAAGACGAAGAGCAGAACCAGGATGAGCAGCAACAGACCCACGATGATTGCATCCACAATCACGTCAGTCATGCTCAGACCGGACACCGGAACAGTCAGACCGGAGGTGGTGCTGACACCGCGGTCAGTCTTGACGCTCAGCTCGCCACCGTTGACGGTGAGCTGCACGTGCTGAGAGTTCTTCGCGAGGCTGTTCGCAGCATCAACCTTCTGCTGATCCAGCGAGGAGAAGGTCGGAGCCTTGAAAGTGAACTCGAAGGGAGCCGAGTAGTAGTTACCCAGCTTCGAAGAGAGCTTGATTTCAGGGGTCACCGTGTAGTCGGAGCCGAAGGGGTGGTAGCCACCGGGGCGGGTAACGGTCACCTTCGAATCGGGCAGGTATTCGTTCAGACGCTGGTTGAACTCGTTCTGATCCTTACCGCGAACCTTCACGCTCACAATGGTGGAGTCGCCGTCCTGACGGACCTCAGTCTCGTCATTGCTGCCGCCTGCGAAAACGTCCTTGAGCTTCTGCTCAGCACCCGCAACATCCTCGGTCGGGAATGCGTAGAGGAAACGCGCTTCCATGGAACCGTCCAGACCCAGGGAGGTAGCGACCTTCATGCTCTTCATCTCAATCTGACGTGAAGAAACACGGTCAACCGCGATGAGAGTACTGCTACCGCCCGAACGGGAGGAGCTAGCGCGACCCTCGGGGTCAACCATGTAGGACTTATCGTTGCTGTCCACGATGGTCAGGGTCAGGCCATCACCGTTCGGGGAGCACAGCAGAGAGCAGTCCAGCAGACCCGAAATCTTCTTCTGAACGGTGAAGTTATTATCCTTCGCCACTACCTCACGGCTGGCGGAGAAATCGGTGCTGCTTGCGCCAAACAGCTTCTTGAGACCACTGCCCAGGTCCTCAATCGAAGAAGCGCTAAAGGTCAGGGTACGACCCACTTCTTCCTTCGCACTGGCGGTCGATGCGGAAGGAGCGTATGCCTTCGCCTGCGAGGACTCCAGGCCCTTCTTCAGCTCGGAGCCCTCAGGCTTGACCTGGTTCAGGTAGGCGTCGACCGCAGAAGCGGTCTCGGTGTTCATGATTTCCTTCGCGACGAAGGAAACCATCACGGAGTAACCGCCGTCCTTCTCCTTTACGTCAAGAATGACGTTACGGAAACCGCGGTCCTGAACATCCTTTGCGGAAATCTTAGAACCACCGGAGTTCTTCACTTCCTTCTCGCCAAACTTCACAGTGGTTTCATCGCTGCTGCTGAGAACGCTGTTCTTATTGGAAGCAGACACAACACCGTCCACTACCAGAGCTTCAGGAAGCCAGCCCAGCAGATCGCCCGAGCTGAAGTTTTCCTTCACCTGAATACCCTGCACCAGACCCTGGTCAGAGTTGACGATGCTAATCTGCGGCTTGATGTCGGAACCCGAAGCCTTCAGCAGAGAGGTCACCTTGGAGTGGTACTCGTCCACGGAGGAGAAGGATACCTTGAAAGTCGCACGAGCCTTGTCACCCTCAGACTGAATACCTTCGTATTCCAGGCCCTCGGGCAGGTGCTTACGCACGGACGCATCCAGAGCCTCCGAGCCACCCTTAATCTTGTCCTTGTTGTCCTTGAGGTTAAAGGAAACCAGAATGGTGCGGGTACCCTTCTCAGCACTCTCAAGGCCCAGCTGAGTCTCAATCTTTGCACTGCAGGCGCTCAGAATCAGGGCGGCAATGGTCAGCAGAACCGCCAGGAACATCCAGCGCTGACGAGTCGGCGCGCTCGGGGCGTGAGTCATCGCGTGCATACTAGGCTCCCATCAGGCGAATAGCCACGTAGTAAACAATCATGGATGCCAGAACCCACGCGGTGCTCAGCGCCGCATGCATGATAATCGGGGACTTCGCGAAGCGACCCAGACGATTCAGACCAAGGTAGGTCAGAGCCTCCCCCGAGAACACGGCGAAAGCAAGCACCAGGCCCATGAGCATGGTCAGGAAGAACGCCCCGCCACCGCTACGGGTGAGGGTCAAGAAGAAGATGAGCAGGTTCAGCACCAGGAACGAAGGAATCAGCGCCAGCGAAGACACCGACACCGCGTGCATGCTCGCGGTGAAGGACGCCGGCGCCTTGCCAATGCGCGCGGTCAGCTGCAGCTGCACACCGCGCAGAACCTGCACACCAAAGATGGCGAGAGCCATCAGCACGTACGCCAGAATCATGCGTCCGGTCGGTACAGCCTGTGCGGCGTAGGCGCCACCGTAGGCGGCACCACTTCGGCCACCAAACATGTAGCCCAACATGGACATCATGACAACCGCCGCCAGAATTACCAGCTGGCTGAAGAAGAAGGCACCCACCAGCGCCTGCAGAGTCGTGGGAACAATCCAACCCCACGCACCTGCGGAAGAGATGCGGGCGTGCGCGGTTGCCGGGTTGCTGGAGAAAACGTCCAGGAACGCGTTCCAGGTAGCACCCAGCGCCTTCACCGCCGGATGCGGTGCGCTCGGCGCATAGGTTGCCTGGCCGGGCTGACCCGGCTGAGCGGCCCCAGGCTGAGCAGTACCGGGCTGGGGTGCGGCGGCAGGCTGACCGGGCTGCGTGGGGACTGCCTGAGCCTCAGCATTCGGCTGTGCATTAGCGTTTACCTGAGCGGGCTGGGGCGCCTGCTGAGGCTGAACAGGCTGCTGCGGTGCTACCGGTGCGGCAGGCTGAGCAGAATTAGCCGGTTGGCTCGGCTGCACAGGCTGGCTCGGCTGAGCAGCCTGACCCGGAAGCGAAGCATCCTGCGCGGGGTGTGCGCCGGCATCGTAGCCGTAGCCGCCGGCTGCACCCTGCGACGGGTTGGTGGGAGTGTTCTCCGACATTGAGATCCTCTCGTATGATGTGTGGAAGCAATGCCTACCGGCTGAATCGGCATCTACCGGCGGCATCGCACTGTCTTTCGTGACAAGACTCTTCAACCCTACCGTATTGAACGCTATGATGCGTCTTCGTTCGTCATTTACTCATTTATATCGCCGTTGATGCATTCCATGCACGAAAATAGCCCCCCTGAGTGCACGACAAAAGAACACGAAAAGAGGGCACGAAAAAGCCCCGCCCGCCGACAAGTGGGTGAAGTCGACGGGCGGGGCCGTAGGGAGTGCGGGGCTCGAACCCGCGACCAAGGGATTATGAGTCCCCTGCTCTAACCGGCTGAGCTAACTCCCCATCCGGTGCAGTGACGGCGCGCAATAGGCGCCAGCACCATCCTCTAGAGTACCTGAACGGCGACTGAGAACGAAAAACGCTCCCTCCTACTCACCGCTCAGGGTCTAGAGAAACTTAGCCTAAAGAAACTTAGCGGCGCGAATCCAGGTAACGCTGGTACGGTGCATCGCTCACGTACAGTTCCTCGAAGGTGCGCCAGGTGTTCTCGGCACTGTGGAAGCCCACGATACGGCGGGACTCGCGGCCCATCTGCTCACGCTCAGCGGCGGGCAGGGAGAGCACAGCCTCCAGCTTCTTCGCCAAATCCTGAGCGTTATTGGGTTCGAAGAGGTAACCGTTCACGCCCTCCTCCACCAGGTGCGGCAGAGCCAGCGCGTTCGCGAGCACCACGGGGGTGGAGGCGCTCATCGCCTCCAGGGAAACCAGGGACTGTAGCTCGGCGGTACCGGGCTGGCAGAACACGTCAGCCATCTGGTACACCTCGGGCAGATGCTCATCCGGAACGAAGCCACGGAAAATCACACGGTCGGACACGCCGCAATCGTGTGCCTTCTGCTCGAGAGCCTCACGCAGCTCACCGCCACCGGCGATATCCAGCACCACGTGCTCGAGAGTATCGGGCAGCAGGGAGAGCGCCTCAATGAGCACGTCCACGTTCTTCTCTTCGGCAAGGCGACCCACGAAGGCAATACGCAGCTCACCGGGCACCTTGCCGGCGTCAGCGCCCTCAGCCAGCTCGTAGTCGCTGATCTCAATACCGTTAGAAACAGGCATGACCGGGCGGTCAAAATGACCCAGGTCGCGCATCGCATCCGCACCAATCTGAGTGGGGGTGGTAACGACCGCAGTTTTGGAGAAGCAGAAACGCATATCCTTCCAGGTGACCTTCTCAATCACGCGCTTCACAGCGGAGGGGAAGGGCAGGAACGGATCAAGGTTCGCGGGCATGAAGTGGTTAGTTGCGATGACGCGGATACCGCGGCGCTTCGCCTGGAAAATCAGGGCGCGACCAATGATGTAGTGGCACTGCACGTGCACCACATCCGGGCGGACCTCGTCAAGGATTGCGCCGACCTCGGACCAAATCTCCCAGGGCAGGCAGATGCGGTTCGTCTCGTGGGTCGGGGGCAGGTGCGAGCGCAGGCGGTGCTCCACGATGCCGCCCTCTACCTCGGTGCGGTAGCTGGGACCGGGGATGGGGCTGGCGGCGACCACGTGTACGGAGTGGCCGCGCTTGAGCATGGAAGTGGCGAGGCGGTGACCGAATTGTGCTGCACCGTTGATGTCCGGCGGGTAGGTTTCTGCGCCAATCAGAATCGTCTTTGCCTGTTCCATGACGGGGCTCCTCATCGGGGTGTAGTGTGTCGGTGACTTTGGGGTTTCGGGTGCGACGGTGCGCCGCTTCTACCTCTGTCTGCCGCGTGCACCGGGTGGGTCCAGTACGTACAGCACTTGTCTATTCTACCTGTGAGCTGCGTCCTTCTCCGACTTGTGGCGGGCGGCTTTGGCTGGGAGTTACCTCTAAACCTCACGTTTAGGCAGAAGCCGGTAACCTACCCGTAGACGCACAAACGCCCCGATACGAATATCGGGGCGTTTGGACGCCGACGTTAAACCTGTACCGGTTTTAGCGGCGAACAGTGTTTAGCGGCGAACCAGGCGGTTCAGGAAGTGCAGGACGGTTGCAATGGATGCGCCCAGTGCTGCGAAGGACTTCCAGCGTGCCTGCAGAACCTCGGGCTTGCGCACGTTCTCTGCCAGGCCGCGGCCGGTAGCTGCTGCACCTGCAGCAACCTCGGAGGGCACTGCCTTGAGAGCGTCCAGAGCCTGCTGGGTGTTGTTCTGAACGTCGCCGGTGTAGGACTGCAGGTCGTCGCGCAGGGCTGCCAGGTGCTGGCGACGCTCTGCGGTGCGCTGCTTGAGCTCTTCGAAGGTCGGCGGCTTGGGCTCTTCCTCACCGCGTGCCTTGCGCTCTTCAGCTTCCTGACGTGCGCGTTCTGCTGCTTCTTCAGCTTCCTTAGCCTTCTGCTCTGCACGCTCTGCCTGCTCCTTCTTCAGGCGCTCAGCGGACATGGCGGTACCTTCCTTGAGTACGCCGAGGTCGAAGAGCAGACCAAAGATTGCGGATTCGGGCTTGAACGGCAGCTGTGCCTTGACCTTCTTCAGGCCGACCAGGGCGCAGATTGCCAGGACGATGAGGAAGATGAGGGCGAAGACCAGCGCGGATGCCCAGTAGGGCATGACGGTGCCGAGGCCGAGGATTGCTGCGGCGACCAGCGCGATGATCAGGAACAGACCGAAGACTGCTGCGACGCCGAAGAAGGCTGCGCCCTTACCAACGGCGATGCCCTTGGCCTTCAGTTCGTGCTTTGCAATCTGGATTTCGTCCTTGACCTGGCTGGGTCCGAGGGTCTTGAAGGTTTTGCCAGCGTCGATGATGTTCGCGACGCCGGACTTAATCCCGCTGATGCCAGCAAAGAAACCCTTGGGTGCCTTGGGATTAGTAGTAGTGGTCATGACCACCTCTCCGTGACGTGTTTTTGGAGGCTTCTTTTTCGCACTCCACCTCCTATAGTTTAGCCCCTTATGGTACCCCTGCGTGACCGTTTGAACGGGGGTTTGCGCTATCTCTTCAGGTATTTTCGACTTTCTGAGGTTTGTATTGAGCTGCGGGCGTAGCATTCTGGGCTTGGTTGCGTCTGTGGATTTGCTCTGGAGTAGGTGCAAGAGGATGCCGGAGGGGCGCTCCCCCGCTGTGTCTGGGAGGCGGGTGCGGCGCGTGTGGACGGGGTGAACTTTTCTTGAGGGGTGGGCTTCATAAACTGGTTTGCGAGGGTGGAGGGGAAGGCTCCGACTGGACTCGAACTAGCGAGGCGAAGATTTTCCGAGCGCGCGAGGAAGTAAAAACCGTTATCCCGCCGAGGGCGTAAGCCCGAGGACCTGGAGGGAGCGCCCCAGCGCCTGCGTATGGCGGAGTGGTTACTGATTCATGACTTGGAGAGAACGTTCCGACTGGACTCGAACTAGCGAGGCGAAGATTTTCCGAGCGCGCGAGGAAGTAAAAACCGTTACCCCGCCGAGGGCGTAAGCCCGAGGGCCCGAAGGGAGCGCCCCAGCGCTCACGAAGGGTGGAGTGGTTACTGGTTCGAGCCAGAGTAACGTATATAGCAAGAACCCCGGAACTTCGTTCCGGGGTTCTTGCTATATCTGCTCCCCCGACTGGACTCGAACCAGTAACCCTTCGATTAACAGTCGAATGCTCTGCCAATTGAGCTACGGGGGATTATTTTGTTTTTGTTGTTTGGTTTCCCTTGCAACGAGTAATAACTATACCGGGGCTGTTTGGGCTCCGCAACTCGAAATAGCGTGAAGTGTATCACTCTTTAGATTGGGAGCTTGGGCTCCGGTTAACCCGCGCTACTCCCCCCCCCC
>NZ_KV831921.1:195881-202750 GCF_001837265.1 Rothia sp. HMSC064F07 | reverse complement strand
CCCCCCCCCCGGCTGTCTGCGGAACGTAAAACGTTGAGCAGACAGCCGGGGCTCTCACAAGGAACCGCACCTAGCCGCGCTGTGCGGCGAGCTGTCGGCGGCGCATCTCCAATTCGAGGAGCTGACGCTGTACCGCTTCGAATTCTTCGTCGTCGGGGTTGGCGCTGAGCTGTTCCAGGCGCATCATCAGGTCAGATTTTTGGCGGGCAATCTGCTGCTCAAACAGAGCATTGAGCGCACCGGTGACGAAACCGGGCAGACGCTCGGCGCTACTGACCGGTAGCGGTGAGACGGCGAGCTCCGCGATGGCGGGGTGCACGCCTTCCACAGCGCCGGAGCGCACGCAGTTAATCCATTCGATGCCGGGGGTGGGCGCCATGACGGTTGCGGCATGGATAATACCGGCGGCCACCTCGCGGTGGGTGCGGTAGCGGAACTGCACGGTGGCGAGGTTACGCCACTGTTCCACGCTGATGAGCTCGGGGTGCTGCAGGGCAATCTCGAGCGCCGCCTTTTCGAGGCGGGCGACCGGGTCGCGCGGGTCGGGGGTGAGGAACTCCTCGACGGCGGGGGCGGTCGCCTCCGGCTGGGGTGCGACGGGCTGAATGCTGCTCGGCGGGTGCGCGGCAGCGTTCTGCCCGGCGTAGGCGCTGGGTGCGGCGTGGTCTTCCGGTGGCGGTGCGTCGTAGGCGGGGTCATAGGGCGCGTCAGCATGAACTGCCCCCTGAGCGCCCGCGTAACCCTGAGCGCCCGCGTATCCCGGCGTGCCCGGCACGCCCTGCGGCCCCTCGTCCAGACGCTCGTAACGCGGCGCGGCTGCGGGAGCCTCCACCTGCTGGGTGCGAGAAAGCTTCGGGTGGTTCTGCGCGTACGCCACGGCGCGCTGAATCTCGTCGAGCTCCAGACCAAGCTGACCGGATACCTTACGCATGTAGGCGGGGCGCAGGTCGCGGTCCTTAATGCCGGCAATAATCGGGGCGATAGCGCGCATCGCCAGCACGCGGCCCTCCAGGGTCGCCAGGTCGTACTTGGCGAGGGTCGAATCAATCGCAAACTCGAACAGCGGGCGGCGCGAAGCAATCAGCGAGCGCACCGCGGCGTCCCCCTTGTGCAGGCGCAGATCGCAGGGGTCCATGCCGTTCTCGGCAACCGCCACGAAGGTCTGCGCGACGAAGCGCTGGTCCTCCTCGAAGGCAGCCATGGCGGCTTTCTGACCTGCGGCGTCGCCGTCGAAGGTGAAGATGATTTCGCCGCCGGAGCCGTCGTCGGTAATCATGCGGCGCACCATCTTGATGTGGCCGGGACCGAACGCGGTGCCGCAGGTGGCAACGGCGGTGGTGATGCCGGCGAGGTGTGCAGCCATGACGTCCGTGTAGCCTTCCACAATGACGACCTGCTTGGTCTTGGTCATATCGCGTTTTGCCAGGTCAATGCCGTAAAGTACCTGGGATTTCTTGTACAGCTGCGTCTCGGGGGTGTTCAGGTATTTGGGGCCCTGGTCGTCGTCGAAGAGGCGGCGGGCACCGAAACCGATGGTTTCACCAGCGATGGTGCGAATCGGCCAGATGATGCGGCCGCGGAAGCGGTCGTACAGGCCGCGGTTGCCCTCCGAGAACATGCCGGTAGCCTTCAGCTCCTCATCAGTGAAACCCTGAGAGCGAAGGTGCTTGAGCAGGTGGTCCCAGCCGCGCGGGGCGTAGCCGACACCGAACTTGCGGGTTGCGGCGGGGTCGAAACCGCGGGCGCCGAGGAAGCGCTGTGCTTCCTGCGCATCAGCGCTGTAGAGGTTGCGTTCGAAGAACTCGGCGGCAATCTTGTGCGCGTCGAGCAGGCGGCGGCGCATACCCGCCTCATAGCGGTCGCCGGGCTTACCGCCCTCATAGTGCAGGGTGTAGCCGATACGGGCGGCAAGACGCTCCACCGTCTCAACGAAACTGGTGTGCTCCATCGCCATGACGAAGGAGTACACGTCACCGGATTCACCGCAGCCAAAGCAGTGGTACGAGCCGACCTGCGGGCGCACATTGAAGGAGGGCGTGCGCTCGTCATGGAACGGGCACAGCCCCTTGAAGGTGCCTATACCGGCGCTTTTGAGGCTCACGTAGCCTTCAATGATTTCGCGGATATCGGTACGGGCGCGGACTTCGTCAATGTCTTCTTTGCGGATTAATCCAGCCATAAACTCAATTCTACGGTGGGGGTCAACAGGTAGCGCTTGTGAGCGTTGCAGGGGCGCCAAAGAGCGGCGCGAACAGGCCCGAAAAAGGATGCGCCGCGACGCGCAAACAGCACGCCGCGGCACACAAGTACAGGGGGTTAGCCGCCGGAAATGTCCAGCTCAGCCTCCACCAGACCCAGACGTTCAGCATCGCCGAGGATGCGCGAATCCAGCCAGCCGTCGGGCAGGTGCGGCTGCTTGGGGCTGCCGGCGCGCCCGCGCGAACCCTCCACAGCAGCACCCGGGTAACCAATCGAGTGGTCCAGCTGAGCAATCAACTCACGGAACGTCGCCAGGTCGGGCACCTGAGCCATCTTCGCGCGCAGCTCACCGCCAACTGGGTACCCCTTGAAGTACCACGCCACGTGCTTGCGGATTTCGCGCAGGCCTCGGGTCTCATCGCCGAAGGTTTCCACCAGCAGTTCTGCGTGGCGGTAAATCATGTCCGACACCTCGGTCAGGGTCGGGCGGATACGCTCCGACGAACCCTCAAACGCATTCTGCAGGTCGCCAAACAGCCACGGGCGACCCTGGCAGCCGCGACCAATCACCACGCCGTCCACGCCGGTCTGCTCGACCATGCGCACCGCATCCTCAGCGGAGAAAATATCGCCATTACCCAGGATCGGCACATCCGGAATCAGCTCGCGCAGCTGCGCAATCGAATCCCAGTCAGCCTTACCCGAATAATGCTGAGCCGCAGTACGACCGTGCAGGGCAATCGCCGCAACACCGGCATCACGCGCAATCTTGGCGGACTCCAAGAACGTAATGTGGTCATCGTCGATGCCCTTACGCATCTTAATGGTCAGCGGAATATCGTTGCGGGACGCCTCCTTCACCGCGGTCTGCACAATCGCAGTGAACAGGTCAGTCTTCCAGGGCAGAGCGGCACCGCCACCGCGGCGAGTCACCTTAGGAGCCGGGCAACCAAAGTTCAAGTCAATGTGGTCGGCACGGTCCTCTTCAACGACCATGCGCACAGCCTTACCGACGTTAACCGCGTCCACACCGTAAATCTGGATGGAGCGGATCTTCTCGTCCGGGTCATGCTCAATAATGCGCATGGACTCGGGCTTACGCTCCACCAGGGCGCGCGCAGTCACCATCTCGGTAACGTACAGGCCGCCGCCATATTCACTGCAGAGGCGGCGGAAAGCCTTATTGGTCACGCCGGCCATCGGGGCGAGAACCACGGGAGTATCAACGGTCAGTTTGCCCAGTTTCAGGGGCGGAAGGGTAAGACGGGGTGCTTCAGAATTCACCCCTATATTGTGGCATACGGGGGCAAATCGAGAACCGGACTCAGCTGAGGGGGTACAGGAGCACAGTGCAAGCTCAGCAACCGTGAGGAGGCGCAGGTACGCGAGAGGGGCAGTACGCGAAAGGGGCGGAGGAGCATTCCACTCCCCCGCCCCTTCAGCAAGAGTCAGCCAGCAGGCTGGGTACCGAGAACCTACTCGGTCACGTAAATGTAGGTCGGATCACCCTCCACCGAGGCAGTGCCGGCACGCAGCAGCACGTCGGTCACCTGAACCAGCGCCTCCATGGCGTCGTCAACCTCAACCAGCACCGGGTACTTAGCGCTCAGCAGGGACAGCACCTGCATAATCGCCTCCACGGCACCCTCATTATCAAAGTCATAACCCAGCAGCAGCTCGGTGGCGGTCTTCTCATCCACCAGCGCCGCCTCCGGGTCAGTTTCGAAGGGGTGGTAGCTCACCGCAAACGCAACAATCGGGCCCTTCTTACCCTCTGCGGCCGCCTCACGAATATGGTCACGAAGCACCACGGCGCCAAAGGCACGCACCTCATCCGAGAGGAAGTAGCGGTTCACCGTGCCCAGACCCACCTCAGCGGGAACATCCCACTCATGGGCGCGGCGGTAGAACTCCCAGAGCGCGGCGGTCAGCTCAACCGAACCGGTCGCCAAATCCTCAATCGCCTGAGTCTCGTTACCGTCAGCATCCTCACGCAAAGACACCGGAGGAATCGCACCCGGCTCCACACGCACCATGCGGGAACGCTGAATCAGCTTCATACCGGCCGCCTGCGCGAACTCCTCACCATCGCTAAACGGTGCAAGCTTCACGCGCAGAGCAGTGGTCTGACCGTGCGCCGCCGCAATCTCACGCAACGCATCCAGCAGGGCAGTACCAATACCCTGACGGCGGTGATCAGCTGCCACCTCAATGTAGGACCATAGACGCGTCGGATGCAGCATCGAAGCCACCACAGTACCCGCAGCCACCGGCACACCCGAAGCAGTCACCACCAGGGTGCGGCTAAACGGCGCATCCGTATCCGGGCCGAAAAGGCCACGCTGGCGCTCCTCAACCTCATTGCGGGCAGAGTTCCATATCTCAAGCAGGGCAAGGTCATCACCCTCCTGCCAAGGGCGAATCTCAAATTTTTCGCTGAGGCGTTCAGCCATATCCGTGCACCTTTCCTTCGCTCGCGTCAAACGTGCCAATCAGTCTAACCAGGGTAGCCCAAATACACGACGGCGGGTAGCCTCTTTCGCTCTAAGAGGCTACCCGCCGACCATGTTATGAATTATTTTTAGCCTGCCAGGCGTGCAGCCAGGTAAGACTTCACCTGATCCAGAGCCACACGCTCCTGGTTCATGGTGTCACGCTCGCGGATGGTCACAGCCTGATCCTCAAGAGTGTCAAAGTCCACGGTGATGCAGAACGGGGTACCAATCTCATCCTGGCGGCGGTAACGGCGGCCAATAGCGCCCGCCTCGTCGTAATCCACGTTCCACAGGCCACGCAGCTCATTCGCCAGCTTAGTTGCCGGCTCAGACAGCTCAGCCTTCTTCGACAGCGGCAGAACAGCAGCCTTCACCGGTGCCAGGCGCGGGTCAAGCTTCAGCACGACGCGCTTGTCCACGCCACCCTTAGTATTCGGTGCCTCATCCTCAACGTATGCGTCAACAAGGAACGCCATCATGGAGCGGGTCAGACCAAAGGACGGCTCAATCACGTACGGCACGTAACGCTCGCCGGTAGCCTGGTCGAAGTACTCAAGCTTCGCGTTGGAGTGCTCGTTGTGCACGCCCAGGTCGTAGTCGGTACGGTTCGCAACGCCCATCAGCTCGCCCCACTCGGAACCCTGGAAGCCGAAGCGGTACTCAACGTCAATAGTGCCAGCCGAGTAGTGTGCACGCTCCTCCTTAGGAACGTCGAAGCGGCGCATGTTATCCGGGTTAATACCCAGGTCAACGAACCAGTTCCAGCAGTCCTCAACCCACTCATTGAAGTACTTATCAGCGTCATCCGGGTGCACAAAGTACTCAATTTCCATCTGCTCGAACTCACGAGTACGGAAAATAAAGTTACCGGGAGTGATCTCGTTACGGAACGACTTACCAATCTGGCCAATACCGAACGGCGGGCGCTTACGAGAAGCAGTGACCACATTGTTGAAGTTCACGAAAATACCCTGAGCGGTCTCCGGGCGCAGGAAGTGCAGACCCTCCTCATTATCAACCGGGCCCAGGTAAGTCTTCATCAGACCGGAGAAGTTCTGCGGCTCAGTCCACTCACCGCGAGTACCACAGTTCGGGCAAGCAATCTCTTCCATGCCCTCAGCCGCGCGGCCCTTCTTCGCCTCAAAGTTCTCCAGCAGGTGATCCTGACGCAGACGCTTGTGACACGACAGGCACTCAACCAGCGGGTCGGTGAAGGTCGCCACGTGACCGGAAGCCTCCCACACCGCACGAGGCAGAATAACGGAGGAATCCAGGCCAACCATGTCCGCACGAGAGCGGACGAAACGCTGCCACCACTGCTGACGGATGTTTTCCTTCAGCTCTGCACCGAGGGGGCCGTAGTCCCATGCGGAGCGGGAACCGCCGTAAATTTCACCGGCCTGGAAAACAAAGCCGCGGCGCTTCGCGAGCGCAATAACGTTATCGAGGGTGGACTTTTCAGCCATAGTTACTCCTTCTGCCCCGCCACCGGCTGTGACGTGCGTGAGTTCGGGTTCATAAGGGACGCAACCCAGAACGGGGCGCCCGTATTCGCGCTCATCGGCGCAATATGCACACTTTTTGATGCAAGACACTAGGGTACCATCACCACCCCACCCCTGGGTATGCCTACCCGGCCCACCACTCCCCCATTTTTGCCGGACACCAGGATGCACCCGGCGGGATAAACTAGGAAGCATGGAAGAAATTTTTATTCGCGACGACATGATCCGCCTCGGCCAGTTCCTCAAGCTCGCCAACCTCGTAGAGGACGGCGCGCAGGCACGCGAGGTCATTCAGCACGGCCTGGTAAAGGTCAACGGCGACATTGAGGAAGCACGCGGCAAGCAGCTGCACCCCGGCGACACCGTCACCTTCAACGGCGTGACCGTGAAGGTTGCGCACGAGGACTAGTCCTCTCTCTGCTTGGTTAGGGCTACAGGCGAGGGGCAGTAACCGTCCTCGTTCCTCCCCTCACTAAGCAGGGGCGGGGCGCCGCATATTTCCTCCGCGCCTACGCAGGGGCACCCGTCACCCGGACGCTCCGCCATCTCCTCGCTGCGCTGCGGAGAGCGTCCGTGTGACACCCTGAGGGCGCATCCGGAAAACGCGGCCGCACCCGCACAGTACCCCAGCGAGGAAAGGCGGTATCGTCCGAAGTGACATCAGGGTGCC
>NZ_KV831921.1:0-195781 GCF_001837265.1 Rothia sp. HMSC064F07 | reverse complement strand
GCGGGTTCCCTGTAGGAACGAGGACGATAACCACCTTTCCAAGCGGAACTACACGTAAGCCCCCGAGTCGTCATGACCCGAGGGCTTTCCATATAGTCGATTTAGGAGTCAGAGCCTTCGGCGGCGCCGGTCGCCTCCGCAACCTTCTGCGCACGAATACGCGGCTCCTGACCCTGCACCTTCACCTCCAGGAACTCGCCCACATGGCGAATCTCCATGGGGCCAACGCCGTGACCCGCACCGGCATACAGCACCTTAATGCCGTCGGTGTACTTGCGGATCCAGTCGTAGGTGTAGTTCACCATCTCCTGCGGGATGACAGGGTCTTCCTGGTCGCGGCCGAAGAACACCGGCAGTTCGGTCTTCTTCAGCTCCTCGTCCTTGAAGTACGGCGAATCAGAATCTACCGCATAGCCGGACAGTCCCACTACGGCGGCGAACTCGCCGGGGGCGTGACGCACCATCGAAGTTGCGATGCCCATACCCTGCGAGAAGCCCAGCAGAGTCACCGAAGCATACTGCTCGCGGTTCGCGCGCACCCACTCCAGCACGTAGTCGCTCGCCTGCTCAATGGCGCGCTGGTCAGATTCGAGCTGCTGGTTCAGCGGGTACCACTGGTAGCCGATAGCATCTGCGGCAATGTAGGCGCCGGTCGAGTCCGCGGAGAACTGGGTGCCAACCGGCTGCGGTGCACGCATGGAGGCGTAGGTGAAGCCCTCCTGCGGAAGGTGCGCCGCCAGAGACAGCAAATCGTGCTCCTGGGAGCCGTAGCCGTGCAGCATGAGCACCAGGTGGGTGCCTGCACGTTCGTTCTCGGGGCGGGTGTATTCGACGACGTATTTGTTTTCGCTCATGCACCCATCTTAGCGAGGACTCCCCCACAAACCTGCACCGCGGGTTCCGCCGCTAGCTTGACCCTCACCTAACGTGAGGTTTTAGAGTGAAACCATGGACGCGAACATAACACCACCTGACGGGCAACACGAATACACCGTAGGAGAAGCGGCATCACTACACGGGCTAACAGTCCGCACGCTGCACCACTGGGAGCACCGAGGCTTACTCAACCCGGCACATGATGAGTTCAACGGGTACCGGTACTACACCGATGCAGATCTTGAACGAATCACCGTCATCATGGGGTACCGCGCCACCGGCATGAGCCTTGACGCCATTCGCAACATACTGCAGGACGAAGCGAACAGCACCGAGCATCTACTCGCTCAGCGGGATATGCTTCAACGCAAAATCGCCGCGTACGGGCGCATGCTTGAAACCATCGAACACCTTTTGGAGGACACCATGGCACCTAAAAATGAGCAGCTCAGCGCCGCCGAAAAAGCAGAGATCATGGGTGAAGGGTTCAGCCTCGCCCACCAGCAGGAAGCGCAGGAACGTTACGGAAAAACTGACGACTGGGCTGAATACCAGCGCCGCACTGCCTCAATGGACCGTGCCGACTGGCAGAACGGCAAACAGCAGGTCAACGAGGTAGAGCAGGCCCTCGTCGAGGCATTCAACCGCAGCGTGAAGCCGGGCAGTGAAGAGGCGAACGCGCTCGCCGAGCGGCACCGCGCCTCCCTGTTCTTCTTTGAGGTCACCCCCGCTAAGCACGCTATTCTAGCCCGCGGCTACGTTGAGGATGCCCGTTTCAAGGCGCACTACGAGAAGCTTGCGACCGGGCTCGCGGAATGGTTGCGGGATGTCATCTACGAGAATGCTCGTGCGCACGGTGTTGACCCGCAGGAAGCTACCTGGGGGTAAGCCTCCGGAGTGGAGATACCTAGTAACTGAGTTTGAGTAGCCGAGCATGCCAGCTGAGCATAAAAACGCCCGGTATTCCCAACGTTGGGAATACCGGGCGTTTATACGCGTCTGCAGAAGACTAGTTACTTAGCGGGTGCCGTCGAGGTGACGGCGGTGCTCCTGAATACGGCGATCCAGGTGCTCAAGGTTCTGCTGCAACCCCACAATCTCATCCTCAATCTTTTGACGGGCACGCTCCATCACATCAATGGATAGGGCGTGGTCGTCTGGATTGCTCAAAATCGTGCGAATGTCGGCAAGACTCATGCCGGCCTGACGGCAGGTAGCAATAAACCGTGCTGCGGAGATAGACTCCTCATCAAAAATACGGGTTCCGTGAGCATCACGGGGCACCGCTATGAGCCCCTCTTTTTCGTAATATCGCAGGGCGTGGGTGCTCACCCCCCAACTGCTCCGCTACCTCTTGAATACTTACCACAGCGTTAATGCTATGGGGTTAGAGCTGGTCTAAAGCAAACCGAGAACCTTTACCTTCCAGTGCAACAAGAGGCTACTTTCGCGGTATCTCGCGGAGGTTCCACAAAGCACCCAAAAAACCGGAAAATATTCCCTGACCTGGCACAACACTCTTCATAAAGATAGAAAAAATGCCGGACACTCGCATCATACGAACGCCCGACATTTTATTACATAACCCTATGGGTGAAGGTTAATTCACGGTGGGCGGAAGGACAGTTGAGAATACCCAGTCATTCCCGAACAATCCCACACCCACTGTTTGGATAAAACAACATTCAGCAGGATGCGTGAAACGCCTTCGGGTGCCGGTTGAGTTAGCGAGTAGCAGCGCCGTACAGGCGAGTCATCGATTCCAAAGCTTCACGTTCACGCTGCGCCTCACTCGGGGTGGCGGATTCATCTTCAACGCCGAGGGCGCGCGCCAGAATCTTCTCCACCTGCTTCGCCTCAATGAGGAAGCCGTCATGGCCGTGGTTCGACTCGATAATGTCCACGGGCACCGGGGTGGGAAGCGCCTCCGCCAGGCGGTGCGACTCGTGCGGGAAGAACAGACGGTCCGTGTTCACCGCCGCAATCGTCCACTCGCAATCGGTGTGCGCCAGCGCCTGTGCCAGAGTGCCGCGGCCACGAGCCACATCGTGCGAAATCAGCGCCTCATTCACAGCCAGGTAGCTGTTCGCGTCAAAACGCTCAACCAGCTTAGCGCCGTGGTGGTCCAGGTAGCTTTCAATGGCGTAGCGGCCACGCGGCTCACCCAGCGAACCGCCCACAGTGTTTTCGCCGCGGTTCTCCTCACGGCCGAAGCGGTGCTCCAGCTCTGCGGGGCTGCGGTAGGTGGTGTGCGCGATACGGCGCGCCAGAGCCAGACCGGCAGTCGGTGCAGGACCGGCATAGTAGTCGCCACCGGCAAAGTTCGCATCCGAACGAATCGCAATGTTCTGAGTGTGGGCCCAGGAAATCTGCTCCGCCGTAGCCGAAGGACCGGAGGCAATGACCGCGCATCCGTGCACCAGCTCGGGGTTAGTTGCCGCCCACTCCAGGGCGCGAGCACCACCGAGGGAACCACCAATCACGTAGCGGAAACTCGTCACGCCCAGTGCACGCGCCAGACGCGCCTCCGCACGTACGGAGTCGCGAATGCTCACCTGCGGGAAGCGGGAACCCCAGTGCTCACCAGCGCCCGGGTAGCCCTCGGGGACGATGCTTGCCGGGCCGGTAGAACCGTAGCAGCCACCCAGAATATTGGGGGCAATCACGAAGTAGCGGTTGGTGTCCACGACCGAGCCGGGGCCCACGATGCCTTCCCACCAGCCGTCCGATTCGATAGCGCGAATCAGCGGGGCGGGCATGTCGGGGGTGGGTACGCCGCGGGAGACATGCGTGTCACCGGTGAGCGCATGCAGGATCAGGATGGCGTTATCACCAGCCTCGTTGAGGGTGCCCCAGGTTTCGTAGCCGATGGTGACCTGCGGCAGGGTCACGCCGGACTCGAGCTCCAGGTCGCCGATGTTCAGCTGACGCAGGTAGCCTTGCGCTTCGGGGTGTTCGCGCTGGGTGCCCGCCACGGGGATGGGTGCGGTGACAGGCTGGCTGGTAGTGCCGGACTTGGTGGTGCCGGACTGGCTAGTGCTCTGGGTGGTCATGGGGTTCCCTTCACTGGGTTGGTCGGCGAGGTGGTGCCGGGTGTGAGCGGGGTAGGTGTGAGCGGGGTACTCGTCTGCAGGTAGAAGGAGCAACGGGTTGGGCGGCTCAGGGCCACGCGCTCATGAAATGCTCCGTAACGGGGAATCCGCAGGTGGACCGAAAAGCCGTAGCTTACCAATCCACCTGCGGATGCATCACCTTTTAGGAGAGGGTGTCAAAGCCCAGCTGCAGGTCGGCGAGAATATCGTCAATGTTCTCAATGCCAACTGCCAGGCGGACGAAGTTCGGGTATACGCCAATCTTCTCCAGTTCCTCAGCGGAAAGCTGGGAGTGGGTGGTGGAGGCGGGGTGAATCACGAGCGAGCGCACGTCGCCAATGTTCGCAACGTTGGAGTGCAGCTTCAGGGCGTCCACGAAGTCGCGGGTCTGCTCCAGGGTTGCGTCCTTGAGGGTGAAGCCGAGCACCGCACCGGGGCCCTTGGGCAGGTACTTCTGTGCACGCTCGTACCAGGGGGAGGATTCCACGCCAGCCCAGATAACCTTCTCGACCTGCGGGTTTGCTTCGAGCCAGTGGGCGACCTTGGTGGCGTTCTCAATGTGGCGTTCGATGCGCAGGGAGAGAGTTTCCAGACCGATACCGATGTTGAAGGCGTTGGTCGGGGAGATGGCTGCACCGGTGTCGCGCAGCAGGGAGACGCGCGCCTTCAGGATGTAGGAGAGGTTCGCGCCGAACGCGGAGTCCTTACCCAAATCGCGTGCGTAGACCAGGCCGTGGTAGCCGGGGGCGGGCTGGTTGAACTTGGGGAACTTCTCGGGGTCTGCACCGTAGTCGAAGTTACCGGAGTCAACGATCACGCCGCCGATGGAGGTGCCGTGGCCGCCCAGGTACTTGGTGGCGGAGTGGACGACTACGTCTGCGCCGTGCTCGATGGGGCGTAGCAGGTAGGGGGTGGGTACGGTGTTGTCCACAATCAGGGGTACACCGTTTTCGTGCGCAATTGCAGCAATAGGCTCAATGTCGAGCACGTCATTACGGGGGTTGGGTACGGACTCGCCGTAGAAGAGCTTGGTGTTGGGGCGGACTGCGGCGCGCCATGCGTCCAGGTCGTCCGGGTTCTCGACGAAGGTGGTTTCGATACCGAGGTCGGCGAGGGTGTACTTGAGCAGATTGTAGGTGCCGCCGTACACGGAGGGCGATGCAACCACATGGTCGCCTGCACCGGCGATGTTCAGGATTGCGTAGGTGATAGCTGCCTGACCGGATGCCAGCAGCAGCGCGCCGACGCCGCCTTCCAGGGAAGCGATACGGTTTTCGATTACTTCATGGGTGGGGTTGTTGAGGCGAGTGTAAATGGGGCCCAGTTCGGAGAGGGCGAAACGGTTCGCTGCCTGCTCGGCGCTGTCAAAGACATAAGAGGTGGTCTGGTAGATGGGTAGTGCCCGAGCTCCCGTTGCGGCATCCGGCGCCTGACCTGCGTGAATCTGGCGGGTTTCGAACTTCCAACCGGCGGGGTTGGCGGGAGTCGGGACGGTAGTGTTGTTGCTCATGCGTGGCTCCTAATGGGGATTCTTAGGGGGCCGCATGCCGACGGTACAGGAATCGTCGTCGAATAATCCTGTCACGATTGATGTACCGTTATCGGTCACATCGGTCCCGCGCTTGCGTCACGCTTTTGCGTGCCGCCTGGTCTTCACCCAGGGCACCCCACCGCGGAGGAGGGTTGCCGGCCAGCTAGCTGGGGCTTATCGCTGGCGCTCTTGACCTGTTATCTTAGAGTGTCATAGGGCACGGGGTGGGGTCAAGGGTTTTGTGGGTGCGCAGTACTTTAAGACATTTCATTGCAAAGATGACGTTTTTTAACGTCTGTCACCAAAAACCGTCTGCAACAAAATGTGAGCGACGGTGCCGGGGCAATCCGAGGGCGAGGCAATCGAGATGCGGAGGCGGACACCCACCATCCACACAGTAACCCCCATCACTTTTATCTACGGCTTTTCGGTACACTGAAATGACACATACACTCACGCAGGGTACAACTCGCTACGCCGTTTATCCTGCTCAGCATCCCTCCGGTATAGGGGCCAGAGGGTCATACCCGAAGGTTACCTACCATGTCTCTTGTTCTTGATGCGGCGCAGCTCAGCCGCGTCTTTGGCAAAGGTGAAAACGCTTTTACCGCCGTCGACCGTGTGTCACTTCGCGTCAGTTCCGGTGAGATTCATGCCCTCCTCGGCCCCAACGGTGCGGGCAAAACGACGACCGTGCAGATGTGCTCGACCCTGCTCACCCCCACCGGCGGTAGCCTCACCGTGAACGGTATTGACGCTATCGCCGACCCGCAGCGGGCGCGCCGTCACGTGGGTCTCGCACTGGGCGGGGAGAACGGCTTCTACCCGCGCGCTAGTGCCCGCGACAATCTGCTGTTCTTCGCCGATGTTGCGGGGGTTTCCGGGCGGACCCGACGACACGAGGTGGAGCATGCCCTAGCCCGTGTGGAACTCACCGATGCGGCAACGCGGCCTGTCCAGGAGTTTTCCCGCGGCATGAAGCAGCGCCTACATATTGCCCGCGCCCTGCTCGGCTCCCCCGCTCTGCTCCTGCTGGATGAGCCGACCAACGGGCTCGACCCCGATATCGCCCTGACCGTGCGTGCCCTCATCAGATCTCTGGCAAATGAAGGTACCGCCATTCTGCTGACGAGCCACCTGCTGGGCGAGATTGAGGACCTGGCGCACACCATCACCGTTTTGGGTGCCGGTTCCGTTGCTGTGAGCGGCAACCTCGAGGACGTTGCCGCGCACGCAGGTATTGCCGCCACGACCGTGGTACAGGTCGAGGCCACCGCCACCGAGGGGCTTGATACGCTCCGCGGGCTCCTCGGCGATAAGGCGGCGGTGCTCTTCGCCCCGCGCGGTTCCGGCTGGGAGCTGACCCTCTACTGGCACGGCGAGCGCACCACGTTCGAGGCGGGTGAGGCTCACCGCATCCTCACGGAGGGGCTTGCCACCGCGAACATTGGGGCACGGACCGAACCGTACACGCGACCGGCAACTCTGGAAGAGGCATACCTGGCGATGGCGGAGGGGCTCAAGCGATGAACGCTCAGACGCAGCATCCAGCAGAATCTCAACGACCGCGCGACCTGCAGCACCTGCTACACGACGTACAGCAGGAGTGCGCCCGCCAACTGCGACTCATGGGCTTTAGCCTGCGCCAGTTCCTGACGGTCCCCTACTTCATTCAGCTGCTCATCAGTACGGTACTCGGCTCGGTCATCCTTCAGGCGCTCGCCGTGCATGCGGCGGCGCAGAGCTCCGCGGGTCACTCCGTTGACCCGACCCTCGCGTGGACCCGCGCGGGCATTGTGGGCATGTGGTCGGTCTGCATCGTGTCTGCGGGCATCATCAATTTCGAGCGTTTCCGTGGGACCCTCGTGTACCTATGTTCGGGGTCGATTTCTCCGGTGCGGGTGCTGGCGGCTATCGTTTCGAGCGCATCCATTGTGGGTATGGCGGCTTTGCCCCTGTCGTGGCTCATCTGGGCTCTTGTGACGCTTAACCCGCAGGTCACGGACTTTTCAGCACTCTGGCCGCGCTACGTTCTGGGCGTTCCCCTGCTGTGGCTTGCGTGCCTGTCGGTAACGTTCATGATTGCGGTGTTCTTCGTGGCCACACCGAACGCTATCGCCTACGAGGAGCTGTTGCTCGTGCCGGTTTTTATTCTTTCCGGGGTTCTCTTCACGACCATTGAAGCGCCCGCCTGGCTAGATGCTGTAGGCACGCTCATTCCCCTGCAGGCGCCGGTTCATCTCCTACTTGGGCGTACCACCATCACTACCCCGGCGGATGCGCTCCTGCCCGTGGCACAGACCCTGGTCGTGAGCTTCATCTGGGCGTTGTGTGCTTTCCTCTTTGCCCGGAAGGCTCTTGCCTCCGCCCGCCGTCGCGGCACCCTGGGGGCGATGTAGCGTGCGTATTCTCTCTTCTGCCGCTCTGCCTAGCGTGGCGCGTCGGGCTCTGTCGACCGCCTCTATTGGCTGGTCATCTTCTATTACCTTCGCAACCCTCGGAACGGCTGTCACGACCCTGGTTCTCGTACCCGGTCTTAACGTGCTTTTCACAGTGCTTCTGGGCGCTGATCTTGCCGCAAACGATACTGTACGCATCGGCTGCGCGTCTGCTCTGATTGCCACCCTCAGCTCCGTGGCAGCCGGTATTGTTGCGCGCGTTGCCACAGACCGGTGGATTGGCGTCTTCGAGTACGTGTGTACGGCTCGCCCGGTGGATGCTGGCTACTGGCTCGGTGCGGCGGCGGTACCCGCGTTGCTGGCATCCGTGACGGGTCTGAGCAATGTGGGCATCGTGTGGTTACTGTCCCTCACGGCACCCTCTACCGGGGCGGCTTCGGGGCTTCTGATTGGAGCCATTGCGCTGATGCCGGTTGCGGTTCTGGGCGGGGTCTGCCTGGGCATTTTTGCCGCCGGGCTCGGTCTGTACCTGTCGGATCCGTACACGGGGTCGAATTTTCTGTCGATTATTCTGCCAGTGAGCGCGGGCGTGATTGTGCCGGTGAGTACCTACCCCGGTTGGCTTGCATGGCTGTGTTCCTGGGTTCCGGGGTCCCGGCTGGTGCAGGTTTTAGATGCCTCTAGCGGTATCGCGAACGGCACCGCGCCGGAGCTTTTCGCGCTCCTGGCGACGGACGCGGCACTGGCGGTGCTCTACGCCGCAGTGGGGTTGGGGCTGACTTTGCTTGCCGCCCGCCGCATCCGTGCCGGCGCCCGCGCCTCGCTGTTGTAGACGGTGAACCCTGAAAAAGAACGAACCTTGTAATCACCCGCTATCCGGGCGCCGCAATCCAGAAAGACTATTCCTGTGACCATTACTCCCGCCTCATACACCTTAGAGACCCTCGGTTTCGACCCCTCCTGGCGGGGCGCGGCAATTCGCGCCGCGTTCACCATCGGGGGTACCCTCGAAGACTTCACCCTCGCCCGCGTCAGCGCCGTGCACCGCACCCGCTGCGAGCTACTGACCTGCGAGCAGAGCGAACTTGTGAAGCTCTCCGCTCCCCTGCGCCCGGTCGAAAACGACTACGGCGAAGAAGAGTACCCCGTCGTGGGCGACTGGGTACTCACTCAGCCCATCCCCGGGACCGGTAGCGATAGCCAGCCCGCGGAGCATAAGCCCCTCGCGATTCTGCCCCGCCGAAGCTACCTCACCCGCCCCAGCGCCACCCGCGAATCCTCGGATCAGCCTGTCGCCGCCAACGTGGATATGCTCTGCATCGTTGAGCCGTGCTTCCCCGAGCCGTCCATCGGGCGAATCGAACGCTACACCGCCCTGGCGCACGCCTCCGGGGTGCAGGTCGCGCTGATTCTCACCAAGGGTGATTTGGTGACGGCGGAACAACTCGCCGGGTATCAGGAATCCCTGGGTAGCGGCGTGGATGCGGTGCTCACCGTCTGCACGGACAACGGCTACGACCCCGCCCCGGTTGCGGAGCTTGTCGCCGGGCGTACCGCCGCGTTCCTGGGCCGCAGCGGTGCCGGTAAATCCACCCTGGTCAACGCCCTGCTCAACCCCGGAATTGACCCCCGCGAAGACAGCTCAGAACACCAGGTGCAGGCGACTTCCGCGGTTCGCGATGCCGACGGCAAGGGGCGCCACACCACCACCAGCCGCCAAATGATTGTTCTGCCCGGTGATGCAGACTCCGGTGCAGAATCTTCGGCTGGCACGGTGCTGATTGACACCCCGGGCGTGCGAGCCCTCGCCGCCACGAGCGACAGCGCAGCCATTGATGAGACCTTCGATGACGTTTCCAGCTACGCCTCCTCCTGCCGGTACAGCGACTGCTCCCACGGTTCCGAACCCGGATGCGCGGTGCAGCAGGCGCTCGCCGACGGCTCCCTCGACCCCGAACGTTTTGAACGCTACCGCAGGATGATGGCAGAATCTGCACGCCTGCGCCTGCGCTCTCAGGAGCGCGAGTACCGGCAGAGTAACCGCGCCTTCACGAAGGCAAACAAGGCGGGCCGCCGCACCCTCATGTCCATTAAGGGACGCGCCAACTAGCCGCCGAAAGCGCACGTTGCGGCGAGGCTTCGGTGAGACTTCGGCGGGGCTTCCACAGGCTGAGCCGGGCAACCCCGCGCAGGCGGCAATATAGTAGCCTCCCTCACTCTTCGATACACTAGAACTAGGCGTGCCCACAGTCCCCCGCACACCCTCACCGCCACCCCGGCGGCAGAGGAGGCAGGCGCCTCCGGCACACACCATTCACAAACCCATAACTCATTGAAAGAGGTGGCAGCATGGCTGAACAGAACCTCACCCCGCCCGTACCGAAGAAGGTCGAGCACCGCCGCGAACACCACGGCGACGTCTTCATCGACCACTACGAATGGCTCCGCGACAAGGAAAGCGAAGAGGTCCTCAACTACCTCAAAGCAGAAGCCGAATACACCGAAGCTGTCACCGCAGACCAGCAGCCCCTCCGCGAGTCCATCTTCAACGAGATTAAGAACCGCACCCTGCTGTCGGATCTGACCGTCCCGAACCGTATCGGTGACTGGTGGTACTACAGCCGTATGGTGCCCGGTGGCCAGTACCCCGTCTTCTACCGCTACCCCGCCCTGCACGAGGGCGACGAGGTGGTGCGCTACACCCCGCCGACCGTCACCCCCGGCGAGGTGCTCGAGGGTGAGGTCGTCATCCTCGACTGCAACGAATACGCCAAGGACATGGAGTTCTTCTCCCTGGGCAGCTTCCAGCCGGCACGTAACGGCAAGCTGCTGAGCATCTCCGTGGACGAGAAGGGCGACGAACGCTACGAGCAGCGCTTCCTCAACATGGAAACCGGCACTTTCCTCGAAGACACCATCCCCAACATTGCGGCGGGTTCCTTCTTCATCAACCACGCCGAGCAGCTCATCTACGTGGTCCCCGACGACTCCTGGCGCCCCTGGCGTGTCTACGTGCACGACGTCGGACAGGGCACCGAAGACCACCTCATCTATGAGGAACCGGACAACACCATGTGGCTCTCGGCGGCTATGAGCTCCGACCGTTCCTCCGTGGTGCTCACCAGCTCGAACTCCGAGTACACCGAGGTGCGCATCGTCCCCACTCGCGAACCCAAGGGCGAGCCGACCCTGCTCATCCCCAAGAGCGCGGGCATCGAATACTACGCTGAGCCGCTCAACATTGCCGGCGAGCAGCACCTGCTGATTCAGCACGACTACAATGCGCTGAACTCCGAGCTGGTCCTCGCCGACATGCCGCGCGAGGGCGAAAGCCTCGAAGAGTACGCGCAGCGTTGGGTGCCGGTCATCCGCCACAGCGAGCACGTGCGCCTGGAGGGCTTCACCTTTACCGCAACGCACCTGGTCGTCACCGCCCGCGCAGACACGACCACCCGCATCTTCCTGGCGCCGCGTGAGCAGCTGCCCATCCAGTGGCGCCGCCGCCGACCCGCGGGCGTGACCTTCATGGAACCGGCCGGTTTCGACGAGGAGCTGTACACCGCCTCGGTGCTGCGCGCGGAGAACTACTCCCCCGTGCTGCGCATCGCCTACACCTCGTACCTGACCCCGCGCCGTGTCTACGACTACTTCCCCATGTCGCAGACCCTGCTGCTGCGCCGTGAAACCCCGGTGCTGGGCGGCTACAACCGCGAGGACTACCGCGCCTACCGCGACTGGGCACCCGCAGCGGACGGCACGCTCATCCCGATTTCCGTGATTCACCGCGCCGACCTGGACATGAGCAAGCCGCACCCGGTCATCCAGTACGGTTACGGCTCGTACGAGTCGTCCATGGACCCGATGTTCTCTATCCCGATGCTGTCGATCCTGGACCGCGGCGTCATCTACGTCATCGCGCACATTCGCGGCGGCGGCGAGATGGGCCGCTCCTGGTACCAGAACGGCAAGAAGCTGTCGAAGAAGAACACCTTCACCGACTTCGTGGACGTCACCAGCTACATTGCGGCGAAGCCGTGGGCTGATGAGGCGCGTATCGGCTGCTACGGCGGTAGCGCGGGCGGCCTGCTCATGGGCGCTGTGCTGAACCTCGCCCCCGAAAAGTACGCCGCCTGCCTGGCCGCCGTACCGTTCGTGGATGCGTTGACCACCATCCTCGACCCGGAGCTGCCGCTATCGGCGATGGAGTGGGAAGAGTGGGGCAACCCGATTGAGGACCCGGAAGTGTACGCCTACATGAAGTCGTACACCCCGTACGAGAACATCCGCCCGGTCCGCTACCCGGCGATTGCTGCAGTAACGAGCCTGCACGACACCCGCGTGCTCTACGTGGAGCCCGCCAAGTGGGTTGCGGCGCTGCGTGAGCAGATTGACCCGTCGTCGCCGGTGCCTCTGCTGAAGATTGACATGTCGGGCGGTCACGGTGGTGGTTCCGGCAGGTATACCCGTTGGCGTGAGATCGCGTGGGATTACGCGTTCCTCATGAGCAACCTCGGCGTTACTGAGTAGCTGGTCTCTTAAATAGAACGCTCCGTCTGTATCTAAGTGATACGGACGGAGCGTTCTTCGTTTAAGCACGTTCTGCGTATGAGGGGCGCCGATCGTCCTCGTTCCTCCCCTCACCAAGCAGGGGCGGGGCGCCGCATATTTCCTCCGCGCCTACGCAGGGGCACCCGTCACCCGGACGCTCCGCCCTCTCCTCGCTCCGCATCGGAGAGCGTCCGGGCTGACACCCTGAGGGCGCATCCGGAAAACACGGCCGCACCCGCTCGGTGACCTGCTACTCCCAGCGCGGAAAGGCGGTATCGTCCGTAGTGACATCAGGGTGCCCGAAGCGAAGCGAGGGCGGGTTCCCTGTAGGAACGAGGACGATAACCGCCTTTCCAAGCGGAAGCAACCGTGCAGAGCCATACGGAACCAGTCACGGACTTTAGAGAGCGCAAGAGGCGCCGTCTCCCACACGGGAGACAGCGCCGCTTTCGCTAGAGCCGGATCAGCGGAAAAGCTTAGCCTTCCACGCCGCACTCAGCCAGAATCAGCTCACGCACGCGAGCGGCGTCAGCCTGACCGCGGGTAGCCTTCATGACCTGACCGACGATAGCGCCAGCAGCCTGAACCTTACCGGCACGGATCTTGTCGGCAACGTCAGGCATTGCTGCCAGTGCTTCCTGGACGGCTGCGGTGAGCGCGCCGTCGTCGGAGACCACTGCGAGGCCGCGTGCCTCAACGATTTCGGCGGGGGTGCCTTCACCGGCGAGGACGAACTCGAGCACCTGGCGGGCGATCTTGTCGTTGATCTTGCCTTCGGAGATGAGCGCTTCGAGGGCGACCACGGTTGCGGGCTCCACGCCGAGGGCGGTGAGTTCAACCTCAGCCTGCTTTGCGCGGCGGGCGATTTCGCCCATCCACCACTTGCGGGCTGCTGCTGCGGTTGCGCCTGCGGCGACGGTCTCTTCGATGACGTCGAGTGCGCCGGCGTTGACGACGTCGCGGAACTCTTCATCGGAGTAACCCCATTCGCCCTTGAGGCGGCGGCGGCGTTCTGCCGGCGGTTCGGGCAGTTCAGCGCGCAGACGCTCAATCCACTCGCTGTTGGTGACGACCGGTACGAGGTCCGGTTCGGGGAAGTAACGGTAGTCGTCAGCGTCGGACTTGGGGCGGCCCGAGGAGGTTTCACGAGTGTCTTCGTGCCAGTGGCGGGTCTCCTGGGTGACCTTTTCGCCGCGTTCGAGGATCGCTGCGTGGCGGCGGATCTCGTAGCGGACGGCGCGCTCGACAGAACGCAGGGAGTTCACGTTCTTGGTTTCGGAGCGGGTGCCGAACTTCTCTGCGCCCTTGGGCATGAGGGAGACGTTGGCGTCGCAGCGAACGTTACCGCGTTCCATGCGGGCGTCGGAGATGCCGAGGGAGCGTACGATGTCGCGGATTGCGGCAACGTAGGCGCGTGCCAGTTCGGGTGCGCGCTCGCCGGCACCGACGATGGGTCGGGTGACGATCTCGATCAGGGGCACGCCTGCGCGGTTGTAGTCGACCAGGGAGGAGGTTGCACCCTGGATTCGGCCGTCTGCGCCGCCGACGTGGGTGAGCTTGCCTGCGTCTTCTTCCATGTGAGCGCGCTCAATTTCGACGGTGAAGATGGTGCCGTCTTCGAGCTCGACGTCCAGGGAGCCGTTTTCCGCGATGGGGCCGCCAGCCTGGGAGGTCTGGAAGTTCTTCGGGGAGTCCGGGTAGAAGTAGTTCTTGCGGGCGAAGTAGGACTTGTCTGCGATCTCGCAGCCCAGTGCCAGGCCGAGCTTGATGGCGGACTCAACAGCGGTCTTGTTCACCATGGGCAACGCGCCGGGCAGGCCGAGCGATACGGGGGTGACGTTGGTGTTGGGCGTATCGCCGAACTCGTTGGGTGCGGAGTCGAACATCTTGGTCTTGGTGTTGAGTTCGACGTGCACCTCGAAGCCGAGGACCGGGTCGTACTTTTCGATGGCTTCTTCGAAGCTGAGGACTTCTTCACTCATTACTTGGTTCCCCCAAAGTCAAAGTCGCGGATCAGAGTTTCAGTGTCGGGCAGGCTCTTGTAGAGCGGTGCGCCCCATTTTGCGGTGAGCAGTTCTTCCAGTGCTGCGCCGACGCGGTAGAGGCGTGCGTCTTCGCGTGCGGGTGCGGTGAACTGGATGCCGACGGGCAGGTTGTTCTCTTCGGAGAGGCCGCCGGGCAGGGAGAGCGCCGGGACGCCTGCCAGGTTGACGGGCACGGTTGCGACGTCGCCCAGGTACATTGCCATGGGGTCGCCTTCGGTCTTCTCGCCGAGCTTGAACGCGGTGGAGGGCGCGGTCGGGGAGATCAGCACGTCGCACTTTTCGAATGCTGCTGCGTAGTCGCGCTGGATGAGGGTGCGTACGCGCAGTGCGGCGCCGTAGTAGGCGTCGAAGTTACCTGCGGACAGTGCGTAGGTGCCGAGGATGATGCGGCGCTTGACCTCGTGGCCGAAACCTGCGGAGCGGGTTGCGGACATGACGCGTTCGATGGTGACGGGGCCGTCTTCGGGTACGACGCGCAGGCCGTAGCGGACGCCGTCGTAGCGTGCCAGGTTGGAGGACACCTCGGAGGACATGATCATGTAGTAGGCGCTGATGGCTTCGGTGACGGAGGGCAGGGAGACCTCGATGATTTCTGCGCCTGCGGCACGTAGCTCTTCGACGGATTCGCGGAAGCGTGCGAGGACGCCTGCTTCGAAGCCTTCGCCATCGCCGCCGCCGAGTTCCTTGATGACGCCGATGCGCAGGCCGGACAGGTCGCGCTTGCGTGCTGCTTCTGCGCCTGCCTTGGCTTCTTCAACGAAGTTGCCGGGCTCGTCGGGCAGGGAGGTTGAGTCGAGCGGGTCGTGGCCTGCGATTGCTTCGTGGAGCAGCGCGGTGTCCAGGACGGTGCGTGCGACGGGGCCTACCTGGTCGAGGGAGGATGCCATGGCGATGACACCGTAACGGGAGACGGAGCCGTAGGTGGGCTTGACGCCGACGCTACCGGTCAGTGCTGCGGGCTGGCGGATGGAGCCGCCGGTGTCGGTGCCGAGTGCCAGGGGTGCCTGGAAGGCGGTGACGGCTGCTGCGGAGCCGCCGCCGGAGCCGCCGGGTGCGCGGTCGAGTGCCCAGGGGTTGCGGACTACGCCGAATGCGGAGTGCTCGTTGGAGGAGCCCATTGCGAATTCGTCGAGGTTGGTCTTGCCGAGGATGGGCATGCGTGCTTCGCGGACCTTGCGGGTGACGGTGCCGTCGTAGGGGCTCATCCAGCCTTCGAGCATGCGCGATGCTGCGGTGGTGGGCTGGCCCTTGGTGACGATGAGGTCCTTGACGGCGATGGGTACGCCTGCGAGCGGGGGCAGTTCCTTGCCTGCTGCGCGGTCTGCGTCCACTGCTGCTGCGGTGGCGAGTGCTTCTTCGGCGTTGATGTGCAGGAAGGCGTTGAGGCCGCTCTTGCCGTCTGCTCGGTTGTCGCTCAGGGGTGCGCCGTCGGTGGCTGCGATGCGGTCCAGGTGTGCCTGGGTGAGCTCGACGGAGGTGATTTCGCCGGATGCGAGCTTTTCTGCTGCTTCTGCGGCGGTGAGCTGGATCAGTTCGTTCACTTGGTTGTTCTCCTCTTAGTCTTCGTCGAGGATTGCCGGCACGCGGAACTTGCCGTCCTGTGCGTCGGGGGCGCCGGAGAGCGCCTCTTCCTGGGTGAGGGTGGTGACGGGTACGTCTTCGCGGAAGACGTTCTCGAGGGGGATGGGGTGGCTGGTCGCGGGGATGTCGGCAGTTGCTTTCTGCGACATGGTCTCAACGGATGCGACGATGACGTCCAGCTCAGACGCCATCGCGGTGAGTTCTTCATCGGTCATCTCAATGAGTGCCAGCGATGCCAGGTGCTTTACCTGTTCAAAGGTGATGGCAGACATGGTTCTCCCGTAGTTTGTTTTCTTGTCTCTTCTCTAGTGTAGTGGAGGTTGCGTTTTCCGTCTCATTGGGGGTTGGAGGGTTTACCTGCTGGTTTGCGTGGTCAGGCGGTGCTCCTCTCCCCTATTTTCGGGTTAAATGCTCAACGCCCCGCTCCTCGTGTGAGGTGCGGGGCGTTGGGCTACAACGTGTCCACGTTACGCTTGGGGGTTAATCCTTAGGCGGGGATGGTCAGAACCTGGCCGGGGAAGATCAGGTCAACGTTGTAGATGATGTCGGTGTTCGCAGCTGCGATTGCCTGGTAGCCGCCTGCAACGCCGAGCTTTGCAGCGATCAGCGAGAGGGAGTCACCGGGAACCACGGTGTAGGTGCCTGCTGCAGCCTTGGGAGCTGCTGCTGCGGGAGCCTCAACTGCCGGTGCTGCTGCGGGAGCTGCGGGAGCCTCAACTGCGGGTGCAGCGGGTGCTACCGGTGCAGCGGGAGCTGCTGCGGGTGCCTCAACTGCTGCGGGTGCAGCCTGAGCTGCAGGAGCTGCGGGTGCAGCCTGTGCCGCGGGAGCGGTGTAGGTCTGCTGGGTCTGCGACTGTGCAGCCACGGTGGTGGTGGGCTCGGTGTAGGTGGGAGCTGCGCCGGTCTTGCCGTAGAGGCCAAGCTTAGCGGAGCATGCGGGCCATGCGCCCCAGCCCTGGATAGCGAGCAGACGCTCGCCAGCCTCGATCTGCTGTGCACGGGTAGCGGTCGCGGGGGAGCCGGACATACCGACGCCGTTCCAGGACTGCTGGGTGAACTGCAGACCGCCGTAGAAGCCGTTACCGGTGTTGATGGACCAGTTGCCACCGGACTCGCACTGTGCCAGTGCGTCCCAGGTAGCACCGTCTACTGCGTTTGCAGCGGGCATCGACATGGTAGCTGCTACAGCGCCACCGATGGCGAGAGCTGCTGCGGTACGACGAATGGAAGTGTTCTTCATAATGCTCCTTGGGGCCGTCCCCGCTCGTTCCGTCCCCGGAACTCTAGCGCGCCGCCGCTCACCCTTTGATAACGAAGTAGGTTACTCATATTCTGGCTCTACCATGTGAGCGGCTCTCCACCGATTTCATGTCACCGTGAGCGATTCTGCACTTATGTGCGGAATCCGGGTGGCACTTCCTCGATGGGGACGTGCGGTAGAACCGGGCATCGTTTCAAGCATTCCAAGCTTGAAACCACACAGGTGATTCTCTTGCGAGAATCCATCTGGTCTCAAAGATAGCCGAGGTTTTTTATGATTCCAACCCGATTTCAAGTTCACAGCGAACGTCCCGGGTTCTCCCAGGGTTCTTCCAGGTTAAAAGTGCAGGAAACATTATTTAAGACCTTGAGCCCCGCGCGCCTTAAGGGTTTCACCCCGGAATTTCGGGGTTTTCTAGGGGTTTAACTCGGATGCGCTCCCCTGCTGAGTTTTCCGATTCGGGGTTGATGGGCGCCACCTTTAAGGGTTTTGAACAGCGTGTAAATATTTTTTAAATATTTCTTCGCTTTGGGAGTGTTTTAAGGCGCTTCCGCCTTAAAAGCTGTGGTAATTACAAATGCCAGAAATTGGCATTCAGACCCTGAAGCACGCACTCCAGAGCCTGAATGCTCTATATATTGCAGGGGTCAGATTCAGGTGACCCCGCTACCGGGTCTACTCGGTGGTAGCCTCAACAGCCTCCGGACCGCCCTCGAGCAGGGCGGTGAAGCCCTCCTCATCCAGCACCTTCAGTCCCAGTTGCTGAGCCTTATCCAGCTTCGAGCCGGCGTTCGCGCCAGCAACCACAAAGTGGGTCCTCTTAGACACCGAACCGGATGCCTTACCGCCGCGAGAAATAATGGCTTCCTTCGCGCCGTCACGGGTGTAACCGTTCAGCGTACCGGTCACGACCACGGTCAGGCCCTCCAGAGTGCGCGCCACAGACTCGTCACGGGTATCTTCCATGCGCACACCGGCAGCAGCCCAGGAGTCCACCACCTCGGCGTGCCAGTCCTCAGCGAACCACTCAATAATAGAGTCGGCAATTGTGGTGCCCACACCGTCCACAGCGGCAAGGCGTTCACGGTCAGCCTCGCGGATTGCCTGCATCGAACCGAACTCCGCGGCGAGCGCGCGGGCAGCGGTCGGGCCCACGTGGCGAATCGAGAGGGCAACCAGCACGCGCCACAGCGGCTGCTGCTTTGCCTTCTCCAGCTCGGCGAAGAGGTTCAGCGTATTCTTCGTGGGCTTTGGCTCGGGGCGTGCCTTGGTCGGCTTGGTGTAGAAGTAGGGCACGCGCTCCATCTTTCCGGTGCCCACGCCCTTGACCTTCTTCTCACGTTCGATGGTGACCTCACGCAGGTCCTCAATGTTGAGGCTGAACAGGTGCGCCTCGGTCGTTAGCGGAGGGGTACCCGGGGTTGCGGGGCTGGTGAGTGCTTTTGCTGCTTCGAAGCCGAGCGCCTCAATGTCGAAGGCACCGCGGCTTGCCGCATAGTACACGCGCTCGGTCAGCTGCGCCGGGCAGGAGCGCGGGTTCGTGCAGCGCAGGTCCACGTCGCCTTCCTTGCCGGGGGCAAGGGGCGAGCCGCAGGAGGGGCATTCGCTGGGCATGACGAACTCTCGTTCGGTGCCGTCACGTAGGGCAACCACGGGGGCGACAATCTCGGGAATCACGTCGCCTGCCTTGCGCAGCACCACGGTGTCGCCGATGAGCACGCCCTTAGCCTTGACCACGTCCTGGTTGTGCAGGGTCGCGCGTTCGACAGTCGAGCCGGAGACGAATACGGGCTCCATAACGCCGTAGGGGGTCACGCGGCCGGTGCGTCCCACGTCCACGCGGATGTCCAGCAGCTTGGTGTGCACCTCTTCGGGCGGGTACTTGTACGCCACCGCCCAGCGCGGCACGCGGGAGGTGTAGCCCAGCTGAGCCTGGGTCGCGAAGTCGTTGACCTTAATAACGATGCCGTCGATTTCGTGCACCAGAGAGTGGCGCTGCTCGCCGTACTTATTGATGAAGTCGAACACCGCCTCGGTGTTGGCGGCAATTTCGCTGTAGGGGCTCACGGGCAGACCCCAGGAGGCAAGCAGATCGTAGGTCTCGTACTGGGTGGCAATATCCAGGCCGGTGCGCGAACCGATGCCGTGCACATACATGCTCAGCGGGCGCGAGGCGGTAATCGCCGCATCCTTCTGGCGCAGCGAGCCTGCCGCCGCGTTACGCGGGTTAGCGAAGGGGTTCTTGCCGGCGGCGATCATGGACTCGTTGAGCTTCTCAAAATCAGCGGAGGAGATGAACACTTCGCCGCGGATTTCAATCTCTTCGGGGTGGTTCTCGCCGGTCAGCTGCTGCGGAATGCTCGCAATGGTGCGCACGTTGTGGGTGACGTCTTCGCCGGTGGTGCCGTCGCCGCGAGTTGCCGCGCGTACGAGGGTGCCGTTGCGGTAGAGCAGGTTCACCGCCAGGCCGTCGATCTTCAGCTCGGTCAGCCACTGCGGTGCGCTACCGGTGAGGTTCCGGGCGCTCTCTTCGGTCTTGGTCAGCCAGGCGCGCAGCTCTTCGAAGGAGAAGACGTCCTCGAGGGAGTACATGCGCTGCAGGTGGGTGACGGGCGCGAAAGCTTCGATGGCTTCGCCGCCGACTTCCTGGGTGGGCGAGTCGTTGGCGATGATGAGCGGGTGCTCCGCCTCAATGATTTCGAGGCGGCGGTAGAGCTTATCGTACTCGGCGTCAGAGAGGAAGGGCGCATCCTCGTTGTAGTAGGCGCGGCGGGCGGCACGAATCTTATCGGTCAGTTCCGCGTACTCAGCACGCAGGGCCTCGGTAATCTCTGCGGTGTTCTCGGCGGGGGCAGTCTGCTGGGTGGTGTTGTTCTCAGTCACCCGTCCAGTCTAGCGTTTTTGCTCCGCCTCTCCCCTATCGCTCGTCATATTGCTCAGGTCCCGCCAGCGCAAACACTGGCGTAAGAACACCGTAGCTACTTCCCGGATTGCGCTTCCTTAGTTTCTGTACGCGGATGCAGTTCACCCCCGCCTTCTGCAAGCACTCGCATGAGCGCCCGTAGAAAGCGGGGGTGAATCAACAGGTATGAAGTTTAGGCTTCGACAGTGTCGGCAACAATCACCGTAATGTTGTCGCGGCCGCCCGATCGCAGCGCCTCGTGCTGGAGCACGTCAGCGGCATCCTGCGGGTGGCGAATCGAAGTGAGCACACGCGCCATGTACTCGTGCGAAAGCTCACCGGAAAGGCCATCGGAGCAGAGCATCAGGCGGTCACCCGGACGAGCGGGCAGAACCCAGAAGTCCGGCTCCCAGTAGTTACCGGTACCGAGGGCGCGGGTAATCACGTTGCGGCGCGGGTGGGTCAGCGCCTCCAGGGCGGTAATCTGACCTTCATCGACCAGGTACTGCACCTCGGAGTGGTCGCTAGTGACCTGCTCCAGCGAGGCGGAGCCCTCGGAACCGGGCAGCTTCTCCATGGCGGAGTGGTGAATACCTTCGTCCTCACGCAGCAGGCGGTAGGTGCGGGAATCACCCACGTTGAAGATAACCCACAGGTTACGGTCGCCAATGCGAGTCAACCAGGCACCCGTCACAGTCGTACCGCCGGAGCGGGAAAGCGCCTGCTTAATCTCCTCGTTGGTTTCGCCAATGATGTCGTGCAGGCGGTTGAGGGTGCCCACAATTTCGTTGTTAAGCAGGGTGTTCGCGCGGCGGCGGCGCTTGGTGGGGTCTTCCTCGTCAATAGCGGCGAGACGCTCAGCATATGCCTGCTGTTCCTCTTCGCTACGGCCACCGGGCATAGTGAAGAAGGGCGAGTAGGCGAGCTGACGCACGCACAGGCGCGAAGCAACCTCGCCCGCCTCGTGGCCTCCCATACCGTCCGCGACCACGCAAAGGGAACCGGCGACGACCATCGAATCTTCGTTATTTTCTCGATGTGCGCCGCGGTGCGTTGCACCACCGGTACGTAGTTTCAGTTCAGTCATGAGAGGTCTATCTCCATTGTGTAGTTCACGCGACGAGTCACCGCCACGGGGTCTACGTTACCAAAGCTTCTAACGTTTCGCGTTCCCTGAGAGGTGAGAGTATAGCGATTTCCCACCTGTCGGAGCGTGTTTGCTGTCTCATTATCGGTCAGCACGGTACCCGGTTCAGCCAGGGAAACCAGGCGCGCAGCCAGGTTCACACTGGAGCCGTACACGTCACCGCGGTTAGCCAGGACCTCGCCCCAGATGAAGGCGACGCGGGAGTCCGGCAGCTGCGGGTCGGCACCGATTTTTTCGGACAGACGCAGGCTGATTTCTGCGATAGCGTCCGGGGTTTCGGTGAGGAAGAAAACTTCGTCACCGAGAGTCTTAATAATGCGACCACCCAGGGGTGCGATAACGTCCAGGCAGCTCTGCTCAAAGTGGTTGATGAGCTGAGAAAGTGCCGCTGCATCCAGGTTACGCACCAGGGAGGTGTAGGAGACCAGGTCCACGAATCCCACGCCGCGCACCAGGGGCAGGCGGGAAAGGCCGGAGGTGGTCACATTGTTCTCACGCAATCCCAGGCGCAGGATTCCGGCGTACATCTGACGGCGGTATGCGTACAGCGCCAGACGCTCGAGAACCTCAAGGTAGCGTGGGAAGTCTTTAAGAAGCTTGCGGCGGGCATCATTATCGCTGAGGTTCTCGGTGACCATGATGTTGTGCACGAGCGCCTCAATCTGCCAGGCGACGGTGCGGTCGGTCAGTTGACCTTCGGCGCGCACAAGGGATGCCACATATTCCATGCGGATGTCGCCTTCTGCGTCCAACTTCTGTAGGTCAGCGAGCATCTGCACGTCTGTTTCAGTGAAGTAGGGCGAGTGGTTGGGGATCGTCGGGAAGCCCATGTTGTGCCAGATGCGCTGGGCGGTTTCGAAGGGAAGTCCGGCGCATTCTGCGGCTTCTACGGGGGTGTAGCGGCGCCCCTGTCCCAGGAGCGACTTTTCGAGGGCTCGGATTCCTGCTTTGGATTCCTCGTCGCGGTAGATATTATTCTGCGCGAGATTCTGCAGGATTTTGAGGTTGAGCATTTGGGTTTCGGGGCCCATGGTGGCGCCGGTGTCCTGCGGAGAGTGCGCAGGTTCATGGCGGTCTGCCGTGCTCATTGCCGCTGCCGCTCCTTTCATCCCTGCCGGAAAATACTGTCTGGTTTATACCGTGGTGGCGCTAGGTTACGTGGTACACCGTTGTGCTCTGCGGGTTTCGCATTGCGTCACTGCGATGATGCTCACCGTGTAGCGCCTTGTTAATATACCCCTCCGCTGTGGTGTTTGGGTCACAAAAGCGCCCGCACCCCCGGATAGTTTAGTGGAGTAATTCACATTTAAGAATACTCTAGTCCGCATTTTTTCGGCAGATTTAGCGGCGAGTTTAGGCTCTGAGCCACCCCGATGGTTCCCTCCCAACTCGGTCACAGAGGCGATGAAGCCCTAAATATAGCGAGCGCGCAGGGCGTAGTAGTCGCGTCGGGCGGCTTTAATTTCTTTTTCAAAGCGCTTGGGATCGGGCACGTAGGTCAGACGGTGGTGCACCCCGCGGCACACCACGTACACCGACCCGTACCCCAGCCAGGCTCCCGGACCGGGTTGTTTTGCCCAGCGCTCCCCCATGGAGTCCAGGTAGAGCGACTCATCTCCGCTGCGGGTCATGATGCCGCGGCGCACCACGAGCCGGTGGGTGGTCAGCAGGTAGTAGGTGGTTGCCCAACGCCAGGCGGTGCGCACGGCACCGAGCAGGGTACCTACCGCACAGATCGTGCCGAGAGTCCACAGAATCGGTGAGGACCGTGCCGTGGAGGCGAAGGTTGACGCGGCGATTGCAACCAGCAGGTAGGCAAGCGTGGGCAGCAGGGCACCGTAGTGCTGTCGGGTCGCAATGATGACATGCTCACCGGGGTTGAGTTTTCCGCGCAAACGCATGGTGGTCCTTAGCTGTGCTGGTTGTTATATTCCGGCTAGAGGCGCCGGTTGAGGTGGTGCGGGTTCGTTGAGTGTAGCCGTGCCGGGCAGAAATTTTGTGGGCTGAAATTTTAGGGGTTGGTTCTAGTGTGCCTGCTGAAAATCTCCGTAGCTACCGTTGGCGGGGCGAAGGTGCTCAATATCGCCCACCGCGTAGGGCTCTAGGGGCCCGTCCTCGCGGCGAATAAGGATGCGCCCCTGAGCGTCGAGGTCTTCGGCGATGCCTTCTACGGCGCTTCCGTCGGGCAAGCTCATGCGCACGCTGGCGCCGAGAGTGGCGGTGGCGGCGCGCGCCTGGTCAAGCAGGCTGAGGCTATCAGGGGTGAGCGGGTCGGGGCGTTCGGGGTCGCCGCCGGCGCGCACGAAGGCGCGGTAGCGTCGGGCGAAGATGCTCAGCAGTCGGGTGAGGACCTCGGATGAGTCGATGACCTGCCCGGTGCACAGGCTCAGGCTCGTGGCGGTGGGTACGGGCAGCTGCTCGGCGGACATATTCGTATTCTGACCGATGCCCACAATGATGCTGCGCTGCCCCTCGGTAGCGCCGCTTTCAGGGACGAGCTGGGCAAGGATTCCGCAGCCTTTGGCTCCCTGCGCGATGACGTCGTTGGGCCATTTGAGGGCGGCATCCACACCGTAGCCGCGCCAAATATCGACCACGCTGAGCCCGGCGATGAGGGTCATCCAGTGGTAGCTGTCTTCGGGGAGTTCTCGGGCGAGCGGGTCGGTGGAGGCGTGCGGGCGCACCACAATGCTTGCGGCGAGGCAGGCTCCGGGAGGTGCGGTCCAGGCTCGGGCGAGGCGACCGCGTCCGGCACTTTGGTAGAGGCTGGCGTAGACGGAGAGTTCACCGAGCTGTTCGCGTTCGGGGTCGGTGCCGCCCATGAGCAGTTCGCGGGCACGGGTAGTGGTGGAATCCACCTGATCGTAGAGGTTCACACTGGAGTAGCCCATATCCAGCGCGGTGGTGCGGATGCGGGGAGCATCCAAAACCGAATGGTCGCTCTGGGTGTGTGTGTTTCTCTCCATGGCATGTGCCTTTCTGCGCTATCTGAATCAGCTCTGCGATACGCCGACCCGCTATCAACTCGCCGCCATAATCAGCCAGTTTCTGCCGAGTCACGTTGATTTCTCACCATATCAATTTCTTGCCACCGGTGATGCCCACCCGGTACCCGAGACGGTACATTAGACAGTGAGGGTGCATCAAGCACCGACCGGCTGCGGAGGTTCCTCCGCCCTGCTCGAAAGAAGACCGCTATGGCTTATTACGCAATTACTTACGTTTACGCAGCTCCCGAGGAGCAGGCGAAGTACCGTCCGGCTCACCGCGAGTACCTTGGTTCGCAGATTGAGGCGGGCAACCTGATCGTTTCCGGTCCCCTGCTGGACGGCGAGACCCCCGCTGGCGCTCTGCTGATTGCAAAGGTTGATTCCGCTGAGGCAGCCGAAAAGATTGTGGCTAACGACCCGATGAACATTGGTGGCGCGGTTCTGTCTCACACCGTGACCGAGTGGAACCCGGTTCTGGGCACCATCTAAGGTCGAGCACCGCTTCACGCTGGAAAAGCTTGAACGTAAACCCCCTTTCCGTCGACAAGGATTGCCGGCGCGAGAGGGGGTTTTCTGCGCTCTTTTGAGCCGCTCTTTCGCACTTTTTGTTTACTATATACACCTTCTTGGGTGCTGAGTGCATAAAAGTGTATCTAGTGTTGATATTCTGGCTTCTCACCTGGCATATGTGCCCTAGTTCGCACTATAGTTGAGGGATATGCACATTGTTCAAGAGCGCTCTTCGGGGCCTTCTGAACAACCATCACCGCAACCACTGGCTCCCGACAATCGGGTGGAGCAGGAACGAGGAATAATGTCCGAGAACCTCCAGCAGGAATTTGATTTGAGCACCACCGCCGGTAAGCTCGCTGATTTTTATGCACGTCGAGAGCGCAGCTTTGCGCCCAGCGGTGAGGCAGCTATCGAGAAGCAGCACGCACGCGGCAAGAACACCGCCCGCGAGCGCATCGAGATGCTTTTGGACGAGGGTTCTTTCGTTGAGTTTGATGCCCTCGCCCGCCACCGCACCACCGCATTCGGCATGGAGGCGAAGAAGCCCCTGGGTGACGGTTTGGTCTCCGGTTACGGCACCGTGGATGGTCGCCTGGTTGCCGTGTACTCTCAGGATTTCACCGTGTACGGTGGTTCCCTCTCGCAGGTGAACGGCGAGAAGATTGTGAAGGTGCAGAAGTTCGCTCTGAAGAACGGCTGCCCGGTCATCGGCATTAACGATGGTGGTGGCGCCCGCATTCAGGAGGGCGTGGCTTCCCTGGCGATGTTTGCCGACATTTTCCGCATGAACGTGCGTGCGTCCGGCGTGGTTCCGCAGATTTCTGTCATTATGGGCCCCTGTGCCGGCGGTGCCGCGTACTCCCCCGCTCTGACTGACTACATCATCATGGTGGATAAGACTTCGCACATGTTCATTACCGGCCCGGACGTCATTAAGACCGTGACCGGTGAGGACGTGGACATGGAGACCCTCGGTGGTGCGCGTCAGCACAACTCCGTGACCGGTACCAGCACTTACCTGGCTGAGGATGAAGAAGACGCGTTCGATTTTGTGCGTGAGCTTCTGGAATTCTTGCCGTCGAACAACCTTGCTGAGCCCCTGCCCCTGGAGCACGACCAGGAGCCCGTGGTGACGGTAGACGATCTGGATCTGGACACCCTGATCCCGGATTCGGCGAACCAGCCCTACGACATGCGTGCGGTCATTGAGTCCGTGGTCGATGACGGCCACTTCCTGGAGATGCAGGCGCTGTACGCCCCGAACGTGATGATTGGTTACGCCCGCGTTGAAGGCCGCACGGTCGGTATTGTGGCGAACCAGCCGATGCAGTTCGCTGGCTGCCTGGACATTTCTGCGTCCGAGAAGGCTGCCCGCTTCGTGCGCCATTGCGATGCGTTCAACATTCCGATTCTGACTTTTGTGGATGTTCCCGGCTTCTTGCCCGGTACCGATCAGGAGTTCAACGGTATTATTCGCCGCGGCGCTAAGCTGCTCTACGCTTACGCGGAGGCGACCGTTCCGCTGGTTACCGTCATTACCCGTAAGGCGTACGGCGGTGCGTACATTGTGATGGGTTCGAAGAAGCTGGGTGCCGATATTAACCTGGCGTGGCCCACCGCTCAGATTGGTGTGATGGGTGCTCAGGGTGCGGTGAATATTCTGTACCGTCGTGAGCTGGCGGCTCTGGCGGCTGAGGGTGGCGATGTTGAGGCTCGCCGCGCTGAGCTGATTGCCAAGTATGAGGAAGAGCTGCTGAACCCGTACCAGGCTGCCGAGTTGGGTTACATTGACGAGGTGATTGCCCCGAGCGAGACTCGCGTGCGCATCATTTCTTCGCTGCGTGCCCTGCACGATAAGCGCGCGGCTACCCCGGCAAAGAAGCACGGTAACATCCCGCTGTAGGCTTCCGCTGTGCCCGCGCCGTGTATGGCGCGGGCCTTCGCACGATTTTAGGTTTTCTAAGGAGGCGTGCCTTTGGCAGGCTACAATCCGCTGAGTTATTTCTCGTTCGGCAAGAAGAAGGATAGTTCGGAGGCTGCTGAGAGCGCCGAGCAGCTTGAGCGCGGGTCTTCCCGTGCTACCTCTTCCGCCAGTTCTTCTGCGCGCGCGGATACCGCTCCCAGCACCGCGAAGGATTCCGTTCAGTCTTCGGTAGATACTGACGCTGAGCAGGAGCCGCTGCTGAAGGTGGTTAAGGGCTCCCCCACCCCGGAGGAGATTGCCGCCCTCACTGCTGTGGTTGCGATGATGCAGGCGAATACCGCGCAGCAGGAGCAGAACTTGCTGGTGGGTGCCGCTTCGCGCATCCTGAACCGCGGTCAGCGCCTGGGTGTTTCGTTGCGTCCGGGCCCCGGTTCGTGGAGGCGTGCGCGTCCCATGTAACGCGGGCGGCTCATCTGAATAATAAATTCCCGTTGCACCAGCTGGTGTGACGGGATTTTATTGTTTTGCCTCAAATTCAAGATTTATATTGCGTTATTCAACATCTAATGCGCTGATTCTTGTGGTTTTGTCATATTAGAAACGATAAAGTCATGATGATACGTACTGATGCTACGATGTATATACCGTCACATTAGTGTTAATAAATTGGCAGGGACCATGGCAAAGATGCTGAATAAAAACCATAGGCCCCCACCGGATGTCTATATCGCGCTTCTGTTGCCGACGCTACGGCGCTTGTCGAAGACTGTGCCTCGCACCGCCGCCTATGTTAGTGAGCAGTTGCGGCAGCAGACTAAGGCATTGGGGTCGAAGAAGAACCTACCCGATCTTGAATCCGCCGATTTTGCGGTGGCTGTACGTACCACCTTGAAGATCTTGGTGGCACTTCGTTATGCCCAGTTGATGCCTCGCCTGACCCCGTGGGAGAAGAGGAAGTACCTGCTCACTCCTCTGGGTGCCGAGCTGACCTGCACACCGCATCTGCACGGTTCGGTGCCGCCGCGTGTGGTGAAGCAGGTGCATGCGCTGTGTGCTCAGAGTTTGACGGCGAGGACGACGAAGAAGCTCAAGAAGCAGGCGAATGCACTCCTGGCGACTGCAGAGGCGGAGCATCGTCTCATTTTTGGTGCTTCTGATGGTGATGCAGTCACCGGTATGGAGCCGTTCCTCCCTGCTACCGATACCGGGGAAACCACCTCCGCCCATGAGGCAACCGGTGCGGAGCACCTTGCACATTCGTTGAATTCTGCGGGTATTGCCAAGACCTGGCCCGTGGGCCAGTCTCCTATGGATATTATTTTGCGCGCCAGCGATTCACCGGTTATTCATGCTCAGGCGGAATTTGCTGAGCACTTTACGCAGGATTTAATTCAGCATGTTCACGCGGTGACTCCGGAATATTTTGAGCAGATTGTTGCCGATATTTTTACGACTCTTGGTTTTAGTACCGAGGTGACCGGCGGCGCCGACGATAAGGGCGTGGATGTGATTGCCCGCTACTCTGATGGTCTGGATTTCGCGCCGATTTATATTCAGGTGAAGCACTATTGCGGAACCATGAAGGTCACTCCTAACGAGATTCAGAAGCTTGCCGGTGCGGTGCTTCTGCACGGCGGTTTGCAGGGTGTTTTGGTGACCTGCGGTGCTTTTGCGCAGCCGGTGCCTGAGTATTTGCAGGGTTTGCCGGGGGCACGCAATATTGCTCTGGTTGATCAGCATCAGCTGGTGGAGCTGATGATTCGTCACCGTGTGGGCGTGCTTGATGGTGAGGGCGAGTGCGGTTATCGCATTGACGAGGAGTATTTTGCCCGCGGCATGGAGTAGCCGGGGGGGGTATTTTGGGGTGAGTGTTTCACTCTGAACGTCTCTGCTCTTTGCACATTCCCACGTTATTTCACTAAATGTATTTTCACTTTTCCATGAGGATATTTTTCATATATCGGCTGGTTTTAGAAATCTAGGTTATTTCTTGAACCAGCCGATACAATGAGAGGGTAATGCGTTATATATTCTTCGCATTATTTCACGAAGTGTATATACCCGTGACGGTATCAGCACTTCACCCTAATTTATAGCGTTCTTTTCTGAAGTGTTCGTCATTGAAGACGGTACGTGAGCGGAACGGGCTGAGAAATCCGCCTTTCCTGCTTCTCTTCACGAGGGGTTACCAAAGTGTCGACCCAAAAATAAAGATGGTGTCGCCCAGTATTGTGTGAATATTTTCCCGCTCGAATGACTGCACTTTATGAAGAATGCCCGCACGATAAATAACACCAGATAAGGAGCCCGGCGTGGCTTTCGTGAATAAAACAATGCTCCATATCGACCATTCCGAATTGCACTCTCTGCAGCAGGAAACCTCGTGGGAGGCCCTACCCGAGGAAGCACGCACTCTCAGCGTTGCGGCGGCTTTCTCTCTGCTCCGCCATTTTGAGCGCGCTCAGGACCGTGGCGAGAAGGTTTTCTTCCCCGATATGTACACTCCCGTAGGTGTGGACCTGGGTTTCAACATGACTCAGCGTTTCATTGCGGTCGGTGACAATGTTCTCTTCCGTGAGGCGCTCAATAAGCTGATTGCGGCGCTGGTCAACGCTGACTATCTTGAGGTGTCCCTCAGCCAGTTGCATCCGGGCAACCTGCACTACACCCTCAGCGAGGCTGGCCGTGAACTTTTGGGTACCCCGAAGGAACAGCAGGCGCAGGCTCTTCTGCCGGTTCTGCCCCTCCTCAGCGGCGTGTACCTCTACTACCTGAAGCAGTTCTACCCGGTTCTGCTCTCGCATATTACGGTGCGTGAGCTTCTGCCCATCGTCCTGAGTGTTACCCCGGCCTATCCCGCGGCGGCTCCCGTGAAGATTCGTGAGCTGGTGCTGCGCGAGTGCGGTTTTGTGCAGGGCTGGTACGGCCTGTCGTACCTGGAGCAGCGCATTGTTGAGCCGGTGATTGCTCAGGCGCTGAGCTTACTGACCCGTGAGGGCTACCTGCGCACCAAGACGATTCACGAGCACACGGATTCTCCGCTGACTCTGTACTCGCTGTCGCCTTCGGCGAAGGAACTGGTGACCCGCCACGAGGAGACCGGCGTGCCGGCGAGCGAGCTGAGCTCCGTGCTGGCGTCGGTGAAGGATGAGGGCACCTCGATTACCGCCGAGGATATTTCCGCAACCGATGCTTTGCTGACCCACATGGGTGTTCTTCTGCTCAATACTCTCAACGACCACGGTGCCGATGTGGAGCTGAGCCTTCCGAGCCTGGAGCAGGTCTTTGACCGCGATGAGCGTATTCAGCAGGCGTCCTCAAACCCCTATTTTGCGCAGATTGACGCGCAGGATTACATCTACGATGTGCTGATTGCCCACCATTACCTGTCCGAGCGTGAGACCGTCTACTCGTTGGGTTCCGCGCTTGCGCCTGCCCTGGCGCAGATGGCTGAGCCGAGCATTCAGAAGCTGGTGGCTTCGGCGCTGCTGGATCCTGCCGCTGTGGACGCTCTGCCGTACCCGCACCAGCTGCTTCACCCGATTCTGAAGCTTGTGGAGGAGAGCCCGCGCATCTCCTACTACGATATTTACGATGAGCTGAAGCTCGCCCTGGATATCCCGTATCTGCAGGGTGAGGTCGCTCCGCACCGTTACAAGCTGACCCCGCGTCTGCGTAACCGCTATTCGGTGGCGATGCACGTGCTGAAGGGCGAGCGCTACCTGAACGCTCTGCGTGAGGGTACCGGTCGTACTTCCCGTAAGAACCCGGAGCGTTATGAGCTGAGCGAGGCGGGCAAGGAGCTGCTCAAGCGCTTCCCGGAGGGTGCTCCGGAGGCTGTGACCGCCCGTATGGCGCCGCTGCCGCCGCAGTCGCTCAAGCACAAGCTACCTCAGGATATTGCGGCTGAGTTGCAGGCTCGTGAGGAGGCTCTTCAGGCTGCTAAGGAGGCGCGCGCGGCGGAGCGTCAGGCTCGTCTGGCGGCTCGTGAGGGTGCTTCGCGTGAGTCGTTGGCTCCGGTGCCGGGTGCTTCTCCGGCGTTGCTGGCGCGTCCGGCTGGTTCGCCGGTGGCGGCCTCCGCTCAGGTGCCGGTTGAGGTTCCGGTTGCACCGGTCGCTGCTGCACCGATCGCTACTGCCCCCGCCCAGTCGGTTATTTCCGCTCCGGCTGTTTCGACTGCTGAGCCGTCGGCCGCTCTGCAGGTTGCTGCCGCCCAGGTGCGTGAGGCTCTGAAGCGTTACCGTCAGGTCTTCCGCCGTGAGGCTCTGGCCCCCGCCCTGGCGCAGGTGTCCGAGGAGCGTTTCCGCCGTATTGGTTTCGATCTGTTCCTGATGCGCGGCTACACCGTGGAGGCTCTGGAGGCTCAGGGCGTGGACGGCGTGGCAACCCCCGCCACCGGAGAAAAAGAACGCGCATTCTACGTGCGTACTCTGCGCCCGGCAGCTAACGGCGTGCTGTCCGCGAGCGTTCAGCCGCAGGATATTACCGCGTTCTTCCTGGCGATTCACGCCCGCGGCGGTCAGCTCGGCACCTTCATCACGAACGCACCGTTCAGCGATGAGGCGTACGACGAGTTCATCCGCTGCTCGACCAAATACCCGAACATTCTGGTGGATTTGGTGTCCGGCGATGAGCTGCAGGACCGCCTCATTGCGCACCGCCTCGGCGTGGTCGAGGGCGCGAACGGTCTGCTGGAACTCAACGGCGAATACTTCGCCGGCTAGCCTACCCCGCTAGTAGCTTGTAGCCCATCTTGGGCACGCCCCGGTCTTCCCTCTCCTGCATGTTCAGGAAGGGGAAAGCTGGGGCGTTTTCGCGCCTGAGCCCCGGTGAGTTGTCCACAGGTGAGCTGTTTTCCTCGCATTCGGTGCCGCTCAGCCCGTAATATTGCCGGTTTAAGCGAGCTAAATCACCGAAAATCGTGGTTGAAGGCACACCCCTGAGTTAGGATATGAACATGAGCACTTACCAGGAACTTCCCAGCATCTACCGATTGAAGCGCTCGCTGACCGACGTCGATCAGATTGCTAACGAATATTTTGAAAAGGTCCTCGACCTGAACCCCGTCCATGCAACCGAGCTTGGTCGTAAGGGCGTAGAGACTCTGTACCCCGATTACTCGCCCGCCGGCGAGAAGGCTTTTGCGCGCCTTGCGAAGAAGACTTTGAAGAAGGTCGATAATGTCCTGCCTATTGATGACGTTGACCTGGTCACCCTGGATGCTCTGCAGGAGCGCCTGAGCCTGTACCGCAAGCAGCACAAGGCTGGCTTTGGTGGCTGGCAGATGAACAATATTGCCTCCGTCCCGCAGGAGGTACGCTCGGTCTTCGACCTGATGAAGCGCAACACCCAGCAGGACTGGGAGCACATTATTGGTCGTATGCACCGCGTGACCGAGGCGCTGGAGGGCTACATCCAGACCCTTGAAGCAGCTCGTGAAGAGGGCAAGGTCGCCCCGCGCCGTCAGGTGGATATTGTCATTGAGCAGACCGCCGCGTACTACGCTCCCGGTGGTTTCTTTGACGAGCTTGCCGCTGAGGTCGCCGAGGCTGTCCCCTCGCTGAAGGATGAGGCTGCCGCAGGTGCCGAGGCTGCAAAGGAAGGCTACCGCCGCCTCAACAGCTACCTGGTGGAGAATCTGCAACCGGCCGCTCCCTCCCGCGACGCTGTGGGCCGTAAGGCGTACAGCCTGCACTCCCGTTCGTTCCTGGGTACCACCATTGACCTGGACGAAACCTACGCTTGGGGCGTGAAGGAGCTGGAGAGCATTATCGCTCGTCAGCGTGAGGTTGCCGAGGAGATTGAGCCGGGCGCAAGCATTGAGCGTGCTAAGCAGCTGCTCGATGAGGATCCGGCGCGTCAGCTGCACGGCACCGATGAGCTGAAGGCGTGGATGCAGAAGCTCGCAGACGCCGCCGTGGAGAACCTGGCGGGTAGCCACTTTGAAATTGGCGGCCCCATGCGCCGTATTGAGTGCTGCATTGCGCCCACGAACGAGGGCGGTATTTACTACACCGGTCCCTCTCCCGATTTCTCGCGTCCGGGCCGCATGTGGTGGTCGGTTCCCGAGGGTGAGGATACGTTCACTACCTGGCGTGAAACCTCCACCGTGTACCACGAGGGCGTTCCGGGTCACCATCTGCAGATTGCTATTGCTACGGCTCTGCAGGGCACCATGAACTCCTGGCGCACGAACATGCTGTGGGTGTCCGGTCACGGTGAGGGCTGGGCGCTGTACGCCGAGCGCCTCATGGAGGAACTGGGCTACCTGAAGGATCCGGGTGACCGCATGGGCATGCTGAACGCTCAGCGTATGCGCGCCGCCCGCGTAGTCTTCGATATTGGTGTTCACTGCGAGATGCCGATTCCCGATGAGTGGGCTGAGCAGCTGGGCGTTGAGCCGGGCACCATCTGGACTTCTGAGCTGGGTTACGAGTTCTTGAAGCTGAACCTGGACGAGTCCGAGGGTCACCTGCGTTTCGAGTTCCTGCGTTACCTGGGTTGGCCGGGTCAGGCGCCGAGCTACAAGATTGGCGAGCGCCTCTGGCTGGAACTGCGCGATCAGGCTGTGCGCCGCGGCGATGACATGCGTGCCTTCCACACGCGTGCTCTTCTGCTCGGTTCGGTAGGTCTGGACACTCTGCGCCGCGCCCTGACCGATGAGATGATGCTTCCTCTGGATACTGAGGATGACGACGATGAGGACGACGAGTAGCCTCTAGTCTGCTCGCTCCTCGTTGAGTGGATCTCTGGAGTCTCTGATTAGGAGCTCTATAGACGAAGCCCCCGCTTCAGCTTTGGCTGAGGCGGGGGCTTCGCTGTGTTTTCGTGTCTTCTGAAGGCTATGTCTTCTGAAGTCCATGTCTTCTGGGGACTATATCTTCTGGGGGCTATCCGAAGTTTGCGGCGCCGGGGTCGGTGGTGCCGAATCCCATGCCGGTGGAGTCGTTCAGGTCCACCAGGTGCGGGGCAAAACGGCACCAGTAGTCGGTGAGCGCGCCGTTCGATTCGCGGATGCCCACGCCTACGGTGCGTCCGTCGACCACCCACACGCCAAGGATGGGGTGGCTGACCGGGTTAATAATGCCTTCGTAGCGCGGTGCCGGGATGTACTCCTGATAGATGAATTCGCTTTCGGGGGCGTTGGCGAAGAAGTCGTCGTCTTCGGGCTTGATGAAGACGTCGTAGTCGGGGGCGTAGATTTCTACGCCGTCGCCTTCACGTCCGAAGAGGGGCTTGCGAACCCAGTTGCGCATACCGCCGCGGTGCCCCGCGTAGGTGGGTACGAGGTTCGGGTGTCCGGGGTACTTGTCCCAGAGCGCGGCGAGTAGCAGCTTATTGGAGAGGAACATCTTCCACGCAGGCTCGATCCAGCGGTCCATGGCGCCGTGGTAGGCGAAGAGGAGCTTGTCGTAACCTGCTTCGCTGTCGGTGACCAGGTCTTCCCAGGGGTAGAGCTTGAAGAGGTTGGTGATGCGCCGTCCCTGTGCGTCTTCCCAACTCTTGGTGTCTTCGTTGAAGATGACTTCGTCGATGGGAATCATGTGGGTTTTGATGCCCGCCTGCTGTGCCGAGTAGGCGATGAGCCAGAGGTTGTTGTAGTCCTCGTTAGTCTCGTCAATCTCGGGGGGCACGTGCGCCAGGTGCAGTACGGGCTGCACGCCCGCGGTGATTTCGGGGGCGAAGATGTGGCGCCAACGGTTGGTGAAGGCTTCGCCGATTTCACCCCAGTGGGCGTAGCCGCGGGTGTCGAGGCGCTGGTCTTTCGCCCAGGTTTTCTGGCTGACTGCCGCCTCCACGATGCCGGTGGGGGTGTCGGCGTTGTATTCGAGCAGTTTCATGGCGTCGCCGGGCACACCAGAGTAGGTGAAGTCGAAGCGGCCGTAGAAGTCGGCGTCGCGGCGGTTCCAGGATTCAACCGCGAGGTTGAACGCCGCCTGGGGCAGGCCGAGGGTACCAAACGCGCCGGAGGCAATGTACTCGACGGTTTCCAGGCACATGCGGTGCATTTCTTCCGCCTGGGCGCGCACAGAGTCCATTTCTTGCGGGCTGAAAATGTAGGCGGCGTATTCGTTCCAGTAGTGGTCGGTGTCGTGGGGGCCGTCCACGCTGTAGGTGAGGCCTTCCTCAATGATGACGTTCTCCCAGTCGGGTCGGCCGACGGGAAATTCTTCACGGCGCATGAGGGGCTAGGCTCCTTCGAAGTAGTGAATGGAAAGCGGTGTTGTTGCGTCACCGCAAGTGTGGCTGTTCAAGTGAGGAAAATGCGGGCGGGACCGCTCAGTCCCTGCCCGCATTCAATGTCATGGCTGATGGCTTAGCCGCCGGAGCGGCCGCCACCGGACTTGGAACCGCCACCGAAACCGCCCTTGCTACCGGACTTCGAGGAAGAGCCAGACTTGGACGAGGAACCAGACTTCGAGGAGGACTTTGAGGTATTCGACTTGCTGTAGGAGCCGGTGCTACCGCTATTGCTGGTGCCCTGCTTACCGCTGGAGACCGAGCCGGTGGTCTTATTACGCACTGAGGAGGTCTTACCGGAGTTATTGGTGCTGGTTACTTTGCCGGAGGAAACGGTGGAGGACTTCTTCGCGGTGCGGTAGGAGTCCTCGAAGCCGCCGCCCTTGGAGGACACGCCACTATAGACGGTGCCGTTGCTGGGGCGGGTGGTGCTACCTCCGGAAAGCTTGGAACCTACAGGAGGAATGTAGTGGGATCCGGAAGAATTAGCGGCACTTTGGCGACCCAGGTAGTACCAGAGGAACGCATTCGAATTATTGTGGGTGGTGGTCGAACCAGAAGTGCCTGAAGACCCAGAAGAGCCCGAAGAACTGGAGGAACCGGAAGAACCCGACGAGCTCGACGAGCCCGAGGAATCGCTACTGGACGAGTCGGTCGGCTCCTGAACGCCTGCCTTCTCACATTCGCTATCTTCCACGCGCAGGCCGGTCTTCGCGTCCTGGCAGACGCGGGCGTACTCTTCGCCCTGCGACAGGAACGCGTTCTCTTCCTGGTGCATGGAGTTGTAGGCGAAGATGCCACCGCCAACCAGCAGCACGCCAGCGCCAGCTACGGCAATCATCTTGGCGATGCCGGGGCGGGTCGCACCCAGGTTCAGGGTCTGCTGGGCAGAGGTCTGTGCGGCACGGGTAGCGAAATCTGCAACCGCCTCCATGCGATTGCGGGGCTTCTTCGGGCCGTTGGGGGTGGTGGTTCCGCCGGGGTATTGGGGAGCAGAACTCATGCATCTCTCCTTGAAAGGTGGTGCGTGGCGTAACGCTCAACGCGTACATGAAGCTGAGTGGGTACAGCATCATCCGGCGACTTTCGCCGGACTATCGGTGTGGTTCCAGCATATCAAGCCCTAGCTTTCGGATTATTAGCTGACGGCAAAATCTCAGTAAGCTTCGCCGCATGTTGCGCAGTTGTTTCCTTTCTGTTTGCTTTTGCGGCAATTCCTAATTAACTATCAGCCGATTTAACCGCCTATGTGGGGGGCTGCTGGCGGCACCAGCGGCGGCGTTGGTTGGGCAGCTGGGTTGGGCTGCGTTGCTGGTTAGACTGCGGGATGTACAGCCGAAAGGTGCCACCGGAAGGTCACGGTTCGTCACACATCCCCTCCACTGCACCGGATTGAAACACTTCTTCACACAAACTCGCGCCGGAGCGCGTAAAAGTTTTAGAGTATGCCACATGTCTACACCGCATGCATCATCTCGTTCACGTCTGCCCAAGTGGGCTACTTCTTTCGGCAACCAAATCATTGCCTCACTCATTCTGGGTATCGTTCTCGGCGCGCTCGCCCTCGCACTGGGTGGGGACGCGAAGAGCAACCCCAACTGGCTCATGGTGACCTTAGATACCATCGGCTCCTCGTACGTCACCCTGCTGAAGGCTGCCGTTGTTCCGCTAATTTTCACCGCCGTGGTCGCCTCCATCTCTAACCTGTCGCAGGTGACGAACGCGGCACGCCTGGCGGTTAACACGCTCATCTGGTTTGCGATTACCGCGTTCTTCGCGGTGCTCATTGGTATTGCGATGGGCCTGATCGTTCAGCCGGGCGTGGGTGCGCAGGTGCAGGGCAAGGCGTACACTGGCTCGACCGGTTCGTGGACCGCGTTCCTGACCGGTCTGATTCCGGTGAACTTCCTGGGTCTGGGTGTCAGCGCTAAGTCCGGTGATTCCGGCATCACCGCGTCGGCGTCCTTTAACGTCCTGCAGATTCTGGTCATTTCCGGCGCAGTCGGCATTGCCGCGCTGAAGGTCGGCGAGGCTGCCAAGCCGTTCATTGACGTGGTCAAGAGCGCTCTGACAATTATTCAGAAGATTCTGTGGTGGATTATTCGCCTGGCACCGCTGGGTACCGTGGGTCTGATTGCTAAGGCAGTGTTCGCGTACGGTTGGGCGTCGATGGGTTCGCTGGTCGCGTTCGTTATCGCCCTGTACATTGGTCTGCTGCTAGTTTTCCTCGTGGTCTACCCGATTATTGTTCGCGCGAACGGCTTGTCGGTCCGCCAGTACTTCTCGGGTGTGTGGCCGGCGCTTCAGCTGGGCTTCGTGTCCCGCTCTTCGATGGGTTCGATGCCGATGACCCAGACCGTTGCCGAACGTAACCTGGGTGTTCCCCGCGCCTACGCATCCTTCGCGGTTCCGCTGGGTGCAACCACTAAGATGGACGGTTGCGCTTCGGTTTACCCGGCTCTTGCCGCGATTTTCGTGGCTCAGTTCTACGGTATTCAGCTGGACTTCACCCAGTACTTGCTCATTGTGATGGTGTCCGTGCTCGGTTCGGCTGCGACTGCCGGTACGACCGGCGCTATCGTGATGCTGACCCTGACCCTTTCCACTCTGGGTCTGCCCCTGGACGGTGTGGGTCTGCTCCTGGCGATTGACCCTATCGTTGACATGGGCCGTACCGCTCTGAACGTTGCCGGTCAGGCTCTGGTTCCCGCGATTGTGGCTCGCCGCGAGGGCATTCTGGATGAGGAGCTCTACAACGCTCCCCGTTCTGAGGGTGGCTTCGTGGCTCAGGAATTCTACGATGAGCGCATCGCCAGCGAGGCGCAGCGACTTCACGAGGTGGAAGACAACACCGCCGCGGCACACCGCTAATCTGACGAAGGCTCACGCACGCGGCGCTAGGCGGTACTGCCTAGCGCCGTGTAGCTTCTCCACCACCCATGCCTCAGCATGGGCAAAATACATTTGTCAAACGTCATAAAAGTGTCACTATTGATTCTTTTTTTCTTTAAGGTTTGAGAAGAGTTATGATTTTGAACGGCGTGTTCCATCTCCTACGTGGTTGAGGGGGATGGGACACGCTCTTTCTATGCCCGCCGGTTTTATGCCACCTCGTTATACCCCTCGGCTCGGCGCTCCAGCCCTCCCGCAGATCCCCCCCCCAGATTACGCCCCCAGATTATGCGAATGCCCCGTGTTCAACGCTGACACACCGGCGGAGGGTTCCACCCAGTGACCCTCAATCTGCACCCGAGAGTAAAGCTCACCGACAACGCTCTAAAATAGAACCCATGACTACCAGCGCTTCATCAACCCGACTGATTCTTGCCTCCGCATCCCCGGCGCGCCGCAAGCTCCTGGAAGACTCCCGCATCGCGTTCACGGTGCACGTCTCCTCCGTAGATGAGGACGCCGCACTTGCCGTCGCCAACGAACAGGCGCGAGCGCAGGGACGTGCGGGACTCACCCCGGCTGAAACCGCATCCCTGCTGGCGCAGTTGAAGGCGCAGGCAGTTGCCGCTGAACTTGCCGCCGAGGGTGTGCGCGATGCGCTGGTTCTGGGCTGCGATTCGGTCTTCGAGTTTGAGGGTGTTGCCTACGGCAAGCCTCACACTGCCCAGGCGGCACGCGAGCGCATCAGCGCGATGAGCGGCAACTACGGTGTGCTGCATACCGGTCACGCGCTCGTGGATTTGCGCGGTCTTGAACCGGGTGCCGAGTTGTCCGCTACTTCTGAGCTGTCCGCTACTTCTGAGTTGCCCACCGTTTCTGAGTTGCGTAGTGCCACCGTTCACTTTGATACGCTCAGCCCCGAAGAAATCGAGGCGTACATAGCTACCGGCGAGCCGCTCTGGGTAGCCGGTTCCTTCACCCTGGACGGTTACGGTTCGGCGTTTATTCGCGGTATTGAGGGTGAGTTCCACACGGTGGTGGGCCTGTCCATCCACGCGCTACGCGATATGCTGCGCCGCCGCGAAGTAGCGGTAACCGAGTTGTGGCTGGCGCCCCAAGATGAAGATTAGATTCAGCGCAATCGTATAAATCTGTCTCAAAGCGCGCCCTGGAATACACATTATTGAACACCAATCGATAAGATAGAACAGTATGATGCGCGTTATATTCGCCAATCCTGCCGATGTATCCTTGGAGCAGGAGATTAAAGGAGAGCTTTAAGTGACTCAGCACCAGGCAGAAGCCGCCAAGAAATTTACTGCAGTCCCCGGCCGTCACACCGGCCCGGTCAGCAAGATTCTAATCGCTAACCGCGGCGAAATTGCTGTCCGCGTGATTCGTGCAGCCCGTGATGAGGGTCTGCAGACCGTCGCCGTCTACGCTGACCCCGACCGCGACGCCCAGCATGTAAAGCTCGCCGATGAAGCCTACGCTCTCGGCGGTGCCACCGCGGCACAGTCCTACCTGGTGATGGACAAGCTCATTGAAATCGCTCGCCGCTCCGGCGCTGACGCTGTGCACCCCGGCTACGGTTTCCTTTCTGAGAACGCGCAGTTCGCGCAGAAGTGCATCGACGCGGGGCTGACCTGGATTGGTCCCTCCCCCGAGTCCATTACCCAGCTGGGCGATAAGGTAGCGGCACGCCACATCGCGCAGAAGGTGGGCGCTCCCCTGGTGCCCGGCACCAAGGACCCGGTCAAGTCCGCCGATGAGGTTGTTGCTTTCGCTGATGAGCACGGTCTGCCCATTGCGGTGAAGGCCGCATTTGGTGGCGGTGGCCGCGGCATTAAGGTGGCACGCGACCGCGAGAGCATTGTTGAGATGTACGAGTCCGCTGTTCGTGAGGCTACCGCAGCGTTCGGTCGCGGTGAGTGCTTCATCGAGCGCTTCCTGGATTCGCCCCGCCACGTTGAGACCCAGTGCCTGGCGGATGCGCACGGCAACGTTGTGGTGGTTTCCACCCGTGACTGCTCCCTGCAGCGTCGCAACCAGAAGCTCGTTGAGGAGGCGCCCGCCCCCTACCTGAGCGCTGAGCAGAACGAGCGCCTGTACGAGGCGTCCCGCGCGATTCTGCGCGAGGCTGGCTACCAGGGTGCCGGCACCTGTGAGTTCCTGGTCGGTACCGACGGCACCATCTCCTTCCTTGAGGTCAACACTCGACTGCAGGTGGAGCACCCGGTCTCCGAGGAGATTTCCGGTCTGGACCTGGTTCGTGAGCAGTTCCGTATTGCCCGCGGCGAGAAGATTGAGGAGAAGGACCCGGTTCTGCGCGGTCACTCCTTCGAGTTCCGTATTAACGGCGAGGATGCGGGCCGTTCCTTCATGCCCGCCCCCGGCACGATCGAGAAGCTGACCGTGCCCACCGGCCCCGGCGTGCGCTGGGATTCCGGCTTCGTGGCTGGCGACGTTATCGGCGGTAACTTCGACTCCATGCTGGCTAAGCTCATTGTTACCGGCGCGGATCGTGAACAGGCTCTGCAGCGTGCCCGCCGTGCCCTGGCTGAGCTGACCATTGAGGGTATGCCCACCGTCATCCCGTTCCACCGCGTCGTGCTGGATGATCCCGCCTTCGCGCCGGCTGAGGGCGGCGAGTTCAAGGTGCACACCCGCTGGATTGAGACCGAGTTCAACAACACCATCCCCATGTACTCCGGTGCGCCCGGCAGCGTGGATTCCGATGAGGACGAGCGCACCACCGTGGTTGTTGAGGTCAACGGTAAGCGTTTGGAGGTGTCCCTGCCCGATTTGAGCGGTGGCGCGAAGCCTGCCGCTAAGCCCGCCGTCAAGACCCGCAAGTCCCGTTCGGCACGCGGCGCGGCGAAGGGTGGCGGCGACGAGCTGACCAGCCCCATGCAGGGCACCATCGTGAAGGTAGCGGCTTCTGACGGCGATACCGTCGCTGAGGGCGACCTGATTCTGGTGCTGGAGGCTATGAAGATGGAGCAGCCCATTACCGCACACAAGGCGGGTAAGGTTTCGGGTCTGTCGGCTAAGCCGGGCGATACCGTCACCTCCGGCGCGGTACTGGCAACCATTAAGTAACGCTCTATCTCGCTACTGCGGTCTCGATACCGCGAGCGCCATAGGCTATACGAATCCCCCGGAAGGGCATGAGGTAACGTCTCGTATCTTTCCGGGGGATTTTCTATGTCCGCTCTTGCCTGTTTAGGTGGGATTTACGCCGCTAACCCTTGTGTTCGCGTCCAGATAGTGGCTGTATTTGTTTGGGTTTTTCTGAACAGAGTTATAATGTTGCACTTTAGAGGAGCCTTTCAGAATCCGACGCCTGCCGCACCCCACCCGGTGCGGTACCGGCACCCGTTCAGCGTCCGTGGCACATCCCGCCTCCCGCGCTGACCGGCAACGGAACACCTACCTCAGGCTCCATGTGTACACACAAATTCACCATCTCGGGAGTTTTCCTCATGAGCGCTTCTGCATCCGACACGAAAGCGTCTGCTGCACCGGTGAAGAATACGACTCCTCGCAGTCGAGTTATTCTCGCCTCGCTCGTTGGTACCACCATCGAGTTCTACGATTTCTACATTTACGCCACTGCAGCAGTGGCTGTGTTCCCCGTACTGTTCTTCCCCTCGAAGGACGCAACCACCGAACTTCTGGCGTCCTTCGCCACCTTCGGCGTCGCCTTCATCGCGCGCCCTCTCGGTTCCGTGATCTTCGGTCACTTCGGTGACAAGATTGGCCGTAAGGCTACCCTCGTCGGTGCACTGCTCACCATGGGTCTGGCAACCTTCATCATCGGCCTGCTGCCCACCTATCACCAGATTGGTCTGTGGGCACCGACCATGCTGACCATCATGCGTTTCTGCCAGGGCTTGGGCCTGGGCGGCGAATGGTCCGGTGCGGCGCTGCTCGCGAGCGAATACGCTGAGGATGGCAAGCGCGCCCGCGCCGCGATGTGGCCTCAGCTGGGTGCACCCATCGGCTTCGTGCTTGCGAACGGCTTCATGCTGTTGCTGACCAGCTGGATTACCTTCAACTCCGCAACCGACGCGAAGAACCTCGAGCATCCCTTCCTCATCTGGGGTTGGCGTATTCCGTTCCTGCTGTCCATCGTGATGGTCGCTGTTGGCCTGTACGTTCGTTTCAAGCTGGAGGAGACCCCCGTCTTCGCCAAAGCAGCAGCTAACAACGAGAAGGTTAAGACCCCGCTCGTTGAGGCTTTCAAGGTCGCTTGGTGGCCCATGATTCAGGGTACCTTCATCATGGTGGCATGCTACGTGCTGTTCTACCTGATGACCGCTTGGGTCCTCTCCTACGGTATCGGCAAGGCGGATAAGGGCGGCCTAGCTATCCCCTACCGCGAGTTCCTGATCATTCAGCTGATCTCCATTATTGGCTTCGCAATCTTCATTCCGATCTCGGGTTGGCTGGCTGATAAGTACGGCCGCCGCACCCAGCAGCTGTGGACCACCATCGCGATGGCTGTCTTCGGTCTGTCCTTCGGTCTGTTCATCTCCCCCTCCGTTGTTGGTACCGGCGCGAACGCAAACGCCGCTGTGGTTACCCTCTTCATCTTTATCGGTATGTGCCTGATGGGTCTGTCCTTCGGTTCCATGTCCGCATACCTGCCGGAGCTGTACCCCACCAACGTGCGTTACACCGCCAGCGGTATCGCCTACAACGTGGCGTCCATCCTCGGTGCGGCGCTGACCCCGTTCGTGGCTGTGTGGCTGAACACCTCCTACGGTGTGGCTGCAGTGGGCGGCTACCTGGCATTCGCCTCGATCCTGAGCGTTATCTTCATCCTGCTCACTCACGAAACCCGTGACGTGGACATGAACGCTGTCAGCACCACGAAGTAAAACTTCGCAGGGGCTAAGGCGTCTCTACAGCAAAGCGGTGGGGGTCGCCTCCTGAATTCCTTAGAATCAGGAGGCGACCCCCACCGCTTTTGTGCGCTTCAGAGATACCGGCTCTCTACAGGCCCAGGGTATCTATGTGCGGGCTACAAGCCGCGAGTGTGCAGCTTGCGTGCCGCCTCAGCAATAGAGCCAGAGAGCGAGGGGTAGACCGTGAAAGTATCCGCCAGATCATCCACCGCAAGCTTCTTCTCCACCGCCAGGGCAATGGGGTAAATCAGCTCAGAAGCACGCTGACCAACCACCACGCCACCAATGACGGTGCCGGAGTGGCGGCGAGCAAAAATCTTCACGAAGCCGTCGCGCATCGCCATCATCTTCGCGCGCGGGTTCGTGCCCAGCTGCAGGGTCACCGCATCACCGCGGTAGGCGCCCTCAGCAAGGTCCTTCTCACTCACGCCTACAGTCGCAATCTCCGGGGAGGTGAAGATGTTCGCGGCAACCTTATCGGTACGCAACGGGCGCACCGCATCACCGAGAATGTGCGCCATAGCGATACGGCCCTGCATCGCAGCCACAGAAGCCAGCGGGTACACGCCCGTGCAGTCGCCGGCGGCGTAAATGCTGTTCACGCTCGTACGGGACACACCGTCCACCTTAATATGACCGCTCGGGGTCTGCTCAACACCGACGTCTTCCAGGCCCAAATCTTCAGTGTTCGGAATCGAACCAATAGCAACCAGACAGTGAGTGCCAGAAACCTTACGACCATCCGACAGAGTCACAATAACGCCGGAGCCGTCCTCAGTACGCTCAACAGCAGCCGCACGGGAACGCGGCATCACTCGCACACCGCGACGTTCAAAGACGTCCTCCAGCACGCGGGCTGCGTCCTCGTCCTCACCGGGAAGCACGCGGTCACGCGAAGACACCAGGGTCACCTTAGAACCCAGACCGTTATACGCCGAAGCGAACTCCGCACCGGTCACACCCGAACCAATCACAATCAGTTCCTCGGGAACCTCGGAGAGGTTGTACAGCTGAGTCCAGGTCAGGATGCGTTCGCCGTCAGGCATACCGGTCGCCATTTCACGCGGATGCGTACCCACCGACAACAGCACAAAGTCCGCGTGCAGGGGGTAGACGAGGCCCGCCTCATCGGTCACCTGAACGGTGTGGCGGTCAAGGAGCTTACCGGTACCGTGAATAATCTTCACTCCTGCAGAGGCCAGGGCACGCTTAATGTCGGCAGACTGCTGCTGGGCCAGGTCGCGGACTCGGCGGTTCACGCGGTCCATATCAACACGAAGCTGCGGCGCCTTACCCTTCGTGTTCTCGATGCCCAAGCTACCCGCCTCGGAGAAGCGGGTCATCATATCCGCCGTAGCAATCAGGGTTTTAGAGGGCACAACGTCAGTCAGAACGGCGGAGCCACCAATGGCATTGCGTTCGATCAAAGTCACGTCCGCGTTGGATGCGGCAGCCACCATCGCTGCCTCGTAGCCGCCGGGGCCACCACCAATAATTACAATTCGCTGAGATGCATAGTTCACCGTTGAAGTCATGCCTTAATTGTGAGCTATGCCGCCCCTACGGGGCAAACGCACTCGCCGTGCAGATGTGCCATATTGTGGCAATCTGCACGGCGAGCATCTTCATGGTTCGGCATCATGGTTCGGCAGCCCGATATGACTGGGCGGTGCCTACCCTGCAGGTCTCTACTCCTCGAGAGCCTGCGGCTTCTCCGCGTAAATCGAGTTGATAAACTTCTCAGCCCACTGCAGCATCGCGCCGTCCACCAGGTCCTTACCGCCCACCGGCATGGTCTTCGGGCGCGGAACCAGCGTCAGCCAGGTGTCCATACCCTTCGGCTGGGCGTGTGTGGAGCCAGGGTACACGCGCTTCAGGCGCATCTGGCGGGACTCCGGCAGCGGCGTAGCGGTTACCACGCGAACCTTCGGACCCAACACCACCAGCTCGTGAATACCGGCGGCACGGGCGTGCATACGCACCGTCGCCACGGCAAGCAGATTCTCTACCGCCTCCGGCAGCTCGCCGTAACGGTCGACCAGCTCCTCGCGAGCCTCCGCAATCTTCTCTTCGGTATCGGCGGCAGCAATCTGGCGGTACGCCTGCAGGCGCAGACGCTCCGAATCAATGTAGGTGTGCGGAATATGCGCATTGACGGGCAGGTCAATCTTCGTCTCGACCTCGCGCTCTTCCTTCTCGCCGCGGTAGTTCGCCACCGCCTCGCCGACCAGGCGCAGGTACAGGTCAAAACCGACACCGGCAATATGGCCGGACTGTTCGCCGCCGAGCAGGTTGCCGGCACCGCGGATCTCCAGGTCCTTCATCGCAAGCTGTAGGCCAGCGCCCAGCTCATTGTGGGTCGCTACAGCCTTCAGACGCTCGTGTGCAATCTCGCCGAGGGTCTTATCCACTGGGTACAGGAAGTACGCGTAGGCGCGCTCACGGCCACGGCCCACACGGCCACGCAGCTGGTGTAGCTGGCTCAGACCGTAGTTCTGGGCGTGGTCGACAATGAGGGTGTTCGCGTTCGAAATATCCAGGCCGGTCTCCACGATGGTGGTGCACACCAGCACGTCAAAGCGGCGCTCCCAGAAGTCCACAATAATCTGCTCCAGGCGCGATTCACTCATGCGGCCGTGGGCGGTGGCGATGCGCGCCTCCGGCACGAGCTTGCCGATTTCGGCGGCAACATCGTCGATGTCAGCCACGCGGTTGTGCACGAAAAAGACCTGTCCTTCACGCATGAGCTCGCGGCGGATTGCGGCGGTAATCTGACTGTCGGTTCGCGGACCGACAAAGGTCAGCACGGGGTGGCGCTCCTCCGGCGCGGTGGCGAGGGTGGAGGTCTCGCGAATACCGGTTAGCGACATTTCCAGGGTGCGCGGAATCGGGGTTGCACTCATGGCGAGCACGTCCACGTTGGTGCGCATCTGCTTGAGCTTCTCCTTGTGCTCCACGCCAAAGCGCTGTTCCTCGTCAATAATGACCAGGCCCAGGTCCTTGAACACTACGCTGTCCGAGAGGATGCGGTGGGTACCGATCACCACGTCCACCGCGCCGGATGCGATTTCTTCGGTAATCTGGCGGGTTTCCTTCGCCTTCTGGAAGCGGGAGAGCACACGAATCTTCACGGGGAATCCCGAGAAGCGCTCGCTGAATGTCTCGTAGTGCTGCTGCGCAAGCAGGGTCGTGGGTACGAGCACGGCAACCTGTTTGCCGTCCTGCACCGCCTTGAATGCGGCGCGCACGGCAACCTCGGTCTTGCCGAAGCCTACGTCGCCCGAGATGAGGCGGTCCATGGGGATTTCCTTCTCCATGTCCTCCTTCACCTCGTGGATGGCGGTGAGCTGGTCGGGGGTCTCGTTGTAGGGGAAGGACTCTTCGAGTTCGCGCTGCCAGGGGGTGTCGGGCGCGAAGGCGTGGCCTCGCGAGGCCTGGCGCGCCGAGTAGAGCTTCACCAGGTCGGCGGCGATTTCCTTGACGGCCTTGCGAGCGCGGGACTTAGTCTTGGCCCAGTCGCTGCCGCCCATCTTGGACAGACTCGGGTTCTCACCACCCACGTAATTGGAGATGAGGTCCAGCTGATCCGAGGGCACAAAGAGACGGTCGGGCGCGCCGCCGCGCTTGGCGGGGGCGTACTCGATGACCAGGTATTCCTTCATGGGCTGCACACCGTTGACCGGGGAGGCGCCCGCCACCGGGCGAGAAGTCATCTCGACGAAGCGACCGATGCCGTGGCGTTCGTGCACCACGTAGTCGCCGGGGTTCAGCGCGAGCGGGTCAACCGCGTTGCGGCGGCGGCGCGTGGCGAATTTCTGTCCGGCGGCGCCTCGGGGTGCGTAGGTGCCGCGGCGTCCGAGCAGTTCGGCTTCGGTGAAGACGGCGAGCTTCGCCTCCTCGATGAGGAAGCCTGCGGAGGCGGGCGCCTCGCAGACCTCAACGATGCCGTGTTCGAGGTCCCCGGCGGGGTCGGCTTCGAGGCTGGTTCGGCGGGCTGCGGGTACGGCGGGTGCCCCTTCGCCGGAGTGGAAGAGGTCGATGAGGCGGTCGGTGGAGCCGCGGCCGTTGGTGAGGGCGAGGACAGTCCACTGTTGCTGGATGAGGTCGCCGACCTGGCTGAGCATGCGTTCGACGGATCCGTTGAATGCGGTTGCGGGGGTGGCGTTGACAGTGTAGGTGTCGATGCCATCTTCGATGGCGTCAGCGATGTTCTGGTTTTCGAGTGCGCCTGCGGCGGCGTCTTCGAGCAGGTCTGCGTCGGTGACGAGTTCGGTGATTTCCCACCAGCTGAGTTTGGCTTCGAGTGCCTGTGCGGTGGTTTGGTCGATGGTGCGGAATCCGCTGTCGCTCATGCGGAGCTGTCCGAGGTCGATGGGTGCTACTGCGTCGGCTTCTGCGGAGGTGTCCCAGGCGGCGGCGAGGAATTCTTCGTTGGTGGCGACGAGGTCTTCGGCGCGGGCACGCACACGCTCGGGTTCGACGTTGATAATCATAGACCCAGCCGGCAGTAGCTCGGTGAGGGTGTTCATGGATTCGATGAGTAACGGGGTGAGCGATTCCATGCCTTCGACGTAGATTCCGCCGGCAATCTTTTCGAGCATAGTTGCGGCGGCCGGGTAGTCGGCTTTCAGGCGTGCGGCGCGGCTCATGACCTCGGGGGTGATGAGCAGTTCGCGGCAGGGCAGCAGGGTGAGTTCGGTGAGCTCTTCTCCCCCGCTGAGGGTGCGCTGGTCGGCGACGGAGAAGTGGCGCATTTCGTCGAGTTCGTCGCCAAAGAATTCGAGGCGCACGGGGGTAGTTGCGGTGGGCGGGAAGACGTCGATAATGCCGCCTCGTACGGCGTATTCGCCGCGCTTGGCGACCAGGTCTACGCGGGAGTATGCGGCGTCGTTGAGGCCGCGCACCACATCTTTGAAGGGGTATTCTTTGCCGCGGACCAGGTGCACGGGTTCGAGCTTTTCGATGCCGGTGACGATGGGCTGGATGACGGCGCGTACGGGTGCGATAACGACCTGGGGGCGTTTATCTGCGTCCCCGGTCATGGCGCGCAGTACCTGCAGGCGGCGGCCTACGGTATCGGAGCGCGGTGAGAGGCGTTCGTGGGGCAGGGTTTCCCAGGCGGGGAAGAGCGCGATGTCTGCGGCGGGCAGGTAGGAGCGCAGGGCTGCGGCGAGGTCTTCTGCTTGGCGGTCGGTGGGGGCGATAATGAGGCTGAGCGCTTCAGCGGTGGTATCGCGTACTGCGGTGGAGATGTCTGCAATGAGCGCAGCGTGGGTTCCGGCGACGGCGCCGATGAGGGAGCGTGCGCTGCGTTCGGTGGGCTTCGCGGAGGCGGCGGTACGGATCGCGGCCCAGCTGCTGAGTTGGTTGAGGGTGTTCAGGAGGGGGTGCAGGGGTGCCTCGAGGGGCTGTGCGGTAGCTTTTCGGGTGGTGCTCACGGGTTCTCCTGAATCTGGGGTCTTCGCCTGCAGCGGTTGAGCTGGTGGAGGGCTGCTATGGATGGTCGGTATTGGGCGGTGCCGGTTGGGGGTGTCCGAGTGAATTTGCCTTTATTTCACGGTGCTTTATATGTGTTTTGGGTGTGTTTTATGCAGCTTTTCCATTGTAGGGCTAGTCTGCTTTTTCTGGCATTTTTCTCTGGTGTTCTTCTGCGATGGAATATATTCCTTTTTGCACTTGATTGTCGCTTTCGTGGGTGATACTTGAGTATGGTTTTCTTCCGTGTCTGTTCCTGTGCCACAACGTTCATCACATGGGGTGCAAATCACACATCCACGGGCATCTTTGCACTTTGTGCACCATTATTTTCACAGCTTAATCCTGTACCCTAATCATTAACACTTAGAGAAAAACCAGACAGTATATCCCCTTCCGGATTCTGTTTACCTCTTCCAACCAACCTCAGGTTTTCAGTATTTACTGCGGTTTTTCTAGTGCGCTAAATTCACCGTATCTTTCGATGTTTCTTCCGGAACGTCGCATCAGAAAGACGCATATGACAACCACATACACGAACAAACCCGCTGAAAAGCGCCATGCCCATTCATGGTCTGCTAAGAAGTGGGGTGCTTTCGCACTCGCTTTTGGTACTGCTTTTACTGCGGCACCTCTTACTCCTACTACTCCCGCCTCGGCTGCAACCGGAACCCATGACGGTTCCAGCAGCGATAAAGCGGCTGCTTCCTGTTACGAGGTCAAGCAGGTTAATCCTTCTGCCTCCTCTGGCACTTACTGGCTGTACACCCCGCAGATGAGCGGCCCGGCGCAGTTCTACTGCGATCAAGAAACTGATGGCGGCGGCTGGGTCATGATTGGTCGCGGTCGTGAGGGTTGGACCGAGTCTTACAACGGCACCGGCGACCCAAATCAACTGCACCAGAACCCCACGGGTCCATCCGCTTTTACTCCCGTCCAGCTTCCCGCAAACACTGTCGATGCTCTGCTGAACGGCATTAAGCCTCAGGACCTTCCCGATGGCATGCGCCTGCACCGTGCCCACAATGCAAGGGGCACCCAGTGGCAGAACGTTTATGTTCAGCGTCCTCAGACTGAGCAGTGGACCTGGGCGATGAGCTACGGTCAGCGTTGGGGCACCGTGAAGTTCACCGGTGCCGGCATTAACCGCACCGCTCATATGGGTCGTCATGCTTCGGAGATGGCTCCGGGTATTACCACCAGTTCTGTTCGTTTCTTCGCGAACCCGAACCAGGGCTACCAGATTGGTTTTGCGTACGGTGCGCTGGTGAACTTCGGTAATGAGAATCCGGATTCATACATTTACCACAAGCGTGGTTCCGCTGGTTACTCCATCCCCTTTACTCAGGTGTTCCTGCGTCCGAAGCTGACTCAGCGTGACTTGAACTTCTCGCAAATTGGTTCTAGCTCTGCCGCTAGCAACCGTCGTGCTCTGCCGAATAGCTACACGATGCCCGTTCGTTGGCGCACCAGTGAGCAGACTGGCACCGGCAAGAAGAACGAGATGAACACCTACGTTCAGGCTATTACTCAGGTGGGCGACACCGTCTTCACCGGTGGCGACTTCAAGTACGTGGAGTCGGCTGGTGGCGAGCGCGTGGACCAGTCGTACCTGGCGGGCTATAACGTGGATTCGGGCGAACTGGTTCGCTCTTTCCGTCCGACTTTCAACGGTCAGATTAAGGCTCTTGAGGCTCTGCCGAATAACCGCCTGGCAGTTGGCGGTGAGTTCACCGAGGTTAACGGCGAGAAGGTCAACCACTTCGTCATTCTGGACGCAACCACCGGCCAGATCGACCGCACGTGGGATCTCCAGATTCAGCGCCGTAATGGCGATGCAGTTCAGGTGAAGACCCTGCTGGTTCAGGACGGTTACCTGTACATTGGCGGTAACTTCACCCATGTAAAGGGCAATACGTCTAAGGCGTACGCTTACTCGCGTGGTGCCGCTCGTATTAAGCTTTCGAACGGTGCGGTGGACTGGAATTGGCGCCCGAACTTCAACGGTACGGTCAACGGCATTACCGCTGCCTCCGATAACTCGACTGTTCACGCTGCGGGTTACTTCACTGAGCTGAATAACCAGCGTGCGTTCCGCCTGGCTGCTCTGAACGGCTCGGATGCTTCGAACATTAGGTGGGAGTGGGAGCCGTCGCTGAAGCTGAATATTACTGACCGTATTGTGTACGCGTTCCAGTTCGATGTTCAGGATGCTGGCTCGACCGTGTGGACTGCTGGTGCTGACCACCTGATTGCTAACTACTCGAAGAACGGTTACGGCCGTATTTCCACTGCGATTTCTAAGTATGGTGGCGACTGGCAGGATCTGCACCTGAGCGGTAACACCATTTACGGCGCGTGCCACTGCGGTGACGTCCTCTTTGAGGGTTCAACCGGTTACCACACCTACTGGAAGGAATCGAAGGCGGTTCACCGCATGCGTTTGGTCGCGGCGTTTGATAAGGACAGCGGCGAGGTTGTGGGCGAGTTCAGCCCGGTTCTGAAGGGCGCTAGCGGCTACGGTGTCTGGGAGTCCTTCGTGGATTCTCGCGGCAACCTGTGGGTTGGTGGCGACATTAACCGTTCGCTGGGTGCTAATGGTGAGCAGCGCACTGTCGGTTTCGCTCGTTTTGCTCCTCGCGATGTGACCGCCCCGTCGACTCCGTCGAACCTGTCGGTTCAGCGTGATGGTTCGATGGATAAGCTGTCCTGGTCTGGCGTTCGAGAGAATGGTGCTCGCTACCAGGTGCTGCGTAATGACCGTGTGATTGCTACCGTCTCTGGTACCAGCTACGAGGTTGAGCATACTGATGGCGCTCGCTACTACGTACGCTCCATCGATGCATCTGAGAATTTCTCGGCTTCCACGGGAGCTGCTCAGGCTTAGGTCAGATTGTTGATCTAGTTTCTTTGAACCGCCGCCTGGTTCGGGCTCTGCAGGGTTTGCGGGGTCCGGATCAGGCGGCGGTGTACCCGGGGTGTATGCCCTCTATAGTTTTGGTTCGGTCCGGATTTCCCAGTTTGCTATCTCTTCGCCCCTGTGGCGGCTATGATGGGTTGGGATTCATTGCGTCGGATGGGTTGCTTCCATCCTTCCGATGATGGGCTGAATCTTGGTCTGTGGTGTTTTTTCACTGTTGGTACGACAGGGGAAGCTTCACAGATTTTTTAGCGTTCTGTTTCTTACGGGTGCGTTGCCGTTGTTGGCTTCGTGCGTGAGGGGCGGGGCGTATTCATTCAATTTCCGATAACTACACTCACTGATTCCGGCAGCAGACTCTCTGTTAGTGCAGTTCATAACGCTTCTTCCCTCCCCGATGCATGGTTACTATGCTGTGCCCTGTGTTGGGTGGGTGTTGCTGTGTGAATTGCATTTTTCTGTTGTGTACCGGTTGAGGTCTCTAGGAGAGACATAATGAATTTTCTTCCGTTCGCGCGTGGAGGGCGTTCGCAGGGCGCTGCTTCGTCCGCTTCTGAGGGCTCTCGAGTAGCTTCTCGTGCTGGTTCCCGCGCTTTGGGTGCTGCGGCTGCTTCTTTTGCGATGGTTGCGGCTTCTTTGGGCCCGATTGCTTCGGGGGCTCAGGCTGCTGATGCTCGCTACTATGACGGTTCGTCGAGTGAGCGCGCAGCAGCAAGCTGTTGGGAAGTTAAGCAGAATAATCCGCGGGGTAAGAGCGGCGCGTACTGGCTGTACACCCCGCAGATGAGCACTCCTGAGCAGTTCTATTGTGATCAGGAAACTGACGGCGGCGGCTGGGTCATGATTGGCCGCGGTCGTGAGAGCTGGACCGAGAACTACAACGGTCGTGGCGATGCTAAGCAGCTTCACCAGAATCCCACTGGTTTTGATGCGGTGCAGTTGCCGGGCCAGACGGTGAACGCGCTGCTGAACGGCACCCATCCGCAGGATTTGCCTGACGGCGTGCGTTTCCATCGCGCCATGAACGTGAATGGTACCGCATGGCAGGATTTTAAGGCTACGCGTGCCGCGAGCACCGAGTGGTCTTGGACCCTTCGCTCAACGATGTACTGGTCGAACATTTCGATTACTCATCCGCGACAGTACCGTGGTTACAACTACTACCGTCAGGAGAAGACGGCGGGCAATATCTTCCGTTACGACTATTCGGACGATTTCCGTTCCCTGCACTTCGTGGAGAAGCCTTCGCAGGGTTATAAGCTGGGCTTTACCTATGGCTCGCGCGCTAAGATTACGGGTTGGTTCCAGGATTACCTGTTGAATAGGACTTCTTCCTATATCTACCGCCCGGCAAATGATTCGACCACCCCCCTGGTGTTCACTCAGATGTTCTTGCGCCCGAAGGTGACTCAGAACGATTTGGCGGCTAAGGGTCTGCACGCTTACGGCCAGCAGGGTGCTCCGGCAAGTAGCCGCCGTGCACTGCCCAATAGCTACTCTGAGAAGTGGAAGTGGCGTACGAGTACTGACACCGGTACCGGCAAGAAGGGTGAAATGAACACCCAGGTTGAGGCGATTACCGAGGTTGGTGGCGCTGTCTTTACCGGTGGCGATTTCGCGTACGTTGAGTCCGCAAGCGGCGAGAAGGTCGAGCAGGCCTTCCTCGCGGGTTACGAGGTAGGTACCGGCGAGCTACGCCGGTCTTTCCGCCCGAAGATTAACGGTCAGGTGAAGTCGGTTGAGGCTCTGCCGAATGGCCTGCTTGCCGTGGGTGGTTCTTTCGACCAGGTGAACGGCGAGTACTATAACGGTTTCGTGCTTCTGGATCCGAAGACCGGTCAGGTGGCTAAGGACTGGGATATCCGTGTGGTCAGCCGTATTGCTTCTGTTCCGGTTCAGGTTAAGACCCTGCACGTGCGTGACGGCTACCTGTACATTGGTGGTTCATTCACTCATTTGAAGGGTCAGACCTCCCCGACCTACGCGTACTCGAGGAACCTGGCTCGCATTAAGTTGAGCAATGGTGAGGTGGATTGGAACTGGCGTCCGGTCTTTAACGGCACTGTTAACGGTGTGAACGCTTCCGAGGGTAACAGCCACGTGTACGTGGCCGGCTACTTCACGCAGCTTAACGGTGGTGAGGCATTCCGTATCGCCAACATTACCAATCCCCGCCAGAGCGGCGGCGACTGGACTCATGAGCCCTCGTACGTTCCTTCCAGTGCCCAGACCTGGGATTTGAAGAACGAGCGTAAGATGTGGGGTTTCCAGTTCGATGTTCAGGACGCTGGTTCCTCCGTCTGGCTGGGTGGCACCGAACATATGATTAGCCGTTACGAAAAGTCGAGTATGCGCCGCACCTACAGCGCGATTACTCGCGAGGGTGGCGATTTCCAGGATCTGCACCTAAATGGCAATACCATTTACGGCGCGTGCCACTGCGGTGACTTCATCTACCAGGGTGCAACCAAGGTTGATTCGAAGTGGGTGAACGCTACGGACGCCCAGACGATTCGTTTGGTCGCAGCGTTCGATAAGGATACGGGCCAGGTGCTACCGGAGTGGGCTCCGATTATGAACGGCGCCTACGGCTATGGTGTGTGGGAGTCCTTCGTGGATTCGACCGGCACGCTGTGGGTTGGTGGCGATATCCGTAAGTCGCTGGGTGCTAATGGTGTGCAGCCGACTATTGGCTTCGCTCGTTATGCGCCTCGCGATGTGGCGCCTCCAGCTACTCCGAGCAATCTGAAGGTGACGAAGAACGGCTCCAAGGATCAGCTGACTTGGTCGGGTATTTCCGAACGTAATGTGAAGTACCAGATTCTGCGCGATGATCGTCCTATTGCGACGGTTACGGGTACGAGCTATTCGGTGGATCACCGCGATGGCGCCCGTTATTATGTGCGCGCGGTAGATACTGCAGATAACTATTCGGCAAGCACCGAGGCTGTCCAGGCAGCATAACACCTCATCAGGGCGATATGCACTTTTGTGACAAAGAATTTTAGTGATGTTCGCCCTATTATCCCGGGCTGGTTCATAACCAGCCCGGGACTTTTTTGCACATTGTGAATCTATTTCATTCATTTACATGAAGGTTTTTTCATTCAGAGATACATATTTACCTTCTATTCGACCCGAAATAGAGCATTATTTAGGGCCTATTCTCATCATTTATAAAAACGTTATTTTTGCGAGTCCAAGTATTCTCCCAGCTTTGCGTGTTAGCCTTTAGGTGCTTTGTCATCGTGCAAGGTATTATCTTCCGGAAATAGTCAATCTCACTCCAACCACTAAAGAGGCTTCCTATGTCAGCATTCTTCAAGCAGCCCTCCCGGTCCCGCCTCCTGGGCACTTTGGGCACCGTTGCGGTATCCGCCCTGGTTCTGAGCGCTTGCGCCACCGAGAACCCGAGCTCCGATAGTTCTTCCTCCGCTTCTGCGTCAGCAAGCGTTTCCGCTTCTGCCCACGCTTCTTCCGCTCAGTCTTCGAGCGCTTCCCCTCAGGTTTCTGAGCAGGGCACCGCTTCTGCATCCGCTAATGCTTCGGGCGAGGCATCTCCCAAGGCAGATGCTGAGGCTACTTCTTCTGATGGTCAGAAGCTTGAAGAGATTTACACTGGCGCTGAGGAGATGAAGAAAGCTTCTTCCGTGCCCGTTGATGCTGAAGAGGTTAAGAAGACTACCGAACTGGTTAACTCTTTTGAAACCATTCTGACCAAGGTCAAGGCGGCTCCTTCCGCTGCTCCTTCTCCCGAGCGTACCGCTGACCCGAGCAGCGATGAAGAGGCTGAGCAGCAGAACGTTGAGCAGGCGCGTGCTGTTCTCGATGATGAGACGATTCGCTCCATCGAGGCGGTAGCTGTGGATTCCGCTGCCGCTGAGTTTGCCGTGCAGGCTTCCGAATACGCACTGGCTGGCTGGCACTACGAAGGTTCTTCCGCTGTGGTGGGCACTCCCCGTATGACTGAGACTCAGTACAAGGGTCAGCCCGCGCGCATGCTGGAAGTATGCATGGATTCTTCCTTGGTGAAGATCTATGACGAGAATAATCAGCCCGTTAAGGATGATAATTCTCCTAAGCGTTCACTCAATATTTACACCCTCGTTCAGGTCAATGGTCAGTGGAAGATTGCGACCCATGATTTCCCGAACAATCCTGATTGTTAGGGTCTAATTAAAGATGCCGGTTTCCAGCTATGATTCGCTGGAACCCGCGCATTATCATCCATAGCGCATTAATGTTGATGCGCACTCGATAACATTTCTTGGCATTCATTTGGAGATATTATGAAAGCCCACCTTGGCATGACGGGCTCCGGCTTTTCTCGTTCTGCTATAACTCGCTCAACTCTTTGCTTGAGCATTGCTACGGCTTTGGCTTTGCCCGTAGCTATCCCCGCTATTACGCCGAGTACCGCTGTCGAACAGACTGCGGAAAAAAGGGACTCTGCTTTCTACAATGGCACGACCTCCGAGCGTGCTGCCGCCAGCTGTTGGGAAGCCAAGCAGGCTAACCCCGAGGCAAAGAGCGGCGCCTACTGGCTATACACCCCCGCAATGAGCCAGCCGGCACAGTTCTACTGCGATCAGGAAACTGATGGCGGCGGCTGGCTCAAGATTGGTGAGGGTCGCGATGGCTGGACCGAAAACTACGAGGGTCAGGGCGATACGTCTCAGCTCTACAGCGATGCGGCACCCGCATCGTCCGGTTTGACGCTTGAGCAGGGTAAGGCTCTGAGCTCCCTGCCCGCAGCGAAGACCCCGATTCAGCTTTCGGGTACCACTATTTCTCAGCTACTTAATGGTGTTCGTCCCGATCAGCTGCCCGATGGTTACCGTTTCCGCCGCGCCCTGAACACTTCGGGCACCAAGTGGCAGGAGGCGACGGTGGATCGCCGCCAGACCTCCGAGTGGACCTGGGCTCTGCGTTCGAACGCTGTCTGGTCGAACGCGATCGTCACGAACCCTGACGAGTTCTCTTCCTACAATGAAAATGGCCGCAGGGACTGGCATAACGGCACGTGGGAAGACCATATGCTTGGCGGCCAGAACAACGGCTTCAAGACGATGCTCTTTGAGGAAAAGGCTTCGCAGGATTACCGTATGGGTTTCCGTTACGGTGCGAACGCCCCCATTTCACATGGCGGTTCTGAGCCGGAGATGACCGACGCGCAGAACTCTTACATTTACGGTAAGGACGGTAAGGGTGAAACCTCATTCGGTTACACCCAGATGTTCCTGCGCCCGAAGCTGACCCAGAACGATTTGCATCTGGGCGCTATCCCGGATTCCGGCACTCAGGCGAGCGCTCGTCGTGCCCTGCCCAGTAGCCGTTCGGCGGATTGGCGCTGGCGCACCAGTGCTAAGACCGCCTCCGGTAAAACCACCGAGATGAACACCTATGTTGAGGCCATCACCGAGGTCAATCACGGCAACGGCACCTCCAGCGTGTTTATTGGCGGCGACTTCGAGTACCTTGAGTCCTCTACCGGTGAGCATGTTGCGCAATCTAATATTGCTGCTTTTGACCCGGAAACCGGCGAGTTGCGCCGCGACTTCAAGCTGACTGTTAATGGTCAGGTGAAGGCTGTTGAGGCTCTGCCGAATAACCGTCTAGCGGTTGGTGGCGCCTTTACCCTGGTTAACGGTAAGGAGCATAAGAGCTTCGTCGTTGTTGACGCCACGACCGGTGAAGTTGCCCCAGAATGGGCCCAGGTTGAAGTCGAAGACCGTATTTTGACCGAGCCCATGATGGTGAAGACCATCCATCGTCAGGGTGACTACGTGTATATTGGTGGCACCTTTACCCACGTTCATGAAAGTAAAAATGCGGGTGAGGCGTATTCGCGCAATATTGCCCGTTTTAAGTTGGGCGAGCCTTCTAACGGCGTGCCCGGTATTGTGAGTATAGACCGTAACTGGCGCCAGGTGTTCAACGGTACTGTCAACGGTATTAGCGCCTCCGCTGATAACTCTCACGTTTACGTCGCCGGTTACTTCACTTGGCTCAACGGCGGTCTTGCCTACCGCGTGGCTGATATTACTCAGAACATGCAGAAGGGTAGCCCGTGGGTGTACCAGCACTCTGAGATTCCTACCGGCGCTAATGTCTCTGATCTGCGTAGCGAAACCAAGATTTGGGGTTTCCAGTTCGACGTTCAGGATGCCGGTACCGGCGTCTGGGTGGGCGGTACTGAGCACCTTATTTCTCGTTACGACAAGGCATCCCTGAGCCCCACCTACACTGCAATTACCCGTGATGGTGGAGATTTCCAGGATTTGCATCTGAACGGCAACACCATTTATGGTGCCTGCCACTGTGGTGACTTCCTCTACCAGGATTCGCGTAATAAGCCGTTCCCGGTGAGCGGTTCAAGCGTGATTCATTCGATCAAGCTGGTTGCTGCGTTCGATAAGGACAGCGGTAAGATGCTGCCGGAGTTCTCCCCCGCTATTAAGGGTGACCACGGCTTCGGTATCTGGGAGTCTTTCGTTGATTCTAAGGGCACTCTGTGGGTTGGTGGCGATATCCACCGTTCGCTGGGTGTTCACGGTACTCAGGAGACTGTCGGTTTTGCCCGTTTTGAGGCTCGCGATGTGACTCCTCCGGCTACCCCGCAGAACCTGCAGGTCGAGCTGAAGGACGATAAGGATGTTCTGACCTGGGATTCGGTTCAGGACGCCGGTAGCATCCGCTACCAGATTCTGCGTGATGACCGAGTCATCGCTAGCACTTCGGGTACTAAGTTCGAGATTGACCACACCGATAACGCACGCTACTTTGTACGTGCGGTGGACAGCTCAGATAACTACTCTGCATCCACTCCGGTCCAGGTAGCTCCGGTGCGACCGACTCCTACCCCCACGGAGACCGCGACCGAGACTCCTACCGCTGATCCGACCGCTACTGCTGACCCCAGTGCTTCGGCAAGCGCTACCCCGAGTGCAGAAGCAACTACTGAGGCGCCGAAGGCCCAGGATCCGGACCCGAAGACTGAGGAGCCCAAGCCCGAGGACCCGAAGCCTGCCGATCCCAAGCCCGAGGATCCGAAGGAAGAGGCCGCTAAGGACCAGATTGTTCTGCCCTACGCGTCCGAGTGGAAGTACATGGTCTCCAGTCAAGCTCCTAACCGTAAGTACGGTTGGAAGTACAACTTCCACTTCACCTTGGAAGATATCGCGCAGGAAGCATGGCAGACCGGCAAGACCCCGATTGGTGTCGGCACCGGTAACCTCAACACCTCCGTTCATGTTCCGCTTGTGCGTAACCGCCAAAATATCTACGCCTACACCACCATCCAGCTCACTCGTGAGCAGGCGAGCCGCGACCTGGTGCTGACCACCTACGCGGATGACGCTATTGCGGTGGGTGTCAACGGTGAAGAGGTTGGCCGTTCCAACTTCAACATCAGGGGCAAACTGTGGAATAGCGCGGTTGCATCGAGCTCGATTGATACCGCTAAGGCTCAGAAGACTCCGGTGACCTTCACCGTTCCGGCGTCCAAGCTGAAGGTTGGCGAGAACCTCATCGCAGTTGAGGTTCACCCGGGCATTAGTCGACGTAACGTTCGCCCGAATGTAAGCTTCGACCTGCAGGCAACTGCTAAGGCGCCGGTTGCTGAGCAGCCCATGGTCGATAACGCGAACAACGCGGCAGCCGACCGGGGCGAGCGACGCATCGTCAATAACGGAGTCGGAACCCGCGTTCCGATGCAGGCTCGAAGGAACTAATACCTTCTAGACAATCTCAGCCAAATGGGGTTTGATTTTCTGAATGATTCAGGAAATCAAACCCCATTTGCGTGTGCTACCCGTTTTTCTGTGTTTTTTGCATCATTTATTCCTGTTATTTGTGTTTCTGTTATGTGTATCTCAGCACAATGTTCAGATATGAATTCTAAAACCATAATTCACAGGATGAAGGCGTCGATACCCCCGGTTTGTTAGGCTCCTACCCTGCTCGCAGAAACCCGCCAATCTGCACTATAGAGCATTGTCAGCGGCTTTTTGCGACACAATTGTTGACCCTGACCACACGCCCCCTGTCGCACTTTATCTCGTTGTAAAATATCTATATAGTGGTGTATGTGAAAAAAGGGACCAACCACCTCTTTTTTCGCGTGCGGGACTTCCGGACTTTCTCGCAACCGCCCCGAAAGGGAGTAATTCACTCTCCTTCACTCCTCTCACCGATTAAAAGGAATGTGCATGTCCACCTCTGAGGCACCTCACACCCCAAACTCCGCGCCCGCATCGGGATTTTCTGCGAAGTTTTCTCACACCCTGCGCTCTCTTGAAGCAGCGCAGAAGCCTGGCATTGGCGTTCCCGCCTACACCCGCTGGGTCAACCGCCGAGTAGCACGCTACTTCGCTGCGGCAGCTGTCGCACTGGGCATCACCCCCAACGGCGTCACCGCTATTTCCGCCGCATGTTCCGCAGCAGGCCTCGTCGTTCTGATTACGTGCCCGCCCAGCGTTGGTGTAGGTATCTGCGTTGCACTACTCTTCGCCCTCGGTTACGGCCTGGACTCTGCTGACGGTCAGGTTGCTCGCGTGACCGGTGCGTCTTCCCCCGCCGGTGAGTGGCTCGACCACGTGGTCGACTCCATCCGTGTGCCCTCCGTGCACATGGCAACTCTGCTCTCCTTCCTGCTGTACCCGGCACACTATTCCTTCACCGGCTCTAGCGCTTTCAACGGCTGGATCATTGCGATGCCCATGATTTTCACCGCTCTGACCGCCGGTCACTTCATGAGCCAGATTCTGGCTGAACAGCTGCGCAACAACCGCAAGACCGCAGCACCGCCCACCGGTGGCCCCCTGCGCTCCTTCATCAACCTGCACATGGACGCTGGCACCCTCTGCTGGATTTACATTTTTGTTGGCATCGGCCCCGTATTCGTTATCGTCTACGCGCTGCTTCTGCTGGCTAATGCCGCAACCGTCCTGCTGTCCATGCGTCGCAAGTACGTTAGCCTCGCGACCCCCGCTGAGTAAGGAGAATCCCAATGATGCACTTCACCTCTCGCAACCCTGCTGTTTCCGCCGTTATCGCGACCAACGGCAAGCGCCCCGAGCTGCTGCGCGTGGCTGTCCGCTCCATCCTTGAGCAGAGCTACCGCGGTTTCGTTGAAGTTGTTGTCGTCTTTGACCGTGTTGAGCCCGACCGCCTCGAGGATATTGAGGTCGGCGAAAACCGTGCCCTGAAGATTGTCTCCAACACCCGTTCCGGCGGTCTGGCTGGCGGCCGCAACAGCGGCATCATCGCCTCCAGCGGTGAGATGATTGGCTTCTGCGATGACGACGACTACTGGATGCCTTCCAAGCTCACCCAGCAGGTCGCTCTCTGGCGCGAAAATCCCGAAGCAGCCGCTATCTCTTCGGGTATTACCGTCCGTTCCGGCGGTCAGGACATCGTGCGCCTGGCGCCCGAGCGCGCGACCTTCGCTGACTTCCTGCGTTCGCGCATTACCGAAATTCACCCCTCCGCCATGCTGTACTCCCGCGAGGATCTGCTCGGCGTTGACGGTCAGCCCGCCCGCATCGGTCTGGTCGATGAGGAGCTGCCCGCCGCCTACGGTGAAGACTACGACCTGCTGCTACGCGCAACCCGCCACGGCGATGTGCTGAGCGTGCCCGAGCCGCTGATTCTGGTGCTCTGGGACCGTCCTTCCTTCTTCTCTGGCAAGTGGCAGTCCATGGTTGACGGTCTGAGCTACATTCTGCGTAAGTTCCCCGAATTTGAGCAGGATCCCAAGGGCCTGGCACGTATTGCCGGTCAGATTGCGTACGCTCAGGCGTCTTTGGGCAACAACAAGGAGGCGCGCGCGTACGCTCGCTCCGCTCTGCGCCGTGACCCCAAGCAGCTTCGTGCTTGGGCAGCATACGTTGTATCCACCGGCATTATTAAGCCCGCTACGCTTCTTGATCTCGTCCAGAAGACCGGTCGAGGTCTCTAACCAGGTATCGCACAGACATGGTCTCCTCTTCCGTTCTTTCTCATCCGGGTGCTTCGCCTGTTGCGCTGAAGGATTCCGCAGGGTCGGCTAGTACGCCGCCCAGCGGTATTCTGCGTGCCCGCGCGCGCATCCGTCCGATGTCGACAGCGCAGAAGAAGCTCCCCGCATGGCCTCTGCTGGCGTTGCTGTACGGCTTCCCGGCGCTGTGGGCTCTGGGGCTGCTTCAGATTGCGCCGCTGGTACTGGCAGCGATCATGCTTTTTTACCTCACCATTCGAGGTAATGTGCGTGTGCCCGGTTCCCTGTGGGTGTGGGGCGCATTCTGCGTATGGGTTGTTGTTGCGGCACTTGCTCTGACCCGTTCCACCGACATGATTGGTTGGGGTCTGCGCTTTGTGAACATTCTCAGCGCCGGCATTTACGCCCTGTACTACTACAATGCGCGCTCCTCTATTAGCCTCAACAGGTTGTTGGGTGGTCTGGCGACTCTGTGGGTGACCCTCATTGTGCTGGGTTATGGCGGCGTTCTCTTCCCCGAGTTCCGTCTGCGTACCCCGATGAGCTTCATCATGCCTTCTGGTTTCATGCAGAACCCGCTGGTGCGTGACTATATGCTTCCTCCTCTGGCGGAGGTTCAGCGCCCGTGGGGTGCACCTGAGGCGTATATTCGCCCCTCCGCACCGTTCCCCTACGCGAATAGTTGGGGTCTGGCGTACACCCTGCTCACCCCGGTGATGCTGGCGTGCCTGTTGCGTCTGCGTTCCATCTGGTTGCGTATTGCGTTGCTAATCGGCATGGCACTTTCTACAGTGCCGGCGATTGCAACCAGTAACCGCGGTATGTTCATTGGTCTGGGTATTAGCGCAGCATATGTTTTGCTGCGTCAGTTCCTGGCAGCTAATTGGCGTGCTGTAGGTATGGGTGTTGCAGCGATTGCGGCTGTCATCGTGGCACTTTTCGCTTCGGGCACTGTGGACAATATTCTGGGCCGTCAGGATTACTCTGACTCGACCGGCGGTCGTGCGGCGCTCTACCGTGCTACCTGGAATGCGACCTTGGAGTCCCCGATTATCGGTTATGGCACCCCGCGCATGGAACCGAGCATTGGTGTGTCGATGGGTACCCAGGGTTACCTGTGGACTTTGATGTTCTGCTTCGGTTTCGTAGGTCTGGCACTATTCGCACTCTTCATGATGTGCACTGTGGCAAGCGGCGCACGAGTGAAGACCGCCTCCGGGTACTGGTTGCATAGTGTGCCGATGGCGTGCTGCGTTGTCTTTATTTTCTACAGCTTCGATATTGCTCAGCTGACGATTCTGATGCTCGCTTCGATGGCATGCATGCGTTCCATTCGGGATGGTGAGGGGCTATGACGAAGGATCAGTCCCCTCGTGGTTTAGATACCGCTTCGGTTTCGTCTTTTGATGATGCGTATTCGATGGGTGGTCATCCTAGCCGTCGTGCGCGTCTGCGTGAGAGCGGCGAGTATGTGGATCCGGTAGTGGAACAGTCTGATTCTCAGGCAGAGTCTTCTGCTGATGAGTTTGCTCCCACGGTGGATGACATCCGTTCCGGTCGTTTTCCTGCGACCACGGCGCTGTCGATTGTGCCTCCCGCTCAGGGCTTTGCTCCTGAGAAGTCGCTCTCCGATTCTTTGGAAGCGAGTTCTTCGGGTACTTCGACTGCTGGTTCTTCGGAGGCAAGCTCTGCCACTGTGGTGGGCGCTCATCTGCCCGGTTCTCGCAGGACGGCATCAGCTACTGTTGAGTCTGCCGATTCGAAGGCACAGACCGATAGTGCCTCAGCGAAGGATGCTCCAGCGAAGAAGGCTCCTACGAAGGGTAAGCAGCCCAGCCTCGCGAAGAGCGGTTCTCTCGCTTCTCTGTGCGTGATGTACGGTGCCGGTATCGCGTTCGTGACCACGATGGTGGTGTCGAATGGTATTGGTACTGAGGGTTCGGGCGAGTTTTTCCGTCTGATGGCGTTGTTCGCGATTGCGATTTCGTTGGTGACCTTCGGCGCGGATACGGGTCTAGTTCGTACGATGAGCGCTCAGCGTGCGCTGGGTCGTTACGGCGTGTTGCCGCAGCTGATTCGGTACGGTCTGATTCCTGCGCTGATGACTTCGATGCTTCTGGTGGCGGGTGTGTACATCTACACCGAGGTTGTGCCGATGGCTCCTGAATATCAGTCGGCTATGCGCGTCAGTTCGGCTTTCGTTCTGGTTGCGGCGCTGATGACGGTGTTCTTCGGCGCGCTGCGTGGTCTGCACCGAGTGGTGACCTTTACGGTCTTGCAGAATGTTCTGCTTCCTACTCTGCGTTTTGCGGCTGTGGGTTTGGTGGTTCTGTTCTCGGGCCAGCTCATGGATCTGGTGTATGCATGGACTGTTCCGGTGGCAATTACTGCGGTGGTTGCTTTGTGGCTTTTGGAGCGGGCGTTCCCCAACGAGGAGCATGTGGAGGTTCTTCCTTCTGAGGATTCTCCGACTGAGACGTTCCGTTCGTTCTGGGGTTTCAGCTCTGCACGCGGTGTCGCTACCGTTGTGGAGACGATCCTGGAGTGGATTGACGTGCTGGTGGTGACGACGTTCTTGGGTGCCGCTGCCGGTGGTATCTATGGTGCTGTGAACCGTTGTGTTCGTGTGGGCACCATGATTGAGCACACCGGTCGTGTGGTGACTGGCCCGTCGATTAGTGCGGCGTTGGCGACCCGTCAGCTGGACCGTGCTCGAGAGATTTTCTTGTCGACCACTCGTGTATTGACTGCTCTGTCGTGGCCGTTCTACCTCTCCCTGGCGTTCTTTGGTCCCGTGCTGTTGCATTTCTTCGGTAAGGGCTTTGAGGCTGGCGCCGGTATCCTCTGGGTGATTTGCCCGGCGGCGATGCTGTCGATGAGTGCCGGTGGCGTGCAGTCTGTTCTGCTGATGAGCGGTAAGAGCCGCTGGCAGCTGTTGAACAAGCTCTCCTCGCTGGTGGTGGCTGTGACTTTGAACTTCACGCTGGTTCCGGTTTGGGGCCTGTACGGTGCAGTGACGGCGTGGGCATCGGCTCTGCTGATTGATACCTTCCTGGCGAGCTACCAGGTATTCCGTTTGGTGGGTATTCGCGCTTCGGTCCGTGAGATGGCTCCTTCGCTCTTCTTGGGCGCGGCTGTTCCGACGGTGTGTGCTCTGGCGTCTTTGGCTTTCTTGGGTCAGAGCGTGCTGGGTGTCATCGTGTATGTGGTGCTGCTGGTACCGGTGTACGGTGCGGTGCTGTTCCGCTTCCGTAAGGCACTCGGTATTGAGCGTTTCCTTTCCGCCCGCCGAGCGAAGTCTTAGCCTTCCGCTTCTTCTACGTTTTTCTCCGATATTTAGTGTCCGTTTCTCTTCCTCAAGGATGTCCTCATGGATAACACCTCTCATACCTCCTCGGTTACCCTTGGCAGCCAGGTACGTCGCATTTTCCGACACCGTCTGCTGATTCTGCTGTCGGTTGTGGTTTTCGCTGTGGCGGGTGCCGTCTACGGCTACATGACCAATAGCAAGTACACTTCTAAGGCTTCGCTGGTTGTTTACCCGCTGGTGGTTGATCCCGCCGGTACCGGTAGCGCTAACTCCGCGAAGGTGGATATTGCGACCGAGTCTCGCGTTGCATCCTCTCGCGAGGTTGCACAGAACGCGGCAAAGTCTCTGATTGCTAATGGCGATACCCTCTCTGAGGCTCAGCTGACCAGCCGCCTCATGAACTCCGTCAAGGTGACCGGCACCTCCCAGACTGCTGTTCTGGATATTGAGGTGACCCGCCCCAACGGCACGGATGCGGCACGTTACGCTAACGCTATGGCGAACGCATACCTGCAGGTTCGTTCTGAGGCGCTGAAGAGCAGCGTTGATTCTGCTCTGCACCAGATTGATGAGCAGATTTCTGCTCTCGAGGGTGATAACAACCGTGCGGCTCTGCTCTCTCAGTTGCAGGAGCGTCGTGCTCAGATTCAGCTGACTTCCACCACCGGTGGCCGTGTGATGAGCGAGGCACAGGTTCCGTCTTCTTCCTCGGCTCTTGGCCCGGTGAAGATGGGTATTGTTGGTGCTGTTGCAGGTCTGCTGATTGGTGCTGTGCTGGCGTATGGTCGTGACCGCACCATGCGTCACGTTGGTTACGCTGATCGTCTGGAAGATGCCGGTATCCCCGTTCACGAGCTGGGTTCCACTTCTGAGGCGAATGACGCGTTCATGCTGCTGCGCACCATTGGTGCTCCCGACGGCGACGTGAAGAGCGCTGGCGCTTCCGGCATTGTGATTCTGCCCGGCACCGACCGCGGTGTTGAGCACCTGTACCAGATGCTGCAGCGTGTTCTGCCCACTGAGTACGCACGTTTCACCGATTACGCTTCGGTTCGTGACGCTCTGACCCGCCACACTCCCGAGTCGCTGGTTGAGAAGAGCGAGACTCCTCTGGTGATTAGCCTGAGCACCGCTACTCCCCTGTCGACCCAGCTGCGTTTCGTTCAAGCTGGCGGCGTGGCTCTGATTCCGGTGACTGCGGCTACTTCTCTGCAGCAGGTTCGTGAGCTCTTCGCTCAGCTGGATCAGCTTGAGGGCGTGAACGCTCTGGCTGTGTTCCTGGACCGCGAGTAATTGCGGGTAATCGGGTTTCTGTTGATGGATGCCTCGCTTCTGTGCGGGTTAGTCCTTCGTCCTTGAGCGTGGGGTGAGGTAACGCCTGTTGAGGCGGATCTGTTGCGGCAGGTCTGTTGATACAGGTGTTGCCGGACCCGGCAGCTCACCCTTATCTTCTCTTCTTATTTTTCTCTTGTATTGGGGCTTTAGGAGAACACTATGACTGAGGCAACTTCCTCTCAGGCACCGAAGAAGAAGCTTCTGCTGGTTTCTAGCAGTGGCGGACACTTGAAGCATCTGACGGCTACTTCTGCTGCGTGGCAGGATTATGACCGTGTGTGGGTTAGCTTTAAGCAGCCCGATGTTGAATCTTCTCTTGCTGATGAGAAGACCTATTGGGCGTATTACCCGACCACTCGAAATATTAAGAACGCTATTCGTAATTTGTTCTTGGCATTTCGTATTTTCCCGAAGGAACGCCCGGATGCGGTTGTTTCTGCGGGTGCGGGTGTTGCTGTTCCTTTCTTTGTTGCGGCTAAACTTTTTGGCGTAAAGACTCTTTATATTGAGTGTTTTGACCGCCCGACTCTGCCGACGATGACCGGCAAGATGCTGTACACCTTTGCTGATCGAATTATTGTTCAGAGTGAGGAGCAGCAGGAGAATTTCCCTGATTCTCGTGTGATTCATCCCATTTTCTAAGAGTGATGAATTTATCCTGGAAATGGCGTCCCCGCGTGTGCTGGGGGCGTTATTTTCAGGGTATAGTATTTATTAAACATACAGATACGCATAAGTCGTGCGCTCCACTGTGGACTCACCATCCAAGCGAACTAACCACTCGCCAGAGAAGCGTATGCGGAGATTACTCACCATTTTCTCCGGCACGACGCCGCCGCGTATACCCATGATGCCCTCCGGATTTTTGCGTCAGGTATACGGGGTTACTACCGATAAATACATAGAGAGGAATAGGCGATGTCTATTCAGAACTTCCCCCACGTCAGTGTTGATACTTCCAAGTTCGACCTGCCCGTATTTACCCCTGCCGTCGCGCCCGTTCGTATTCCTACCAAGACTTACGATTTGGTGGTGTCCCTCGGCACCGACGTTCACACTTTTGATCGTCTTCTGCGCTGGGTTGAGGCTTACCTTGAGGCTCACCCCGAGGTCACCTGCCTCGTGCAGCACGGCCACACTGCGCCTATTAAGCACGCAGACAACCTTAAGCTTCTTCCCGCATCCGAACTGCTGGACTACTACGCAACCGCACGCGTAGTGCTGGTTCAGGGCGGCCCCGGTTCCATCCAGGATGCACGCCGCACCGGCGCTCTGCCCCTGGCTGTTCCGCGCCGCGCAGAGTTCGATGAGGTTGTTGACAACCACCAGGTCCCCTTCACCACTCTGATGGAGAAGCGCGGCCACGCTGTTGTCGTTGAGAGCCGTGAAGACCTCTTCGCTAAGCTCGATCTTGCTCTGGCGAACCCCTCCCTGTTCCGTACCGCTGAGCCGTACGTCTCCACTCCGGAGATTTCCGCAGCTCAGCTGGGCGAGGAACTGCAGGATCTGCTCGCTGGCAAGACCCACCGCAAGGATTCCTTCTGGGGTCGTCTGAAGCAGGCTGCTCGCGCGCACCGTGCGGGCAAGGCTGAGATGGCTCGCATCGACGCGATGGCTCCCAGCGCCTAAGGTTTTCTTGCTTTCTAAGCTCAGCATCCCCGTGATGCGGTGTGGGAGGTGCCCTGCCGGGTGCTTCCCACATTTTTAGACCGGCATGCGAATCCTCCAACCACCCTGTGAGAGGCTGTGGATGTTTTCCCTTGTTCACGGCATATTCTCAGGTGGATTCGCGTCGTTACATTGGTTGCGAAACCCCGCGCACCGTATCCTTAGTAAGGGATAATGCGCGGGGTTTTCGCGCACTACGAAAGGAACAATTATGGCAGTTCAGGAATCGACCGTTATCAACGCAAGCGTTGAGCAGGTTATCGAGGCGTTCTCCAGCGAGGACTTCGCACGCTTCGTCTGCTCCGAGGTTGGCGTCGAGTTCGGTAGCTTCTCCGTTTCCGGTGACACCTCCGCTGAGTTCACCGCAACCACCGAGCGTACCGTGCCCGCTGATCGCGTGCCGGACATCGCTCGTAAGTTCGTTGGTAGCGGCGTCTCCATGACCCAGGTGGACACCGTGAGCGCACCGGCCGCTGACGGCTCCCGCACCGTCTCCACCGAGGTGAAGGTTAACGGCGTTCCCGTGTCCGCTCAGGCTACCCAGCACCTGATTCCCGAGGGTGACAAGACCCGCCTGGACGTCAACGGTGAGGTTTCCTGCTCCATCCCGCTGGTGGGCAAGAAGATTGCAGCCGCTGCTGAGCCCCAGGTTGGCCGCGTGCTGAAGGTTCTGGGCACCTCCGCTGAGAAGTGGCTGGCACAGCGCTAAAGCTTATGAGACGCTCACCTTTGAGGTGTAGCTGATATACCGCCAATATACAAAGGATCCCCGCCGTAAGTAATTACGGCGGGGATCCTCTGTTCTTTATGGGTCTCTACGAGCTCTAGCGCCCTGATAAGGGCCTATGCACGTTAGGAGGCGACAGCGTTAGGAAGCAACAATCGCCTCGGAGTACTCGCGCTCGCCGAGCAGCTCGGCGAAGCGGCGCATCTCTACACGCAGGTCGTGCTCTGCTTCGAGCAGGTCAACAACCTTGCGCAGCTTGGTGCTGGAGGTGTGTTCGGTGTAGGGGAAGTAGTGTACCTCCACGCCGACCTCTGCGAAGCGTGCCTCGAGGGCGTTGCCCTTGTCTGTGCCCTTCCAGTCGTCGCCCTTGAAGAAGACGTTGAAGGGCTTCTGCTTCCAGGTTTCGAGCTTGTCGGGGGTGGTTTCGACGTGCACTTCGTCCACGTAGTCGATGTGGCTGACGATAGCGGCACGCTCTTCGATGGGGATGACGGGACGGCGGCCCTTGGTCACTTCCAGGACGTCATCGTGCACAACGCCTGCAATGAGGTAGTCGCAGTTTTCCTTGGCCTTGCGGAGAATCTCGAGGTGGCCGTAGTGGAAAAGGTCGTAGGCGCCTGCGGCGTAGCCAATAATCATGGGGCTTCCTTGTGGTTGGTAGCGGCGATGGGTATTCCGGTGTGGTTGAGGTACCGGAGGGTGAGAAACATATCCGCATTCTAAGGTGAGAGCCTAAGAATAAGTGAAGATTGTGCAATATTGAGAAAATATTTTCTTATTATTGCCCTATTTCTTCTCGCCGTCGCCTCAGAGTCTGCGGGTCCGAAAAGAGTTTCTCGAGGGTGCTGGTTGGGCGCCCTTCGTCCTTTTATTTTACCAGTCACCTTTTTAGAGGAAAAAGGGAAAGATATAAATATGAGGCGGATACAGTGTAGTATCCGCCTCATATTTTCTATACGTCGCTTGAAATCAAAGAAAGCTTATATAGATAAACAATTATCTACGAGGTTTTAGCGAAGAGTTTTAGCCAGTATTTTCTACATGCTTTGACCGCATATGCTTACGCTCTCGTGCAATATTTTAGGTTCAGTAGCCATTCGGTATTTTCGATTGGCGTTCAAATACTAGCTACTCCCCCACCGGTTCAGCCTACCTTCTCAGCAAAGGTTTAGTTCTTCGCAGTTGCTTCCTTAGTGGCTTCCTCAACGGCAACCCAGGAGAGCATCGCGCACTTCACGCGCGCCATGAACTTCGAAACACCGGAGAATGCAGCCATATCGCCGTACTCTTCTTCGTCCAGGGTCACCTTGCCGCGCGAGCGCAGCATCTCGCGGAACGCATCCACGTGGCGCTGAAGCTCGGAGGTCGTCATGCCAGGAGCCATTTCAGAGAGCACAGAAGCGGCAGCCATGGAGATAGAGCAACCGTCGCCTTCCCAAGAGATCGACTCGATGGTCTTCTCGCCATCCTTCAGTTCATCAGAGAGCACCACACGCAGGTTGATTTCGTCACCGCAGGTGGGGTTGTACTGGTGGTTATCGGCACTTGCGTGACCGGCGGGTACCTCTACGAGGTGCTCGCCGCTACGCTGCTTAGAATGCTCCAGAATAATTTCCTGGTACAGGGATTCAAGAGACACAGTGTTCTTCTTCCGTCAGTTGGTATGTCTGAAAATTCGGGGCGTTAGCGTCTAACACGCCTGTTTTAGAGGCCGAAGTAGGGGCGTACCTCGGCGAGTGCCTTCAGGAAAGCGTCCACATCTTCGGTGGTGTTGTAGATGTAGGTGGAGGCGCGGGTCGAGGCAGTCACGCCGGCGCAGCGGTGTAGCGGCTGGGCGCAGTGGTGACCCACGCGCACGGCGATGCCCTGAGTGTCGAGTAGCTGACCCACATCGTGCGGGTGTACACCCTCGATGGCGAGAGCGACCAGGCCGGCACGCTTGGTGGGATCGGTGGGGCCAAGCAGTCGCACGCCTTCAATCTTCTGAACGCCCTCAACGAGGCGAGCGCCCAGTTCGTGTTCCCACGCCTCAACGTTCTCCATGCCCAAGTGCTGCAGGTAGCACACAGCAGCAGCGAAAGCGACCGCCTGCGAGACACGCTGGGTGCCGGCCTCAAACTTGATGGGGGCGGGCATGTACTCGGCGTCCTGCAGACCCACACGGGTAATCATGGAGCCGCCGGTCAGGAAGGGCGGCAGGGCGTTCAGCAGCTCTGCGCGGCCGTAGAGGGCGCCAATACCGGTGGGTGCCAGCATCTTGTGGCCGGAGAACGCCGCAAAGTCGACGTCCAGGGCGTGGAAGTCTACGGGCATGTGCGGCACGGACTGGCAGGCGTCCAGTACAACGATTGCGCCGTGCTTACGAGCCATAGCAACCATGCGGGGCACATCAGTAATTGCGCCAGTCACGTTCGAGACGTGGGTGAACGCCACGATGCGGGTCTTCTCGTTGATGATGCCCTCGGCTGCCTCGTAGTCGAGCTGACCGTCCTCGGTGGAGGGGATGTGGCGCAGGGTTGCGCCGGTTCGCTGAGCAAGAATCTGCCAGGGAATGAGGTTCGCGTGGTGCTCAATCTCGGTGGTGACAATTTCGTCGCCAGGGCCCAGTGCGAAACGCTCAGCAGCCGGACCGCCGATACCCTGAGAGGCGTTGCCAATGGAGTAGGCGACCAGGTTCAGCGCCTCGGTTGCATTAGAGGTCCACACGAGCTCTTCATCAGTGGCGCCAACGAAGTTCGCGACGGTGATGCGCGCGTCCTCAAACAGGTCGGTTGCCTCAACCGCGAGGGTGTGGGCACCGCGGTGTACTGCGGAGTTAGCGTGCAGGTAGAAGTCGCGTTCAGCGTCGAGCACCTGAAGGGGTTTTTGGCTGGTCGCCCCCGAATCCAGGTAGACCAAGGGATGCCCGTTGACCTCGGTGTTGAGGATCAGGAAATCCTGGCGAAGCTGGCGTACGATGTCGTCGCTCAGCGGGGTGTTGGCGGGGGTGGAGTATTCAGCCACGGGTACCTTCTTCTCTCGCTCATACGCTCCACGGGTCGGGTATTTTCCCGTCGTGGAGCGTATAACGTCATTCTTTTCTAGCTTATTCCCTCGCCGGGCTCTTGCATAGTTAGGTAGAGCCTAGTTCACACCTCGACCCGAATCATGCGTTGCCCCGGTTCAGTGCTTGCCCGGTGCGGTCACGCGCTAGGAGCCTGCGCCGTGGTAGCGCTGCTGGGTTGCCAGCAGGCCTTCCTTCACGAGCATCATGGTGGCATCAGCGGCGTTCGAGATGAGGAAGGGCAGGTCTTTCGATTCGGTGCTGCTGAAGGGCTTGAGCACGAAGTCTGCGGTGTCCATGCGTCCGGGAGGTCGACCGATGCCGGTGCGCACACGGTAGTAGTCCTTGGTACCCAGCGCCTTGGTGATATCACGCAGACCGTTATGGCCGCCCTCTCCCCCACCAATCTTGAGCTTAATGGTGTCGAAGGGGATATCCAGTTCATCGTGCACCGCGATGATACGGTCGGGGTTAATATCGTAGAACTGGGCTAGAGCCGATACCGGGCCGCCCGAGGTGTTCATATAGGTCAGGGGCTTGGCCAGCACTACCTTGGGTCCGCCTATACCCAAACGTCCTTCCAGCACCTGGGCGCGCGCGCGTCCGTGCTTCTTGAAGCCACCGCCTACTTCACGCGCCAGTTCATCAACCACCATCTGGCCGATGTTATGGCGGGTTTTCTCGTACTCCGGGCCCGGGTTCCCCAGACCAACAATGAGCCACGCATCAGACATATCTTCGCCCTTTCCACGGCGCTGTAAAAGGTTTTTTAGAAAATTCATGGACTACACCATTCTATGAGTATGGCCCGCTACCACCTCAGAAGAGAGGTAGCGGCGGGCCATCCACAGATCACTGTTGCGCTAGGCGCAGGGCGCGGTCTTAGTGCTTTGAGTTATCTGAGTCGTGAGCTTCGCCAGCCTAATCTGATTCCTCGGAAGCTTCAACGATGTCACCCTCGGGTGCGTTTTCGCCTTCTTCACCGGGCTCGGGAACGTCGAGTTCCTCGGGCTCAGAAACGTTAACGATCAGCAGTTCAGCGTCTGCAACCAGGGTTACGCCTGAGGGCAGTTCAACATCTGATGCCAGAACGTGAGCGCCAGCTTCGCGGCCTTCGATGCTCACGGTCAAAGCTTCGGGTGCCTTCAGTGCGTCAGCTTCAACCAGAAGAACGGTTTCTTCCTGGTTAGCAACGGCGCCAACAGCGGGCTCGCCTTCAACGTGTACAGGAACCTCGATCTCAACGCGCTCGCCGCGCTTAACGGTCAGCAGGTCGATGTGCTGCAGTTCGGGGCGGATTGCGTGACGCTGGATGTCCTTGATCATTGCGAGGTGTGATTCACCTTCGATGTCGAGGTCGAGGATAGCGTTGGGGACGCGGGCAGCCAGGGTGGTTGCGTGGCCGGGGAGTACTACGTGCTTGGGCTCTTCGCCGTGGCCGTAGATGACGGCGGGGATGTCGCCTGCCATGCGGATGCGGCGCGCGTAGCCCTTGCCGAAGTCGCTACGTACGGTAGCTGAAATTTTGATGGTATCTGACATGAGTCGTCCATCCTTTCTTGGTTAGAAGTGATGCGCCAAGTGGAATAGGGACTGGCGCCAGAAATCTCTTTCCAACCAGCCACCGTCAGTTACGGACCTACACGTTTCGTGTATTCCACCGCCTTGGCCAAGACAATATTGTACAGGTTCCCGGCTCTTCTTCAAGGGCCGGGAACCTGTGATATGGCGCTTTTCACGCCTTTTATGCTGTTATCAGCAGATATAGGACCAAATCCTAGAGGATTAGGAACCCATTTCTGCAAGGTAGGCGGCGAGCGCCTCGCGGTGATTGCGCGGGGTGAAGCCTGCAGCAATCAGCTTGGACAGGTCCATTGCCGAGTTCGTCGGACGGTGAGCGAAGAGCTCAGCGTTGGCGAAGTATTCCTCGGTGGTGGTGTCGCTGACTCGTGCCGGGTCGTGGCCGGTGCCTTCGTACACTGCACGAGCGAACTGTGCCCAGTTGATGACTTCACCGGTGTTCGACACGTTGTAGGTGCCGTATTCAGCGCCGGAAAAGAGCAGGTGCAGGGCAGCTGCTGCCAGGTCCTGGGTGAAGGTCGGGCGGCCCCACTGGTCGGCGACCACGGACGGGTCGATACCGCGCTCAGCCAGGGATGCCATGGTGCCCACAAAGTTCTTGCCGGCGCCAACAACCCAGCTGGTGCGCAGGGTGTAGTGCTTACGCCATGCGGCGGCGGCAACCTCACCGGCAGCCTTGGATGCGCCATAGACGCTCAGCGGTGCCAGGGGGTGATCCTCCGGGTATTCCTCGCCCAGGGGCAGGGAACCGTCAAAGACGTAGTCGGTGGATACGTGAACCAGCGGCAGGTTAGCTTCTTCACAGATGGAGGCAAGAGCGCTCACACCCAGAGCGTTAGCTGCCCAGGCATCACGGCGACCCTCGGGGGTTTCTGCCTGATCCACTGCGGTGTACGCTGCAGCGTTGATGACCGCGCGGAAGGAGCGCCAACGGAATGCGTCGCGCCACTGCTCGGGCTTGCCCAGGTCGAGGCGGTCGCGATCCACAGCCAGGAAGGGTACGTTCTGCTCGGTGAGCTGGCGAACCAGCTCGGTGCCGAGCTGACCGCCAGCGCCAATAATCAGGATCGGGTCGGCTTCCAGGGGCTTGATCTCGTTCAGACGCGGGTGGTTACGGTCCTTCTCGGAGAGCTCTGCCTTCGCCAGGTCGATAGGCCAGTCGATTGCGACGGTCTCATCGGCAAGGTTCAGGAAGCTGTAGCCGGATACTGCATCCGCCGACCAGTGGTCGTTCACCAGGTAGGTGTAGGCGGTGTTCTCTTCCAGGGTCTGGAAGGAGTTACCCACGCCGCGAGGCACGAAGATTGCGGTGTCCGGGCCCAGCTCCACAGTGACGACCTTACCGAAGGACTCGCCAGCACGCAGGTCAACCCACGCACCGAAGATACGGCCGGTCGCAACAGAAACGTACTTATCCCACGGCTCGGCGTGGATACCGCGGGTGGTACCTACCGAAGCATTGAACGAGATGTTGTTCTGCACGGGGTTGAAGTCGGGCAGACCGGCTGCGACCATCTTCTCGCGCTGCCAATTTTCCTTGAACCAGCCGCGGTTATCGCCGTGAACCGGCAGGTCAATGATGAGCAGGCCGGGAATCTCGGTTTCAGTAACCTTCAATTCCTTGGTCATTACTGGCCAGCCTTTGCGTACTTTGCCTCAACCTCAGCCTTCAGGGGCTCCCACCAGCCGCGGTTATCGGTGTACCACTTAATAGTGTCGGCAAGACCGGATTCGAAGTCGGTGAACTTCGGCTCCCAGCCGAGCTCTGCACGCAGGCGGCTACCGTCGATTGCGTAGCGCAGGTCGTGACCGGGGCGGTCAACCACGTGCTCGAAGTCGTTCTCGTCCTTGCCCATCAGACGCAGGATGGTGCGCAGAACGGTGATGTTGTTCTCTTCGCCGTCTGCACCGATGAGGTAGGTTTCACCAATCTTGCCCTGCTCCAGGATGCGCAGCACAGCAGAAGAGTGGTCGGATGCGTGAATCCAGTCACGGACGTTCAGGCCCTCGCCGTACAGCTTCGGGGTCAGACCCGAGAGGATGTTAGTAATCTGGCGGGGGATGAACTTCTCGATGTGCTGGTAGGGGCCGTAGTTGTTGGAGCAGTTAGAGATGGTTGCTTCAATACCGAAGGAGCGGACCCATGCGCGCACGAGCAGGTCGGAGCCTGCCTTAGTGGAGGAGTAAGGGGAAGAGGGGTTGTAGGGAGTGGTTTCGGTAAACTTTGCCGGATCGTCCAGCTCGAGGTCACCGAAGACCTCGTCGGTGGAGATGTGGTGGTAGCGAGTGCCGTGCTTACGGACTGCTTCCAGGAGGCTGAAAGTACCGATGAGGTTAGTGTGGATGAACGGTTCGGGGTTGGACAGGGAGTTGTCGTTGTGCGATTCCGCAGCGTAGTGAACGACAGCGTCTGCCTTGCCGACCAGTTCGTCAGCCAGCTCGCGGTCGGCGATGTCGCCTACGACGAGCTTGAAGCGGGATTCAGGAAGACCCTCCAAAGACGCAGCATTTGCGGCGTAGGTCATCTTATCCAGCACAGTAATAGTGTGATCAGTGTTATCGATGAGGTGGTGAACAAAGTTCGAACCAATAAAACCGGCACCGCCGGTAACAAGAATGTGAGCCATACGGTATATTTTACCTGCCTAAATAGCGATTTTTATGCCTCAACAAAGAGATAAACATGACACAATAAGAAGTTATGAAGGGAATTATTCTTGCCGGCGGCACCGGAAGCCGTTTGCACCCTATCACTCAGGGTATTAGCAAGCAGCTCACTCCGGTCTATGACAAGCCGATGATTTACTACCCGCTGTCCACTCTCATGCTGGCGGGTATCCGCGATATTTTGATTATTACCACTCCTACCGATCAGGAGCAGTTCCAGCGACTGCTCGGTGACGGTTCCCGTTTCGGTATTAATCTCGAATACAAGGTGCAGCCTTCTCCGGATGGTCTGGCACAGGCATTTATTCTGGGTGCTGATTTTATTGGCAACGACCCCGTAGCCCTCGTGCTCGGTGACAATATCTTCTACGGTCCCGGTCTGGGTACTCAGCTTGCCACCTACGAGCAGAAGGATGGCGCGACCGTCTTCGCTTATCGGGTTGCTGATCCTCGCGCTTACGGCGTGGTGGAGTTCGATGAGAATTTCAACGCACTATCTATTGAAGAGAAGCCCGAGAACCCCAAGAGCGACTACGCTATTCCGGGCCTGTACTTCTACGACTCGAAGGTTGTAGAGTACGCACGTCAAATCAAGCCTTCCCCTCGCGGTGAGCTGGAAATCACTGACCTCAACCGTGTCTACCTGGAACAGGGTAAACTGAAGGTTGAGGTTCTGCCTCGCGGTACCGCGTGGCTCGATACCGGAACCTTTGATTCACTCGCTGATGCCACTAACTTCATCCGCACTGTTCAGAGCCGTCAGGGTCTGTCAGTTGGTTGCCCGGAGGAAATTGCGTGGCGCCACGGTTGGCTCTCCGATGAGCAGTTGCGCGACATTGCTACCCCCCTCGTCAAGAGTGGTTACGGTAGCTACCTGCTCGGATTGCTCCGCTAATAAACACCAGGGGATTTTCGTATCCCTTTACCACCTGCAGCAACACTCCACGTTGCAGGTACACTAACTCAAACTTTCTGGAGTATTCTCACTACCATGACCATTTTGGAATTTTTCCGCACCACAAGGGCTAACCTCTGGCTGCTGATCATTGGCATCGTTGTCGGTGCCGCAGCGGGCTTCGGCTATGCCTCTCTCCAGCCGAAGGTCTACGCTGCATCGTCCTCGGGCTACGTGACCGTGGGCGAGTCCGGTACGGTGGATGTTCTCTCGGGCTCTACAGCCGCTAAGGAACGCGCTCGCTCCTACGCAGCTATCGTCTCCTCTGAGGCCGTGGCGCAGAAGATTAAGCAGAACACCCCCGAGCTGTCCCTGACCACCGGTCAGATTCGTTCTAGCCTCACCGCAACCGCAGGTGACAATGCTGCACTGATTACTGTGAGCGCGCAGGCTTCTTCCCCGAAGAACGCACAGTTGCTCGCTAACGGTGCGCTACAGGCTACCGCCGACTACATTAAGGAAATTGAGCAGAACCCCAGTAACGCTCAGGCACTGGTGAACGGCGAAAACACTGGCGCAACCCCGACCGGCGGCAACACCGTCCGCGTGATTCCGCTGAACAACGCAAGCGTGAACCCGCCGCTGGTGGCTCCGAACTACCAGCAGAACGTACTCGTTGGTGCCGCTACTGGCCTGGCGCTGGTGTACCTGGCTATCTTCCTGCGCCGCGCACTGGATCAGCGCATCCGCACCCGTGACGACGCTACCAAGGCAACCGGCGCAAGCATCCTGGGTGTTCTACCCGTCAGTGATGACCTGAGCGAAGAGAACATCGTTAACGGTGGCACCGACGACCACATCGCTCAGGAGTCCATCCGTCAGCTGCGTACCAACCTGCGCTTCGTGAACGTTGACACTCCCCCTCGTTCGTTCATCGTCACCTCCGCGGTGCCCGGTGAAGGTAAGTCGACCGTGTCGCTGTCGCTGGCTCGTGCAATGGCTGACGCAGGTTCGCCCGTCATCCTCATTGACGCTGACCTCCGCCGCCCGACCGTGGCTAAGAAGCTGAAGCTCGACGCTAAGGTTGGTCTGACCCAGGTTCTGGCTGGCCAGGTTGAGATTGCTAACGCTGTACACCAGCTGGGCGATTCGAACCTCTTCGTCCTGCCGGCAGGCCGCATTCCCCCGAACCCCTCCGAGCTTCTGGGCTCGGATAAGATGCGCCAGCTGATCAACGAGCTCTCCGAAGAGTTCATCGTGGTCGTCGACGTTCCGCCGCTGCTGCCCGTGACCGATGCTTCGCTGCTCTCCCACTCGGTGGATGGCGTAATCCTCGTTGGTTCTATCGGTCGAAGCCACCGTGAGCAGATGACTGAGGCTGCAAGCACCCTGAAGAAGGTCAACGCTAACCTCTTCGGTATGGTTCTGAACCGTGCACCCCGTAAGGGCCTGGGTAACTCCTACTACGGCTTCGGTTACGCAAGCTCGTACGTCGGTTACTCCACCTACTACGGTTACGGCAAGGACGGCGACAAGAAGTCGTCGAAGAAGTCCTCTGCTAAGAAGTAATAACGTAATTAGCGCCCTAAATCATAGGGAGCGACTTAGGGCGGGATGGGCAGTATTTTCTGCCCATCCCGCCTTATACTTATCTGGTATACATGTGCACCGAAAGGCTATTGTGACCACTCACTCACCCAATACCCCGGAGCCGCAGACCACTCCTCTTGCGGCACGGATTCGGCTTGCGCACGCCTACTTCCAGCGGATTGCCGACATGCATTCCATCGATATTCTGCATGTCAAAGGCTACGCTTTCTCCCAGGAAATTTACCGCAAGGGCAGGTACAGCTCCGATGCCGACCTGCTCGTCCGTCCCTCTCACGTGGACCGCTTTGTAGAGATCCTTCTGGCAGATGGATGGCGTATCCAAGCCCACTTCGAAACAGGCTCTGTCTTCGAGCATGCAATGACGCTCTACCACGCTTCGTGGGGTCTGACTGATATTCATCGTTTCTTCCCCGGTCTAGGACGCCACGGCGACTATGAGAAGGCGTTTGACCGTATCTGGGCGGCGCGTAAGACCCGTATGATCGCTCACCGTCCCTGCGTTGTACCCAGCGATCTGGATGCGCGTCTTCTCGTGGTACTTCACCGTGCCCGCGCAGCGTCACGCTACAGCGCTGATATTAACTACTTGGTCTCTCTGCTCTCCTACAGTGATTGGGAGCGTCTGCGAGCCCGCGCGGAAGAACTTGACTCCTCCCTCGCATATAGCGCGGCCATGGGCGGCTTGGAGCAGTATCGTGGCGACCGGGACTACCTGCTGTGGCTGTCGGTCTCGCAGGATGTCCCCCACTATATTCAGTGGATTGGACGCCTGCAGTCAGCAACCACCCTGCGCGATAAGCTGCGCACCCTCAAAAATATTTTCCTTGTGAACAAGGACCACCTCGCCATGCAGCTGGGGCACACCCCCACCCGCGCGGAGGTGTACGCCAAGTTCTTTGAGCGTTTCGGAATCAAGGTGAAAAAATGAGCAATCCGGTAGATTCCCGTCAGACCGTATACGGCATCCCTGAGAACATCGCGTATGTTCATTCTGAAGAGTTCGCTAAGTACTCCCCCACGGCAACTTATCTCGCGAATCTTGCCAACGGTGAGCTGTCTGTTCTTCAGGATTCTGCCTCCATTATTTGGAGTATTTTTGAGGACCCGATGTCTCTGCAGGATGCTATCGACGTGCTCTGCGAAATGTATGAACAGCCCATAGAGACCATGGGACCGCAGATTGAGGGTTTCATTCCTGAACTGCTCTCCAAGGGGCTCCTAGAGGCCCGCTAAGGCTCTCAGAACAAATAAAGAAGGCGGGGCCGGTAGAACTTTATAGTTCTGCCGGCCCCGCCTTCTTCTATGAGCCGAGCTCTTTTAGTCTTCGGGCAAAGCATGCACGTAGGTCTTCAAACGGCTGATAAAACGAGCCTCCGAGAAACCGTCAACGTGCTCACGGATGTAGTCGGCATCCCAGTCGTCCGGGTTGAAAGCCTTGAGAGCTTCCACCAGCTGCTCCACGGTCGGCTGGTTGATGAACATACCGGTCTTGCCTTCCTGAATGGTATCCAGGAAGCCGCCCGCACGGTAGGCAATCACGGCCTTACCACTAGCACCCGCTTCCAGCGGAGTAATACCGAAGTCCTCATACGAGATAGCCAGCAGTGCCAGACAGTGACGGTACGCGTAACGAAGCTGCGCGTCCGAAACACCCGAAGCAATACGAACAGTCGGGCCCGCAAGCGCTTCCAGACGTTCCTTCTCCGGACCGCGGCCAATCACCAGCAACTTCTTACCCAACTCATTGCAGGCTTCAACAGCCTTATCAACATTCTTGTAGGGCAGCAGGCGAGAAACAATCAGGAAATAATCGTCCGATTCGGTGAACTCTTCGAGACCCGGAATAGGCTCAACCGGTGCGGTGGTGTCTACCGAGTGCGGCGGGAAGAAAATCGGAACGTCCTTCTTGCCGTACACGTTCTCGATGCGCTTCTTAATCACGCTCGCGTTCGCCACGTACACCGCCGAGCGGTGAGCCGCCCAGTGATCCCACAACATCAGTGCAGGACGCAGGGTCTTCAGCAGCAGAGGTACGGGGCCGGTGCTCTTCTCGCCCAAGTACTGATCGCTCAGGTACAGCCAACGCGCCGGCGAATGGCAGTAGATGAACTTACGGCCGGCGAAGTTGAAGCCGTGCGCCCAACCGGTCGTCGACACCACAGCACGCTCAGCCGGCACCTTCAAGAAAGAAGAAGCAAACGGCAGAATCGGCAAAGCCATGCGGTGGTTACGACGCAGATAACCAATCTTGTTCAAAGGACTCGTGATAATCTTCGCGTCCTTGAACTCGGGAAAGGTACCCTCTGGGTCGTACAGAGTCGTGTAAATCGGTGCGTCCGGGAACGCACGGTGCATTGCCAGCACAACACGCTCCGCGCCGCCGCGCTGAGTCAGGTAGTCGTGGGCAATAGCGATCTCTTCAGTAGCCTCAGGCTTGACCAGCGGCACGTAACGGCGCGCCAGACGGCCAAGCTTCTTGAGGCTCTTCGGGATATCCGCGAGCACCGCGTCGGGGTTCTTCGGCCCGGTAAACGGAGCGGAGGTCAAGAGCTGAGTGAGTGACATTTTCTTTTCCTCCTAGAAAACTTTCTGAGCTCGCTCAGGATAGTGAATACCGGCGTAAGATGCAGCCTCAACCTGCAAAGCCACAAGCTTCTCAGCCGCCTTAGCGGGCAGCTTGAGCAGAATCTTATCGCTCGCATCCCCCAGAGCCTTGATGGTCTTCTCGGTGGTGAAACGAGCGAGGGTCTTGACCAAGAAACCCCAGGGACCGGTCGGGTTCGGGGCAGGGTGCGCCGCATCGCCGTGCTTACGCACGAAGATGGTGCGGGCAGAACCCGAGTGCAGGGCACGCAGGGCACGCACTGCAGTGGTGGTAGCAGCCACGTAGTGCTTAGTCGCCAGCTCAGGGGCAATATGGATTTCGCCACCGTGCTGAGCAACCTCGTAACCCATGTCTACGTCTTCCCAACCGTAGAGACGGTACGCGGGATCGTAGCCACCAATCTCGTCGAAGAGCTTCTTCGACATAGACACATTACCTGCCCAGTAAATCCAGCGCTTCTCAGGCGCAACTTGGTACGCAGCTTCACGGAACTTCTGGTCGCGGTAGTTACCGTACACACGAGAGTAGGGAGTGTCCGGGAACTGGTTCAAGTAGATACCGATTACGCCGTGCTCACCGGGAGCCTCATGGTACTTGAGGTGGTTCGCAACGTAGTTGGGATCGGGTTCCAGATCGTCATCGCAGCGGATAAGGATGTCCGCATCAGCCGCACGGTGACCAGCGTTCAACGCAGCCACGCGGCCGCGGTTCTCCTCGAAAACAATCTTGGTCAAGTTCAGCTTGCCTTCTGCAATGTAGCGGTCAAGCACAGCTTCACTGTTGTCAATATCGCCGTCGAGGACCACAATAACCTGGAAGTCCTTCTCAGTCTGAGCGGCAAGCGCATCCAGCGGGTAGTGCAGAATATCTGCACCACCGCGAGAGGGAATGATAACCGCAGCCTTGTAGCGGTGAGTAGTCGTCATAATTTTCCTTCGGGGGTTTGAGTGAGAGGATATCCGTTGGGAATGGCCTATACGTTTAGAAGCACCTTAGCGGATAAAACGTTCCAGAATCTCACCAACACGGACCTTACCTGCTTCAGGCGAGTAGTTTTCCTGCCAACGCCAGAACAGCTCGGAGGTTCGCTCCGCCAGCGCATCCGTATCTTCTCGAAGCTCAGTACCCAGGCTCTTAATAGCCTGGGCAAGAGCTACCGGCTGGTCAGCAGGCACAACGTACGGGTACGATGCACCGCCCAGTACCTCCGACAGAGCACCAGCATCACTGACGATTACAGGGACGCGTGCACTCATCGCTTCAGCGACCACCAAGCCAAAAGACTCGGGGGCAATCGAAGGTACAACGAGCATGTCGATATCACCGAAAAGACGGTCCGGGGTAGTCCAGCCCAGACGCGTGCTGAAGGCAGCAACACGAGCTAGCGCATCCTCAACCTCCGCACGTTCTTCATCAGATGCGAAGACAGGCTCGCCACCAATCACCAGGTCGTATTCAATGCCGTTAGCGTTCAGGGAACTCATCGCCTGGCACAGGGTCGCGATGCCCTTAGACGGAGTCAAACGCCCCAGGTAACCGACGCGGAGTCGGCGCTCCCCCACACGGTGATCCAGCTCGGTGGATACGCCGCTGACCCAGTTCGCAAACAGTTCGCTGCCGGGGCAGGCACGAGCCACATAGCGGCTCGGGACCAGGGTGACAGACGCCTTATGGCGGGCAAAGGGTACGAGCTTCGCGTTCACACCGGTAGGAAGCTGATGCAGGTGCACGATGCGGTTCTTGCGACCGCCCGTTGCCGTTGCGGGAACCAGACCGTTACACCACAGCAGAACATCCTTGTGGCGAGCGTGCCAGCTACGCAGAGCCACCATGTACTGTGCGCGGTTCTTAGCTGGCAGTACCACGCGCGCAAAACCTTCATCCGCAGCAGCTTCTACAAGTTGCTTCGGCTCGGAAGGACCCACAATAGTGACCTTGTAGCCAAGGCTACGGGCTGCGCGGGCGATGTTCAGAAGCATGACCTCGCCGCCGCCTATGTCACCGTTATTGGTGGCGATGTAGAGTTCTTTCATCGTTATACTTTCCTCGCCTGCTGACGGATAGAACTGACGTCAAACGATTTAGAAGTAGTCGACTTCTTGGGCATTTCTTGATGGGTTACAGGGGCAGGAGCTTCATTCTCAATAAGCTCGCCGTTCTGCAGCGCAGGTGTTTCATCGCTGCTTTGTGCCTTCTGCATAGCACCTGGTTCATGATGTCCGCTATCCGAAGCGTCCAGATCCTTATCCGGGTTCAGGTACAGCAGTGCAAGACCCACCACGATAGCCCACGGCACAGTCAGAATCACCTCACCAAGACGCTGAGAGGTAATAATGATAATCACCATTGCGGCTTCGGCGATAACAATGCGCTGAGCACGCGGCTGCTTCCAGATGAATGCGGCAGAGATCATCAGGGCTACAATCACAATCATATAGAGCCATCCAGCCTCCTGGACCAGCGTCATATATGAATTGTGGAAATAGAAGTAACGATTCTGAAGCCACACCTGAGCGGTACCCAGACCGCCACCATACCAAGGAACCACATCAATCATGCGGTACATGGTCTCATCGATTCGTTCACGCAGAAGGTCACTACCGAGTCGATCCGCGAAGGCACCAGCACGAGCAAAGTTATCTTCCAGGTAGTTCACGCCTAGGTAGAACAGATACGCCAGAACAGCTTTGCCGAAGAGATTCAGACGGTAGGAGAAGTACAACCACAGGACGGCGAAGGCATATGCAGCCAATGAAGTACGAGAACCAGTTAGCCACAGCATTCCCGCAGTAATAGCGATAGCGGCAAGGCGGTGACTTGTCTTTCTGACCATGGCGACAAAGAGGAAACCGAAAAGCGCATAGTACAGACCCGATTGGTTCTTATCGTTAAGCCAACCGGTCAATGTACCACCATAGTTATCAGGTGCTATACCCGCATAGAAGCCAATGACGTTGACCAAGAGGCCAAAGGCCACACCAAACAGTAGAGAACGGATATCAATCTTCTTCTGCGCAATCTGCAGAGCTAGCAGTACCACAACTGCCATACGCACAGCACGACGAATCGCATACTCAATAGGGAAGCTGTTGAACGTCAAAGTCTCAAATAGTGCCCAGCCAATGGCTAACAGAAGAATCGTAAAGAATAGCCCGTTGTAGGTGTTCTCGATTTTGGCAGGCTTAGTCAAGTTGTAGAGTACAAGCACCATCACCACGACAGTTCCCACTGGCATAGCAAAAAACGCTGTTGTAATACCAATGAAGATCAGGCCAAACCCTGCCCAGAAGTCAAGCATTGATAGTTTCGAAACACTACTAGCAAGGTATTTCGCTTCAGCCTTCGCAGCCTGTCCATAACGAGTAGCGTTACCCGAAGAGGTACCTGCGGAAGTTGGATACTTAGTTCCAGACGCAGGTTGAGAGTGAGCTACAGTCATTTCTTCTCCAAAGTACGAGCGTATATCTCGGTAGTTTGAGCAGCCATCTGCTCATTCGAAATCCAGGTGAAAGGCTCAGACTCATCCTTCTGCAGCTGCGCACGCATAGCCTGCAGAACATCCTGAGTCAGGGTTGCACTCTGGCGGTCCACCAGCTCGTCGGCACCCAAAATCTCCGGGTTACCACCCACAGCGGTAGCGACCGTCTTCAGGCCAGCAGCCTTAGCGTCCAGCAGAGTGTAGGAGCAGTTCTCCCACACCGACAGCTGAACAATCATGTCACTACGACCCATCGCTTCAATCGGGTTAACGAAGCCGCTGAAGGTCACCGAATCACCCAGGTTCAGACGCTGAGCCTGAGCCTGCAACTCGGACGCCAAATCGCCAGAGCCCGCAATCTCAAGATGAGCCTGCGGGTAATCAGCACGAAGCTGTGCAAAAGCATCCAGCAGCACGTCAATGCCCTTCTCAGGGGACAGACGGGACAGCGAGAGAATACGCGGACCTCCCTCTGCGGGAACACGCTGCTGCTCAACAGCCGCGTGCACCTCGGGGATATCCACGCCGTTGTACACCCGCTCCACGCCACGAGCGCCCCACTTGGCACGCATCTGATCAGCGGTAGAACGAGAAACAGCAATCGCCTGATCGGTACCCCACAGGCGCACACGATGCACGGTCTCCATGAGCTTAGAACGCCAGGAGCTACCGTGGTACACCGAGTCATTACCGGCAATGCCGTGCTCAGTGGTCAGGAGCTTCGGCACGCAGGTGCCGCGCTTGATAACGCTACGGATACGCAGAGCATTCACCACAGCGGTTGCGACAACGTCCGCATACGCCAGGTGGCTGTGGACGATGTCCGGGCGGAGCTGCTCAACAGCCTTCTGCAAAGAAGCAAAAGAAGTCTTAAAACCGTAGTCGGGGCCGAACTCAGCCTTGATGACGGTGACGCCCAGTTCCTCGAGGCGGCTCGTGAGCTTACCCTCGGGCGCGAGAACCACCAGGTTAAAGCCGGGGAGCCCGGCACGTGCCATATCGACAACGTGCCGAGCTACTCCACCAAAATCGGGAACCGGAACGACCCATAGAGCCGTTGGTGTAGAGGTCATGCCTTAGTCAACTTTCGAGTGAGGAAAGAACGGAAGGATGCAGAAACCTTAGTTTCAATGGAAATATGCACCAGGTAAGCGAAGCAGATCACCAAAACCAATGCAATAATACGTGCCCCCCAGGGACCAGCCACCGGGTAGAACATATCAACAAGCATATAACCGACCATAGCGTGGCCCAAGTAAAGGGGATAGGAAATGCGTCCCAAGAAATTCAGCGGACCCCTCGAAAGTACCGGAACGTTCTTCAGGTATACAACGATGAAGAACACCAGACTAATCAATGCCACACCAATTCCATGAGCAAGATCATGCATCAGCGCCGCGTTGAGGGAAGCCAGAATCGCAAAGTACGGAATGTGCCAGGTGAACTTTCGATCATGGCTGTACATGAAGAACATCATGCCCAGGCTAAAGAGCGAAGAATGTTCCGCAACCGCAGCCCACACAATCATCTTAGGTGCTCCACCGAGAGAAGCCTCCGGGTGGAAAAGCAGACACAGAGCCGTACCAATAACCGACCAGGTGAGCAGAATCGTAGTCAGCTCCCCACGGTAAATCTTTCCCTTCCGGATAATCAGGTACAGGGCAACCATCACGTAGAACTGCAGTTCCACTGCCAGCGTCCAGTACACCTGATCCACGTTATCCACACGCAGGAAGCGTTGCAGCATCGTCGTGTTAATCAGGGTCTGCGGAATCGTAATATGGCGTCCGGGGTTTCCGTAGATGAAATACACCAGCGCCGATACAGCCAGCGCAAACCAATAGGTCGGGTAGATACGAGAAAAACGCGAAACCGCGAACTTCAGTGCCGACCCACTCTTGATAGCGCTGAGCAGAATCACGAAACCGGAAATGATGAAGAAGAGCTGAACACCCAACTCGCCCAGAGGAATGTCATAGGGCGAAGGGGCAATCCGCGGATAGTTCTCCGTAGCGGGAACACCCAGGTGATAAATCACCACGGTAATAGCAGCCAGGCCGCGGAACCCGTCCAGCTCCCGGAAACGCCCGGGAGTGATGAAGTCCTGATCTAGAACTTCACCCTCCCGAGCTTTTACGGTCTGAGACTTGGCCATAGATGCCGGTCCTACAGCCACTTCTCGAGGCGGTCCAGTGCAGTGAAGAAGCCCTCACCGTTGTTGATGTGGCCCTGCCAGATTTCGGGAATGAAGGATGCCTTCGGTGCCAGCTCACGCAGCTGCTTGCCCAGGGATGCCCAGTCGACATCGCCTTCGCCGACCTGAACGCCCTCACCGTCAACGCCGGTGCCGTCCACCAGGTGCAGGTGGATGGACAGCGGTGCCAGCTGCTTAACAGCCTCCGACAGCGGAATGTTCAGGAAGTTGCAAGCAAGCATGGTGTGGGAGATGTCCAGGCAGAGCGCGGTGTCGAATGCACGCGAGAACTCTGCGGTGTCCTTCGGATCCAGGAACAGGTTGTGGTACTGCTGACCACCCATCAGCCAGGGGTACGGGGGCAGAGTCTGAGCCGCCAGGCGAACGCCGGATGCGTCCAGACGCTTCAGCGCCTCGCCGATACGCTCGTACTTCTCAGCACGTGCCGATGCGGGGATGTGCTTGTCCTTGGTGAAGCCACCCATGGTCACGACCATGACCGGGTCCTCGTCTACGGTGAAGTAGCGGGTCAGGTCACGGGTGATGTCAATGGTGCGCTGAACCTCAGCGATGGAGCGCTCCCACACCTCGGGGTCCTTGGATGCCAGGTCCACCAGGAAGTCGCCTGCGAACAGGTCGGGCAGGTGGGTGGTGAAGCCCATGTCCAGCTTGGAGTCAAAGACGTCGTCGATGTTAATCTCGAGGTCCTTGTAGGAGAAGTGGAACTCCAGGAAGTCCGGCTTTGCCTCTTCAATCAGCGGCTTGTAGTCGTGGTAACGAACCGGCAGACCCCAGGGACGGTCGAACTTGAAGTCGCGGCGGGTCACCAGGTCGTCCTTCAGGTCGCCCTCGAAGAAGAACGAGCCTTCTTCAACGTCGCGCTGCATGGTGCGGCCCAGCAACTGCGGCAGGTAGTTCGGCTGCAGACCGCGGCCGGGGGACTTCACAGCAACGTCAGCCTCGGTCACGACCTCGCCCTTAGCAATGTGGCGGGTAGCAACCAGGGACTTAGCCAGGTTCACGCGGTTCATCAGCTCACCGGTGGACACCTCACGAGGAGCAGCAGAACCAATAGCCGCCTCAACCTCACGGATCTGCTGGACCATTGCCTTGAATTCCTCAGGCAGCAGGGAGACGGTGTGGTCGTTACCCTCGAGGGTCTTGTCAGTGGTGAAGTGCTTCTCAATGATCTTCGCGCCGCGAGCAACAGCAGCGATCGGCACGTGGTAGCCACGCTCGTGACCGGAGTAGCCGACCAGGCACTGACCAATCTCAGCCAGGCGGTCCATGTACGCCAGGTTGACGTCCTTGAAGGGTGCCGGGTATGCGGACTGGCACTGCAGCAGAGCGTAGGATGCGCCTGCGTTACGCAGCAGGGCAACGGACTCGCGGATTTCCTCTTCACGGCTCATACCGGTGGAAACCAGCATGGGCAGGCCGCGGGAAGCCACGTCGCGCAGCAGCTCGTGGTTGGTCAGGTCAGCAGACGCAATCTTCATACCCTGGATGCCGTAGTCAACCAGCGCCTGAACGGAGGGTGCGTCCCAGGGGGTGCACATGATGTCCATGTCGTGCTGCTTGACGTGGTCGAAGACCTCGTACATCTGGTCAACGGTCAGGGAGAAGCGGGACAGCAGGTCCAGGGTGTACTGAACGCCCAGGTCCTCACCTGCGGTTGCCGCACCGCGCTGGCGGTACAGAGCGTCCATGTCGCGCAGCTGGAACTTCACAGCGTCCGCGCCGGACTCAACAGCCAAATCCACCAGTTCCTTAGCGAAGTCAACGCTACCCTGGTGGTTGTTACCAATCTCAGCAATGATGAAGGAGGGGGAATCCTCGCTGATGGTGTGCTTACCGATGCGCAGAACGTCCTGCTCGTCCATTGCCAGTGCCACGAGGTGACCGCGCTCGTCGGTCAGCGGCACGTGGTTGATGCCCTTCGCGAAGTATGCGCGCAGGGTCTCGGGATCAGCGTCAGCCGGTGCGGTCTGCGGGTTGGTGTTTGCAGCGTCCAGGGCGCTGGTCTCCAGGGATGCAGTGGGGTTAGCAATCAGCCAACGACGGAAGTCGCCGTCAGAGAGCGAACCGCGCAGAATACCGGACTCGTTCACCAGGAAGATGATGCGCTGGCCGTTAGCAGAAATCTTCTGCAGAGCGTTGAGAATCGGGTCTTCAGCGAAGACCACGTAGGGTGCAATGTTGCGTTCAATAATCACGATTTTGACCTTTTCGTTTGAGTGTTTAGTTGAATGCCTGAGTGCCGGTCAAGCCGGGAGCGGCAGACGAGGTACTGCCGCGGGTGAAGGTTACTTGCCTTCGGCCAGGATCTGAGTGAGCTGGTGCTCTGCCACGGAGAAGTCAATCGGCGCGTCAATGTCGACGCCCTCGACCTCGTCCAGCATGAACAAATCAATGGTACCGCCGGGGTAGCCCGCCAGGCGGTTGTGGTGGTCCGTGTACACGTGGGTCTTGGTGATGTACATTGAACCGTTCTCACGGTAGCGGAAGGTTTCCTTGGTCAGCTCCTGGCGGCGCGGGCGAGCCATAATCTCGAACGCCGCGGTGGGCTCACCGTCAGCGTGCCAAGTCCAGATGAACGGACCAATCGGAATCACACCGACCATGGAGTCCTTACCGTTCTCCGCGAACTGGCGGACCGCACGAGCCAGAGTACCGGGCAGACGCACCGGGCTGGTTGCCTGCAGCAACATGACAGCCTCGGGTTCCCAACCGTTTTCGGTGTAGAACTCGATGGCGTGCTCGATGACCGGCTCGGTTGCGGTGGTGTCTTCAGCCAGGTGTGCCGGACGAATGAACGGTACCTCAGCACCGTACTCGCGGGCGATATCAGCCAGCTCAGCATCGTCGGTGGAGACGACAACACGCAGCTCGTGCTCGCCGGCTACTTCTTCCTTAGCAGCCAGTGCCTGCTCGATGGTCCATGCGACCAGCGGCTTACCCGCGATGGGGCGCAGGTTCTTACGCGGAATGCCCTTTGAGCCACCGCGCACGGGGATGACGCAGAGAATACGCATTATGCCTCCAAAGTTTCAATCATGAGTTCAGCGATACGCTGTGCCGGTTCCTTCTTCGGCTGAACCGGTGCCGGGGTCGGTTCCTGACCCCACTGGTTCATGCCGTAGCGGTCCCAGAATTCCACAAGCCATGCCGGCGGTGCCGGGTGGTAAACCCACGCCGGGATACCGCGGATCGCAGCCTCCAAAACACCGGTAGAGAAGATGGACACCACCGGGTTTGGCACCTCGTTCAGCGGAGTGCCGGAGCGGTCAATGCGGATGCCTTCCTTCTCCCACAGCTTGTGGGTCAGCACCGACAGCTTGTCCTTCTCGCTCGGGTGCGGGCGGTAGGTTCCACCAAACTTCTTCAAGAAGGAGTGCGAAGCGTACGCGAAGGATGCGCGCGGCAGTTCCGCACCGTGCATCTGTCCTAGGAAGATCGGTTCCAGGTCGTTCTGTTTCTGCGCCTCAGCACCGGCTGCCTTCTGCGCCGCGAGGTAGAGCAGCTGCGAACCCACCGCGTGAGTGGTGACATCGCGGCGGCCTGATGCCCAGAATTCGGCATCAGCTTCGCTGAAAGCCAGCAGGGTACATCCGACCGGTAGCGGCGGTGCCTGAGGCACCAGCAGGCCGTGCTGAACCATCCAGTACTCTGCGCCAATTGCACGAGAGAACTCGTAAGCTACTGCACCGCGGCTGAGGAACTGGGCTGCAGAAAGCACAATGCGAATATCAGGCAGGAGGCGCATCAGCTCGTCACCGGAAATCTCCTGCTCGGTCCAGTCCTTGCGCGAGTAGTGCTCGCTCGCGTACTGTCCGTCCAGGTACTCGCTAGCGTCCTCAGGAACCCACAGAGCCACGTCAACAGCATCTAGATGCTTAAGAGGCTCCAAGATTGCGTTGCGGTTCGTCGGAGAGAACGAATCCATAACGATCAGCACCTGAGGCTTAGTACCGCGAGTGTACAGAAGGCCGTGTACGGGTTCCTCCGCAATGGTTCGGGAACGTGCAGAGTCAAGAAGCGCTTTCAGCTTATACTTAGCCCACTTCAGCTTCTTCTGACGCCTCTGCCACGCCTGCCAAGCATCCAAATCTAGAGGGTATTTAAGCATCCTGCTTCTCCCCAGAACGGACTCGAATAACGGTAGCCGGGATGCCCACAGCCACAGCGTTAGCCGGAATGTCGCGGGTGACCACAGCTCCAGCACCAATCACCGCACCATCTCCAATGGTGACACCACCGAGCACGGACACATTCTGACCAAGGAAAACGCGATCGCCAATCACGATGTCGCCTCCGGGCTGCACATCATGCAGAGAGTCCAGAGGGTGCTCGCCAGAATTGACCATCACGTTATCGGCAAAGACACAATCCTTACCAATAGTCACATTCGACAGAGCGTGAATATGGCTACGGTGACCGACATAGGTCCCAGAACCAATACGCAGAATACCTCCGGCTTCAGAAGCGATCCAGGCATCCTCGTAAATTGCGATCTGGTCACCAAGGTAGATGTTCTCTACACCGACCATACGCAGAGGGCGGACAAGAACAGTCCCCGAACCGAAAGAGCCGAACGCCCGCGAGTACAGGGTCTTGCCCAGCAGGTCTGCCATGTGCCAACGCACGCTCGGCATCTTGGTCACAATCTTAGAAAGGTTTAGGCCCATAGCTGCTCCAAAATCTTTACACGCTGATCGAAGGTGTGCTCAGCCAGAGTACGCTTCTGACCAGCTTCACGAATCTGACGAGCCCACTTCGGCTCACGGAAAATACGGGTACAAATCTCGATGAGCTCATCAATGCTCTCGTAGACCAGAACCTCTTCCCCAGGAATGTAGTAGCGATCCACGTCAGCGCGGTCAATCACCTGCAGAGCGCCCACGCCGGGAGCCTCAAAGGTACGCATGGTGAAACCATCCTGGTTATTGTGGATGTTCAGCGTTGCCGGGGAGGACGCCATAATACCGTACGCCTCGGAGCGGTCAACATCGCGACCTGCGGGCACGCCGGAATCCTTGAACTGCTTAGTGCGCAGAATATCGTAGGGGTGACGCGACCAGGCACGACCGTAAGCACGCACCGGTAGACCGGCTGCGACCAGCGCCTGCAGGGTCTCCTCACGGTTGGGATACTTAGCGCCCACAAAGTTGATGGAATCCTCACGCATGGGGACAACCGGGCAATGGGTGTCGTAGGCGTTGGGCATGTCGAGCACCTCGAAGCCCTGCTCACGCAGGTGCTGCGCATCCAGCGGGCTGTAGCTTGCCAGCGCACCCAGGTGGTGCAGGTCCTCTTCGGTGTAGCTCATACGACGCATTTCGTCGTAAAGCCAGGTGCCGTAGCGAACACCGGAGGTATCCAGCAGGTCCCACCATTCGCGGGAGAGCATATCGCCCTTAATGACCAGCACAATATCCGGGCGGAACTCGTTGAAAGCGTCAATAGCCTTACGGGTTGCCTGCGCTGCGAAGCTTTCGGGGCGGTACTTCTCAGGCAGTTCGTGGGCAAGCTTGTTGAGGATGCGCTCGGGCAGAGTACCCGGCGCATCGTAGATGTGGGTGCACACTTCGTATCCGTGCACTTCCAGGGATGCTTGAATTGCCTTCCAGTACCCGTGGAATGCGGGTGAGAGCAGTAGAAGTTTGGGCTGAGTCATATGAGGATTGAATCCTGTCGGCGTTTGCTATGAGAACCCGCAGGGTAGAACCGTGCGGTGCTATGTGTTGGAGTGAAGAGGAACGGAAAGTTTCACCTGCAGCTTGAGGCAAAACATACCTACTGAAATTTTACAACGAAAGCAGGAGACGACACACTCGAATGCACTGTGTCGCCTCCTACGTTCTATATGCACCTTCTGACGAAGAGGGCTAAAAATCTTGCGGAACTGCCGCTGTAGATTCCGCACGTTTCGCGCCTAGTTCTCGCGGCGCTCTGCCTTGGCGATACGCTCCAGCTCGGTGGCGAGGAAGCCACGAGCGTCCACGTCCTTATTGCGCAGGCCGCGCACCGAGTTCACCAGGAAGTTCGCGTAGCTGGTAGCACGCAAAGCAACAGCGAGCTTCTTCTCCCAGCCCCACTTATCCGCATAGATGAAGCGGGCGGTGGTCAGCCACTGAATACGACGTGCTGAAGGCGAAGATCCGCCACCCTCGTGGGTTACAGTCACCGAAGGAATCAGGTAACGGTCCACACCAGCGTTCGAGAGGCGGTACTGGAAATCCACCTCTTCGCTGTTCATGTAGAAACGCTCATCCATGCCACCAATGCGGTTGAAGGTCGCGCGAGGAACGACCATGCACGCACCCATAACCCAGTCGACCTTCGCGTCCGAGGTGCCGGTGCATGCCTCAACATCGTGGCCGACACCGCGGTGCCACCAGTTAGTCGGCTTGAAACGAGCTAGCAGAGTGAACCATTCCCACGCCACATGCGCTGCGGTGGGGAACTTGCGTGCGACCCACTGCTGCTTGCCGTCGTGGCCAATAATCTGCGGGCTAGCCAGCACCTCGCCGTGGCGTTCCACGGCTGCGAGCATGCGCGAGACAAAGGTGTTATCCAGTTCCAGGTCGCTGTTGAGGATGAAAACCCATTCACCGGTCGCGGCAGCAACACCGGAGTTCACAGCTTTACCGAAACCACCATTCACAGGGCGGCGAACCACGGTCACACCCTCAACCTCGGGGAAGGGGGTGGGCGAAACGTCATCCGAGACGACGATTTCAATATCGGCGGGGTCAATACCCTGCTGAGCACGCAGAGTGTCAATAATGGCAAGAACCGGCTCCGGCTCGCCGTAGAAAGGAATAACCGCAGATACGCGGGGATGGAAGGTCATGTATTACAATCTTTCTTGAGTGAGAGGGATGATAGAAACCACCGTAACTGTGGGCACTATCGTCTCTAGGATTATACAACTTCACTACTTTTTCAGCTGCACTTTTCATTTACCTATGCAGTCGACAAATACTCACCCACTATCAACTCGCTATCTCATACATCCGAAAGGGGACTTTCTCGTGGATTCTGATATCCAAACCATCAATGAATCAGAAAGGGTTGCTGTATACACTGTTCAGCAACCCACTTTCAAACGTGCTGTCAATGCGGCTTACAATTCTATTCACCATAAGTATCTGGCGAAATATATTAACCTTCTGCGTCGTGGCGAAAAATTTATTCTCCTTTCCTACCCTATCTCCCGGGGAGGTAATTGGCTGTATCTATGGGCCCGCGCCGCTACTCTGCGCCATCACGGTACCGACAAAGCATCTTTGCTCTATGGTCCCGGAATGGAGGCATGGACCGAGGAGTTCCCGAAGCTTGCCTCCATTACGGCTCCCTCGTCAGAGTACAAGTTCTTTACCCGCCGTAGCGGCTACTTCCCGACGGATATTGAAAAGGATATCAGCGAAGAAGATTTGCACTTTTTTATTCGCGAATACCTTCTTTCTTCAGAATCCTTTAGCAAGCGCCTTGCAAGAATGCAGAACGTAGTGGATGAAAGTTCTCTCGTTATTAACATTCGCCGTGGCGATTACTATTCTGTGCCTCAAATTAATGAGATTTTCGGAATTGATACGGTGACCTATGTGGAGGAAGCGCTGAAGAAGCTTCAGGAGACCGTTACTCCTTCAAAGATTATTTTTGTATCGGACGATCTTCAGTGGTGTGAGGAAAATCTCTCACATCTAAATTCGGTTGCGCCATGCATTTTCGAAAAGCAGGGTTCCGGCATGTTCGATGACCTGGCGCTTGTGGCCAGCGCACCTTACCTAATTCTAACTAATACGACCTTCGGCTATTGGGGTGCTTACATCGGTGAGTTGTTGACTCAGAAGATTGTCTTTTCCCCTGATATTCATCAACTTCTTCCTAAAGATGCCCATATCTATCAGCGCCGCCCAAAGATGCACCGCACTCATTGGGTTGCTGTGCATCACCCCGAAGGTAAAAACTGGATTACGGGTGAGTAGCTGTGATTAACATTCTTAAATCCCTCAAGCACCAGCTTTTCCTGCTAAAGATAAATCATGATAATAAACGCGAAGCCATTGCACTTCGTGAGAGTGCTGAGTTTAAAGAACGTTACGCTTCGCTTAACAAAACATTTACCCACACGGTTCTCCCCTCCGGCCCCTTTATCTGGGGCATAACCATGGTGAAGAACGAAGCAGATATCGTCGAGCAGACAATCCGACATCTACTCGGTCAAGGTGTGGACCATATCTTAGCAGCTGATAATGGCTCTTCAGACGGGACCTATGAGATACTGCTCGAACTCAGCAAGATTCTACCCGTGCACGTTATTCAGGACCGTGAACTAGCCTACTACCAATCAGAGAAAATGACTTGGCTTGCTGACCGGGTGATGGAAGCGGGCGCTGAATGGATTATCCCTTTCGACGCTGATGAATTTTGGTATGGTGTTTCGGCTCCGCTATCGGAAGTCCTACGCTCGCAAAAGAGTCACACTATCGAGCTGACGAAGCTATACAACGTTTTTCCCAGTATTGAAGGACCTACTCTCAGGATTGATCCGACTCCCCACTGGGACCTGAAAGTGTGTTTCTCGCGCTGGGAAAATGCAGTTATCAAAATGGGCAACCATGAGGTCATTGCGCCGGGTAAGCAGAAACTTAATGAAGTTGCTATTATCCACTACCCCTGGCGTTCAAAGGAACAATTTGCTCGCAAGCTACATCAAGGGGCTAAGGCGTTGGAAGCCACCGATCTGCCTGAAGATATGGGCTACCATTGGAGACGTAATGGTGATATAACCGTTGAAAGTGCTACCCCCCTTTGGGAAGCACTTTTACACGGCGAGGTTGACAATGAAACTATCACTTGGCATCCAACCGGCCCTCTTACACCTATTGGCTCTTTGCCTCAAGAGTTTAAAGAAATCGTTCATTTGCTCAAAGAGAAGACGAGTACAGGTATTTAACACAGATCTTTCCAGACGGTAAAAATACAATAACATGTTGTAATAAAAGAAGGGGCTCTCGTTCATGACGAGAGCCCCTCTAATTTAGATACGCGACCTATGAGACTAGTCCGGCAACTGGCCCAGCTTCACCAGGTTAGCGAACTCTGCGTTTGCTCGCTGCACCTCAGCGAAGGTGCCTTGATTAGCAATTCGGCCATTGGAGAGATAAACCAGCTGATCAACATTGCGAACTGTCGATAGACGGTGAGCGACAATAATTACAGTGATATCCTTCGAGATTCGCTCAATGGTCTTCGTAATCTTGTGCTCAGTCTCGTTGTCCAATGCACTGGTCGCTTCGTCCAAAATCAACACGCTCGGGTTACGGTACAGGGCACGGGCAATGCCCATACGCTGCTTCTGGCCGCCCGAAAGACGGGTCGCGTTGTACCCCAGTTTAGTGTCCAGGCCATTTTCCAAGGACTCTACTACCTCAGTCAGCGCAGCAACTTCAAGGCAGTACTTAACACGCTCCACATCAATCTCATGTGGCTCAAGGCCAAAAGCAACTGCTTCAGTTACAGTACAGTCTGCGATAAAAACATCCTGAGGCACATAACCGATACGCTGATGCCAAGAACGCAAATCCTTTTGAATCGACTCACCATTCTTCAGTACCTGTCCATTAGTCGGAGCAAAGAGGCCCAAGATTAGGTCAATTAGAGTCGTCTTGCCCGACCCAGAGCCACCCACGAAGGCAATTGAGGATCCCATCGGGACATCCAGCATAATATTGTTAAGAACCGGCTTATCGCCATCAGGGTACTGGAAGCTCAAATTATCAACCTGAATGTTAATCGGTTCAATCGTTTTATTGATGTACTCGTAATCATCCGGAACAACAGGCTTGGAAGCTAGGTTAAACATTCGGGCTTCAGGCGTGAGCTGCTCAATCTCCTTCACAAGTTCGTCGCTGGCATGTTCACCTGCACGAATGTTGCCAAGGGATGCCACCATGCGAGTGTAGTTCGGCAGGATTCGGATACAAGCACCCGCGAAGAGAAGCAGATACCCAGTGCTATCTGCACCCTGAGTTGCGCTCATAAACGCAAGAAGACCCGCAATACCCAAGATAAAAATAATTTCAAGGGTGTACTTCGGAAATTCGGACAGGAAAGCACTACGCATAGAAGCACTTACCGCATCCAGACGCTTTTCCTGGTAACGATACATGTAACGATCAGTCGCGTCATACAGACGAATCTCACGGAAGCTATCTACCGACTCAATCATCGCAGACCATGCGCCTTTAGTCGCATTCAGGACAATAACACCCTGCTCACGGTTCTTACGCTTAAGAACACTCTGCAGGACGAAGGACGTCAAGCCAAAATAAACCATCGCCAATAACGCCGGCACAGGCATAATAACCAGCAACATAACCATAAGCATTAGAATCGACAGCAATTCACCGATAAATCCTAATACTCCACCAACAAACGCTCCATATGTCTGGGCAGTGACGTCGTTCACCGCGTTATAAATTGGGGCTGCACCACGCTTGCGGTGATCCAAGTAAGGCTCACGAGTATACCTGTTCAAGAGAGCTACAGATACCGCACTCTGCTGGGTGGCAAGAAAACTAAGACTCCAGCGACGGACCACAAGCGAAAAAACACCTTTAAGGACAAACGCTGTAACAAGAGTCAAACCAAAGATGATAATCAAGGTCGGTGTGTCCGGACTGCCAAAGAAATTAGAAACTTCCAAAATGACACCCTCACGCGGGGCTCCCATAGCAAGGTTTACCAGGGGAAGCACCAGCGCAACACCAAGCATCTCGAATAGCGACACAAGGAAAAGACCAATGACATTGACGATAAGGAGCCTAAATTTCTTACCAGGGAAGAAAAGTCGGATCTTAGAGTACATACTCTTCACGATAAAACCTGTACCTTCTGCAGATAACCATCCGCAATAGAACAAATAACTTGAGCATGAGAAAAACAATTACAGTATCTGTGATAAACTCCGGATTTGAATCCAAATTTTACCATTAGATGCGATGCAATGCTTTCAAAAATAAACAAGCTTGAAATAAATATCTCAAAATATAACATTCTGCACCATAAACATCGTTTCTGGTGTCGTAAGTCTGTTTAAACTCTGCTACCCGCCATAGGGAGATACGCTCTCCGTGCCTCCCTTACTGCCGTCGTTTGGAGAAGAGAAATGTAACAGGTTATAAAGAAGCCCGTTAAATCTCAGCATCTTTTGAGAAAAAGCCGATCTAGGGTATGCGGATAGAACCGAAGTTTTTGTTGCGAGAAGGTTCATGATGCCTTTCTCGACCCGCCCACAAGATACAGGCGGGCCTATGAGTTTAAGGAGTGATGAGCAGATGCTAGGCATAATTTTAGCACGCAGGCTTTCCTCAGCTTTAGAGGGTTTTCTGTACTTTAGGTCATCTTTCGTGGAAAAACTGGGAGAGATGTCAACTTTACGTACACCTGTAGGGCATTCGCCACACACAGGAAAAGGAACCGTTGAAGGTGCAAGTAACTCGGTATGATAGATACTATTCATTCAACCAACCCAGCACTTCCGGCTTCCCTGTTCACTGTTGGGTACGTCAATTAGAAAAGGCTTTTTGATGGGCATCTTCAACATTAAGTCCCTCAAGGACAAGTACGCGTGGGGGTCCTCCGAGGACAAAACCAACTCGGCAGAAACCGCCGAGGAGCACCCGGCAACCCCCGCTTCTTCCTCCGCAAATATTGCCGACGGAGTCCGTTCCCTCATTAAGAGCAACCCCGAACTGGCGGGCAAGAACCGCCGCGGGGTAGCCAGCCGTACCATCACCCCCGACGGTTCGCTCCGCGAAGCCATCCAAGACTACGAAGTCCGTTCCCCCACCGAGGTAGCCAGCCAGGAAGTCACGCCTGAAGAAGAGCTCAGCGCCGACGGTACCGCAACCGTCTCCGCGCAGCCCCTCATCCACACCGACATCGAGGCCACCCCCGGCGACATCCTCGACGTAGACGGTAAGACCACCGGCCCCAGCATCATCCGCGTCGGCCACCACAACGCGCCCACGATCGATGCCGAAGAGCTCGCCGACCCCGAAGAAGCCAACAACCAGAGCGCAGGAAACGTACAGTCCTCCCCCGCTACTGACTCCCGAGGCGAGCGCACCCCGCTGTTCAAGCTCTCCCCCAAAACCCTCAACCGTACCGGCAGTACGAGCGGCGACGGCCCCTTCGAAGCTGTCTTCGTCTGCACCGGCAATATTGCCCGCAGCGCATCTGGTGAGGTCATCTCCAAGCACCTTGCCGCAGAATACGGGCTGGAAGACAAGTGGATCTTCTCCAGCGCAGGCACCGGTGCCCTCGTCGGTCACGGCGTCTACGAACACGTAGCTAACGAGCTCATCGAACGAGGTTACAATCCGGAGGGCTTCGCATCCCGCCAGATCAACGAGCAGATTATCGAGAACGCCACCATCATCCTGGTAGCCGAGAAGGTACACGCTGATTGGATTGTGCGCGAGTGGCCCCAGCACCACTCCAAGATCAAGCTGCTCAAGCAGGCTGCTCGCATTCGCGAGGATGCACGCCGCGCCGAGCCGCTTTCCTACCTCTACTCCTACGGTACCCGCCCACTCGATATCGACAGGTTGGAAGACCCCTACCGCCGTGGCCCCGCAGCAGCGAAGGTTGCAGTGGATGAGGTGGAGCAGTCCCTGCGTGTGATTCTGCCCTGGCTCGCACAGGCACACCGCTAAGCATACGACGCTAAATACAGCACTAACCCGGCAGGAACAGATATCTACTCCTGCCGGGTTAGCTTTAGTCTCAGCACAAGAAAGTCCCCCACCGACCTAACGGTCAGCGGGGGACTTTCTACATGCTCTGAGAAAACTTAGTGATCGAAAATCTCGGTCACAGAGCCCTCGTCGAAGACCTCACGGATAGCGCGAGCAATCAACGGAGCAATGGAGAGAATAGTCAGGTTATCGAACTGCTTCTCTTCCGGCACGGGCAGGGTGTTAGTCACGATGACCTCCACAGCACCGCACTGAGACAGACGCTCAGCAGCCGGATCGGACAGAACCGGGTGGGTAGCTGCGATAATAACTTCCTTTGCACCCTTGTCCATGAGGACCTTCACAGCGCCAGCAATGGTGCCGCCGGTGTCAATCATGTCGTCAATCAGCACACAGGTACGACCCTCGATGTCACCCACAACAGTCTTAGAAACAGCATGGTTGGGGACGTTAATGTCGCGGGTCTTGTGCACGAACGCCAGGGGTGCGCCGTCCAGCAGATCAGCCCAGTGCTCAGCCACTCGGACACGACCGGTATCCGGGGACACAACGGTCACGTTGGACAAGTCTTCCACGCGCTCGCGGATGTGCTTAGCCAGAACCGGAATCGCGAAGAGGTGATCCAGCGGGCCGTCGAAGAAGCCCTGAATCTGCGAAGTGTGCAGATCCACGCACATCAGGCGGTCAGCACCTGCAGTCTTGTACAGGTCCGAAATCAGACGTGCCGAAATAGGCTCACGACCCTTGTGCTTCTTGTCCTGACGAGCATAGGGGTAGAAAGGAGACACCACGGTAATAGAGCGAGCAGATGCACGCTTGAGTGCATCAATCATAATGAGCTGCTCCATGAGCCATTCGTTGATGGGTGCCGGGTGCGACTGAATCACGAAAGCGTCCGCACCGCGCACCGACTCCTCAAAACGGACGTAGGTCTCGCCATTGGCGAAGGTGTATGCGGAGGTGGGCAGCAGGTCGTGATCAAGGGCCTGTGCAATCTCCTCGGCAAGCTTGGGGTGTGCTCGACCGGAGACCACTACAAGCTTGCGCTCACCGGGGTTGGTAATCTCGCTACTCATGGTGTTGTTCTTTCCTCGAATTAAGATTCTGCCGGTTCCTGCGCGCCGGCAGCCTTGGCGGCTTCGGCGGGTTCGGTACCAGCACGGTTCTTCAGGACCCAGCCTTCGATAGTGCGCTGGGAAGTCTCAGAGTAGGCGAGGGCGCCCGCAGGAACATCCTTACGGATGAGCGCGCCCGCGCCAGAGTAGGCACCGTCACCAACGGTAACAGGTGCGACGTAAATACCCGCGGATCCCATGCGGGCATGTGCTCCAATAACGGAGCGGTTCTTCACCAGACCGTTATAGTTCGCAAAAATAGAGCCTGCACCAATGTTTGCGCCTTCACCGATGGTGGCGTCACCAACGTAGGACAGGTGCGGGACCTTGGCACCATCACCAATCTGCGAGTTCTTAGCCTCGCAGAAAGTGCCAAGCTTAGCGCCCTTGCCCAGGGTGGTACCGGGGCGCAGGTATGCGAAGGGTCCAACAGTTGCACCTTCGCCGATGACAGCACCGAAACCGTGAGCGCGGATGACAGTAGCGTCAGCCTCAACGGTCATATCGGTCAGGGTGGTGTCCGGGCCAATGGTGGCACCGGTAGCAACGGTGGTGGAGCCATGCAGTTGCACGCCGGGCAGCAGGGTCACATCGTTCTCAATGGTGACGGTAACGTCAATCCAGGTGTTCTGCGGATCAACGATGGTCACGCCGTTGCGCATGTGTGCCTCAAGGATACGGTTGTTGAGCATACGGCCCAGCTGAGCCAGCTGCACGCGGTCGTTAGCGCCTTCAACCTCCCAGCGGTCCTCAATAGCCAGAGCGGAGGTGCGGTGGCCCTTCGAACGAGCAATGGACAGAACGTCGGTAATGTACTTCTCGCCCTGTGCGTTGTTGGTGGTCACCTCGAGCAGTGCCTCACGCAGAACAGCGGCGTCAAAAGCGTAAATACCGGAGTTAATCTCGGTAATTTCGAGCTCTTCGGGGGAAGCGTCCTTCGCCTCAACAATAGCGGTCACTTCGCCAGCCTGGTTACGGACAATACGACCGTAGGCGCCGGGCTCATCAATGTGGGTGGTCAGGACGGTTACGGAGTTCTTGTCTTCCTCGTGGAAGGCAATCAGTTCGCGCAGAGTCTCGGGGCGCAGCAGAGGAACATCGCCGTAGGTCACCAGGACGGTGCCGGAGACGGGTGCCTGCGCATCCAGAGCGTTCAGACCGACCTCAACAGCGCGGCCGGTACCCGGAATCTCATCCTGATCAACGATGGTTACCTCAGGGTCAAACGCAAGCACATGCTCAGCAACCTTATCGCGCTGGTGACGTACCACAACAGCGAGGCGCTCAGGGCTCAGGTCGCGTGCAGCAGCGACAGCGTGCTCAACCATGGAACGACCACCAATGCCGTGCATGACCTTGGGGGTCGCGGACTTCATGCGCGTACCAGCGCCTGCGGCGAGAACGATCACTGCAGAGGGTGCCAGTTCAGTGTTCACTGGGAAGACTCCTTAGACGAGGTTGTAAGAGTGAGGAGTGAGCGCGGACCGCCAACTCTCTATCAACGGTGCCGTTGAGTGCTTACGCTCCGCCACTAGGACTCGAACCTAGACAAACGGCTCCAAAGGCCGCTGTGCTGCCATTACACCATGGCGGATTATCCATACATTCATATGAGTTCCCAGCTACGGGCCCCCATTGTCATTGACCGCCATTTTGGGCACAGAACAGCGCAATGCAGGAAATGCTTTCCTCAGTTTATCAAATATCTGTGCTCAACTTAGCCGCGCACCCCGCAATCCCCACAGCTTTTCTCAGCACCGCCAAGTACCCCCTCATCAAAGCTTGGAGCGCTACTTGAACTGAAGGCTCACCCTGTACCCTAGAAGGCGTGGCACATCTACTTGGCGGCGAATCGCTGCACCTCGAATTCCCTACCCGAACCATCTTTGAGGGCATCACGGTCGGTCTGAACGAAGGCGACCGCATCGGCATTGTCGGTCGCAACGGCGACGGCAAGTCCACCCTCATGAAGATCCTTGCCGGCCGGCTCGAACCGGACTCCGGCCGCGTCACCGTGCGCGGCGGCACCCGCATCGGCTACCTTGACCAGTCCGATGTTCTTGACGACGACCACACGGTTGGCTACGCGATTGTGGGCGACACCCCCGAGTACGAGTGGGCCTCGCAACCCCGTATCCGCGACGTCATCTCGGGCCTGGTTTCCGATCTGCCCTGGGATGCCCCCGTCTCTTCGCTCTCCGGTGGGCAGCGCCGACGCGTAGCGCTCGCCTCCCTGCTCGCGCAGGAGTGGGACGTGCTGATGCTCGACGAGCCCACCAACCACCTGGACGTTGAAGCCATCACCTGGCTCGCTAACCACCTGAAGTCCCGCTGGTCCAAGAATGCTGGCGGACTCATGGTCGTCACCCACGACCGCTGGTTCCTCGACGAAATCTGTACCGACACCTGGGAAGTGCACGACCGCATCGTCGAGCCCTTCGAGGGCGGCTACGCGGCGTACATCCTGCAGCGTGTGGAGCGTGACCGTCAGGCAGCCGCAGCGGAGGCAAAGCGTCAGAACCTGATGCGCAAGGAGCTCGCTTGGCTGCGCCGCGGTGCGCCCGCGCGTACCTCCAAGCCGAAGTTCCGCATTGATGCCGCCAACGCCCTCATTGCGGACGTCCCGCCGGTGCGTGACACCGTGGAGCTGAAGAAGATGGCAGTCTCCCGCCTCGGCAAGGACGTGGTCGACCTCGAAAATGTTTCCGTCGTCTACGACGACCCCTCGATGCCCGGCGGCAAGCGTCCCGTGCTGAAGAAGGTCACCTGGCGTATTGCCCCCGGCGAGCGCACCGGAATCCTGGGCGTGAACGGCGCGGGTAAGTCCACTCTGCTCTCTCTGGTGACCGGTGATCTTAAGCCGACCGAGGGCCGCGTCAAGCACGGTAAGACTGTGAAGATTGCGACCCTGACCCAGCAGCTCGATGAGCTCAACGAGGTTGCTAACGACCGCGTCTCGGATGTGATTGGCCGCAAGAAGCGTAGCTACATTGCCGATGGTAAGGAGCTGTCCCCCTCGCAGATGCTGGAGCGTCTGGGCTTTACGAGCGCGCAGCTGTCTACCCCGGTCAAGGACCTTTCGGGTGGTCAGAAGCGTCGCCTGCAACTCATGCTGATTCTGCTGGATGAACCGAACGTGCTGATTCTCGACGAGCCGTCCAACGACCTGGACACCGACATGCTCGCAGCCATGGAGGATCTACTGGACACCTGGCCCGGCACCCTGCTGGTGGTCAGCCACGACCGTTACCTTATGGAGCGCGTAACAGATCAGCAGTACGCGGTGATTGATGGCTCGTTCCGTCACCTACCCGGTGGTGTGGACGAATACCTGGCGCTCTCTGCTGCCGGTGCTGGCGGCTCGGCGGCAGGCTCCGCACAGGCGCGTTCCACCGCTCCGACGCAGAAGGCTTCGGCACAGGAGGCGGAGGCGCCCGCCAGGCCGAAGGTTTCCGGTGCCGAGCAACGTGCAGCACAGAAGGAATCCGGCGCGATTGAGCGCCGTCTCGCCAAGCTCGCTACAGAGCAGGAGAAGCTCTCCGAGCAGATGAGCGCGCACAATGCCTCGGACTACGCCGGTTTGGCGGCGCTCGGCGAGCAGCAGCAGGCACTTCAGGATGAGATTGACGAGCTAGAAATGCGCTGGCTCGAACTCTCCGAATTGCTGGGCTAAGGTCTACTGATATAAGGAATGCCGGTTCTAGATTGAATCTAGAACCGGCATTTGCGCATATATTTAGTTCTCCGTTACAGCGGCTACTAACGGTGGATAGATTCGAAAAGCTTTTCCCAATGCCGAACAACATATTCGGGCGAGAAAGTGCGAGACTTTTCACGACACAACGCAGACTTTTGACCCCGCAACTGAGCATCGCTCATCGCCAGACGCATTTGCTCTTGCAGAGCTTCAACGCTGGGCTCCTCCGCAAGATACCCCATTTCAGGCACCATCTCTTGAAGCGCGCTGGAAGAAGGATAGGAGACCAGAGGAGTACCCACCTGCATAGCTTCCAAGAAAGACATGGGAAGACCTTCGAAATCCGATGCCATAACAGCTAGAGAACTCTCAGCAAAATGCTCAATAACTTCCTCTGCATTGAGCACGCCCCCCAGTTCAACACGCTGAGCGGTTTCTGGATCAAGCTGAGCTAGGTACTTCTCAACGGCGAGGATTTCCTCTTCCAAGCCGTTACCGTTAATACGCAATACCCATTCAGGGAAATCAGCAGCACACGCAGCAAAACTTTCGAGGATACGATTCAGGCCTTTTTCAGGTCCATATCGTCCTACAAATTGGATAATGGGCTTCTTCTCAATTTCACGTACCTTCTCACAAGCTTCTGTTGAGAGAGGTTCCACCGGGTTAGGAACAGCGTCCACAGAGCGGTTCAGCCACTGAGCAAAGAGCTTAGCGTCTCCCTCAGATAACGTTACAAACGAGTCATAAGACGTAGCAACCTTGCGGAGAGTCTTTTCCTCGTCCAGACGATAGGCGCTGTTATATCCACTGTGAAACTCGTGGATATACCCAATTCCCTTTTTCTGATCGGCTTGAGCGTACTTCGCCATGTAATCTGCTGTCTTCGCCATAGACGTCAAAACAACAGTATCTTTACCGAAGGACCGCAGGTAACGGCGGGTCCGGAAAGTGTTATAGCAGTCCCACAGGACCGTAAAACCCTTCTTAACCGCCAATACAGCTCCCAAAGGACCGGGATTGTTGTACACCAGTCGGTTATGGGTTGTCTTATTCACCAAAGGACCCGAATTAACCACAAAATCCGGCTCAAGAGCGTCCGGATGACCGGCGGTATTGTCGAAGAGCGCCATATAACTTACGTTGTACCCAGCTTCTTCAAAAGCACGGCCCAGAAGCTTATTCACGGTACTAATACCACCCAGAATGCTATAACGGTCCTGGGCGATAACAATATTTTTAACCTTCATAAGATTCTCCCTTTCCGCCAGAGAATAATAGAAGTCAGTGAGTGATAAATCGTTATCTAGTGTGACAGATATACGAGCTACGCACTAGTAACTTCGGCAGCTACGGCGTGGTGGCCCTCAACACGAAGAGAGGTAGCGAGAGCCTCTGCTCGTGCTTGAGAAGAGGCCAGTAGCAGCACGGTCGGACCGGAGCCAGACACCAGAGATGCGTGCGCTGCCCCGTCATTGCGCAGGGCCAGGGTTTCAGCCAGCTGCGGGGCGCACGAAAGCGCCGGAGCCTGCAGGTCGTTACGTAGCAGCGGCGCCAAGGAGGCGAGCGCCGCCTCCGAACCGTCATAAGAATTCAGGGTTTCCAGAAGCTCTACGGGTTCCATCAGCTCGCCGGAGGCGGGATACTCACCGGCGGCACGGCCCGCGTCCAGCTGCTTGAACACGCTGGGGGTTGAGAGGCCAAACTGTGCGGCAACAATCACCAGGTGCAGGGGCTCCCGAGGCGCAGCAACGTTCTGAAGCTCGGTGCCTGTCCCCTGTCCCAGGGCGAGGGTCTGGCCCAGCGCGGCACGCACGCTAAAGGGAATATCTGCGCCCAGCTGCGCGGCAAGACGTTCATATTCCGTCTGGGTCAGTTGCGCGCCGGTGCGGCCGGTTGCGTGCAGGTAGCGGTCCGTGGCGATGAGAGCCGCCGCCGCATCCGCTGAGCCGCCCGCCATGCCGCCAGCCACGGGCACAGCCTTCGCAATATGCAGGTGCAGTGCCGGCGCGGATTCAACGCCGTGCCCAGAAATACCGTGTTCGGCAAGAATCAGCTCGGCGGCACGGTATACGAGGTTCCGCTCGTCCATCGGCACGTCGACGGGATCGAACTGGCCAGCCTGCATCTGCTGATCTACCAGGGAGCCGGGCACAATATCCATGCTCAAGCTCAGCCCCGATGCCTGCCCCTCAGAGACCGTGATGGTCTCCATCAAAGAGACCGCCGCAAAAAGCGTAATCAACGGGTGGTAGCCGTCCGGACGAACATCCCCCACGGCAAGGTACAGATTGACCTTACCGGGAGCATCAACCGAAATAGCGACCTGGGAGGCGGTACTCATCAGCACATACACCTTTCGCGCGGGAACTCGCGTGAGAACGTCAGTGAAAAATTTAGAGCGGGAAGAAGCTACTCCGCTACAGGCTCAGCCGGGACAGTCAGCGAAGCCTCCGCAATGCGGATAAAACCGTGAATATCCAGCTTCTCGCCGCGCTCCGTCGGAGCGATACCGGCAGCCACCAAAATCTGCTCCGCACGCGCACCCGAGCCCGCCCAGGAGCTCAACGCAGCGCGCAGAGTCTTACGGCGCTGAGCGAAGGCCGCGTCCACAATCGTGAACACCAGGTCACGGTCAACGGTCGAGAGAGGCTCCTCGCGCATACGGAAACCCACCAGGCCCGAGTTAATCTTCGGTGCAGGCCAGAACACGTTCTTGCCAATCACGCCCGCCTTATAAACCTCGGCATACCAATTAGCCTTCACCGAGGGCACACCGTAGATCTTCGAACCCGGGGTGGCCGAAAGACGGTCGGCAACCTCGTCCTGAACCATCACCAGGGCGTGACGGATACTCGGGAACTGCGCAAACAGGTGCAGAAGCACCGGAACCGCCACGTTATAGGGCAGGTTCGCCACCAGAGCATCCGGAGTGCGAGGCAGCTCGGTGACCTTCAGGGCGTCCATGAGCACCACGTCAATATCGCCTGCCTTCTCGGGGCGGAACTTCTCAATCGTGTGCGGAAGCTGCTGCGCCAGCGGCGGGTCAATCTCAACCGCCACCATATCCTTCGCAGCATCCAGGATCCCGAGGGTCAACGAACCCAGGCCCGGGCCGACCTCCAGCACCGTCTCCTCCGGTGAAATCTCTGCCGCGTTGACAATACGACGAATCGTATTGGGGTCAATCACAAAGTTCTGCCCAAGAGTCTTCGTCGGACGAATACCGAGCATCTCGGCAAGCTCGCGAATCTCAGCAGGGCCGAGCAGGGGCAGATCGTTCACAGCGTTCCTTCACATAGGTGGATGGTGGGGAGGTTACAGTTTAGATTACCGCGAGAAACGCTGCTTTACCTCATCAAGAGTGGCTTCCAGAGCGTTCTTAGCGTTCGTAATACGCTTCTTCGGAGCCAACGCAATACGCACTCGATCCAGAGGACCAGTACCGTGCTGGAGGCTATTCACCTTATCCAGATGACGCTTACCGGACTCTAAGATGACGCTACTACCCTCCCAGCCACACAGGCCCGGCTGCACAAAACGCACATCCACACCCCACTGCTGGTACAGCTTGTAATCATCAGCCACAGTACCCGGCACCTTATCCTCAAACTGCTTAAGCAACAGCTCAGCACCCGAACGGGAAATCAAATACAAGCCGGTGCAAATCAGAGGCCAGCCACCGTAGGGCTTGCCCATACGGTACTTACCGTGCACAAAAGGAGACAGCAGAGACAGGCGGATGTATTCCACCTGCGGGTTCAGCTTGCCGGCATCATTCGCAAAAGAATCGCTAAGGTTCACCAGCTGCACCTGCGGGTACTTCGTGATGATTGCGTTCACCACCGCCTCAGCATCCGGAGAAAGAAGGATGTCGTCTTCGGCAATCAGCGCCCAATCAGCATCCGACGCAACAAAGTCACGCCACATATTCACATGGCTGAGCATGCAACCCTTCTCCGCGGGGCTAGGGTCACGATGCCAACGGCTACGGAAAAACTCAACGTCAAATTCTTCATCAGCGACGTGATTATCGCGGTTATCCACCGCAGAATAACGGATAAAGCCCTGCGCCGGCGCACCCACAGAATAGAACGAATCGAAACGGTTCGCGCCGTCCAGACCCAGAACATACTTCAGAATCTTTGCCATATTTTTTCCTTTCAATAGCTCATCCAGAAAACCTAAGCAATAGAAGATTGCGTCGGTTAATGGCGAGCTTTCAGAACATCAGGCCACCTGCACAACAGATGGGTTCGTCAATCTTAAAAATCGGTGCATTAATGGCATGAAGTCTGAATATTGAGCGTGTGATAAATACGCACACTACTGTGCAATGTAGAAAGAATTCTATCATTCACCAGGCGCTAATCTCAGGTGTCCGGAGGTTAAAACGCGGTACGGCACGCGTCGTACCGATGCACAGTAAAAACAATCCTCTCCCTACCATATACACACACAATAGAGAGGGGATAAACGACAGGGCAGAAGACCCACATATACATTTTTATGCGATAGTAGTACCCCAATCCATCTCTGGATTATCGTCCTAGACGCTGCTTCACATCATCGAGAGTGGCATCCAGGATGTTCTTCGCGTTCGCAATACGCTTCTTCGGCGCCAAGGCGATGCGCAACCGGTCGATAAAACCGGTGCCATGCTGCGTGCTCTTGAGACTTTCCAAGTGACGAACGCCAGAAGTTTGAATGAGGCTGGTGCCCTCCCAACCGCACAGGCCGGGCTGCACCAAATATACGTCCACTCCCCATTCTCGGTAGAGAGAATAATCGTCAGCGACAACGCCGGGAACCGTCTCGCCATAACATTCTACGAGTCGTTCAGCCCCAGAACGCGAAAGAAGATACAAGGCAGCACCGTACAGAGGCTTTGAGCCATAGGCACGACCCATACGGTACTTGCCGTACACAAAAGGAGCAAGCAACGAAAGACGGGGATAATCAACCTGCGGGTTGAGCTTGCCAGCTTCAGAAGCGTAGATATCGCCCAGGTTAACCATCTGCACGTGAGGATACTTTTCGATAATCCTCTCCACTACAGGCTGCAGGTCAGGGGAAATGAGGACATCATCCTCTGCCAGCAAAGCCCAGTCGGCATCTGAAGCGAGGAAGTCCTTCCACATGTGGTAGTGGCTCAAAGCACAACCCTTTTCGGCAGGCCTCGGCTCTTTACCGTAACGAGTCAAGAACAACTTGCTATCGAATTGTGCATCAGTGACGTGATCGTCGCGATTATCTACCGCAGAATAAGGCACGAAATCCTTCGCGGGTATGCCAACCGAATAGAACGATTCAAAACGATTCGCGCCATCCAGTCCCAGAACATACTTCAGAATCTTTGCCATAGTATCCTCCTAAAACACCAGCCATGGGGTGCTATACATAAACTCTTGTCGGGATGTTCGCAGCACCAATTATTGAGGCACTATACGCACCTAAATACTGCAAACCAAATCATGGCATAGCTGTTTGAGTGAGTTATTTGTAGTCGCTACAGTCTAGCACGCAGACACGCACCGCGAAGCCGCCCAGAGTAGCTATCCGCTACAGGCTGTACGCGCCTACCACTGGCCATACACGCGCTCCGAATTTTCGCGGATGAGGCGACATAGTGCTTCCAGCTCCTCACCGCGATGAGCCGCCATAAAACGCACTGTGTAATTTGTCATATAAGACGCATTCGGGCGGCCACGGAACGGATGCGGGGCCAAGAACGGCGCATCCGTCTCAGCCAGAATCAACTCGGGACGAGCCATCGCCAGCGATTCCTGAATACCCTTCGAGTTCTTGAAGGTAACCGTACCCGAAAAGCTCATGTACCAGCCGCGCTCGTTACAGATTGTGGCCAGCTCGGGCCCACCCGAGTAGCAGTGGAACACGGTACGTTCCGGCGCACCCTCTTCATCCAGGATTCGCACAACGTCCTCGTGCGCGTCACGGTCGTGAATCTGCAGCGCCAGGTTATGCTTCTTTGCCAGACGGATGTGCTCGCGGAAGCTGTAGTGCTGTGCTTCCTTACCCTCATCTCCGGTGCGGAAGTAGTCCAGGCCGGTCTCACCGATGGCGCGCACGCGGTCGGCGGTGGCAAGCTCGTCGAGGGTGGCGATCGCCGCCTCCAACTGTCCGGCTGCAGCCAGCTCGGGGGCGGTGTTCGGGTGAATGGCGACGGCGGCCAGCACACGCTCGTCAGCCTGGGCGGCGGCCACGGCGTAGAGGGAGGAGGGGATATCGCATCCGACCTGCACGATGGCGCCGATGCCGAGCTTCTCACCGGCATCGAGCGCATCGCGGGCACTGATTTCTACCTCGCCGTCGAGCAGGTCCATGTGGGTGTGGTTATCCACAATCGGGTACGGTAGCGGCTCGGGGGCGGGCGGGAAGACCAGGTTGCGGCTGCGACCGTTCTCGCCGGTGGTGGAGCGACGGCGGGTTCCCTCTCCGCCTTCGGCGTCGCTGATGCCGGTGTAGAGTTCCGCCTTATAGGGTGCGGGTACTTCACCGGGCACCGGCTCCCAGCCGTTAGGCAGGGCGGTTGCCTGGAGTGCCGCGGGGGTGGGCAGGGTGTAGTTCGCCAGGGCGGCGAGGGAGTTCAGGTACTCCTGGGTGATTTCAGGACCGGGGTGGCTCTGACACATTGATAAATCCTCGGGATAAAACTGCGGGGTAAAACTGCGGGTGTTTTGGGTTATTCGGAGCGGGCAGCCAGGGCTGCCTCGTACAGGTCACGCTTGGAGGTGCCGGTCTCGGCAGCGACCGCGGCGCAGGCGCTCTTGAGGCGCTCGCCGCCCGCTACACGGTCGAGAACCAGCTGCACGACGTCCTGCGCTTCGGGAGTTTCGGGGGCCTGCGCGCCCTCAACAATAATGACGATTTCGCCTCGGACGCGTTCAGACTCAGCCCATTCGGCAAGCTCAGCCAGGGTACCGCGTCGAACCTCTTCGTGAAGCTTAGTTAGCTCACGGCTGACCGTTCCGCGGCGGTCAGCGCCGAAGATCTGCACGAAGTCTGCCAGGGTTGCGGCGGTGCGGTGCGGGGATTCGTAGAAAATCATGGTGCGCTCCTCTCCCGCCAGCGAGGCGAGGCGGCGCGAACGCTCGGAGCCCTTGCGGGCGAGGAAACCCTCAAAGGTAAATCGTCCGGTGGGCAGACCCGAGAGCGCGAGCGCGGTCAGTGCAGCGGAGGGGCCGGGCACCACGGTGACGGGCAGGTCGGCTTCCGCGACGGCTGCGGCGGCAACGTAGCCGGGGTCGGAGATGGTGGGCATGCCCGCATCCGAGAGCAACAGCACGCGCTGACCTTCCTGCACCGCCTGCACGATGGTTGCGCTACGTTCAGCTTCGTTGTGGTCGTGGTTGACGATGACGCGGCCGCGGGTGCGCACGCCAAGCCCGGAGGCGAGGGTTCGTAGCTTGCGGGTGTCTTCAACGGCGATGAGGTCTGCGGTGGCGAGGGCTGAGCGCAGTCGGTCGGAGGCGTCAGCGAGGTTGCCGATGGGGGTGCCGCCGAGGATGAGTACGCCGTCTTCTTCGGAGGTGACAGCGGTATCGGGCGCCTCGACCGTTTCTGCGGGGTCGACGATCTCTTCGGTGTATTCTGCGGGTGCGGTCATGGCAGGCCTCGTGTCTGTGTCTGGTCTTCGTGTACCCACTAAGTGTAACGCCCGCGCTCTGTCCGGCGCCGGGTGATCTTGCCGGGCGGGGCGCTGCCTCAGGCGCAGGTTCAGGGTGCTTCATATAAGCCGTTCACGGGCTGAAATGGTGCATCGTGCGTTCTGACCCTTTAGGATTGATGGGGTGAAGATACCTAAGCTACTTTCTCCCGCATCTGCCGCTCCGGTTGGTCCGGCCGATTTGACCCGTTCTTCGTCTGAACGCGGTCGTTACGGCCTCGATTCTCTGCTGGATGCGCTCGCTGTTGCCTATATTCGTGCCCCGCGTTGGGGTTGGTTGGTGCCTGCATTGATTGTGCTGGTTGCCGGTATTCTGCGTTTTTATAATTTGGCGCATCCGAATGCCATTGTTTTTGATGAGACGTACTACGCCAAGGACGCCTACTCGTATGTGCATTATGGCTATGAGTTGAGCTGGTCGAAGGACGCTAATGCTTCCTTTGCTGCCGGTCACCCGTCGGGTCTGTTGACGGATTCGCCGGAATATGTGGTGCATCCACCGTTGGGTAAGTGGATGATTGCCGCGGGCATGGCGATTTTTGGTGATAATAATCCCTTTGGTTGGCGTGTTTCTGCTGCGGTGATTGGCACCCTGTCGGTGGCGTTGATTGCCTATGTTGGCTGGTTGCTGTTCCGTTCGATGACGGTGGCGACTATTGCGGCGTTGCTGGCTGCTGTGGATGGTCTGATGCTGGTGGAGTCTCGTTTGGCTCTGCTGGATATTTTCCAGATGTTCTGGATTCTCGCGACTTTTGTGTGTCTGGTGCTTGACCGTATTCAGGCGCGGCGCGTGTTGGCGCGCAATATTGCGGAGGCGGCACGCCAGAATAGCGGTGTGCTTCCGCCGATGCCGTGGGGCCCGAGCATGGGTCTGCGCCTGTGGCGTTTCGCTGCCGGTGTGTGTGCCGGTGCCGCGGTGGGTGTGAAGTGGAATTCGCTGTTCTTCGTTGCGGCGATGGGTCTGCTGACGGTGTTCTGGGATATTAATGCTCGCCGTATTGTGGGCCTGGACAAGTGGGGTTTGACGGCGCTGGTGCGTGACGGCATCCCCGCGTTCTTCCAGATGATTGGTGTGGGTCTGCTGGTGTATTTGAGCACCTGGGCAGGCTGGTTCCAGTCGTCGAATGCGTATTTCCGCCGTTGGGCTGTTGAGAACCCGGGCAAGGGTGTCATGTGGCTTCCTGAGGATCTGCGTTCCCTGTGGGAGTACCATGTGTCGGCGTTTAAGTTCCATTCTGGTTTGAGTAGCCCGCATACGTATGCTTCGCAGGCGTGGCAGTGGCTGGTTTTGGGTCGCCCGACCTCGTACTACTATGAGTCGCCGAAGCTGGGTTCTTCGGGTTGTACCGTGAAGTCCTGTTCCGAGGCTATTTTGAATATCGGTAACCCGGCGATTTGGTGGGCGTTTATTCCGGCGATTATTGTGGCGCTTCTGGTCCTGCTGTTGAAGCGTGATTGGCGTTTTGGTGCGCTGCTGGTTGTGTTCGGTGCGGGCTATTTCCCGTGGTTTATGTACCCGACCCGCACGATGTTCTACTTCTACGCGCTGTCCTTTGAGCCGTTCCTGATCCTGCTGTTGGCGGGTGTTTTGGGTCTGGCGCTGTCGGGTGCTCGCGGTTCGGTGTTGCGTGCCCGTTTGGGCGTGACGCTGGTGGCGATTTACCTGGTGGGTGTGCTCATGTTGAGTGCGTACTTTATGCCGCTGTGGACTGCTCAGGTGATTCCGTATGAGCAGTGGTATTCGCACATGTGGTTTAAGTCCTGGATTTAGGGCTCGAGCGATACGAGCTTGGGTATAGCGAAGGGGGCTGGGTTCTACCGTGTGGTAGAGCCCAGCCCCCTTTGTTGCACCCTTTCCGCGCTGGTTTGCACGGTGAAGTGGCTGATGATTTTAGTTGTCGCCGACTCGTGCGGAGGCGAGCTTGACGCGCAGTTCCTGGCGTTCCTGGCGGCGGCGTTCTGCCTTGAGCTTGCGGTATTTGGTGGGCCAGGTGGTCACGAGCAGGAGCGTAATCTGCGCTGCTACGAGGACCGCTACGGCGATTGCCGCGTCAATCCAGAATTGCGGCGGGTAGAGGCGAATCAGGGAGCTTCGTACGGAGAATTCCCAGTTGCCCTGCGGGAAGAACACCTGGTGGAAGGTAGTGAACAGCCATTCCCAACCGAAGACGCCCACGACACCGAGCACCGCAATGAGTCCCAGGGTAATCCATGCGCCGGCAAAGAGGCTACGGCGGATGGTGCCGGGGGCGCGCTCGCGCAGGGAGATGCTGCTAAAGAGCGTCAGCAGGAAGAGTGCGGCAACGGCTACGGTGGCGATGAGCAGTACCCATTTCACGTCGTGCATGTGGTTCACTTCTGCTTCTGTGAAGGCGAGGGTGTTGTCGGCACCGGTGGTGACTCGGGCGAGGTATTCGCGCGGCGCGAAGTTGTTGATGTAGTCCACGCCGTAGGAGCCCAGGCGCATCCTCTCGACGAGGTAGTAGCCGTAGCTGTCTTCGGGGAATCCGGGGCGGTGGTATTCGAGCCAGAGGAAGGGCGCGGAGGCTACAGCGCGGATTGCGATCATGAGTACGGTCAGCGGTACGGTGAGCGCGATGAGGGTTGCGCGGAGCTTGAGGAAGCGCGGGGTGTCTTCCACGGCGTCTTCGCGGGCTGCGGCGCGTTCTGCAGCTTCGGGCGAGGCAGCCAGGGAAGATAGCGGTGCGTTGGGGTCCGCGACCGCGTGGGTGTGACCGGTGCGGGTGGTTTCGGTGCGGTACTTGCGTCCGGCGGTGGAGGCGCTTGCCGCCTCCGCGGTAGCGACGGTTTCTGCTTCAGCCGCATTTTCGGCTTCTGCTGCTGCAGCTGCTTCTGCTTCGGCTGCCCTCTGCATGGTTTCGCGGTTGAGGTCGCTGAGCGTCGGGTTTTTGGGGGTGCTCTGCGAATCGCGCACGAGGGGCACGAAGCCGGTGGAGACGTTGGTGCGGGTGCGTACGCGGGTGCCGACGCCCTGTTCGCGGAGTTTGCTACGTGCGGGGACAACGGGTACGGAACCGGTAGGCAGGTCGGGTTCTTCGGCGACGGTGGGTACGTCTGCTACGATGCGTCCGAAGGCTCCGGTGTGCGGTGCCGGTTCGCTGGTCACGGTCTCTGCTCGGCGAGCTTTGAGGAGTTCTTCGGCGCTATTTCGACGGATGGCCGGGCGCAGTGCGCCCCACATTCCTCGGTGTGTTTCTTTGCTCATGGATCTCGCGTTCTTTTCGAGTGAATGGTGTTTGAGTGAGTTGCGGGTGTCTGTACTATCTGCCAGTTTCTCATACGCAAAGAACCTTCCGCATGAATTCACGGAAGGTTCTTTGCATTCGGGTGTTTAAATTCTTGGGTTCGAATTCTAGGATTCGGTGGTGTCCGAACCCTGGACGGGTACCTTGTAGACCACTCGCCAACCCTGCGGTGCCGTCAGCCGTGCAGCGTGATCATCGCAGAGGTCGTAGGCGTGGGGCTCACGAAATTCAGAGAGAGCGCCAATGATGGCCGTGGAGTCTGCGTAGGAGTACTGGAGAGTAACAGTCGCCTCTCGCTGGCAGGTCTGGCGGGAGCACAGTCGTGCGGTCTGCATGTGGGTGGTACCTTCCTGGCTTAGTTCGCCTGCTTACGCAGTCGGCGGCGTTCACGTTCTGACAGGCCGCCCCAGATTCCGAAGCGCTCGTCATTGTCCATTGCATATTGTAGACATTCTTCGCGCACGGGGCATACACCGCATACCCTTTTGGCGTCCCGGGTGGAGCCACCCTTCTCGGGGAAGAAGGCTTCGGGATCGGTCTGGGCGCAGAGTGCTTCAGCTTGCCAGGCGAGTTCTCCGTCTTCGCCTTCGGTTCCGTAGAGTCCTGCCGCTGCGGTCCATACGTCGGTGCAGGCAGGCATGTTTCGTTCAGCGTCTGAGAGAAAGGCGTCGGCGGCTTTTTCGAGAGATTGAGTGGGATTCATGCTACGGTGCTGAGCGCCTGATGCGCGCGCGGCCGCGATGGAGCGGTCCGATGCAATGTAGGAGCCCATGGGTTTTCCTTCCGTGTTCTCATTGTGAGTTTAATGAGTCTGCGGATCCGTCGTGGACGGAATCTTAGTGTGTATGGTGTGGCATGGTTTGCTTTGGCCTCTACGGTCCCTTCCAGAGCAAACACGCTTATATATCTATTAGACGTGCGACACGCCGTTTCGTCAAACTAGACTTAAACAATATTTAGATGTATGTGTTAGGGGCGTCATATTTAATGTAAATTTGACCTTTATATATTTTCGCACGCACCACTTGCCCTCACTCACACCTAAGGAGCACCTTAAGTTTCCCCTTCTCCAGGGCTATTTTCCACCGCCTGCAAAATTCGCATCCTGACTGCAAATATAAGGGCTTACGGCAACCATCCCACCCATCCCATCTCGAGCTCAGGGAAAGAATCTAATAATTAGATAAGAAAAACTTATCTTTTCACTATGCAGTTTCTGAATATTTTTCCGAGGCATTGCGAAGCATTTACATTTCCAACTTATTTTTATGCCACATTACCAAAATGAGGCTTTAGGACTGTCAAATATTTTGAACCATTAGGTTTTTAGGGCACCCTAGGCGTTTTTACTTTACCTTTGCATCTTTTAGCACCGCGCACATTCTCCCTGACCGCTCCACCCCCGGTGCGGTAGAGTGAAACACATGGTTACTCTCTCCCCCGCCGGCGCATCCATGCCCACAACTCTGAATCGCTTCTTTGAGAAGCTCAGCAGCCAGCAGACCCCCGCCCTCATCTGGTACTCAGCAAACGGCGAGCGCATCGAGCTCTCCGGCAGGGTCCTCATGAATTGGGTTGATAAGAGCGCAAACCTGCTGGTTGAAGAATGCGAGCTGGAGCCCGGTGAGGGTTTTGATCTGCAGGCACCCCTGCACTGGCGCACTATTGTTCTGGGCTTAGCGGCGTTGCGCGTGGGCGCTCTGCTACAGCGGGATGAGCCGCTGGTTGCTGCGGTCTGCACCGAGCAGGAGGCGGGCTATACGAATGACCCCGCGTACCTTCTGGCGGTTGACCGTGCACCGCTGGCTCTTTCTTACGCCGGCGATCTGCAGTCGCTGGCTCCGCACGCCGAGGAGGTGCTCGATTACTGCGCTCTGGTGCGTAGCTTTGGCGACCAGTACTCGGGTCTACTTCCCGATGATTCGGTAGAAATCATTGAGGGTTTCAGCTACGCGGAAGCCTACGAGCAGGCTCTCACGCAGGCACAGGCCTATCGTACGGCGGGCTATACGCTACCTTCGGGGCAGCGTGCGCTCGCTTTGGAGTTGAGCCCCGACTACGGTTTTGATGCCTCGGAGGCGACCTTGAGCACCCTGTTGGAGGTTCTGGCGATTTTGCTCTCCGGTCATGCGGTGTTTGTGGCTGACCCGAGTGTGGACTGGCAAGGTGAGCAGCTTGCATCCCTGATGGCGTCCGAGCGTGCGGCGGAGATTCCCCGCGGCGAGTGATTCTTCCAAGTTTCCTGGATTTTAAAAAACTTATCCCCCGATACGCGCCGTATCGGGGGATAAGTTTTTAGAACACGTCTTAGCTGATGGTCGGTGTTAGGCGGGGTCTAGGATTTCTGCGAACCGGGCTTCGCCTGCGACTCGGGTGCGGCTGCTTCAGAGGTAGCCTTACGTGCTGCAGGCTCTTCGCCGTCGAGAATGGCGGCAGCTTCGTCAAACATTCGGCCGAGCTCTTCGTGGTCGGTGCCTTCACCTTCGTCAACCTTCTGGCGGTGCGAACCGTAGACCCAGAAGCGGTAGAGGAAGTAGCGAAGAATGGTACCCAGGATGGTACCGATAATCGTACCGGAGATGAAGGACGCCTCGGGGGTGCGCAGGTTCAGCACGTAGGTACTGAATGCCACACAACCTGCTTCAACGAGGATGCCAAGCAGGTTCACCAGGCCAAATTCGATGGCTTCGCGCTTCCAGTTTTCGGAGCGGGAGTCGCGGAAGGTCCACAGGCGGTTCATGAGCCACGAGAAGATGGTTGCAACGATACTTGCAATAATCTTCGCCTTGGTGTGGGATTCCGACATGATGGTCATCATCAGCACCCACACCGTCACAGAGTTCACGATGAAGGCGGCGCCGCCCACGGTACCGAATTTGAGAACCTCAATACCGTAGCTGTCCCAGAGGGATTTCAGGCGTTCGGTAATGGTCGGTTTCGTCTGTGCGCTCATGCGGGACCTATCTAGAGGAGTTCAGGGGAAAGAGCTGGCACTGTTACGGTGGGTGTCATTCATGCCGCCACTATGGAGTGCGTCAGCCTCTTTTACAAGCTCTTATATGTTATTACAGTCCCGGTTGGTTGTTTGTACCTTTGAGAGTTTTTCCACAGACCTCCCAGCTAACGAGACATTCCCTTTCATCTCACGTTGACTGGGCAGAAGGCAGGTTTTTACGATTTCTTCCGGCTTTTACGCCCAAATATTGGGCTCTGCCGCCCAGCTAAACCCATTCTGTGACCTTAATGTGGTCTTGCTCCCATAAGCACTCTGAAACCGGTACACTTAGGTGCTGTGACTTACCCTGTGACTGGACCCGTAATTGGCGTCATCGGCGGAGGCCAGCTGGCCCGCATGATGGCTCCCGCAGCAACTAACCTTGGCCTGAACCTGCAGATTCTCGCGGAGGCGCCCACCGTCGGCGCCGTGGCAGCGGTACGTACCGCCCCCGTCGGGGACTACAAAGATCTCGACACCCTCCGCGAATTTGCTCGCGGCAAGGATGTCATCACTTTCGACCATGAGCATGTGCCCACCGAATTTCTGCGCACCCTCATGGCGGAGGGTGTGAATGTTCAGCCCCGTCCCGAAGCTCTCCAGTACGCTCAGGACAAGCTCCTGATGCGCGCCGCTATTGAGCGTCTGGGCCTGCCGAACCCCCGCTGGGCTAAGGTTTCTACCCTGGACGAACTACTCGCCTTCGGCGATGAAATCGGCTGGCCCGTGGTGCTGAAGACCCCGCGCGGCGGCTACGACGGCAAGGGCGTACTCGTTCTGGATTCCCCCGAGGAGGCTCGCGAGCGCAGCGCCGAATGGTTCGAGCAGCTGCCTTCCCGCACCGATTTCTCCGCCCTACTTGCCGAGGAGAAAGTACCCTTCACCCGTGAGCTCTCCGCTCTAGTGGCTCGCCGTGAAAGCGGCGAGGTGCGCCCCTGGCCGGTCGTTGAGACCATCCAGGTGAACTCCATCTGTGACGAGGTCATTGCACCCGCACAGGACCTGGACCCCGAGATCGCTGAGGCTGCCGCAGCCGCTGCTGTGACCATTGCCTCCGAGCTGGGCGTGACCGGTGTAATGGCGGCTGAGCTTTTCGAGGTTCCCGGCTCCCCCGCCGGCTTCTACATCAACGAGCTGGCGATGCGCCCGCACAACACCGGTCACTGGACTCAGGACGGCTCGGTGACCAGCCAGTTCGAGCAGCACCTGCGTGCGGTACTTGACCTTCCGCTGGGTGATACCTCCGTGTTGGAGGGTGTTGCCGTGATGAAGAACTACCTGGGCGGCGAGAACGAAGATATCTTTGGCGTCTACCCGCTGGCGCTTTCGGCTGAACCGCGCGCAAAGATTCACTTCTACGGCAAGGAAACCCGCCCGGGCCGCAAGATTGGTCACGTGAATATTTCTGGCACGGTGGCTGAGCTTGAGGCGTTGCGTCATAGCGCCGCGAATGCCGCCTCCATTTTGCGTGACGGCCGCCCCCTGTAGCCCTATTTTTAGCCGGTGCGTGGGGTGAGAGCATCCTGCGTATCCGACGCACCCTATTGATGGTGGTTCGCCACCGCATCCTGAAAGGATATGAGGATTATGTCTCAGTCTCCCTATAATTCTTCCCAGCCCATTGTTGGCATTGTGATGGGTTCGGATTCGGACTGGTCGGTCATGGAGGCCGCCGCCGAGGTTCTGGACGAGTTCGGCATCCCTTACGAGGCTGATGTCGTTTCTGCACACCGCATGCCCGAGGACATGATTGAGTACGGCAAGAAGGCTCACAGCCGCGGTATTCGCGTGATTATTGCCGGTGCCGGCGGTGCCGCTCACCTGCCCGGTATGCTCGCTTCCGTCACCGCCCTGCCTGTAATTGGTGTTCCGGTGCGTCTGAAGAACCTCGAGGGCGTGGACTCGCTGCTGTCGATTGTTCAGATGCCCGCCGGTGTTCCGGTAGCTACCGTCTCCATTAACGGCGCTCGCAATGCGGGTCTGCTGGCTCTGCGTATTCTGGGTTCGGGCACCGATGCGTTTGCTCAGCAGGTTCACGCTGATTTGCGTCAGTTCTCTCAGAATCTGCGCCAGACCGCAATGGACAAGGGAGCAGCTCTGCGCACCCGCGTTGCCGAGGCCAAGTCCAAGGCAGCGGCCGAGCGTGAGGCTGAGGAGAGCTCCTCCGCACCCCGCCCCACTCCTGCACCCGAAGCTTCGTCGGAGCCCCAGGCTTACGTTCCCTAAGCTCGGATACACTAGAAGTATGAGCAATATTCTTCAGTCCGATATTTGGGCACGTTTTCAGGAATCTAATGGTCACACCGTAATTCGTAAGAGCGGTAACGGCTGGTCGTACCTTGCGACCGTTGAGGGCGGTGCTACCGGCCGCTACTTGTACAGCCCGTACGGACCGGTTGCTTCGAGCGCTGTGGCCTTCGACGAGGCTCTTGCCTCGTTGAAGGAAGAGGCCGCGAAGCTTCGTTGTCTGTTTGTGCGTATTGAGCCTACTGAGTCCGCCATCTGGGGCGATCAGGATGCTGCGGCGTTCCTGGCTCGTCGCGGTGCGGTTCTGGCTCCTCGCCAGGTGCAGCCTTCGCACACGCAGATTATTGACCTCTCGGGCACCGAGGATGAGATCATCAAGGGAATGATTTCCGGTTATCGTACTCGTCATCGTAATATCCACAAGAAGGGCGTGACCGTTGAGGTGTCGACCAATCCCTCGGATATGTCGATTCTCTTCGGCTTCCTCGAGGAGACCGCGGAGCGTAACGGCTTCAACCGTCAGCACGACGACTACCTGATGCAGGCGGCTCGCGTGCTGATGCCCGCCGGTGCGGCGTCGCTCTACATTGCGAAGCTGGCGGGCGAGAACGGCGAGAGCGCCCCGATTGCGGCGGCGTTCGTGTACGATTCGGACGATACCCGCACCTACGCGCACGCGGCGGCATCCTTCGAGCACCGCACCCTTAGTGCCGGTGTTGTGGTGATGACGAACTTAATCCTGGACGCTAAGCGTAAGGGCCTGAAGTACGTTGACCTCTTCGGCATCGCGCCGGAGGATCAGCCGGATCACGAGTGGGCCGGTTTCACGAAGTTCAAGAAGTCCTTCGGCGGCGAGTCCGTGGAGTACCCGGGTACCTGGGATATTCCGGTGTCCTCGCTGGGTTACCGCGCCTACACCCTGGCGTATAAGGCACGCCCGGCAGTTCGCGATGCGGTGTCGAAGGCGAAGGCGAAGGTTCAGTCTTTTCGCTCTCGCTAACGGGTTCAGGTGCACCCTTACCGGGGAGCACTCTGAGAACTAAAAGCTAAATATACGAGCTAAATATACGAGGGAGCCGCCCTCACCGAGTTCTTCGGTGGGGGCGGCTCCCTGCGTATGTATGTGCAATGTTTGAGGAGTCTCGCTAAGACTCCTCAGCCCTTGCGGGGGGCGAAGATTACTACTCTTCGAGGATTACTGCTCTTCGGGGCTCTTGGTGTGAGAGAGAATCTCGCGCAGGCGGGAGAGGCGGTGCTCCGCCTCAACGGTACGCACGGTACCCGAGGAGGAACGCATAACCAGCGACTGGGTGGTCACAACGTTCTTGCTGTAACGCACGCCGCGCAGCAGCTTACCGTCGGTGATACCGGTTGCGGCAAAGAAGCAGTTGTCGCTGGTGACCAGGTCGTTGGTGGTCAGCACACGGTCGAGGTCGTGGCCGGCTTCCAGTGCCTTTTCACGCTCTGCCTCGTCGGTTGGTGCCAGGCGGCCCTGGATAACGCCACCGGTTGCCTTGATAGCGCACGCTGCGACAACGCCTTCGGGGGTGCCGCCGGTGCCGAGCATGAGGTCCACGCCGGTGTTTTCGCGGCAGGCTGCGATAGCGCCGGCGACGTCACCGTCGAGGATGATGCGGGTACGGGCGCCTGCCTCGCGAATCTCCTGGATCAGCTTGGCGTGGCGGGGGCGGTCCAGCACGCATACGGTCAGCTCGCTGACCTTCTTGCCCTTAGCCTTAGCGACCAGGTGCAGGTTCTGCTTGACGGGCAGGCGCAGGTCGACGAACTCTGCGGCTTCGGGGCCGGTGACCAGCTTCTCCATGTAGAACACTGCGGAGGGGTCGAACATGGTGCCGCCGTCTGCCACAGCAATCACGGAGAGGGCGTTGTCCATGCCGAGTGCGGTCAGGCGGGTACCGTCGATGGGGTCAACCGCCACGTCGAGGGAGGGACCGGAGCCGTCGCCGACGTTCTCGCCGTTGTACAGCATGGGAGCCTTGTCCTTCTCGCCTTCACCGATGACAACAGTTCCGTTGAAGTTGACGGTGGAGAGGCGGTAACGCATTGCGTCTACGGCTGCACCATCTGCGAGGTTCTTTTCGCCTGCGCCGACCCAGGGGCCTGCAGCAATTGCTGCAGCTTCAGTCGCGCGGACCAGTTCCATTGCGAGGTTGCGATCGCCGTGGTTGTTGTTCGTAGTCATAGACTCACCTTCGAGATTTCTGAATACACCGTCGGCTGGCTGGTTCTTTCCAGCACGAAGTCGCCGACGCAGTAGTGCTCCTTTCAGGATAGCGCGCGAGCGCTTCGTTTTTCTTGTTCTGAACGAGTTTGCGTGCGTGTTGACTTTAAGGTGAGCAGATGCGGCAAATCTGTGAGGGCTTCATCTCTCTTCGGCACTTCATACACTCTGAGGCACTGATTTTGGGTGTTGTGAAGGCGCGCCAAACTAGCTATTTTTCGCATATTTAAGGCATATTTGAGGTAGGTTCTTTCTCCGGGAGGCTCCCGGCGAGAAACTCAGCTTCAGCGCGAGCGCCTGAAGCCCCACATACCCGTTCGCAGATTCGCTGGCTCCGACGGCACGCGTTATCTGTATTTGTCCGCTAAGGAGCATCACATGGCTGGCATCCAACCGACTCCCGCAGAAGCATGGAAGCGTCTGAAGGACGGTAACCGTCGTTTTGTTGAGGGTAGCAACGAGCACCCCAACCAGGACACGATTCGCCGTACCGACCTGGCATCGGGGCAGTTCCCGTTCGCCTCGATTTTCGGTTGCGGTGACTCTCGCCTCGCGGCAGAGATTATTTTTGATCTGGGCCTGGGCGACGCGTTCGTGGTGCGTACCGCCGGCCACGTCCTGGAGAATGCCGCGCTCGGTTCGTTGGAGTACGCGGTTGATGAGTTTGAGACCCCCATTGTGATGGTTCTCGGTCACGACTCCTGCGGTGCTGTGACTGCGGCCAGCAAGTCCCTGGAGTCCGGTGAGATGCCGCACGGCTTCATCCGTAACCTGGTGCAGCACATCCTGCCTTCGGTGATGTCCCCGAAGCTGCCGGAGAACCCGGTCGTTAACGACATGGTGCGTGAGCACACCCGCCAGACCGCCATCCGCATTATTGAGCAGTCCCACATCATTTCGGATGCGGTGGTTGAGGGCAAGGTCGCCGTGATTGGTGTCTTCTACCATCTGAAGGAGGGTAAGGCGGAGCTGGTGTTCAGCTCGCAGGACCTGACCCTGCCGGAGGAGAAGAACGACGCGCAGAACCCGCCGACTCAGGCGCTTCCGGTGGTCGTGAAGACTCCCCCGCGCATTGTGGTTGCCGAGAACCTGGACTAGGTTTCCTCTTCTCCGCTCATTACGAGCCTTAGCGCGAGAACCCACATGCTCGCACTTAACAACAGATTTTTCTATGGGATACCCCCGCCACGGTAGCGTGTTCACACATCTACCGGGGCGGGGTTTTTACGCGCCTTCTCACGCCTCAAAATTTATGAGCGTTTTTCCTTTTTTGACACCTTTTCGAGGCGACGTAAGCCACTTTGAACGCCTATCCTAGAGATATGGCTGAAAACATTGAATACCGCATTGAACATGACACCATGGGCGAAGTTCGCGTTCCGGCTGATGCACTCTACCGTGCACAGACCCAGCGCGCAGTCGAGAACTTCCCGATTTCGGGTCAGACCCTCGAATCCGCCCATATTCGTGCGCTTGCCCTCGTGAAGAAGGCAGCCGCGACCGCCAATGAGGAACTCAAGGTGCTCGACGCTGAGCGCGCCCAGGCTATCCGCGACGCAGCGGATCTGGTAGCAACCGGTAAGTACGACGCCCACTTCCCCATTGACGTCTTCCAGACCGGTTCCGGTACCTCCTCGAACATGAACGCGAACGAGGTTCTGGCAACCCTGGCAACCCGTTCCCTAGAGTCCAAGGGCATTGAGGTTCACCCCAATGACCACGTGAACGCATCCCAGTCCTCCAACGACGTCTTCCCCACCTCCGTGCACGTTGCTGTGACCGAGGCTCTGGTGAAGGACCTGATTCCCGCTCTCGAGGTGCTCGCTGAGTCCCTGGAGCGCAAGTCCGCAGAGTTCAAGGACGTTGTGAAGTCCGGTCGTACCCACCTGATGGACGCAACCCCCATCACCCTGGGCCAGGAGTTCTCCGGCTACGCCGCAACTGTGCGTTACGGCATTGAGCGTGTGAACGCTTCCTTGCCCCGCGTGGCTGAGGTTCCCCTGGGCGGTACCGCTGTGGGTACCGGCATTAACACCCCGGACGGCTTCTCCGCTCGCGTGATTGAGCTGCTCGCTGAGGAGACCGGCCTGCCCCTGACCGAGGCTCGTAACCACTTCGAGGCTCAGGCTAACCGTGACGGCCTGATTGAGGTTTCCGGTCAGCTGCGCACCCTGGCGTACGGCCTGATGAAGATCAGCAACGACATCCGCTGGATGGGTTCGGGTCCGAACACCGGCCTGGGCGAGCTACACATCCCCGATCTGCAGCCCGGCTCCTCGATTATGCCCGGTAAGGTCAACCCCGTGATTTGTGAGGCTACCATCATGGTTGCCGCTCAGGTTATCGGTAACGACGCAACCATTGCTCTGTCTTCCACTAACGGCGCGTTTGAGCTGAACGTGGGTATCCCGGTGATGGCTGCTAACCTGCTGCAGTCGATCCGCCTGCTCGCTAACGTTTCCCGCGTTTCGGCTGAGAAGATGATTGACGGTCTGACCGCTAACGTTGACCGTTGCCGCTTCCTGGCTGAGGCTTCGCCGTCGACCGTGACCCCGCTGAACAAGCTGATTGGTTACGAGGCTGCTGCGAAGATTGCTAAGTACTCGGTGGCTCACAAGGTGACTGTCCGTGAGGCAGTTGTGGCTCTGGGCTATGTGGAGCGCGGCGAAGTGACTGAGGAGCAGCTGGATGCGGCTCTGGACGTCACCAAGATGCTGGGCAACTTCTAATCTCACCCGCCTGAACCTCACCTGAGGTTCGCGGCTTAACCATAGAGGGAGGGGCGACTCGCCATGACGGCGGGTCGCCCCTCCCTCTGTATGTGTTCTCTGCTCCGTCAATGAGTTGGTAGCGGGTTCTCGCTATTGTTCAACGATATTAAACACTTTGAACTGTTTATAGTGGACCAGCGTGTAGATGAGGCAGAGTACAGCCGGGATACTGACGACAAGCGCAGCATTGAAGGAGCCGAGATGGTCAAGCATCAGTGCTACCGCGCCCATGGAGTACAGCGTTCCTAGCCCAAACACGGCACCGTCAAGGGAGCTGGCACGCCCCAGTAGCTCATTCGGTGTAATGCAGTCACGCAGATTGTTGGAGAAGATGAAAGCTGATGCCCATCCTACGTCCAGGATGAAGAGCAGGGCGCCGAGCACTACGGGGTTATTGCTGACGGTGACGAGCGGTATTCCAAGCAGGGATACGACATTGGCGACCAGCAGCATTCCTCGTGTGTTCTCGAAAGAGAGGAAACGATCGATGATGAGCGCCGCGACGATACCACCGATACCGCTGCAGGCCATAATCATGCCTACCACTGAGGCTTCAAAAGTGAGTTCCTCATACAGGCGGTAAATAATGATGAGTGAATACGATGCCGTAGCTGCCGCCAAGAAGAACGTGTAGACAAGGATAAGTCTCTGCGGGGCGCCGGAGAACATGTATTGGATACCGTCAAACATGCGGTGAATAAATCCACGTTGTGCGGTTTCGCGTTGCTCAGTTTTAGTTTCCATCTCTACGGATGGCAACGTTGCGTATGAAATAGTTGCCGCTCCGAAAAGGAGCACCGGGACGATAAGACCGACCGTTGCACCCGCGACAAGAACAATAAATCCTGCCGTAGGGGGCGCAACGATTGCGGATATTCCCTCGCAAATTTCACGACGTGCGTTATACGAAAGAAGGTTTTCTCGTCCGAGAAGCTGCGGAATATATCCTGCTTCTGAGGCAGCAGCCAGCTCGGAGAAGACACCGCTCACAAATCCTAGTGCGGCGATGGCGAACCATGACAGCATATGCTGCTCAATCATCAACGCCAAGGTAAGGATGCTGAGGATGTTTACTGCCCCGGCAATCACAATCATAGGTTTTCGAGGCAGACTATCCGATAGGGTTGCTAGTGGATATGCCAAGGCGATATTGGGGATTTGCATGGCTACCGCCATTACGCCAGCCAGCCCAATTTCGCCTGTACTAGCGAGAATCGCAATGGGTAGGGCGAAGGAATATATTCCTGTACCTACCAGAGAGCCAATAAGGGCTACGTAGATTCTCCAGGGTATTTTATGTGTTGTCATGCTTTGCTCCTTCCAGGACGCATCAAAATAGCGCCCAAGAATTGCGATGAACACAATGAGCCTAGTTCACAGAAAAATGGCATGCCTTAAAGATTTATAGGCAGAGTAAAAGGAAAGCGACTACGCTCACCAGAACATCACGTGAACGAATCTTTCTCGGGTTACTGACTAATACGGGGCCGTCACTCCCAATGTAACCCGTGTCATATATAAAGCATCTCATGTACACCACTCATAGCTCGATACGCAGGCACAACTTAAGGTAAAAAAGACAAAAACAAAATAAAACCACGGCAACATTTAGGCTTCCAGTCCCCCACTCCCACAGAAAAGCAGGAAGAACCACCCAATAACATGTAACAAACTGTCACAAAAATGAGGGAGGGGCGACTCGCCATGACGGCGGGTCGCCCCTCCTTCTGTATGTGCAGGTTTAGTTCAGCAGCTTTTACTCAGTCCCAGTAACCGGTCTAGAGCTCTTCCGGCGGCACCGACTCCAAACCAAAACGGCAGTGGCCGTCATAGTTCAGCGCCGCATCAATACGGTCCAGCATCCGCTCCGAAAGCAACGCACGCTCCACCGGGTCAGACACATCCGCCCAACGCACCTGCGAGGACTCCTCATCATTCACCTTCGCCTCACCAGAAACCCAGCGGCACAAGAACGTATGATCCAAGAACTGGCAGCGGTCACCATTACCGAACTGCATCGGCGGGTCAGCCTTCACCTGCGCCAGCTCCAGCACCTCAATCTGCACGTTCGCCTCCTCCTGCGCCTCACGCAGGCAGGTCAGTGCGGGGCTCTCCCCCGGGTCCACAATGCCCGTAATCGGGGTCCACGCCCCGTTATCGCTACGGCGCACCAGCAGCACCTTAGAATCCTGCTCACGGTACACCACAGCCGTCGCGCCGGACAGCCACAGGTAATCCGAACCGATCCGCTCACGCAGCTTACGGATATAGGGAGGAGTAGGCATAACATCAACCTTTCAAAAGCCCCGGCAGTTCTGCCGAGAAATAGGTGCTAGAGAGCAGAGCAAACAGCCATAAGCCGCATACAGAACAAGCCCGCCACTTAGCCGGACGGTCACCCTACTTCGAAATCTACCACAGAGAATACGCCGGAGCAGCCAACGCCACCAGCGCCCCCAAAAGCATAAACGGACCAAACGCAATGCGGGTGCTACCGCGCGCCTTCGTAAACAACACCAGAGCCAAAGACACCAGACCACCGGCAAGGAACGTCACCAGCGACGCCCAGCCCAGATTCGCCCAGGACAGGTACCCGAGCACGCCGCCCAGAATACCGGCAAGCTTCACATCCCCGCGGCCCAGCGCGCCAAAAGACAGGATACGCAGAAGCAGGTAGCAGAACCACAGCACCAGACCGGCACCAATCACACGCCAAATATCGGCGGGGCGACCGGCAAAAAGCAAAGACACCGGCAGCGCCGTATAGGTGGCAATAGCCAAAGGAATCAGGATGCGGTGCGGCAGACGGTGCTCCCGCACATCAATACGCCACAGCCGCAGGGCGCACCACAGAAAATACAGCAGGTAGCTGCCGAGCACCAGAGCGGCAATTGTGGAGGCGCCTCCAGCGTTGTAGAGGCGGGAAAGCTCAGCGAGCATAGAACGTCCATTCTGTATTGCTGGAGGCTGTACTACCGGAGGCTGCTAGCCAGGAACCAGCCAGCCAGCCGGCCGAGAAACACGCGCCGGCGGCGCTAGAACGCATAGGTTCTAGGAACCGAAGCGGCGGGAACGGTTCGCGTAATCCCGCAGGGCACGCAGAAAATCAACGCGTGTGAAATCCGGCCACAGGGCGCGGCAGAAGTAAAACTCAGAATACGCACTCTGCCAGGTCATGAAACCGGACAGGCGCTGCTCGCCCGAAGTGCGAATCAGCAGGTCCGGGTCGGGCATATCGGCGGTGTACAGGTGCGAAGAAATATCCTCCACGCTCAGCTGTTCGGCAAGCGAGTCCAAGGATGCCCCCTCAGCGGCAGCCTCGCGCAGAACCGAGCGGACCGCGTCCACAATCTCCTGGCGGCCGCCGTAACCGACCGCAATGTTCACGCGAACACCGGGCAGGTGCGCAGTCTGCTCAATCGCCCAGTCCAGGCGCTCGTGCAGCTGGCGAGGAATCAGGTCAATATTGCCGATAGCGCGCACCGGACCGCAGGCGGACTCCACCAGACGCACCAAGAACGCATCAATCACAGCGACCAGACCGGTCAGTTCCTTCTCGGGGCGTTTCAGGTTCTCGGTGGAGAGCATGTACAGGCTCACCTGCGGAATCGACAGCTCAGTACACCAGGCAAGAAAATCAATAATTCGCTCCGCACCGGCGGCGTGGCCCTCACGGGTGCTCAAGCCGCGCTGAGCCGCCCAGCGACGGTTACCGTCCACCAGCACTCCAATATGTGCCGGCAGGGATTCGGGGCTCAGCGAGCGCGCCAGAGCCTGCTCATAGACGGTAGGCTCAGTGACAGTGCCGGGGTTGCTGGCGTGGCCGTGCACAGTAATCGCGGGCAGGGCGTTGGCGCTCATAGCTCATACCTCATTCGGCTGTCGTGGCAGATAATTCAGCGGGCTCATAACGAAAGAGTCCAAGCTCTTATTCTACGCCGCCGCGCCGTACCTTCGCGGCAATCGGCATCACGGTTGGGCTGAGAATCGGCTCAAAATTTATGGCGGCTGGTGGCGGCATTCAGGGTTGTGTACAGGGGCTGCACGCATCGCGCGCCTAAGAATGGATGATGCCCTTCACCTACAACTCATATCGTGGGTGAAGGGCATCATTGTAACGCGCGGGGCGATGCACCCCAGCCTAGATAACGTAGTAGTCGCTCAGGCCCTCGTCCAGGCTAGATTCGGGCAGCTGAACCTCAGCGTGCGAGGCGGCCAGCGTGTAGTCCTCCCAGGGCCAAATATCCTTCAGCTGTTCGCTGGGAACGGCGAAGAACACGCCGTTCGGGTCCACCTGCGAGGCGTGCGCGCGCAAAGCCTGATCGCGCTGCTCAAAGTGCTCGTGAACCAGGATGCGGGTCGTAGTCTCGTGGCGAGGCGCCTCCCCCGAGGAGGCGCGGTGCGCGAGGTTCTCAATCCAGCCGCTCAGCAGGCTCTCACCGTGCGTATCGAGCAGATGCTCGTGCAGGGCGAGGGTGCGTTCGGGGTTGAATGCGCGGTCGTAGTAGAGCTTCAGCGGGGTCCAGGGCTCGCCCTCACCCACGTAGGCTTCCGGGTCGCCTGCCTTCTCGAATGCTTCCACGGCAACCTTGTGAGTCATGATGTGGTCGGGGTGCGGGTAGCCGCCAATCTCGTCATAGGTGATGATGATGTGCGGGCGGTACTCACGCACCAGACGCACGAGCGGCGCGGCGGCACGGTCCAGGGGTATGGTGCCAAAGCTACCGAAGGGAAGCGGCGGCATGGGGTCGCCCTCGGGCAGACCAGAGTCGAAGAAGCCAATCCAGCGGTGTTCAATACCCATAATCTCGCGGGCAGCCGCCATCTCAGCGCGGCGCAGACCCGGCAGGTCACGGTGCGCACGCGGGCTCTTATCGATCTCCTCATTCAGGATGTCACCGCGCTCGCCGCCGGTCATCGTCGCCACCATGAAGCGGGCGCCACGGGCAATATACGCCGAGGCGGTACCGGCGCCCTTGGAGGATTCGTCGTCCGGGTGGGCGTGCACCGCGAGGATGCGCAGACCGGTGTAGTCCTCCTCCAGCGGTTTGAGGGAGTCCACGGGAGGGTGAGTCGGCAGGTTTGCCTTCAGCTGTTCAATGGCTTCGCTCACGGTGGTCTCCTTTAGGTGATGCGCCAGGGGTCGATGATGTGTCTGTGACTCGCGAATACGAGCGCTACACGGCAGAAATTTTACGGTTGTAGCTTCTCGTATGATACCCAAGGATAGCGCCGGTGCACTAGCGCAGATGACGCCGTGTGACGTCGTGAAACGTTCCGTCATATCAGCAGATTCACGGGCATGAAACAGGCTGATGCTGGCGGAGTGTTCAGCTACCGGCGTGCGTACCGACGAAGATGCGTTCAGAGGGGAAGATACGACCGGCATAACAGCCGAAAATCCTCCGGTGCTCTAGAATAGGTCTGTTGATTCATTCCGTTACCGGCACCGCCGCGCATTGAACGCGGCACGCGGTAGCGGGTTTATTCGTTTCGCACCGGCAGAGCCGGCGCATAAGCAAAGGACACGCATGGCTGAAAACACCGGTGCATGGCTCACTCAGGACGCCTTCGACCGCCTCACCCAGGAGCTGGAGCACCTCTCCGGTCCGTACCGTCAGGAAATCGTTGACCGCATCGCCCAGGCGCGCGATGAGGGTGACCTCCGCGAGAACGGCGGCTACCACGCAGCACGCGACGAGCAGGCTAAGAACGAGGCGCGTATCAAGCAGCTCAAGCACCTGCTCGAAACCGCACAGATTGGTGAGGCGCCCGTTGATGACGGCGTGGTAAGCCACGGCATGGTCATCGAAGCTGAGGTTGCAGGCCGCACCCTGAAGTTCCTGCTCGGCTCCCGCGAAATTGAGGACACCCTCCCTGCCGGCACCGACCTGAAGGTCTTCTCCGAGAAGTCGCCGCTGGGTGCCGCAATCATGGGCGCTAAGCAGGGCGACGAGGTTTCCTACACCGCTCCGAACGGTAAGGAACTGAGCGCCAAGATTGTCTCCGTGACCCCTTACCAGGGCTAAGAGACTAGCTAAGAAGCTAGGCTGCGAGACAGCGCTAGATTTAAAACAAACAGTGCGGGGTGCTGACTATAACGGTCAGCACCCCGCACTGTTTTTTTGTCTATTCTTGCGTTCTGCCGATAAGTCGCAGGCGCACCTATTACAGCTCGTCAGCTAATAAATATATCGGCTTAGTAGACGATGATTGGCTTGAAGCCCTCATCCTCCAGGGCAGAAATAACCTGGCGGCAGTGCTCCACACCCTTGGTCTCCATATCGATCGTAATCGACACGTCACCCATGGAGAGCGAGCCACCCACGCGGGTGTGGTCCACACCGGTCACGTTCGCGTCGTTCTCAGAGATGATGCGGGAGATGGTCGCCAGCTCACCCGGGCGGTCAGAAAGCATCATCTTCACGGTCATGTAGCGGCCAGCCGCAGACAGACCGCGCTGAATCACCTTCAGCATCAGCATCGGGTCAATATTGCCGCCGGAGAGCACACACACGACCGTGCCCAGGTCGCCGTACTCTTCCTTCAGCTTGCCGTTCATCAGCGCCGCCACGGGTACCGAACCGGCAGGCTCCACCACAAGCTTGTTACGCTCCATCAGGAAGATGAGGGCGCGCGCGATATCGTCTTCACTCACGGTCGCCACGTCATCCACCAGCTCCTTGATGATGGAGAAAGGCATCTGGCCGGGGCGGCCCACCGCAATACCGTCAGCGATGGTGGAAACCTTTTTCAGCGGCACCAGAGCATCCGCAGCCAGCGATAGCGGGTACGCCGCCGCGTGCTCCGCCTGAACACCAATAATCTTGATTTTCTTGCCGAGCTTCTGCTCCTTCGCGCGGATAGCAGCGGACAGGCCAGCCAACAGACCGCCGCCGCCAACACCCACAATCACGGTGTCAACATCCGGAACCTGCTCCAGGATTTCCAGACCGATCGTGCCCTGACCGGCAATAATGTCTTCATTGTCGAAGGGGTGCACGAACACCGCGCCGGTCTCTTCGGCGTAGCGCTTCGCCTCCGCCAGAGCCTCATCCACGGTCACGCCGTGCAGCTCAACCTCAGCGCCGTGATCACGGGTCGCGGTAATCTTCGGCAGCGCCGCACCCAGCGGCATGTAAATACGAGCCTTAATGCCCAGACGGTCAGCCGCCAGAGCCACACCCTGCGCATGGTTACCCGCGCTCGCCGCCACAACGCCACGCTTCTTCTCCTCCTCGGAGAGCTTCGCCATGCGCACGTACGCACCGCGCACCTTGAAGGAACCGGCACGCTGCAAGTTCTCGCACTTAAAGAAAACCTCTGAACCGAGGCGCTGGCTCAGCGCACGCGAATGAGCGACGGGGGTGCGTTCAATAACGCCTTCGAGCAGCTCTGCGGCACGTTCAATGTCGGTGAGGGTCACGGGCAGGGAGTCGAGATCTACGCTCACGAGGTTTCCATTCTGATGGTACGTATTCTGGCGGCACCTAGCCACGCACGCTGAAAGACGCGCGGTGGCACAGTGCACACTCCATTCTAGAGGATGCACAGGCATAAAGCAGGGGCTGCCCCTACACTCTCAACAGATAGTGCAGAAACAGCCCCTACTCTAGGTGATGTGCGAGCGTCTAGCCCGCGGTTAGTCACATTGACTTGAGTTCTAAGCCTTCTCAGATTCCTTAGATTCTTCAGAGCTTTCGTAAGTCTTAGCTTCCTTCGCCTTTTCAGACTCTTCAGCCTTCTTACGGCGCTCCAACTCATGCGGGAAGAGGAACTCCTCCTCACGAGGCGCCTCCTTCTCCCAGTCACGATTCGCCAGGTAACGCACCACCGCGTTGACCACAGCCAGAGTCGGCACGGCGAACAGAGCACCCACCGCACCAAAAATCATGGAGCCACCAGCTACCGAGAAAATAACAGCCAGCGGGTGCAGGGAGACAGCCTTACCCATAATGAGCGGCTGCAGAATGTGGGATTCGAGCTGCTGAACCAGCAGAACAATACCGAGCATAATCAGCGCCTGCACCGGACCCAGAGCAACCAGCGCCAGCAGCACAGCCACAGCACCGGAAATGAGGGCACCAATCACCGGAACGAAAGAACCGAGGAAGACCAACACACCCAGCGGGATAGCCAGCGGAACACCCAGAATTGCGGCACCAATACCGATGCCGATAGCGTCAATAGCCGCCACCAGAATCTGAACGCGCACGTACGCACCCAGGGACTTCCAACCCGCGCGACCCGCACCGTTGACTGCGGCACGCGCGTCCTTCGGGAAGAGGCGAGTGACGAACAGCCAGATACGCTCACCCTCCATCAGGAAGAAAACCAGGGTAAACAGGGTCAGCAGGGTACCGGTCGCAACCTCAGCCGCAGTCGAACCCACCTGAGATACACCGTGCAGCACGGAGCTGGGGTTATTGGTTACAGCGCTCTCCATCTGATCCAACAGCTGGTTCATCTGGTCGGCACCGAACTCGTAGCCGAGGTTCTTCAGCCAACCAATCAGCTGCTGGTAGCCCTGCACCGCCTTATCCGCCATGGACACAAAACCACGCAGAATCTGCTGACCGGTCAGCGAAATAATACCGGCGAGCACCAGAATCATACCGATTTCGGCAATAGCCGCCGCGCCACCGGCACGAACACCTTTCTTACGCAGAAGCATCACGGCGGGGCTCAACAGAGCCGCCAGAAGCAGAGCCACCAGAAGAGAAATAACCAGCAGGGAGACGTGCCCCAGACCCTTCCAAAGAATCCAGCCGGCACCGGCAATCATAATGATGCGCCACGCCCAAGCACCGGCAACTTCCATGGCAAAAGGAACCCGGTAGCCGCGCTCCTCCTCGGCTACATGCTCTTCTGCAACAGGTGTAATTTTCACGGTGTCTCCAAATCGTTATCGGTGTCGCACTCGTGAGGGGCAGCTTCAGCTACCCCATCGGAGGCGGTGTGGTGTTGTTATTGTGTGCTCTCCCCCGCGCCTCGATACAGCAGGGAAGTAAAGCGGCAAAGGCGGCGGCACCATCACGGTACCGCCGCCTCAAAGTGAGCTTTAGTCGTTGCTAAAGATGCTTGCCAGGTACATGAGAACACGCAGGATCTCAACGTACAGCCAGACCAGAGAAGCGGTCAGGCCGAAAGCAAGGCGCCAGGACTCACGCTCGGGCAGGCCCGCCTCCACAGCTTCGGAGGTGGTGGTGAAGTCCAGCAGCAGCGAGTAGGTTGCCAGCGCAACAGCGAACAGGCCAACAATCAGACCCAGGGGAATACCGAAGAGGCTCACGCTACCCAGTGCGGAACCGAAGATACCCGCGCCCAGGATCGAGATGAGGCCGTACACCAGGTAACCAATAGCGCCAATCATGAAAATCTTGTTGAGCTTAGGAGTTGCGCGCAGCTTGCCATTTGCGAACAGAGCCAGGGTGGTACCTGCCACCACGAGGGTTGCCAGAACCGCCTGAATTGCCACGCCGGGGTAGCGCATATCCACAACAGCGGACAGGCCACCGAGCAGCAGACCTTCCATAAGCGCGTAGGTCATGACCAGAATCGGGGAAACCTTCTTCTTGAAGGAGTTCACCAGACCCAGGACCAGACCACCAACCAGGCCCAGGAGCATCAGCACCGGTGCATTCCATGCAACAGCGGCACCGACAGCGACCAGGCCCAGGTTGATGCCGGTCTTAACCATGACATCGTTCATGGTCAGACGCTCACCTGCGGGGATGGGCTCCGAGTAGGTGGGGGTTGCTACGCCGTAGTCAGCCTCACCGTACGGCTGGCCGTACTGTGCCTGCTGACCGTACTGGGGCTGGCCATACTGCTGACCATAGGGCTGCTGGCCGTACTGCGCCTGCTGACCATACTGGGGCTGGCCGTAAGCATTCTGACCGTAGCCCTGCTGGTCATACTGCTGCTGACCGTACTGGCCGTAGGTCTGCTGCTGACCGTACTGCGCCTGCTGGCTGGTCTGCTGAGGCTGTGCACCAAAGCGACCGAAACGAGAGTCACCCTGAGTGACATTCTTCGTCATCGAATTCAGAAGCGGGTTTCCCGCCATCATGCTCTCCTTAAACGGGTACAAAACTAATTCTGTTAATTCTATCGGATAGATTCTGCGCTCACGGGCGCTGTTCGTTACCAGCAGGGGCTTCTAGCAGCTTTGCCAGAATATTTCAGGGCGGTGTTTACCTGAGGTTCACCCAGGTCCGCACCGCCCCGCACGCAAACGCTTCTGCGCGTCTCTTGGTGAAGCGTCTATTGCGAAGCTTCCAAACGGTCAAGGAGCTGCTCCAGATACTCCAGAACTGCCTGTTCCTCGTTCGAGCCAATCACCTCGTCAGCAGCATTTCGCACAACCTCCGGGGCGTTAGACATAGCAACGCCCCAGCCCGCGTAGCGGAGCATCTCCATGTCGTTCTCACCGTCACCGAAGGCAAGAATGCCCGCCGGGTCGGCGTTCAGACGCTCGCATAGGTCCTTCAGACCGGTCGCCTTGTTGACACCGGTACGCACCAGGTCAATGGCGCCGAAGCCACTCACCATCGGGGTGACGGTCTGCGGAAGAGCCTCACGCAGGTAGACGCTCAGCTGCTGCGTCTGCTTCGGCGGGGTCAGCAGCGGGAACTTGATGGGTGCACCCTCAAAATCTTCAATAGAGTCAACCATGACCGAGCCGGGGAAGAAGAACGCCGCAAAGTCCTCCAAGGTGAGGGTTTCGGGAAGCTCCTGACCGGTGTCTTCAAAATAGCCGCGAATCATGTGCACAATCTGGTCACAGCGGTCCTTAGGCAGGTAGATACCCTCGGTAGTGCAGACCAGCAAACCAATCTGATCCAGCCCCTGGACTATCTCAATGATGCGCGGCACATCCTCTTCCACAAAGGGATGCACGGCAAGCTGACCGCTCTCATCAGCAAGGTATGCCCCATTTTCAGCAATATAGGTAAGACCTCGCCCTTCAAAGCCACGCATATAGTCCCGCAGCTTGGCGTAGGTGTTTCCGCTCGCCACAACAAAGTGAATTCCCTGCGCCTGCAGGCGGGATAGGATGCGCGAGAAACGTTCGGTGTCGAAAGTTTTGGAGTCGGTGAGGAAGGTGCCGTCCATATCGACAGCAATGATGGAGGGTATAGTCTGCATGCTGTGCCTTTCTGACTCTGCTGCCCCATTCAGGCTGGGGTGCATCTGTGGCTGCGTCTCTTCTAGGGTCTCACGTTTTTGAGCTCCGGAAGACGGTATGCGGGCGTTTTTGAGAGTGGAGCCCACGGGTACCATCGCTTCCTTCGAGCAGGTGGGCATCCCCATGGCAACCGAACTGGTCGGGGGCATCGCCTTTTAAACTCCAAACACCACACCCCAGACATGTAAACCCTCAGACACACAAGCGGCGGCCCCTCCCCCACGGGAAGAGCCGCCGCCTATCTGCACCTACGCGTGTCTACGCAGTGCCCCCACTGGGACTCGAACCCAGAACACAAGGATTTTAAGTCCTCTGTCTCTGCCAATTGGACTATGGGGGCGCACCCCGTATACGTCGGGGCACAAACACCTATTATTCCACGAAAACGCACCCGAACCTAAGCGGAAACACATTTCAAACGGTTCCCCGCGCTCAGCCGCAGCAATCACCATGCAAAAGCACAGGTGGGCGGCTAAGCTAGACGGCCCGCACGCGCCCAGACACAAAAACCCAGACACAAAAACCTAGGCGCAAAATGGGCGGTGCAGAAGACTAAAGTCTTCCACACCGCCCTTTGCTTTATCTCAAGTGCGCTATCTCAGGGGGCATACCCCTAAGTCAGGCTATTTTAGAGCTTTGCCTTCTGGCGTGCCGGTGCAGTACCGGTTGCTTCCTGGAATGCCAGGCGCGGGGAGCGCTGGTGGCGAATCGAGGAGGTGTCGCGACCGAAAATCTGGTTCAGAGCCCAGGTGGTCATAACGCGAACGGTACGCTCGGTGGTGGGGATTGCAGAGCCGTGGTAGCCGCGGTGCATGATCCATGCCAGCGGGCCGCCAATGGTCTTGCCCTTGAAGTTTGCAACGCCCTTCCACAGACCCAGACCTGCCACAACACCGATGGTCTCGTGGTAGTAGTCGGTCAGGGGCTCGCCGCGGCGAGCAGCCAGCAGGTTCTTAGCCAGAACAACAGCCTGGCGGGAAGCGTGCTGAGCGTTGGGAACGCAGAAGCCACCCACGCCGCCACCGGAGAGATCCGGAACAGCTGCGTTGTCGCCTGCTGCCCAAGCGCCCTCGACCACACCGTCGTCGCCGGTGACGCGCAGGTCTGCGCTCACGCGAACGCGGCCGCGCTCGTCAATCGGGAAGTCGGTGTTCTTCAGCATCGGGGATGCTGCCACACCTGCGGTCCAAATCAGGGTGTCGGTCTTAATCTCGCCTGCGGGGGACTTGTCAGCCATGTTGATCAGCTGCAGGTTGCCGTCGGTTGCGTCAGAGAGGGAGGTGTTCAGCAGGATCTCGATGCCGCGTGCACGCAACTCTGCAACAACCTTCTCTGCACGGTCTGCGGGGACCTCGGGCATGATGCGCGGTGCAGCCTCGACCATGACGAAGTGCAGGTCGGAAACGGAGAGACGCTCGTTGCGCTCGACAGCAACGCGTGCCATGTCCTCGAGCTCGGAGATGGTCTCAACGCCAGCGAAGCCACCACCAACGATGACGAAGGTCAGGGCGCGGCGGCGTGCCTCAGCGTCGGACAGCATGGATGCGACCTCGATGCGGTCCAGAACCCAGTTACGAACGGAGACTGCCTCTTCAATGGTCTTCAGACCGATAGCAACCTCTGCCAGACCCGGAATCGGGAATGCACGGGTCACTGCGCCTGCACCGAGTACAATCTCGTCGTACTTCAGCTCGAAGGGCTCACCGTTGTCGGTGGGCTCAACTACAGCGGTGCGCTCTGCGTGGTCGATGGAGACAACGCGGCCGGGAATCAGCTCGGTGTCGCGCAGGTGCTGACGCAGCGGCACAGTTGCGTTACGACCTTCCATGGAACCTGCCGCAACCTCGGGGAGGAAGGGCTGGTAAGTCATGTAGGGGTTCGGCTCGACGATGGTGACAACGCCACCGGTCTCCTTGATAGCCTTCTGGATCTTCTTAGCAACGGTGAAGCCGACGTAGCCGCCACCGACGATCAGGACGCGAGGACGGTCCTGTGCCACCTTAGTGAATGCCATTTTGTTACTTCCTAGTCTTTAGGTACCGAGGTTCGGTAGCCCCGGTAGGGTGGTATGTGCAACTTTCGGGTCGTTCCGAAAGCTCCCCTGACGAACAAAGCGGCTCGCTCTGGAAGTCCTTGCGCAACGCGAAGTGGCTAGCAGCACGAGCCTGTCTATCACATACCTGTTGTCTTTTATTTTACGCCTTTGTTTAGGTAATTTCGCACCTATGGTCCCTTTGAGCTGAGCCTAAGTTAAAAGTTTTGAAGATATGAACAGAGTTCATCTCGTGATGCGGGTTACAGTCAAAAATACCCTTTCCGTTTTTTGCGCAACATATTCGATATTTTCGTTTATTGGGGTGTTCCGCCGTCTCAAGCCAGATCTCAAAGAACAAAGCCCGGGACCAGCTCAAAAGTCAGCCCCGGGCGAACAGGAGAAGTCTCCGCAGAGAAGAAAAACACCGGCACCCCAGACTCACAAGAACCCTAACGAGTCCCCCTCCGGGCACCCCGCTGCGACCCCTTTGAAACACGACTCTTTCCGTGATGAGCACCCGGATGATGCGCCATCTCACGAGCCATCCGCGCAGCCTGCCCCGCGCTCACATGCATCCTATGCAAACGATGCACCGAACCAGCCGTAATAATCGTCAGCCACAACGTCAGCGCCGCCAAAATTACCGGCGGCAACCAGCCACGATCCTCCGGAGGACGACGCGCATCCGGCGCAGCCGCCTTCACAATGCTCTCGCCCTCCTCATGGACCGGCGCAGCATCACTCGGAATCGGCTCACTCACCTGCTGCTTACGGTGCACCGCAATCCACTCAGAAATCGAACCCAACGGATTCGCCGTCACCGTAGGCGCCGCCAAAGCCATCGCATCCTGCGGATTGAAAATACCGTAACCATACAAAGGGTCACGGCCCGTCACACCAGCATCATCAGCCGAAGCAATCAAACGTTGGACCAGCTGAGCCGCCGACTCCTTCGGATACTTCTGCTTCAACAAAGCAGCAACACCCGTCACCAACGGAGCAGCAGCCGAAGAACCCGACCAAATCATGTACCCATTACCCGGAGCAGCCGCAATCATATCCGTACTCGGAGCAACCACAGCAATCGAAATACCCTGAGTCGACGAGCCCTCAGAAACCTGTTTATTCCGGTCAATACCGCCCACCGTCAACACGCCAGGAATCGTCGCCGGAGCACCAACCTGCGTCAAGCCGCTACCGCGGTTACCCGCAGCCGCAACAATCAGCACGCCCTTCTGCTCCGCATAGGCAAACGCCTCATCCCAGCTCTGCGGCCAGCTCGTCTTATTCGAGCCAATCGACATGTTAATAATCTGAGCCCCGTGGTCGACTGCATAACGCACCGCCGCCGGGATCTGCTCATCAATACTCTTACCGCCGGTCGTACCCATATTCAGCGAAATCGGCAGAATCTTCGCCTCGGGAGCCACACCAATCACACCGGTCGGCTTACCCGGCTGACCCGCAATCGCAGAATAGCCCTGCGTATCGTGGCCGTGACCTGCAATGAGAGAAGCGACCTCCGTGCCGTGCATCGGCTCAGCACCCAGGCCCTTCCAGCCGTCCTCGCTGCCCACGCCCGAGGCATCATAACCACGCAGAACATTACCCTCAAGATCCGGGTGGGTACCGTCCACGCCCGTATCAATCACAGCAACCGTCACGCCCTTACCCGTAGCCTGCGACCACAAGGACGTAATACCGTACTCGTTCAGCCAATACTCACGCTGACGAACATCATCACCATTCGTGGTCGACGTGCCCTTACTCGGAGTTGCGGAAGTCTTCGGCACCGCAGTAGCCGACGGTGAAGGAGTCGCCGTCACCTCCCTCTTCGGGCTCGGCGAAGCAGAAGGGGTCGGGTCCGTCGCCCAGGCAACAGGCGCCATCGGAGTCCACAACGGCAGAAGAGTCAACGCGGCACTGGCACCCAAAGCTGCAACCTTACGAATGCGGCGAGTAGCGCCTCGGTCAGAACCAACCGAGGCGCGCACACCAAATACACGAGACGCACAGGCGAAAGACGGCGCAAAAGACCAGCCGGTCAGGGGCATACCTCGCCGACGCTCAGAACGAACCATTAAAACTCCTCAAGCTGAGCCGCGCCGTGAATCACCGTTGGTTCACGGCGCGAGCGCTCAAGCCTACAGCTGGGACAGAGCGATACCGTCCAGAATGTCGTGCTCACTGACGGTCACCGAATCCACGGCGCCATCAGTCATCTCATTCAGACGGGTCAGGATACGGGCGTAAATCGTCGCGCCGGCACCAATCACATCCACCCGACCGGGGTGCATGTAGCCGAGCTCCTCACGCTCAGTACGGCTCAGCGAAGCCAACCAGCGGGCAGTCTTCTGAACGGTCTCTACGGAGAAGCTCTGAGCGTTAATAGCTTCAGAGTCATAACGGTCCAGACCCAGCGCGGCAGCAGCCACAGTGGTTGCGGTACCAGCCACAGCCACCACGCGGCGCGCATCCTGCAGGGGCACAGTCTTACGTGCCACCTCGAGAGCCTCGTCAGTATCAGCCTCAACGCGGGCAATCTGCGAGTCAGTGGACGGGGCGCTCATCATGTGACGCTCAGTCAGGCGCACACAACCAATATTGACGCTGCGGGAAGCCTTCACACCCGACTCGTCGCCGAGCACGAACTCAGTCGAACCGCCGCCCAGGTCAAACACCAGGGTGTCACCGTCGCCGTAACCGACAGCGCGCACCGCACCAGCGAAGGACAGAGCAGCTTCCTCATCACCGCTGATCACCTCGGGCTCAATACCCAGAATCTCGCGGATACCATCCACGAACACCTGACGGTTACCCGCATCGCGAGTCGCACTGGTCGCCACAAAACGCACCGAATCAGCGCCGTGCTCCTTCAGCAGCTGCGCATACTCACGAGCCGCAGCGAAAGTACGGTCCAGCGCCTCCTGCGCCAGCCAGCCGGTCGCGTCCACGCCCTGACCCAGACGCACAATGCGCATCTCACGCACAACGTCCTTCAGGACGGTCTTCTCGACCCCGTCCACCACCTCAGTAGTGGAATCAGCAATCAGCAGGCGAATAGAGTTCGTACCGCAGTCAATCGCACCAACGCGCACGGTGGGTTCCTTTCAGGTCTTCAATACCAATCAGTGCCAAAGGCAACGCGAGCGCCGCAGGCGAAAAATTTTCGCTTTTCGGCGCTCTTTCTTCTATCTATTATGCGCCCGCACCGTCGCTGACGACGATGCGGGCGCACCAGAATCAATATTTAGGCTTCTTCACGCCACGCAGGGTCGCAGGAGCAGACCTCGGGGGTCCACCACTCGGCGATAGCGTCCAGACCGCGGTCACCCATCGGGTTCACGCCGCGACCCACCGACAGGGTGTGGCCGATAACGGCGTGCAGGCACTTCACGCGGGTCGGCATGCCGCCGGCAGAGATGCCGTCAATCTCCGGGACCTCTTCGGTGCCGCTGATCAGGCGGATGCGCTCACGCTCAGCCAGGTAGTTCTCGTGTGCAGCAGCGTACTGTGCCGCCAGGTCCGCATCCTCAGCGAGCGAGTCGGTCATCTCGTACATCAGACCGCCCGCCTCCAGGCGGGAAGCCGCAGCGGTAATCACCGGATGCGCCAGGTAGAAAACGGTCGGGAAGGGGGTGCCGTTGCTCAGGCGCGGCGCGGTAGCAGCCACGAGCGGGTTACCGCACACGCAGCGTGCCGGAATCTCAATCACGTCGCGGACCTTACGGCCCAGCTGCGCGGAGAGAACACGGATGTCCTGCTCGGTGGGGGTCAGGGTTTCAACAGTTACGCCGAAGCCGCCGGGGGTGCGTGCCTTCAGCTCTTCAATGGTGTTTTCGGTGCTCATAATCCTAAGTTTCTGGAACGAGGGGTCGCCTCGTCCACTTGTGCCGGGTGTCTGCACGGGCAGGGTTACTGCCGGCAGCTGGGGCTAGTTCTTCTCGAGAGAATTCCAAACCTTGGTAGTCCAGGCTTCCTCGGGGGCGTTCTTCGCATTCGCAGAAGTACCGTCCGCCTTCGTGGAGTCCTCGGTAATGCCGGTAACCACGTAGGGGGTGTCGCCGGGGTTCACATAGTAGAGGCGGCTACGTGCCTGCTGGCGAACATAGTTGTCGTCGTTCCACCAGGTCTGCTCCGCCTTCAGCTGGGCGTTCTCCTGTTGCAACTGGGAAATGTGCGCGTTGATCTGCTTGATTTCCCGATCCTGGTCAATGTAGGTGACCACCGGGTATGCGGTACCGAGCGCAATCACGCCCACCACAACAGCGGTCAGGAAGCTACGACCGGAGAACATATGAGCCGCCACGGGGGCGTCGTATCCGCCCTCTTCGCTGCCCTGCTGGGCAGCGGCGCGGCGGCGGGCACGCTCCTCACGGCGAGCCTGCGCCTGACGTTCACGCTCAGGGTGACGCTGGTTCAAACCCACACCGAAGAAAAGGGCACTAGCCTTCTTCATCAGGGAGGTGCCAGCTTCCTTCGCGGCGCCACGCGGCGCATTGGAGGCGGTAGCGCCCTGAGCGGGTGCAGTGGAACTCGTAGAGTGCGACCGGGTCTGCTTGTTTGCTCGCTGGCTCATTGCTCTATCCTTCGTTCCGTTCTGTACCGCTAAACGCTTCCTTCATATTCTACCGGGTTCAGAGAGCTTCCCCAGCTCTATGTTGCAAGCGATACATTCTACCCTGCCACGGCATACCTGAGCTGATAGACCGCACACAGAGAAGGAGGCGGTGCCACTCCCCTACGGGGTAGCACCGCCTCCCTGACGTCTAACCGCTCACGCGGTCGGATGCTTCAGTAACTTATGCCTTGAAGCGGGGGAATGCGGACTTGCCAGCGTAGACAGCTGCCTCGCCCAGCTCTTCCTCGATGCGCAGCAGCTGGTTGTACTTAGCAACGCGCTCGGAACGTGCGGGAGCACCGGTCTTGATCTGGCCAGCGTTGGTTGCAACAGCCAGGTCAGCGATGGTGACGTCCTCGGTCTCACCGGAACGGTGAGAAACCATGCAACGGTACTCGTGGCGCTGTGCCAGCTCCATTGCGTCGAGGGTCTCGGTCAGCGAACCAATCTGGTTCACCTTCACGAGCAGAGCGTTAGCTGCGCCCTCTTCGATACCGCGAGCCAGACGCTCGGGGTTGGTCACGAACAGGTCGTCACCGACGATCTGGACCTTGTCACCGATCTGCTCGGTCAGGGTCTTGTAGCCCTCCCAGTCGTTCTCGTCCAGGGGATCCTCGATGGAAACCAGGGGGTACTTTGCAACGAGGTCAGCGTAGTATGCGCTCATCTCAGCTGCGGACTTCTTCTGGCCCTCGAACTCGTATGCACCGTCGTTGTAGAACTCGGAGGATGCAACGTCCAGTGCCAGTGCAACCTGCTCGCCCGGCTTGTAGCCAGCCTTCTCGATTGCCTCAACGATCAGGTCCAGTGCAGCTGCGTTGGACTCCAGGTTAGGTGCGAAGCCACCCTCGTCGCCCAGGCCGGTTGCCAGGCCGCGGTCGTGCAGCACGGACTTCAGGGAGTGGTAAACCTCAACACCTGCGCGCAGAGCGTCAGAGTAGTTGTCGAAGCCGATGGGAGCAATCATGAACTCCTGGATGTCAACGTTGGAGTCTGCGTGAGAACCACCGTTGAGGATGTTCATCATGGGGACGGGCAGAACGTGAGCGTTCGGGCCGCCGAGGTACTTGTACAGGGGCAGGTCAGCGGACTCAGCAGCAGCCTTAGCAACAGCCAGGGAGACACCCAGAATTGCGTTTGCGCCCAGCTTGCCCTTGTTGTTAGTTGCATCCAGAGCAATCATGGCTGCGTCAACAGCGCGCTGGTCGGAAGCCTCAATGCCGATGACCTCTTCAGCGATTTCTTCGATAACAGACTTCACTGCACCCAGAACGCCCTTGCCCAGGTATACGGACTTGTCGCCATCGCGGCGCTCAACAGCTTCCCACTCACCGGTGGATGCGCCCGAGGGCACAGCTGCGCGTGCGAAAGCACCGTCTTCGAGCAGAACCTCAACCTCAACGGTCGGGTTGCCACGGGAATCCAGGATCTGGCGTGCGTGAACTGCGGTAATAACAGCCATGAATTGTTCTCCTTATGAGATGTCAAGGATGTGAACGGCTCACCCGGTAGTGGACAAGTCGCGTCCCCTAAATTCTAGCAAAACTCCCACACAAACACACTAGTTGCCACCGCTTTTTTATTGCCTTAATGAAGGTCTCGATAACCCTTAGTCAGGCGCTACAAAGCGGAACAAGACCCACACTCCCCCACATTGGGAGGGTGTGGGTACTCGGCCAAAGCACAACATGAGCCCAAATGCCGGGGCATGTGCCACGAGCATCCTCACGGCTATCCAACACGAACCCAAACAAACAGAAGGCGCTTTGAAACCTCGTATTCCCTCAGAGAACAGGTTCCAAAGCGCCTCACAGAAGAACTCAACCAGCGTGTCTAATAGCTCGGCTCATCATGCGTATGCTGAGCAATATAGCGGCGAGTGTACGAACGCAGGGCACGCTCAGCGTCCAAACCATTACGCTGTGCGCGGCTCACCAACGCAAAGAGCAGCTCACCGAAATCCTCTTCATTGTGCATATAGCGCAGATCGTCCTCCATGCTCGTAGGCTCCGGCGGCAGAATAATACCCGCCTTACGTGCCTTCACAGCAGTCTTCTCAGCCATAGCGAGCGCCGGTAGATGCGGCGGAATACCGTCCAGCGCGCCACGGTCGCTCTTCTCCTTCTTCTTCAACGCATCCCACGCCGCCTGCTGCTCAGCTGCGGTGCGGGGCGCCTCCGAAGAGCCCTCAGACTCAGCCGCGAACACGTCCGGGTGGCGCGAACGAAGCTTCTGCACCAGGCCCTCAACCACCTGCACAATATCGAAGCCCTGCGGGTTTGCCGCAGCAATATCGGAATGGAACACCACCTGCAGCAGCACGTCGCCCAGCTCCTCACGCAGCAGCGGCATATTCGGCTCGCCGCCGGTTTCTACAGCTTCGACAACCTCGTAGGCTTCCTCCACTAGGTAGCGGATGAGGGAGGCGTGAGTCTGCTCAGCATCCCACGGGCAACCACCCGGTGCGCGTAGCAACGCCATGGTCTCCACCAGGGTGCCGAAGGCCTCAGCCGCACGGGCGGCAGTGTCCTGAACATTCTGTGCCGCAGAAGTCTCAGGAGTGTTAGGGGTATCAGTCATAACAATCTTCCTCATCGAAAAAATGACAAACATAGCACGCCGCGCCGACCCCCACATGGGGAGCCGGCGCGGCGCACTTTACAAGGGTTTAGAGGTTCCAGTGCGAAAGCGCGCTCGTCATATGAGCCGGGATCTTCGAACCCAGACGCGGGAACATGCGCAGCTCCTCAACGTAACGCTCAGCATCCAGCGGACGCGGGTAGGTGACAAACGCCTGCTCATTCGCATAATCGAATGCCGCCTGAACCGGCACGCCCGGGGTGAAGGTCAGGCTCATAGCCAGCGGCGAGCCTTCGCCCTCGCTGTACGAGTCGGTCTTCAGCGCCGGAATGTCCAGCAGGGTTTCGGGAATCAGTTCGAAGGTACGGACCTGTTCCCAGAAGCCGTTGCGGCGCACGTGGGTCAGGGCGTCGTAGTAGGAGCCGAGGGCGCGTACACGAATCAGCACCGTGGTGGCGTCCTTTGCGGTGCCGTTCTCGCCGAAAAGGTGCTCGACGACCGGCGCCAGACGCTGAGCGACCTGTGCCTCGGTCAGAACCAGGTTACCGGTTGCCAGCTGAGTCTCCGAGGGAATCAGCGGGCTCTGCACCGCGGCGGAGGGGGTGTCCGGCTCAGCCACGATGGTGGGCAGCTGGTTGAGCTCGCTCAGCGCGGATGCCGAGATGCTAGAGGAGATACCTGCCGGGGTGCTCTCCGGCAGGGCAACCGGGGTGGTAGCCACAGCGGGTGCTGCCTCTGCTACCGGTGCAGTCTGAGCGGCAGCCTCGGAGGCGGGAGCAACCGCTGCGGGAGCCTCAGCGTTCTTAGCCGCGGGGGTCACCTCAACGGTCTTGAGCTCAGCGACCTTCTCAGCGGACTCTTCCTGAGCGACAGGAGCCTTTACCTCGGTAGCATTCGCCTCAGATGCCTTTGCCTCGGTAGCCTTTGCAACGGCACCGGCGGTGCCCACTGCGGCAGCTGCGGCAAGAGCACCAGCCAGGCCGGGAGCCACAGATGCGCTCTCGGAGACGGGCTCAACGTCTACGAGGGCAGGTTCCTCGGCGGGCGCTTCAGCGGAAGCGGCGGAGGTTTCCTTCTCGGGTAGCAGTTCAGCGTCATCCAAGAACGCCGGCAGGGCAGGTTCTTCGGCGCTCTCTGCGACCGGTTCTTCTACAGCCTCTTCAACGGGCTGGGTGCGATCCAGGGTGAAGGACTCTGCAACCACGGGGGCGGCAGCCTTCTGCTCCTCGACAGCCGAAACTTCCTCAGCGGGTGCTTCCTCAGCAACTGCGGGGGCTGCTGTTTCCTCAGCGTCCAGCTTCTTCTGAGCGTTGGCAACGATGGCAGCCAGGGCGGCTTCCATATCTTCGCCGGGCTCATCAGAGTCCTCGGCGGATACCTCGGTTGCCTCAGCGGCGGACTCTTCAGCCTGCTCAGTTTCGGGTTCTACGGTAGCCGCACCGAAGACAGGGTCATTCTCGTAATCGTGCTCGAACTCAGCCTCAACCGGCGCAAACTCAGTCTGGTCAGGCTGGGCAGGCTCGTCGGAAGCTTCAACGGCCTCCTCTGCCTCGTCCTTCTCCTGCGCAGAAGCGGCAGAACCAGCCACAGCAGTACCGGCAGCGGCAAGACCTGCAGCAGCCGCCAGGCCCGAAGAGGCAGGCTCTTCAGCAGTTTCAGCAACGGGCTCTTCAGCAGATTCGACAGCGGCCTCAACCTCGTTAGCTACCTGCTTCTGAGCAAGCTCAGCCTCCAGCTCACGCTCAATAGCCTCACGTTCAGCCTCAACCGAGTCAACGCTCTGAACGGTAGCCTCAGCGGCCTCAGCAGTCGCAACGGGCTTAGCCTCGACAGCGGTGCCCTCCAGCAGGAAGCTCTCACGGGTGGTCTGGCCGTCCGCCATACCCAGGTAGGATGCGTGAACCTCCAGGCCGTCACCTAGACGCGGGTTCAGGGAGACCGCCGCGCGGTTCCAGGTTGCGCCGGCCTGCTGAGCCTCGGTGTACAGTGCCGCCACGGGTGCGAACCAGTCAATGCCGGGCACAACAATGCCGGTTTCGACCTCGCGACCGCGGTGCAGCAGACGGTAATGCATGTCCTCATCAACTTGGCGCAGTTCCAGGCTCATGGTGCCCGAACCGCGGGTACGCATGAGCTCCGCGAGGCCGTAGAGGGCACGCTGCTCCGTAAGAGCGGGCAGGGTTGCCGCGCCCTCAACGGGCTCGCTCAGGATGATGGATTCGGCAACCAGTTCAGCTTCGTCTTCGCTGAGCTTCTGCTCAGTTTCCTTCAGCTCAGTGGCGGGTTCCTCAGCGGATTCTTCACCGGTAGCCGAGGTAGCCTCGTGCTTCTCGGCTTCCTTCTTGTCGATGCCCTCTGCAGTCAATGCGACGCCCTGGGAGTTGCCCTTCTCTGCCTTCTCATCCGCGTTTTCGCTCTTGAAGGCAGTCGAAGCAGCAACCGCAGCGGCGGGTGCCGCAACAGCGGCGGCAAGCGCGACACCAGGAGCTGCAGAGGTACTCTTGGCGGGCTCGTCGTCCGCAGAGTCGGTGTCTTCAGATTCCTCAGATGCAGAGTCCTCAACCTTGGTTCCGGATGCTACCGGCTCGGAGGTTACCTTTTCGGTCTCTTCCACAGCGGGTTCTTCCGCTGCGCTTTCTTCAACAGCGGAAGCATCAAAAATTAGCTCAGCGGTGTTCTCTTCTTCAGCGTCAAGGCTCTCAGCCTCGAACGATTCAGAGGCGGATACTTCACGTTCCTCCTCAACGGATACAGCAGACATCAGCTCAGTCTCGTCAGAAACCGCATTCTCCTCGTCAGCGATTTCAGCCGCCAACAGTTCGGGTGCCTCAACGACAGCCTCAATCTGTTCTTCTTCAGCCTCTTCGACGGGTTCAGTAATCTCAGCGGATTCAGCAGAGTCTGCATCCTCAGCAACTACCTCAGTAGTAGTTTCCTCAGCGGTCACCTCGTCGGAAGCAACCTCGCTAAAGGTCTCTTCTTCGCTATCGAGGGTGATGCCCAGGCGTGCCGCGTAGGCTGCCGCCAAATCATCCAGACCAGCGTTCTGTGCCTCGGTGACGGCGGCGCGGGTACGAGCTGCCTTCATGTCTTCAACAGTCAGGGTTTCCGCAGCGCCAGCGGAAGAAGCCTCAGATACAGAATGAGTGTTCTCCGACTTTTCCTCAGTTGCCTCTACAGCTGCGGGTGCAGTCACCTCAGGTTCTTCATCGGCTTCATCTTCGGTGTTCTCAGCACGCACAGCACGCAGGTGCTTCTCAAACTGGGATCGCGCATCCTCCGCAGCATCCTTCGGCTCCTCAGCATCAACCGACGCTTCCTCAGCCTCAGAGGTAACCTCTTCATCATCACGCAGGAACGCAGGGGTAGCCGGCTCGGGTGCTTCAGCAACCGGAGCAGCATCTTCTTCAATGTCCTGGATCTTAGCGACCTGCTCAACCTCAACAGGTTCCTCAGATTCCTGGGGGAAAGCACCAAGCGCCGCCAACAGGCTACGGCGCTCCTGCTCCTCAACCTGCTCTTCAGTCAGTTCCTCAGCAGAGGGATTCTCTTCAACCTGTTCGTCACCGCGCAGGAGGGCACGCTTGAGATCCTCAACAGCACGGTACTCTTCACTCTGCTCTTCGTCCTGGTTCTGGTGGCGTGCGCTCTCAGACTTCACGAAGCGGCGCAGGGAGTCCTCCCACTGCTGCTGTTCCATAATCTTTTCGCTCAGTCGTGCGCTCTTGGGAGCGTCTTCGTTTGCCTGTTCTTTCTGAGCCTTGGCAGTTTCGGCGCTCTGTTCTTCGCGCGATTGTTCATCCAACTTCTTCTTGCCGATTCCAAAGAAGCTCATTGGGTGTCCTCCTCCGGCGTGCGCCGTGTGATGATGCGCCATTTCCTTCATCCCCCGAGGGTGTGTGGGCACGGGGTCGGGAACATAACGCAAATGTCCTCATAATCCCTTTAATTCTATCGCGTGCATAGAGTTTCACCCCGTCACTCGGTGAGAGGTGACGAGGTGAAACTTGTACAGCTTTCAAGGCTTGATGTGGCGAAATAGTCGCGTCTTTACACCTGACTCATAAGCTTTCGAGTGGCTCTTTAGCGCGCCTCATCGCGGATGGGGTTCGCAGCCTTCGCAGCCTTCGCCAGTTCAAAGCGGACGGCGCGCAGGGCGGTTGCCGCCATGACGCGCACACCAATGCCGATTGCCTGCTCGCTCGGGGCGTAATCGCCCTGATGCAGATCATAGGTGGGGTCGCCGGGGGCACGGGTACCCAGGCGGAACATGGAACCGGGAACTTCCTGCAGCATCCACGCGAAGTCTTCGCCACCCATGGACTGCTCGACCAGCACGATGGAGTCCTCGCCCAGCTCGGCGCGGGCTGCGTTCTCGAGCATGGTGGTTTCCAGATCGGTGTTCACGACCGGGGGTACGCCGCGGATGTGCTCCACCCGCGCCTTCACGCCGAAGGGTACAGCGACCTGCTCGATCACTTCGTCCAGCAGGTTGCCTGCCTGACGCCACACCTCAACGTCCAGGCAACGCATGGTGCCCGCCAGGTAGCCCTCGGCGGGGATAGCGTTGGGAGCAACACCGGCACTGACCTGTCCCCAGGCGACCAGCACGCCCGAACGTACGTCAGTGCGGCGGGTCAGCACGGCGGGAACCTGCACAGCAATCTGGCTCATGGCGTAGATGAGGTCTTCGGTCAGGTGCGGGCGAGAAGTGTGGCCGCCGTGACCGCTCAGATGAATTTTCACGGTATCCGAGGCGCTGGTAATCGCACCGATGCGGGTACCGATCTGGCCCAAGTCCACCTTCGGGTCACAGTGCAGAGCGAAAGCACGCGGAATATCCTTGAGTAGACCCTGCGAAATCATCTGCACCGCACCGCCGGGCAGCTGCTCCTCAGCGGGCTGGAAAAGAATGCGGACGCTACGGCCCAGCGGGGTCTTCTCGTTCAGCTCGTGCAGTGCCAGCGCCACACCGAGCATGACGGTCTGGTGAATATCGTGGCCGCAGGCGTGCATCACGCCGGGCACGGTGGAGGCATAGGGCAGGTCGGTCTGCTCAACAATGGGCAGAGCATCAATATCGGCACGCAGAGCCACGGCGAAGGGACCGCTTCCGATATCGACGTAGCAGCCGGTGCCTTCGCAAGCAACAGGATTCATGCCGGCTTCTCGCAGTCGATTCATGAGGCGCTCAGTGGTCGCCACTTCACGGAAGGAAAGCTCCGGGTTGGCGTGCACTTCGCGGCGGAACTGCACGAGGGTACCCATCATGCGCTCCACCCAGTCGTCGAAGACAGGGGTGGACAAATCGTAGCGAGAATTAGCGAAAACCATACACAGTAGAATAACGCCGCCCGCCGGGGTTTACCTACCCGCTCCCCCTTTCTGACAGCCCTCGAGAATATCTATGACTTTATGACAGATTGTGAAGAGTTTTTGTGCACGCCGAAGCCCCTGAAAATGCTCTGTGCCATCATTTCCATCAGACTTTTTCTGTCAAACAATTCAAGCCGCCACCCGGTGTGGGTGACGGCTTGAATCGTCAATGCTGTATCAGCTGATACCGCGTACTCAGATTAGAGCGAGCGGCTCAGGATTGCCTGCTTCACCTCGGCAATAGCCTTGGTGATCTGGATGCCACGGGGGCAAGCCTCGGTGCAGTTGAAGGTGGTACGGCAACGCCATACGCCTTCCTTGTCGTTGAGGATCTCCAGACGCAGGTCGCCTGCATCATCGCGCGAGTCGAAGATGAAGCGGTGTGCGTTCACGATAGCGGAGGGGCCGAAGTACTGACCGTCGGTCCAGAAGACCGGGCAGGACGAGGTACATGCTGCACAGAGGATGCACTTGGTGGTGTCATCGAAACGTGCACGGTCCTCAATGGTCTGCAGGCGCTCACGCTCAGGCTCGTTCGAGTCGTTGATGAAGAACGGCATGATTTCGCGGTATGCCTGGAAGAAGGGCTCCATGTCAACGATGAGGTCCTTCTCGCAGGGCAGACCCTTGATGGGCTCAACGGTAATCGGCTTGGACAGGTCAAGGTCCTTCAGCAGGGTCTTGCAAGCCAGGCGGTTACGGCCGTTGATGCGCATCGCGTCCGAACCGCAGATGCCGTGTGCACAGGAGCGGCGGAAGGAGACGGAGCCGTCTACTTCCCACTTAATCTTGTGCAGAGCATCCAGCACGCGGTCGGTGCGGTACATGGTCAGCGGGAATTCATCCCAGTATGCCTCGGAGGAAACTTCCGGGTTGTAGCGACGAATCTTGATGACCACATCGTAGGTGGGGATGGAGTCGGAGTCGCCGCCGGTCATACCCTCAAACAGCTTGACGGATTCCGGTTCGGGGAGTTCGTTTTCAGCCATTTTAGTACTTACGCTCCTTCGGCTCGTAACGGGTGTAGACAACGGGCTTGGTGTCGAATCGCAGGCCCTTAACACCCTCAAACTCGGATTCGGGGTCGAGGTAGACCATCGAGTGCTTCATGAAGTTAACGTCGTCACGCTTGGGGAAGTCCTCGCGGTAGTGACCGCCGCGGGATTCCTTACGGTGCAGCGCGCCAACGGACATGACCTTTGCCAGCTCAATCAGGAAGCCGAGCTCAACAGCCTCGAGCAGGTCGAGGTTGAAGCGCTTGCCCTTGTCCTGGATGGCAATGTTCTTGTAGCGCTCTTCCAGCTCGGCAATGGTTGCCAGTGCTGCGCGGATGGTCTCGTCGGTACGGAACACCTGCATGTCAGCTTCCATAGCCTTCTGCAGGTCTGCGCGGATAGCGCCGACCTTCTCGGTGCCCTTGCCTTCGAGGATGCCGTTGAGCATGTTCAGAACGCGATCTGCTGCATCGTCCGGAACCGGCACGAACTCAGCGGATGCTGCGTACTCTGCAGCCTTGCGGCCTGCACGCTTACCGAACACGTTGATGTCCAGCAGGGAGTTGGTGCCCAGACGGTTTGCACCGTGGACGGACACGCAAGCAACCTCGCCCGCTGCGTAGAGACCGGGGATGGTCTCTTCGCTGTTGCGGTAGACCTCGGTCTCGTTGTTGGTGGGGATACCGCCCATTGCGTAGTGCGCGGTGGGGAACACCGGGATGGGCTGGTGGTGCGGTTCCACTGCCAGGTAGGTACGAGCGAACTCGGTAATATCGGGCAGCTTCTCGTCGATGTGGGAGGGCTCCAGGTGGGTCAGGTCCAGCAACACGTAGTCCTTGTGGGGACCGCAACCGCGGCCTTCACGCACCTCGTTTGCCATTGCACGTGCCACGATATCGCGGGGTGCGAGGTCCTTAATGGTCGGTGCGTAGCGCTCCATGAAGCGCTCACCGTCAGCGTTACGGAGAATACCGCCTTCACCACGAGCACCCTCGGTAACGAGAATGCCCAGGCCAGCCAGGCCGGTCGGGTGGAACTGAACGAATTCCATGTCCTCCAGGGGCAGACCTGCACGCAGTGCGATAGCCATGCCGTCACCGGTGAGGGTGTGTGCGTTGGAGGTGGTCTTGAAGATCTTGCCACAGCCGCCGGATGCGAAGATCACGGACTTAGCCTGGAAGACGTGGACCTCGCCGGTTGCCAGGTCGTAAGAGACAACGCCGGCGGGGCGGGGCTTGCCCTCTTCGTCCTTGACCAGGATCAGGTCGAGAACGTAGAACTCGTTGTAGAACTCCACATTGTGACGAACGCAGTTCTGGTAGAGGGTCTGCAGAATCATGTGACCGGTACGGTCAGCTGCGTAGCATGCGCGGCGCACAGCAGCCTTACCGTGGTCACGGGTGTGACCGCCGAAGCGGCGCTGGTCAATGCGGCCTTCGGGGGTTCGGTTGAAGGGAAGACCCATCTTTTCCAGGTCGAGCACAGCGTCAATAGCTTCCTTAGCCATGATTTCTGCTGCGTCCTGGTCGACCAGGTAGTCGCCACCCTTGACGGTGTCAAAGGTGTGCCACTCCCAGTTGTCCTCTTCAACGTTTGCCAGAGCGGCGCACATGCCACCCTGTGCCGCACCGGTGTGGGAGCGGGTGGGGTATAGCTTGGTCAGTACCGCGGTGCGAACTCGCTGACCGGCCTCAATGGCGGCACGCATACCTGCGCCACCGGCACCGACGATCACTACATCGTACTTATGTACCTGCATGATGTTCTTTCTGTGTTTTAGATGTTTTCGTTTGTCTCGGATACGTCGCCGTTAGCGTGCCGAGCAGAAGCTGGGGAGCAGTTCAGCCGCTGCGCCGGAGGGGCAGGGGTCGAACGCGAAGATGGTGAGGGTACCAACCAGCAGGACGAATGCGCATGCTGCGAAGAGAATGACCTTCAGCCAAACGCGCAGGCGGTCCTTCTCAGCGTAGTCATCGATGATGACGCGGATGCCGTTAGCACCGTGCAGCATAGCCAGCCAGAGCAACAGCAGATCCCAGACCTGCCAGAAGGGGTTAGCCCACTTGCCGCCCACGAAGCCGAAGTCGATGGCGTGGATACCGTCACCGACCATGAGGTTGGAGAACAGGTGACCGAAAATCAGCACGACGAGTACGACGCCGGACAGGCGCATACCCAGCCAAGCGAACATCTCAAAGTTGTTGCGCTTGGAGGAGGAGCGGTTGTACTTCACACCGTCGATGCGGTTGTCACGCAGACGGGGTACATAGGTGCGGGGCTTAAGCGGAGTAGCCATAGTTTAGTGACCTCCCATGTGCGAGAAAACGATCGGCAGGTGACGTGCGGCAAAGCCAGCAACGGTGATTGCCCAGAGGAAAAGCACAACCCAGAGAATCTTGATGTGCATGTAGGTTGCCTTCTGGCTGATTTCGACGTTGCCGTCCTTGTTCTTCGCCTGGATGTGCTCCACGTGCGAGTTGGTTGCCTTACCCCAGAAGTCAATAAGGATAATACGAATACCGTTGAACGCGTGGTAGACGATGGCGGCGACAAGCGCGGTCTCGCCCAGGCCCATGATGGGGTTCTTGTACAGGCTCAGTACACCGTTGTAGGCCTCCGGGGAGATACGCACGACGGCAGTATCTAGGATGTGTACAAGAAGGAAGAAGAAAATCGCGATACCGGTAATGCGATGAGCAACCCAGGACCACATGCCCCAGCGGCCGCGGTAGAGGGTTCCTTTAGAACCATTCAACACTGAATAACCTCCTGCTGCGACGGCGAGCGTCTGGGTTCTGGTACCGCATTTTTAGGCCCCAGCTTCCAGGCACAGCTGTGTGCTCACCGACTGCTTTTGTTCGTCTGTTACTTCCAAGATATCAGGTAAATTCACAGCTTACTGACACCCTGTTTAGGGTTTTTTTACAGGTTCTAAAATCAAATTAGGGCACATTTTCTTTACGATATCCCCTAATCCCCTGTGTTTGTACGGAACTTACCTTAACCTAACCTCAAACATCACCTAAATGAGAGCCGCCTGACACTTTTTTGTTAAAACCTAAAAGAATTCGATATATGACAAATTCACCCGCTATTCTTGAAGCGATGAATACTGCACTCACTCGATTCCGCCCGCTTATTCCCGCCGGCGGTGTTGGCTCGCGTTTGTGGCCCCTGTCCCGCGCGCATGCCCCGAAATTCCTGCTCGACCTTACCTCGTCGGGCAATTCCCTGTTGCGTGACACCTACGACCGTCTCATCGATCTCAGCAACGGTTCCGTCATGGTAGTTACCGGCACTTCGCACGCCAATGCGGTTACCCAGCAGATTCCTGAACTGCGTGCCGCTGACCTGGTACTGGAGCCCTCCCCCAAGGATTCGGCTGCAGCTATCGGCCTGGCTTGCGCTATCATCCACCGCCGCGAACCGGACGCCATCATCGGCTCCTTCGCAGCTGACCACGTCATCAGCCCGGTGGACGAGTTCCACCGCGTGGTGACCGAAGCTGTCATCACCGCGGCAACCAACAAGATTGTCACCATTGGCATTACCCCCACCGAGCCCTCCAGCGCGTTTGGCTACATTCATGCCAGCGAGTCCCTGGGCATCGAAGGCGCTCCCAATGCTCACGCCGTGGACACCTTCGTGGAAAAGCCGGACACCACTACCGCACAGAAGTACCTGGATTCCGGTGAGTACACCTGGAACGCAGGCATGTTCGTGGCACCGGCAGCCCTGATGCTCAAGCACCTCGAGGCAAACGAGCCCGAGCTGTACGCGGGCATTATGGAGATCGCTAACGCTTGGGACACCCCCGAGCGTGAGGCTGTTATGGACCGCGTGTGGGAGACCCTGCCGAAGACCGCGATCGACTACGCTGTGGCTGAGCCCGCAGCGGTAGCGGGTGACGTCGCCATGGTTCCCGGCTCCTTCAGCTGGGACGACGTTGGAGACTTCGACGCTGTGGCTCGCCTGAACACCGAGAAGAGCGGCGAAGAGCTGACCATCCTCGGCGAAAAGGACAACGTCATTAACCACGGTTGCTCCGGCATTATTGTCGCGAACACCGAGCGTAAGATCTCCGTGATTGGCTTGGACGATATCGTTGTGGTTGACACCCCCGATGCTCTGCTGGTCGCCCCGCGTTCCAAGGCACAGGCTGTCAAGGATGCCGTGGGCGAGATTAAGGCGCGAGGCCTGAACAACCTCCTCTAAATTTTTAACCCTGAGTGGGCAATGACCCCTACTCGAGCAAAAGACACCTCTTTCAAAACCGGTTCTCTTCTTTTCGGAAGGGAGCCGGTTTTCTTTTGCCCTAATGGCTCATTTTGCGGGCGGTTTCAAGGCTTTTGCCTAGTGGGACGCGGAAGGATACTCCATGCGGCTGAGCAGGGGCAGAATGTCTTATGCGCCCTGTGTAGGTTGCACTTCCAGAGTCTGATACAAGCCAAGGATCAACCACTATAGAGAACCATTCTCATGTTAATCTTGGTGCATGCACATGACCCGTAAGTTTTTCCTCACCCGCGCCGGTGCACTCGGCGCTGTAGCCGCCCTCGCACTGACCGCCTGCGGCTCCCAGACCACCCAGAACGCACGGACCAGCCCCAGCGCCTCCACCTCCGCGAGCGCTACCCCCGCATCCATCACCGAAGGCAAGGGCGCGGCAAGCCGCGTTGCCATCACCTACGACGGCGGCGTGCTCGTTTACGACGCCAAGGACATGAAGCTGCTCGCAGACATCCCCAAGGAAGGCTTCCTGCGCCTCTCTGACGCTGGCGATAACCGCCACCTCGTCGTTGCAGACGGCAACAGCTACACCTTCCTGGACACCGGCGTATGGTCCGTAGCGCACGGCGACCACTCGCACTACTACACCACTTCCCCGTCGCTGTCTTCGCTGTCTCTGGCGGCTGACCACACCGGTCACGTCATCAAGGACAACGGCAAGGTCGCGGCATTCGCTGACGGCACCGGCTCCTTCGCCGTGTACGACCCGGCGAAGCTGACCCACGACAAGCGCACCGCCTCCTCCCTGGAGACCACGACCGTCACCCTGCCGAAGCCTCACCACGGCTTCGCAATCCCGCTGCCCAACGACCAGTACCTGGTAGCGGTCGGCGACTCCAAGACCCGCACCGGTGCCGCTGTTGTGGATGCTCAGGGCAAGACTGTCACCGAGAGCCCCGCCTGCCCCGGCGTTCACGGTGAAGCCATCGCCAAGGACGGTGCATTCACCATCGGTTGCACCGACGGCGCGCTGGTCTACAAGGACGGCAAGTTCACCAAGATCACCAACCCCGAGGACCCGTACTCGCGCTCGGGCAACCAGGCGGGTAAGGCCGATTCCCAGTACGTTCTGGCGGACTACAAGACCGATAAGGACGCTAAACTGGAGCGCCCCGAGAAGTTCTCCATCATCGACACCGTTGCGGCAACCCGCACCGTCTACTCCCTGCCTTCTGGCGTGAGTTACACCTTCCGTTCGCTGGGTCGCGGCCCCCAGGGTGAGGCCCTGCTGCTGACCACCGACGGTAAGCTGCGCGTCTTCGATCCGGCGACCGGCACTGAGCTGGGCTCCGTACAGCTCATGGAGGCGTGGACCGAGTCTGAGACGTGGCAGGACGAGCGTCCGGCACTGTGGGTGGACGGTAAGACCGCCTACGTGACCGATCCGGCGACCAAGAAGCTCATTGCGGTGTCCCTGTCGAACCCGGCAGCACCGAAGGAGCTGATGAGCGTGGAGCTTCCGAAGACCCCGAACGAGATCCTGGGTGTTTCTTCTGCGAACGCTGCACCGGTTGAGGCAGAGGCACACGGCGCAGAAGCTCACGGCTCGGCTTCCGCTGACGCACACTAATCCGGCGAGTCTGGCGAGGGCCACTCCCGCTATGGTTCTCACGCTGAAGCAAACCTAGCGAAAACATAAAGAGAGATGCGACCGATAACCTATCGGTCGCATCTCTCTTTGTGCATGCAGGGTTTATGCGCCAGCTACTAACGCAACGGCAGACCCCCAATTTCTTCCCAGTTCTGCCCATCGTAGGAGTAGCAGTGCAGGTGATCCACGGTGAAGGTACGTTGCTCGGCGGGCAGAGCGTCAAACACCTTGCGGGCGTTCGCCACCTGCTCCTCACTCAAGCCGTGGCCCAGAGTCACGTGCGGCACGTAGGGGAAGGATGCCGCGCCGGCACCGAATAGCTCAACCAGCTTCTGGTGAATCTGCTCGAACTCGGTTTTACCCGCCTCCAGGTTCAGGTACTCCACCTCGGTTACCGGGCGGAAGGAGTGTACCGAACCCCAGCGTGCCTCAAAACGCGGCGTGTCCAGCGCCTCGCGGAACTGCGGGGACTGCACCGCAGCCAATAGAGACTCGTTCAGCTCTGTCAGGTACACGGTCACGTGGGTGCTGATAGGCGCCACCGCACCACCAGCTACCGCGCGCTTCCACTCTTCCAGGCGCTGAACATTCTCACCGCTCACGTGCGCAATAACGCTCAGGTAGCGGCGACCGGGTTTCAGGGTCGGGGATACAGGAGCCGTCGTGGGGCTCAAAGAGTTCTCTTGTGCTGTCATCTCAATCGTGCAGGTAATGCGGCGTCTCAGCCGATTTGGCTGAACAGCGCGCTAGATTGCTGCGGCAGGCAGGAAGCCAACCTTCTTGTACACGTTCTCAATGGTGACCGTAGCGATCTCGCGGGCAGCGGATGCGCCCACAGCCAGCAGGCGGTCCAGCTCGGCGGGGTCGTCCATCAGCTCGAGGGTACGCTCACGCACCGGGGTGAGGCGCTCCACCACGATATCGGCAAGGTCAACCTTCAGGTGGCCGTACATCTTGCCCTCGTAGCGTGCCACAATCTCATCGATGCTCTCGCCGGTCATTGCCGAGTAGATGGAGAGCAGGTTGGAGACGCCGGGCTTAGCCTCGCGGTCGTAGGCGATGACGGAGCCGTCATCGGTCACGGCGGACTTAATCTTCTTCTGGGTTACCTTGGGGGTGTCCAGAAGCTTAATCAGGCCCTTGTCGGTGGCTGCAGACTTGGACATCTTCGAGGTCGGGTCCTGCAGGTCGTAAATCTTAGCGGTTTCCTTCAGAATCACCGGCTCGGGCACCACGAAGGTCTCACCGAAACGGGAGTTGAAACGCTGCGCCAGGTTACGGGTCAGCTCCAGGTGCTGACGCTGATCTTCGCCCACGGGCACGCCGTCCACCTGGTAGAGCAGGATGTCGGCAGCCATCAGAATCGGGTAGGTGAACAGGCCCACGGAGGCGTTCTCGGCGCCCTGCTTCTGGGACTTATCCTTGAACTGGGTCATACGGGACGCCTCACCGAAGCCGGTGAAGCAGTTCAGAACCCACGCCAGCTGGGCGTGCTCGGGCACGTGCGACTGCACGAACAGCGGGGTGCGGGTCGGGTCGATACCGGAGGCGATATACTGCGCCGCGGTCAGGCGGGTACGCTCACGCAGCTCCTCGGGGTTCTGAGGAACGGTGATGGCGTGCATATCCGGGATAAAGAACAGACATTCGTTATTCGGGTCGTCCTGCAACGCCACCCAGTTGTTCACAGCACCAATATAGTTACCCAGGTGCATCGAATCAGCCGACGGCTGCGCACCCGAGTAGATACGCGCCTTCTGCTGAGAGGCGTTAGGGATGAGGGACTTATCCTGCTTCTTTTCGTCTGCCATAGTTATTTCCTGTGCAGTTCTTCCTGTGTGGTGCTGCGGACGGTGCAGCACATCTTCAAAAACTTATCTGTAGGTGGGTCCGCGTCTTACTCACCGATGCGGTAGTCAACCACGAGCGGCGCGTGATCGCTGAAACGCTCATCGTAGCTTGCCGCGCGGTCCACGACCGCTTCTACGGCGCTTTCGGCGAGCGCCGGGGTCGCCATGTGGTAGTCGATACGCCAGCCTGCGTCATTATCGAACGCCTTACCGCGGTAAGACCACCAGGTGTAGGGGCCGGGCACCTGACCCGCCAGCTCACGAGCCACATCGCGGTAGCCGATATCACCGAAGAAGCGGTCAAAGTAGGCGCGTTCCTCCGGCAGGAAGCCGGCACGCTTCTGGTTAGCCTTCCAGTTCTTAATGTCCAGCTCGGTGTGGCCTACGTTCAAATCGCCCACGATAAGCACGTGGTCCGAATGCTTTGCCAGTTCAGGCATGCGCACCAGCATGCGCTCCAGGAAGCGGTACTTATCGTCCTGCTTCTGGGTGCCGACCTCACCGGAGTGAACGTAGGCGCTGACCACGGTCAGGGTCTTGCCGTTGGGCAGAACGTAGTCCGCCTCAACCCAGCGGCCCGAATCGTCAAAGTACTCTTCGCCAATATTCGAACGGGTCGCTACCGGCTGGTTCTCCAGGAGTTCACCGGCCGAGTTCGGGGTGCGGCGGGTCGCCACCAGCACACCGGCGCGGCCCTTCGCGGCAGCCTCCGCGTGCAGAATATGCCACTGGGATTCGTCCAGCAGCTCACGCACGATAGCGTCGGGTGCGCGCACCTCCTGCAGGCAGAGAATGTCGATGTCACGGCTCGCCAACCACGCCGCCATATCCTTCTTGTAGGCGGCTCGGATACCGTTCACATTCACGCTTGCCACGCGAAGCAGACCGCTCGGGCGCGGTGCAGGGGTGTTAGAAAAATGCATAGTCTTAATTATGCCAGTTTGAGGGAAGAGAAATTTTCACTCGTGCGCGTTTTTTCTCTGGCTGAACGGTAAACTATTGGGTGATGAATTCACACTCCTCACAGACCACCGACCACGGTGCCCCCTCACATTCTGCGGGCACCACCGCATCCGAAAGTACCGCTCACAACGCTGAGAGCCGCTACGAGCTACCCCCGATTCCCGGCCCGAAGTACGAGCAGGTCATCCACTACATTGAGCAGCGCTACATTATTCCCGGCAAGCCCGGCGATAAGCTGCCCACCGAACGCATGATTCAGCAGAACTTTGGGGTGAGCCGCCAGACGGTTCGTAGCGCCCTGAAGGTTCTGATTGAACGCGGCCTGCTCTACAACGTGCAGGGCTCCGGCACCTACGTTGCCGAGCGTAGCGACGCCACCTACATTCCGCGCGTGGACACCTTCGTTGACGATATGCGCCGCCGCGGTTTTGAGGGCTCCACCCGCATGATTGCGACCCGCTGGGTGGACGCCACCGAAGAGATCTCCACCCACCTATCCGTGCCGGTGGGCGAGCAGGTGCTGTTCGTGCGCCGCCTGCGTCTTGCCGACCACGAAGTCATCGGCTTTGAGCGTTCCTACTTTGTCAAGGCCGCCGCAAGTAGCATCCTGGACGCCATGATGGCGGAGATGTCCGGTGCGATGAGCTCGCTAGACCAGCTTGCCGACACCCCCAACGCCATTAAGCACGCCCGCGTACGCACCAGCGCGGCGCTCTTCACCGACGCCGACGCCGAGGCGTTCAACCAGCAGGTGCCCGTGGGCGAGGCGGCGTTCAAGGTCTGCGCGACCGGCTACACCGAAGAAGGTAGTCCCGTAGAGTACGCAGAGACCCTGTACCTTGCCGATGCCTACTTCTACGAGATGATTCTCTAGCACCTGCCTTTTCGATTGTGATGACAGTGTGAAGGGCGGTGCCCCGGTAGATTGTTCTACCGGGGCACCGCCCTTTTTGAGTTATCAGCTCTGAAATATTTCAGCTCTAAAATGCTGCGGGCCTTACGCCGTCTGACGCTCCGCGGTCTCAACCACGTTCACCAGCAGCTCCGCGCGGGTCATCGGGCCCACACCGCCGGGGTTCGGGGAAACCCAGGACGCCTTCTGCGCAGCCTCCGGAGAGACATCGCCGAAGAGCCTCTTCTTGCCGGTCTCCGGGTCCTCAGCACGGGAAACACCAACGTCCAGCAGGATTGCGCCGTCCTTGACCTGGTGAGCCTTCAGCACGTGCGGAACACCCACAGCGGCAACAATGACGTCAGCCTCGCGCAGCACCTCGTCCAGGTTCTCGGTACCGGTGTGCGCCAGGGTTGCGGTCGCGTTCACCTCGCGGCGGGTCAGCAGCAGACCCAGCGGGCGGCCCACGGTAATGCCGCGGCCGAGCACCACAACGTTCTTACCGTTCCAGTCGATGCCGTGGCGCTTGACCAGCTCAATGACACCGTTGGGGGTGCAGGGCAGCGGGGAATCCAGCGGCTCAGAAACGTTCAGCACAAGCTTGCCGAGGTTGGTCGGGTGCAGGCCGTCAGCGTCCTTCTCGGGGGCGATGCGCTCCAGCACGCGGTTGGTGTCCAGGTGCTTGGGCAGGGGCAGCTGCACAATGTAGCTGGTGCACGCCGGGTCGTTGTTCAGCTTGTCGATCTCTGCGTCGAGCTCTTCCTGAGTGATGTCACCGGGCAGGTCCACACGGATGGAGTTAATACCGATCTCTGCGCAGTCGCGGTGCTTAGCGCCCACGTACGAGCGGGATGCGGGGTCGTCACCGACCAGCACGGTACCCAGGCCGGGGGTAATACCCTTAGCCTTGAGCGCCTCGACGCGCTCCTTCAGCTCTTCCTTGATGGCTGCGGCGGTTGCGTTACCGTCTAGAATCTGGGGCATTGTTTTTCCTTCCATAGATTGCGGCGGGTTCGCCGAAACGGACGGTCTGTGTGTTGAGTTCTAGGGTGCGCCCCTAGAGGTACCACTCCCCCGCTACGTCCCTCGACGGGTGTAGCGGGCAGGGTGGTAAAAGTAAGAGGGCGAAATAACCCCGCCCGCTCAGCGCCCACGAAGGGATGCTGAGCGAACGGGGTCATTCATGGGTCTACCAGTTCTCGCTGCCCTGGTAGAGGGGGTACTTGGCGCACAGTGCCTCAACGCGGGCACGCAACGCAGCGATGTCCGGGTTCGGCAACAGTACGGAAGCGATAATGTCGGCTACCTCGGTGAAGCCCTCAGCGTCGAAGCCGCGGGTCGCCAGAGCGGGGGTACCGATACGCAGACCGGAGGTCACCATCGGTGGGCGCGGGTCGTTCGGCACGGCGTTACGGTTGACGGTAATACCAGCCTGGTGCAGCAAGTCCTCTGCTTCCTTGCCGTTGAGGGCGTGGTCGCGCAGGTCAACGAGCACCAGGTGAACGTCGGTACCGCCGGAAGCGATCGAAACGCCGGCGTCCTTCACGTCCTGCTGCAGCAGGCGGTTCGCCAGGATCTGTGCGCCCTCAACGGTGCGCTTCTGACGGTCCTTGAACGCGTCAGATGCGGCGACCTTGAACGCGGTAGCCTTCGCAGCGATCACGTGCATGAGCGGGCCGCCCTGCTGGCCGGGGAACACGGCGGAGTCAATCTTCTTCTTCAGTTCCTCGGTGCAGAGGATGAAGCCGGAACGGGGGCCGCCCAGGGTCTTGTGCACGGTGGAGGAGACCACGTGTGCGTGCGGGACGGGGTTCGGGTGCAGACCCGCAGCCACCAGGCCCGCGAAGTGAGCCATGTCCACCCACAGGTATGCACCGATTTCGTCAGCAATCGCGCGGAACGCAGCGAAGTCCAGCTGACGGGGGTATGCAGACCAGCCGGCAATAATCAGCTTGGGACGCTCGGCAAGAGCCAGTTCACGCACCTGCTCCATGTCAACGCGACCAGACTCGTCCACACCGTACGCCACAACGTGGTACAGCTTGCCGGAGACGTTCAGCTTCATGCCGTGGGTCAGGTGGCCACCATGTGCCAAGGACAGACCCATGATGGTGTCGCCGGGGTTCAGCAGTGCGTGCATGACGGCGTTGTTCGCCTGCGCGCCGGAGTGGGGCTGAACGTTTGCGTGCTCAGCGCCGAAGAGTTCCTTCACGCGGGAAATAGCGAGGGACTCAACGATGTCAACGAATTCGCAACCGCCGTAGTAGCGGCGGCCGGGGTAACCCTCAGCGTACTTGTTGGTCAGCACCGAGCCCTGGCTTTCGAGGACGGCACGGGGGACGAAGTTCTCGGATGCAATCATCTCGAGGGTGTTCTGCTGGCGCTTGCGCTCCAGCTCAATGGCTTCTGCAACCTCGGGGTCGAGGTCGGCGAGGGGCATCTCGAGGATCTTCTGCTCGGACATTACGCTCCTGGGAGTGTTTTTGCGTTATCTTCGGTCGCTCATCATCGGGGTTTCCGCGGCGTATGCCGGGCGTTCTTCAGGAGGCGGCGGGTGCCTCCAACTGAAAACCCCGAATGAAAAAAATATGAGCTACACCTCATAATACCGTAAAGCCCGCTTTCCTTCGAGAAGGAAAACGGGCTTTACCAAGCATCACGATGAAGTTTTCACGGTGTCTGCGCGAGTCCGGCGCGGGGCGCACAACACACCCCGGCGGGCTTATTGGCGGCAGTTTACGCAGGTCTGTGCGCCCTACGCCTGACGCAGAATAGCGGAAGCGTACTCCAGGTACGCCTCGCGAGCGCTCTCCTTCTTACCGCCAGCGACCAGCTGGGTCTGCACCACGTAACCGGTCAGCACCGACAGCACCGCGGCACCGATAACGGTCAGCCACTCTTCAAGCTCCTCTTCGGTGAAGTCCAGCTCAGCGGCTCCCCAGGCACGGTAGCGCTCCAGGGACTGATCGCGCAGGTAGCTCAGCTGTTCAGACACCACGGTCGCCAGCTGCGGCATTGCCACAGCCTCGCCCCAGGTGACGAGCAGGTGACGGCGAATCTTGGGGGTGTCCAGCACCTTCAGGCACCCGAACACGTAGTCCCAGGGCTGTTCGGCGCGGATGCGGTCGAAGGGCGCCATGTCCATGCGGGCTGCCGCCAGGATAATCTCATCCTTGGAGGAGAAGTGGTTATAAATCGCTCCAGCAGACAGGCCAGTGGCCGCAATAATCTCGCTCATCGAAGCCTTCTGATAACCCTGCTTGATGAAGCATTCGCGGGCGGTCTCTACAATCTGAGAACGCCTGTTCTTTTTGTATTCTTCGCTGACTTTAGGCACACCCTAATCCTAGCGAACTTTTAGCCAATCCGTGCGCATCCTGGTCGCTGTTGACGCGCCCTCATGCGCAAATCCGGCGCAAAATAGAGCAAAAATTCTATAAATACGACTGCCCACAATACGGATGCTCCACCGCAGATGTTCCAACACGAATGTCCCAGGTGGAGAGTATGAAAAAGCGGGGCATCCCAGGCTCACCAGAAGGTTCACCCTAGAATGCCCCGCTCACAGCGGGCAGCTCAGCGCAGGCTGAGCCCGCTACACATTTTTAGTGGAAGAAGTGGCGGGTACCGGTCAGGTACATGGTCACGCCAGCAGCCTTAGCCGCCTCGATAACTTCCTCGTCGCGGATCGAACCGCCCGGGTGCACGACGGCACGCACGCCGGCGTCCAGCAGCACCTGCAGGCCGTCAGCGAAGGGGAAGAACGCGTCGGATGCGGCAACCGCACCGCGGGCACGCTCGTTACCTTCACCGCCGAGAGTGTTCGCGCGCTCCACCGAAAGCTTGCAGGAATCCACGCGGTTCACCTGGCCCATGCCGATGCCCACGGCGGCACCGTTATCGGCAAGCAGAATAGCGTTGGACTTGGGCGAACGCAGTGCACGCCACGCGAACTCGAGGTCACGCAGGGTTGCCTCGTCAGCCGGCTCACCGGCAACCAGGGTCCAGTTCTTCGGGTCGTCACCCTCAGCCTGTAGGCGGTCAGCCTCCTGGAAGAGTGCGCCACCGGAAATGGGGCGGTACTCGATAGCCTCGCGGGCAAAGTTCTCGGGCAGAACCAGCAGGCGCAGGTTCTTCTTCTCACGCAGGATCTCCAGCGCCTCGGGCTCGAAGCCGGGAGCCACGATCACCTCGGTGAAGATGCCCTTGACGGTCTGAGCCATAGCGGCGGTCACCGGGCGGTTAGCGGCAATCACGCCACCGTATGCGGACAGCGGGTCGCAAGCGTGCGCCTTCGCGTGAGCGTCCGCAATCGGGTCAGCCGCGCCGGGGGTTGCCACAGCAATACCGCAGGGGTTGTTGTGCTTGATAACGGCAACAGCCGGCTCGTCGAAGTCGTAAGCGGCACGCAGAGCGGCATCAGCATCAACGTAGTTGTTGTAGCTCATCGCCTTACCGTGCAGCTGCTCCGCCTGAGCAATGCCGGGGGCAGCGGCGGGGTCAACGTACAGGGCGGCACGCTGGTGCGGGTTCTCGCCGTAACGCAGGGTCTCGCTGCGCTCGAAGCCCAGGCCAGCGTACGGGGGCCAGAAGTTAGCGTCCTCATCCTGCAGGAACTGGGATGCGGTCCAGGTAGCCACAGCGGTATCGTACGCGGCGGTGTGGGCGAATGCGCCGGCAGCAAGGCGGCGGCGCTCATCCAGGGAGAAGCCACCGTTCTTAGCGGCCTCAACGGTGCGCGCGTAGTCGGCGGGGTCCACAACAATAGCGACGGCGTCGTGGTTCTTCGCGGCAGCGCGAACCATGGAGGGGCCACCAATGTCGATCTTCTCGATGATGGCGTCCTGATCGGCACCGGAGGCAACGGTCTCAACGAAGGGGTACAGGTTCACAACCACCAGGTCGAATGCCTCAACGTCCAGCTCTTCGAGGGTGTCGATGTGCTCCTGCTTGCGGCGGTCCGCCAGAATACCGGCGTGGATGCGCGGGTGCAGGGTCTTCACGCGCCCTTCGAGGCACTCGGGGAAACCGGTAACTTCGGTGACCTCGGTGACGGGTACGCCTGCTGCCGCGATGGTGGATGCGGTGGAGCCGGTGGAGACCAGCGCGACGCCAGCCTCGTGCAGGCCGCGGGCGAACTCCTCCAGACCGGTCTTGTCGTAGACGGAAATGAGGGCGCGGCGCAGGGGCACGCGATCGAGCTCAATGAGAGACACAAATACTCCGATGCTTTAGACGTGCACGCCGGTTCTCGGCGGCACAGCTGGTGGATGGACGTAGCCTGCCCGGATAGACAGGATATGTGTGGGGTATTCCCCGCCGCTGTGCACCTTCCCCTCAGGGGTACTCGGGTGCCACAACGGAACGTGTGTGGGCGGCGGGGTGTGAGCTCGGCTCATTCCGCCGCAAAAATCTAGTGGGCGGAATTAGCTGTCGGATGCAGCGCCGTCAGATGCAGTGCCGTGAGATTCAGCCAGGGATGCGATGGTCTGCACGAGCAGGCGGCGCTCCTGCACCTTAATGCGTTCGTGCAGGGTTTCTTCGGTGTCGTCATCCAGAACGGGCACTGCCGCCTGGGCGAGGATGGGGCCGGTGTCAACGCCCGCATCCACAAAGTGGACGGTCAGGCCGGTAATCTTCACACCGTGCGCTAGGGCGTCACGCACGCCGTGCGCACCCGGGAAGGAGGGCAGCAGGGCGGGGTGGGTGTTAATAATGCGGTTTTTGAAACGCTCGACCAGCTGCGCGTCAACAATGCGCATGAAGCCGGCGAACACAATGTAATCGGGGTTGTAGGAAGCGATCTTTTCTTCCAGCGCGCGGTTCCAAGAGGGGCGGTCGGCGTAGTCGCCGGGCTGCACCAGGAAGGTGGGTACGCCCGCCGCCTGGGCACGTTCAATGCCCAGACAGGGCTTGTCGGCGCCCACTGCCGCAATGTCGAGGGGAAGCTCGCCCGCTGCTACAGCGTCGAGGATGGACTGAAGATTCGTTCCGGAGCCGGATACCATAACCACAATTCGCACCCGACTAGTATAACCCGTCTCACACCCTTATCCAAAGGGGGTAAGAGGTTCACAACACGCCTAAAGCCCAAAGGCGAGCACAAAGAAACCCCGGCGAGACGAATCCTCACTGGGGTTCACCGGACGCAAACTCAACAGGTCGCAAACTCAATAGGTCACGGGCAGACGGGGCGGTACCCTTATAGGTATGTCTACTCCCCCGCAGAACACCCCGAACAACACTCCGAACGACACCCCGCAGCAGCCCACCCCGAACAACGGTGCACCGCAGAACCAGCAGGTTCCACCGCGAGCGCCGCAGCAGGCACCGCAGAACATGATGCCGCAGCCTCGGGGACCTCAGGGCAAGAAGCCGCGCAAGCCCATCGACCCCATCGAACAGCAGAAAGCGAATATTCGCACCTCGCTCATGCTGATTGTTGCCGCGCTGGTGATTTTTGCGGCGTCTTCCTTCGTGCTTTCCACGATGCCGCTTTTCTTGGCGCTCTTCCTCTTCGCGCTCGCCGGCATTACCCTGAGCATTATTGCGATTGTGCGCACCGCAATCTACCGCGGCCCCTGGTTCTTCTACATTGCCGCAGGCGTCAGCATTATCTACGGCGCTATGACCCTGCTCGGTGGCATTGGCCTCGCCTTCATGCCCGGCGCGCAGGAGTACCGTGAGTGCCGCGCCGCCGCGCTGACTCAGACCGACATGTCCACCTGCGACGAGAAGTTCCAGGGCACGATGGACAAGCTCACCGGCGCGTCCAGCTCTTCTTCCCCTCGCTAAGAATGCAGTGCGCTAGTTCTTCTTACGCGGGTTAGAACCCTGGGCGCTAGAACCCTGGGACTTCGAGGAGATGACATCCAGCGGGGGCAGCTCCACGGTAGACGCCTCATCGGTCACCAGCGGAAGCACTCCGGTCTGACTACGAACCTCAAAGATGCGCTTCATCGCCTGATCAGCAGAGAGGACATCCAGTTCGCGATCCACAAAGTCGCGCTCTGAGTCCTTCTTCTGCTTCTTGCGTGCCGCCTTAGCCACCTTCTTCGCCTCGCGCTTCTGCTCACGCTCATGCGCGCGGTCATTGGCACGGTCCCGAGCGGAATCCTGCGCGGCGGATGCGGCGTGAGCGGCATCGGCTGAGCTATCCTGCGCTGAGTCATCTTGCGCTGCGGCGGGCTGCTCAAGACCAAAGCCGAAGTACGCCATAATGCGGCTCGCGCGGCCCTTCGAACGCAGCGCCTGCTCTGCGGGCTCTTCGACAGCGTCCTCACGCTCAACAGGTTCAGCAGCCTCGTAGACGGGCTCCTGAATCAGCTCGCGGGTCTGCTCATCGGAGGGGTCGTGAGCGTACAGGGCGGGCTCATAAGCAGTGTGTTCATAAGTAGCGTGCTCGCTGGAGGCAGGCTCAACAGAAGCTTCGATACTCTCGTAATCCTCAGCATGTGCAGAGTGCAGGTAATCGACCTGCTGAACGGCCTCAATCGGCTCGTACTCCTCAGCAGAGCTCTCCTGCGCAATAAGCTCTTCGGAGACAGACTCCTGAGTAGCGTCCGCAGTGGATTCTGCTACTACAGGCTCTTCAGCCGCCTCTTCGCGCTCTGCAACAATCTCAGCGAAAGCATCCGCCGCCGCACGCTGCGCCAGCTGCTCAGTCGTCTCTACCGGAACGGCAACCACAGGCTCCTGCGGATGCACCGGAACGTGACCGGTCGCCACCTCAGATACAACAGACTGCTCAGATGCTACAGACCGCTCGGGCTCAGCAACGTGCTCGGAAGCCTGCGCACGTGCCGCCTCCTCAGCTTCACGCTCAGCGGCTTCACGCGCAGCCGCCTCTTCAGCTTCACGCTCAGCGGCTTCCTCAGCCTCACGCTGTGCACGTTCCGCACGCTCCTGGGCACGCTGCTCACGACGCTCCGCACGCTGCTCACGACGCTCCGCAAAATGCTCACGGCCCTGTGCAAAACGCTCACGAGTCGAGGCAGTAAAACTCATCAGACGCTCACCCAGGTTCGGGCGCTCATCCGCAAAACGAGGCAGCTCACGGCTGCTATCCGGCACCAGGGCGCGGCTCAGCAACATACCGAAAGTCACGCCGGCACCCACCGTCAACGCGGTATGCGCCGCAAAAGTCAGCGGCTCAGCACCAACCTCCGTAAAACGACCAATACCCAGAGAGCCGTACGAAATCCAGCCCAGCCACAGGGCACCAAACGACGTCATAATACCGGTCATCACGCCCAGCACCACCGCAGAAATCAGCGCAGACAGCGGGCGGAACGGAACCTTCAGAGCAACCCACTCATCCAGGTGATCCTCACCCTCACGCAAGAACCACCAGCCAGCAATCGCACCGGCACCCAGCGGCACCAGCAGGCCTACCAGACCGAACGTGCCCATCGACTCGGGCACAGCACCCAGAATCGGAAGCATCGGCAAAGTACCAACATCACTACTGGTCAAACCAACCGAGGTACCCGCACCAAAGGAGAAACCGGCACCGGTCGACCACGCAATCGCATAAATCACCAGGTTCGGCAAGAAACCCAGCTGTAGCAAAGTCACCGCAGTATCACCCACAGCACCCGCATGCAGCTCCTGGTAGGTGGCAACAATCTGCGACCAGCCAGCCAAAATACCGATGCCCAAAAGCACCGCACCCAGACCAACCAGCGCCACAAAAGCAACCACCGCAGCACGTACCACAGCCCAGGCGTACGAACCCGCCCAACGCGAATACTGACTCATCTGCGAAATCTGCTCCGCAGTATCAACACCCACCATGCGAGAGAGCGAACGCGCCTCACGGTAGCCACCCCACATCAGACCAGCCACCACAATACCCAAAGGCACCAGGGCAGCATTCAAAGCCTGAAGAGGCTGCGGATGCGGGCTCGCCCAACCGTACATCGCCGAGCTAATCAGCGCATAGGTCACCGAACCGGACAGCACCGGAATCAAAAACTCACCCTCATACGAGGCGCGCGCCAGGCGACGACCCGAACGGTAACAGAGCAGCAGAGGCAGAATACTCAAACCCAGAGGCACCAGCGTCATCGTGCCGGCAGAAGCACCAAAAGCAGCCGCAAGATCCAAAGGAACGCCGTGAATCAGAAGCCACAGGTGCGCCGACATGGCGGCCACGGAGGAGAACTCCATGTCGCCAAAACCCTTGGTCGCCCACACGGCAGACATCGCCGCAAACACAGCAAGCGCAGAGAACAGGGCAGTAACAATTAGCTCAACAACACCCTGAAGCCACAGAGGCATGGGCATGGAATAACGCGAGATAGGTGAGGTGCTTTTCATCGTCCTTCAATCATGCCACGAATTAACGACGAAACCCGCCTCCGATTAACACTCGAAAGCGGGTTCTCACAACTATTCACACAGGTATTCATACAGACACGCACGCGAGGACGCGCATCCGGCAAAGTTTTAATCCTCAGTCCACGGGTTGGAAGCTTCAACACCCCAGGCGCGGTACACCTGCGCCTTAGAAGAAATCAGCTCCAAATCATAGGCGCTCGCGCTCGCCGCCATCAGACCCTCCAGGGCGGCGGTAGGCAGCGGACCGGCATCATCACGACCCACAGCATGCACGCCGCGCGGCGCCTGACGGCCCGCCCACTCGAGGCTAACGCGCGCATCCACATTAATAACGTGGTCACCAAAGCGCTCAAGAAGTTCGGTAATCCAGCGATCAGTTTCCGGGTAGGGGTACAGGCCCTTCAGCTCGCCAATGCTCAGCACAGAAATGTACATGTGCCGGAACGAGCGGCGGCGCAGAAAAGCGACCACGGCGGGGTCTGGATCCGCCTTACGGATCTCCGCAAGAACGTCGGAGTCCAGGAGCATACCGGAGAAATTCATACCCCTAATGCTACGCTACGCGCAGACCGGCGTACTCAATAGCGGGGATGCCCTCGGGGTTCGGCAGAAGAAGGAAGTTCAGGAACTCGTCGCGCTTAGAAGAAATGCGGGAGTAATCGTCAATGCTGACTGCGGTGTATCCGCCTCGCGCGGGGACAGCTGCGGCACGCAGGCTTTCCTGGTAGGAACGGGAGGGGTTCAGAGAGATTGCTGCTTCGGTTGCAGAGCCGTTGTACATGTGACAACCTGCGCCGTGAGTGGCGCGATCCTTTCGCGTTGCTCTTGTCTGTACCAATTACCACCGGTTATTCCGGTGGTGAATACAAACCGCTTCGTCATCCGAGCCACCCGTGAACATGGGGTTGGCGTTCGACCATAGTCGGAGCTTATCAGTCGAAACTCTTGAAGCTGGGTTTAGCTTACAGCATTTTCTCAAGTTAAGTAAAGCGTTTTATGAAAGAGATTTAGATTATTAGCATTTTGGCTTGTGGGAACGTTTTAAATGGCATGAATTTTTGATACGGTGCGGAATAATTTATGTAAATATAGGTGTTTTTATGCATCAAAAACACATCCCGCACACCCACCCGGCGATGACCGGCGACAAGGCGCATACCCGCACAATACGCGATAATGAGCTGGTGAGCGCCAACAACCCCTTCCCCGAAATTCCCGTCACCGTACCGCAGATCATTCGCCAGGCCGGGCACCGCACCTACCAGCGCGGTGTCGCCTACCAGCGCAACCGCGAAGTCATCCGCTACAGCTACGACGAAGACGAGCGAACCCTCACCGGGCTCGTCAACGGAAGCACCATCATCCCCTACGAAGTGACCATTCGCTTCTTCCCCGTCGTCAGCGGCTCCGCAACCTTCACCGCCCGCTGCACCTGCCCCGTGCTCACCGACTGCAAGCACGCCGTAGCGCTCATGCTCACCGCGCTCGACCGCGCCTCCGTAGCGAAAAAGGCACTCAGCGAACACCCCGGACCGGTCGGCGTACCCGGTGCCGTAACGAAGGCTACCGCTGCGAAGGGTACGACAGATGCAAAGGGATCCGCTGCAAAGGGATCCGCAGATTCAAAGAGCGCGGATGTTGCGGAGGCGAAGAAATTCGCCGACCCGCTCGCGGCGCTGCGCGCCTCCGGTGCACTCACCACCGCGGCGAAACTGCCCGCACCCGATGCAGAGACTGCCGAACCCGAAAACCCCCAGGGAAGCTTTGCGCTCAACGAGCTAGGTGCCTCCCCGAGCCTGCAGGCAGAGGCATCCGCCACCAAAATCTCGGCATGGCGACGCGACCTCTCCTCCGTTCTTTCCGCACGTCAGGACCTTGCGGGCATCGATTCGATGCGCGTGAGCGGCGCCCTGGATTTCTCACTGAGCGTCTCCGGCTCCTACGCGCGCGGCCGCAATATGCCCGGCGCAACCCCCAGCATTAACCTGCTCGCCCGCCCGCTCATGGCGTCCAAAACCGGGCGCTGGATCAAGGGCGGACTCAGCTGGGAAACCTTCGCATCCAGCGTGGGCGGCCCCGTCGGACGGCACGAAATCTACCCCGAACATGAACGATTCTTCGCCGAACTCTACTCGATTGCCCGCCCCTGGCAGAACATGTACTCCTCACACCGCGACTGGATCTCAATCAGCGCTTCTGCCTCCACTCTGCTCTGGGATGTACTCGCCCGCGCGGAGGATATTGGCCTGCCCCTGCTCGTCAACGGTCGCGAGGTGAACTACGCCGTGCTGAGCCCCGCACAGGTGCGCCTGCACGCCGCCGCCAGCGAGGATGCGCACGACGAGGGCGCCGGTCTGCAGCTTCAAGCAGCGCTCAGCTGGGAAGGACGCGAAGGCGAACTGCTACGCCAGCTCTGGCTACCCGCCGCGCACTGCCACCCCATCGGCACCCCGCGCACCGGCTTCTTTGCCCTGGGCGGGCTGGTTCAGCAGGAGTACGAGCAGGCGGCAAAGGCGGTGCACTGGAAGACCGCGCGCCCCGGCGCACTGGATGAAGTGGGTCGCGAATCTTTCGTGCAAAAGGACGCGCTGAAGGCGCCGACTGAGGAAGCCGAGAATAGCGCACCGACGATTGCCCCAGTACAGGGTGAGCGGGTGCGCTACTCCCCCGCCGTGCCCGAACTGTCCGAGGGCGTGGAACTGGCGCTCATCCCCCTGGTCGAGCCGCTCGATGCCGCCTCCGAATCGCTTATTAGCGCCGGAACCGTGCACATTCCCGCCGCGGAACGCGCCACCTTCCAGAAGGAGTACCTGCCCGCGCTCAGCCGCTCCATTCCCTCGCTGACCCCCGATCCGGCGCTGGCGCTGCCGCGCGTGAAGCCGCCGCATCTGGTGCTTGAAATCAGCTTTGACGAGCAGGTACGCCACGACGCGCAGCTGAGCTGGCGTTGGGAGTACCCGCTGAACCCCTTCGCGGAGGACAGCTCAGAGGAGGCGAGCGCGCAGGATTCTGCGGGTGCCTCCGAGGTGCAGTCCCTGCCCGTTTTCGGCTACCCCGGTGAAGAGGGCGGCGAGGTTCGCGATGAGCGTTTTGAGGCGCGCGTACTGCGTTCGGTGCGCACAATTCTTGCCGCCCACCCGGCGCTTTCCGGGCTGGAGGAGCGCCGCATCGAAGGCTGGGAGACCCGCGAGCTGCTCAGCGCGATTCTGCCGAAGCTTCGCCGTGTTTCCGCTGTTCAGGTGCGTTTTAACGGCACCCCACCGGAGTTCGTGGAGGCAACCGACGCACTCATTGAAATCACCGTGAGCGAGGGCAATTCTCGTGACTGGTTCGGCCTGGGCATTGCGGTGAAGGTCAATAATTGGACCGTGCCGTTCGCACAGATTTTTGAGGCACTCGATCGCGGGGCAGACCGTATTCTGCTCGGTAACGGTACCTATTTTTCGCTGCGTCGACCCGAGTTTAAGACCCTGCGCACCCTCATTGCGGAGGCTCGCGAGCTCGACGACGCGGGCGGCGATCTGCGCATTAACCGGCACCAGGCGGGGCTGTTCTCTGAGCTGGAGTCGTTGGCGGCGAGCGTGCATACGACCGCGCGGTGGGATGCTCAGGTGCGTTCGCTACTGGAGCTGGTTGAGGGCCTGGAGGATGCCGAAGAGAGCACCGAAAAGGACTCTGAAAAGACCTCTGACAAGGGAACTCAGGATTCCCCCGCGCTCCAGAAGACCTCTCGCAAGAAGACTTCCCGCCAGATTATTCCGAGCTGCCCGGTACCCATCGGCCTGCAGGCGACCCTACGCCCCTACCAGGTGGAGGGTTTCCAGTGGCTGTCGTTCCTGTACGAGCAGCGTCTGGGCGGTATTCTCGCCGACGATATGGGTCTGGGTAAGACCGTGCAGGCTCTCGCCCTCCTCGCCCACGCCATCGAGGAGCACCGCACCGCCTCCGAACGTACCACCGAGCGCGGTGAGAGCGTCGAGCCGTTCGCGCCCTTCCTCGTGGTTGCACCGACCTCCGTCATCACTAACTGGGCGGCGGAGGCGGAACGCTTCCTACCCGAGGCGAAGGTCGTGACCATCACCGAAACCACCGCCGGTAAGACCCCGCTTGCCGAGCGCATCGCCGGGGCACACCTGGTGCTGACCAGCTACACACTGTTGCGCATGGACGAGGACGCATACACCGGTTACGCCCGCACGCTAGGCCGTACCGTTGACGATTCCACGGGCGAGCAGTCCGCCCCCGAAGGCTGGGGTGCGCTCCTGCTGGACGAGGCGCAATTCGTCAAAAACACCGGCACCCGCGCCTGGTCCATCGCCCGCGCGATGCCCGCCCGCACCAAGATCGCGATGACCGGCACGCCCATTGAGAACAACCTCATGGAGCTGTGGGCGCTGCTGGCGATTGTGGCGGATGGCCTGTTCCCCTCAGCCCGTGCGTTCCGTGACCTGTACGCTCGCCCGGCGGAGTCCGGTGAGGACCCGGCGCACGCCGCGGCGACGGCTGCTCGTCTGCGCCGGCGCATCCGCCCGCTCATGCTGCGCCGCACCAAGGAGCTGGTGGCGGCGGAGCTTCCGGCGAAGAACGATACGCGCGTGAACCTGCCACTGGCTCCCGGTCACCGCCGCATCTATGACACGCATCTGCAGCGTGAACGTCAGAAGGTGCTGGGTCTACTGGAGGATATGGACAAGAACCGGTTCACGATCTTCCAGTCGCTGACCCTGCTGCGCCGCCTGGCGCTCGATGCCGCGCTGATTGATCCGGAAGCCTACGCCGGGGTGTCGTCGGTCAAGCGTGACTACCTGGTTCAGCAGCTGCCCGACCTGCTCGAGAAGGGCCACCGAGTGCTGGTGTTCAGCCAGTTCACCGGCTACCTCAAGAGCATCGCCCGGGCCCTGAGCGAGAAGGGCATCGACCACCTGTACCTGGACGGTTCGACCCGCAACCGTGCCGAGGTCATCGAGGCGTTCCGCGCCGGGGCCGCGCCGGTGTTCCTGATTTCACTCAAGGCCGGCGGTTTCGGCCTGAACCTGACCGAGGCGGACCACGTGTTCATCATGGATCCGTGGTGGAACCCCGCCGCCGAGCAGCAGGCGGTGGACCGTATTCACCGCATCGGCCAGGACAAGGAGGTGCACGTCTACCGTCTGGTCGCCGAGGGCACGATCGAGGAGAAGGTCATGCAGCTGAAGGCCTCGAAGGCCGCGCTCTTCGATGCGGTGGTCGGCGAGGGCGAGTTCGCCTCCGCGGCGGTCACTGCTGAGGATGTGCGCGAGCTCTTCGCGCTGCCGGAGGAGAAGGACGCGAGATAGCGGCCCCTCTCCCCCGCCGCGGCTCGTCATGATTCTTCGCCTCGTTAAGCTCGAGGCACAACCGACTCGTCTTCGCCTCGGCCGCGGGCGTAGCATAGAGAACCAATAGACCCCGCGGAGGCGCCGCCTCCCCATAGATTCCAAAGGAGCATCATGAGCTACAACGTACCCAACGTAAAGTTCAACGACGGCCGATCCATTCCGCAGCTGGGCTACGGCGTGTGGCAGATTGAGGACGAGGTCGCCGAGCAGATTGTGGGCACCGCCCTGGAGACCGGCTACCGCCACATCGACACCGCCGCTATCTACGGCAACGAGGCGGGCGTGGGCCGCGCTATCGCTAACTCTGACGTGCCTCGCGAAGATATCTTCCTCACCACCAAGCTGTGGAACTCTGACCAGGGTTACGAGAGCGCTTTCGAGGCATTCGAGGCTTCCCTGGAGAAGCTGGGTACCGACTACGTTGACCTGTACCTGATTCACTGGGCTAAGCCGCAGCAGGGCCTGTACCTGGATTCTTGGCGTGCGCTGATTGAGCTGCAGAAGCAGGGTAAGGTCCGTTCGATTGGTGTTTCGAACTTCCCCGAGGAGCAGCTGCGCGAGATTATCGAGGAGACCGGCGTGGTTCCGGTCATCCACCAGGTTGAGCTACACCCCTACTTCTCGCAGGAGGCGCTGCGCGCCGTTCACGCCGAGTACGGCATCGCAACTCAGGCGTGGAGCCCGCTGGGCAACGGTAGCGATCTGCTGCAGAACCCCGTGCTGGCTGAGATTGCGGAGCGTCACGGCGCAACCCCCGCGCAGGTCGTGCTGGCGTGGCACCTGGCTAAGGGCACCGTGGCTATCCCGAAGTCCGTGACCCCCTCCCGCATTGAGGAGAACCTGGCGTCGGTGAACGTGAAGCTGACCGCCGAGGACATCGCGGCTGTGGATGCGCTTTCCAGCCCCGAGGGTCGTATTGGCGATGACCCAGTGAACATTGATTTCTAAGATATAGCTCGGGCCTAGAGTTTAAAAATTCACGTTGTTAAAGCCCCGACAGGCACAGATAGTGCTTGTCGGGGCTTTATTGCGTTCTCAGGGCTGACGTTCTCCGGGGCAAGTTTTTAGCGAACGCTCGTTCTTGGATTGGAGTTCTCGGCTTGGTTAGCTTTTTCGTAGCTATCCTAGCGAGCGCTCCGCAGCTTATCCTTCGCCGCTAGTTCTCGTCCTCGACCAGCAGGGAGAGGGAGATGCGTCGGCGCGCCGGGTCGACCTCCACCACGCGAACCTGCACGATGTCGCCGCTACGCACAATATCGTGGGGGTTCGCCACGTAGCCGCGGCTCATCTGGGAGATGTGCACGAGGCCGTCCTGGTGCACACCAATATCCACGAACGCGCCGAATGCCGCCACGTTCGAGACGGTACCTTCGAGCACCATGCCGGGGCGCACGTCCTCGAAGTGCGAGATGGACTCGGAGAAGCGGGCGGTGCGGAAGCTGCCGCGCGGGTCCAGGCCGGGGCGGCGCAGCTCGGCGAAGATGTCCTCGACCGTGTACACACCGGCAGTGCCTTCTTCCGCACTCTCCAGCACGTGGCTGTCCGTCACGTGATCATCCTGCACGTAGTCGGCGGGGTTCAGCCCGGCGAGCGGGTCGGTTCCGTCCGAGGTGCCCAGGGCGCCGGCAACCCAGTGGGCGCCGTTACGTGCCTGCGCATCGGCAATAATGCGGCGCGCGAGCGGGTAGGCTTCCGGGTGCACCGCGGAGGCGTCCAGCGGCTCCTCACCATTGCGGATGCGAATGAATCCAGCCGCCTGGCGGAAGGTTTTCGCGCCCAGTCGTGGCACGTTCAGCAGCTGCCGACGGTTCGCAAAGGGACCGTGTTCGGTGCGGTAGGCGACGATGCGTTCGGCGGTTGCGGTACCCACGCCCGCCACGTGTGCAAGCAGCTGCACGGAGGCGCTGTTGAGGTTCACGCCCACGGCGTTCACGCAGTCTTCGACGGTGTCGTTGAGGGCGCGACGCAGGGCGGCGGGCGGCACGTCGTGCTGGTACTGGCCCACGCCGATGGACTGCGGGTCGATTTTAACGAGCTCGGCGAGCGGGTCCTGCAGGCGGCGGGCAATGGAGACGGCGCCGCGTACGGTCACGTCATAGTCGGGCAGTTCGGCGGCTGCGAGGGCGGAGGCGGAGTAGACGGAGGCGCCCGCCTCGGAGACGGTCACCTTCTGGGGTGCTTCTGCGCCTTCCTCACGCAGGGTGCGGATCAGTTCGCTGGCGAGCTTATCGGTTTCGCGGCTTGCGGTGCCGTTGCCGATGGCGATGAGTTCCACGCCATGCTCGCGGCAGGCGGCGGCAAGCTCGCGCAGCGCTTCTGCCCACTGGTTGCGCGGGGCGTGCGGGTAGACGGTACCCACGCGCAGCGGCTCACCAGTGCCGTCGACTACGGCGTATTTCACGCCGTGGCGCAGGCCCGGGTCCAGGCCGAGGGTGGTCTTGTGGCCGGCAGGTGCGGCGAGCAGAATATCGCGCAGGTTGGATGCGAACACCTCGGTGGCGTGCTGTGCGGCGGCGGCGAGTAGCTGGTGGCGGATGCGTTCGGCAAGGCGCGGGCGCAGGTGGCTGCGCCATGCGGTGCGCACGGTGGCGGCGAGCCAGCCGAGTACGCGGTCTTCGTCGTCGACGGTGTTGAGCACCTGCACGGGGATGCGTAGCGCGGCGGCGACTTCACGCTCGTATGCAGAACGGACGTTCTCGTAATTTTCGGCGGCGGCCTCGGCTTCGGCGCGGGCGGCACCGCGCAAGCGGCTGAGCGCCACGGGGGCGGGTGCCACATCCACCTTGAGGCGCACCACGCCGGCATCCTTGGCGCGGTGCAGCGCCAGCACGCGGTGCGGCGGAATGGAACGAATACGGTCCGAGAAGGCGAAATAGTCGGAGAACTTCGCACCAATGCTTTCCTGACCGGCAATTACGCGGGATTCAATCACGCCGCCTTCACGCAGGCGCTTGAGGAGCTTTTCGCTCAGCACCGGGTCGGTGAGGGCGCGGTCAATCAGGATCGCGCGGGCACCGTCGAGAGCCTCTTCTGCACTGTGAATCTGCAGGGCTTCGTCTGCCTCCGCAGCCTCAATACCCTCATCCTCGTCGTCTTCGGTGCCATCGGTAATGTACGCGGCGGCGATGGCGTGCGCCTCGGCGAGGGGCACCTCCAGCAGGTCTTCGACGAGGGAATCAAGTCCGGCGGCACGCGCCATCTGGGCGCGGGTCACGCGCTCGCTGCGGTACGGGGCGTAGATGGCGTTCACGTCTGCGATAGTGGCGGCGTTCATGAGCGAGGAACGCAGCTGTAGCAGGGTGAGCGGGTCGATGAGGCCTTCGTCGGCGCGTTCGGTGAGCGCTTCGAGCACGCGGTTGCGGCGCTCTTCGAGGGCGCGGAGCTGGCCCAGGCGCGCCTGGATGGTGCGCAGCTGGGTGTCGGTGAGTGCGCCCGTTGCTTCTTTGCGGTAGCGGGCGATGAAGGGTACGGAGTTGTCGGCGTCAAGCAGCGCCACGGCTGCGCGGATGCGGTGCGGCGCAATGCCGGTTTCTATGGCGAGCGCGTTAATGAGGTGCTCGGCAGGCTGCTCAGTCTTGCCGCCGGTTTCGTGTTTTTCGCGGTGTGCGGCACTGCTGGGTTCGTTGCCGGCGGCGCTGCTGGGCGCGGGGTGTGCAGCTCGATCCGCACGCGGGCGGATGCTGCTCGGGAGGGGGTGTTCGCTCATCCTTCCAGTTTCGCATATTTCGCCGCGGCTCATGGGTTGAGCGGTGGTGCTGAGGATAGAGTCAGCGCGGGGCGTATTTTGCTCGCCTGTGCGGGTGCGGGTAAGCGTATTTTCTATCGCATCTTCTAGTGCAGATTACGAGTCTTTACGCACATTTTGCCCTGTGGGTGCGCTAAACATTGTCATCTTTCCGTAAGAAACCGTGTTAGGGGTTCACGTATTTGAATAGTGCTTAGTTTCAGCGATAAATTTAGATAAAAGAGCATATTTTTTGAAAAATATCGCTTATTCATGCAGATAAGGGGTGGCCTCACACCACGCAAACGCCCTTGTCTGCGTGCACACATTCAGGGTTTCGGCGGCACGGTACGACATGGTGCCGCCACATCCCGCAGATGAAAGAGGGACCCATGCGCGAACAAGCCGCGCTATTAAACGCGCCGGAGGGCTACTTAGATTTTCACGACGAGTACGCGGAACTCATCGCCGAACTCGCCGCGTTGGGGTTCACCCCTACCCAGGTTCTCCGCCGCCTCAATTTTCTGTACCCGCACATCAACAAGAAGCACCTGAACTATGCGCTGGACTCCGGCATCTGGCAGTTTGGCCCGGTCACGGCAGACGCCCCGAGCTACACGGTGCTCGCATGCGGCCTCTGGTACGTTTTCGCGGAAGCCTACGATCTGCCTCCGGAGCCCGAGTACGCGGCGCTGATTCTTGATTGCGATATTATTCACGACCTGCCGCCCGCGCTGGAGGCACGCCACTTCAGCAATGAAGACATTGCGCACGTTCTGGCGAAGATCGGCGCTACGCTCAAGTACCTTGCCGCACACCCCTACTCCCAGCTGGAGGAAGAAGCCTACGCGCAGACCCTCGAGGACATCCGACTGCGCGGTTTGGAAGAAATCGGCACCGAGGGCGGTAGCCTGTACACCCTGCTTGCCGCCAGTATGGAGGGCGAATCGGCGTGGCCTGCCCCCGCACAGACGGTCAACGATTACCTCGGTGACGGCGACTGGTCCTTGGGCATGCTCCGCACCGGCATCTACCCGGCGGAGGCGCTCGAGAACGAGTGGTATATCGACGCTGCGGCGGTACCCGAGGATTTTGCGCCGAAGACTCTGAGCCTGTTTTTGAGCTATTGCGCCCGCTACGACCGCGAGCCGACGGCGCTGAACTACGGCTACTGGTCGACCATTCCCACTCTGATTGGTGAGGTGCCGCCGCTGGGTGCGGTACGCGCCAAGTTCGGCTCCTGGCAGACGACTCTGCATCGCGGACGCACGCAGATTGCCCGCGAGCTGCGCCTGTGGACGAAGAACGAAGCAAACGCAGCTGCTGTGGAGGCGAGCGCCGCTGAGTCGGATGAGGCCGAGTTGAGTGCCGCTGAGGAGCTTGAGCTCCTCGATGCTGAGCTGACTAACGCTGAGTTGGCTAACGCTGAGCTCACCGAAGCAGAACTAGCAGAGTTGGATACCCCGGACGGCGGCTCCCCTGCGGGCGCTCCCGCAGAACCGGCGGAACCGGCAGAGCCCGCGCGTCTGAGCGCCCGCGAACTCACCGAGCAGGGCATCGGCGTGGTGCAGACCGCCCACACCGACCTGGCGGCGTACCACCGCACCCAGTGGGAGCAGACGGTGGAAGTCTTCGGCGAACGCCTCGCGCAGCTTGCCTGGAACCGCCGTCTGAGCACCTACTACTTCTTCGACGGAGCCTGCCTGGAAGATGCCGACCCGACCCCCGTGGTGACGGTTTTCCGCTCCCCCACCGGTTTCCTCTGCGAGCTTGAACCCACCGTCGAGGCGCTGCCCGCCTTCGACCCGGAGTTCCTGCAGGAGCACGGCTGGAGGCACCCGGTACCGGTGCATGCGCTGTGGAATCTGCACGCGCTCGACCCGCTGGAGGCAGCTGCCGCCGTCATCGAGGCGATGCGTTCGGGTTGCGGTTGTGAACGTTGGGATTTCTACCGCACCGATGACGACAACGACCCGCTTGCCGAAGAGGCTGAGGTGGCGCCTCTCTAAGCGCACACTCCGCGCGCCTCTCGAGTTCATCTCTAGAGCCTCTCGGGTTCATCCCTGGAGACAGCGAAAGCCCGCGTCCCCACTCCAAGAGAAGTAGGTGACGCGGGCTTTACGCATGCGCTGGTAGCCCCGGGCCGATAACCGGCGCGACTGAGCCTGGTTGCCTAGCGCAGTTGCCTAGCGTGCCGAGAAAATCTCCGACGCCTCCACAATCGCAATCTGTGCGGTGCGGGTCGAGATTGCCTCTTCGCGACGTGCATCAGCGCGGCGCTTGAAGAACCAGCCGATACCCAGAATCGCGAACCAGACGGGCATTGCCATCAGACCCATGAGGGTTTCCTCATCCATGGTGAGAACACCGATAGTGAAGGCGAAGAACGCCAGGGACAGCCACGCGGAGAAACGGCCACCGGGCAGGCGGAAGTGCGACTTCTCGTGACGCGAGGGGAACTTCTTGCGGTACATCAGGTAGCTGACCATAATCATGGCCCACGCGAAAATCACCAGCACCGCAGCCACGGTGGTGACCAGGTTGAACGCACGAGAAATCGAGTCACCTGCGTAGAGCAGCACGATGGAGGAGAGCAACATCACGGCCGAGAGGAACAGCGCGTTACGCGGTACACCGTTCTTGGAAATCTTGCCAAGGAACGCGGGGGCGCTACGCTCGCGCGCCAGGCCGAATGCCATACGCGAGGTAGAGAAGATACCGGAGTTCGCCGAGGAGGTCGCACTGGTAATCACCACAAAGTTAATGATGTGCGCGGCGATGCCCAGGCCCGCCAGAGTGAACATGGCGACGAAGGGGCTCTTATCGGGGCTGACGAGGCGCCAGGGGGTGACCATCAGGATGACGGCGAGCGCACCCACGTAGAAGACCATAATACGTACCGGCACGGCGTTGATTGCCTTGGGCAGAGTCTTTTCGGGGTCCTGGGTTTCTGCGGCGGTGGTACCGACGAGCTCGGAGCCCATGAACGCGAAGACGGCAATCTGGAATGCACCGAGGAAGCCAATCAGGTGGTTGGGGAACATTCCGCCGTCGTTCCAGAGGTTTGCGACGGATGCCTGCGCGCCATTGGGTGAGGTGAATCCGATGGCGATCATGCCGCCGCCAACGATAATCAGGGCGACGATGGCGACGATCTTAATCATGGAGAACCAGAATTCGATTTCGCCGAAGTTCTTCACGGAGACCAGGTTCAGGGTCAGCAGAACGCCGATGACGGCGAGCGCCGGGATCCATGGCTGCAGGTCGGGCCACCACATGTGCAGGTAGCCGACGATTGCGATGATGTCCGCGACGGCGGTGACCACCCACATGAACCAGTAGGACCAGCCGAGGAAGAAGCCCGCCATGGGGCCGACAAGGTCGGTGGTGAAGTCAGAGAAGGACTTGTACCTCAGGTTGGAGAGCAGAATCTCGCCCATAGCTCGCAGTACCAGGAAGATGACGGCGCCGATGAGCATGTACACGAAAATAACTGAGGGACCCGCCAGGGAGATGGCGCGACCGGAGCCCATGAACAGGCCCGTGCCGATGGCACCGCCGATGGCGATGAGCTGGATGTGGCGGTTGCTTAGACCGCGGTGTAGTCGCTCTCCCTGTTCGGGAGCTTTAGGATTCAGGCTGACGTTGTTCTGTTCAGTCACGACGTCCTCTTTTCAGCGGTTGTACCCCGTACCGCATGTACCCCTAGTGTAATGAGAATCATTAAGATTCAGGAGGTATAGCTAATGCATGAATATGCGGCCATTTGCTTGCGGGGTGTCCCCGGATTTCGGGGCGAGGCTGAGGCTCTGCCAGCTACCGCGCAGTATTCGGAAGTGTCACACTATCGATTGACGCGGAGTTTTTCTGAGAGCCCTCACAGCTACTTGGATAGTTATTCTACAGGTATTAAGTGCAAGAAAACAGGATTTACAGCAAAAATGTGACCTGTTTCTATTATTTACATCATATCAAGCAGTGTAAAAAATACCGCCCCGAACGTAAACAGGCAGGCATGAGGGCATGCGAAAGCCCCGCCTCCGCATCCTCAAAGAATGCAGAAACGGGGCTTACCAACAGCGCCGCAGAAAGAACAGAATTACTTCTGAGCAGCCTCTTCAGCAGGCTTCTCGGCGGCCAGTGCGCGAGCACGCTTCGCCGCATGGTGGCGGGTCAGAATCTCGTAGCCAATAGCCAGAGCGATGAACCAGATGGGGGTCAGCGCCAGACCGATTGCGGTATCCGGGTACAGGCTCAGGGCGTAGACCATAACAGCAAAGAAGACCAGACCAAACCAGCTCATACCAATACCCCAGGGCATCTTGTATACGGATGCCTCGTGGCGTTCGGGGAACTTCTTACGGTAGACCAGGTACGCAATCAGGATCATACTCCAGGTGAAGATACCCATCATCGACGCCACGGAGGTCACCACGGTGAACGCCTCCATAATGCCGCTACCGGCGTACAGCATGACCAGGCTGAACAGCAGCAGCACGGTGGTCAGGTACAGGGCGTTGGCGGGCACACCGTTCTTGGTGAGCTTGCCCAGTGCGGAGGGTGCGGCGCCGTCGTGTGCCAGACCGTACACCATACGGGAGGTGGAGAAGATACCAGAGTTTGCCGAAGATGCCGCGGAGGTCAGCACCACGAAGTTCACCAGCGATGCCGCAACCGCAATGCCCGCCAGGGAGAACATGCCCACGAAGGGGCTCATGGACTTATCCAGCTTGTCCCAGGGGGTCACGGCGAGGATGGTCATCAGCGGTACAGCGTAGAAGAGCGCAATGCGGAAGGGCACAGCGTTAATAGCCTTGGGCAGGGTACGTTCGGGGTGCTTGGTCTCAGCCACAGCGGTGCCGACGAGCTCAGCGCCCACAAAGGCGAAGAGAGCAATCTGGAAGGAGCCCAGGAAGCCGGTCACGCCCTGGGTGAAGATACCGCTACCGGAGGGGCCGGGGTGGTCCCACAGGTGGGTTACGGAGGCGGTAGTACCGTCGGGGCTGGTGAAGCTGAAGGCGACCATGAGCGCACCAACAATAATGAGGGCGACAATCGCGACGATCTTAATGACTGCGAACCAGAATTCGATTTCACCGAAGTTCTTTACCGAGGGCAGGTTCAGCAGCAGCAGAGCCACGATAACGGTCAACGCCGGGATGAATTTGGGCATGTCGGGTAGCCAGTATTGCACGTAGCCGGTAATCGCGATGACGTCCGCGATACCTGTGACAACCCAGAAGAACCAGTACGACCAGCCGACGAAGAAGCCGGCGCGCAGACCGAGAATGTCGGTAATGAAGTCGGTGAAGGACTTGTACTTGGGGTTGGAGAGCAGAATCTCGCCCATGGCGCGCAGAACAAAGTAGATGACGCTACCGATAATGGCGTACACCAAGACGATGGAGGGGCCGGTCAGGGCGATAGTCTTTGCCGAGCCGAGGAAAAGGCCGGTGCCGATGGCGCCGCCAATAGCGATCAGCTGGATGTGTCGGTAGCTTAGTCCGCGCTGAAGCTTAGAGTGCTCAGCTTCGGAGTCTAGGCCGGTGACGGAGTTGTGCTGCATTGGCTGCTGTGTCACGTGTTTCTCTTTCCTGCGTCGATTCGCCCTAAATTTCACTCGGGGGCGAGTCCGGGTGGTTGGTATTCGTGCATAATCCTGAACGGCGCGCCAGGAGGCGGTTCCCGCGCTTCCCGAGCCGGCGCGGTGCGCTTGGGCTTGTGGGCTCCGATTTTGCGGGCTTCCGACTTCTTGCATCGCCGATAAAAGGTTATGCAGAGAATGCATAATTTCAAATTTTACCCCCTCATACCCACACAAGTACAAGGAATACAACATCACCAAATTTTTGAGACGGGGCGATTGAGACGGGGCGAGCCTGTGGCATCCCTCAACCTCCACCCAAAACACGCCCCGCACCACCCCTGAGCCGCCGCACTTTTGTATGCGTGCTGAATTTCTGTGTTTCTCAGACCGGCATGTTCCCGGCTAGTTCAGTCTCACACCCGGCTAGTTCAGTCTCACGCCCGGCTAATTCAGCGTCATGCCAGCCCCGCACGCCGCGACACCGCACGGTATAGCGGCGCTACGCTATTCTTTTAGGTATGTCTACTGAGAACACGCAGCCTAGCCAGGCACCCGAATCCACCGAAGAAAAGGCCAAGAAGCCGGTTCCCGAGGAATTCTTCCGCCAGCCCTACTCCTTCGTCCGCCGCGGCGACCGCCTCACCGCGCGCCGCCAGAAGGCGTGGGACACCTACTCCCCCACCCACGTGCTGGACATTCCGCGCCTGCGCACCGACACCTCCGTCGCACCCGAGGCAACCTTCGACCCGGTCAAGATTTACGGCCGCGAGGCATACCAGGTCGTCGAGATCGGTTCCGGTCTGGGCGAGGCGATTGTGCACCGCGCAGCTGAGGTTCCCGAGGCGAACTTCCTCGCCGTTGAGGTGTACACCCCCGGCATTGCGGACCTGCTGCTGAAGATGGGCAACGCCGGCGTGGAGAACGTGCGTGTGGCTCAGGCGAACGCGCCCGAGCTGCTCGACAACATGCTCGAGGAGAACTCCGTGGACGAGCTGTGGGTGTTCTTCCCGGACCCCTGGCACAAGTCCCGCCACCACAAGCGCCGCCTGGTGTCCCCGGCGTTCGCTGATAAGGTTGCGCGCGTGCTCAAGCCCGGCGGCATTTGGCGTCTGGCGACCGACTGGGAGGAGTACGCCCTGGTCATGCGTGATGTTCTGGAGGCGCACCCCGACTTTGAGAACGTGAACCCCGGCACCGGTGCGACCGAGGAGGATCCGCAGGGTGGTTGGGCTCCGCGTTGGGAGGGCCGCACCCTCACCAGTTTTGAGCGTAAGGCTCAGGAGGCGGGCCGCCGCGCGCACGACCTGACTTACCGCCGCAAGTAAGCAGGGATGCGTCAGCGTTAGTTGGCGCAGCTGAGCGCGGGTCAGCGCGAATATACGTTAAGGAGGTGAGGCTCCCCGGTCGTTCGGGGGGCCTCACCTCCTTGTTCATATACGGATTCTTCTATAGCTAAACCCTATGATTCATCAGCCGACGCATGTTTCAAAGCCTTCTCGTAGATAAATCGGTAGGAGTCATTTCTAGATTTTTCAAACTCTTCCAGCTTCTTTATTTCTTTCGAAATATTAATCTGCATGGGTGCACCAGTAAGTTCTTCAAGAATCGAGAAATTTCCTATAGGGACATAATACAGAGGGTACTCAACAAGACCAGTTTCTTTAATGGTGCACCCTTTTAGCTCACGTTCTCCCATAGAATATATACTAAATGGACTTATCTTATTTTTTTCAAGACCCACCATTACAAGATAAGCCAAATAGGGCGATAGAATCATTCGATGCGCCTCAGATTGCTCTGCAACCCTAAACCCAAGATCAACATCAGCTCCAATAAAATCTATAAAATAGTCTTTTTGGATCTCGTGGAGATTAGTTCTACAATCACTGAATGATTTCAGGTCAGCGGAACTTCCAATACCCAAACCTCCTACCTGATTTTTTAAATCCTCCTTACCTTTTAGATTGTTATTCCAATCCTTAGGCATAAGATTCCAGCGATAATCCCAGGGGTTCCCTTGCGAATGAAGAAGAAAAGCGTAGCTACGCAGTTTTAGGGTGTATGACGAACCAGGAATCTGACTGGGAGAAACTGATTCAAGAGATGCAATAAATTGCTGCAACGCCTCTCCAATAGCTACCGGTTCAGGCCTGCCGTCGTCTCCAATAGGTATGATTCGGAGATACACCAGCTCATCGCCCCTGACTCTCCATAAGAACCACCCTGTATCGACGCCAGATTCAACCTGATGATTCGACTCCCTCAGACCTTTATCGAAGCTTTCCATAAAGGTTGATATTACGCCGACACCAGAAATAGGATACTTAATTTTTAAAGCAGTTGATTCACTAATATCAACACCACATACCAATATAGCGTGAAATCCACCCCCAGCCCTTCCAGAATCGATGGACCTATTATCTACATAATCAGCACTAATCAAGCCTACTTCACTTTCTTTTTATATGACATCCAAAGACCAATAATTACAAGAACACTAATTACAAGAGCAATAACCAGAGCAGAACATACCGGCCATTCATAGAAAATTGTAGAAATCCATGGGATAAATCCAGTCGCTGACAGCACCAAGAAGAGCGAACTTAAAAATACTGAGGTCTGAAGTTTCTGGACATTTTTAAATTTAGTATTTGCAATATTTGCAAGCTTCACTAGTTGACCACTGAGATATTCATCCCTTTTATCGAATGAAACATTTTTCAAAATATATCTTTGGTTACTATTTTCGTATGACCCATAAAAAAATACGTTTCCTTCAGCTCCTCCAACTTCTCTATTAGGAAACTGAAGAAATCCAATCCCGAAAGAGGTAATCACACTAACAACAAATGAAACTACCCAAAAATACGTCCATAAATTCCAAAAGCTATTATTTTTATCCATAGCAGGGATGAGTGAGCCATAAGCCGCTACGATAAAGCCCTGGACGGCCAACAGCATCTGGATTCTTACGTCAGCATTTTTAATCCAATCGGAGAAGTACTGAACAAGTCTCCATCTCTCCTCATAACTCACGCCCTGCTCAACCGGAGCTGGTGCTTGGGCCTCAGCCGGTGCCCGATTATTATCAGTTGCTGCATCGCCAGACCCTGCCTGATTCTCAGTAACTTTCTGCTCTTTGATAGCTACTGGCTTCCACTGCATAAAGGTGTTCCAGACGAACAAATTTTTCACTCTGCCAACCCCTCTTCCATCTCAATACCCCGAACTTGTTAGTCCAACTATGCTATCTCCAACTATATAACCAAGCAGGTGAGGCTCCCCGTTCGTTCGGGGAGCCTCACCTCCTTGTGTGTGGGTCCAAGTGCATGCGGGGCGGGGGTCTACCCTCCCTCGCTTCGTATGACGCTAAGACGCACAAGTCTATATAAGTAGCTGACTAGCCTAGACAAGCTAGAACAGCCGGGCTGTTTATCCCAGTGTAGCCGGTTAGCGCGGCTTGCGATAGAGCACCACTAGCAGAGCCTGCGTAATACGAGCGTGACCACAGATGCCCATCCAACAGGTAAGGGGCAATCTCATCCGCGTAATCTCGCCGTAAGATACGCGAGGAAACACCTTTGAGGGAATTGACCAACTTGGAAACAGCAACTGTTGCAGGGTATCCCACCAGCAAGTAAACGTGATTGGCCCCTCCGCTGAACTCTTCCAAGGTTGCGCCGAAGTTTTTACATACGTCCCGCATGATGTTTTCACAGGTTTTCAACATGTCATCTGTGAAGACATATCGACGGTATTTAGTTACAAACACCAACTGGACATGAAGATCCCAGATAGCTTGTCTTCCAGTGCGAATGTCTGCATTATCTGCCATGACACCAAGTATATAATGGAGATGTTATGTTGAAGCGTTACCGATACCGCGCATACCCAAAACCGGGCCAGGTCGAACCTATTGCCCGACTCTTTGGATGCGTGCGCGTAACCTACAACGACGCTTTAGCCCACGCACTAGAGACCTACCGGCTCACCGGCACTAAACCTTCAGCCGCTGAACTGTCCGCACGCCTGACTGCGTTAAAGAAAACCGAGGAACGATTCTGGCTGAGTGAGGTCTCCTCCGTACCCCTACAACAAGCCTTACGTGACTTGGATAAAGCCTATAAGGCTTTTTTTGCTACTGTCACTGGCCAGCGCAAAGGTAAACGCGGCGCTCATGCACCGCGCTTTAAAAAGCGCAGTCACCGCCAGTCAGCAAGGTTTACGAAGAACTCCGGGTTTATAGTGCATGAAACAACTCATCGAGTCGGTTTTGTGCGCTTGGCCAAAATTGGAAATGTGCGGTTCGTGCTGTCACGCCCTCTACCTGCTGAGCCATCCTCAGTCACACTCATTCGTGAGCCGGATGGGAAGTACTATGTCTCATTTGTTGTGGATGTGCCTGCTGAAAATATTCAGATACCGGAGCCTTCTGCATACGCTGTCGGTGTTGACCTAGGCCTGAATCGCCTGGCCGTAGCTGTCAATTCTGAGGGTGAACGGGTGTTCTTTGAGAACCCCCGCCCTTTAAAGAAGGCAGCGGCACGTCTTGCTACGCTTCAACGTCAGCTCTCCCGTAAAAAGCGCGGTAGCAACCGCTACGAAAAGCAACGCATCCGCCTAGCCAAAGCTCACGCCAAGGTACGCAATACAAGGAGCCATTACGCGCATCAGGTAGCAAACAAGGTGGTGGACGAGAACCAAGTCATCGCCCTGGAGAACCTGAATGTGGCTGGTCTGTCGCGTACCCGTTTAGGTAAGTCGGTATTGGATGCCTCATGGGGTTTATTACGCCGTCTGATAGAAGAGAAGGCTGATGAACGTCATCGCATGGTGGTCTTTGCTGACCGGTTTGCCCCCACGTCGCAGCTGTGTTCTGTGTGTGGTGAGCCGGGCGGTAGAAAGCCGCTGAATATCCGTGAATGGGCGTGTACCAAGTGTGGTATGCGCTTAGATCGAGATGCTAATGCGTGTGTGAATATTATGCTCGCCGCAGGACTTGCGGAGAGTTTAAACGAACAGAAGAGGGACGTAAGACGCCTGCTTGCGGGTGCTGTTGCTGTTGACGCTGTTAACCCACCGAGAGCCGCATACCTGTAGGGTATGCGGCTGGCAGGAGTCCTCTTTGTTCGCAAGGAGGAGGAAGTCAACCTCCCTCACGCGGCGTATACACAAAGACGCACAAGCCTATATGGGTGGCCGACTAGCGCAAATGAGCTAAAACAGCCGAGCCGTTTATCCAAGTGTAGCGGGTTTAGCCGGTTTAGCGCTGCGGCTTCGTATCATCCGCCGTAGCCGACTGGTGACGCTGACGGTACAACACCACAGCCGAAGAACGCTGACGAGGCGCCGGGCGGGTACCGCGGGCAATATGCACCACGTCGCCACTGGTACCGGCGGCGAACACACGCTCCGTCAGGCCCAGCTTCACCTTCGCATCTTCAACCTGACGCTGCAGTGCCGCAATCTGTTCCTGCTGCTCCTCCACGAGGGACTGCAACTCAATAATGCGGCGAATACCCTCCAGGGAGACGCCCTCCTGCGAGAGCTGCTGAATCTGCTGCAGACGGTTCACGTCACGCTGCGAGTAGCGGCGCGCCTTACCGGGCGCACGCGAAGGCTGAACCAGGCCGATACGGTCGTACTGGCGCAGGGTCTGCGGGTGCATGCCCGCCAGCTCAGCCGCCACAGAAATCACGAAAACCGGCAGGTCCACGCTGTGCAGCGGCTTGCCGCTACGAGACTTGGATGATGATTCTCGAGATGCCATAGTTTACTTCGCCTTCTTCAACAAATCCTTACGCGGGTTCTCCTGCGGTGCCAGTTTTACGAACTTGTCGAATGCTTCCTGCGCCTCTGCGCTCAGCTCGGTGGGCAGAACGATTTCGGGGATGACCATCAGGTCGCCATCGCCACCCTTAGCCTTGAAGCCGCGGCCCTTGGCACGCAGTCGGCGGCCAACCTGGCCGGGTGCCAGGCGCAGCTTCACGGTGGATGCGTCGGGCAGGGGCACCTCGATTACTGCGCCGTCGACGGCCTCGGCGAGGGTGACGGGTGCGCGCATGATCAGGTTGTTGCCCTCGCGCGAGTACACGGAGTCGTCGGAGACGCGCACGGTGACCTTCAGATCGGCGCCGTGCAGGCCCTTGCCGCGCAGGCGCACCTTCTGACCGTCCTTAATACCGGCGGGGATGCGTGCCTCGGTGTGGGAACCGTCCGGCAGGAACACGGTCACGGTTGCGCCGGTGTATGCCTGGGCGAGGCTGATGCGGGTGCTGGTGGTGCTTTCTTCGGGGGCTACGTGCTGTGCGCCGCCGAAGCCGCCACCGCCCATGCCGCCGAAGTCGGCGCTGGTGAAGCCTGCGGAGCGTCGGGAGCCGCCCGCGCTACCGCCGAAGAGGCCGCCGAGCAGGTCGTCAATGTTGATGCCCGCCCCGCCACTGCTGAAGCCACCGAATGCGTCCGCGCCGGGGTAGCCGGTGTAGCTGCCACCACCGAAGCCGCCCATGCCTGCGGCACCGTAGCGGCGGATCTGGTCGTACTCCTCGCGCTGCTTCTTGTCGGAGAGCACGTCGTATGCTTCCGAGATTTCCTTGAACTTCTTCTCCGCTGCGGCGTCGCCGGGGTTCAGGTCGGGGTGGTACTTGCGGGAGAGCTTGCGGTACGCCTTCTTGATGTCGTTTTCGCTTGCGTCTTCGCTGACACCCAGTGCCTTGTAGAAGTCGTCAGTTATCCAGTTTTCACTTGCCATGTGTTTGTTTCTCCTCTCGCGGTGATGCGCCGCCCTCCTCGGTTACGGGACGGCTAGCAGGGCACCACGTTCTTGTCTTAATGCTCTATATAAAAGTTTAGTCTACTTGACTCAATTTTGGAAGGGGCTAGACCAAAAAATAGCGCCCTCCAAGGGTTTTTCACCGCGACCACAGCTCGCCGCATCCCAGACAAACACTCCAGCAAACAGCCCCAGCAAAACAGCCCAGGCAAAACATCCAGGGTAAACGACACAAGGCAAACAACAGGGCGGGCACTCCCCCGCTGGGAGAGCACCCGCCCGTCGTTAGTTATTCAGCCAATGCTTAGCCGTCACCTTACGCTGCAACAGCCACAGCCACCTGAGCGGTACGAACCACGCGGTCGTTCACGCGGTAGCCGTAACGCAGAACCATGGAGACATGATCCTCAGCCACCTCGTCGGTGGGCTGCTGCAGTACAGCCTCGTGGATGTTCGGGTCGAAGGCGTCGCCTACTTCACCGAAGCGCTCCACGCCCTGCTTGCCGAGCAGCTCTTCAAGCTTGGTAGCGATGGAGGCGAAGGGGCCTTCCTGCAGGTCGCCGTGCTTGCGTGCGGCGTCGATATCGTCGAGCACCGGCAGCAGCGCGGTCACCAGTTCACTGGTTACGAAGCCTCGCAACTGCTCCTTTTCGCGGGCGGTGCGGTTCTTGAAGTTAGTGAACTCGGCCTGCAGGCGAAGCAGGGAGTCCAGGCGCTCTGCGGCGAGTGCCGCGTCAGCAGATTCTGCTTCTACGGCGTCCTGGAGCTCAGCCTCGACGGCTTCCGCAGCTTCCTCGGGGCTTTCGACCGATTCAGCTTCGGGGTGGCCTTCCGCTGCGGGGGCATTGAATGCCTCCTCCAGCGGGTCGGGGGTGGTGTTTTCCTGCTCAGCCATGATTACTTCTTCTCGTCTTCGTCGATAACCTCGGCGTCGACAACGTCCTCATCAGCGGCGGGCTTGGACTCGGATGCCTCAGCCTGTGCTGCTGCGTAGAGTGCCTCGCCCAGCTTGGATCGGGATGCCTGCAGCTTCTCGAATGCGGACTTCACTGCTGCGTCGTCGTCGCCCTCGAGTGCCTTCTTCAGCTCGTCGACATCGCCCTGGACCTCGGTCTTGACGTTCTCGGGCAGCTTGTCGCCGTTCTCCTTCAGGAGCTTCTCAGTGGTGTATGCGACGGACTCGGCTTCGTTGCGGGTGTCAGCAGCCTCGCGGCGTGCCTTGTCCTGCTCAGCGTGTGCCTCTGCGTCCTTGACCATGCGGTCGATGTCGTCCTTGGAGAGGGAGGTACCGCCGGTGATGGTCATGGACTGCTCAACACCGGTGCCCTTGTCCTTTGCGGAGACGTGCACGATGCCGTTTGCGTCAATGTCGAAGGTAACCTCAATCTGGGGCACGCCACGGGGTGCGGGGGCGATGCCGGTCAGCTCGAAGGTACCCAGGTTCTTGTTGTCGCGAGTGAACTCACGCTCACCCTGGAAGACCTGAATGGTCACGGAGGGCTGGTTGTCCTCTGCAGTGGTGAAGGTCTCGGAACGCTTGGTCGGGATTGCGGTGTTGCGCTCGATCAGCTTGGTCATCACGCCGCCCTTGGTCTCGATACCGAGGGAGAGGGGGGTGACGTCGATCAGCAGAACGTCCTTACGGTCGCCCTTCAGCACGCCTGCCTGCAGTGCTGCACCCATTGCCACGACCTCGTCGGGGTTCACACCCTTGTTGGGCTCGCGGCCGGTGAGCTCCTTGACGAGCTCAGCAACAGCGGGCATACGGGTGGAGCCACCGACCAGGATGACCTCAGAAATCTCGGAGATGGACACGCCAGCTTCCTTGATTACGTCGAGCACGGGCTTCTTGGTGCGCTCGAGCAGGTCGCGGGTCAGTTCCTCGAACTTTGCGCGGGTCAGCTTCTCATCCAGGTGGATGGGGCCCTCGGGGGTCACGGACAGGTACTGCAGGGAGATGTTGGTGCTAGAAGCGCTGGACAGCTCCTTCTTAGCCTGCTCAGCTGCTTCCTGCAGACGCTGCAGAGCAATCTTGTCCTTGGACAGGTCTGCGCCGGTGTTTGCCTTCACCTGTGCGAGCAGCCACTCGACGACGCGGTGGTCCCAGTCGTCACCACCGAGGCGGTTGTCACCGCTGGTTGCGCGAACCTGAATGGTGGAGAAGCCGTCGTCGTCCTTGCCAACTTCCAGCAGGGAGACGTCGAAGGTACCGCCACCGAGGTCGAAGACCAGGATGAGCTCGTCTTCCTTACCCTTGTCCAGGCCGTATGCCAGTGCTGCGGCGGTGGGCTCGTTGACGATACGCAGGACGTTCAGACCTGCAATCTCGCCGGCTTCCTTGGTTGCCTGACGCTCAGCGTCGTTGAAGTATGCGGGAACGGTGATGACGGCGTCGGTGACCTTGTCGTTCAGGAATGCCTCTGCGTCGCCCTTCAGCTTCATGAGGATACGAGCGGAGATTTCCTGCGGGGTGTACTTCTTACCGTCGATCTCGGTGGTCCAGTCGGTGCCCATGTGGCGCTTGACGGAGGAGATGGTGCGGTCGACGTTGGTCACCGCCTGACGCTTTGCAACGCTACCGACCAGAACCTCGCCGTCCTTGGAGAATGCGACGACGGAGGGGGTGGTGCGGGTGCCCTCTGCGTTAGCGATGACGACCGGGTCGCCACCTTCCAGTGCTGCTACGACCGAGTTGGTGGTACCGAGGTCAATACCTACTGCACGTGCCATATGTTTATTCACTCCTTAGGTGTTAGTGCCCCGCTTCTTCTAATGCGAGGCGGGATAGTTTGAAAGTTTTGGAGGCGGTCGGTGCTGCGCGTGCCGCTCCGTGTGGGGTGGTCTGCGCGGCTCCTTGAGCCTCATGTACTCAAGTATGCACCCTCTCGAAAGGGCTGTCAAGAGACTTGAGCGAACTTTACTCAACTTTTTTATGTTGAGGGGCGTGAAGGGTGGGGCTTTCGGGGGTCTGGAGGGGCGTTTTACGGGTGATTTTGAGGCGGCGGCGAGACGTGAATGGGCGGTTTTGCCGCGGAATTCCGCGGTTTTTGGGCGGCGTGTGGGCGCGGCGCGGCGATTCAGCGCACGGCGGACATGGGTGGGTGCTCGGGGCGAAAAAATTTTTAAGAAAGGGGCGGAAAACCGAAAAATTGGGGTGCGAGAGGTGCCGGGAGGTGGTCTGAGCGCACCTTATATAGGGTGTGCGGGGCGATTTTTAGGCGTGATTTTTAAGTCTGGAGGCTAGGCCCCTGGCAGCGCTGCTAGGGGTGCGCTTCGTGCAGGCTCGTCAGCTACAGGCGCCTGCCTGAGATCTCAGAGAGTCATTCCTCTTATATATAGAGGACATGTTTGCAAGCTCCATCGCTCGCTCTATGGAGGTGTCTTCACTTGTCCAACCCGTAATTCTTCAACCTTCACCTGTGGCTTGAGGCTACCCGCCTGCCGTATGCTGGTTACGACCATATCCTCTCAAAGTAGAC
>NZ_KV831920.1:17144-54496 GCF_001837265.1 Rothia sp. HMSC064F07 | reverse complement strand
GGGGGGGGGGAGTGTTTACCTCTTGAATAGGGTTCATGTTTGCTGTAAAGTAACCCACAATACGTAATATACGTGTTGCACATTACTTGTTTTTGAGAAGTTTTCACCAATGATGGTGCGCCATCAGCTCGTCACCGGCGTAGCGAGCGAACCCCAATTTGAAAGGCGGTTCCCATGTTCTTCGATATTTCTGTGTTCCTGCTAGTGGTTTTGGTCATTGTGGGTCAGCTGAAAAAAGCACCACCAAGGTTGCTAAACAACCCTGGCTATCAGAAGGAGAGGGAGCAGGTGCGAAAGCACCGGCGCATCCTGGATATGCTCAGCCTGAGTTTTGCTCTTGCCCTGATGATTATTCAGTGGGGTGGCCCCCTGACGACGCTTGCCTTTCGGGCGTGCGTTATTTGGTTGATTCCCAGCCAGCTGTATGATCTCTGGCAGAAGTTCAATGTGTCGCGTGGGGTACTCTTCGCGTGTGCTATCGCGCTGATTGGTATTGAGTTTGGGTTGGCGCTCCTACCCTAACCTGCACCCTATAACAGTTGTGGCGGTGACCGAACAACGGTCACCGCCACAACTATTTTTAAGATGAGACAGACTCAGATTAGACGGGGTTCGATTAGACAGGGTTGTCGGGGCTGGGCAGGGTTACCACCTCAGACCAGCGCGTATCCTGAGCGGCCGCACGGTTCGCGTCGCTCTTCTGCTTCACATCGGCGGGTGCCTGCTGCGCCCACGCCTCAAAAGCAACAATGTAGTTCTCGGGGTAGTTTGCCGCGAGCAGCTCCTGGCGGGTCGGGAAGTACTCCTTGCCCTCTCGAATATCGACATAGTTGCTTGCCTTGTAGGGGTCGGCGCTCTGGATGTCAGTGCGCGGGCCGGAGGCTACCTTTCCGCTTGCCACGTTATTGTCATCGATAGCGCGTACCCATGCCGCAGCGTAGGTGTGATCGGCCTTGTTCTTCTCGTACAGTGCCAGGCACTCGGATCCTGCTGATTCAGCTTCGGCGCGGGTGGGGAAGTTCGCCTGGTTGCGCACAACATGCCGCGCGGAGACGTAGGAGGGGAGTGCCGTTCCGCGGTCGGCGCTGATGGCTTCCTGCTGCTTGAGGGTTTCAGCTTTCGCGGTTTCGTCAGGTTCAAGGCAGGGGGCGGTTGCCTTCTTCGCCGCGGAAGAGGAAGCGGACCCGGTGGCGCTTGAAGCTGACGGGGAGGAAGCCACGGTCGTATTCGAGGGTGCCGGAGTGCTGGATGCCGTGCTGGTGGAGCTGCCGCAGGAAGCAAGAAGCATGGGAAGAATCGCCAACGCGGCACCGCGTCGTAGACCGCTGGAACGGAGCGAAAGAAAAACAGGGGTGTGGGTCATGAGACCACCTCACAAGAGGGATGGAACGATATATTGCGTCTAAACATACCCAAATATTTGATACATGGTCAATGGAAAATACCATCTTAGTTTAAAACCAACACTCTAGACGCAAGATGTGCAACCCAGTAGTCTTAAAGTTCTGACCTGCTTAAATATGTGGTAGATGGGGTAATAGTGCGGAGATTTTGCGGGTCACTTACTTGTCTTAGCTTAGGCTTTGGGGCTTAGTGGATAAGAAAAACAACATTGAGGCTATGCGTTCGGTGTTGCGCTACTAGCGTTTTATGCTATTGAAAGGAAATGGCATCATGAATTCTACTTATAAGATGTTCGCCGTAAATGAGAAAATAATTTTGTATATCTTGTTTCTCATTGTATTGCAATTTTTTTATATTTTCCCAACTGCCCTGTATACAGATTTCGATAGATTTGTCTCGCCATGTGATGGGTGGCGAAGTACCTATTTCTACTTGCCCTTCTTTGTGGTGGGAGTTGTATTAGCTAGCTTGTGGCAGATTTTTAGTATATGGCTGGGTGTCAAGCTTCGCATAGGCATTTTTTGGATTGCGTCGCTATATTTAGTTTTTAAAATGTATGGGACGTATGAAATTGTAAAAAGCTATATCGTCAGTCCATGTAAAGTCCCTACAGAATATATGCATGGAATATCGTGGCCATATGATTTGCAAGTATTCATTCTCCTGGGTCCCGATATTGTCTCATGCATTATTTTTATAGCAGTTTTTATTGCATGCTCTAAGCGTAGCTACTGGGTGCCGACTGCCGCGGCTATAGCTGCGTTTGTTGCGCAGTGCGTCATCTCGCTACTGCTCTGGGAATACGTTAGGGGACTTATCTATTTCCTCCTGTAGCGGCTTCTAGCCGTTGAGATGCAGGTTTTTACGGAGTTCGAGGTTGCATAAAGGGCGCTCCAACCGTGCCCCTCTGGATATGTTGGCTTCTGTTGATTATCGGGCAAATAGCAATATCTGATGCTGGCGTCTTGGCGTCGTGTTTACCTCAAAAACCCGGTGGCTTCCGTATTTACGCAAGTCAAGGCGCTGAATAAACTTGTTTATCGATTTTCCTCCGAGGTGTTGGATTTTAAAAAATAAACATATTTTTCTCTTGACCATGTATCAAAACTGCCCGTATAGTGAGGGGCAATTCGGCATGTTCCAGCCCACAATGAGGTGACATTATGGCCCTGAAATCCAGGACCCCCAACCCCCGCTATAACGCACTGCGATACGGCGCCGCTCTCTTAACCCTGCCCCTGTTCCTTGCCGCCTGCGGTAGTGCGAACACCGCGGCAAATAGCACCTCCTCACCCTCCGCGGCGAGCGCCTCAGCAACGGCAAGCACCACGCCGTACATCAGCTGCTCCTCATACTCCGCCCAAGATCTCGCATCAGCAGAAGCCGCCAAGCCCGTCCCGCGCACCGACGAACAATACCCCGCGTACATCGAGTACCGGCACATCCTCGGAGACGGCGGCCATATCATTGAGCCCAGCGAAATCGACAGCAAGTGCCACGCCGCACTCAAAGCAGGGCGGAGCACACTCCCCGAATACGTTCAAAACATCGATGCCTACAACGCTCAGCCCAGCATCGGACTTACCGACCCCTTCGCCGGCAGTGAGTACCGAGACATCAAGAACCGCAACGAATTCATCCCCCACCGCGCAGACCTGGAAGAAGCCGCCTACCCCGAGACGATTATTCGTCTCTACGAAAAGTGGTACGAGGCAGCCCCCGCAGACATCAAGACGCTCAGCGACGCGAACCGTGCACGATTCCTCGCCACGAGCGCCTACCAGCAGTGGAAGGCTCAGCCCCAAACCCCCAGCAGCGCCCGCCCATAAACCCACTCACGCATAAGCCCACGCAAAAACAGTTGTGGCGGTGACCGAACAACGGTCACCGCCACAACTCTTTAAATGCTCATTACCGGGCTTATTTTTTTTGGGGGGGAGGGGCTAGCTGCCCTTCACCTCGCGTGCCAGAGCCAGCAGCTCCTCATGCACCGTCGTATCACCCGTAACCTCAGGGTGGAAAGAAATACCAATCAGGTTGCCCGAACGCACACCCACAATCTTCCCCTCATGACGAGCCGTCACCTGCACACCCTCACCAGTGCCAGTCACAATCGGCGCACGAATAAACGCCGTATCAATAACCACCTCATCACCGGCAGGGGTCAGCCACGGCAGGCGCACCTCCGCAGAATCAACCTGCGAACCAAAAGCGTTACGACCCACCGAAACATCCAAAACGCCCAGCGACTGCTGACCCGGTGCCGGATCATCAATACGCTTCGACAGCATAATCAGACCAGCACACGTACCCAGAGTCGGCAAGCCCGAAGAAATCGCCTCAATCAGCGGCTCACGCACACCAAAAATACGGGTCAGACGGTCAATCGTCGACGACTCACCACCCGGCAGAACCAGCGCATCCAGACCCTCAAGCTGCTCACCGGTACGCACCCAACGCACCTGCGCACCCAGGGACTCCAGCATCAGCGCATGCTCACGCACGCCGCCCTGCAACGCCAAAACACCAACCGTCAAACCCTCACCCGGCAAAACACCGGTAGGCTGAACCTTCTCAACCATCACCGCTCCCTTCACAAAACAACAAACACAACAAACACAAGGAGGGTGGGACCCGCCTCAGCGAACCCCACCCCCTCATCAAACACTCACCCCGAATACGGGGTGCGCGCACGAATTACCAGCCGCGCTCCGCCAGGCGGTGCGGTGCCGGAATGTCAGCAACGTTAATGCCGACCATAGCCTCACCCAGGCCGCGAGAAGCCTCAGCAACCTTCTCCGGGTCATTGTAGAAAGCAGTAGCCTTCACAATAGCCTTCGCACGAGCAACAGGGTCGCCCGACTTGAAGATACCGGAACCAACGAACACGCCGTCAGCACCCAGCTGCATCATCATCGCAGCGTCGGCGGGGGTAGCCACACCACCAGCGGTGAACATCACCACGGGCAGCTTACCGGTCTGAGCAACCTCACGAACCAGCTCGTACGGTGCGGCCAGTTCCTTAGCCTTCACGTACAGCTCGTCGGGCATGGTGTTGTACAGGCCCTGCAGCTCAGCAATCTGACGCTTAATGGTGCGGATGTGCTTGGTAGCCTCAGAGACGTCACCGGTGCCAGCCTCGCCCTTAGAACGGATCATAGCGGCACCCTCGGTGATGCGGCGCAGAGCCTCACCCAGGTTGGTAGCACCGCACACGAACGGAACCTTGAACTGGTGCTTGTCAATGTGGTTCACGTAGTCAGCGGGGGAGAGAACCTCAGACTCGTCAATGTAGTCGACCTTCAGGGTCTCCAGGATCTGAGCCTCAACGAAGTGGCCGATGCGTGCCTTCGCCATGACCGGAATTGAAACAGCATCAATGATGCCCTCAATCATGTCCGGGTCAGACATACGAGCCACGCCGCCCTGCGCACGAATATCCGCGGGAACGCGCTCGAGAGCCATGACGGCAACAGCGCCAGCATCTTCAGCGATCTTAGCCTGTTCGGGGGTGACGACGTCCATGATGACGCCGCCCTTGAGCATGTCGGCCAGGCCGCGCTTAACAAGCGGGCTGCCGGTTACGGTGTTGTTATCAGTCATGACCTTATCTTCTCACGTTCTGAGTGTTCGCGCGCACTCACGGGGTCGGATTTTCTGTTCTCTGACACAGTACGACCCCAAGTTCACGTCAGAACGACACAAAACGTCATGAAAAGCGGTTAGAGTAGGGCGGTTCATGGGCTGAGCAGGCCCGGCTGAGCAGACCCGCCGGATGCACGCAGGTCGCCTCCCATAAACTCACATCCCGAGCGGCCATAAGGCAAGGTTTTGCTCAGGGTAAACATCCACCCACCCGCACTGAACAACGGTAAAATACAGAAGCTACGCCCGCACTCGTCCCCACGCGGAAGCCTCACGGCCCAGGGAACGAGCAAAACATTTTGGGCACCCTGGCACCCGCACACTCGCGGACATCAGCCGTCTATCAGACGCACACCATGAACCAGCCGCCACATCCAAAAGGAACACACCAAATTGCTTGAAGTCATCATTGCCCTATCGCTGGCAATTCTTCTGGGTAATATCCTCGCCCATAAAATACGGATAACCCCCGCCATTCTGCTCATTTTCCTGGGGCTTGTGCTGGCGCTCATCCCCGTTCACGCCATGCACGAGGTGCGCGAGGTCGGGCTGCCACCGCACGTGATTCTCGAAATCTTCCTGCCCGTGATGCTGTTCTGGGAGACCCGAAACACCTCCTGGCGTGAGGCGCGCGCTCGTCTGCGCGGCATTCTGCTCTCGGGCACGGTGCTCGTAATTTTCACGGCGTTCGTTATCGCCTGGGTGCTTCACACATTTATGGGCGTCTACCTGTGGCATGTGGCGCTGATTATCGGTGTGGCGCTCGCCCCCACCGATGCTGTGGCCGTGGCAACGCTCAACGGCAAACTCCCCAAATCTTCCATCACCACCCTTAAAGCGGAAGCACTCATTAACGACGGCACCACCCTAGTTCTTTTCGCACTCGCCCTGCAGCTTGCGGGTGGTCATGAACTTACCCTGGGGACTGCATCCGGAATGTTCTTCTTCTCGTTCCTGATTGGAACTCTCGTTGGCCTGGCCGTCGGATGGGGTGTAGATAAGCTGCGTGCGCACATCGGCAACCCCATGAACTTCAGCGTGTTCATGTTTACCGTGCCGTTTATTGCTTTCTTCCTGGCTGAAGAGATCGAGCCTTTTGAGGGCATGAAAGGTTCCGGAGTGGTGGCTGTGGTGGTCGCCGCTTTCTACCTGACCTATCGCGGACCGGATACCATCAAACCCCAAAACCGTTTCTACGGTCTGCCCATCTGGTCGTTTGTCTCCTATGTCATGAACGGTGCGCTCTTCGTGCTCGTGGGTGTTCAGCTGCCCAGCGCCACAGCGCCTGTGGATGATGTTCTTCGTGAATACAACTATGCGTGGGCTTTGACGTTCGCCGTGATTGTGGTGGCATGGCTTGTTTCCATTGCGGCGCGTTTTATTTTCCTGCACGTCTCGATCGGTATTATTCGTGCCCTTGACCGTTCAGAAAAGCAGAAGCAGCTGCGCACAACTTTCCGTGGCCGTGTAGTGAGTACCTTTGCGGGACTGCGCGGCGGTGTTTCCCTCGCGGTGGCTCTCTCCGTGCCGACTGATGTTCCCGCGCGTGACTTTATTATCTTTGTTGTTGCGGGCGTGGTTCTGCTGTCGATGGTGGTTCAGGGGATGCTCCTGCCGCTCGTTATTAGGTGGGCGAAAATTCCGGTTGATACCACCGAAGAAGATGAGATTAATGAAGCAATCCGCACGATCATTGCCGAGTCCTTCGACTCTGTGGCTGAGATCGGCCAGGAAATTGGTGCACCACAGTGGATTATCGACCGCATTGCCGACGAACAGATGTACAACGCGAGTATACACCGCAACCTGCACGCCGTTCGTAAAGACGGTGCGAATGCGCCGGAAGAAGCCCGCCGCATTATTGAAGCGGGCGACCTTGAGAAAGAGCTGCGCCTGCGGCATTTGGAGAAGCAACGCAGCGTGCTCAAGCGCCTGCGTAATGAGCGCATAATCGACACGAATGTGCTCCACGCGATTCAGGAAATCCTGGATATTGAGGAGGTTCGCGTGCTTGGTCCGGTTGAACTCGAATAGCTCACACTCCTACATGCGATACGTATGAGGCGAGGCGCCCCACCCCTAAACGGGGAGGGGCGCCTCGTTACTTTTTTGTCTAAACCCCTAGCCCAACCACTACGTGGAAACGGTACAATACACTAGCCCGTTTTTTGTGCGGACCACGCTTCTTACCGCGCACCGGACACAACACAGACTAGAACCACAGGAACCTATGACGTCCCACCAGACTGAAAACAACGCACCCAAAAATAGCGCACCCAACAACAATGCACCCGCCGCAGGACACGGCGGACACGGCCCGCACGGCGCAAGCGAAGACCCGCAGAACATCTACCTGCTCAAAGACGCCCCCATCCTCAAGGCGCTCCTCTCCCTCGGCGTGCCCATGGCACTCGGCCTCGCCATCACCAGCATCTACAACGTGGTGAACTCCTACTTCGTCGGCCACTACGGCGGCACCGAAGACCTCGCCGCCACCAGCTACGGCGTGCCCGTCTTCGGCGTCATCATGGCGATCGCAGGACTGTTCGGCCTGGGCTCCTCAACCCTCGCCTCCCGCAAGCTCGGTGAAGGCCAGCCCGCCCACGAAATTCACCGCGTCACCTCCTTCGCCCTCTACTCGGCGCTCGGTGCCGGTATCGTCGCGGCGGCTATCGGCTTCATCCTCGCCGACCCGATCACCAGCATCATGGGTGCATCCGGCGGCTCCTACGAACCGACCCGCATCTACGTGCACCTCATGTTCCTCGGCGCGCCCCTCGCTATCGGCATGTTCACCCTCGAACAGCTCGTCCGATCCGAAGGCTACGCCAAGCAGTCCATGTACGGCATCATCGTCGGCACCGTCGTCACCTGCATCTTCGACGTGCTGTTCATCGCCATCATGGGCATGGGCGTCGCCGGTGCCGGTTGGGCGATGCTGCTGGCGAACGGCGCATCCATGCTGTACTACCTGCTGTTCCTGATGCGTCAGAGCGAGAACTTCTCCGCGAACATCCGCGACTTCTCCCTCGACCCCGCTATCATCAAGCCCGTGGTCGCGGTCGGTGCCGCCGAGCTCATTCAGAGCCTCAACCTGATCTTCGCCGCCCTGCTGCTGAACAACCTCGCCGCCTCCTACGGTGACGACACCGTCGCGGCGTTCGGCCTGGCAATGCGCCTGAACATGGTGCCCGAAATGCTGTGCATGGGCCTGTGCATGGGTGGTATCCCGCTGTACGCCTACGCGTACGGTGCCCGCAACGGCGCCCGCGTGAAGGAGGCGCTGCGCACCGCAACGATTCTGTCCGTGGCGACCTCCGCGATCATCACCATTCCGGTGCTGATTTTCCGCCGTGAACTGCTCGCCGTGGTTGGCGATGCAAGCCTCATCGATACCGGCGAAGAGGTCATGATCGCACTCATGCTCGCCGCCGTGTTCAACGCGGTCAGCATCGTGTTTGTGTCTTGGTTCCAGGCGTCCGGTAAGGGCCGCCCGGCAATGCTGATGACCATCGGTATTGCGTTGCTGTTCTTCCCCGCCGTGTACTTCGGCAACATGTGGTTCGGATTTAAGGGTCTGACCTGGGCGTTCCCCTTCACCCAGGTGCTCGCCTGCGCGCTGGGCCTGGTGCTGTTCCTCGCCACGGGTGGCGCGAAGGTACCGCCCGCTGAAGCTGAGGTTGAGACTGAAGGTTCTGAGGATTCGGATGTTCAGGCTGCCCAGGTTTCTGGCGCACAGCCCGAACAGAAGGCATAGTCCTCGGTCTGCAAAAGCATAGTAAAAGCCCCGAACTCCCGCCAAGGGAGTTTGGGGCTTTTACGTTAGTTCTTACGCCGGTTGAGGCGCTAGTGTTTTGACGCTAGTTCTTCCACCAGGAATCAAAAATCGTCACCGGAGTAGTGCGCTTATGGCGGCTACGCAGGTAAATCTGCTCCAGCTTCGTAGCGGCCGCCTCTTCGATTTCCTTACCCTCCAGGTAGTCATCAATCTGCGGGTAGGTCAGACCCAGCTCATCCTCATCGGTACGGCCGGGCACGCCGTCCAGCAGGTCAGCCGTCGGCGGCTTAGCCCACAGACGCTCAGACGCACCCAGCACCCGCAGCAGCAGCTGGTTCTGGCGCTTATTCAGGCCGTACAGCGGCAGCAGGTCCGCGCCGCCGTCACCGAACTTCGTGAAGAAACCCGTAATGGACTCCGCCGCATGGTCGGTACCCACCACCAGGTAGCCGGGGCCGCCAGCAACCGCGTACTGGGCGATCATGCGGGCGCGCGCCTTCACATTACCCTTGTTGAAGTCGCTCATCTGTTCGCCGGTTGCGTCAGTGTAGGCGGTGTCGAAACCGTCGACAGCCTCCGCAATGTTGAAGGTCAGGGAGCGGGTGGGCTGGATGAAACGCAGCGCCTCCTGCGCGTCCTCTTCGTCGTGCTGCACACGGTAGGGCAGGCGCACCGCCACGAACTCGGTGGTGCGGCCACGCTCGTTGAGGCGGTCCACCGCCAGCTGGCAGAGGCGACCCGCCAGGGTGGAGTCGATACCGCCGCTGATGCCCAGTACCAGGCCGCGGCTTCCGGTGGCTTCCAGGTAGTCGCAGATGAACTGGATGCGGCGCTCCACTTCTTCGCGTGCCTGCTCTTCGGTCATGTTGGGCTTGACGCCCATTTCACGGATGATCTGTGCCTGTAATTCACGCATGACTTAAGTGTACGCTCCACCTTATAGCCCGTGCGGTGAACCGCCGAGGGAGGCGAGGTAGTGTTCCACACGGTGCGTTCAGACCCGCCCGCGCTAACTAGCCCACCTCGGGCAGGGTGAGGCAAGCAAATACCCCCGGCAGACGCGTACAGCATCCGCCGGGGGTATTTAGCTAGAATGAGAATGGCGTCAAAAAATAAATTACATCCCTAATAGTATTAAATCATTTTAGGTGTATTAATTTTTTCGACGATCTTCCTTGCGGGAGATTTTTTCGATTGACGCCTCTATATTATTTTTTTATAGTTAAGCCACCAAAGGCTAAACATCCCGCTAATAGTATTTTTGCCAATATCGACAATACTTGGAAGTCCTTGGTCTTTGAGGGATTTTTCAATCTCTTCATGTGAATAACCCTGTTCTTTCATGATTTCAACAAGGCTACTAGCTTCGGCGTGAGGCCCAGAAATCATTGGGTGGTGATCAATCTTGTTCTGTATGTCAACAAGCTCGTCGTAGAGGGCTTCTTTATTTTTTGCCATGAGTATCAACGCCCCAACGAAGATTGGAAAAAATATTAGACATAATTTCCTCCTAATAATAAATCGAAAAATTAACGGTGTGTTGTGTTTCATATATTAGCAGATTTGGAGTGGATTAATCCAGGAAAAATACTGTTGAAAATATCACATATTGCACTACATTGAAATATGTTTGATTTTGTGCTTTTCTATGGTTTTCATAAAATATTTTCATAAAAATTTCTTGGGTTTATGTGGGTTTAAGGGCTTGTGGTGTTTACCGGGGGTATTTCTTTCGAAGGAATAATCAGTGGCTTAGATTTTCAAAGGCGCTCTCATAGCGGTCAATGAAGTCAGCCGCCGCGTTCAGAAGCTCCTCTTGATCGAGGACATCCTGGGCAGCTGACAGCGTCTCATCCTCGCCGTTCTGAACCTGTAACTCACTCATAACTTAAGTCTACGCGGCAGACATAACAGCCCACAGAAAAGGCCGTGCCGGGGCAGAAAACTCCACCCCGACACGGCCCTCACATCCGCATCCGACTAGCGGTTATTCAGCACGCGCACGTTATAGCGGTGCAAGAACGCCGCCATCGCGCCACGCTCAATCGGCTGAACCGGACGGAACGAACCATCCGGCCAACCCGTCGTAATCCGCTGATCGGCCAACCACGCAATCTCGCGGTAGAACTGGCTGCCGGTCGACACGTCACTAAACGGCGAAGCCACCGGAGCCGAATACGCCGGCGAACCCGCAAAACGGTAGAAGAACGCCGCCATAGCATCACGATTCACCGCAGCATTCGGACGGAACGTACCATCCGACCAGCCGGTCGTAATACCGCGAGCGCGCATCCACTCAATCTCCTTGTAGAACGGGTGATCACGCGGCACATCCTTAAAGCTCGGGGTGCTCGGCGCAGTGAACTGCGGCGAACCCGCCATACGGTAGAAGAACGCCGCCATCGCGCCGCGCTCCACCGAACCGTTCGGGCGGAACGTACCATCCGGGTAGCCGGTCGTAATACGACGCTGAGCCAGCCAGTTAATATCATTCACGAACGGGTAATCCGCCGGAACATCCGTAAAGTGTGCGCTCGCGGCGGTATCCTCAGAGTTCGACGAGACACGCAGAACCTGCGCACGCTCACCCGCAGCCCCATTCACGCCGGACAGGTCGCCGGTCGCATTGTGCATGTGCAAGAACAGCGCAGAAACGTTCTTCGCGTCGCCGTTACGGTGCGCCACCAGCTGAGTCTCCGGTGCGTCCACGAACAGGTTCGGCACGCCCGCCGAATCGCCACTGAACCACAGCTTCGGTGCCGCATAGTTGAACACCACCGAATCAGTCGTATCAACCACAGTCGTAGCGGAGAACGCGCTCGAAGTGGTCACCGAGTACGAAATCTCGGTCGACTCAGCCTCGGGGTCCAGACCCAGAACGCTCAGCGGAACAGTCATCACCAGGGTGTTCGAATCCATGATGTTGGTGTCCGTATCACCCCAGGTGCCGTTCAGCGGGTACAGGGCGTTCTCAATGGCCTGCCACTTGCCGTTGCTGCGCTTAGAAACCTTCACCAGCGGGTAGTCCAGGCCCTTCTCACGCACCGTCTGCAGGCGGTAGTCGCTCGTGCCGTCCTTGTCGGTATCAATGAACACGTAGTAGGTGCCGCGCGGGGTCACCTCCTGCCAGTTACCCCAGGTGGAAATACCGAAGGACAGGCGCGCCTCGGAGGTGTCCGCACCGGCAGCCTTCAACGCCGCCACGTCCGAGGCGGCACCCACATACTGCAGGTCCATGCGGGAATCCGAACCCACACCCAGCTTCGCGGTCGGGATGCGCGGGCTCGAAGCGCCCAGCTCAAAGGCACCCAGCAGGGAGCGGTAACCGCCCTGATCCACCGCGGTACCCTGCAGGGTCAGGGTCTGCTCCAGGGCACCCACGCCGTTCGTGTCAAAGTGAATATCTGCACCGGCTACGCGCATTGCGGAGACCGGTTTCGGGGCCACATGCAGCGGCATGCGCAGGGTCTTCACCGTAGCCGAAGAGTCAGCATCGGTCAGGATCAGGCGGCCCGAAGCGCTCGCAATGTACTGGCGGGCACCCGAAATGGTCACCGCACCGGTCGAGTAGTTCACCGAATCCTGGGTCGGGTACATGGACGGGTCGCGGGTCTTCTCCAGCTTCGACGGGTCAATGCGCACCGTCACGGTGAACGTTGCCTTCTGGCCGGCACCCACAGACACGGACTGCGGGTAGGAGAACTCCACACCCGGGATGCTCGTGCTGCCCTCATAGTTCAGGGTGTAGGTGTGCGCCACCGAGTCGGTATTCTCGACGCTCACGCGGTGCTGCAGGGTCTGCACACCGGCGTTCGGGGTGTACTCGAGCACGCCGAAAGTGTCCGAAACCTGTTCGGGGCGTGCCGCGTTGAACAGCATGACGCGGTCAGCTACCGCCGCACGCGTGTTGATGCGGCCGGTACCCACACGGTCCACCGCGTAGGGGTTGCCCCAGGCGTCCTGCATGTGGTGGTCGGCGGTGTTCATGATGACGGTCTTAATCATGCGCGGACCGTACTCCGGGTGCGCCTGCATGATCAGCGCCGCAACACCGGCAACAAACGGCGTGGACATGGACGTACCGGTCTTCACGCTCGAACCGGTGCCGCTACCAACCTCGATGGAGGAAATGTTCGTGCCCGGTGCCGCAACGTCCGGCTTGGTGATGCCGTGCGAACCGTGCATACCGCGCGCGGTGGAGGTGTTCGCCTGATCCAGCTTGCCGTTGGGCACGCGAATCGACTCGCGCAGGTTCTCGCCGAGCTGCAGGGTCAGCTCACCCGAATCAATCTGCGCGGAAAGGCGCTCCACCTGGCTCTTTGCCAGGCGCACGCCCGGAATGGAGGAGTTACCGCCGATAGCGGTGTCACCGACCTCAGTGTTCGAGGTGAGCACCACGCCGGTTGCGCCAGCCGCCTGCAGGTTGTCGAAGCGCACCTTCGAACCGCAGGGTGCTACGCCGTCAGCGTCCGCCCAGTCGATGAGAGCCCACTTGCCCTTCAGAGCGGCGGCTTCCTCTTCGGTGAATGCCTCGCAGGCGTAACGGTTACGGGAGGCGGCACGCACCACGGTGCCGCGCAGCTGCTCCTCGGTCGCCTTTGCGTAGTCGAAGCTCACCGAGTAGTCGCCGTAGGTGTCCGCCTCGTTCGCGGGGGCGAGAATCTTCACGCGGTCCACCAGCTGGGTCGAGCCGATGGAGTTCGCCACGGTCAGGCCGTAGGCGCTGGTGCCGGGGCCGCCCGAGTTGGAGTAGGTGTCGCCCACGGCGTTGTAGTTGTTGGCGTTACCCGCCGCAACCACGGAGAGGATGCCCTCGCGGTAGAGGGAGCCGACCGCGTAGTTCACGGTCTCATCGAACACGCCGAATTCGTTGCCGAGCGACAGGTTCGCGATGTCGGCGCGGTCGGAGAAGTCGCCGTCGTCGTTGGGGTCGAGCACACGGTCCAGGCCCTTGGGGACGAACGCGGTGGTGCCCTTACAACCGAAAATGCGCAGACCAATCAGCTGGGCGTCCGGTGCGGAGCCGGGGCCGATCTTCATGTCCTTGAGCTGCTCTTCGGTGAGCTTGGAGTAGTCGCCGTGGAAGGTGCTGCCGTCCGCGTTCACGCCGTAGCCTGCCGCGGTGCCGGCCACGTGGCTACCGTGGCCGCCGCAGTCGAGCGGGTTGTTATCCGGGTGGGGAGTGGAGGTTTCCTTCTTACCGGAGTTGTAGTCGTCACCGACCAGGTCGTAGCCGCCAAGGAACTTCTTCGGATCGTAGGTGCCCTCGGGAATCGTGTCGGATGCCTTCGCCTTCTCGAAGGCTTCCTGCGTGCCGGGGCCACCCAAATCGGCGTGCGTGTAGTCGATACCGGTATCGAGCACGACAATCTTCACGCCCTTGCCGGTGTAGCCGGTGGAGGCGGGGTTCGCCGGGCTCTTCGCCCACACGGAGAGCGTGTCCGTATCAATGAGGGTGCCGCTGTTCTGCGGTGCCATATCCTCAATGATGCTGATGCGTTCCACATCGTCGCGGTTCGCGAGCGCACGAATCTGCTCGACGTTACCGTAGAGCGCCACGCCGCGCATCGTGTTGTGGGTGGTGTACAGGACCTGCGCGCCGGATTCCTTCGCCGCGGAGGCGCCCTGCTGCTGCACGCTGGCGCGGATTGCCTGCACCTGTGCTTGCGCGTTGACGGGTGCCTGCGCGCGGGAGCGGACCGCGTCCGGCTGGGTCTGGGCGTACGCGCCCTGACCCTTGAATCGGACGAACACGGCGCGTTCGCCGGTGGCGCCGTCCAGGCTGGGGGAGAGAACTTCGTTGTTGTTCTCGCCGGTGCCGGTGTTCTGGTGGGGTGCGTCCCGGTCTGCGCCGCGTACTACGCCCGGTGCCGCGTAGGCGGCGGTACCGAACGGCAGGGCGGTCAGCCCGAGGGTGAGCCCCAGGGTGAGTGCGCCGCAGCCGCGTGCCAGCTGCTTGAGGCGGCCCGGCTGTGTGTGCCGGGCGGCTCGCGCGGGGGTAGCTTCAGGGAATGTTGCCACTGAATGCTCCTTTTTAGTGATGGTGCGTTTCTTAGCGGTTTCTGCACCGAGGTTCTGCGCGGAGAGTTATACGCCGAGAGTTCTACTCGGAGAGCTGTACGGCAAGGGTTCTGCACCGAGAGTGCTACGGTGCGTCTGCACTGTGTTTCCAGTGCGCCTCCAGTGCGTCTGTGCGGCGTAAACGTCAAGGTTCATGCCGATGGTGAAGAAACCTTCACTTATTGTCTCAACGATTCTTTATATAACCTAGTCAAACTCGTATTACGGAACATTACGCGTAAATAACAAAGCACCCAACCACAGAAAAAGGGAGCCGCACCGCCGCAGATAAACTGCAACGGTACGGCTCCCTCGGTAAAACCTGCTGAGGTAGCACCTACAGCGGTAGAACCTTACGAGCCCTTAGGCTCTGAGATTTTAGCTCCCGGAACCCTAGAATTCAGGTTTTTAGATTTCAGGGCTTTCCTTCAGCACACCCGTGCTGTAGCGGTACACGAACGCCGCCATAGCGTCGCGGTGCACCGGCTCCACGGGGCGGAACGAACCATCGGGCCAGCCGGTGGTCACGCCCTGCTCAGCCAGCCACGAAATCTCGCGGTAGAACTGCTTGTCGGTCGGAACGTCCGTGAAACGAGCCTGCGCGGGGGCAGTGTACTCGGGCGAACCAGCGTAACGGTAGAAGAACGCAGCCATCGCGTCACGGTTCACCGAACCCTCCGGACGGTACGTACCATCGGGCCAGCCGGTCGTGATGCCCTGAGCCTTCATCCACTCAATCTCCTTGTAGTAGGGGTGGTTGAGCGGAACATCAGAGAAGCTCGGGGTGGACGGCGCGGTGTACTGCGGCGAGCCGCTCATACGGTAGAAGTACGCAGCCATGGTTGCGCGGTCCATGTTGTTCAGCGGACGGAAGGTGCCGTCCTGGTAGCCGCGGTCAATCTGACGGGCAGCAATCCACGTGACTTCACGGTAGAACTGGTTATCCGCCGGAACGTCGGTGAAGCGTGCATCGTGGATGGTACGAGCCACCTTCACGACCTGCGCATGGTCGCCAGCGGCAACACCGTTAGCGGTCTTACGGCCGCTCAGGTCACCGGTCGCGTTGTGCATGTGCAGGAACAGAGCCTGACGCTCCTTGTTGTTGTTCTTGCGGTGAACGGTCAGCTGACCGCCGTCACGATCCACAAACAGGCCGGGCACGCCCGACTCCTCACCGGTGAACCAAACACCGGGGTTGAAGGGGGAGTACTCGATAGCGGAGGTGGTGTCCACGTAGGAGTTACCTTCGTTGTACCAGGTGTCGGTCTGCACCGTGTACTTGATGCTCTGAGCCTTCTCAGCGGTCAGGCCCAGGTCCTTCAGCGGCACGCCCAGAATCATGGTGTTGGTGTCCATGATGTTGGTGTCGGTATCGCCCCAGGCGCTGTTCAGCGGGTAGCGTGCCACCACGGTGGATGCGTTACCGGAGATGGACCAGACCTTCACCAGCGGGTAGTCCAGACCCTTCTCGCGGGTCACTTCCAGAACGTAGTCGGCGGTGGAGTCGTTGTTGGTATCAATCTGCACCTGTACCTGACGGCCCCAGTGCATGCTATCCCAGGTGCCCCAGGTCGAAATACCGAAGAACAGAGAACCATCGTTCGGGTTCTTGCCGGCAGCCTTCAACGCCGGAGCGTCCGAAGCGGCACCCACATACTGCAGGTCAACAGACTGGTTCGACGGCAGCTTCAGCTGACCGGACGGAATACGGTCACTGATCGCACCCAGCTCAAACGCACCCAGAAGCGAACGGTAACCACCCTGGTTCAGGGTCGTACCGCGCAGAGTCACCGTGGACTCCTTATCGGAGACGCCCTTGTAATCAATACGGGACGCATCCACACGCATCTTCGAGACGGGCTTCGGAGCCACGTGAATCGACTGGCGGATCGCCTCGCGACCATTCTCAGAGAAAATCAGGCGACCAGAAGCGCTCGCAATGTACTGGCGCTTACCAGCAGCCAGAGTCTTACCGCTCGTCCAGTCCTGAGCAACCTGGTCGGCGCTCATCGCCGGGTCCATGGTCTTCTCCAGCTTGGACGGGTCAATACGCACGGTCACGGTCACGTTCTTACGCTCACCGGCACCCACGCTCACCTGCTGCGGGTAGGAGTACTCCACACCCGGGATGGTCGTGCTTGCCTCGTAGCTCAGGGTGTAGGTGTGAGCCTGCGAATCGGTGTTGTCCAGCACGATTTCACGCTGGACAGTCTGAATACCCGAATCGGGGGTGTACTCCAGCACGCCAAACGCGGTCGAAACACGCTCGGGGGTCTTCGCATCGTACGCGATAACCTTCGCGTCCACGGCGGCGCGAGCATTCACCATGCCCGTACCCACACGATCCACCGCGTACTGCGCACCCTGCTCATTCTTAATCGGGGTGGACGCACCGTTCATCAGCGCAGCCTTAATCATCTGCGGGTTGTAATCCTGATGTGCCTGCATCACCAGAGCGGCAACACCGGCAACATGCGGGGTCGCCATGGAGGTACCGGTGAAGGAAACACCCTTATTACCCATACCCACAGCGGCAGAGACAATCTCAGTACCCGGTGCCGCAAGGTCAGGCTTAATGAAGCCGTCAGAACCGTGCTGACCGCGAGCACTCGAGGAATTCAAATCAAAAGCGTGCGAGTGGGTGCTACGACCCGAAGCCTTGTAGTCCAGGTTCATCTCGACGGTTACCGGACCGGCAGCCAGAGCCTTCTCCAGGTCCTTCGTCGAAGAAGCAGTCAGACGCAGACCCGGAATGGTCGCATTACCACCAATGCCGATGGTGTAGCGCTCAGCCTTACCGGCCATCACCACACCAACACCGCCGGCAGCCTGAACGTTATCGAAACGCACCTTCGAACCGCACGGGAACGTCAAATCGTCCTGATCCCACTCGAAGTAAACCCACTTACCCTTCAAAGCCTTCGCCTCTTCAGCGGTGAAAGCCTCGCAAGCGTAACGGTTACGCTTCGGTGCGGCAACAACCTCGCCGCGCAGCTGATCAGCGGACGCCTTCGAATAATCGAAGTTCACCGAGTAATCACCCTGCAACCACTCCAAACCAGTCTTCGTGGTCGCGCGGACACGGTCAATCGGCTGAGTGGAGCCGTAGGCGTTCGCCACCGACAGCGCCGCAGCCGCATTCGCGGGGCTACCCGAATCGGAGTAGGTGTCACCCACACCGTTGTAGTTATTGGCGTTACCGGCAGCGGCCACAGTGAACACACCCTGGCGCGCCATCGTATTAATCATGTACGACTCAGGGTCGTCAGCCGGGGCAAACTCGCCACCGAGCGACAGGTTCACAATGTCGGCGCGGTCAGAGAAATCACCGTCACCATTCGGGTCCATCACGGTATCGAGCGCCTTCATCACAACACTCGAATTGCCGTAGCAACCGAACACGCGAATCGCCAGGATCTGAGCCTCAGGAGCAGTACCGGGGCCAATAGACATGCCCTTCAGCTGCTCCTCCGTCAGGTTCTTGTAATCGCCACGGTAAGTCGTACCGTTCGCCGTCACACCATAACCGGCGGCAGTACCCGCCACGTGGGTGCCGTGACCGCCAGAACCGAAACCATCCGGGCGGCAATCCAGCGGGTTATTGTCCGGCTGCGGAGTCGACTTCTCAGCCACCGATGCATTGTAGTCATCACCGACCAAGTCAATGCCGCCAATGAACTTATTGCGATCAATCAGGCCCGAATCAGCGGACGGAAGCTCCGTCATCGCCTTAGCCTTCAGGTACGAATCCACCGTACCGGGGCCACCAAAATCAGCGTGCGTATAGTCAACACCAGAGTCAACAACCGCAATCTTCACGCCCTTACCCGTGTACCCCGTATTCTCACGGGTCCACGTGGCAAGAGTCTTCGTATCAATCTCGCTACCGGAGTTCATACGCTCCTTCGCGATAATCGGCGAAATACGCTCCACATCCGGGCGCTCCGCCAACGCACGAATCTGCGCAGCATCACCAGTAATCGCCGCACCACGCATCGCATTATGCGTGGTGTACATCAGCTTCGCGCCAGAAGCAGCCGCCACAGACTGAGCCTGCGACTGCACCTGGGCTGCAATAGCCTGCACCTGCGCCTGACGGTTCGCCGGCGCCTCCTTACGTGCCAGAACAGCCGCGGACTGGGTCTGCTCATACGCACCCTTGCCCTTGAACTGCACATACACGGTGATTTGGCCTTCAGCCTTCTGCAGGCCCGGGCTGATACGCGAGGCCGCGTTACCGGATGCGCTCGCAGTGCTTCCTTCGACCTGCTGGGGGCTCTGAGCGTGAGCTGCAGAGAAAGTGGCGGGAACGCCGAGAGTAAGGGCAAGAGCTGCACTCAAACCGGTCGCACCGACAGCCTTCATTCTGCGGCGTGGCGCATGAGGCGTTGTCATGGAATCCTCCTTCGGATTTTCTATTTTTCGATGGTGCTGTGTGCTCTGTGGTTGTGTATCGGTGATGTGCGGAGGCGGCCCCACCGGCAGACGACGAGTGAGTGCGTCCGCCGCTGAAACCGCCACCAAAACTTGAGAGGTTCCGGGGTCTTCAGGCCCCGGACCCTGCCGGTTCCGGGTACCCCTCCCACCCCATGCAGGGGGCGGGAGGGGACCCGAACTGTTCGCTACCGGTTAGCTACCGTCTAGCGGCCGGCCTGGTTAGCAACCTTCTCGGTGTAGCGGTAGATGAACGCCGCCATCGCGTCGCGGGCAATGGGGGTCACCGGGCGGTAGGTGCCGTCCGGCCAGCCGGTGCTGATGCCCTTCGAAGCCAGCCACGTGATTTCACGGTAGAACTGGTTATCGGTGGAAACATCGCTGAAGTGGCTGGTCGCGGGCAGGTCCACGTGCGGGGAACCCGCTGCACGGTAGAAGAACGCAGCCATGGCGTCACGGTTCACCGGTGCGGAGGGGCGGAACGTGCCGTCCGAGTAGCCGGTGGTGATGCCCTGAGCCTTCATCCACTCAATCTCCTTGTAGAAGGGGTGCGTGGTGGGCACATCCTTGAAGCTCGGAGTGGAGGGGGCAGTGAACTGCGGGGAACCCTGCATGCGGTAGAAGAACGCCGCCATTGCGCCACGTTCCACGGACTCCAGCGGGCGGTAGGTGCCGTCCGGGTAGCCGGTGGTGATGCCGCGCTGAGCCAACCAAGAGATCTCGGTGTAGAACTGGTCGGTGTTCTTCACATCGGTGAAGCGGGACGGAGTGATGTACTCGGTCTGCTGCTCCTTGATGTTCAGCACCTCGGCGCGGTTGCCCTTGGCGCCGTTGGTACCGGAGAGGTCGCCGGTGCCGTTGTGCAGGTGCAGCAGCAGCGCCTTGGCGGGGGTACCGGATTCGCCGAGCGCGGGGATTGCGTCAGCGGAGCGGTGCGCCGTCAGGGTGGTGGTGGAGGCATCCGGGTGAAGGCCAGCCACGGCGGAGGAGTCGCCGCTGAACCACAGCTTGGGGCTGAAGGGGCGGTACTTGATCCAACCGGTTTCGCTGACGTTACCCCACTCGTACTGGGTGGTTGCGCTGACTCGGTACTGGATGTCCGGGTTGTTTGCGCTGGTCAGGCCCAGGTCCTTGAGGGGTGCACCCATGATGAGGGTGTTGGTGTCCATCATGTTGGTGTCCACATCACCCCAGGCGCCGTTGAGCGGGTAGTAGCCGAGCTCGACGAGGTTGCCGTTCTTGTAGCCGTAGAGGCGAACCAGCGGGTAGTCCAGGCCCTTAGCGCGGTCGGTGACCAGCTTGTAGTCGGCGCGGTTGTTGCCGTCGGTGTCGATTTCTACGGTGAAGGTGTTCTCGTAGGAGACAACATCCCAGTTCGCCCAGGTGGAGATACCGAAGCGCAGGGTGCCGTCATCGGCGTTGCCGCCGGCTGCCTTCAGTGCGGGCGCATCCGAGGAAGCACCGACGTACTGCAGGTTCGCCTTAACGTTGCTGTTCAGCGACAGGGAGGTGGGAGCCACACGGTCCACGCTCGCACCGTACTCGAACGCGCCGAGCAGGGAGCGGTAGCCGCCCTGGTTGACCTCGGTGCCGCGTAGCGAGATTTGGGACTTGGTCCAGCCGGTGTCTGCCTTCTGAGCCTCGTCGCTGGAGGGCTTCTGGGTGAAGGTGACGGTGTCTTCGGCGGCGTGCATGGTGCTCACGGGCTTGGGGGCCACGTGAACGGGCAGGCGCAGTGCCTTGGTGCCGTCTTCGGTGAGGACGAGTCGGCCGGATGCGCTGGCAATGTACTGACGGTACTGTGCGGGAACGGTTTCGTTGCCGGTGTAGTAATCAGTTGCGTTCTGGGTGGTGTCCATTGCCGCGTCGCGGGTCTTCTCCAGCTTGGACGGGTCGATGCGCACGGTGACTTCGAACTTCTTAGTTTCACCGGGTGCGAGGGTGACCGCGGAGGGGAAGGAGTATTCCACGCCAGGAATATTAGTGCTTTCAGCGTAGGACAGGGCGTAGGTGTGCGCCACGGAGTCGGTGTTCTCGACCGTCACCTCGCGGGTGAGGGTCTGAACGCCAGCATCCGGTGCGTACTCGAGCACGCCGAAGCTCAGGGACACGGTACCGCTCTTGTCAGCGTTGTAGACGAGGGACTTCGACTGCACGGCAGCGAGGGTGTCGACTCGTCCGGCGCCCACACGGTCCACCGCGTATGCGGCACCGGATTCGGTGCGCACGTCGTGGGTTGCGGTGTTCATGAGGGCGGACTTGACCTGCGCGGGGGTGTAGGTCGGGTGGCTCTGCATGACCAGGGCGGCGGAACCGGTCACGTAGGGTGCCGCCATGGAGGTGCCGCTGAAGGTCACGGAGTTGTTACCGGTCGCTACCGCCGCGGAGGTGATGTACGAGCCGGGTGCCGCAATGTCGGGCTTGGTGTAGCCGTAGCTGCCGTGGAAGCCGCGGGCACTCATGGGGTTCAGCTGATCCTTCTTGTCGGTGTCCACGCGCAGGGAGGACTTCAGCTCATTGCCGAGGCGCACGGTCAGGGGCTTACCTGCCGCTTCTGCTGCGGTGATCTGTGCACGCAGGTCCTTAGCGGCGGATGCTGCCAGGCGGAAACCGGGCAGGGTATCGTTACCGGCGATGCCCAGGCCAGGCTCCTCGTCGTGGCCTGCAAGCAGTACGCCCTTGGCGCCTGCCGCCTCCAGGTTGTCGAAGCGCACCTTGGAGCCGCAGGCGAGTTCACCGTCATCTTTAGCCCAGTCGATGAGCACCCACTTGCCCTTTACAGCTGCCGCTTCGTCGGCGCTGAGGGCGTTGCAGGCGTAGCGGTTGTTCTCGGAGATTGCGGTGAGTTCACCGGTGAATTCCTTGCTGCCCGCCTGTGCCCAGGGGTAGGAGGCGCTGTAGTCGCCGCGTACCTTGCGGGTGGTGCCGGTGGCGGGGTCGGTCAGCTCGGCCGCATCCACGGCGCGGGTGGAGCCGTAGGCGTTCGCCACGGTAATTGCGCTGGAGGCGGTGGCGGGGTGACCGGAGTTGGAGTAGGTGTCGCCGCGCAGGCTGTAGTCGTTGGCGTTACCCGCGGAGATCACGGAGAGCACGCCGGCGCGGGTGAGTGCGTCAACGGCGTAGGCTTCGGGGTCGTCCTGCGGGGAGAACTCGCCACCCAGGGACATATTGACTACGTTCACGCGGTCGGAGAAGTCGCCGTCACCGTTGGGATCGAGGGCACGGTCGAGCGCCTCAATGACGACGTTGGTGCTGCCGGAGCAACCGAAGACGCGGAAGGCGTAGATTTCAGCGTCGGGGGCGACGCCGGGACCGATCTTCATGGTCTTGAGCTGCTCTGCGGTGAGCTTGCTGTAGTCGCCGATGAAGGTGCTGCCGTCGGCGTTCACGCCGTAGCCTGCCGCGGTGCCCGCCACGTGGGTGCCGTGGCCGCCGGTGGTGCAGTCGAGCGGGTTGCCGTCGGGAACGGCGGTGTTGCTGCCGTCGTAGTTGTCACCAACAAGGTCGTAACCACCGGCAACCTTGGTGCGGTTGATGAGTCCGGAGTCTGCGGAGGGCAGCTCGGTGAGCTTGGATGCCTTCTCGTAGTCTTCGAACTTGCCGCTACCGCCGAAGTCGGTGTGGGTGTAGTCGATACCGGAGTCGATGACGGCGATTTTCACGCCCTTGCCGGTGTATCCGCCCGCGCCGGCGGGGTTGGTGGTGCCGGTCCAGGTGGCGAGGGAGCCTGCGTCAATGGCAGCGCCCGCGTTCTGGCGGTACTTGGGCAGGATGGGCGAGATCTTCTCCACATCGGGGCGGTTGGCGAGTGCCTTGATGGACTCGGCGTCACCGCGCACTGCCACGCCGCGTACCGCGTTGTGGGTAGTGTAGAGGACCTGCGCGCCAGACTGGCTGCTGACCTGCTGTGCCTGGCTCTGCACCTGGGAGGCGATTGCCTGCACCTGTGAGCTGGTGTTGACGGGTGCCTGCACGCCGGCGCGTACGCCTGCGGGCTGGGTCTGTTCAAAGGCGCCCTTACCCTTGAAGCGGACGAAGGCGGTGACGGTGCCGCTGGCGTTCTTCATGCTTTCGCTGAGTACCTGCTTGACGGCGTCGGGGTCTTCCGCGGCGTGGGCGGTGGTGCCCAGGGCTGCGAGGGGGCTCAGTGCCATGCTGAGGGTGAGTAGCCCGCTGCCGATTCGGCGTCGATGCGACCGGCCGCGGGGGTTTGGGGAGGCGGTGTGTGTCACGGTGCTCCTTTGCTTGGCTCCCGGGATGTTTCTGGGAGGCTTGTGGTGTTGTTCTGGTGGGTTCCAGCTGAACTTGAACACACTAGATGTGAACTAGAATACACCTCAAAATGGCTTGTGAAGCGTTTATTACCCCTAAATGCATCAAATTGTGGACATGTTCGACCCTTTTCTTTTTCACGTTTTTCATTTGCATTTGGGCTCAGGTTCTTTTCAGGTTCGGTTGTTACTGTAAAACCATCTATTGAACATCTATCAAAAATGCTGGGATAGGGAGGGTCGAACCATGGTTAAGCGACGCATTTCCCCGAAAGAGTCTGTAATGCACAGCTCCCACCTGCTGGCAGCCGGCGGCGCGCTGGAGGTCGAACCGGTCCCGCAGTACGGTCGACCGGGCCCCCTCCTAATTCCCATGAAACTGCTCAACGACCCCTCCGGTCATCAGGGGCAGATGAGCGCGGTCGCCATTCAGCAGCACCTCCCCGACGGGATAGGCCCGCAACGGAAAATCGTTGAGAAAATCTTGGCTGGCCCGGAACACCCGGTGGGCTATGTTCCGCTGAGTGAACAGCTGAAAAACGTGCGGTACACCAGGGCGATTTGGCCTTGTCTGGAGTCCTTGGTCGTGGTTCTCCTGGTGATTCTGCTGAACCCGTTTACGCTCGCTTCTTTGCTCTTTAATTCCCGTGCTACAGACACTGAATTCCTCGAAACAATCGTTCTCTTCCTGGTATTTTCTGGGGGCGTTATAGTTCTCTGGCTTATCCCTATTCTTTGGGCGGGTTTGCTGATCTCTGTGGTGAGTAAAGCAGTACGAAAGATTAGTGCTGCGTTGCGTGAGGGCACGACCTATGAGGATTTCTGGTTTTACCTCGTGTATAACCGCCCTGTCGACAAGAGCTCCATGTACCGGTACGAGCTGGATGAAGAACCCAATCAGAAAATTATTGGTCCAAAAACACATGCCGTGTTGAGTGCTGAGGAGGAATCATGACGACCGATAAGAACCAGCCCATCAACGACCAACCTGTTTTCCCTCATCAGCGTGTTTTGAAGGTAGCACCCCAGGTGTATTACGGTCGCCCCAACCCGCAGCTGATGCGCATCCACGCGGATGATGTTCAGGGAACTCTCCCCCAGGGAGAATTGCCGGAGGAGCACGGCGGCGAATTGGTCGGATACAGCCCCGTGCCGGTTCCTTACCGTAAGCCGGATTCAGGGAAAGATGGAGTGGAGGCGGTGGTATGCCTGGCGTTGGCTATCGCGGCAAATCCATTCGCCTATATACTGGCAGGTCCTATCCTGGGCGAAGAAACCCTGACAAATCTTTTTATGGCAGGCCTAGGATTTTCGATGCTAAGCATCGGTATTCTTCCGCTGGTACTGTTCATCTTCTCCCTGTGGGCTCTCATCAATTTCTTAGGTGTGATGGTGCAGCTCATCTGGAGGCGTAAGGCCGAGGAGAAACTCACGTTCCGGCTGGTGTACGAATGCACCCCGCCCTCTAAAACAAACCAGGAGGGCGACACTTCGCCTCAGCACGATGATGGTATCGACCAACCGGTGATGGACCCTGGCCCTCTGCCCACTTCGTCCCAGAAGCCGGGGGCATGGTTTCTGTTCTTTGCCGTTTCCGTCCTGAATCCGTATATTGCGGCGGGGATTCTCTCCGTCACCGCTCTGTTCGGGCAGGGAGAACTCGTCGCAGCTCTCTTTGCAACGGTGAATCAGGTGAGCGCAGGGCTCATGGGGATTCCCGGCATCATCTGGTGTATGGCGTGGATTCTGAGCCTTGTGCGGCTTAACGAATCGGACGAGGCGTAAGCAGATGAGCCACTGGCTCAAAGAACAGCTGCGGGATTGAGCCCCCGCGCATCGAACACACAATGTAGACAACACAACAGACACATAACAGCAGACAAGCATTGGAGGAGGTCACCGTGGCGGAGCATCGCGAAGCACCGAAAAACCCTCAGAACCCAACCGAGAAGAGCGATAGCGAGTATCAGCCCCTCTGGGATATGGAGCAGCCCGCCCCCGAATACTCGGCTTTGCTTCTTCATGGAACGCCCGTTCCCCCGCCGACCGGGGAGATCCCCGAGCCAGTGAGGGAGGTTCTGGAAATACAGAAGGCTCGTTCTGCATCCGCCCCTGCTGACTCCGCGGTTCCTGCAGCACCTGATTCTGCGGTGCCAGCTCTGGCGGTTTCTGCTCCTGCGCCGTCTGTGCCGGCGGCGAATTTTTTCCCTTCGGCGGAGGGGTACCCGGTGCTGAATCGACCGCTGTATGGCCGCCCGGGCCCCACGATGCGCCGAATGTCCCCCATGGGCACGGATACTGGCGCATCTGCAAACCAGCAGGTGCCAAGTGTGTTTCCTACCTGGCAGGAGGGGAAAGTAGTGGGTACACCGCGACCCATCGGGTATATCTCAGCGACCCCACTTGCGGGCAAGGTGCGCGGATCAGACCTGTGGAAGAAGGCCTGGCCTGAGCTCATTGCCCTCTTCTTCGTGGGTGTGGTGTTAAATCCCCTGACTTATCTTCTGTTGGCTACCGTTACAGGGGACCCTCAGATCGGTGGGTATGTCTTCTACTACTTCTTGATGCTTTCTCTGCTGACGATGGGTCTTCCCATGTTCTTGTGGGGTGGGGCACTGTTTTTTGCGCTAGTCCGAGTTAGCCGAAAGTACCGGGCACTGAAGTGGGAGGCTATGCCGCTTGGGTCGTTCTGGTTCTATCTGGTGTACGACCGTCTGCCCAAGAACGCTGAGGAGATGCAGGGGATCCTGGGCACGGCCTCTTCGATGTCTTCGGTGGCGCCAGCCCCTCAGCCGCCGAGTGCCCCGAGCCCTACCTCAAGCCCTACGCCAAACTCGGCGGAAGGATTATAGTCGACTTCTTGTGAGTCCTTGGACTCCGGTAGTGCTGACCCCCGGCAGTGTTAACACGTGCGTGTTGGCGCTTGTCGGGGGGCTCTTTCTCAGCTTTTATCAGGCAGGTTTCAAGGGACTGCCCAGCGCACGCTGGTACGGTGGTGCCACTAGGAGTATGTCTGGTGAGCGAAGGAGACGACCATGGCAGACCGACCCACTGAAAAGAAAGAAGCTGCAAAGAAGGACGAGGCGTACCAGCCCCTCTGGGACACCGACCAGTCCATCCCGGAATACATGGCGCTACTCATGGACCAGCAGGCCTCAGAACAAGAAGATGCTGAGCTGCACGAAGCCTCCGACAGCGAAGACTCCGACGGTAGCAACGAACCGGAAGACACCTCAGAAGATACTCACGAAAACGAAGTAGAAAACCAACCGGTAGCGCTCGCCTCCACCCAGCCCACCCAGTCCGCTGGGTCCGCCCAGCCTATGCTTTCTGCCCGTGAGCGGGCGCAGGCAATGCAGACTCAGGCAACGCAGGCTCAAACGATGCACGCCTACGGCGAGTACGTTCAGTTGGAATCCCTCGGTTTGAGCCCGGGCGCTAGCCTGCCGGTCATCCCCGACCCGCTCTTCGGCACCCCCGACTCAAAACTCATCGAAATGCGCCTGCTCGACCGCTCCCAGGATGAGTCCGCACCCATGCAGGCGTGCGCCGCCCACCTGAACCCGGTCAAGGTTGAGGAGAACCCCATATCGCGGGCGGCGATGATCCAGCCGGTAGGGTACGTTCCAGTGAATAGGCCGCCGACGAGGTACAGCGTTGAAGACTTGAAGAAGGAGCTCACCCTCTCGAACATTTCGCTTGGTGTACTGCTGATGCTGAATCCCTTCGTGTTGGCGCCTCTTGCCAGCATTGTAGAACCCGAATATGGGTTTATGGTCGCGTTCATTTTCGTAGTGATTGGCGTGGGGTCAATCTTTGTGGTGCCAATTCTGTGGATCCTGGGCATTGTTCGCCTCTTCAAACGCCGGAATCAGATAAATGACCTCATCGAGGAGGGGCAGGCCCTGCCCACCGAGTTCTGGTACTACCTCGTGTACAACCGCCTGCCGGAAGGCTACACGGGCGTCAACGGCTTCACGAAGGAGGAAGAGGAATCTTTCTCGGTGTACGAGTTTTTGAAAAAGCAGGAACGCGCAAAGCTACACGAGGCTGTAGTACCGCGCGAGGCCGCCGAACAGCGCGAGCCTGTAGCACTACAGAAGCCCACCGCGCATCCTGCGCTCGCTGATGAAGAGAAACAGGACTAACCCCAAGCCAACCCATACCGTATAACGACCTGCCCCTCCACGCACGTACCACCGCGTGGAGGGGCAGGGGCGTCTTTTCTTGTCATATTCGGGTTTCTTCGTCTGTTGTCCGGCGAGGGTTAATATTCCATTTACCTTGCCTTGATAGGGTGAAACCATCACGAGCGTTGCGACTAAGCAGAGCGAGGCGGGCACCCGCCGAAAACGGCGAGTTAGCCTGCCGCCGCACCTCAAGATTAGCTATATCCACTCATCGATAGATTAAGGAAAAGAAAGATGTCCCAGAACCCGAACCCTGAACAGTACAACCAGTACTCCCAGCAGGCACCCTCCTACTCGCAGGCGCCGGGTCAGCAGCCCAACGGTTACGTAGTCTCCTCCAAGGACGACCAGAACATGGCGATGCTCGCGCACCTGGCTTCTGCAATTCTGTCTCTGCTGTCCTTCGCAACCGCAAGTATTCTCGCGCCGCTGGTCATGTGGTTCATCTACAAGGACAAGCCCGGCTACGGCTTCACTAAGGAAGCATCCCGCCGCGCGTTCAACTTCAACTTCTCCCTGTGGCTCGTCAGCATGGCTTCCTGGCTGCTGATTATTCTGACCTTCGGCATCCTGGGCATCATCCTGTGGGTTGTCCCGCTGGTTGTGGCTATCCTGATGGTTATCTTCCACAGCCTCGCTGCTATGGCCGCAAACCGCGGTGAGCAGTACACCTACCCGATGACCTTCATCGAGATCATCAAGTAGTCTTCATAAGCTCATGCCGGTAACGCCCCCGTCCGAATATCGGATGGGGGCGTTGCCGTGCCCGGTGAGGCTCACCGGCACCGGATCCGGCACGCCTACCGCCCCGTCACACGGGACTTAAAGGGGCGGGCACGGTATCATTAGAAGAGGTGTGCCTACCCGGATCATGAGGCGGTAGGTCGCCGCCGCGCCGTGAAATCCGGTGCGTATCTTCAAGGCTTTCAAGGAGCACAAAAATGTCAGCTGTCGTGATTGTGGGCGCCCAGTGGGGCGATGAGGGTAAGGGTAAGGCAACCGACCTGCTCGGCCCCCGCGTAGACTACGTGGTCAAGCCCAACGGCGGTAACAACGCCGGTCACACCGTGGTGGTGAACGGCCAGAAGTTTGAGCTGAAGCTGCTGCCCGCGGGTATTCTGAGTGATAACGCCGTCCCCGTGATTGGTAACGGCGTGGTTGTTAACCCCGAGGCTCTTTTCGCTGAGATTGACGGCCTTGAGGCCCGCGGCGCTGACACCTCCCGCCTGAAGATTTCCGCTAACGCACACCTGGTCGCACCCTACCACCAGACCATGGACAAGGTGACCGAGCGTTTCCTCGGCAAGCGCGCTATCGGCACCACCGGCCGCGGTATCGGCCCCGCCTACATGGATAAGGTTGGCCGCCTCGGCGTGCGTGTTCAGGACATCCTGGACGAGTCGATCCTGCGTCAGAAGGTTGAAGGCGCACTGCGCCAGAAGAACGAACTGCTGGTGAAGGTCTACAACCGCCGCCACGTTGAGGTTGACGAGATCGTCGAGTACTTCATGTCTTACGCCGAGCGTCTGAAGCCGATGATTGTGGACACCACCCAGCTGCTGAACAAGGCACTGGACGAGGGTAAGACCCTGCTGATGGAGGGCGGCCAGGCAACCTTCCTGGACGTTGACCACGGCACCTACCCGTTCGTGACCTCTTCCAACCCGACCTCCGGCGGTGCGTGCGTCGGTTCGGGTGTGGGCCCGACCCGCATCTCCCGCGTAATCGGTATTCAGAAGGCGTACACCACCCGCGTGGGTGCTGGCCCCTTCCCGACCGAGCTGTTCGATGAGATGGGCGAGTTCCTGCGCACTACCGGCGGCGAGTTCGGCGTGAACACCGGCCGCCCGCGTCGTTGCGGCTGGTACGACGCCGTGCTGGCGCGTCAGGCTGTGCGCATCAACGGTTTCACCGACCTGTTCATCACCAAGCTGGACGTTCTGACCGGCCTGGATAAGATCCCGGTCTGCGTGGCTTACGACGTTGACGGTGTGCGCCACGACGAGATGCCGATGACTCAGACTGAGTTCCACCACGCTAAGCCGATTTTCGAGTACTACGACGGCTGGACCGAGAACATTTCGGATGCGAAGAGCCTGGATGAGCTGCCCGAGAACGCCCGCAAGTACGTGCTGAAGCTGGAAGAGATTTCTGGCTGCCGTATCTCTGCGATTGGTGTGGGCCCGGACCGCGACCAGACCATCGTGGTCCGCGACCTCATCAACGAAGACTAAGCGCAATAGCTCAATACGTGAAAGCCCCCGGAAGGTGCCTGCACGGTACCGGCCGGGGGCTTTCCCATACTATCGACAGGAGCGTGATCGGAGACTTATCACATGGCGGGTGGGAGGCGCCTGCGGGTGACTGCGGAGAGGTGCATCCCGTATTCTTGGGGGAGTACCGCAGGTACCGTCGCACGCAATCGTACGCACAGAGGAGAAAAACGATGTCCTATATCACCGGAGCTATCTACCCGAGCTCGGACCGCCCTCAGCTGGGTGCCACCGAGGAAGAAACCCTCCGCGCCTACGCGGACGAGAACACCGCCGTAGCCCTCGGATACGCCAATCCCGACATCCACGAACTACACGCCCTGCAAAAAACCTTCAACCTGCACGAACTCGCCATCGAAGACGCCGGACGAGGCCACCAGCGCGCCAAACTAGAACGATACGGCGACTCCCTCTTCACCGTCATCCGCCCCGCCATCTACCTCGACAAAGAAGAAGAAGTGCGCCTCAGCGAACTGCACCTCTTCACCGGCCCCCGCTACACCCTCGCACTCGTTCGCGACGAACAGCGCATCAACGACAAGTTCAACCTGCTCTACGCCACCCCCGATGCATCCCCCGCCCGACTGCTGCACCGCATCCTCGACAGCACCGTCGACAGGTACGCCCCCGTGCTCGAGGGACTCGAGAACGACAACGACGAGATTGAAGACATCCTGTTCTCCGCGCACGACCGCCAAGACGCCAACTCCCTGGCGCAGCGCATATACGAGCTACTCAACCAGGTGATTGACTTTCAGCGAGCCTGCCGACCCCTCGAACCGATGATGGGTCGCATCATTGAAGGCCTACGCACCGGCGCGCTCGACCCGTCCCCCTACCCGGGCGCGAGCCGAGGCGAAGTCGAAGACGAGGCCGTGGAACTTGCCCGCCAGTTCCGTAACGTGCTCGACCATGTGGTCCACACGAAGGAACGTTTGGAGGACCTCCGCACCTCCCTCGAAAACGCCCTGCGCGTACACGACACCCTGCTCGGTCAGCAGCAGAACGACGACACCAAGAAAATTTCCGCCTATGCGGCGCTACTCATGGTGCCCACCATTGTTGGCTCGGTGTACGGCATGAACTTTGAGGTCATGCCCGAGCTCAAGTGGGAGTTCGGCTACCCGGCGGCCCTGCTGCTGATGCTGGTCTCCTGTCTGCTCCTCTACTGGTTCTTCAAGAAGAATAAGTGGCTCTAACAGTCCACAAAACGGCACTGGCTAGGCCTTTGAACGCGTATGCCGAGTAGGGCATACACACATGCCTTACGCGGCGCGGTCGTACTGTGCACGCATCGCGCGGCGGCAATCGCGGCGCTCACGCTTGAACTTCGTGCACATAGCCTTCGGATCGTCGAACATGGAGAAGTCCTTCGGCTCAGCCGCCAGCCCCAAGGTCGACAGCTCAACCATCGTGAGCATTGCGTAGAACGTCTTGCGGCGCAGCTCAAAATTGCAGGCACCCGGAGCTGACTCCACCGCGAATACCGCATCGGTGCACTCCAGAGAACGCATGGCCCAGTGCTTGACCCACAGGTCACCATTGACCGGGCTCACGCCCATGCCGGTCAGCGCCAGACCGGTACCCTGCACACGCTCAAAGCGCAGGCACATCTCCAGGTCCTTCTCCAGGGGGAACACGAATAGCAGAGCGTTCTGGGCCGCAGCTCGTAGCTCGCGCAGGTTCTCCTCGTAACCGGAAGCACCCCGGGTGAGGTGGCGCATCACGCGGCCCATAGTCGAGGATACCGGCGCGGTGCGGAAGCACGAACCATCCGCCACCAGCTGCTCCAGAACGCCGCGGAGCTCCTCCACGTTGAAACGCTCCATACGGACGATGGTGCCCGCCTGCATCAGCAGGTTGAACTCTGCATCACGGCACAGCTGCTCATCGGCGGTGCAGGAAATCTCTGCGTTTGCGTACTGGCTCTCGTGAGTGGTGTTTTCCATGACCGTTCCTTCCGTAGATGCTGAATCAACCTAGCGGCAACACCGCAGGAGACGGCGTGCCCGGTTGGAAGGATCGTCCCTTCCAACACCTACACTCTATGAGCGACCCCTGACACGATAAGCAGTTTTTAATCTACCCCGGGGTAAAACTGGGAAAATTCTGAAAAATTCTGAAACCACCCGTGAAACCCAGTGAAACCGCTCATGAAACCTAGCGAAACAGAGAAAACCGGGTGCCCCCACAGTCGGGAACACCCGGTCACTCATACGGAGTAAGACGGCGCAACTAGCGCTGACGGTACAGCAACCACAGCATATACACGCCACCCAACGCGCCCGTCACCAGGCCCACCGGAATCTGGAACGGCGCCAACGCACGAGCCGACACAAAATCAGCCAGCACCAAAATTACCGAACCCAGCAACGCCGAATGCCACATCGCCATACCCGGAGTGTTCCACAGGCGGCGCGCAATCTGCGGGGCAACCAGCGCCAAGAAACCAATCGGGCCGGCAACAGAAATCGCCACAGCCACCAGGAGTACGGCGGCCGCCACCAGCATGTTCACGGTCCTCTTCACCGGCAGACCCAAACCCGCTGCCAAATCGTCGCCGAGCTCCAAGACGCGCAGGCGATGCGTCAGCATCAGCACCAGCGGAATAGCCACCAGCAGCAGCACTGCCTGCACCGACATCTGATTCCACGACAGCGCATTCAGCGAACCGTGCTGCCAGGTCTTCGCCGCCTCCGCCTTCTCCAAATCACCGCGCGTAATCAGGTAATCATTCACGGAACTGAGCATCGCACTCACCGCAATACCAATCAGCACCATTTTCTGACCCATCGTTGCACCACCGCGCACACCCGCCAGAAGCATCACCACAGCCGCCGTCGCAAAACCGCCAATAATAGCGCCCAGGCCCATACCCACGCCGGTAGAACTCAACGACCCAATCAGCACCACAGACAGGGCACCGGTCGCCGAACCGACCGTGAAACCGATAATATCCGGCGAACCCAGAGCATTACGGGAAACCGACTGAAAAATAGCGCCCGATAAGCCCAAAGCCGCACCCACCACCACGGCGGCAAGCATACGCGGCAGACGCTGATTCAACACCAGCTGACGCTCAATCTCCGTGCCCTCACCCTGAAAAATCAGGCGAAACACCTGATCAGGGCTCATCTGATAACTACCAAACACCAGGGAGGCGACCGCCGCCACCACAAGCACCGCCACCACCAGCAGGGTACGCGGAATAGGGGTGCGGTAACGCCCAGGGATACGCACAGACCCGGCAACAGCAGACCCGGCTACAGAACGAGACACAACGCTCACAATAAAACCTCTCAGAAACCGGGGCCTACAAACCAGATACGCCAGTCGAACCAGACGAACCACGCACAACAGGGCGCTGAGCACGATGAGGACCGTGCTCCGACACGTGAGCCGGACCCGACTCATCGTGCGCCTGCGCCTTCGAACCCATGCGGCCCTTCTTCGCACCGCGCGCACCCGTACTCAACCGCAGGACCAGAACCATCAGCACCGGGGCACCAATAAAGGCGGTCACAATACCCACCTCAAGCTCACTCGGCATCACCAGAACGCGACCCAAAATATCGGAGGCAAGTACCAACACCGGGCCGTACACCAGCGACAGCGGCAGCACACGCGCAATATCGGAACCCACCAGCAGACGCACCACATGCGGCACGACCAGGCCCACAAAACCAATCGGGCCCGCAACCGCAGTCGCCGCACCACACAGTGCCATGATCGCAATAATCGTCGCGCCACGCACCATTGTCACCGGCACACCCAGGCCGGCTGCCGCATCCTCTCCAAGTGCCAGGGCACGCAGAGGACCAATCAGCATGAACGACAGCACCAAACCCAACGCCACAAAGGGCAGCGCAGACAGCACCTGCTCAAAGGTGCGGTTCTCCAGCGAACCCACCACCCAGAAACGGTGCGAATCAAAAGCCTTCGAATTAAACATCGTGATAATGCCGGTAATCGTGCCCAGGCAGGCATTCACCGCCACACCCGTCAGCACCAGACGCGCCGTCGAATCCAGGTTCGGTTTAGAATCCACCAGGCCCATGACGAACACCAGCGCCGCCGCCAGACCCGAACCGGCCAGCGCCAGCCAGAGCTGAACGAACGGGGACGACACCCCAAAAACGCCCACACCGACCACCACGGAGGCGGCAGCACCCGAGTTCACACCCAGCAGACCCGGCTCAGCCAGCGGGTTACGGCTCAACGCCTGCATGAGCACACCCGACACCGCCAACGCGGCACCCACCAGCAACGCCGCGGCGGTACGCGGGGCACGCTTCGCCCAAATCAGCTTCGACTCGATGGTGTTCGCCTCCGGGTGGAGGAAACCGTCAATGGAGCGGTCCAGGGTGAACAGGCGCGAACCCACCGTAAACGACAGGGCGCAAAGCAGCACTAGCAGAACGCCGCCAATAATGAGCGCAACCGCCAGACGCGAGATAGACTTGCCACCCTGACCGCCAGAGGAGGCGCCAGATACGGCGTCCGAAGAAGCGGAGAGGGCACGAATTTTCGCCAGGGAAGCAGCGCTAACGGCGGGTCCGGAAGAGGGGGAGGTCTGTGGTGTCATAGGCTTTGGAGGTGGTGGGGGAGCGGTGTGCTCCCGTGCGGACGGAGGATGCTTAACGTATCAATAGATAAGTATTAAGTATCGCATATGCATATATGAGGTTATCCTAATAATATGGCAAATATGACGAACAAGATCACCCGCCGCTCCTTCGGCGCACTCGCACTCGGTTCCTTCGGCGCCCTCGCCCTGGCGGCATGCGGCTCCTCCAACACTTCCGGCTCTTCCTCCTCCGCGTCTGCTTCTGCGACCGGTAAGAAGGTGGCACCCTCCGCCCTGCCCTCCGGCATGGGCACCACCACCGTTGACGGCGAATTCCCCCGCACCGTCAAGCACTTCCGCGGTGAAACCACCATCAAATCCGCACCCTCCAAGGTCGTGATTCTCTCCACCGGTCAGCTCGACGGCGTGCTCTCCCTGGGCATCGTGCCCGTCGGCGCGGCAACTGCCGGTGACGCCGACCTGGTCCCCACCTACCTGAAGACCAAGTTCTCCGATAAGTCCGCAGAGCTCGACAAGATTGCCAAGGTCGGCAAGCGCACCGACCCGGACGTTGAGGCCATCGCAAACCTCAAGCCCGACCTGATCCTCATCAACAACACCAACAAGAAGGACGAGCTGTACGAGTCCCTCGCCAAGATCGCGCCGACCGTGGTCACCGAGGGCACCGGCGTCAACTGGAAGCAGGACTTCCTGCTGATTGCTGCCGCGCTGGGCACCACCGAGAAGGCTGAGAAGCTCATGGAGGAGTACAACACCAAGGCGAAGTCGGTCGGTCAGAAGGCTGGCAGCGAGAAGACTTTCTCCTTCCTGTACGCTTCCGCTGACCGCACCCGCATCTTCGCGAAGTCCTCGTTCGTGGGCTCCATCTGTGCGGATGCATCCCTGGCACGTCCCGCAGCTGCGCAGGTTGAGAAGACCTCCATCGACCTGAGCTCCGAGCAGCTTGACCAGGCTGACGGCGACTATCTGTTCTACGGTGTGCAGGGCGGCGACGAGTCCAAGCTGACCGGTGAGGCACTGTGGAGCACCCTCAAGGCTGTCACCGAGAAGCACGCGCACAGCGTGGATGCCGATATGTTCTTCCTGAACGCTGGCCCGGCTGCCGCGCTTGGTGTTCTGGAGACCATCGAGAAGGCTCTCTAAAGGTTCTAGCCTCTCGTAGAGATTCGCCGGGAAGCCCCGCTTCTTACCTCTCATGCCCGCGTATGAGGGTGAGGAGGCGGGGCTTTCTGCACGCTTGGCACCTGCTTTCGCACCTGATTGTCGCCGCCGGATGCACTCGTGACCGGAATTGGTGCGCGCCCGCCCGAAATAGGGTCTAATGGGGGTAGAAGGCGCAGCGGTACCGTAGCCCCGCGCCCGACACACCGAACCTTACACACCGATTAATTCACCGACGAAACGAGCACACAATGCCGAAGAACAAGCCCTCCGAAGAGACCCTGGCGCAGGCACGCCGCGTCATCGACGCGCTCAACGAGCGTGGCGCCCACAAGCAGGCAATCCGCCTGAAGGTAACCCGCCCCGACGCCCCGCTGCCGCAGACCGCATCCAAGTTTGGTGGCCGACCGTACCTGCCCGCGGGCGAGTCCGCGCCGACCAATGAGAAGGGTGAGCCGCTGGGCATGATTGCGCAGATTAACTGCGCTGAGCTGCCCGAAAACGACATTTACCCGGCGACCGGTATGTTGCAGTTCTGGATTAACCCGAACGACGAGGAGTGCATGTGGGGTTACGACTACGAGAACCCGCTCTCGCAGAAGAACCACCGCGTCGTCTACTACGAGAAGCTGGGTGAGCCGAACCCCGATGCCCCGTTCCCGACCGTGAACTGGGACGACTACGGCTGGCCCTTTGGCCGTGACGGCAAGGGTACTGCCGAGGAGGTCGTCGAGTACGCGCTCGCCTTCGAGCCCTGGGAGCAGGGCTTCCTGGATGGCGGCTTCGAAATCTACGACCAGTTCGCTGACGCCTGGGATGAAATGTACCCGGACCAGAAGCTGCCCGAGGAACCGAACGCACGCGGTGACGCCTCCTACAACCTGCTGGAGCCCTTCGAATCGGAGGAGAGGGATTACTCGCATATCGGCGGCTACCCCTCGTTCGTGCAGGAGGACCCGCGCGATGAGTTTGAGGAGCTGCGCGGCCACTCGGTGAACCTGCTGACTATCGAGTCGGAGTGGGGCGAGGATGCTGAGGAGGACGTGTACGTGATATGGAGTGATGCCGGTGCAGCGAACTGGCTGATTACTCCGGAGGCGCTTGCCGCCCGCGATTTCTCGCAGGTCGTCTTTGAGTGGGCTTGCAGCTAGACACCGTATTACTTTCACATCATCAATGAGGAGACTCTAAAATGCTCGACAACAAGCCGTTCAAGGACATCGAGAAGCAGGCGAAGCACGTTATCGACCTGCTCAACCAGGAGGGTGCCCGCAAGAAGGCTATCGCGCTGAAGCCCTTCGTTCCCACCGAACCTTTGCCGCAGACCGCCTCCAAGTTCGGTGGCCGCCCGTACCTGCCTGCCGGCGAGTCTGCGCCAACCAATGAGAAGGGTGAGCCGCTGGGTATGATTGCGCAGATTAACTGTGCCGACCTGCCCGAGAACGATTTCTACCCGGCGACCGGTCTGCTGCAGTTCTGGCTCGACCCGAACGATGAAGAATGCCTGTGGGGCTTTGACTACGAGAACCCGCTCTCGCAGAAGAACCA
>NZ_KV831920.1:0-17044 GCF_001837265.1 Rothia sp. HMSC064F07 | reverse complement strand
GAGAACCCGCTCTCGCAGAAGAACCACCGCGTGGTCTACTACGAGACGCTGGGTGAGCCGAACCCGGATGCCCCGTTCCCGAACGTGGACTGGGACGAAGGCGGTTGGCCCATTGGTGGTTTCGACTGTGAGAGCGGCCCGCTTGAAATTGAGTACGGCATGACCTTTGAGGTACGCGAGCAGGGCGTGACCGCCTCCGGCTACGACTACTACGATGTTTTTGGCGCGAAGTGGGATGAAACCTACCCGGACGAGAAATTGCCCGAAGCGCACGAGAACCCGTACAAGAACCAGCCTCGCCGCGAAGCCCTCTACGAGCTGACGGAGCCTTTCGAATCGGAGGAAGAGTACTCCCACGTGGGCGGATACCCGTTCTTCGTGCAGAATGACCCGCGTGAAGAGTTCAAGGAGCTACGCGGCCACACGGTGAACCTGCTGACCATCGTCTCCGAATCGGAGAATGAGGAGAACGAAGACGAGGAGATTGAGATCATGTGGGGTGATGCCGGTTCGGCGAACTGGCTGATTACCCCGGAGGCGCTTGCCGCCCGTGATTTCTCGCAGGTCGTCTTTGAGTGGGCTTGCGGCTAAAAATTAGCGGTACAACTTTATGCAGGAATGTTGTGAATTTATTCTTCGCAACGTCATAACAGCATCATGACAAGTCTTGTCATGATGCTGTTATGATCTTGCGATGATGTTGTTATGATGCGATATTTTCCTCGCACCTTGAACCTTGAAAACCCCGGAATTGCAGGCTAAAACCGGGCATTCCTGTCGGTCTCATTGACCGCGCATCATAACAACCGTCATAACAACTTCTGTTATGACGGCTGATATGACCCGGCTTGGGATAGATAATTCTTGCATAAAAATTCTATATCTAATTTTGTTGGTTATTAATCTTCTTTAGAAAGGGGAGGTTGCAAATGTCTGATAATACTCTTGAGATTGGCCAGGTTAGAGTGGGGTGGTTATACCCTGATAAGGTCGAAGAAGGGGCAGGAATTCCCGCTACTCTAGTGCGCGAGGGACATCGAGTCCAGGCCCTTATTCCAGTGGAAGGCTGGCGCTCTTCAAATCCTGCAGCTCGTTGGGGGACTGAAGGGATTGTCTTTGATGATGACCCAGAGCGAACAGAATATCAGTATGAAGTTCCTGGAAATATGTATTTTATTGATAATCATGGCATGGTTCTCCTAATTGGATGTAGGGATTCTGGGTTCAAAAAGAAATTCATATCAGTCTTTCAGAGTCTTGGTGGGATTCTGCAGAAGATTTCGGTGGAGGCGGCAGTTTTTTCTTCCCGCGCGTATAATACGAATTCTTTTAATGGATATCGGACGGAAATTGAAAACCTCTCGCAGTGGTTTCAGATGAATACTATAAAAACGCGACCTGTATGCGAGCAAGTGGATGGCTTGTATCGTGTGAAGTCGGTTGAGACAAAAGCTTCATCCGCTGGTGAGATTTTAATTGATGAGTCGAGGGGACTGAAATTTAAATCCGACTTTACAGTTGTTCCTAATAGCTCTTCAACTAAAGTTGTGTATGAATCTCACGATGTTCTAGAGTCGTACCGTGATGAAATCATTCCGTTTACTAAAGGTATGAAAGAGCATGATGCTATTAGAGACTTACTGATGATTTCTTCATGGAGTGTTCATAAGTTTGTCTCGATTGCAGTCTCTCGTGATAACGACAGGGGAGACTTGGATGCTATCGCGTGGAGGAATGTTATTTCAGAGCGGTGGGAGACGACTAAAAATATTGATGTTGATAATAAAGAATTTATATTCACATACAATGACATTGAACCTGATGGGGTCAGAAAGTGGCTTGAGATTTCTGAAAAATATCCTCGTGCACTAAATCCGATTCTGTCTACTATTAGGTGGGAGAGTGGGACAGTTGAAAATGAACTCTTCAACCTATGTTCAGGTGTTGAAGCACTTGGGCGATATATTGCTCGAGATTACCCTGAAAAATCATTTGAAGACGGTGGTAGAGCTTATCTTAAAGATGCTTTGCAGAATATTATTAATCAGATTCCTAAAGGAATTTTACCCTACGTTAAGAAGGGTGAGGGGGGTCGGGAAGGGAAAGTGGTATATTTCCTTCCAGAGTGGGCTGATAAAATCAATAATTCCTATAATTCCGTGAAGCACTATGGGGATGAAGAAATTAATTATGACAATGTTCTTGAATCAATTGAAATGTTGAAGATTATTATTATCTCATGGGTTGGGGCGCAGCTAGGTGCTAATACTACAACTTTAAGGAACCGTCTAATTAGTAAGCAACGCCGATATGGAGAGCATCTTCCTGATCTCACTAGAGGGGGGTATAAGAAAGAGGCTACTAAGAAGTCAGAATAACGTATAGCCGTCGAGGGGCTGAAGTGTGCAACTTCAGCCCCTCAGTCACAGAACCACGCAGTAGCCCCCAGCGAAATCCAGCCCGTCATAATCCGCAATAAACGACATATAGGTACCCGCACTTGGTGCACCCCGCCGCCGGTGGCACAGTATAAAGTCGAGCCACTATCGACTCCCCGCACACAGGCGGGCAGATACACCAGGAGCAAACCAATGGCTGAACACACTTTCGGCTTCCGCACCCGCGCACTACACGCGGGCGGCACCCCCGACGCTGAACACGGTGCCCGCGCGGTCCCTATCTACCAGACTTCCTCCTTCGTCTTCAAAGACGCTGACGACGCCGCGAACCTCTTCTCCCTGCAGAAGTACGGCAATATCTACTCGCGCCTGTCCAACCCGACCGTCGCCGCGCTGGAGGAGCGCATCGCCTCCCTCGAAGGCGGCATCGGTGCGGTAGCGACCGCCTCCGGCATGGCTGCCGAGTTCATTACCTTCGCGGCTCTGTGCCAGCAGGGCGACCACATTGTGGCATCTTCCCAGCTGTACGGCGGCACCGTCACCCAGCTGGACGTGTCCCTGCGCCGCTTCGGCATTGAGACCACCTTCGTGCCCGGCACCGACCCCGCCGACTACAAGGCGGCACTGACCGAGAACACCAAGGCGATCTACACCGAGATCGTGGCGAACCCCTCCGGTGAGGTTGCCGACCTGGAAGGCCTCGCAGAGGTCGCACACGAGGCGGGCATCCCCCTGGTCGTGGACGCAACCCTGTCCACCCCCTACCTGATCCGCCCCATCGAGCACGGCGCGGACATCGTCATTCACTCGGTCACCAAGTTCCTGGGCGGTCACGGCACCACCCTCGGCGGTATCGTCGTCGAGTCCGGTCGTTTCAACTGGGGTAACGGCAACTTCCCGTCCATGACCGAGCCGGTTCCCTCCTACAACGGCGTGTCCTGGTGGGGTAACTTCGGTGAGTTCGGTTTCCTGACCAAGCTGCGTTCTGAGCAGCTGCGTGACTTCGGTCCGTCGCTGAGCCCGCAGTCCGCGTTCAACCTGCTGCAGGGTGTTGAGACCCTGCCGCAGCGCATGGATGCGCACCTGGCGAACGCTAAGCAGGTTGTCGCCTGGCTGGTTGAGGATCAGCGTATCGCCTACGTGAACTACGCTGGCTTGGAAGACCACCCGCACCACGAGCGTGCGAAGAAGCTGCTGCCGCTGGGCGTCGGTTCTGTGTTCTCCTTCGGTGTGAAGGCGACCGAGAAGGCTTCCGGCCGCCTGGTTGGCGGCGAGTTCATCGGTGCCCTGCAGCTGGCAAGCCACCTGGCGAACATCGGTGACGCCCGCACCCTGGTTCTGCACCCGGGTTCGACCACGCACCAGCAGCTGACCGCTGAGCAGCTGGCTGCTGGCGGTGTTGGTGAGGACCTGATCCGCATTTCCGTGGGTCTGGAAGACGTTGAAGACATCATTTGGGATCTGGATCAGGCGCTGACCTACGCAACCGGCCTGAACCACGCCGGTGAGCGTGTGGGCGAGTCCAGCGCAGACAAGGTTGTGGAGGCTGAGGAGGCGGTCGCCGCCGCTAAGGCCGCCGAGGACGCTGCCGCCGCTGAGGCTGCTGCTGGCGCATCCTGCTCCCTGCCTACTACCACTCAGGAGGAAAAGTAATGACTGAGAAGCGTACCTGGGTGGGTCCTTCCGCCCCTGAGCGCCTGAACATTCTGCGTAATACCCGCACGATCGCGATTGTGGGTATGAGCGATAAGATTTCGCGTGCCTCGTACTTTGTGGCAACGTACCTGCAGTCGGCGTCGCCGTACAAGCTGTATTTTGTGAACCCGATTCTGGCGGCGAAGGGCAAGCTTGTGCTGGGTCAGCCGGTGTACCCGTCGCTGCAGGACCTGCCGGAGGTTCCGGATCTGGTGGAGATTTTCCGCCGTAATGAGGACCTGCCGGGCGTGGTTCAGGAGGCTGTGGACCTGGGCGCTAAGACCGTGTGGATGCAGCTGGGCTCCTGGAGCGAGGAGGCTGCCGCGATTGGTGAGGCTGCTGGCCTGAACGTGGTGATGGATAAGTGCGTGAAGATTGAGCATGCGCGTTTCCACGGTGGCCTGCACCTGGCTGGTTTCAACACGGGCGTGATTTCTTCGAAGCGTCAGGTGCTGTCGAAGTAAGCAGCCTGTGCTGTGTAAGCCGCTGCGGCTTGTAATTACAAAAAATCAGGCGCTCGTTAGCGTTTGAATGGAAGGGGCGTACCCGGGGTGATTCCCGGGTACGCCCCTCCTTCTTTGATGCTGACGCAGTGATATAAGCAACCATAAGATGACCAGGGAAAACGCCCAGATTCCTTGAGAGCGTGTAGCTCCAATGTTATTGTTGTAGTAACAGTCCCCCCTCCGCCTCTGATTCAAGCGCATCTCGAGGGGGTCCTTTTTTATGTTCGGTTCTACGGCGAACCGAGTAAGGAGAGCAGTGGTTTTGCCCAAGGAATCGTGCGTATTTCTGCCTTCAATAGAGGACCAGAAGGAATACCTTGTTGCTAAGAGGTATTTTCCTCAGGGAACGACCCTGAGCGATGATGACCGAGACATGCTTGCATGCTCTAATTTCCACTACCTTCTGGGATACTTTCGTAATTACAACAAATACAAGAGCGAGGGGCTTCTACCCGAAAACTCAGGCATCTCGGATGTTTTAAATCTTGTGCGCATGGATGTGAAGGTCTCTTCCCTCCTGTACGGGTACATGAGGCAGAGCGAACAAGCGATTCGAGCTGCATGGGTGGACGTATTCTGCACTTATCGTAGCCCCCATGAGTACCTCAACCCGAATGCATATATCTGCATGAATCAGGACAGACCAGTAGATGCGCTCATCAAAGATATGATGCGGCATATCCTGCGATACCGTGAACCGTATGTTCGCGAGCGTATTGAGGAGTGGTGGAAATCCTGCGGAAAAAGTTCCTCTAAAAACCCCTCTGAAAACTTGGATGACTGGGAAGACGTTGAGGAGCTTCGAGAGATGATGCAAAAAGAGCTTCCCCTGTGGTCTGTTGTCGATTCGTTTTCATTAGGGCTTCTCTCCCATGCCGTGGTCCAAAGTTATGCTTCAGGAACTATCCCCGAGTCCGGAGACGCTGAAAAGCTGCTGCTCTACAAAAAGACAGCAGAGCGTATGGGAGTGAACCATAAGCACTTTGAGGGCCGTCTAAAGTCTCTGACCACTCTGAGAAACCGTGTAGCTCATGGTTCTCGCCTCTGGATGATGCCGACGACTGATACCTCTGCAAAGCCCAAAATTTTTGCTAAGGACCTCCGCGAGGCGGACCCGAAAGGTATGTTGGTCAGCTTCGCTAACGTTGCTCTTTTGCAGGGAAACACCCGTCGTCAGCGGGAAGCGTGGAAAGCGATAAAAGCTTTAGTGGAGCAGGATGAAAGTTACAGTATCGGGGTGGGATCACGGAAGATTTTTAACGTGATGGCCATTCCTGCCGCTGGCCTCGCATTATGACGCTGGCGTTCTCACGGGACTGAGGGAGGGGGCGTACCCGGGGTGAGTCCCGGGTGCGCCCCTCCTTCTATGCTCGGTGTAGTGCCGGGTGTAGCGCCCGACAGGGCATCCGGCGTGTTTGGGCGAGATTGAGGGCGCAGCATCGCCCCTAGTGGAGGGCAGTTCAGCTTTAAGGTAAACCTACCCTTATGTTCTGGGGTGCTGAGCCGGTATCCTAGTGTGGAGCCCGGCGGCCGGTACTCAGCACACACGCGTACCGACCGCCGGGTTTTCCTCTCTTGCAGATTGTGACGGAATATTACGTTGAATTCTTTCCCACCGGGAATAGCTGTACGATAGCCAGCGTTGCACCCGCAGAGAGGGGCACACCGCACGATGCCCCGGGTTACCGCAGGGTGACAACCCGCAACTACAAGAGCATCAACCACCACACGAAAGAAGAACACTATGTCCGCAATGATTAACCGCCGCACCGTCCTCGCAGGCTCCGCATTCACCGGCCTGGCTGCACTGCTCGCAGCGTGCGGTTCGTCCAGCAGCACCGCATCCAGCACCAACAAGCTGGAGGCTATTAAGTCTGCCGGCAAGATCCGTGTGGGCCTGGAGGGCACCTACCGCCCCTTCTCCTTCCACGACTCGAACGGCACCCTGGTCGGTTTCGAGAAGGAAATCATCGACCTGGTCGCTAAGGACCTGGGCGTGACCGCAGAGTTCACCGAAACCCCCTGGGATTCCCTGATTGCCGGCGTGGACGCTGACCGCTACGACATCGTCATCAACAACGTTTCTGCAACCGACGAGCGTAAGCAGAAGTACGACTTCTCCGTACCCTACCTGTACTCCGAGCCGAAGGTCGCCGTGAAGAAGGATTCTTCCCTGCAGAACGTGAGCGAGATTTCCGGCCACTCCTCGGCGCAGTCCGAAACCTCGAACTTCCGCAAGATGGTGGAGGCGAAGGGTGCCTCGATCGTGGTTGTTTCCGGTTTCGATGAGGCTATCGAGCAGGTCCTCTCGGGCCGTGCAGAGATGACCGCGAACGACTCCGTGTCCTTCGCTGAGTACTTCAAAGAGCACCCGGACGCTAACCTGCGCCTGCTCTCCGGTGACCTGGGCACCGGTAGCAACTCCTCCATCCTGCTGCCTAAGGGCCAGGACGCCCTGCGTAACGCTATCGACGAGTCGCTGAAGAAGCACCTGGAGAACGGTGACATCAAGGCGATTTACGAGAAGTACGTGGGCGAAGACCTCTCCCCGAAGAACTAACACTCTCATAAGGAGCTGAGTTCCGCGCATGGAACGCTACCTCAACCTCTGGGCAGAATCACTGCCGCAGCTGCTGACCTCGACGGTGGCAGTGACCATTCCGCTATCGCTCATCTCCTTCGCGCTGGCGCTGCTGGTGGGCATCATCTCCGCCGGCGCGCGCACGAGCCGCTTTGCACCGGTGAACTGGCTGGCCTGGCTGTATATCTGGGTCTTCCGCGGCACCCCGCTGCTGGTTCAGCTGTTCATCGTCTTCTACGGCCTGCCGAAGGTCGGTATCGCTCTGGATGTGTGGAGTGCCGCAATCATCACGATGAGCCTGCACACCGGCGCGTACGTGGCGGAGACGTTCCGCTCCGCGGTGGCGGCCATTCCGCGCGGCCAGTTTGAGGCGGCGGCAACCCTGAACTTCACCCGCATGCAGACCCTGCGCCACGTGGTCATTCCGCAGGCGGTGCGCATCGCGCTGCCGAACCTGGGTAACAACTTCATCGACCTGATTAAGGGCACCTCGCTGGTGTCGGTTATTTCAATGGTTGACCTGTTCCAGACCGGTAAGCAGATTGCTTCACGCACCTTCGAGCCGCTGGCAATGTACTCCGAGGTCGCCATCATTTACCTGGTGATTTTCACTCTGCTGACCGCCGCGCAGTCTGCGCTGGAGAAGTACAGCAACCGTTACGTAAGGAGCAACAATGCTTAGCGTTGATTCCCTGTCGAAGAGCTTCGGCGATACGCAGGTGCTCAAGAACATCAGCCTGGACATCCCCGACGGCGAGACCACGGTTATTCTGGGCCCGTCCGGTAGCGGTAAGTCCACTCTGCTGCGCTGCCTGAACCTGCTGGAAACCCCGCAGTCCGGCACGCTCACCATTGACGACGCGCAGGTGGACTACAGTCAGAAGCTCACCGACGCGCAGGTGCGTGATATTCGTTCCCGTTCGGCGATGGTGTTCCAGCAGTTCAACCTGTTTCCGAACTACACGGCGTTGAAGAACGTGGCGCTCGCCCCGACCCTCAACGGCACCCTGAACGCTCAGCAAGCGCAGGAGCGTGCCCGCGAGCTGCTGGCGAAGGTGGGTCTTGCCGACAAGGTAGATTCCTACCCGGACGCTCTCTCTGGTGGTCAGCAGCAGCGTGTGGCGATTGCCCGCGCCTTGGCGTTGGAACCCTCCTACCTGCTCTTTGATGAGCCGACGAGTGCGCTGGATCCCGAGCTGGAGGCGGAGGTGATCCGCGTGCTCATGCAGCTGGCGAAGGAGGGCCGCTCCCTGGTCATCGTGACGCACAATATGGCGTTTGCGAAGAAGGTTGCGGATCGTATCGTGTTCCTGGAGAACGGTACCCTGCGTTATAACGGGGAGCCGACCGGTTTCTTTGCTTCGGATGATGAGCGTATCCGTAAGTTCTTGACGGTGTACGACAGCACCGAGTACACGATTTAGCCGTACTGCACATAGTAAATATGGGCTGGCTTCTGCCGGTCAGATAATCATCTGACGAGCGGAAACCATCCCATATTCTATATTCAGCATATATTGGTTTTTACTCTGAAAGACCCTTAGAGCGGCGGTACTCCTCCAGTTGCTCAGCATTAATCACCTCAAGCTGTTCAGTGAGCGGAGCACCAGGGGCCCAGCCCTCATTAGCAACGGCACGGTCCTCCTGCTTACCAAAAGTGAAGAGACGCGGGCGAGGCACACGCAGCTCAGCCGGGGTAGTCGGCAGCTGCCAATTCTTCATATGGGAGAGCACACCAAACACCAGACACAAGAAAATAGACAGTGCCATCGCAAGGTTCGGGCGGTGGAGCAGGCCCGTCACGAGGGCGGTCTCGGTGGCACCCACAAACGCGACTGTCGCATACAGGGAGTTACCGCCAAAAATCGCCGGAATGCGGTTGACCATAATGTCACGGATAACGCCGCCACCGACCGCGGTGGTCACACCCAGTGCAATAGCGGGCAGCCAGTGCAGGCCCAAGTTCAGGGACTTAATGGTGCCGGTTGCCGCCCACGCGCCCATACCGATGAAGTCAATGATGAGCATGGTTCGGGTCGCCCAGCGGGCACTCAAATCGATACTGTACGCCAGAATCGAGGAGCCGATAGCACCCACCCAGTAGCCGCCGTCGGTGAGCGCCACGGGCAGACCAGAGTTCAGCAGGATGTCACGGATCATACCACCGCCCATGCCGCAGGCGACCGCGAGCAGCAGGAAGCCCACGATGTCGAATCGGAAGGCGCGCGCCACAGCACCGCCGAGCAGGCCGTTAGCAACAACGGCGGCAATGTCGACGATGCGGAATACCTGATCTGGGTCAAAGAGCTCGTGCATGGGCGTTCTCCTGCGTACGTGATGCGTGTGCTACGGGTGCCGGTAGGGGGAGGCGCGCGCAACGGGGGGGGTCGGGTGACGACGTTATCACCGCATCCGGCTCTGTCTGCCTGTGCGCGTACCTGAAATGGCACCGATTTATTGTAGACCCGCCGCCGCCTCTGCTCCTAGTTGAAAGGTGCTCATGACGAGCTCTGAGACGTAACGGAGAAGCTTGTGGACGCGCTAAAAGATGGGCGTAGAATGAGTGAATCTCCACCCCCAATGTTCTGTCATGATTGTTTTTGCGCTGGGTTCTTTCCAGTACGGTAGCGGCATCATTTCTTCGCTACTGCTGGCGTTGAGCCCCCTGAACGCGGTGGAGTCCATGGCGGTGATGATGCTTGCCGGCACGGCGCTGTCGGCGCTCATGGTGTGGTTGCCTTCGCGTAGCCGGAACGCTCGCTAAGCTGGGACTAGACGAAATCTGCGTAAGGTGAAAGGAGCCGCTGTGGCGGTATCTCGCGGCGAAGTTTTCGGGGTCCTGCAGGGGATTGTACCCCGTCTGGAGGAGGCGCTTCCCGGCTGGTCGGTGCGCCCCAACATCACGGGTACCGGCGCGGTGGGGCTCTACCTGGACGGCCCCGCAATCTACCGGGACGGCGAGCCCCTGGCCGGCGTGAACGTCGAGGGTGAGCCGGTCGCGCGGCACCTGTGCGGCACGATTCAGACCGCCGACCGCGGCCTGCCGCAGGAGCTCGGGCAGGTGCGCTACCAGTACATCCTAGGTGTGAGCGTGGCGGAGCACGAGAGCGAGTATCCCGAACTGGCCGACCTGGCGAGCGTGGAGGAGCCGAGCTGGGTTCCTGCGCTGAGGGCACTGGAGGCTCTAGTGGAGTCCGAGGGTCGCGAGACGCTGTTCATCAGTCGCGGCGGGTACGTGCCCGGCCGCCGCGCCCTGGGTAAGCGCCGTGTGGCGCTGCGGCGCGAGTTCTTCCCCGGTAAGCCCTGGCTGGGTTTGGGTACGATTGACTGGTGTGCGGGCGTGCGCTCGACCCCGGTGTACGCCGAGGATCTGGTGGCTCTGGTTGCCGCGGCGACGCGCCTGGCGAGTAGCTGGGATACCGCCCTGCGCACTGGCTCGGCGACCAGCTGAAACAAAAGCAGGTACAACAAAGCGGCGCATCCGACCCGAAAAGGGAAGGATGCGCCGCTTCTGTGTAAGCTCTGACGCTTAGTGGGTTTAGCCCAGCGTCTCAGCCAGCTTGAACGAGTCAATCCGTATCAAGCCGCATGCGATATTGCCTTATCGATAGTATGCAAGGGTGATGCATCCTGCCGCCTCTACGGGGGCGTAACCGTAGCGTTTGTAGAGCGCAATGGCGTGTTCACTCGCAACGTCGGTAGTAATGAGTCGCTGTCGAATGTCTTCTCGGTCAAAGTCATCAATGACACGCTTTAGAAGCGCAGAACCAACGCCCTGACGCTGGGCGTGCGGATGCACCAAAAGGTCCTGAATGTAGGCGATAGAGTGACCGTCCCCGACGGCGCGTACTAGCCCGATGAGCCGTCCCGTTCCTTCAGGCGTTGTCTCTCGTGCGGTGTAGAGATACCGCGACCCTTCCAACATCGGGAGGAGGCGTTCGGGCGTTTTGGTATAGGCGCTCCAGCCGACAGAATCGTAAAGCTCAGTGAGTTCTTCCACGCTGGGAAGGGGGCTGGTGGAGCCCAAAATACAGTACCGCATACAGGCATTGTATAGCGCCAAATCGGAGGAGTTAGGAAGCTGCCGCCCAACACGTTGCGGGGCTTGACGCGCACATAAAAGCGGCGCATCCGACCCGTAAAGGGGTGGATGCGCCGCTTCTGTGTAAGCTCTAACGCTTAGTGGGTTTAGCCCAGTGCCTCAGCCAGCTGAATGCCCTGTGCCACGCCACCGAGGGTTGCAGCAATACGGATCAGGTCGTTGACCTGCTCCTTGGTTGCGCCCTCTTCACGCAGGGTGTGCTCGTGAGCCTCAACGCAGTGGGAGCAGCCGTTGACTGCGGACACTGCCAGAGCGAACATTTCGAAGTCCAGCTTCTCAATGCCACCGTTCTTACCGATGATCTGCATACGCAGGTTTGCGCGCTGGTCATCGTATGCACCGTTCAGGAAGCCACGGGTGCGGTAGAAGATGTTGTTCATGCCCATGATGGATGCAGCACCCAGAGCAGCCTCGTAAGCGGTGTCGCTCAGGTGCTCCTTAGCCTCTGCAGCAATCTCAACAACGACAGAGTCAACCTTGGTTGCTGCTGCGGTTGCGAGGATTGCGCCCCAGAGCTGCTGCTCGGTGAGAGAGCTAATGCGGGGCAGGGAGGACAGGTTGAGGTTCATGTCCTTCGCGTAGGAAGGCAGAGCCGAACGCAGGTTATCGATGCTCATGGATTACTTCATCTCCTTGAATGCGTCGATGGTTGCTGCACCCTTCTTCCAGTTGCATGCGCACAGCTCGTCGGACTGCAGTGCGTCCAGCTGGCGGAGCACCTCGTCGGTGTTACGGCCGACGGAGTCAGCGGTAATGGAGACCGACTGGATGGTGTTGTGGGGGTCGATGATGAAGGTTGCGCGGTCTGCAACGCCGTCCTTGTTCAGGATGCCCAGTGCTGCGGTCAGTTCGCGCTTGAGGTCGGATGCCATGACGATGGGCAGGTCCACGAGCTCTTCGTGGGAGCGGCGCCATGCGTAGTGGGTGTACTCGTTGTCAACGGAAACACCGATCACCTGGGTGTCGCGTGCCTCGAACTCGTCAGCGAGCTTGCCGAATGCTGCAATCTCGGTGGGGCAAACGAAGGTGAAGTCCTTCGGCCAGAAGAAGACGACGCGCCAGGTGTCTTCGTCCAGACCCTCGGAGGAGACGGTGGTGAAGTAGTCTTCGGGCTTGGTTGCTTCGATGTCAGCCAGCTTACCGGGGACAACGCCGGTGAGCTCGTATGCGGGGAACTGGTCGCCGATGGTCAGAACTGCCATAGTGTTCTTCTTTCTGCTTCGTGCCGCGCGGATTCGTTGCGCGGCGCTTGTTCTAAGTGGTGCCCATTGGGCGGGCTCGATAACTATTTTATTATGAATAATTCATAATAATCAAGTGATGACGCATTAAAACAGAAGTGTTTAACTATGATTTGCATCACCGAGCATTCTAGGATGTTCACAAAAGCTTTTCCGACGCACAAACCCGAGGGTTTAAGCTCGAATCATGACCCCCGAACACAGTAACTTCTCAGAACACAGCGAACATGCAGAGCCCAGCCAGCCCGAACTCATTACCGAACGCCTCACCCTGCGCCACCTGCGCGAGGCGGATATCCCCGACATCGTAGAAGCCTGCCGCGACCCGCAAATGATTCGCTACACCCGCGTACCGCTAAACTACACGCGCGCCGACGCTGAGGACTCCCTACTCACCACCGCCCGTCAAATTGCCGCCGGGCAAATCCAGCGCTGGGCGATTGACGCCTCCGGTGTGTTCGCGGGGAGTATCGAGCTGCGCCTACCTGACGGCACCCCCGAAAGCCCCGGAACCCGCGCCGAACTGGGCTATTACACCGCCCCGAAGGCGCGCGGCAAGGGCTATATGACCGAGGCGCTGCGAGCCGTCCTCGGCTACGCTTTCGACCCGCTCGGGCTGGGTCTCGAGACTGTCCGCTGGACCACCCTGGCGGGTAACGAGGCCTCCGAACGTGTGGCGGTTAAAGCGGGTTTCACCGGCATCTACGACGATATTGACCCGAACTCCGGTCGCCCCGATGAGAACGGTCACCCGGTGCAGCATCGGGTGCGCCGCGCCGATATGACCCGCGCGCAATTTGCGGCGCTCTGGGCTAACTAAACTGCGCTCTGGACGTAACGTGCACGGGGTTGAGCGCGAGCCCATGAGAAAGCCCCGCAATCTAGCTACCTGATGCCGAAGCCGCGGAACGAGCCGTTCGGCTCCTCCCACTCGACGAGAACCTCATCCACGCGCCCGGCGGTGTCGTCACCGCGCAGCACATCCACCAGGCGAGCGCAGGAGGCAGCGGTACCCTCCGCAACGACCTTCACGCGTCCGTCGTCGAGGTTCTCGGCGTAGCCGGTTAGGCCCATGGGCTTGGCGGTTCCGGCGCACCACCAGCGGAAACCCACGCCCTGCACTTTACCGCTGACGAAAGCGACGAGGCGGATTTCGGCGGGTTCTGCCGGGGTGCGATTGGTGAAGAAATCAAAGAAACCCATGGGTCCTCCCGGGGTCGTCTCATTGAGGGTGGTCTGATGGGGGTGAGCGCCGGTGGCTGCGCTCTGATAGCTTCTATAGCTTCAGTCTAGAGGGTTCGGGTGCCTTCTGCCTGGTTGCCGGGCGCACACGCCGTGAAGAGCTGAATAAGGCTAAAGCAACCGGAGCTGCACCCATAAGGGGAGTAAGATGGGGTGATATTTATCAGCGGTAACGCTGAAGACACAGACATCTACCCGCATACAACCCATCCCCTGGAGGACCATTGAGTTCACGCCCTAAAAAAGCGCCTCTCGTCGGTAACCCGGCGAAGACACCCTACAAGCCCTGGCCTGCTCTCTGGTCCCTGGTTGTTGGCTTCTTCATGATCCTGGTGGATGGCAATATCGTCACCATCGCCCTGCCGCACATGCTGCAGGATCTGGAAGCATCCCTGTCGGCGGGTATGTGGGTGACGAGCGCCTACCTGCTGGCGTATGCGGTGCCGCTGCTCATTACCGGTCGTATGGGTGACCGCTTTGGTCAGAAGAACCTGTACATGATTGGTATGGGTATTTTTACGCTCGCCTCCCTGTGGTGTGGTCTGGCGCCGAATGTTGAATCGCTGATTACCGCCCGCGTGGTGCAGGGCCTGGGTGCGTCGCTGATGACCCCGCAGACCATGTCTCTGATTACGCTCATGTTCCCGCCGAATGCGCGCGGTGTCGCCATGAGCATTTGGGGTGCGACGGCGGGTATTGCCTCGCTGATCGGCCCGATTCTGGGCGGCGTGCTGGTGGATACCCTCGGCTGGGGCTGGATCTTCTTCATCAACATTCCGGTTGGCCTGGCCGGCCTGTTCCTGGCGTGGCGTAATGTGCCGGTGTTCGAGCAGAAGAAGCACAGCTTCGATTGGTTGGGCGTGGTGCTTTCAGCGGTCGGTCTGTTCCTGCTGGTTTTCGGCATTCAGGAAGGCGCCACCTACGACTGGGGCACCATCACTGACTCGTTCATGGGCACCGGTGTTCCGGTGAGCGTGTGGGGCCTGATTATTGCCGGCATTCTGGTGCTGGGCCTGTTCATCGGGTGGCAGGCTATTAACCCGCGTGAGCCGTTGGTTCCGCTGAGCCTGTTCAGTGACCGTAACTTCTCCGTGTCGAATGTGGCTATTTCCGCTATGGGTGTGGTCGCTATCAGCATGGCGTTCCCGCTGACCCTGTACCTGCAGCAGGTTGAGGGCCTGGACCCGACCCAGGCTGCGCTGATGACTGCGCCGATGGCGTTGTTCTCGGGCGTGTTGGCGCCGGTGGTGGGTGCGCGTCTGAACCGTAACGACCCGAAGTGGATTGCGGTAATTGGTTTTACGCTGATGGTTGTTGGTTTTGCTCTGCTCCGCCCGACGATGGTTGCGGAAGGCAACCTGTGGCTGATGGTTGGCCCGATGATTATTCTAGGTGCGGCGAATGCCTGCATTTGGGGTCCGCTGTCGGTGTCGGCGACCCGTAACCTGCCGCCGCAGCGTGCAGGTGCCGGTTCGGGCGTGTACAACGAGACTCGCCAGATGGCGTCGGTGCTCGGTTCGGCTGCGATTACGACCATCATGGCTTCTGCGATTACCTCGCACCTGTCCGCGTTGGGTCCTGCCGCTGCAGCGGGCGGTAGCTCTCACGGCGGTGCTGGAGGCGGCGTCCTTCCGCAGATTCTGCGTGAACCCTACGCGGCGGCAATGGCGGATTCCATGATGCTTCCCCTGGTTGCCGCAGCAGTGGGCGCGGTCGTGTGCCTGTTCTATGCCTCCATGAAGACCTCCGAGGCGAAGGGTGCCGCACAGAACGCTGCACGGAACACTGAGGCAGAAAACACTAAATAGAGGCTTATCAGAACGGTTTTACGTCATATTTGGTGCATAAACCTGAAAAATGGTGTTATACCGGGAAAATCTAGATGCACTCTGTGTATGATGATGCGGATTATTGTTGCCCTGAGGTGTCAAAACCTCGTGAGGGCGCAATGACCCGCTGTTCTTTTAAGCGGCATCCTGTACCACCATGTTTGTATGGGATGCCTCACCGCAGCGCACATATATACACTCTCCGCATAGACTGTGCCCAATGATCCAATAATTCACTCAACGCTGCCTCCGGCAAACATATAATCACGAGGGTCCTCGCGCGCATTTATGCGACCGAATACGAGAAGAGATACAAATGGCTTTCTCATTTTCTACCCGCGCGGCACGTACCGCGCTCGCCTCGGCGGCGATGCTTGTGCTCAGCTTGGTTGCTGTCCCCGCAGCGCAGGCGTATAACCCCGATATTGATGGCGACGGAATCGGTAATATTTTGGAGATGAGGGGGTATGACGGCAACCGTGACGGCAAACTGGAGATTGACTACCCAGGCATGGGCGCCAACCCCTTGAAGAAGGACCTCTTTGTCGAGATGGACTACATGCCCGGTCTGCTTGCTAGCGAAGAAGAGCTCGACCGCATCACCGAAATCTTCGCGAATATGCCGATTCGCAACCCCAACGGAACCACCGGTATCAACCTTCACCTGGATGCCGGTAACGCCCGCAGCGCCAAGTACAACCTCGGCGGTGGTAACGAAGTCCCCTACCAGCAACTGGATAGCACCATGGAGAAGTGGTACGAGATCCGAAGGGCTAATATGGACCCGGACCGTGGACCTGCCTTCCACTACATGATTTGGGGTGACGCCCACGATGAATACGGGTCCTCAGGACTGGGTTACATAGGCGGTCTAGGGTTCGTCGTGACTGTGGGTCCGCGCTTCTGGGGCAAGTCCGCAACTTCCGATGTTCGCGTGGCGACCTTCGTGCACGAGCTTGGCCACAACCTCGGCTTGCGTCACGGTGGTACCGAGGATGTGAACTACAAGCCGAACTACATGAGCATCATGAACTACCGTTACCAGCTTAGGGGCATAGAACGCCCGGACGGCACGAAGTACTTCGGCTACTCGACCCGCGTCTACAAGGACCTGGACGAGAACAAGCTGGACGAGAAGACCGGCTTTGGTCGCAATGCCTACGGCCTGTACTATAGGGGAGCTCCCGCCTGGGAGGCTATCGACTTCAATCGCAACGGCAAGATTGATGACGAGCCGGTGTCGGTCGACCTTAACCGTGATGGTGAGAAAACCATCCTGACCGCACCGAATGACATGAAGAATATAAAGCTGCCGGCTACTGATGTGGATTATAACGAGGACGGTGCGAATTCTTCCGAGCAGAAGTTCTCTGGAGAGATTGAAGAGAACGAGATGACCGCCGACCGTGCGCGTGCCGAGGGTCTGGTTCCCGCGAAGGACTAGCCTCT
>NZ_KV831919.1:2351-5587 GCF_001837265.1 Rothia sp. HMSC064F07 | reverse complement strand
TCCTGCTTATCACCCTGCACGGGCGCGTTCTGCACGGGTGCTGCTTGAAGTGCTGCCTGCTGCTCAGGTGCAGCCTGTGCCGGTGTTGCCAGCGCCGCCGGAGTAATACCGGCAAGCGGACTCAAGCCCAGCAGCAACGATAGGCTGAGCGCGCGGGCGCTCGCCGAGTGACGCTGGGTATCGGAGCGCGGCGGGGCGCCTCGTGGTGTGAAGAATGAAGACATCATTATCCCATCTACAAAAAACTGTACGGTGAATGAAGCGAGTGAGTAGATGAAGCAAGTGAAAAAGTTGAGCAAATAAAGCGTGAAAAGAAAACCCTCAACAGGGGAGAAGAAGCGTTCTGGAGAAACGAATAGGAGGGGCGGTACCGGCGGGCTGAAAAGTCGAACTACGTCGAGCATCCCAGCCCACCGGTTACCTCACTCACCACGACCCGGCGCTACTTGAGGTGGCTACCGCCGTGCTCCAAGCGGTACAGCATCAACGCCAAGTCATAGACGGACGTTGTCTCCATGAAAAAGCGTTCGTGTTCCCAACCCCCGGTGTAGCCCCAAATGTGTTGCTGAACAGCCCACCGAGATTCACGCCAGAAAGCGCTACCCTCCTCCAAATCCAGAACCCATGGGTTAGCGCTCACCTCAGATTCATCCGACCCCGGCAGGCTACCGTTACGAGACTGCGGTGCGGCAGTCGGCAAGCCGGGAGACACCTTACCGCGCGAACGCTGATACCTATACAGGAACGCCGCCGTCGAATAATTGTGCATGTTCATCTCCGGGTGGAAATTCCCATCCGCCCAACCGAACGTAATGCTCTTCTGACGAGCCCAAATATACGCGGCGTAGTCCGGATCATCCGGAGCGATATCTCCATAAGGACTCGTCGCCGGAAGCTCAACCTTCGGGGAACCCGCCAGGCGGTACAACGCCACCGTCACATCGCGGCGCGTCATATCGCGTCCCTCACTCAAAGAAGAAAACTCAGGAAGAACCTGACGGCGCTTAAACCATGCCCAGGCGGCGTTGACCTCCTTATTCTTCGTAAACTGCAGCTGTAGATCCTTCGAAGTAAGCTGCTCAACCGACTCAACCGTACCGTCCTTGCCGGCAGTCACCTTTTCCAAGAAGAGCCTGTACGAGCCGTCATAATTCAGCGGCGCACCGGGGACGTTCAGCTTCTCATCCACCGTGCCGTCATGGATGTTCTCAGCAGCAATCTCCTGCACCAGCGTTTTCTGACCGGCCAGAAGTCCCTGCGCGTCAACATGCTGTATCGAGAAACGGTAAGAGACCCCAGGCTGCTTCTTCAAGCCGACGGCGCGTACCTGAAGGATATTTTCCTCATCATAAGGGCTCACCGTCGTAGCCTTCAGAAACATCTCAGGGCTAGCCGATTCCTTATTAAGCGAACGTACCGGGATGAAATCTGCAACATCATTCAGCAACTCACCGGGGTAATTCTCATCCTCCGGACGGTCTTTACCGTAGAAACCAATCTTATAGACCTTACCCGGCTTAAGCGTTCCCCCAGGAATCGTAATAGACGTCTTAAAATGCCAATTCAGGAAATAAACGCGCTCTCCACTACGGGAAGCCGGGTACGGAATCCGAGTGGTGAATTCTGGTTCGCCTACAATCTTTCCGGTCTTCGGGTCGACTTCATAAAAAGCCAGAAGCGCGGGGCCATCCTTGCCCTCTCGACTACCGCTCGTAAGGATATGGAACCCCTCAATCGTCAGAGTCGTATCCTTCCACGGGTCATCAATTGCGGGCACACTGAAAATGTACGTCGTCTCAGTCGGCTTAGGGTCCTGCACAACATTAATAGGTGCACGCGCCACAAAACGGAATTCGGACGGCCAAAAATCCTCCCGGTGGCCCTTCTTGTGGTACGTCAAAATGACGTCGAAAAGAGTGCCTTCATTAGCCTCAATAATGTACGGCCCAATATTGAGGAAGAAGGTGTAGCTCCCGTCTGAGTTTTCTACCATCTGCTTCGGGTTGGGGTCACGGTCAAAGAGGTAACCAAAGTAGGCATATCCGTCAATGCGGGCATGCGCGGCTTTGAAGTACGAAGAACCGCGATCAACCAGAGAAAATTCGTAGAATTCGTAATTCTGACGGAATTCAGCACTGAGCGGAGGCGTCGTCAGCGTTACGGTGCCGCCTCGAGTAATGTTGAGAGTCTCGGGAGAGACTTTAAACCCTTCCATTTCAGGATGGCGAGATTCATCTACCTTCGGAAGCGAATACGTGGGTTCGTCAGCATCTTCTTGAGTTGCAGCGGGGGAGGCGGGGGTCGCCTGTGCCGGTTGTGCCTGCTGCTCAGGTGCCGCCTTGGTCGGTGTTGCGAGTGCCGCCGGCGTGACGCCGACAAGCGGGCTCAAACCCAGCAGTAGGGAAAGGCTGAGCACACGGGTGCTCGCCGGGTGGCGCGGGGTATCGGAGTGGTGCGGGGCACCTCGTGGGGCGAAGAATGAAGACATCATAATCCCATCTACAAAATTTATACGGTGATTGAAGTGAGTGAGTAGATGAAGTGAGTGAAGAAGTTGAGCGGATAAAGCGTGAAAAGAAAACCCTCAACAGGGGAGAAGAAGCGTTCTGGAGAAACGAATAGGAGGGGCGGTACCGGCGGGCTGAAAAGTCGAACTACGTCGAGCATCCCAGCCCACCGGTTACCTCACTCACCACGACCCGGCGCTACTTGAGGTGGCTACCGCCGTGCTCCAAGCGGTACAGCATCAACGCCAAATCACCAGAGGAAACGAAAGAATAATCAAAGCCCTCATAAACGTGTTCCTTGTCAACGCCGTGATCCCACACGGCGTAACCCCACACGCGGTGATCAACAGCCCACTGAACCTCACTCCAGAAAGCGGCACCCTTAAGAGCCTTATGCTCCCAGCCGGTAGTACTCCGGAGCGCGTCATTATTGCCCGGCAGGCTACTGCTCTTCGGCAGCGAGGGAGAGGTCGGCGCCTTCGGAATGGCCTGACCCATCGCCTTCTGATACCTATATAGGAACGCCACCGTCGACGGGGCCGAAAGCTTCACCTCCGGGTGGAACTTACCATCAATCCAGCCGAAGGTAATGCCCTTCTGACGAGCCCAAATGTACGCGGCGTAGTCCGGGTCGCTTGTTGCCACATCCGCATAAGGACTGGTTGCAGGCAGTTCAACCTTCGGGGAACCCGCCAGGCGGTACAGCGCCACCGTCACATCGCGGCGCGT
>NZ_KV831919.1:1167-2251 GCF_001837265.1 Rothia sp. HMSC064F07 | reverse complement strand
ATATCCTCGACAGCAAGCTGCTCCACCGACTCACCGGCACCATCCTTACCGGGCGTTACCTTCTCCAAGACCAAGCGATACGCACCCGAATAGTTCAGCTGCTGAGCGATCGTCAGGTTCAGTTCCGCCCTGCCATCCTTGATGCGCTCAGCGGGGATCGCCCGCTGGAACACCGTCTGACCGGTCAAACGCCCCTGCTCATCAACATGCTGCACCGAGAGGCGGTACGATCCTTCACCCGGCGCATAGAGCTCGGTAGCGCGCACCGTAAACGAGTTCGTCTGCGCGTACGGGTTCAGCCTCACCGCCCCAAGATGCAACGCAGGATGCGCGGTTTCCTGATTGGGGGAACGTACCGGAAGGAACTCAGCAACATCATTCAGCATGGAACCCGGAGAACCTTCCATGCCGGGGGAAGGCAACCCGTCCCCATACATGCCAATAAAGTAGAGTTTGCCCGGCTTCAACGTACCCGCAGGAATCTTCAGCTCCGTGCTGAAGTAGTTATTGCGGAACCACCTGGAGCTAACCCCGGAGTACGTGTAGTCCACTTCCTGAGTGAACACAGGCTTACCCACCATCTTTCCCGTTGCAGGGTCAGCCTCATAGATGGCGACGACCGGCGACTCATTAGAAATCAGTTCACTAGCCTGGGAGAGGACATGGCGTCCCTCAACCCGCAGCGTCGTATCCTTCCACGGGTTATCGATAGCGGATTGACTGAAGGTGTAGGTCCCACGGGTCGGCTGCGTTTCCTGAACCACATCAATATGGGCGCGGGCATACAAACGGTTCGACCTACTCGAAGGTTCCGGCTCAAAATCATCCAACGGGTAGTACGACATCACCACATCGAAGAGCGTACCATTGGCAACCTCAAGGTACTGCGGGGGAACCTCAAACGTGTAGGTGAGGCTACCGTCCGGGTTCTCCCGCACCTGATGCTCCAAGTCCTTGAGCATCCCGCCGTACTCCTCGAGAGGCGGATAACTATGGTGCTCCTCATACACGTACACCGATCCGTGCTTCACCAGAGCCAGCTCGTAGAAAGCGTACTTCTGACGGAATTCAGCGCTCAACGGGG
>NZ_KV831919.1:0-1067 GCF_001837265.1 Rothia sp. HMSC064F07 | reverse complement strand
GACACCGTGCCGCCCTGAGAAATATTGAGGGTCCCCGAATCAACCTTCAACTTAACATTCGCCGGGTTCTCCCAATCAACAGCATCAGCGGCAGGAGGGACCATCGGAAGCTGCGCGCTCACCGTGAACTTATGGCTACCGTACGAATACTTAGAGTCCGAGAACACCACACGCACTTCAGCCATCGAACCGCGAGAAGAAGGCCTATAGGAGGAATCACCGTGAACCTTATACTCAACCTCCACGGTCAGAGTGCCGTCAGCGTTGCGGGTTACCAGCTCGTCATGCTTATCGTACTGGCTCGCTACATCAGTCCTCGCAAAATATCCCTGCTCACCAGAGGTAGCGTTATAAATCGACACAGAGTCAATGTAGTACCCCAGGTCCACCTCGGGTGAAATATTAGAAATAGTCACCTTATAGACGCGGTCCTGACCGGGATCAAAATTCTGCGCATCAACAGATACCTTCGGTAGGGTATTCCTGAACGAATTATTCTGATACGCCATGTGTGCGGGGTTATTGCTCACAGGGACAAAGGGGAACTTACGCGTCACCTTAGGCCACCCGTGGGTTTCTACACCAGAAACACCCAGGGAATACCCCTTACCGGACTTCAGGACTCCCGCGGGAATCGTGATCTTCTTCTGGAAATAGCCGTTAGGAATCAGGCCTTTGAAAATGCGCTGATTCTCTTCCGTATCCGGTGCCTTCAGCTCACCAAGCGAAGCCACATTATCGTTCGTGACCTTTCCTTGCTCATCATGCTCGGACAAGGTGAATTTTACAGAGCTGACATCCTGAAAACCGGTGCCCGTCAGCGTCACCTCAATCGGCTGACCTGAGGCAATCTGCTCCTCAGAAATAGCCGAAACATCATAGGTGATGGAGGGAAGGACAGCCTTCGGGAGGTTGAACTCCACCGGCAGCGCCGTACGGACGCGATCCTCAGTGTTCCACGCGTAAGGGTGCGCCTCATCTACGGGGCGGTAGGTCAGAATGACCTCGTACTCCAGGTTTGCCGGTAGGCTATTCGCCGGAACCGTCAGGTCGGCGCTGAAACTGCC
>NZ_KV831918.1:0-126843 GCF_001837265.1 Rothia sp. HMSC064F07 | reverse complement strand
GGGCCCGGCATCCGTTATGGATGCCGGGCCCCCTTGTTTATGCTCGGTACTTTAGCGGGTGATGGTTGCCGAAGCGCGCAAACCAGCCAGATCCTTGAAGGTGTACTCGCCGCCCTCGGTCAGCTGCATTGCGACGCTACCGCTGGTGATCTGAGCGGTGGTGGTCAGAGTGTAGCTGGAGGTCACCTCGGTGAAGTACACCGGAACCAGCGAAGCCAGCACCTGTGCGTAGCTCACGCCGTCCTTCGCGGTGGCTTCCAGGTAGTCGGAGGTGCGGATGTCCAGTACGCCGGTCCAGACGTTGTCCTCGATGACCGGCTCGTAGAACTTCGCGGTGTATGCGATGCCATTGAATGCCGCCACAGCGGGGTTGTTGGTCTTCGCGCCGCCCTCGCTCTTAGCGAGTGCCGGGATCTCAACGTCGTTCTCGGGGTCCCACAGCAGCGGGTCGGTGACATCCTCGGCGGTGGGGAAAGTGAACTCGAAGGTCACCTGCAGGTGCGCCTGAGGGTACAGCCAGGAGCTACCCTGGAACTCGCCCTTGGAGTTAACGGGTGCGGAAATCCACAGACCCGCACCACCGTACAGGCCAGCGCCGACGCTACCGCCGGGGGTGAAGGTGCCGCCGCCGAGGCTCTGCGGGGTGGTGGAGGTTGCGGTGATGTTGGGTACCTGCACGGTGTAGGAGTCCAGGCCGTAGCGGGTATTAAAGTCGTTGGAGGGGTTCGAGTTGAATGCCTGGGTGAAGACACCGAACTTCAAGGTCGGGGTTTCCAGCGCATCGGTGGACGCCGCGTAGGCGGGTACCGCCGCTGCGGTTGCGATGACGGGGGTGCTCCACGCGGCACCCTTGATGAGTGCGCGGCGGTTCAGGCCATTAGTGGTGTTCGAGGAAGAAGTCATGGGATCTCTCTTGTCATTAAGAATGTGGTGATGCATGTGAGTTGAATTACTGATACTCTAATGTAATTCAGCTCATCTTCAAAATTATCTCAACTTTTACCTTAAAGTATGAATGTTACGGCACCCAGCTCACCTAACACGTGAAACGGGAGCATCATGGAAACCGAGGAGAACGTCCTCCCGGAAAACTCCACAGAAACACCACCGGTCACCACACACTAAGGAACACAACATGGCATTTCTGAAGAGCGCACGCGTCACGCTTGCCTCCCTCGCAGTGCTCTGCCTGGGCACTATCGCAGCCCCCGCAGCAAACGCCTACAGCCCCGACATCGACGGCGACGGCATCCCCAACACCTGGGAGCTGAAGGGCTATGACGCCGACGGCGACGGCAAAATCGACGTCGACTTCCCCGCAATGGGCGCAAACCCCAACCACAAGGACATCTTCGTCGAGATGGACTACATGGCGGGCCTGCTGCCCAGCGAAGACGAACTGGACCGCATCACCAAGATTTACGCCGACCTGCCCATGCGCAACCCCGATGGCACCACCGGCGTGAACATCCACCTGGACGCAGGTAGCGCCCGCAGTGCCAAGTACAACCTCGGCGGCGGCAACGAAATCAGCTACCAGGCACTTGACAGCGAATTCAAGGCGCTCCACCGCATCAAGGCGACCGAAGGTAAGTTCAACCCCGCCCGTGAAGGCACCTTCCACTACATGATCTGGGGCGACTACTACGACAACAGCTACTCCTCCGGTATCGCTAACTTTGGCGGTCGTAACTTTATGGTCACCGTCGGCCCGCACTTCTGGGGCAAGGCAAGCAGCAACATCCGCGTGGCAGTGTTCGTGCACGAGCTCGGCCACAACCTCGCGCTGAGCCACGGCGGCTGGGACGAAATCAACTACAAGCCCAACTACTACAGCGTCATGAACTACCAGTACACCCTCACCGGTGTGCCCATGGCTGACGGTAGCCGCTACTTCGGCTACTCCACCGCCGAGTACCGCATGCTCAACGAGGCGAAGCTGTACGAGGCGCGCGGCTTCGGTCCTCGCGCGGCTGGCTTCCTGTACAAGGGCAAGCCCGCCAACCAGCCGATTGACTTCAACGGCAACGGCAAGATTGATACCGAGCCGGTGTCCGTGGACCTCAACGGTGACGGCATGATCACGAACCTGGGCGCCGCAAACGATATGAAGATGATCCGCTTCCAGGCGACCGAAAACCCGGAGAAGGACAAGGGCCCCGAGCACATTGAGCCGAGCGGCATTACCGCTGAACACGCTCGTTCGCTGGGCCTGATTTAAGCGGCGCAACACCAACAAAGAGCCCTGTCAGCTCAGTAAAATGGCATAGCAAAAGGTGCGGATACCGAATCATCATTCGGTATCCGCACCTTTACTCTATGTGGCTTTTAGCTCAGCACAGTGCTCAGCTCAGCGTGTAGCTCAGCAGCAGAGCCTAGAGGGCCTAGCTCACGCGGCCAGTATCCACCAGCACCTGCGCAATGTGGCCCAGCGCCTCCTCATTCTGCAGCGAAGAAACATCGCCCAGCGAACGGCCCTGGTACAGCTCACCGAGCAGACGGCGAGTAATCTTACCCGAACGGGTCTTCGGGATATCGGCAACCGCCACAACGTCCTTCGGCTTAGCAATCGGGCCAATGTGCTCACGCACGTGCGCGGTCAGCGCCGCCTTCAGCTCATCCTCAGTCAGGTCCTTACCCTCATCGGTGAGCGTCACGTAGGCGACCGCCTGGTGACCGGTCAGCTCATCCTCCACGGGGCAGACACCAGCCTCAACCACAGCCGGGTGAGTCACCAGAGCCGACTCAATCTCAATCGTGGACAGGCGGTGACCCGAAATGTTAATCACGTCATCAATACGGCCGAGGATGTACACGTTACCCTCTTCGTCTTCCTTCGCGCCGTCGCCAGCGAGGAACCAGCCGCGCTCGCCGTAGTGACGCCAATAGGAATCCAGGAAACGCTGCGGGTTCTGCCACACGGTACGAGCCATCGAGGGGCCAATCTTATCGACCACGATGAAGCCCTGCTTGCCGGGTTCGACCGGGTCGCCGTGCTCATCCACCACGCGGGTGGACACGCCGGGAACGGCGCGGGTAGCGCAACCGGGCAGGGGAGTGCAGTGCGGGGTGCCCTCCGGGTAGGTGCCCTCGGGCGCGAATGCCGGGTCGTGCGGGCGCGGGGAGCATACGGTCGAACCGGTCTCGGACTGCCACCAGGTGTCGATGAACGCCGCGGTGCCGCCGCCCACGTGCTGACGCAGCCAACGCCACGCCTCCGGGTTGATGGACTCGCCCACAGAACCGAGCAGGCGCACGGTCGAGAAGTCGTACTTGCCGGGCTCCGGGCCGTTGGGGAACGCACCCATGAGGGAACGAATCAGGGTCGGCGCGGTGTAGTAGTTGGTCACGCCGTAGCGTTCGATGACCTCGAAGTGGCGACCGTAGTGCGGGGTGTTCGGGGTACCCTCGTAAATCACCTCGGAGACACCGTTAACCAGCGGGCCGTAGATTTCGTAGGTGTGGGCGGTCACCCAGGCGAGGTCGGCGGTGCACCAGTGAACGGTGGACTCCACCTTTTCCGGGTCGTTGACCGCGGACAGCTCGTCGGGGCGCAGCACGCCGTTCTCATCCACGTAATCCGGCAGCAGATCGTAGAGCAGCGCGTGGGTGTACGCGGTCTGCACCAGGTATCCAGCCATGGTGTGCACCAGACCCTTGGGCTTACCGGTGGTGCCGGAGGTGTAAATAATGAACAGCGGGTCCTCGGCGTCGTGCAGTTCGTAGGCGTGGGTGTCAGGCTGGTCGTCCACCAGGTCGTGGTACCAGACGTCGCGGCCCTCAGTCCACGGCACAGCGGCGTGCGCTACCGGGTCGGAGGCGCTGGTGCGGTCCACCACGATAACGTGCTCAATATTGTTCTCACCGGAGCATGCCTCGTCGGCATTCACCTTCACGGGAACGACCTTGCCACGGCGGTTCTGGCCGTCGGTGGTGATGAGAACCTTCGCGCCGGTGTCTTCCACACGGAACTTCAGCGCCTCAGCGGAGAAACCACCGAAGACGAGGGAGTGGATCGCGCCAATACGCGCGCAGGCGAGGGTGAAGATAATGGTTTCGGGGATGACGGGCAGGTAGATGACCACGCGGTCACCCTTGCGCACGCCCAGGGACAGCAGGCCGTTCGCTGCCTTCGCGATGCGGCGCTGCAGCTCTGCGTAGGTGATGGCTTCGCGGTCGCCGGGCTCACCCTCGAAGTAGAGGGCTACCTTGTCGCCGCGGCCCGCCTCCACGTGGCGGTCCACGCAGTTGTAGGCGACGTTCAGCTTGCCGCCCTCGAACCACTTAATTTCGGGGATCATAAACTGTTCGATGCCTTCCTCATCGAAGCCGAGGGACTTCGGCTTTTCGAAGCGGTGCGCGGTGTGCCAGGGCTCAGCCCAGGTGAGTCGCTGCGCCTGCTTCTCCCAGAACGCGACGCGTGCCTCGTCAGATTCGAGGGCGGGGTTCGGGGTGGGGTTCAGCGGGTCGGTGAACGAGTAGGGGGTGGGCAGTCCCATTATTCTCCCATCGGTTGCTGGCATTAGCACCCTTGCTCGCCGTGCCGCTGTCTGTGTGACCGTGGGGTCTGTGTGTGCGTTGGCGAGGGGGTTGCTGCGACGTCACGGAGCCAGGTCTCTCGGTCGCTCTGGATGGTTTGCCTTCTTAGTAAAGCGCGCTCCGGGCCAGGAAGCAAAGGAGCCCGTCATATTCGGCATGCTGTGTATCGGTTCGTAATATTCCGAAATATTTAAAGACCCCGCCCCGCGCTCACTGCTGTGGGGCGCGGGGCGGGATTCATCATCATCATTCAGTAGGCGACAGGTTTCCCCGCCGACTTCTTTCTCCGGCGCGTAGCGATGATTAGCTCACCTTTGGGGAGCAGCCACGCAGCGGACATCTCTCCTAAAACTCAGCGCGTGCTGAGTGTTACGTTTAGCTGTGGTGCTAGTTGCTGGTGGCGTTAGTTGCTGGGGTACTTCGCCTTCACCCAGCGCTCGAACACGCCCACCAGCGCGTCGGTAATCTTACCGAGCACCGCCAGCGCCACAATAGCCAGCAGCAGGCGGTCAGTGCGGCCGTTGTTCTGCGAGTCGGTCAGCAGATAACCCAGACCCATGGACGCACCCAGCAACTCAGCGGCGACCAGGAACAGCCACGCCTGAGCCAGCGCCAGACGCAGACCCGAAACGACCGACGGCAGAACCGCGGGAAGCTGAACCGTGGTGAACAGGCGCAGACCCTTCAGACCGAAGGCGCGTGCCGCCTCCACAAGCTTGGGGTCAACGTGCGCCAGAGCCGCAGAAACCGTGGTGTACACCGGGAAGAACGCACCAATAGCAACCAGGGTCACCTTGGAATTCTCGCCGATACCGATCCACAGCAGAAGCAGCGGAACCCACGCCAGGGACGGCACGGCACGCAGCGCACCAATGGTCGGTGCGGCAATCAGACGCACCGGCGCAGACAGGCCAATCAGCGCACCCAGCACCAGGCCGAGCACGGCACCAATACCGAAACCAATCAGCACACGCTGAGTAGAAATCGCCACGTGGCGGCCCAACTCGCCGCGCTGCGCCAGCTCAACACCGGCGCTGACCACACGGTCGGGGGAGGGCAGCTGAACCTGGGTGAACACGCCGTTCGTGCTCAGAATGTACCAGAGGGCAATCAGCGCCAGGGGAAGAATCAGGCCCAGGTACTGCTTACCGGCGAACGGGTTCGACGGCAGCTTCACGGAAGAGACACGCTTCTCGGCACGCTCAGCGCGAGCGCTGGAGGCGGCGGTAATCGTTGCGGCGGTCATTACTTCTCAACCACCTTTGCGATCTTCTCGACGGCTGCGCTGTCAGCCTTCTTTGCGAACTGGTCGTCCACAATGCTGTTCAGTGCCTTGTCCACGTCGGACTGGGAGGGAACGTCGCCGGACTCAACCAGAATCGGGCCGACACCCTTGAGAACCTCAACCTGCTTAGCGCCCGGAACCGGGTCGATATCCAGGTGGGTGCGCTCCATAACGACCTGGGCGGTCTCGTGCTTAATGCCGGACTCCTCCTCGACAATCTTCACAGCCTCTTCGGGGTTCTTCTTAGCCCAGGCGCGAGCGTACTCGTACACGTCCACGATGGTCTGTGCGGCGGTCGGGTTGGACTGAATGAACTTCTCGGTGGCGTTCAGGAAGCCGTAGGTGTTGAAGTTCAGGTTGCGGTAGAAGAGCACGTCGCCGCTTTCCACCTCGGCGGCAGCCATGATCGGGTCCAGGCCGCTCCACGCGTTGACCTGACCGTTATCCAGGGCGGTGCGGCCGTCGGCGTGCTGCAGGTTCTGAATGGTCAGGTCCGAAGCGGAAATACCCTCCTGCTTGAGTGCCTGCAGCAGCAGGAAGTACGGGTCGGTACCCTTGGTCACGGCAACGGTCTTACCCTTCAGGTCCGCAACCTTGGTGATGCCCGAATCCTTGCGGGTCACCAGTGCCGACCATTCCGGCTGCGAGTAGAGGCTAATGACCTTGATGGGGGAGCCATTAGCGCGTGCCAGCAGCGCCGCCGAACCGGCGGTGGAGCCGACATCAATATTGCCGCTACGCAGCGCCTCATTCGCCTTGTTCGAACCAGCCGACTTGACCCACTCAACCTTCTTGCCCTCGGCGGACAGGGCGGTCTCAAGCCAACCCTTCTTGCGGATAATCAGGGACAGCGGGTTGTAGGTCGCGTAGTCAATGGTCACGGTGTTCTGATTGCCACCACCGGCAGCACCGGAGGCGTTAGCGGAACCGGAACCTTCACCGGCGCAGGCGCTGAGCAGAGTAGCAAAAGCGGCGGCTGCGGCAAGGGACTTGAGGGCGGTACGGCGAGACGGGGAGTAAGTCATGATGAAATCTTTTCGCTTCTGAAGATGATGATGTGATGTGTAAGAAATGCGTTTCGTGGCGGCTTTAGGCGTTATCTTCCACGCCGAGCTCAGCCAGCAGTTCGCTACGCAGCGCCGTAATCTCTGCATCGGCGCGGTCACGCGGGTGAGAACGGTCAACGGTCACAATGCGCTGGATGGTGGCGGGCGCCTCCGGGGTGTCCTTACCGAGGACGATCACCCGGTCAGAGAGGTACAGCGCCTCTTCCACATCGTGGGTGACCAGCAGAATCGTGGTCGGGTCTTGACGGTGCACGTCCAACAGCAAATCCTGCATGTTGATGCGGGTCAGCGCGTCCAGAGCACCGAAGGGCTCGTCGAGCAGCAGCACGCCGGGGTTGCGTGCGAGCGCTCGCGCCAGGGACACGCGCTGAGCCATACCGCCTGAAATTTCCTTGGGACGGTGGGTTGCGTATTCGCCCAGTCCGACCAGGTCGAGCAGGCGCGCTACGGATGCTGCGCCTTCAGATTTTTTGGTGCCCTGCGGTAGTCCGAGAGCCACGTTGTCGGCGACGGTGCGCCAGGGGAGCAGGCGCGGTTCCTGAAAGCCGATAGCTACGCGGGGGTCGAGGCCGGTCACTGCCTTCTCGCCGATACGCACGGTACCTGCGGTGATGCGGTTCAGGCCTGCTGCTGCACGCAGGAGAGTGGATTTGCCGCATCCGGAGGAGCCGATGACGGAGATAATCTCGCCGGGGGCTGCGGTGAAGGAGACTCCGCGAAGAACTTCGTGGGTTCCGCCGGGCACGGGGAAAGATTGTCCGACGCCTTCAAAGCTCAAGGGGACGGCGGCGGTGGATACGGCACGGCGGCCGTTCTTTTCACTGGTGGGTACGTCAGTTACTGCACTGTTGAGTGTCATGTCACTTCCATCGTTCCTGGCGTTAGCACCGGGGGCGGAAGAATCCGTGCCGGTTGCTGCGACGTCGTGGAGCCAGGTCTCTCAGTCGCTCTGGATGGTTTGCTTCTCCCACCCTATGGGCTGTGGCGTGCCTCAATCAACCCTGCGGGCGCGTATGAATTTCTATGACCGTATATTTCGCATTTATCACGAAATATTTCGGTTCCACGTCACAAAAAGATTTTTTCGTCACAAACGTGACCTCCCTCCCGCGCGCCCCGTACACTCAAACCACGAGATCATGAGTCCCGGCGCTAAGCTCTGGCTAGCCGGGCGGCAACCCTCTCCCGTAGCGGGGTGCCCCAGATGATGATCTGGCCTCAACGGAAAGAGGCAAGTACGGCGCGAACGCGCCACCTGCACGAAGGCCACCACCGAACGCAGAAGGCAAGAAGGAGGCGGCGCGCGGGGTGCAGGGCACTAACCCGATCGTCCCCGATCATTCGCGAAAGGAAAATCGATGGCTGAGCAGAAGAAGCGCATCGTAGTTAACGCATTCGAAATGACCTGCATCGGTCACCAGAGCTTCGACCTCTGGCGTCACCCGCGCTCCCGCGCAACCGAGTACAACACCATCAAGTACTGGACTGACCTGGCTAAGACCCTTGAGCGCGGCCTGTTTGACGCCGTGTTCATCGCTGACGTTGTTGGTATCTACGACGTGTACAAGAACTCTGCCGCTCCCGCCATTGAAGGTGCCGCTCAGGTTCCCGTGAATGACCCCGCAACCCAGATTTCTGCAATGGCTGCAGTGACCGAGCACCTCGGCTTTGGCGTGACTGCTGCCGCTACTTTCGAGCAGCCCTACACCCTGGCTCGCCGCTACGCCTCCCTCGACCACCTCACTGAGGGCCGCGTCGGCTTCAACGTTGTGACTTCTTACCTGCCTTCGGCTGCTGAGAACCAGGGTCTGCCCACCCAGATCCCGCACGACGAGCGCTACGAAATCGCCGACGAGTTCCTGGACGTCTGCTACAAGCTGTGGGAAGGCTCCTGGGAAGACGGCGCAGTCATCAAGGACCGCGAGCGCGGCATCTACGCTGACCCCTCCAAGGTCCACCCGATTGGCCACAAGGGCAAGTACTTCTCCGTGCCCGGTATCTCCCTGACTGAGCCGAGCCCGCAGCGCACCCCCGTGATCTTCCAGGCTGGCGCATCCAGCCGCGGCCAGCAGTTCTCCGGCAAGCACGCTGAGGCTGTGTTCATCAGCGCCCTGCGCCCGGACCTGACCCGCGTTGTGACCGACCGTATTCGCGCCGCTGCAGAGGAGCAGGGCCGTAGCCGCGACGACGTCAAGATCCTCGCAATGCTCTCCGTCATCGTGGATGAGACCGAAGAGAAGGCAAAGGCAAAGTACGAGGATTACAAGAAGTACATCAACCTCGACTCTGCACAGGCTATTGTCGGCGGCTGGTCCGGTGTTGACCTGTCCCAGTTCGACGAGGACGAGGTCCTGAACTACGTGCAGACCGAGTCGATTCAGTCCTTCCTGACCCCCTTCACCCTGCAGGCGAAGGACAAGAAGTGGACCCGCAAGGACATCGCTGAGCACACCACCCTCGGCGGCATGGGTGAGGTCATTGTTGGTGACCCGGTTCAGGTTGCTGACGAGCTGGAGCGTTGGATCGATGAGGGCGGCCTGGACGGCATCAACCTGGCGTACCACGTCACCCCGGGTTCCTTCGAGGACTTCATCGAGTACGTTGTTCCCGAGCTGCAGAAGCGCGGCCGCTACCGCACCGAGTACGAGGGCAACACCCTGCGTGAGAACATCTTCGGTAAGGGCCACACCAAGGTTGCTGACAGCCACCCGGCTGCTAAGTACCGCGGCGCATACGTGGGCAAGCCTTCGGCTGCTGACACCCCGGCTCGCGCAATCGCTGAATAAGCGTTGCCGCTGAAGCGTGCCGTGTAGGTTCGCTCAAACTTAACGATTGAAAACAAGAACGCCCGTTCTGCTGGAGGATTTGTACCCCCGGCAGAGCGGGCGTTTCTTTGCGCTGTGCTTTCTCTATACTGGGTGGCATGACTGAACTTAACCATGATGACCGCTGCCCCTGCTCGAGCGGCGAGGTGTACGGCGCCTGCTGCGGCAGGTTCCTGGGCGAGTTTGCCGCCTCCGGCACGCTGACTGCTCCCGCGCCGGAGCAGCTGATGCGCTCGCGTTTTACCGCGTTTGCGACCGGGGATGCGGCGTACCTGCTGGCGAGCTGGCATCCGAGTACTCGCCCGGCCGCCTTGGAGTTGGAGGATGATATCCGCTGGTATCGCCTGGATATTCTGGGTGCTTCGGGTGGCCCGTTTGATGCGTCCGGTACGGTGGAGTTCGTTGCGTATTACCGTTCGGTGCCGGGCGTTCCTGCGGAGGATCGGGTGAAGGGCAGCATGCATGAGCTGTCGCGCTTTGAGAAGGTGGGCGGTGCCTGGTTCTACGTGGACGGCGACGTCCGCTAACTCTAGCTCTCGCCGCCCCTGTCTCGTGCAGAGTGCGGGCATAGAAGAAATGGCAGAATCATTCCGAAACCGGAACGATTCTGCCATTCCTTGTTTTAGTTAGCTTCTGTCTTTTAGAAGATTTTCAAAGTCAGTCTGAGATATCAGCCAGACCAAGCCAAGAGGCACGCTCTGCCCCGATAGCAGGAATCAAAATAGGGGATGCGGTCATGACTAAGACACTTTCTTGAAAACAGAATCTTGAAGAATGCGCTCTGCCTCAGCGGAGCTTCGCGGATCCCCCAAATCTAGAAGATCTACCGCCACATGCAAGGGCAGAATATGGGGCGGCTCATCGCATTCACGCAAGATAATGTTCGCCGAATCTACAGACGCCGGAAGCAGATTGTACAGAAAAATAATGTTCTCTAAATCCTGGCTTGAAACATATGCATCAACCATTGAGCCGTACACCTGAGAAATATCGCTACTAATGCCGGTAAGCGACAATGCAGAGTCTTCCAAAATCGCAGGAATCTCAGCGGGAGGAGCCTGCAGATGATGTACTTTCAGACCGCGGCGGGCTCGGTATCGCTCAACAGACGCAGGTCCTTGCACCTGAATTGCTGAGGCGCGTTCTTTTGCCCTGCGGCGTTCCTCAGCAGATAGAACAGATGACTGGCCATCGCAGTAACGCGCCAAAGCGTTGAATGCATCGAAGGAAATAGGGCGGCCAGCATTACTGCGGTGCGCAGCGGGAAGAGCGTCGACAACCCAACGGCTTCCCAATTTACGACCTTGGAGCATTCCACGTTCCAAGCGGGCACGCACGCTTCGCTCTGAAACCTTAGCTTCTTGAGCATACTCTTGAACGGACATCATGGCAGAATCATACCGAAAACGGAATGATTCTGCCATGATTCTCTCGCACCCGGAAGCGATAAGGAACCTACACGAGCGAACCAGATACGCCAAAGGCAGGCCCCTCGGCAGCTTGAAAACTTACATTCTCAGCCGCATCAGGAACCTGCCCTCAGCAAATATGTAGACTGTTGGACTTAGCTAGTCCAGCCGTTAATGATGCCCATACCGAAGTAGATCACGAACACCGCGGAGACCAGGTACATCAGCCAGTGCACGTCCTTACCGCGGCCCTGCACCAGGCGAATGAAAGTGTACGCCACGAAGCCTGCACCAATACCGTTCGCAATCGAGTACGACAGCGGCATGAAAATAATGGTCAAGAACGCCGGAATACCCAGACCCCAGTCGGTCCAGTCAATATTCACGGCCTGGCGAATCATCAGGAAGCCGACCACGACCAGCGCCGGAGCAACCGCCTCGAAAGGAACGATGGTGACCAGCGGCGAAATGAAAATCGCCAGCAGGAACAGCACACCGGTCACAATGTTCGCAAAGCCGGTGCGTGCACCCGCACCAATACCGGTAGCGGATTCCACGAAAATCTGGTTCGCCGAACCGGACGCGCCACCACCGATAACGGAACCGAAAGCGTCCACGAGCAGGACCTTGTCGATGTCCTCAACCTTGCCGTCCTTCATGGTGCCAGCCTCAGCGGCAAGACCAACCGAAACGCCCATCGCGTCGAAGAACACGGACAGCAGAATGGTGAACACCAGCAGCGAAGCAGCCAGCGGACCGATGTGGGTGAATGCGCCGAACAGGTCAGCGGAACCGATGAGGGAGAAGTTCGGGGTGGTGAACTTCATGTCCGCCAGGGAAGGCACGTTCAGCGACCAGCCGGTTGCCGACTCCTTCACGGAACCGGAGGGGACAACCGCCTCCAGAATCAGGGACAGTGCGGTGGAGGCGAGCACGCCCCACAGGATCGCACCCTTCACGTTACGGATGAACAGGGCGATGGTGAAGAACAGGCCGAAGAGGAAGACGAGGGTGGGCCAGCCGAGCAGGTGACCGCCCGCGCCGAGGCTCACCGGAACGGTGGTGCCAGCTGCGTCAGGCATGCGGCGGATAATGCCGGAGTCGACCAGACCGATAAAGGAAATAAAGAAGCCGATACCGACCACAATCGCGGTCTTGAGCGACTCGGGGACCGCCTCAAACACCGCGGTACGGAAGCCGGTGAGCACCAGAACGGTCATGATCAGACCGGCAAGAACGACCAGGCCCATGATGTCTGCCCAGGTCAGGTTCGGGGTGGTGGCAATGGTGGAGGCGAGCAGCGCATTCACGCCCAGGCCAGCCGCCATGGCGAAGGGCTGCTTGGCGATAACACCCATGAGGATGGTCATCACGCCGGCAACCAGCGCGGTCACAGCCGCGACGGGTGCGATACCGAGGGTGCGTTCGGATGCGTCCTTGCCGAGGCCGATGACGAGGGGGTTCAGCACCACGATGTAGCTCATGGCGAAGAATGCGGCGAGGCCGCCGCGGAATTCTGCGGCGATGGAGGAGCCGCGTTCGGAAATCTTGAAGTAGCGGTCGAGTGCGCTGGTGGGCGCTGCCGCCTTCTGGGGTTCAGACATGTGAGGATCCGTTGATGTTGTTCGGTGTGTACTGTTGCGCCGCCGGTTTCGCGGGTGAAGCTCGCGGGTAAATTTCACGGGCTAGGCTCGCGGGTAAATCCCGGGTTGGGCGCCACGATGGTTCAACCATTGTAGGCGCCGCCTCCTAGCTTGTGCCGTTGAAACGCGTTGTGTGCGGCGGTTCAGTCGGTGCTGTGGTGTTTCCCCGACCCCTGCACCCAGAATCGGTGGTTGGGGCAGAGGGAAGAATAGCGCAGGGCGGGGTACCGGCAACCCGAAGGTGCCGATACCCCGCCCTGATGGCGCCCGCGCCTCCACATGTGGAGGGTGAGGCACCTGATGTATTTAGTGCATCCAGCCGGTAATCAGGCCGTTAGCGAAGAAGATGAGGAACACTGCGGAAACCACGTACATGAGCCAGTGAACTTCCTTGCCGCGACCCTGCACCAGGCGGATGAAGACGTAGGACAGGAAGCCTGCGCCGATACCGTCCGCGATGGAGTATGCCAGCGGCATGAAGATGATGGTCATGAACGCGGGGATACCCAGACCCCAGTCGTTCCAGTCGATGTTCACTGCCTGGCGAATCATCAGGAAGCCAACGAACACCATTGCGGGTGCAACAGCTTCGAAGGGCACAATGGTGACCAGCGGGGACAGGAAGATCGCGACGAGGAACAGTGCGCCGGTGACGACGTTCGCGAAGCCGGTGCGTGCGCCCGCGCCGATACCGGTTGCGGACTCCACGAAGATCTGGCTTGCGGAGGAGGAGGTGCCACCGCCGGCTACGGAGCCGAGGGCGTCCACGAGCAGGACCTTGTCGACGTTCTCGATCTGGCCGTCCTTGATGGTGCCTGCTTCGGTTGCGAGACCGACGGAGGTGCCCATTGCGTCGAAGAACGCGGAGATGAGGATGGTGAAGATCAGCAGAACAGCTGCCATGCCGCCGAGGGTGCCGAAGGCACCGAACAGGTCAGCGGAGCCGAACAGGGAGAAGTTGGGCAGCTTGCTGGTGTTGGAGTCCCAGACGGGGACGTTCAGGGACCAGCCGGTGGGGGATGCCTGCGAGCTGCCGGAGGGCACGACCTTCTCCAGGATGATGGAGAGGGCAGTGGAGGCGAGCACGCCGTAGAGGATTGCACCCTTCACGTTGCGGATGAACAGCGCAATGGTGAGGAACAGGCCGAAGAGGAAGACGAGGGTGGGCCAGCCGAGCAGGTGACCGCTGACACCGAAGGAGACGGGCACGGTGGTGCCTGCTGCGTCGGGCATGCGGCGGATGATACCCGCGTTGACGAGGCCGATGAAGGCAATGAAGAAGCCGATACCGACGACGATTGCGACCTTGAGCGATTCGGGGACCGCGTTGAACACTGCGGTGCGGAAACCGGTCAGCACGAGGATGGTCATCAGCACACCAGCCCATACGACGAGGCCCATGATGGCGGGCCAGGTCAGTCCGGGGGTGGAGGCGATGGTGGTTGCCAGCAGCGCGTTCACGCCGAGGCCTGCCGCCATGGCGAAAGGCTGCTTGGCGATGACACCCATGAGGATGGTCATGACGCCTGCGACCAGTGCGGTCATTGCTGCGACCTGCGGTACGCCGAGCGCGTTGCCGGATGCGTCCTTGCCGAGGCCGATGATGAGGGGGTTCAGCACGACGATGTAGCTCATCGCGAAGAAGGTGGCGAGGCCGCCGCGGAATTCTGCGGCGATGGTGGAGCCTCGCTCAGTGATCTTGAAGTAACGGTCCAGTGCGCCCTTGGCCTCTGCCTTGGGGCTCTGGGGAGCCGCGGTGTTCTCAGAAGACATTCGTGAAAATCCGTAGATACTCATAGTCGGGGCGTGACTCGGGGTTCCGAGCCCGCATAAAAATAGTGTCACTTCCCGGTGTGTTGGGGAGGTGACACTGTTGTTACCGAAATATTCTACGGTTAAAGTTTCTCTAAGCGTTAATCCAGGAAATTCCCAGCTTTCGTTCAGAGATCTTTTGTGGGAGGCGTAATAGCGGTAACTATCTCTCGCCCCTGCGCGAACAATGATAGTTTGTTAGGTTAGTAGACCCTAAGTTTCTGCTATATTCGAGGTGAAACATGCGTCGCCGGATGCCAGGTTCCGTGTGGTGAGCCTTTTTCGGCATAGATGAGAATTCGGCATAGATGAGAAGGAGCCCACCGTGACTGAAACTCCCCAAGAAAACACCGCTGAGAATTACCCCGCCGCGGAATCCCTGCCGGTACGCCAGCGCGCCGTCGTAGCAACCGACCGCCCCGCCCGATACATCAAGCAGCTCGGCTCGCACATGGGCCGCAAGCTCGGCACTGCAGAACTGCCTGACGGGCTGCGCCTCACCTTCAACCGGGACGGCATTTTCCGCGGCTACGGTGACCTGCGCGAAGCCGACGGTGCACTCATCATGGAGGTACGCGCCGAAAGCGACGAGTTGGCTGCTGGTCTGGCGGATGTGCTGGACCGCCACCTGGTCCGCTTCGGTGAACGCGAGGAACTGGTCGTCACCTTTGAGGCGGTACCCGCCGCCTAAAACCGACCCCTAGTCTTCGTTACCCTGCCCCGCCCTCCTGCACCTCGGAGGGCGGGGCAGTTCTATGCCCGCTGCGTGCGGAGGTGCCCGGGGTCGGATGCGCCGCCCTGCCCGGATTAGGCGACCCCTCCTGAATTAGGTGACCCCGCCCGGATTAGGTGACAGAAAATTATCCTATTTAGTGGGCGAAGACATATAAGCCACCGAACACCCGTCAATCCCCGGTAAAATAGGCAAGAAGTGAACACTAAGCTCACCGCCTGTTCGCGCCGCACCGGGCGCCGGACGGTGAACTTCGAAAGGAAGATTTTCGTGTCTGAAGCAGCACGCCCCCTGCGCGTCGCCGTTATTGGTGCAGGTCCCGCCGGTATTTACACCGCCGACATCCTCACCAAGTCTGAAGAGGTCCGCACCGGCGCCGTCGAGGTCGCCATCGACATCTTCGACCGCTACCCCGCCCCCTTCGGCCTGATCCGCTACGGTGTGGCACCGGATCACCCCCGCATCAAGGGCATCATCACCGCACTGCACAAGGTCCTGGACCGCGGCGACATCCGTTTCTTCGGCAACGTTGAATACGGCAAGGACCTGACCCTCGCCGACCTGCGCGAACACTACGACGCCATCATCTTCGCAACCGGCGCGATTTTTGATGCACCCCTGAACATTAAGGGCATCGACCTGGACGGCTCCTACGGCGCAGCAGACTTCGTCTCCTGGTACGACGGCCACCCCGACTACCCCCGCACCTGGCCGCTCGAAGCTGAGCAGGTTGCAGTGCTCGGTAACGGCAACGTCGCTCTGGACGTCTCCCGCATCCTCTCCAAGCACGCTGACGACCTGCTCGTCACCGAAATCCCCGACAACGTCTACGAGGGTCTGAAGGCTTCCCCCGTGACCGACGTGCACGTCTTCGGTCGCCGCGGCCCCGCACAGATGAAGTTCACCCCGCTCGAGCTGCGCGAACTCGCACACTCCCGCGACGTGGACATCGTCCTGTACGAAGAGGACTTCCAGTTCGACGCTGCTTCCGAAGAAGCAATGGAGAAGAACGCACAGACCAAGGTCATGATGAAGACCCTGCGCGGCTGGCTGGAAGACCAGAAGACCAACGAGCAGACCGCATCCCGCCGCCTGCACCTACACTTCCTGCAGTCCCCGCACGAGATTCTCGGCGAAGACGGCAAGGTCGTGGGCCTGCGCATGGAACGCAACAAGCTCGACGGCAACGGCGGCATCATCGGCACCGGCGAGTACGTGGACTACCCCGTACAGGCTGTCTACCGCGCAATCGGCTACTTCGGTTCCGAACTGCCCGAAATCGGTTACGACGACAAGCGCGGCGTCATCACCAACGTTGAGGGTCGCGTCGTGGACGAGAACGGCGAGGTCGTTCCCGGCCTGTACGCATCCGGTTGGATTAAGCGCGGCCCTGTCGGCCTGATCGGCTCCACCAAGTCTGACGCGCTCGAAACCATCACCCACCTGCTCGAGGACCGCGAGAACCTCTACACCGCACCCGAGCCGGAGGCAGAGGCATTCAGCGCCTACCTGGACTCCAAGGGCATCAAGTACACCACCTGGGAAGGCTGGCACCGCCTGGACGACCACGAGAAGGCACTGGGTGCCGCATCCAAGGATGCAGCCGGTGAGCCTCGCGCCCGCGTGAAGGTTGTGGACCGCGACGAGATGGTCAACATCTCCCGCGGCGAGTAATCCTTACGTTGAGTACGTAGAGCATAGAAATCGACCCCGTACCGTGAACCGGTGCGGGGTCGATTTTTGTCTATATATAAGGAAGCGGGGGAGTAGGGGGCTCTCGGAAAGTGCTCGCCTGGAAGAGTTATCGAAAGAGCGGTTAAAGAAACCCACCCCGCACCATGAGGTCATGCGGGGTGGGTTGGGTAGGTGCCGAAGACACTCGAGGACATACCCTCCGGCTACCCGGACGCGCAACGAGCCCATGCAGTGACTCCACGTGCGGCGCATCCCTTAACGGGGTCTAGAAAGCTAAAGAAACACCAAGATTAGCTCTCTAAACAAGCGCATAGCCGTACGGTGTGTAGACTATGCACACTTTTTGAGGACGTCTTCAATGCCCAAAATGGCCTTGAGTACGGTTTCAGTTTCAGTACCCAGCTTCTTGCGAGCTTCACCAGAAATGACGGCCTTCACGATGTTCTTGAAGGTCTTCCACTGCTTGAAGGCGTTAACGAGTGCCTTAATAAGCTTGTAAATGGCGATGCCCAGCTGAATGACAAACTTTGCAATACTGACAACGCAGGCAATAACACCAACGGGGGAGAGAGCTGCGTGGGCGCGTCCATCAGACTTACGAACAGCGGCCTTAGCGCTTGCAATCTGACGGCCTGCGTCAGTGCCCTGGACGGTGGTCAGGTTGCCCAGTGCGCTCTCAATGCCGCTATTAACGCGGTTGGAGGATCCAGGCTTCGCATACTTCAAACGGGCAGGTACCTGCTCTAGGCGGCGCAGAATCAGCTTGAGCTGCTGGTCGGCAGTCATTGCCTTCTGCGGGTGCGCCATCTGCTGTGCCTGCGCTGCGGGTGCAGCTGCACAGCCGAGAGCGATGGTTGCGGTGCCTACGCCGAGTGCACGGAATGCCGTGCGGCGATTCATCGTTGCGGACACTGGATCCCCCTTTGGATCTCTATGCGGTTTATCGGTGCTGTAATGTGCGGTGACTTTACGTCTGGGGCTCCGGAAGTGGCCCCGTGCAAGGTCCGGAAGTGACCTCACGCCCTCTATAGTACGGTGCTCAAAGAGGGGGCTTCAAGCTATTTCAGGGGGTATTTTCAGCTGGCTTTCATCTCTCCTTGTCAATCGCTAGAGGTTTATCAAATCTTTATATTTCTGAGTCGTCATAATTGCGTAGATATCTGCACTGAGAGAAAAATAAGCGTCTGACAAGCCGGTTTATTGTATTCCCAAGAGTGAATATTTGCATCTACGTGCATTCTGGCCTGTAGTTGCTTTGCGCGGCACATTTTTGAGGGCTCCGGGGAGGCTGGGGTGAACCCTCTAGAGAGGTGTTGCTGTGCACTCTCTTGCAGATATTTGCACCCAGGGTAGCGTCTTGCCTGCATGTCCTATATAAGCGCGTAGAAAGTTGTCGAAAAATTTTTGGAGATATTGTGGAGTTTTTTGGCCGCTGCGATGCGCATAAGAGGGGTGTATAAGAGATGTGAAGGTGGGTTTTCGGAATTCTTGCGGGACTGATGCCGGCATCTTCGAAACAAAATTTCGGAGGAGTTTCGGAGGAGTTTGTAGAAAATCTGTAGAAATCAGAGCGGGAAATAGGGCTTCTTCGAGGCCTCTGCAGGCACCCAAAAGTCGCTAAAACCCCTCCAAAAGCTCCTGATATGGGTGTTGTGAAGAAATTTTAAAATTTTTTGAAGTTTTTCTGAATCGTCATTGACTAGCTTAAATACATATGTGCCAGGCTATAAATGGTCGAAAATGGGGGTCAAAATCGGGCAAAATCGAACAAAACGGTTTGCACGCCTCCGCAAACCTGTCATAGACTAGTGGAGGTTCGAACGACGGGATGAAGAAAACGGAACCTGTTCGATCGACTAGGCCCCCATCGTCTAGCGGCCTAGGACGCCGCCCTTTCACGGCGGTAGCACGGGTTCAAATCCCGTTGGGGGTACTTGCAAATCTCACAATTTGCAAAGCCAAGTTAGATGATATAGAATTTACTTCTGTTGATTCCAACAAGGCCCCGTAGCGCAGTTGGTTAGCGCGCCGCCCTGTCACGGCGGAGGTCGCGGGTTCAAGTCCCGTCGGGGTCGCTCTGGCCGCGTAATTTCAGATGATTATTCATCCGAAGACGCGGTCATTGCGTATCTAAAAGTAAATACGCAAGGCTCTGTAGCTCAGTTGGTAGAGCGTACGACTGAAAATCGTAAGGTCACCGGATCGACGCCGGTCGGAGCCACGAAATCCGCCTCCAGGCTTCTACAGTGGGGCGGGTTTTGTTTTTAAAAAACTTTGCGGTTGCAGATACTGAAAAACCGTCGAAAAGGCGGCATCTTGGGAATAAAACCCTCAGATGCCGCCTTTTTGTATATAGATTGTATACAGAGGCACCTGCCCTATAGCCACTGCAGAAAGCACCAACGCACCCATGACTGCCCAAAATTCAGCCGCCCAAAATTCAACCCACCAACGCCTAGAGGACTCACCTCAAATTCCGTGGGCAAAAAATGCTGCCACTGGTAGCACGCAGGCGGGCGGAATCCGCTTCGAGAACATCACCAAAAGCTACCCGAGCCGAACCGGTGAACCCACCACAGTGCTGCAGAACCTGAACCTGCATATTCCCGCCGGGCAGATTACCGTGTTCGTCGGACCCTCCGGCTGCGGTAAAACCACTAGTCTACGCATGATTAACCGCATGGTGGAGCCCAATAGCGGCACCATCACCATTGACGGCGTGAACGTGCACGAGAAGAACCCCTACGAGCTGCGCCGCAGCATCGGCTACGTGATGCAGCAGGGTGGGCTCATGCCGCACCGCACCGTCGCGCAGAATATTGCCACCGTGCCGCGCCTGCTCGGCGCCTCCCGCAAGGAGGCGCAGGTGCGCGCCCTCGAACTGCTCGAAGTAGTCGGTCTGGATCCTTCGTACGCCAAGCGCTACCCCTCCCAGCTTTCGGGCGGTCAGGTGCAGCGCGTTGGTGTGGCGCGTGCTCTCGCCGCCGATGCGCCCGTCCTGCTGATGGACGAGCCGTTCTCCGCAGTGGATCCGGTAGTGCGCACCGACCTGCAGAAAGAGCTGCTGCGCCTACAGGGGCAACTCGCCAAGACGATTGTGTTCGTCACCCACGACATTGACGAGGCGCTTCTGCTCGGCGATACAATTGCCGTCTTCGCGGAGGGTGGTCGCCTCGCACAGTTCGGTACTCCCGAAGAGATTCTCTACAGCCCCGCCGATGATTTTGTGCGCTCCTTCGTGAGCCGCTCCGTTGCCGGTCTGCTGGATGAGCAGACGGTGCGCCAGGCGCGCGCACGCCGACTTGCCGCCTCCCAAGAAGAGCAGAATAGCGCGGCAGAAGGCGAGAAAAGCGAATGAGTCTTCTAGAAAATATTGTGCTCGCGGTACCACCTCTCGCCGCGCAGCCCCTAGTGGCATCACCCCTGGCGGCAAGCGATATGCACTGGGAATGGGTCGCCACCAACAGCCAGCGCATCCTCGAACTGACCCTCAGCCACCTCTACCAGGGCGTCGTGCCCGTCGCGATTGGTGCTCTCGTTGCGCTGCCGGTCGCCTACTACGCGAGCCGTCGCCGTGACCGCGGTTCCGAACGCCGCATCGGTGCGCGAACCCTCATGCACCTCTCCTCGCTGCTGTACACCATCCCCTCGATCGCGCTGTTCGTGCTGATGCCGCTCATTCTGGGAACCTCCATTATTTCCCCGCTGAACGTGCTCGTCGCCCTGAGCGTCTACTCCTTCTCGCTCATGGTGCGCTCCGGTGTGGATGCCTTCGACTCCGTACCCGATAGCGTGCACGAATCTGCACGCGCCCTCGGATACACGCCCCGACAGGCGCTGATGGAGCTCTACCTGCCCCTTGCTACACCCGTCATTATGTCGGGAATCCGTGTGGCAACCGTGGCAAATATTGCGATGGTGTCCGTGGGTGCCCTCATCGGTGTGCCCTCGCTCGGTACGCTTTTCACCGATGGACTCGCGCGCAATATCCCTTCGGAGATCCTGGCTGGCGTAATCCTTAGCCTGCTGCTGGCACTGGTCCTCGACCTGCTCCTTATCCTTCTGACGAGGGCACTTACGCCCTGGCAGGCGGCTACGGTTACGAACCGCCACAGCCCCGAAAGGAAGGCATAACCCGTGAACGTCATAGAACGAACCTTCGCCTACCTCATGGACGGCTCCAATTGGCAGGGAAGCGGCGGAATCCTCGTGCGTCTGCTCGAACACCTGAGCGTCACCGCCCTCGCCACCGCCTGCGCGGCACTCATCGTCGTGCCCCTCGGCCTCTGGGCTGGGCACCACCGCCCGGGTTACGGCACCAACCGCGGCCGTAGCAACCTGCTCATGAGCGCCGTAGCCGCCACCCGCGCGCTACCCGCGCTCGGTCTGCTCACCATCCTGGCGCTCTGGCTGGGCGTCTCAACCCTGCCCGCCCTCATCGTGCTCATTATTATTGCGGCGGCACCCCTGCTCGCCGGAGTTCTTGAAGGCCTCGCCGCTGTACCCGAAGACCTCGTGGACGCAGCCCGCGCCCAAGGCATGACCGAATGGCAGATCCTGACCCGCCTCGAAATCCCGCTCGCCGCCAACATGATGCTCGGCGGGCTCCGCTCCGCACTCGTGCAGGTCATCGCAACCGCGACCATCGTCGCCTACCTCAGCGGCGGAACCCTCGGCAGGTACCTCTTTGACGGGCTCGCCGTGCGCGACTACCCGCGCATGCTCGTCGCAACCCTGCTCGTGGCGCTTCTCGCCTTCGCCGTGGACGCGCTCATGGGCCTTGTGCAGCGTGCGCTCACCCCCGCGGGGCTCACCATCAACCGGAAGAAGGCATGAACCCGATGAATCAGACGCCTCGAACCTTCTCGCGCCGTACCGTATCTCGTCGCACTGCCCTAGCCGCCGCCGGAGCGCTCGGCATGGCGGGTATTCTTAGCGCCTGCGGGCTCAGCGGCGACAAAGTCTTCAGTGGCGAACACGAAGGAATCATCGTTGGCTCAGCGGCCTTCGCCGAATCCCAAATTCTCGCCGAAATCTACGCCGGAGCCCTCGCCCGGGCGGGATTCAATGCCCGCACCCAGCTAAGCATCGGCGCCCGCGAAGCGTACCTGGGGGCACTCGCCTCCGGTGCGGTGGACGTTATCCCGGACTACTCCGGCAACCTGCTTCTTTACCTGGACCCGAAGGCTACAGCTAACACTGCGCAGGAGATTCTGCAGGCGCTACCCGCCGCCCTCGGCATTCTCACCACGGGTGGCTCCGGGGCTGAAATCCGCGCCCTGAACGCCTCCGAGGCGGAGGACAAGGACTCGCTCGTCGTTACTGCTCAGACCGCCCAGAAATACGGTCTGCGAAGCATCGAAGACCTCGCCTCCCGCTGTACGAATCTGAAGCTTGGCGCCGCCCCGGAGTTTGCCGAGCGCGCCTACGGCATCCCGGGTCTGAAAGAGAAGTACGGATGCGTCCCCGCCGAGTTTGTGCCCCTCTCGGATGGCGGCGGCGCGCTGACCGTCAAGGCCCTGCTGGATGACACCGTGCAGGTGGTTGACCTCTACTCGACCACCCCCGCAATTGAGCAGAATCAGCTGGTGGTGCTGGAGGATCCGAAGAACATGATTCTGGCTCAGCAAGTGCTGCCCATTATCAATACGTCGCGAGTTCCCGACTCCGCGGCGGAGGTTCTGAACCGCGTCTCGGCGAAGCTCACTACCGCCGATTTGCGCACTTTGAATGACCGTGTTTCGGGTACCTCTAAGCAGGAGCCCGCGCAGGCGGCGGCTGCCTGGCTGAACGAGCACGGCTTCTAAAAATCTGCCTGATATTCCACATAAATTCCTCTATAGGAATGTCTATAAACAAAACCGACCTGGGAATATTCTAAAAATAGAATATTGCCAGGTCGGTTTATATTGCCCATCTCCCACACGTCTCCCACAGGTTAGGGGAGGGGCATGTAGTAGCTTTTAGCCCTCAATCAGCAGCGCCAGAGCCTCGTAGGGGCGCAGGCTCAGCGTCACCGTCTCAGCCGAATCAGATACAGCAGAATCCGCCGCAGCAGAATCGACCGCAGAATTCTTGTAATTACACACCAGCACGCGACCGGAACGAACGAACTCGGCCGGAACCTCAATCTCGGTCGGCTCACCGTAGAAGTTCGTCAGCACCAGCATGCGCTGTGCCGGGCTACCGTTCTCAGCACTAGTCTCAGCGGGCAGCTCACGCAGGTACGCAAACACCCGCTCGTGATCCAACGCGTAGGGTGCGTACGAACCCGCAGAGATGACCGGGTACTGCTTACGCAGGGCAATCAGGTTGCGGTAGTACGGCAGAATCACGCCGTCGCGTTCCTCATCCTCCACCGAAATACCGGCACCGGTCGCCGCATCACGCACCGGGGCGGGAGCCAGCCACGGCGACGTGGAACCAAAACCAGCAGTCGCCGAATCTGCGGTCCACTGCATCGGCACACGCGAATTATCGCGAGCCTTCGACGCCACAATCTCCAGGGCCTGTTGCTCGCTCAGGCTGCGCTCACGCAGCATCGCGTAGGCGTTGTGCGCCTCCACATCCACGTACTGCTCAATCGAGGAGTAGACCGGGTCAATCATGCCGATTTCCTCGCCCTGGTACACGTACGGGGTGCCGCGCAGCAGGTGAATCACAGTCGCCAGCATGGTCGCCGACTCGGCACGGTAACGCTCAACGTCACCAAAACGGTTCAGCGCGCGCGGCTGATCGTGGTTATTCCAGAACAGCGCGTTCCAGCCGCCGCCGGCCTGCATACCCAGTGCCCAATCGTTCAGAATCTGCTTCAACTCGGCAAAACGGAACGGCACCTTCGACCACTTCTCGCCGTTCTCATAGTCCACCTTCAGGTGGTGGAAGCTGAACACCATGTCCAGCTCGTGGTTTGCCGGGTTGGAGTAGCCCACGCAGTTTTCGATGCTGGTCGAGGACATTTCGCCCACGGTTACGGTGTCATCATACTGACCGAAGGAGGCGCGGTTAAGCTGCTGAATGCGAGTGTGCACAATCGGGGTGTCGGTGTATTGTGCCTTGTCCACGGTGCCTTCGGGGGCGTCGAGCAGCTCTTCACCCTTACCAATGACGTTAATGACGTCGAAGCGGAAACCGCGCACACCTTTCTCGTACCAGAAGTTCACGACCTTAAACAGTTCGTCGCGCACAACAGGGTTGTACCAATTCACGTCAGCCTGGGTGCGGTCGTACAGGTGCATGTAGAACAGGGGAGTGCCGTGTTCATCCGTGTACTCGCCAAAGCGGGACCAGCAGGAGCCGCCGAACTTCGACTCCCAGTTGGTCGGTTCGCGCAGCTGACCGTCCTCGGTGTATTTGCCGGGGCGAATGTAGAAGTAATCCCAGTACTCGTGCTCACCGGCGAGCGCACGCTGGAACCACTCGTGCTCGGTCGAAACATGATTGAGCACCATGTCGAACATGACGCCCACACCGTGCTTGGCAAGGGCGGCAATCATCTCTTCGACGTCCTTCATGGTGCCCAGGTCGGGGTTGATGGCGTAGTAGTCGGAGATGTCGTAGCCATTGTCGTTTTGCGGGGAGGCGAAGAACGGGTTGAACCACACCATGTCCACGCCCAAGGAAGCAATGTAGGGCACCTTCTCGATGACGCCGCGCAGGTCGCCGTAGGCGCCACCCGCCGCGGAGTAGAAGGACTTGGGATACACCTGGTAGATCACGGAGGACGCGAAATCCTTACCGCCTGCCGGGCTGGTTGCTGGCGTGAGGGTGAGCGATGCGGTGGGTGCCTGTGTCATAGAAACCTTCTGAAATGTAAGCAGGGTTCAGCGTGTATAAAAGCGTGTATAAATCAGTGTGTTGGAAATGAACCGCACCGGTGCTACGTGTGGTGCTACGTATGCGCAGCGAGGCCCGTACGCGGCAGGCACGGCAGCCCGCCGCCTCCCGGTGCGTTCGCCGACTGAATATCGACGCCCGCAACCTGGGCTCATTCCAGATTAGGGGGCATAATGGGGTGATGTCCCCCATCTACCCCAAAGGGGGCAATTCTGCCGCAGATCCGGCACAACCCCGTGGCCTCAACACTCCCACCGATAGGCGGTTGCAGGCTCGTGCGCGTTTCGATGCATGAAACCAAAGTGACCCTGAGCTGAAGAGCGTTGGACGCCGCGCGTAAAATCAGTACTTGCATCACTACGGAAGGTAAAACAATGCCAGAACTGCGTTCACGTACTTCAACTCACGGCCGTAACATGGCTGGTGCCCGCGCCCTGTGGCGTGCCACCGGCATGGGCGATGATGACTTCGGCAAGCCTATTATCGCTATCGCGAACTCTTTCACCCAGTTCGTGCCCGGCCACGTGCACCTGAAGGACATGGGTGAGCTGGTCGCCGGCGCGATTCGTGAGGCTGGCGGCGTCGCCAAGGAATTTAACACCATCGCTGTTGATGACGGTATTGCGATGGGCCACGACGGTATGCTCTACTCGCTGCCTTCCCGCGATCTGATCGCTGACTCGGTCGAGTACATGGTCAACGCGCACCGTGCCGACGCGCTGGTCTGCATCTCTAACTGTGACAAGATCACCCCCGGTATGCTTCTGGCGGCTATGCGCCTGAACATCCCCACCATCTTTGTCTCTGGCGGCCCCATGGAGTCCGGCGAGGGCATTGAGGGCATTGTTGAGCACCGCCTCGACCTGATTGATGCCATGGTGATGGCTGTTGACGATAGCGTCAGTGACGCTGCGCTCGCTCAGGTTGAGAAGAATGCGTGCCCGACCTGCGGTTCGTGTGCGGGTATGTTCACCGCGAACTCCATGAACTGCCTGAATGAGGCGATTGGTCTGGCGCTGCCCGGTAACGGCACCACCCTGGCTACTCAGGTTGCTCGTAAGGAGCTGTTCCTGGATGCTGGCCGCCGCATCGTTGAGCTGGCTAAGCGCTACTACGAGCAGGATGACGAGTCGGTTCTGCCCCGCTCCATTGCGACCAAGGAGGCGTTTGAGAACGCTATGGCGCTGGATGTGGCGATGGGCGGTTCGACCAACACCGTGCTGCACACCCTGGCGATTGCGCACGAGGCGGGCGCTGACTTCACCCTGAAGGATATTGACCGCATTTCGCGTCAGGTTCCCTGCCTGGCGAAGGTTGCCCCGAACTCCACCAAGTACCACATTGAGCACGTGCACCGTGCCGGTGGTATTCCCGCACTGCTGGGTGAGCTGAACCGTGCCGGCCTGCTGCACAAGAACGTTCATTCTGTTCACGCTGATTCGCTGGACGAGTGGCTGGACGAGTGGGATATCCGCGGCGGCAAGGCGAGCGAGAAGGCGAAGGATCTGTTCCTCGCAGCTCCCGGCGGCGTGCGCACCACCCACGCGTTCTCCACCGCGAACAAGTACGAGTCCCACGAGACTGACGCTGAGAACGGCTGCATCCGCGCCGTGGAGCACGCATACACCAAGGACGGCGGCCTGGCGGTCCTGTACGGCAACATCGCCCAGGACGGCGCAATCATCAAGTCCGCAGGTATTGATGAGGAGCTGTTCCACTTCAAGGGTCGCGCCTTCGTGGTCGAGTCTCAGGACGAGGCTGTGCACGAGATCCTGTCGAAGAACGTGAAGGAAGGCGACGTTGTCGTCATCCAGTACGAGGGCCCGAAGGGCGGCCCGGGTATGCAGGAGATGCTGTACCCGACCTCCTACCTGAAGGGTTTGGGCTTGGGTAAGAAGTGCGCGCTGATTACTGACGGTCGTTTCTCCGGTGGTACTTCCGGTATTTCTATCGGTCACGTCTCCCCGGAGGCTGCTGCTGGCGGCGCTATCGGCCTGGTGCAGACCGGCGACGAGATTGAGATTGACGTGAACAACCGCATCCTGCGTGTAAACGTTTCGGATGAGGAGCTGGCTGCTCGCCGCGAGGCGAAGGGTGCCGCACCGTGGCGTCCGACCAAGCCGCGTGAGCGTCAGGTATCGAACGCCCTGAAGGTGTACGGTATGTTGGCTGCTTCGGCTGATAAGGGCGGTGTACGCATCCTGCCCGAGGATGCATAAGCCCCTCACGTATCCTGTGAGAATTTAATATCTTGCCCTGATGGGCTGGCGCCCCGTTCCGCGGTTTTTCTGCGGGCGGGGCGCTGCTCTTTGTTCGCGTCTTTGTCTACCGTCGTGGGATACCCGGTGCGGCGTATTGCCTTGTCAGTTGCGGTGCAGTAGGGTGTAAGAAGGTATTTAGGTACCCGATTCACCGACTCAGCACAACCACTCAACACAATGCAATTCGCAACCCTCACGAGGACGTATTCATGATTACCCTGCCCGCACGCGCACAGCGTGCCTTTACTTGCCGTGCCCTGGCGGCTCTTGCCTGCATCGGTGCGCTTGCTTTGAGCTCTTGCTCTGCCCAGCCTCAGGCTGATGATTCTGAAACCGCCCCGATGAAGGTCGCGACTTCCTCGGCGTCCGTTGATGCGAAGACCCTGTTCACCGCGGCGGATGGCTCCTGGAAACCGAATACCGTGCAGATTGCTGCCAGCTTGGATTCCCCTGCAACCTACGATTCGGTGGCAACCCCCACGAATGAGCCGAGCACTGACGCCGAGTACGAGGCGGCATACGCCACGGCGAGCGGCTCCGTGAGCACTATCGATCCTGGTACTCGCTGTGGCGTGACGAGTCTGCTGGGTGGCTCCGCCGGTATTTACGTGTATGACGGTTCGGATTGCGCGAAGGCTCAGGAGGCGGTGCGCCTCTTCAACAGCCGCAAGAACCAGGACGGCGCGGCGAGTGTTGAGTGGTACCAGTGCGCTACGAAGGTGCAGGGCCGCGACTACATTACGGGTGCCTGCTTCACGCAGGGTGGTAGCGTTGAGAAGCCGCGCCTGGCGCTGATTCCGGCACAGACCCGCATGCTGTCGGGTACGCTGACTTTCGCTGAAGCGTACGGTGGCGGCACTTTCGGTCAGGGTGATTCTGCGAAGACTGTTGAGGCGCTGCGTTTCACCAGCCCGGACTCTAAGGTCGCGTGCTCGGTGACCCCGTCGGGTGTGGACTGCCAGGCGATGGTGGGCGTGACCCTGGAGGGCTGGGATGCCGCATCCGGTAAGGCGCAGCAGCGCGTGCACATGGTGCAGGGCCAGGCGCCCGAGGTGAGCCTGGTCGGTCAGACCGCCACCCCGGAGCCGGTGAATACTGAGGGCATTGTTGCCCTGTCTACCGGTCAGGTGGTGACTGCGTACGGTTACACCTGCAAGTCGGTGAATACCGGTAAGGTGCATTGCGTGAGCGCGACGAATGGTTTCACACTTGATTCGATGGAGGTTGGCGTAGAACGCCGTTAAACCGAGAGCGCTGCTAAACCGAGAATGAAGGCGAGGCGTGCTACGAGTTGCCGCGCTCGCCTCCATAACTGACATGCGAAGGTGCCCGGCACCCCTCACTTAGGGGGTGCCGGGCACCTCGGTCTTTAACGTCGTTTAGCGGAAGTTGACGATGCGAACGTCCAGCTCGGAGGAGAGCAGCGGCTCCCATGCGGCGACAGCCTTCTGGAAGTGTTCGGTGCCCATGTGCTTTTCGAGCAGTTCCTGGGATTCCCAACGCTCGATGAATGCGAAGTCGGTGTCGGAGACGGCACCGAAGTCGTAGCTGACGTTGCCTTCGTCCTGGCGGCTTGCGGTCACGAGCGGTTCGATGGTCTTGAGGAATTCTTCGACGTGCTCGGGCTTGACGGATACTCCGGCGTAAACACCAATCATGGGGCTCTCCTTGTGGGGTGGTGCGGCGGTTGCCGCGTCGTATATGACTCTTTTACCGTACACCTTTCCCTGCGCCTCGGTGAGGTATGCGTGGGGGTTTCTCGCGCTGTGTTCTCACGCTGTGTTTTGTGCTGTGCCGGTGTGAGAGAGGAGTTGCGGGTGCTCCATTCGCTAACTGTAAAAAAGGTGTTTTATATTTGCGTGCCCCTTTCTTTTCGACCTATAAAAGAATGAGGACGATACACCGCATGAATGGAAGGAGACGCGGTATGGCACACATGGGGGGTGACACTCATGGGATTTTCACCGGCGCATATCAAACGATGCACCCTGACCTGGGAGGCGCCCGACTATAGCGCCTCGTACCCTGCCGGGTACACGGATCAGGGCGTTGCTGTGATTGCGGTGGCTCAGGAGCATCGTAAGGCGCAAGGTTTTTGTTATTCGGCGTTGTCGACGGTGGTTTTTATTTCTAAGCAGGACGGCACCCGCACTGTGGTGAATGAGGAGCCGATGCTTTTCACTCACGTTCATTCCCTCATGGAGTGTTGTGATGAGGTGCATCCGCGTCTGCTGGGTCGTGCCGTGCTTTCTGCGTGGGATGTGGTTCCTGAGCAGTACCGTCAGAACCTGGTGACGATTGCTGCTGACCGTAAGAATTTGAAGCATCTTTTCCGTGATTGCGACCAGTTGAAGGGGATTATGGAGTACCGCGCCTTTGAGAAGGTGCTGGACCCGTACGATAACCATTCTTTGGGTGAAGTGCATGTGAAGCTTGCTGGCACGCCCGCGTATGAGCGGATGCAGGCTGAGGTGTGTGCGGCACGTACCGCCGTGGATGAGATGGTGGAGGAGGCACTGACCCCTCGACCGCTGGATCAGCTGCAGGACTATAGCGTTTTCACGGATTGTTCGTTCCGTTCGACTCACAATAAGAAGTATCAGCGTGGCGGCCGTATGGGTATCGCCGGCGTGAGTGAGGACGGCTTCTATTTTCATGCCCACTATGATGGCGTGAATATTATGACCGGTGAGCTGTCTGCGATGTTGGCGGCTTATACGGTGTTCCATAGCGGTTCGCGCCGCCTGATTATTCATACGGATTCTTTGGGTGCGTTGACGTTTGTGTTGCGTTTGGCGCATAGCCGTTGGGCTTTTGAGGCGTGGGTTTCTGAGGGTATTCAGGATGAGCGCGTGGTGGCTCAGATGCGTGCTTTGACGGAGGCTATCCGCGAGAAGCGTGTGCTGGTGAAGCATGTTCCGGGTCATACGGGCCACGGTTTGCAGGAGAGTAGCGACTCTGTGTCGAAGATGCATCGCCATTTTCCGGGGCAGATTGTGGATAAGCGTCATCAGAGCGAGTTTAATCAGCGTTGCGAGTCGATTATTACTGCTTTGTCGGGTTGTGCGAAGGCTGTTCGCCTGCTTGCGCCGGAGTGGTTGCAGATTAAACCTTCTTCAATCCACACGGGAAACCGTTTATGGCGCTAAACTAGTCCAGGGTAGAAATGAACGCGCGATGCATTCGCCGCATACGAGGGTATGCGATGTCGGAGGTGTCGCGTGTTTCTTTTTGCCCTTTTCTGTGTGTGTGCTTGTTCTGTGTGTGCTTGTGTGCGGTGGGTCTGCAGCGATAGATGCACAGTGGCGGGGATAGAATTGTGTGAAGAATTTTTCGATTCTCCCGATTTTTAGCGAGTGCACACTATTTTTTTGGGGACCCAATTTATGCAGTTTCTCCCTCCTCCTGATTCTCCTCTATATATTCCTCTGGTGGTGCTGTATGCGCTGACGGCGCTTTCGCCGGTGCTCTTTATCTGCCTCTACCTGTGGGAACGCCGTAGCGTGTTTGTCGGCTGGCTTCTGATTGCGACCGTGGGGTTGCTGGGTACGAGCCTGGGTGTAACGGCGATTGTGGCAGAGAACCAGATTTTGCTGGTGTTGGCGTTCTTCATTGTTATCGTTCCGGCGATCCTTTCGATTTTTACGCCTTTGGGTTTGACCGGTCTTTTCCTTTATAGCGGTGTGCGTCTTATTGTTCGTGAGGGTTTTTCGCTCACTAATTCTTTGGCATTAGCTGCCGGTATTGCCCTTATTGTGGGTCCGTTCTTTGTTCCCGGTCCGGCGGAGAACACTCCGTTGGGCGGCGTGTGGGGCACTATTTATTTCTATTTTTCGCTGGTGCTGACCTATTTCACCATCTACGCGGTGGGCTTTACTGTGTCGGCAGTGTTGAACCTGGTGAATTTCCGTCAGCAGGCTGACTATGTGGTGGTGCTCGGTTCGGGCCTCATTGGTGACCAGGTGACTCCGCTGCTGGCGGGTCGTATCGATCGAGGCATTGAAATTTACCGTAAGAACCCCGGCTCGAAGCTGATTATGTCTGGCGGTCAGGGCGCGGATGAAGAGGTTCCTGAGGGTGTGGCGATGACTCGCTACGCTGTATCCCGTGGTATTCCCGAGGCGGACATTATTGTGGAGGACCGCGCGGTGAACACCCGCGAGAATCTGCTCTTCTCTTACGCCCTGATGCCGGAGGTTGCCGAGGGCAAAACCCCGAAAGTTGCTGTGGCAACAACCAGCTACCACCTGTTCCGTGCGTTGCTGCTGGCGCGTTCGCTGGGCCTGAAATGCTGGGGCGCGGGGGCTCGTACGAAGGTGTATTTTGCGGTGAATGCTTTTATCCGTGAGTTTATTGGGTATTTGAGCATGACGCGCCGCCGCCACATCATCACCTTGAGCCTGTGCACGGTCCTCTACATTGCGGTGGCGCTCTTCGTGTGGTGGATGCATTCTGCCGGTTTGGTGGGCCCGGGCGAACCGATGTAGCCCCTGGTCTGCTCTAATACGTATCCGTGCTCTAGCTTGTAGCCCGGTGCATCCTGCGATAGCGCCTCATACAATAAAACTGCCCACCCGGGGTTATCCGGGTGGGCAATTTTATTTAGAGGAGCGATGACCACAGTCGGCAGAGGTTCTCCGCCATCTTGATGCGGCGCGGGCGCTCCGCCCACTGGGTGTGCAGCAGCTCGGTGCAGACCTGCTCGTATTCGGCGCATACTTCATCCAGCATCGCCACCATTTTGCGGTCAATGACGAACGTTGACACTTCCATGTTCAGCGAGAAGGAACGCGGGTCCATATTGGACGAGCCAATGAACGCGATTTCGTCGTCGACCATCATGAACTTGGAGTGCAGCACGGTCGGGCTGGGGTACTGCAGAATACGCACACCCGCCTGCAACAGCTGCTCGTAGTAGGAACGCTGCGCCATGTTCGGTAGGAACTGGTCGCCCTTCTCGCACACAATCACGGTGGTTTCAATACCGGAGTATGCGGCGTTCGTGAGTGCCTGCAGTAGGGTCTCTTCGGGCACGAAGTAGGGCGAGCAGATGGTGATACGCCGCTCGGCATTGTAGATCAAGTAGTTGATGAGGCGCAGGTTGTTTTCGGTTTCAAAACCGGGGCCGGAGGGAACAACCTGGGCGCGCATCCCATCCTCGTAGTAGGGGATGTTGGTGTTAATTTCTGCCAGGATCAGCTGGTTCGTTTCGGAGTACCAGTCGGAGACGAAAACGGCGTTGAGCTCTTCAACGATGGGGCCGGTACAGGAGAAAGTCAGGTCCTTCCATTCCAGACCCTTCTTGACGTTTTCGGGTAGATCGTAGGAGCGGTGAATAGCGTTCTGCGAACCGGAGAACGCGACGCGGCCGTCCACGACGAGGACCTTGCGGTGGTTACGCAGGTCGGGGCGCTGCCACTTGAGCTTCCACGGTTTGAGCGGCAGCATGAGGCGCCACTGCATACCCGAGTCGTTGAGCATTTTCACGAGCTTCTTATAGGACGGGTATTTGCGGGAGCCGATGTGGTCGATGAGTACGCGCACCTGTACACCGCGTTTGTGGGCGGCGAAGAGAGCGTCCCAGAGGACTGCGCTCGCCTCGTCGTAGGCGGTGATGTAGAACTCGAAGTGCACGTATTTGGTGGCGCGGTCGACTTCTTCCGCCATGGCAACCATCGCGTCGTGGTTATCGGTGTGGAGGGTGAACTGGTTGCCGCCGACCAGGGGGAGCGAGCCGAGGGCGTAGTTGAGTTGGCTGGCTACCTTTGCCGGGTCGGAGAGGTCATCGGTGCGGGTGAGGAATGGCTTGTTTTCGCTGACATCGCGAATCATGTCGTTCATGGCGTGTTGGCGTGCGCGGCGGTAGGCGGGCAGGCGCGAGGAGCCGAAGACGAGGAATGCGATGAACCCTACGAAGGGGATGAAGAAGATTGCCATGAGCCAGCCCAGCGCAACCACGGGTTTGCGGTTGTAGGGGAGCCAGAAGAGGGCTGCGAGTCGGATGAGGATATCGGCTATGCCGAGTGCGAGGCGCAGCCAGTCGGGCAGGAAGTCGAGGGAGGTGGGGGCAAACAAGTTCACCCGTCTATTATGCCAGTATTTCGTGTGGGGCTTGGGAGAGCGGGTTTGCCGCTTCGTATGTGATGTGTCGGTATTGTGTGCTGGCGGTGGGGGTGGAGCTTAGCCGGCTATGCTGTGAGCCTTAACGCTAAAAATGCACTTGAGCATTGTGTGCAGTGGTGAAATAATTGCAGTTATGCAGAAAAAGGAACAGAGCCTTCGCGAACGCCGCCGCGAACAAACCTGGACGGCGATCCACGAAGCAGCCCTCAAACGCGTCCGCGACCACGGGATGCGCGGAACCACCGTTGAAGAAATCGCCCAGGAAGCGGGCGTCTCCCCGCGTACCTTCTTCAACTACTTCCCCTCCAAAGAGGACGCCGTCCTGGGTCTGCGTGAACCGGTGGTCAGCGAGGAAATCCTCGAAACAGACCGCGCCCACGAGGACGACAACACCATCATTCGTGTGACCCACCTTCTCTGGGAGGTCATTTTCCAGAGCTTCCACTACGCCAATGGCAAGGACCCTCGAGCTCCCTTTCAGGAGTTCCCCGAGTCCGCGAAACGAATGAAAATGCACTACATGAAGTGCGAACAGGTGCTTACCGAGTACCTGAACACTATTGACTGGGTGGCTTTTGATGCTGCCGGTCGCCGCGGCCCTTTCCCGCGCCGAACCCCCGCTGATCCGCTGACCGATCACTTCCGGGAGCGATCGCGCGCAAAGGTCCAGCTTGCCTCCGCGGTGCTTCGTCAGTTGGAGTTCGCCCGCGACCTGGAAGATAAAGAGGATATCGCCCGTCATATCCGCCAGACGGTGAAGACCTTCCAGTTCCTGCTTTTTGAGCAGAACCGACCGGCAATCTAGCGGCGGTTCACTGCCACAAATGACAAAAGCCCGCCGGAAACCGAATCCAGAGCCCGGCGGACACTCACAACAGACATATATAGAACGTAACTAAGGATTAAACGATGAGTACAGAGGAAAAGAAGCTACCTCAGCCGCCAGCCGGTGAGGCTAAGCAGGAAAGTAAAAACCGCATCCGCGCCATGTTCCTGGGCCTGGTCATTGTGATGCTCATGTCCTCGCTGAACCAGACGATTCTGGCGCCGTCGCTGCCCACGATCGTTGGTGAGCTTCACGGCGTGGAGCACATGAGCTGGGTGATTACCATTTTCATCCTGCTTTCGACGATTACGATGCCGGTCTACGGCAAGCTTTCTGACCAGTTCGGACGCAAGCCCTTCCTGATTTTTGCGATTGTCGCTTTCATGGCGGGTTCGATTGTTGGCGCGCTCGCGCAGAACATGAACTGGCTGATTTTTGCTCGTGGCCTGCAGGGTCTGGGCGGCGGTGGCCTGATGATTCTTTCTCAGGCGGTGATTGCTGATGTGATTCCTCCGCGCGATCGAGGCCGCTATATGGGTATTATCGGTGGCGTTTTCGCGTTCTCGTCGGTGGCTGGTCCGCTGATTGGCGGCTGGATTACTGAGGGTCCGGGTTGGCGTTGGGCGTTCTGGCTGAACCTGCCGCTGGCTATCCTGTCGATTCTTGCGGTGATTCTCTTGTTGCCGCACCGCCCGTTCCGTAAGCGTGAGAAGCACAGCATCGACTACCTTGGTTCGCTGATTCTGATGGCGGGTACGAGTGCGCTGGTGCTTGCCACGATTTGGGGCGGTAACCAGTACGAGTGGACTTCGCCCGAGATTATTGGTCTGCTGGTCTTCTCTGTGGTTGCTGCGCTGGTGTTTATCCCGGTGGAGAACCGTGCGGCTGAGCCGGTCATGCCCATGTACCTGTTCAAGAACCGTAACTTCCTGCTGACTCTGGGTGCTTCGCTGGCGCTGGGTGTGGCAATGTTCGGTGCGGTGGAGTATATCCCGACTTATCTGCAGATGGCGCTGGGTGTGAGCGCTACGGTTGCCGGTCTGCTGATGATCCCGATGATGGGCGTCATGCTGGTGGTGTCGATTGTGACGGGTCGCGTGGTGTCGAAGACCGGTCGCTATAAGCGTTATGTGACGAGCGGTACCGCGATTGTGGCGCTGGGCCTGTTCCTGCTGTCGACCGTGACTATTGAGACTCCGACCTGGCTGTTCTGTATATACCTTGCGGTGATGGGTGCCGGTCTGGGTATGTCTATGCAGTTCTTGACTCTGATTGTTCAGAATGCGTTCCCGGTGAGCGTGGTTGGTACCGCGACGGCGTCGAATAACTTCTTCCGTCAGGTGGGTGCTACTGTGGGTGCCTCGCTGGTGGGTGGTCTGTTTACCTCGCGTCTGACCTCGCTGATTTCTGAGCGTATGCCGCAGCAGGCGCTGCAGTCTTCGGGTAGCCATGCGTCTTCGTCTCTGACTCCTGAGCTGGTGGCGTCTTTGCCGGAGCCGGTGCACGGCATCATTGTGAATGCGTATAACGATGCGCTGATTCCGCTGTTCTTGTACCTGGTGCCGCTGGGTCTGGTGTCTACGCTGCTTCTGTTCTTCATTCGTGAGGATGCGTTGGCGACGACCCTGGAGACTGAGCCGGCTGTTGATATTGCTCGTGCGGCGACTGGCGCGATTCCGGTGATTACTCCGGAGATGGCTGCTAAGGACGCGCAGGCTTTGAAGAGCATGCACGGCTCTGCTCGTGCTCGTATTGATGAGTCGTTGAGCTCGGAGGCTTCGCCGGATTCGGAGCCTAACGCTAAGAGCTAGGGTCTTAGCACTAGATGCGGAGGCGTTGCCTTCCTATATAGGTGGCGCCCCGGTGCGAGTCGTGTGCTCATGCCGGGGCGCTGTTTTTGGCTGAGTTGCCTTAAATAGCGCGCTTAAGAGGTGTGCCTTAGTGCTTGGTTTAGGGGTTGGAAGTGTTGGTTTAGTCCCCTAAACGGTGGGTTTACGTGGTGTTTTACCCTGTTAAAGCGCTTATCGAAAAGGTTATTACGTCCCTATGTCGAGAGAATTGTTTCGGATGTAAAATTTTCGTAAAAATTGTTAATCCGCCCCTTTTCCCCGGTATTCCGGGGCATTTTTTTACCCAGCTCCCTTTTAGCTTGCATACAGGCTGTTCTAAGGGGTGAAAGTGCCCAATGTGGGTTTGGTGGAAGTGTTACAGGCTATATAAGATAAAGTAAATATGCTCCTAGTGACAGTCATCACGAAGCAGTGCACTGGGACAGCATGACACACATGCCTTAACACCGACATCTACACAAGGAGGGGAACCGTCCCATGTTTAGGTACATCCTCCAGCGATCGCTGACGTACCTCGTCATGGTCTTTATTACGACCACGATGGGTTACTTTGCTGCGGTTACTGCTCTGAAGCCTGCCCTCTTGGAGCAGGAAAAGGTTCCGAAGCCTAGCCCCGAGCAGGTGAACCGTAACTTCGCGTCCCTGGGTCTCGATCCCGAAATGAACCCCTGGGACCGCTACGTTCAGTGGCTGACCAATGTGGTCACCAAGTTCGATTGGGGCCGTAGCCCCAACGGCGCGTACATTAACCAGGAATTTGGCCAGCGCGTGTGGGTTTCTACCCGCCTGCTGCTGGTGGCTACCATTCTCTCGATTGTGATTGGTATTGCCCTGGGTGTGTACTCGGCAGCTCGCCAGTACAAGTTCTCTGACCGTGTTATCACCGGTTACTCCTACCTGGTCTACATCATCCCCGCTCCCGTTGCTTACTTCGTGGTGCAGCAGGGCGCGACCACTATCAACAACATTGCCGTTGCTAATGGTGGAGAGAAGATTTTCTATGTGACCGGTATTTCGACTCCGGGTCTGACCGGATTCTGGGAAATCACCATCGATATGGCGGCGCACTACATCGTGCCGACTTTCTGTATGACCATCTTCGGTTGGGCTGGTTACCAGATTGCACAGCGTCAGTACCTGCTCGATAACGTGAACGCTGACTTCGTGCGTACCGCTCGTGCTAAGGGTCTGACCCGCAACCAGGCGATTACTCGCCACGCACTGCGTGTCTCCTTCATCCCCGTGGCACAGTCCATCGCGTACCAGATTCCGCTGATTTTTGCGGGTGCATTCTTCGCCGAGACCGTCTTTGCATGGCCCGGTATCGGTAAGTGGTCGATTGACTCCATTTCCTCGCAGGACGTGAACGCTGCGACCGTGACCCTCGCGTACGGTTCTGCACTGTTCGCTGTCGGTGCGATCATCGCTGATATCGCTACCACCATCGTCGACCCCCGAGTGAGGATCTCATGAGCCAGGTAACTGCAACTTCCTCCGTACCGGTGGTACAGGAGAACGGTGACTTCAAGGTCATCAACAAGAGCGTTATTATTCTGCGCCGCTTCCTGCGTAACAAGGCTGCAGTCTTCGGCCTGTCCGTGTTTATCGGCATGGGTCTGTTCGGCCTGTTCGGTAAGTACTTGACCAAGTACAAGCCCAACGACATTGACTACATGGCGCTAGGTGAAGGCCCCTCGGCTGACCACTGGTTCGGTACCACCATCGCGGGTAACGACGTGTTCGCCATGATGGTCGAGGCCGTCTGGACCTCTCTCGAAATTGGTGTGATCGTTGGTTTCGTCACCGTGCTCATCTCCGCAGTCTACGGCTGTGTGATGGCGTACTTCGGTGGCTGGATCGACAAGATCATGCTGTTCATCCTCGAGACCCTGATCATGGTTCCCTCGCTGCTGATTCTGGCTATTCTGATCAACGGTCAGGTCGGTAAGCAGATTCAGAAGAGCGTCCCCACCTGGATTCTGCTCTCCGCTGTGCTGATTACCTTCGGCTGGATGGGTAGCGCCCGTGTTATTCGTGCAATGGCACAGTCCCTCATCAACCGCGACTTCGTGAAGGCTGCGCGCTACATGGGTGTGCACCCCTTCAAGATTGTGATGCGCCACCTGGTTCCGAACATCGGCTCCCTGCTGGTTCTGAACTTCACCAGCGGCATCATGAACGCTGTGCTTTCTGAGGTTGCCTACTCCTTCATCGGCATCGGTATTAAGTACCCCAACTACTCGCTGGGTTCGCTGATTTCGGATGCTTCGCAGCAGATTAACACCCTGCCGCACATGTTCTGGTTCCCGGTTCTGTTCTTCTTCCTGCTGGTTGGTCCGCTGGCCCTCATGAACGACGGTCTGCGTGACGCATTCGACCCGACTTCGATGTCGGTCGGTAAGATCAAGAAGTCCAAGAAGAACGAGAAGGCAGAGGCACCTGCTGCCGCTGCAAAGGAGGCGAAGAACTAATGAGTACCTCTCCCGTTCTGAGCGTTAAGGACCTCAACGTCCGCTTCAATACTGAGAATGGCGTCGTGCACGCTGTTCGCGGTGTGAACTTTGACCTGTACCCCGGTAAGACCCTGGGTATCGTGGGTGAGTCCGGTTCCGGTAAGTCCGTTGCCTCCATGGCGATTATGGGCCTGCACCCGACCACTGCTGACATCACCGGCTCGATTAAGTACAACGGTACCGAGCTGCTGGGTCTGAGCGATAAGGAAATGTGCGCATACCGCGGCAAGGAGATCTCCATGGTCTTCCAGGATCCGCTGTCCTCCCTGACCCCCGTGTACACCATTGGTGATCAGATTGCCGAGGTGCTCAAGATCCACAACAAGGGCATGAGCAAGCAGGCTATCAAGGACCGCTCCATCGAGCTGATGCGTATGGTGGGTATCCCTTCGCCGGCTGACCGCCTGCGTTCCTTCCCGCACGAGTTCTCCGGTGGTATGCGTCAGCGCATCATGATCGCTATGGCGATTGCGAATGACCCCCGCGTGCTCATCGCCGATGAGCCCACCACCGCACTGGATGTGACCATTCAGGCGCAGGTGCTGGAGGTTATGCAGAAGGCTCAGGAAGAGACCGGCGCAGCGACCATCATGATTACCCACGACCTCGGTGTTGTGGCTGGTATGGCTGACGACATTCTGGTGATGTACGCCGGTAAGCCGGTGGAGATTGCGAAGGCAGAAGACCTGTACAAGCATCCCTCCCACCCGTACACCATCGGTCTGCTGGGTGCGGTCCCGCGTGTGGACCGTTCCGAGAAGGTCTCCCTGGTTCCGATTGAGGGTACCCCTCCGAACCTGATTAACCCGGTGACCGCGTGCTCCTTCCGCCCGCGTTGCCCCATCGCTAAGAGCGGTGGCCAGTGCTGCCAGGACTCCAACGGCGAGCCCGATCTGCAGCTGCTGGAAGGCGTTGGCGAGGGTCACTACTCCTCCTGCACCATCTCTCAGGAGCTGGTCGGTAAGACCGCTGACGAGCTGTACCCGGTTCCGGAACCCCCGGTATCGAAGTACGACGGTATTCCGCGTGAGGAGCGTGCCCCCGTCCTGGAGGTCCGCAACGTCAAGAAGCACTTCCCGCTCATGAAGGGTGCACTGATTAAGCGCCGCGTGGGCACTGTGAAGGCTGTGAACGGCCTGTCCTTCGATATTCGTGAGGGCGAGTGCTTCTCCATTGTGGGTGAGTCCGGTTGTGGTAAGACCACCACCCTGCTGGAAATCATGGAGTTCAATAAGAACACCGACGGTGAGATTCTGATTAACGGAACCTCCACCAAGGACGGCAAGTCCGCAGGTGAGATTCTTGAGCTGCGTAAGAACCAGCAGATGGTGTTCCAGGACCCCACCGGTGCTCTGGATCCGCGCTTTACCGTTTACGAGGTGCTGGCTGAGCCCCTGGAAAACCAGGGCATGAACAAGGCAGACATCAAGAAGCGCGTCATCGAGCTGATGCACATTGTGGGTCTGCAGCCTGACCACGTGAACCGCTTCCCGAACCAGTTCTCTGGTGGTCAGCGTCAGCGTATCGGTATTGCTCGTGCGCTTGCTGTGAACCCCAAGCTCGTGGTTCTGGATGAGCCGGTGTCCGCACTGGACGTGTCCGTCCAGGCTGGTGTGATCAACCTTCTGGAGGAGCTGCGTGCAAACCTGGGTCTGAGCTACCTGATGGTTGCTCACGACCTCGCGGTGATTCGCCATGCATCCGACCGCGTTGCAGTGATGTACCTGGGTCGTATTGTTGAGATCGGTGACGTCGACCAGGTGTTCGACAACCCGATTCACCCGTACACCCGTGCACTGCTCTCGGCGATTCCGGTTCCGGACCCCGAGGTTGAGGCAAAGCGCCACCGCATTATGCTTGAGGGCGACCTGCCCACTCCGGTGAACGCGCCTAAGGGCTGTGGCTTCTCGAGCCGTTGCCCGGTCTTCAAGCTTCTGCCTGAGGACAAGAAGCGTCGTTGCTTGGAGGAGATGCCGGAACTGACCCCCGTTGAGGGCCAGGATCACGGTTATGCTTGCTACTACCCTGAGGCTGAGGCCGCTACGGTGTAGCTCTAGAGTCGGCTGAATAAGTCGCATGTGTGCCGAGGGGCGAATATTCGTTGAATATTCGCCCCTCGGGTTTTTTATGCCCGGTATTGGTGGGCTGTACGTTGTTCGAGATTGTCACCTAGTGAGACGGTGCGAGCCGCAGAATGTGGCGCTAGGCACTGAAATCCTCCAGGAAACAGATAAAACTGCACTGACTAGGTATAACCTTTCTCACCATTCAAGATATGAATATTTATGGAAGGGCTTTCCTGCCGGCAGTAAGCCATAATTAAGCCTGTGGGTGCGCCGCTAGGGGCGTACCTCAAGGAACACATTCATAGACCGGCACTAATTCATCGCTCACCGCAGCCTATTGCGGCGCATGAGCAGGGAACCCTTGACGCTTTCCTGCAGGATTATTGAGGGTCAAACGTATAAGAGGACACTCTCATGGAGAAGAATTTCATCCTGAACCGTCGTACCGTTCTCGGTGGCGCTGCAGCACTGGGTACCGCGGGCGTACTGGCTGCGTGCGGCTCGTCCAAGGACTCCAAGGCAACCACCCAGGGAGCAACCGCGGGTACCGATGCCAAGGAACTTTACGACATTGCTGAGACCGCTGTTTCGGACCTGAAGCAGGGCGGTACCCTGCGCCTGTCTGTGACTGCACTGGGTCCGAACTTCAACCTCTTCGGCACCGGTGTTACCTCCTACACCCAGGCTGCTCTGAGCCCCATGTACTACAGCGGTCTCTGGCAGGCTAACCCCATGGGTAAGCGCACCCTGTCTACCGACTTTGCAAAGAGCTTCGAAATCGCTGAGGAAAACGGTCTGCCCGTTGTCTCCATTGAGCTGAACCCCCAGGCTAAGTTCAACGACGGTACCCCCATCGACTACAAGGCGCTGCAGGCTACCTGGAACATCCTCAAGAGCGTCGATGGCGACTACAAGATTGAGACCAGCGGTATCTACAGCAGCGTTGGCTCCGTTGAGCGCGACGGTGATGACTTCAAGGTCAAGGTCACTTTCGCAAAGCCGTACTACCCCCTGAACATCCTCTTCGGTGAAATTCTGCACCCGGCTCTGCTGGATAAGAACCTCTTCAACGAAGGCTTCGTGGACAACCCGCACCCCGAATACGCTACTGGTCCCTTCACTGTAGCTGAGGGCGGCTGGAACTCCTCCGAGAAGACCCTGACCCTGACCCGCAATGACAAGTGGTGGGGCGAGAAGCCTGTTCTGGAGCGCATCGTCTTCCGTCAGATGGATTCCGCTGCTGAGCGTGCGGCGTTCAAGAACGATGAAATTGACGCTGCTCCCGCTACCGCTGCTGCAAGCTACAAGGAGCTGAAGGAAATTGCTAACACCGAGATGCGTCGCGGTGTTCGCCTCTTCTCCGGCGGCATGGTCATGAACCCCGCCCGCATGCAGGACGTTGCTCTGCGCCGCGCTGTGGTCGCTGGCATGAACCGTGAGGCAATTGCCAAGGTTCGTTTCCAGGGTCTGGATTACGAAGAGAAGCAGCCCGGTTCGATGATTCACATGCCCTTCTCCGAGTACTACCAGGATGTCTACCCGACCCCGAACAACGATGCAGCTGCTGCATCGAAGATTCTGGAAGAGGCAGGTTACACCAAGAACGGCGAGTTCTACGAGAAGGACGGCAAGCAGGCTGCCTTCAAGTACTCCGTCTTCGGCGAGGACCCCACCTCCAAGGCTGTTGCTCAGACCGTTGTTCAGCAGCTCAAGGCTGTCGGCATTAATGTTGAGCTCGAATCCCGCGCTGCAAGCGAATTCGGTAAGGCAATGCAGGCTAAGGACTACGACGCAACTGCATCGGGCTACGCTCTGAGTGACCCGGATGCTACCCAGGCTACCCAGCAGTTCTACCTGCGTGAGAAGCCCGAGGACGCTGGCACCGACGAAATCAATGAGATGATCGAGAAGATGAAGCTCATTGCTGACGACAAGGAACGCAACCTGGCATGTAACGAGATTGAGAAGAAGCACCTCTCTGAGATTGCTGTGCTGGTTCCGCTCTTCAATGGTCCCGAGTACAAGTTCGTCAAGAAGGGTCTGCGCAACTACGGCGTTTCCCTCTACCAGGGCAATGGTATTCACTGGGAGAAGGTCGGTTGGGCTAAGTAAGTCCTCTTCCCTTCACCTACTAGGTGAATAGCCTGGAGCTATATGAAAGTGTCCACCCGGATCATCCGGGTGGACACTTTTTGCATATCTGGAGGGGTGCTTTGGGTGCTTTTGTATATCGATGTAGGGGAGCGGTGGTATAGCTATCCGGAAAAATCCGAAAAATTCGCACAAAAACAGGGTATTCATGGTATGAATATTCAGAAAATACGATAAATATTAAGAAATATTGTGAAAATGCTTGGTTTCCGCTCCCGAGGTGCGCTACAGTGGAGTCATACAAAGTTATGCAGTGCTCTGTATAAATAATCATTACTTCGGGGATACGGGATAAACCCGCCCGCACAAGACAGAAGGAAACCACTCCCATGACCGCCAACACCGCATACACCGCGAGCAGCCACGAAGCGACCAAGAACAGCTTCAGCCGCCGCGCCCTCATTGGCGGCACCGCGGCTCTGGGAGCTGTAGGTCTGCTCAGTGCCTGCGGCAACGGCAGCGCAAGCTCTGAGAAGACCAAGGCAGCCGGCGCCGGTGCCAATATCGAAGACCTCTACAACATCAACGCTCAGGACGTGAACAGCCTGAAGAAGGGCGGCACCCTGCGCCTGCCCGCCGGATCCATCGGTCCGAACTTCAATTTCTACACCCAGAGCGGTAACACCAGCGATAACGTCAACGTTATGAGCACCATCAGCCAGGCCGGCATGTGGAACCTCGACTTTGACGGCACCTACAAGCTGAACACCGACTTCGCTGTCTCCTTCGAGCACAGCAAGAAGGACGATAAGATTCAGGTTGCCGTCAAGCTCAACCCCAAGGCTGTCTTCAACGATGGCACCCCCATCACCTACAAGGCGCTCCAGTCCACCTGGAACATCTTCAAGAGCCTGGATAACGGCTACAACATCGTCACCAGCGGCATCTACGAATTCGTTGAATCCGTAGAAAAGGGCGAAGACGACTACAGCGCAACCGTCACTTTCTCCAAGCCCTTCTACCCGCTGCAGAGCCTCTTCTCTGAGATTCTGCACCCCGCACTGGAAGACGTCGAGCTCTTCAACAACGGCTTCGTGGATGAGCCCCACCCCGAGTACTGGGCTGGCCCCTTCACCCTGGCGGATAAGGGCTGGGACTCCACCGCGAAGACCTTCAGTGTTGTGCCCAATGACAAGTGGTGGGGCACCAAGCCCCTGCTGGACAAGATTGTCTTTACCCAGATGGAGTCCAGCGCTGCACGTGCCGCGTTCAAGAACGATGAAATTGACGCTATCGGTGCGAGCACCTCCTCCACCTATGCCGAGGTGAAGAACATTGCGGGTACCGAACTGCGTAAGGGCACCCGCCTCTACGCCGGTGGCCTGGATATCAATCCCCGCCGCGTCAAGGATGCTGCCCTGCGTAAGGCAATCTTCGTCGGCACCAACCGTGAAGCACTCGCAAAGATTCAGTTCCAGGGTCTGCCCTACGAGGAAGCTATCCCCGGTTCGATGATTCATATGCCCTTCTCGCCCTACTACCAGGATTCTTACCCGACCCCGAATAATAGTGTTTCGGAGGCGCAGAAGATTCTGGAGGCCGCCGGCTACACCAAGAACGGCGACTACTACGAGAAGGACGGCACGAAGGCTGGCTGCGCAGTGGTGGTCTTCGGTGACGATCCGACCAACAAGGGTAAGGCTCAGACCTTCACTCAGCAGATGAAGGATGTCGGTATCGAGATCCGGATTGATCAGCACGCCGATAGCGAGTTCGCCACCATTCTGGGCAACTGGGACTACGATATTTCCTTCAGCGGCTACTCGGTCTCTGCTGACGCGACCGAGAGTACCAAACAGTTCTACTACTCCGAGAACAACGAAGGTATCGGCAGCAAGGAAATCGATGCCCTCATCGACGCCATGACCCTCATTGAGGACGACAAGGAACGTAACCTCGCCTGCAACGAGATTGAGAAGAAGCACATGGCGGAGTTCGCCTTCCTGGGCACCATTACGAACGGTCCTGACTTTGTGATGGTCAAGAAGACTCTGGCTAACTACGGTCCGCGCCTGTACAAGTCGATGGACTGGACTGCTGTGGGCTGGATGAACTCCTAAAAGGTGCCTGTCTTGCGAGCGGGTCGAATGCGTGTGTGCGCGTTCGGCCCGCTTTGCTGTGCCCGTTGGCTATTTCTGGAGGTGGGGGAGGGATGTTGCGCGAAGGGTGGTGGGGTTGTGCCGATGTGGATTTAGACCCGTTGCATTAGGGCTGGGCGTAATAATTGAGAAATATTTATCGTGTTGCGCACCTGTAGTGATTTATGTGGTGTACACTACTAAAAATATTAAATGTGGCTTAGAACATAGCTTTAGGTCACATTATTTTGCATGGCTTGACCTGCCCGCCCATCACCGCAGATAGCAGGCGCTCCTACAGGCGGAAACCCCGCCTCCAGAGCACGCGAGCCACCCACTCTACACTGCAAACACTGCATCAGCGCAGTCCACACCCACAAGGAGCCCATCATGAGCCCCCACCCCATCCCCTCCCTCTCCGGATTCAACCCGATCATGAGCCGCCGCGTACTGTTCGGCGGCGCAACCGCCGTCGCTGCTGCCGGCGTACTGAGCGCTTGTGGCTCCTCGTCCTCCAAGACCGAGCACAAGGCAAGCGAAACCCCGTTCTATGAAATCAACGAGCAGGATGCCTCGAAGCTCAAGCAGGGCGGTACCCTGAACCTGAGCACTTACTCCCTTGGTCCGGACTTCAACCGTTTCTCCCAGAACGGCTCCAGCACCTCCGTCTCCGAAACCATGGGCGTTATCGCCGGTGCCGGCATCTGGCGTAGCACCTTCAAGGGTGAAGACGAGCTCGACCCCAACTACTGCCTCGGCTTCGAAGCTAAGGAAGTAGACGGCAAGATCACCGCAGAGGTTCGCCTGAACCCCAAGGCAGTCTTCAACGACGGCACCCCCATCGACATCGACGCCCTCAAGGCAACCTGGCAGATCCAGCGTGACCCCGACGGTGAATACAAGATTGCCGCGGCAGGTATCTACGAGTACATCGAAAGCGTTGAAGCTATCGATGGCGACCGCTACCACGCACGCGTTGTTTTCAAGACTGCGCACAACCCCGTCAAGGGTCTGCTCTTTGGTGGAATCCTGCACCCGGCGATGCTCGACGTAAACCTCTTCAACGAAGGCTTCGTGGACAACCCCCACCCCGAGCTCGGTTGCGGCCCCTTCACCCTGGCACCCAACGGCTGGAACTCCTCCGAGAAGACCTTCACTGCTGTGCCCAACGACAAGTGGTGGGGCGAGAAGCCCAAGCTGGACCGCATCGTCGTGCGTGAAATGGCAGACGCCGCAGCACGCGCCGCGTACAAGAACGGCGAACTGGACGTCGTCGAGTCACGTACCCTCAGCGCCTACAACGAGATGAAGGACGTTGCGAACTCTGAAATCCGCCGCGGTCGCCGCCTCTTCGCCGGCGGCATGAACCTGAACGCAGAGCACATCACTGATGTTGCTGTCCGTAAGGCAATCTTCCTGGGTATCGACCGTGGTGCTCTGGCAAAGATTCGCTTCCAGGGTCTGCCCTACGAAGAAGAAGTTCCCGGCTCGATGCTTCTGTTGGGTTCCTCCCAGTACTACCGCGACAACTACCCGGCACGTAACCCGGAGGAAGCACGCAAGGTCCTGGAGAAGGCAGGCTACACCAAGTCCGGCGACTTCTACGCGAAGGACGGCAAGACCATCACCCTGAAGCTGACCACCTTCGGTGATGACGCCACCACCAAGGGCCAGGCACAGACCTTCATCCAGAGCATGAAGGAAATTGGCATTAACTTCGAGCTCGATTCGCGTGCACAGTCTGAATTCTCGAAGGTTGTTGGTAACCGCGAGTACGACGTAAGCATTTCGGGCTTTGGCGTAACCTCCGAGCCGACCAGTGCTGCCGAGTACTTCTACCACTCCAAGAACTGGAACGGCGTCGGCACCCCCGAAATCGACGCTATGGTCGACGAGATGGTCACCATCCTCGATGACGCTAAGCGCGCCGAGAAGTGCAACGAAATTGAGAAGAAGCACATGAGCGAGGTTTGCCTCTTCATCCCCTTCCTCAATGGCCCGGACTTCAAGGCATGCCGCCCGAAGCTCGCTAACTACGGTGCGTTCCTCTTCAAGACCACCGACTGGTCTACCGTCGGCTGGATGGCATAAGCCGCAGTTTTAAGCTCCCTGCCCCCTATACGTTTTCGCAGTGTCGTATAGGGGTAGGGAGTTTTTTCTTGTGGAGGGTTCAGCGCGCTTTAGCTGCCCCGACGCTGTGCTTGTAACTTGTAACAACTCTCAAAGCACCGGGTGTGACGCGCTCGCGCGCCAATGCGACATAATATTTCATTTTTTAGTTTTCGCACGCGGCTTCCGCGTGATGATGCGGGTTCAGGTGCTGAACCCGTGATTTTTAGACGGTGTATAGTTCTTCCAGAGTCTGGACTGTGGTCTGCGTCGCTTCTTTTGGGGGTATACTGTGTTTCAACCACAAACAATGTGGGGGCTCTCACAAAGGTGACGGGCGGGAGCTTCGGCGCTCCCGCAAAATCGGCGCACAACACGGTGCGCTTATCAAATAGCACCTGAGCCCTCCGGCATGAGGAGAATACATGACTCATCTACGTATTAATCGCCGTACCCTGCTGACCGGCACCGTTGCCCTGGGTACCGTCGGCCTGCTCGCTGCATGCGGCGGCGGCTCTGACAAGAAGATCAGCGGTAAGGCTGCATCAAGCACCGAGGAAATCGTCAAGAACCTCGAAATCAACAAGCAGGACCGCTCCTCCCTCAAGCAGGGTGGCGAGTTCCGCGGTAGCGTCTCTGCAGTCGGCCCGAACTTCAACATTCTGACCCAGAGCGGCTACACCACCGAGAACCTCACCGCATTCGGTGGCGCCTGCAACATCCCCTCCGCTATCGGCTTCACCTCCCTAAGCCCTGCCGGCGACTACAGCCTCAACGACGACTACGTCAGCGACTACAAGGCTGAGACTGTTGACGGCGTGCAGACCATCACCTTCAAGCTCAACTCTAAGGCTGTCTTCAACGACGGCACCCCCGTTGACATTGAGGCAATCCGCGCCGCGTGGACCGTCTACCGCAACCCCGATGACGGCTACAACGTTATCGCCGCTCCCTTCTGGCAGCAGGTAGCATCCATCGACCCCGTGGATGGCGACAAGACCCGCGTCAAGATCGTCATGTCCAAGCCTCTGTACCCCGCTGAGACCCTCGGCCTGCTCGGTCTGCACCCCGCACTGACCGACAAGGAGCTCTTCAACAACGGCTTCGTGAACAAGCCCATGGATCAGTACTGGTCCGGCCCCTTCAAGATTGGCGAGTGGAACTCTTCGGCTAAGACCCTCACCCTCGTTCCCAACGACAAGTGGTGGGGTGAGAAGCCGCTGCTGGATCGCATCATCTGGCGCGAAATGGGCGACGAAGCAGAGCGCGCAGCGTTCAAGAACGGCGAGCTGGACAGCATCGGCTTCGCTGGCCTGGCAACCTACAACGCTGTCAAGGGTCAGCCCGGTGTTCAGATTCGCTCCGGCCAGAGCGTTGGCGTGATTAACCTGCAGTTCAACCCGACCCGCGTGACCGACACCGCCCTGCGCCGTGCAGTCTTCGCCGCGGTTGACCGCTCCCAGCTGGCTAAGGTCAAGTTCGGCCAGATCAACTGGGAAGAGCCCCTGACCGGCTCCCTGATTGCTATGCCCTTCCAGAAGGGCTACCAGGACGCTATGCCCACCAACCCTGGTCCTGAGGCTGCGGCAAAGATCCTGGAGGCGGCAGGCTATTCCAAGAATGGCGACTACTACGCCAAGGACGGCAAGACTGCGGGCTTCTCCATCACCTACTTCGGTTCGGATGCAACCTCCCTGGCTCAGTTCCAGAACCTCGAGCAGCAGCTCAAGGCAGCGGGCATTAAGCTCGAGCAGGACAACCAGCCGCAGTCCCAGTTCAACTCGGTGATGGGCTCCAAGCAGTACGACTGCGCCTTCTCCGGTTGGGGTATTGGTGCTGACCCCGCAGATAGCGTTCAGTACTTCTACACCAGCGAAATCAACGAGGGTGTGGGTGATCCTGAACTGGATAAGTTCATCGCGTCCATTTACGAGAAGGAATCCCACGATGAGCAGTTGAAGATGGCTGCTGAGGCTGAGAAGCAGCACATGGAGAAGGTCGCTATTTACTTCCCCTACGCTAACGGCCCCAGCTACGCAGCTGTGAAGGAGAAGCTGGCTAACTACGGTCCTTCCCTCTTCGCAACCAGCTACACTGACCCCAAGCGCTGGACCAATGTGGGTTGGCAGAACTAAAGCCACATGCTAGTTTTTGGGGTTCTAGTCGGTAGCTTCTGAATTTTTGGAGGTGCCGGTTCAGGTCTCCGGAAGGGTAAAGTCCCGCGGTATTCCGCCTTAGAGGCGGGGTACTGCGGGACTTTTCTGTGTTTTTGATGGGTGGTTTTGTGGTGGGGTGGTTTCGGGAATTGGCTGAAATATTTTCCTTGAAACGGTGAACTGGGTCATAGTGCGTGGGAAATGTGTGTATACTATTGCCAATGCAAAATGTGCGTGCTGTCACAAAGGTGTGCGGGTTGTGTTCCCCCGCGTACAGCAAAGCAGCATCCCACCTAACTGAGGAAAACTAATGACCACTTTCACCCTCAACCGTCGTACCCTGCTCACCGGCACCGTTGCCCTGGGTACCGTCGGCCTGCTCGCAGCCTGCGGCGGCAACTCCTCCAAGAACGAAACCAGCGCTCTCTCCGCCGGCGACGACCTCTCCAAGGCAGTCTCCTACAACGAGAAGGACCGCTCCGCCCTCAAGGACAGCGGCGAGCTGCGACTGAGTGCAGACGGCATTGGCCCGAACTTCAACATCCTCAACACCAACGGCTACACCGCCGGTAACCTGAACATTCAGGCGGCAATCAACTCCGCCTTCACCGGCGGCTTCTACGCTGACTTCCGCGGCGAGTCGCACATGAACCAGGACTACGTCACCGAATACAAGGCGCAGACCGTTGATGGCGTGCAGACCGTGACCTTCAAGATCAACCCCAAGGCAGCCTTCAACGACGGTACCCCCATCGACGTGAACGCCGTCAAGAGCTACCAGACCATCTACACCGCCGCGGCATCCGGTTCGGACTACCAGATCACCCCCTCGCCCATCTGGGAGCAGGTCGCAAGCGTCGAGGCAGTGGACGGCGATACCCGCCACGTGAAGGTCACGATGTCCAAGCCCTGGTACCCCATCGAAGGCAGCTTCACCTCCTTCCTGCACCCGGCATTCGTCGAGCCCAAGTTCTTCAACGACGGCCTGAACGACAAGCCCCTCGACCAGTACTGGGCAGGCCCCTTCAAGGTCGGCGAGTGGAACTCCTCCTCCAAGGTGCTCACCGTCGTCCGCAACGAGAAGTGGTGGGGCACCAAGCCCGCTCTTGAGCGCATCACCTGGCGTGAAATGAGCTCCCAGGCAGAGCAGGCAGCTTACAAGAATGGCGAAATCGACTACGTGGACGCCAGCACCCTCAGCTCCTATAACGAGCTCTCCGGCGTGGCAAACACCGACATCCGCAAGGGTAGCGCTCTCAGCGTGGGCAACTACGAAATCAACCCCGAAAAGGTGCCCCTGCCCGTCCGCCGCGCATTCGTTGCAGCCCTCAACCGTGAGCAGCTGCAGAAGCTGCGCTACGAGAAGCTCGGCTGGAAGGAAACCCTGCCCGGCTCCATGTGCATGCTGCCCATGCAGGAAGGCTACCAGGACAACTACCCGACCAAGCTCGGCAAGGACGTCGCTACCAAGATCCTTGAGGACGCAGGCTACACCAAGAACGGCGACTACTACGCCAAGGACGGCGCTAAGGTCTCCTACCCGGTCATCACCTTCGGTAGCGACCCGGTTGTCAGCTCCACCGCACAGTTCCTCGTCCAGCAGATGAAGGAAATCGGCGTTGAACTGACCATCGAGAACCACGGTGCCTCCGAAATGTCGAGCATCATCTCCTCGAAGAACTTCGCGATTAAGACTGGCGGTTACGGCATCACCACCTCCCCGGTGGATGCAGCGAACTACTTCTACATCTCCGAGACCAACAACGGTCACGGTAAGGATCTGGACTCGCTGGCAGCAACCATGATGTCCACCGAGGACCCGAAGGAACAGCTCAAGATCATGAACGAGCTGGAGAAGCGCCACCTGGACGAGGTCGCCATCTACGTGCCCACCCACAACGGCCCGAACTTCAAGGCGTGCCGTAAGGGCCTGGCAAACTACGGCCCCATGCTCTTCGGTCTGCCCTACTACAACCCGAACGTATGGATCAACGTCGGTTGGGAGAAGTAAAAATCTAAGCGTTGAGCACCGCTCACACACTCCATAAGGGGTAAAAGCGCTACAGCGGCGTGTTACAGAAGGATTAAAACCTTCTGGAGCACGCCGCTTTCCCGTTCCTCAGAGATTTGCACGGATATACTTAAAACAAATGCGGGCATTCTGCCCGCGACCCCGGCAGAGACTGTCCTCCCGCCGGGTTGGAGTGTTAGTTGCGCACCGTTCGCGCGCCGCCTCCACAACACTGCGAATACTCTAGGAGAAATTCCATGAAGAGCATGTCTGTCTCTCGCCGTACCCTCCTGACCGGCACCGTTGCCCTCGGCACCGTTGGTCTACTGGCTGCCTGCGGCAGCTCGAAGGAAAAGGTTGGCGGTAGCGCCGCTAACAACGCTGAAGATATTCTGAAGAACCTTCAGGTCAACAAGCAGGACCGTTCCTCCCTCAAGCAGGGCGGTACCCTGACTCTCGCGGCTACCGCCCTGGGCCCGAACTTCAACCTGCAGACCCAGAGCGGCTACACCTCCAGCAACCTGGACGCACTGGCACCCTGCAACATTCCCGCCGTGATGGGCTTCTACACCATGAGCCCCGAAGGCGAAGGCACCCTCAACCCCGAGTTCTGCACCGAGCACAAGACCGAGACCGTCAATGGCGTGCAGACCGCGACCTTCAAGATCAACCCCAAGGCTGCTTTCAACGACGGCACCCCCATGGACGTGAACGCTGTTCGCGCCATGTGGAAGGTCTACCGCGCAACCACCGACAACCCCTACCACATCACCGACAACACCATGTGGCAGCAGGTTGAGAGCATCGAGGCTGTGGACGGTGATAACTTCCACGTCAAGGTCACCATGAAGGCTCCGTACTACCCCTCCGAGGGTCTGTGTGCCTTCGCAATCCACCCCGCACTGGAAGACGTCAACCTCTTCAACGAAGGCTTCGTTGACAAGCCCCTCGACCAGTACTGGGCTGGCCCCTTCAAGGTTGGCGAGTGGAACTCCTCCCAGAAGGTGCTCACCCTGGTCAAGAACGACAAGTGGTGGGGCGAGAAGCCGATCCTGGACCGCATCATCTGGCGTCAGATGGACTCCGAAGCAATCCGTGCAAGCTTCAAGAACGGCGAACTGGACGCCTTCACCTTCGTGGGTGCAACCAGCTACAACGCTGTGAAGGGCCAGGCTGGCACCGAGATTCGCCAGAGCCAGAACACCAACGTCAACATCATTCAGCTGAACCCCAAGCGCATCGAGGATCTGGCACTGCGCCGCGCAATCCTTGCTTCTGTGGACCGCGAGCAGATCGCTAAGGCATACTTCTCGCAGCTCGGCTGGACCGAGCCGCTGCCCGGCTCCATCATCGCAATGCCGTTCCAGAAGGGTTACCAGAACAACTACGCTGGTGACACCGGTGCACAGGCAGCTGGCAAGATTCTGGAGGCCGCAGGCTACTCCAAGTCCGGCGACTACTACGCTAAGAACGGCAAGGTTGCTGGCTTCGCTCTGACCTCTTTCGGTTCCGAGGCGGTCTACCAGGCGGTCTACCAGATTCTGGAGCAGCAGCTGAAGTCCGCAGGTATCCGCCTGAGCGCTGACAACCAGCCGCAGTCGAACTCCAACTCCGTGCTCGGCCAGAAGAGCTACGAAGCAATCTTCACCGGTTGGGGCGTTCTGCCCGACCTGGCTTCCTCGGCACCCTACTTCTTCACCACCGAGGTGTTCGGAGTCGGCGACCCCGAAGTTGATAAGCTCATCGAGAAGCTGCAGAACACCGAGAAGGAAGACGAGCGCATCAAGATCGCTAACGAGGCGGAGAAGCTCTACTACGAGAAGGTCGCAGTGTACCTGCCCTACGCAAACGGCCCGATGTACGCCGCTGTCAAGGCTAAGGTTGCGAACTACGGTCCGTCCCTGTTCAAGCAGAGCTACACCAGCGCTGACTACTGGGTCAACGTTGGCTGGCAGGAGTAGTACCGCTTGCGGTAACGCTCTAGCCGTCCTGTAGGACAACAGAATCCCGGGTACTCTCACGAGAGAGTGCCCGGGATTTTTCTGTCCCGCTTGTTCTGCGTCCTTTAGCTGGATACATTAGCGGGATATGTAATTACAAAAACTAGGGAAGCGCCACTCTAACCGGCTGCTACCACTCGCCCAGGTACAGGGCGCGCTCCTGCAGGTACCTCAACATCTTCGGGTTCTGCCGCAGATAGAAGATACGGTAAATGCCGCCTCCAGCGACGATGAAAGCCAGCGGGAAACCCAAAATCACGAGCACACGGCTCATATTGGCGGACAGGTCAAAAGGATCACCGCTGGTTGCCACCAGCACAATCCAGAGAGAATAGCCCACGCAGGCGAGCAGAGTGCCCCACATGCCGCGCACGAGCCAACTCACCAGCGCCACCGCAATAACCCACGCCAGCGCCAACGTGAACTGGTGCCGCTCCGCCTGAGCCCAAGGGAGCGCCCCCACGTAAATAATTGCGGGGATGCCCAGGTACCCGGGGATATTCAGCGAGGCAAGAATGTTCACACAAAAATAGCCCAAGAAAATAGCGCTCAACGACGAAGATAGGAACAGGTGCAGGGGAATCACGCCGTCGCCGCTATAGACGGCGGTCGGGCCAGCGTACACGGTTTCAAACATGAGGGTCAGCGGAGTCATCATGTACTCAATCCAGACCACCAGAGCGAAGGCACCGAAAATGCCGAGAGCCTGCATCAGAGCAATCAGCCGTGAACGGGCATCGTGAGGAATGGTGAAGCTCTGACCCTTCGCCTTGACGCCGCAGACATGAACGACAGCCACCATTGCCGCGATGCACAGCACCCAGCGCACGAGGACCCCCGGTAGCTCAGGAAGACCTCCATAAGCCCCCGTAGCGGGGTCACCCCAGGCTCCGGGGAGCAGTGTAATAGCGTGAGTACCCTCGGGGAGGCTGGTGGAGGAAGCAAGCCGGTGCGGCTCGTAGATAACCCACCACAGAAGGCAGGCTGGAATCAGCGCGGAGAGCTTACGCAACAGAACCGGAAACGGCGCGGACTCATAGACGAGCGCCTCAAGATTGAGCCGGCGCATCAGCCGCCGAACAGGAGAAAGAGCGCGTAGCTCTTTTTGCTGCTCTTCCCACGCTCCGGTATCCCATGTCCTAGTATCAGAAGACATCATCGTACTCCCTATCACTTGAGAACTTCCTTGTTGAGCGTATTCTTACATTAGCAGAAATACCCCAGGGTAGTGCCTAAACCCCAGCAAACCCTGCCCAGCAAACCCGGCTCAAAGAATCAGCACATCAGGAAACAGGGCATAAGGAAAGGGGCCCCACCACAATGGTGGGGCCCCTTAGAGCCTATAAAGCGAACTACTTAGTGGTCACCTTCAGGACAGTGCTCAGGTTCTGGTGAGCAACGCCCGGCAGACCCTTCACCTCAGCGAACTTGCGGGTGTTGGTCACGATAACCGGGGTAATCAGCGGGTAACCCGCCTCCTTGATAACCTCAGGATCGAACTCAATCAGAGCGTCGCCAGCAGCAACAACATCGCCCTTAGCAACCTTCACGCTGAAGCCCTTACCGTCCAGGTTCACGGTATCCAGACCAACGTGAATCAGCAGCTCAATGCCGTTCTCCAGCTTCAGACCCACAGCGTGGCCCGAGGGGTAGGTTGCAGCAACCTTACCGGCTGCGGGAGCAACGACAGTGGTACCGGTCGGCTCAATCGCCACACCCTCGCCCAGCTTGCCTGCAGCGAAAATCGGGTCCGGAACATCAGACAGAGCAACAGCAGTACCCTCAATCGGAGCGTGCAGCTCAATGACCTCACCAGCGGAAGCAGCGGGTGCAGCAGCAGCGGTCGCAGTAGCGGCAGCAGCCGGAGCAGCCTTAGCGGCAACAGCCTCAGCCTTAGGAGCGGCCTCAGCATCCTCAGCCTTACGCTCCGCAGCGTGCCTTACAGCGTCAGCCTTCGACTCGTAACCGAACAGCAGAACACCGGTCATAGCGCCGAAGAACGCAATAGCCAGACCAATCACGTACAGGTACGAGGGCTGCATAGCCGGAATCGACAGCAGCGAAGTGAACGCGAACGCGTAGGACTTAACGCCCAGGAAGGAAATGGTAGCGCCACCAATAACAGCGGGAACCAGAATAATCGGGATCACGCGCTTGTAACGCAGCACAACACCGTACAGGGACGGCTCGGAAATACCACCGAGCAGACCGGACATCGACGCACCAACAGCGGTCTGGCGCAGCTCGCGGTCGTGCTTAGCCTTAATAGCCACACCGGTCACAACACCGAACACAGCGAAGTTGTAAGCACCCATCGGGGACTGAATGAAGTCAGTACCCATGGTCTGCAGGTTGTTAATCATGACAGCGTTCAGCGGCCAGTGCAGACCCAGCGGAACCATGAACAGGTACAGGCCAGCAATCAGAGCACCAACCAGAGCCGGAGCCTGGTCGTTAACCATCTTCAGGAAGTCAGAGATGCCCATAGCAACACCGATACCGATGGGGCCAACCAGGAACGCGGTCACCGGAACCAGAACGATGACCGAAATCATCGGCACGAACACCATCTGCAGCATCGAAGGAATAACCTTCTTCAGGAAGCGCTCAAACGGAGCCAGCAGAGCAACAGCCAGCAGCGGGGGGAAGACCTGACCGGTGTAGCTGAATGCGTACAGCGGCAGATCCATACCGAAGAACGGAACGTTCAGAATCTTGGTGGCGGGGTCAGCCAGAGCGGTCAGATCGGTGAAGGTACCGGTCATCAGTGCAGCGGGGATAGCCGCACCAACCCACATGTTCGCGCCCAGACGCTTAGCAGCGGTAGCACCCAGCATGATAGGCATGAAGTTCAGAACCGACAGCGAAGCAGCCTTCAGGATGTACCAGAAAGCAAACTGCTGCATCCACTGGGTGTTCAGCGCCTTAGCAGCCTCGGGGTCAGCCACACGAGCACCGTTAATGATGTCAATGTTCACGCTCTGACCGGTCAAGTCAGTGTACTGGCCGAAGAAGCCCAGCTGCTGCAGGAACACAATCAGGGTCAGAATCATCGAGGTACCCAGAAGTGCCCACAGCAGAGGACGGAAGGAGTCAGACAGAACGTCGAAGACGTTGGTAAGCCAGCCAGACTTCTTGCCCTCAGCCTCAACCTTGGTGTCACCCTCAGCGTGGCCGGACATAGAAGGCAGAGCGTTGATCTCGTTGTACACAGCCTCAACGCGATCGCCCAGAACAACCTGAGTCTGGCCGGACTGCTCAATCACAGAGAGAACGCCGGGCAGGCTCTCAATCTTCTTGTTCTGCACTGCATCGTTAGACACAGGAGTGACACGAAGGCGGGTTGCACAGTGAGTAATGTGCGCGATGTTCTCGGGGCCACCCAGGCCGTCAAGAATCTTCTCGCCAAGTTCGCGGTTATTCACGATACTTCCTTAGATATGCGGTCAATGTCTATGCGGTTGTTGCCGGAGGCTGTGCCTACCTGACGTTGCGGTGGCCGAAAAAGCCCCGGAAAACACGGCCAGAAAACACAAAAGACCCGAGTCTCTCGACCACCGGAAGCACTACACTCGTGCCCACTATGGAGCTTCGGTACAGCAAATAGAGGGGATTCTCGGCAGATATATGCTGCCGTCCCATACGGTGTTGAGTAACTCAGGTCTTGCCTGCCAAACCAGTAACAACCCTGAAGAAGGTTTCCCTTCTCAAATAGTTCCCTGTAACTCTAAGGGTTTTCCCAGGTTAAGAGCAAGGTGAGAGGCAAAAGCTATCAGAAGCTGTTAAATGTTTCACCCAAGTGATAGCTGAGACACACCCTCGGTGCTGCTAGTAGGAGTACTCCGGCTGATTCCGGAACACTACGGAGGGGATGCTTGCGAAGACACGAAAGGGCCCCGCATCCACAGGATACGGGGCCCACACGCTACCGAAGCAGCTACCTTCCGACTAACTACTTAGCCGGGAAGAAATTCAGCGGAGCAACCTCCAGCTCAGGGTAATTACGCTTCTGCCAACGGCGATTACGATGCGCATTCACCTCAATCAGCGCGGCACCCAGAGCACCGGCGCCCAGAGCCGTCCACAGCAGATGCGGAAGCACAGTAACGAACTGGTGGTACTCCACCAGAATCGGCACGAACAACGCCGCGAAGAACACCGCCAGCAACGCACCAAACAGCAGAACACGAGCACGGTTGAACGGACGAGCCACCGCAGCCAAGTTCCACAGACCCATCATCACCAGGGTGATGAACGAAGCCGTCTGAATCTGACGGATATCCTCAACACCCATGCCACGAGCCGTGAATGTCACCGCCAACAGCATCGCAACCACAATAATCGAGTTCGGAACCGTGTAATTCAGCACGCGGCGCAAGAAGCCCGGCACGTAACGGCGCGAATTCGGCAACAGAGTCAACGCGAAGGACGACGCACCCACAATCAAGAAGTCCGCAGTCGAGTACTGACGCGGCAAGAACGGGAAAGTCAAACCGAAGAGGCTGAACAGAACGCCCAGAAGAATCGCGAAACCAGTCTTCGTCAAGAACAGGTTCGCCACCATCTCAATGTTCGTAATGACCTGACGGCCCTGCTCCAGCGCAGCCGGCAGAGACGAGAACTTACCGTCCAGCAGAACCAGGCGAGAAACAGCCTTCGTCGCAGGAGCCGCGTTACCCATCGCAATACCCAAGCTTGCATGCTTAAGCGCCAGAGCGTCGTTAATGCCGTCACCGGTCATCGCCACCACATGGCCGCGCTCCTTCAGGGCAATCACCATGTTCTTCTTCTGCTCGGGCGATACACGACCGAAAATATTGTGAGTAACCGCAGCCTCCGCAAGCTCCGGACCGTCCTCAGGCAGAGTCGACGCATCAACCGCGCCCGCAGACGTATCCATGCCCGCAGTCTTCGCAGCCGCAGCCACAGTGAACGGATTATCACCCGAGAAGACCTTCAGAGTCACACCCTGACGGTGGAAATACTCCACAATTTCAGGCGCGTCCGCTCGCACATTCTCACGGAAAATCACGAACAGAACCGGGGCAGCATCCGACGGGATCTTCTGGATCGGCTCATCCTTCTCGTTGCGAACCACCGCAGAAGCATGCGCCAAAACCATCGTGCGCAGACCCAGCGCCGCCAGTTCGGCGGCACGCTCACGCTCAGCGGTGCCCTTGGCGAGAAGCGCCTCCGGAGCGCCCAGAAGCCACGCACCCGAATCCTTAAACTCAATCGCGCTAAAACGCAGAGCCGAGGAGAACGGCACAATACCGCTCACCGACGCCGAAGAAGCATCCGGGAAGCCACCGGTCAGAGCCGCAGCGGTCGGGTTCGCGTTCTCATCGTGACCAAACCATGCCAGCGCCTCATTCCAGCCGGCAGGCAGAGAAGCACGCCAAGAAGTGTGCTCCGCCGAGTCAGCATCCGGGCCCTCAGCCTCAGCAACGGTGTCCAGCGGGCGCACCGAATCAAAAATCACGCCACCCTCAGTCAGGGTGCCGGTCTTATCGAAGCAGACCACATCCACACGAGCCAGAACCTCAACCGCAGGCTGCTCCTGCACCAGGATGTTGTGCTTACGGCCCAGCGCCACAGCCGCCGCCGCAAACGCCAGAGTAGTCATCAGCGCCAGACCCTGCGGAATCATCGAAGCAACCGAGGACACCACAGCAATAGAAACCTGCTCCCACAGGTGGTTCTGCTGCACGGTCTCCAGGCCACCAGCCGCCTGAATCTGACCCCACGACACCACAGGAATAATGACCGCAAGGCCCACCGTAATCCAGCGGACCACACGGTTCAACGCATCACGCAGCTCAGACTGAATACGCGAGAACTGGCGCGCCTCATCAGAAATCTTGCTTGCACGAGAATTCGCGCCCACGTGAGAGAGCAGGACGCGGCCGGTACCACCCAGCACACTCGACGCCGACAGCACCATATCGCCGGGGCGCTTAGCAATCGGGTCGTTCTCACCGGTCAGCAGGGACTCGTCCAGCTCCAAAGAATCGGAGGTGAGTACAACAGCATCCGCCGGAACCTGATCGCCGCGCTTGAGGATGACAACGTCACCCTCAACCAGCTGCTCCATCGGAACTTCAACGCTCTTGCCGTCACGCACGGCAGTAGCGGGGGAGCGGTCCAGCAGGGAGATGCGGTCCAGCTCAAGCTTCGCCTTGTACTCCTGCACAAAACCAATCACCACGTTAGCGATAACAGCCGCCAGGAAGAGCAGATCAGCCCAACGCTGGTACATGATCACTACGGCACCACAGGCACCCAACACAAAGTTGAAGACCGTGAACAGGTGCGCACGCATAATGCTCCACAGCGTGCGAGAAGACTTATTGTTCTGGGTATTGACCCTACCCTCAGCAGTCAGGCGAGCAACATCATCGCTGCTCAAACCGTGCTGGGCAATATCGAAAGATCCGCTATGCGGTGTTTCAGAATATTCGGGAATGTAGCCGGCAACGGCAGGCGCTGCCGTTTTCTGCTGAGGATCCATGCGGGGGTCTCTTTCTCGAATGGATGGAATGCTGAACTGAATAGAGTTCAGTATTGCGGACACTACCTTTCAGTGTATCCGTGCAGAAGGGGATAAAGATAATCTCCGCCCTGTAATGAGCTGATAGTTACAGTCATTCCAGAACGGAGATTTAATATATACGAATACTGGCATATTTTGATGTGGAAAGTGTTTGCGGAATGGGTCGCTAACGCCCCATAAAATCAGCGCGTCAGCAAACTCAACGCTCCGGCAGAATCAGCGTTCCGGCAGAATCAACAAACGATTCGTCACCGGATGCCTCAACACCTCAATCGGATGCTGATACACCTCAGACAACAACTCCGCCGAACACACCTGCTCAGGGGCACCCGAAGCAACCACCTCACCACCACGCAACAACACCATACGGTCAGAATACGCAGCGGCCACATCCAAGTCATGAAGCACCGTCAACACTGCAGCACCCTCAGCAGCCAACTCGCGGCTCACCCGCAACGTCTGCTCCTGATGCGTAATATCCAACGCCGCAGTCGGCTCATCCAAAAGAATCAGCGGAGTCTGCTGAGCAAACACACGCGCCAAATGCGCACGACCACTCTCGCCACCGGACAGAGTCGTAATATCGCGATCCGACAAATGAGTCACCGACGTACGCTCCATCATCGAAGCAACCACGGCGTCATCCTCTTCAGCGCGCTCCGTGCCCTTCCACGGGGTACGGCCCATCTGAACCACCTCATGCACCGTGTACGAAAACGCCACATTCAACTTCTGCAACAGCATCGCACGCTGACGCGCCATCTGACGGGCAGGAATCGAACCCAGAGGGGTGCCATCCAACAGAATCTCACCGCCACTGGGCGCAATATCACCAGCAATCACACCCAACAGAGTCGACTTACCGGCACCATTAGGACCAATCAGCGACACAACCTCGCCCGCAGCAACAGACAGAGACACATCATTCAAAATCTGACGCCCACCAGCGTTAAAACACACACCGGACAGGCTCAACAACTCACTCACGAAGCACCTCCGCCCTGACCCAGGGAACGACGCAACAACACGAAGAACGTCGGGCCGCCCACCAAAGCCGTAAAAATACCAATCGGCAAATCAGCAAACGGCACCAGCGTACGCGCACCCAAATCAGACAGCGCAATCAACAGCGCGCCACCCAATGCCGAAGCCGGCAACAACACACGATTCGACGGACCCAAAATCATGCGCAACAGGTGAGGAATAATCAGGCCAATAAACGCAATAATGCCCGCATACGCCACCGCAGCACCCGTCAACAAAGCCGTCGCCGCAATAGACACCGCACGCAGACGCTCCACGTTCACGCCCGAATGCTGCGCCGCACGCTCACCCAACGCCAGAACATCCAGCGAAGACGCCATCACAAAACACGCCAGCAAGCCGATCAGAATAACCGGCCACACGCTCGCCACAGCCTTCCACGTGGAGCCGTTCAGCGAACCCATCTGCCAGAACACAATCTGATCACGGCTCGTCGTATCAGCAATAAACATGAGGAACGCAATAATCGCATTCGCCACCGCGGTCACCGCAATACCCGTCAAAATCATCGACAGGACCTTCGCACGACCCGAAGAACGCGACAGGAAATACACCAGCGCAGTAGCCGCCAACGCACCCACAAACGCGAATGCAGGAGTCGTGAAAATACCGAAGAACTGCAGGTTCAACACAATCGACAAACACGCGCCAACCGCCGCACCCGAGGAAACACCAATCACGCCCGGCTCAGCCAACGGGTTACCAAACACCGACTGCATCACCGCACCGGAAGTACCCAAAGCGGCACCCACCAGCACACCCAACAGCACACGCGGGAAACGGATATTCCACAGAGTGCTATCCGCCATCTGCATCGCCGGGTTCTCCGGCGCAAGACCCAGGCGGCGGCCCACAGAAGCAACCACCTGATCAGTCGGGATATTGTACTGACCCAAACCCGCAGACAGCACCATCACAACGCACAGTGCCACCGCCAAAAACGTAAACGTCAGACCGGCACGACGCCGACGTGAAGCACGATAATCCCGCGCACCCGCCGCACTCTTCACGGCAGCCACTACTGGCCCCCCGCAGGAGTGGAGTACGCAGCCTTAGCGAGCGAGAGCAACACTGCCGGAGTATTCGGGCCATAGGACAGAATCTGGCCGTCACCCATATCGATAATGCGCTTATTCTTACCGGCAGTCGTCTCACCCACACCCGGGCGAGCCAAGAAACCATCCAAACCACCGGTGGACTTAATGCCGCCGCTCATGGTCAGAATGACGTCCGGGTTCAGCTTCACCAGCGCCTCACTGGTCGCCGGAATAATATTCGTCGCGTTCTGTTCAGACGCCACATCCTTGCCGCCAATAGCCTGAATCAAATCGTCAGCGCCCGAACCCTTGCCGAGCACGAAGAACACGCCAGCGGTACCGCGCACGTATAAGAATGCGAACGACACCTGCTGCTCACCCTTCGGGGCAACGTCCTTGAGCACCTGCAGGGCATAATCCAGGTCCTTCTGCACGCGGGCAGCAACCTGCTCGCCCGCCTCCGGAACACCCAGCGCCTGCGCAACAGCCTTGAGCTGCGGAATGATCTTATCCATACGACGCTCATGATCGAAGACCACCACGGTCACACCCGCAGCGCGCAGCTGATCCACAATCTCAATCGGGCCGTTGCTCTTATCCCACAGCACCAGGTCCGGGGAGGTCGCCAGAATCGCCTCAGCGTTCAGGTCGTGACCGTTCTGGGTCACCAGCGGCAGATGAGCCAGCGACTGCTCAGTCGAGGAGGTGACACGACCGACCAGGCGACCGCCCAGACCCAGCGCAATCATCTGCTGAGCCAGAGTGCCGTACAGGTCCAGCGCCAGCACACGGTCAGCGGACTTAACGGTCACCTCGGTGCCATTGAAGTCCTTGAACGTCACGGGGAAAGCCGGAGTGGGGGTATCGACCATCGGCTGAATTTCGGGGGTATCTGCGGCGCTATTGGGGCCTCGCAGAGCCTTCTGGTTAGGGGCAATAGAAGAACGCAGCTGATCGGCAAGGTTCTCCAAAACGGTGCGGGTGCTCTGCTCATCCACCACAGCCTGCGAAGTGCTTGAAGAAGCGGCCGGGTTCTGAGTACCCACACCGCAAGAGCTCAGCAGAAAAGCGGAAGTGATGGAGAACGCCGCATACTTCACTGCATCGCGGCGGTTCAGGACAGAAGAAGAAATGGAAGAAAACATCGTCGTCTCGCAGAAATTGTAGTCTCGCAGAAAAGGGAAGCTAGAAAAACTGGGGTAGGCGCCGGGGTAAAACCTGGCACCTGAAGCGGGGGTGCAGTGAAAATCTGCACCCCCGCACGGACCGTGTCGGCTCACCGGTGAACCTCATGGTTGAGTCTCACGGGCGAGCCGACAGTGTGGGCATGCTCGTGAGGTGCCGTTATGCCTTCTTGCGGCGGCGAGTGTACACGACGGTACCCGCACCGGCTGCAACAGCGATAAAGCCTGCAACCAGGGTGCCCTCAACACCGGAGGCGCCGGTGGAAGCCAGAGGCTTGCCGGTGACCGGGTCGCAACCCTCACCCTCGTAGACGGTCTCGGACACGGTCTTGGTGGTGGTCTTCGCGCCGTTAATCGCCGCGGAGAAGCTCAGCGGAGCCATGTCCTTACCGGCGTCGTAGAAGCCAGCGAACGCCTTCGCGCCCTCAGCGGTCAGGGTGGTTGCCGCACCGTTGACGCTCACAGCGTCAGAGGAGCTCTGCAGACCCGAAAGATCCACCTTCAGCAGTGCCACCTCACCGTAGTTAGTTGCCTTGCCGGAGGGGTCATTGCTGTTCATGGTCGCGTAGAGAGTGCCGGAATTGCCGTTAATCTCAAGGCGCGGGTTCGCAATGGTGGTGTCCAGAATGCCGTGGTGACCGGTGAAACGAACCGAACCGCTGAAGGAGATGGAACCCTTACCATCCTTGAAGGTGCCGGTGCCGTTAGACCAGTTGAACGCATCCGAAGAGTAAGAGGTGCCGTTCAGCTCCCAGCTACCGTTCGCGATGCCGCCGCGCACGTAGTTGCGGAAGGAATCACGCACGCCCCAGCCAAGGTTTGCGCTTTTAATGGTGCCGTCGGATGCGCCCTGCTCCTGCACCTCGCGGGTGCGGGTGACGGGTACGCAGACCGGCTGTGCCGGGTTGTTGCTGACAGAACCGTTCGAGGAGGAACCGCCGTTAGAGACGCTGCCGGAGGTGCCTGCCGAACCATTAGAACCGGAGCCGTTAGCGCCGGAGTTATCGGAGGACTTGTTCTCAGAGATACGGGGAACCTCAACGGTGTTCTCCGCGGTCTGCTCGCTGAGCTTTACGGAGAAGTTCAGCGGTGCCATGGCGTTGTCGGCACCGCGGTACTGGCCGGCGAAGAGCACCTCAGAACCTTCAGCGGTGAGCGCGACTGCTGCGTTCTGCGCCGAGAAGACGCCGTCCTTCACGCTCGCGCCGGAGAGGTCCACCTCGGCGATAGCCAGGCCGGTCTTAGAAACGGACTTGCCGTCGCGGGTCAGCGCGTCAACATCAGCGACCAGGGTGCCCTTGCCGTTGACGACGACCAGGCGCATGTTCTTGATGGTGCTCTTGAGCTGACCGTTGTGTCCGGTGAACTCTGCGGTGCCCGCGAAGTTGATCTGACCGGTCTTGGTCTCGGGGTTGTACACGCCGGATGCCTGAGTGTACTTGAAGCCGCCAGCCGCGGTCTTCTCCATGCCCTCAACGTTCACGGAGCCGTGCGCGAAGCCGGTCAGGTACTTCAGGAAGGACTCGCGGATATCCCAGCTGAGGGTGCCGGACTCGACGACGTTGCCGGTGACCTTTTCTTCACGCTTGGGCTCGGTGGTTGCGGCGGGGGAAGAGGGTGCAGCGGAGGTGGGGGCTGCGCTCGGCGCTGCAGAAGTGGGCTCTGCGGGCTTGGGTGCCTCGCTGGTCGGTGCGGAGGAAGGCTCTGCGGTCGGCGCAGCAGTCGGCTTGGCGCTGGGTTCAGTGCTGGGCTCAGGGCTCGGCGCGGGTGCTTCCTTGGTCACGATGGTTGCGGAGAAGCCGAGCGCATCCAGCTCCTGACCTGCCTTGTAGAAGCCCGCGAAGGCGCCGGTTGCCTCTTCGGAAAGCTTGACGCGGGTGCCGTTTTCCTCGTCAACGCTGGGCAGGGTGATGGTGTTACCTTCAACCTTCAGGCCGGAGGCGTTGAAAGTGCCGAGGGTCATGTTCTTGGTTTCGACCAGGTCGTTCGGGGTGGTGTTGCCGTTGTAGGGGCGCGACTGAACGTTGGCGCGCACGGTGCCCACGCCGTCCTTAATGGTGACGGAGAGGTCGGAGATGATGACTTCCAGCAGGCCGTGGTGTGCGGTGTAGTGAATCGAGGAGCCGGTGAAGGTGACCGAGTATTCGCCGTTGGCTACGGTGCCTTCGGCGGAGGTGAAGTGGTAGGAGCCGTCTTCGTTGGTGGTGACGCCGGTCAGTTCCTGGGAGCCCTGGGAGAAGGGACCGTTGATGTAGGAGCGGAAGGACTTCTTCAGGCCCCAGTTGACGGTGACGTCCTGCAGGCTCTGCTCTGAGGCTGCGGTTACCTCACCGGCGCTGACGTGGGAGTTGGTTTCAGCTGCGAAGGCTGCGGGTACGCCAGCGACGCCGCTGAGGCCGATGGTTGCCGAAGCCAAGAACGCCCAAGTGCGCTTGGTGAGAGAGGGGGTAGACATTCGGTGTCTCCTTGAATTTTGTGATTGTGGTGTTCGTATCAAGTCTAGCCCTATTAGCCTATGTTTGTGTAACTTAATGCCTAGGGTGACTTGTGTATGAGGTTTACCTTAGCAAATTTTTTGTGAGAGCTATTGCCAAAACCGGTTTTTGGTGACAATATGTCATTAACAGGTTTTGGTGACATCGTGTCACTAAAACATTTATTGTTCACCCACAAGCCACTTTAGGAACTCACCATGACTATTACCGCCCCCGAAACCACCCAGGAACGCTTCTCTGCACGCCTGAAGGAAAGCACCAAGCACGTCCACGACAACGCCGAACACTCCACCTTCATGGAAGACCTCATGGGCGGCTCCCTCAACACCGAGGCATACCTGTGCCTCATCAACCAGTACGTGCACATCTACGAAGCACTCGAAGCAGTCTCCGAACACTACCGCGCAGAACCCAGCCCCATTACCGAACCCTTCACCCACCCCGGCCTCGACCGCGCAGAATACATCCGCGCAGACATCCGCGCACTCGGCCAGGAAGGCGACATCGACGCGCCCCTGCCCGCAACCGCAGAATACGTAGAGCGCATCCGCGCTACCATCAACTCCCCCGAACGCTACCTCGCACACCACTACCTGCGCTACCTAGGCGACCTCTCTGGCGGCCAGGCAGTCGCAGCGCTCGTCACCCGCCACTACGGCATCCCCGCCGAAGCGTTGAGCATGTACCGCTTCACCGAACTGCCCAAGCCCAAGGTCTTTAAGGACGGCTACCGCGAACTGCTCGACAACGCACCCCTGACCGACGAACAGCGCGAAGCCCTCATCGAAGAATGCATCGAAGGCTTCCGCATTAACGCCTCCCTGTTCGCGCAGCTGGGACGCAAGGTCGCCGAGGCATAAACCCAGAACGCGCATAAACAGAACGCCTCAACGCACAACCTCTCACCGCTCAACGCACAAGCCAGCGGGCATAACAAAAGGGGCGGATGCTTTCACAAGCATCCGCCCCTTTCGGCGTTAGTCTCAAACTAGTCGAAGACTAGCCCTTCGCAACCTCACCGAAGTGAGCTGCAAGAGTGCCCTCGTGAGCTGCACGCAACTCATCCAGGTCAATGGAAACCTCATCCTGGAAGTCCAGAGCGTTCGACTCAGCATCCACCACACCAATACGTGCGAAGGGGAACTGGCGAGCGGTGCACATATCCTTGAAGCGCACCTCCTCAGAACGCGGAACCGAAACCACAACGCGGCCCAGGGACTCCGAGAACAGCAGAGTGAACAGGTCCAGACCGTCACGCTCAGCAACCTCACCCAGACCAATGCGGGCACCGGTGTTGAAACGCAGGCAAGCCTCAACCAGAGTTGCAGCCAGACCGCCGGCAGCCACGTCGTGTGCAGCATCAATCATGCCGTCACGAGACATGTTCACCAGCATGTCACCCAGCTGACGCTCCAGAGCCAGATCAACCTTCGGCGGCTGACCGCCCAGGTGACCCTTGAAGCGAGCCCACTCGGAGCCGTCCAGCTCATCGCGAGTGGTACCCAGCAGGTAGATAGCCTGACCGTCATGCTCAGGAGCCCAACCCGACGGGGTGCGGCGGGTGACGTCATCCATCACGCCCATCATCGCGACCACGGGGGTCGGGTTAATAGCCTTGCCACCGGTCTGGTTGTACAGGGACACGTTACCGCCGGTCACCGGAACACCCAGCTCCATGCAGCCATCAGCCAGGCCGCGAACAGCCTCAGCGAACTGCCACATGACATCCGGATCCTCGGGAGAACCGAAGTTCAGGCAGTCAGACACAGCCACGGGGCGTGCACCAACGGTCGCAACGTTACGGTACGCCTCAGCCAAGGACGCGCGAGCACCCTCGTACGGATCCAGGTAGGTGAAACGAGGGGAGGCGTCGGTCGCCAGAGCAACACCGAGGTTGGTGTTCTCGTCCACGCGCACCACACCGCCGTCGTCCGGCATGGACAGGGCGGTGTTGCCCTGAACGTAGCGGTCGTACTGGTTAGTGATCCAGGACTTGGAGCACATGTTCGGGGACGCCATGAACGCCTTGATTGCCTCGCCCAGCTCCTTACCGCGCGGGCGGGAATCGTCAGCAGCCGAACCGGTGAAGTGGTTAGCCTGAACGTCATCCTGCCACTCCGGGCGTGCGTAAGGACGCTCGTAAGTCGGGCCGTCGTGTGCAACAGTGCGGGGGTCAACATCCACGATGACCTCGCCGTCCCACTCGATGACCAGGCGGCCAGAGTTGGTGACCTCACCGAGGAAGGAGTACTCCACGCCCCACTTGTTCATGATCGCTTCGAAGCGCTCCACGTTCTCGGGGGAGACCACAGCCATCATGCGTTCCTGAGACTCAGACATCAGAATCTCGCCCGGGGTCAGGGTGGGGTCACGCAGCAGAACCTTGGTCAGGTCCACGTGCATGCCGCCCTCACCGTTAGAAGCCAGCTCGCTGGTTGCGCAGGAAATACCCGCAGCACCCAGGTCCTGAATACCCTCCACCACGGAGCCCTTGAACAGCTCCAGGCAGCACTCAATCAGAACCTTCTCAGCGAAGGGGTCGCCCACCTGAACGGCAGGACGCTTCGAAGGCTTGGTGTCATCGAAAGACTCGGACGCCAGCACCGACGCACCGCCGATGCCGTCGCCACCGGTGCGCGCACCGAACAGAACAACCTTGTTGCCCACGCCCGATGCGTTCGCCAGGCGGATATCCTCGTGGCGCATAATGCCCACAGCCAGTGCGTTGACCAGCGGGTTTGCCTGGTAGCAGGAGTCGAACTCAACCTCGCCGCCGATGTTCGGCAGGCCCAGGGAGTTACCGTAACCACCAATACCGGCAACCACGCCGCCAATAACGCGGGCGGTGTCCGGGTGATCAATCGCGCCGAAACGCAGCGGATCCATCACAGCAATCGGGCGTGCACCCATGGAAATAATGTCACGCACAATACCGCCCACACCGGTCGCAGCACCCTGGTAGGGCTCCACGTACGAGGGGTGGTTGTGGGACTCAATCTTGAAGGTAACAGCCCAGCCGTCACCAATATCGGTCACACCGGCGTTCTCACCGATACCGACCATCAGGTCCTTCTTCATCTCATCGGTGACCTTCGCACCGAACTGCTTCAGATGAACCTTAGAAGACTTGTAGGAGCAGTGCTCGGACCACATGACCGAGTACATTGCCAGCTCAGCCGCGGTAGGACGGCGACCAAGAATCTCCTTAATATCCTCGAACTCGTTCTCCTTCAGGCCCAGCTCAGCCCAGGGGAGTTCGGTGTCCGGGGTTGCCGCCGCGTGCTCGACGGTGTCGAGGTTAAACTGCTTTTCGCTCATAACTTCTTAGAATCCTTGTCGTGCGTTAGCGGGCGTTAATCAGGTTGGCAAGAACGGAGGTGAACACGCCGAGACCATCGGCGCCACCGCGCAGAGAAACCTCACCAAAACCAGAAGAGGAAGGACCGAAGCCAGGCTCCACAGCGTGCTCCGGGTGCGGCATCAGACCGACCACGTTACCGCGCTCATTGCTGATACCAGCAATGTCGTTACGGGAACCGTTCGGGTTGAAACCAACGTAGCGGAACACCACGCGACCCTCAGCCTCCAGCGCCTCCAGAGTCTTCTGGTCAGCAACATACTGACCGTCCTGGTTCTTCAGAGGGACAACAATCTCCTGGCCAGCAGCATAGTTGCTCGTCCAGGAGGTGGAGTTATTCTCAATGCGCAGAATCTGGTCACGGCAAATGAACTTGCGGTGATCGTTCTTAATCATCGAACCGGGCAGCAGGTGAGACTCAGTCAGAATCTGGAAACCATTGCAAATACCCAGAACAGGCAGGGGAGCGGAACCGGAGGTACCAGCAGCGTTAGCGGCATCAATCACCGAACGCATCACGGGAGCCTTCGCAGCAATAGCGCCAGCACGCAGGTAGTCACCGTAGGAGAAACCGCCAGGAATAATGACGGCATCAACGTTCTTCAAATCAGCGTCGTCGTGCCACAGCTCAACGACGGTACCGCCAGCCAGACGGACAGCACGCGCAGCGTCACGGTCATCCAGGGTGCCGGGGAAAGTCACCACGCCAACGCGTGCATCAGCGAAAGCGGGGTTCGGGGAGTAAGTAGAAAAGTCGCCAACCAGGGGGACTTCAGTAGGTGCGAGGGACTCTGCCATAGGTATTAGTCCTCCAGAACCGAAACGTTCACAACGTCTTCGATGACAGGGTTCGACAGCAGCTCTTCAGCAGCCTTGCGGGCAGCTGCGAGGTGCTCCTCAGTAGCCTCACCCTCGACGGTCAGCTCGAAGCGCTTACCCTGGCGAACATCCACGAAGGAATCAACGCCGATACGGGGCAGCTCGTGAGAAATAGCCTTACCCTGCGGGTCAAGAATTTCGGGCTTGAGCATAACATCAACAACAATACGGGCCATGTGTGGGCACTCCTTGGGTGCGTGGGTTCTGTATGAGCCGTATCTCATCTTACCGTACTAACGACCGTAACGGGGGTATGCGTTCGGTTGGTGGATACTCTAAGAGGCTCGAATCACGTCTTTTACGCCTCGAGGGGCGGAAGATAGCGCTCGCACACCGCAAGCAGGCGCTCACGTAGCCCAATGGAACGCTCCGACAGCTCACGCTGAATGCGTACGTATTCAGCCTTGCCCTCGGTCGTCTCCACTGGAATCGGCTCGTACCCCCAGTCGCGAATATCGTAGGGGGCGGCGCGCATGTCCAGCTCGCGCGCATCCCACGCCAGGTCGAAACAATCCATGACCAGGGTTGAATCAACCAGAGGTAGCAGCTTGTACGCCCACTTGTACACGTCCATATTCGCGTGCAGGCACGCGGGCTGCTCCAGCACACGCTGCGTCTCGCGGGTCGGCTGCAGTTCGTTCATCGGTGCCGCCTGCGGCATGAAGAAACGGAACGCATCAAAGTGCGAGCAGCGGATGCGGTGCTCCTCCACCACGCGGTCCGTACCCTCCGCGCCCAGGCGCAGTTCCAGGTAGTCGTGGCGGATGTTGTTCTCCACTGACTTGTACGCCATCGCCCACTCGTGCATGCCGAAGCAACCGAACTGCCCCTTCTTCGCGGCGGTGTTGCGCAGGATCTCGTGGGTGAAGGCGAGGGCGGTAGCGCGGCGCTCCACAAAATCGGTGACGTCCACCGTGACGGCGGAGGCTGCATCCGCCTGGGCACGCGCCACCTGCGGGGTGCAGCCAGCGTCAAGGAGCTCCTGCTCGGTTGCATGCCGGTAGAAACGCCAGGAGGTGCGCTCGGGCGCATCCAGCAGAATGATGCCGGCGCCGGGGTGCCAGCGCTTGAACTGGCCGGGCTTGAGCGTGTAGTAGGTGAAGAGGAAATCTTCCACGGGGTGCACTTCGTGGCGGGCGCGACGCTGCGCAAACGGGTCGGCGTAGCGGCCGGCACGCGCCTCATGTGCTGCCTCTGCGGCACGCCATTGACGGGCATCCATCACCTGGGAAAACACAACACTACTCATGCTTCTAGCCTAAACGATGCCGCGACAAGGTAGGGCAGAAAGTAAAACTACTTTATTCAGTGAAGGTGTCAACAAGACCGTGTTCATCCTCGAGTTCCCAGAGCTCTTTGAGAGCTTGCTCCTTCTGAGCAACGGTCTTCTTGAGAAGTCCCTTACGGAAAGCATCGGCATCCTCGGTGCGGATACGGAAGTGGCTACCCACCTTATGCGCCGGGAGGTCACCAGAGCGAATAGCCTTCATGAGCGTGGGGCGGGAAATACCGATACGCTGCGCCGCAACGGTCGTCGTCAAATCTTGGGGGACAGGCTGAACATCAATACTCTGCCCGTTAGCCAAGGCATGGAAGACGTGCTGAATGACCTGGTTAAGGGCGTCGCCAAGCTGCTGGCTTTCTCGACCCGAAACGGTCAGCTCAATGGTGGTTTCTTCAGAATTCTTGAGAATCTCCCGCGCCTCTGCGCGAGCCTGATTGAGGGTATCTTCCTCCAGGGGGTTGGTTAGGGTGGTGGTCATTATCTTCTCCTTGGTGCTGTTGCCGGCAGAGTCAACGTCCGAAGATGCCACGTCGGTGGGGTGCATATCATTCGGTTGGAGGCTCATTGTGGTTGATACAACCCTACCCCTATCTGAAATAACTGTAAAGCGTTTCAGTTATTTCACCTATACACAGACAAAAGGGAGGGGCGGTGCCGGATCAAACCAGCACCGCCCCTCCCGAAGCGTACAGCCCACAAACGAGCTAAACCCTAGCGGCCAGTACCACCGTAAACAGTAGCCTCACCCTCAGCGTCCAGACCGAACGCAGTGTGCACCGCGCGAACAGCCTCATCCAGCTTGCTCAGCTCAGTAATCACCGAAATACGGATCTCAGACGTTGAAATCATGTCAATGTTCACGCCAGCAGCAGACAGAGCCTCAAAGAAAGTGAACGAAACACCCGTGTTAGTCTTCATGCCCGCGCCAACCAGCGACAGCTTACCAACCGACTCGTTGTAAATAACCTCCTGGAAACCCAACTCAGCCTGCGCAGCCTCCAGCGCCTTCAGCGCGGTGGGGCCCTGCTCCTGATCCAGGGTGAAGGAAATATCGGTCACGCCGGGGCGGTCGGTGGGAACGTTCTGAACGATCATGTCCAGGTTCACCTTCGCCTCGTTAATCAGGCCGAACACCTTAGCGGCCGAACCGGGAACGTCCGGAACGCCAACAACGGTAATCTTTGCGCGGGTGCGATCGTGCGCGACACCGGAAATCAGGGGCTGCTCCAAGGGAATCTCCTTCAGATGAATGGGGGTCAGTTCCGCGGACTCCTCCGGAACCACGATAGTGCCTTCAAGGTCCGAGAACGAAGAACGCACGTGAAGCTTCAAGTTAAAACGACGAGCATACTCGACGCTACGCAGGTGCAGAATCTTTGCACCGTTCGCCGCCATCTCCAGCATTTCCTCGCTGGTGATGGTATCCAGCTTGTGCGCGGTCGGCACGATGCGCGGGTCGGCGGTGAACACGCCGTCCACGTCCGAGTAAATCTCGCACACATCGGCGTTCAGCGCGGCGGCCAGCGCAACGGCGGTCGTATCGGAACCGCCGCGGCCCAGGGTCGTAATGTCGCCACTCTGACGGTTCATGCCCTGGAAACCGGCCACAATCGCGATATTTCCGGCCTCGACGGACTCACGGATGCGATCGGGGCGAACCTCCACGAGGCGCGCCGAACCGTGCACGCCGTCGGTAATCATGCCAGCCTGCGAACCGGTGAAGGACTGCGCCTTAGCGCCCAGGTCGTTAATGGCCATCGACAGGACGGCGGTCGAAATGCGTTCACCGGCGGTCAGCAGCATGTCCAGCTCACGCGAGGGAACGACATTGCTGGTGACCTCTGCGGCAAGGTCGAGCAACTCATCGGTGGTGTCGCCCATAGCGGACACCACGACGACCACATCGTTACCTGCCTTCTGAGTGTCCACGACGCGGCGGGCTACGCGCTTGACACCCTCCGCATCCGCTACGGAGGAACCGCCGAACTTTTGGACGATCAGGCTCATAGAATTCTCCAGGTCAGTTACTTGTGTGCCACCGGCAGACGCCGGCTCCTCATTTATAGTAGACGGCGTTCAGTGCAAGCGGCGAACTGTGCACCCGTATGTATTGCTCCGTGAAATATTACGTAGTGTTACACGGTGGCGATGCAGGGTATGGAGGCGAAGGCGCGGAGGCGGGTACAGCACGCCCGTGGAGGCTAGTTTTTAAGTCCACGGGTTCACGTACGTGACACCCGGCAGCGGCGGAACATCCGGCTTCGGGGTGCGCAACGGGGCGTTCTGAATAGTGCGGATCTTCTCCTCATAGTCCGGGGTGCGGAACACTTCCGGAGCATCCTCCGCCTGCTCAGCTACGGGTGCCTCAGTGGGGTCGGAAGCGGGTTCGGAGGCGGCGCTCGCCGGGGCCTCCTCGCCGGAGTCTTCGCCCAGGTCGGGGGTTGCTTCTGCCAATTCAGGTGTAGAGCCTGCACCAGAATCGGTGGGGGAGCCCTCAGCACCGGATTCCTTGTTGCCGGATTCCTCAGCCTCCTGCAGGACCCGCTCGATCAGCTGCTCATCCACCGTGCCCTGCACACCCTCAGCGGCGGGCGCCTCCGTGCGGGAAACGGCAGAATCCTCAGAGTCCAAGTCATCAAACATGCTCGAATTCCAGCGGCGACGACTCTGCTTCGCCTCCTGAGCCTGAACCTGAGCCGCCTGCTCACGCTCCTGCTCCTCCTCACGGGTCACGCGCTCAAAATCCTCGGCGGCAGTATGCGCCGCCGCGGTGCCCTCGCTAATGACGCGGCGACCCTCCAACGCGCGGCCCAGGGTAATCTCGTCCGCGTACTCCAGATCGCCACCGACCGGAAGACCCGACGCCAGGCGCGACAGACGCACACCCAGCGGCACGAGCATACGCGAGAGGTAGGTTGCGGTAGCCTCACCCTCAAGATTCGGGTCCATCGCCAGAATAATCTCCTGGATACGCTCATCCGCCAGGCGGGACACCAGCTCACGAATACGCAGCTGCTCCGGGCCCACACCCGCCAGCGGGTTAATGGCGCCGCCGAGCACATGGTAGCGGCCGGTAAAGGAACGGGTACGCTCAATCGCCACCACGTCCTTCGACTCTTCGACCACACACAGCACGGACGGGTCGCGGCGCTCATCACGGCAGATCGTGCACAGCTTCGTCTCGGAGACGTTACCGCACTCCTCACAGAAGCTGACGCTTGTCTTCACCGTGGAAATGGCGTTGGCTAGGCGCGCCATATCGGCAGCATCCGCATTCAGAATGTGAAAAGCGATGCGCTGAGCCGACTTGGGGCCCACACCCGGCAAGCGGCCGAGCTCGTCAATGAGGTTTTGAACTGCTCCCTCGTACATGGCTTCTCCTTCAGATGCGGTGCGTTGTGCTGGTGCGCTGTTCTTGGGCGACGTTATGAGTATGCACCCAACCCCTGACAGTTTAGGGGCGTTTCGCGTAGCGAGTATGCGGCTGGAATGAGTGCGCCCGCCATCGGTGCGATGGCGGGCGCGGCACCTACAACCCTGGATTAGGGCTGGTGCAGGGGGCGTTCGTCAATGACGGTGCCACCGATAACTTTTTCGATAGCGCGCAGACCGATAAAGGTGCTGTTTTCGACCTTCTCATCATCCTCAGAGACGTAGTCCTCATCGGATGCGGCGCGAGCCGGTGCCGCCGGTGCGCTGGGAGTCGGCGCGCTAGGAGTCGGTGTGGCAGGTGCGTTAGAAGCCTGCGCTGCGGGCTTCTCATCGCTTGCCGGAGCGTTATCAGCCGCAGCCGCCTGCGGTGCCTCTGCCAACGGACCCGCTGCCGCGAGAGGTCCCGCCGGCGCAACCGGAGCAGTGAGCGGACCAGCAGGCTCAACCGGAGCAGCGAGCGGGCCAGCCGGTGCTACAGGCTCAGCGGGCATTGCGGGTGCAGCGGGGATTGCGGGTGCAGTCGGCATTGCGGCCGCAGCAGGTGCCTCAACCGGTTCAGCGTAGGCAGGCTCATCCTCAAAAGGGGGCTCCTCCTCATACGGAGGTTCCTCCGCGTGAGGAGGCTCCTGCGCGAACTGGGAATCTGGGGCATGCTGGGGTTCCTGTGCTTGCTGGGGTTCAGTAGCGCTCTCCTGCTGCGGAACTCCACTACCGGAGGCGGCAAAGGAATCACGCTCACCAAAACCACCCGCCGGAGCAACCGGAACCTGCTGAGCTGCCGGAACTTGTTGACCCGTCGGAACCTGCGGAGCAACCGGGGGCTCAGGGGCAAGCGGACCCGCCGGTGCCTGCGGCGCAACCGGTACAGCCGGGGCAGCCTGCTGAGGTGCCTCCTCGGGGGCACTCTGCGGAATCGGGGCAACCTCCCACGCACCCAGGGGCGCATCCACGCTCGTAGACTCGGGGGTGTTCGCGCCGGTCAGCGGCTGACCATGGCGACGCCACGCATCCTCACCGCCGCGCGGACCATCAGCCAGAGGCGCCGGCTGAGCGGGCTGCGGGGGAGTCTGCTGAACGGGCTGCTGAGACGCCTGCGGGGCAACAGCCGCCGGAACTGCAGGCTGCGCTGCGGGCTGAGCAGCAGGCTGAGCTGCGGGCTTGACCTGCTCACCGGGCTTCGCCACCTGAGCGTGAATAGTCACCTGACGGCGCAGGAACTCACTCACGCGGGCGGTCAGCTCGGGCACAAAACCCTTGACCGCGCGCAGAGTCGCAATGTCGGCGCTCACGTACAGGGTTGCGCCGTCCATGCGGGCGGGGCGAACCTTCATCAGCTGCTCCGCCGCACCGGGAACGCTCATTCGGTTAAGGATGGCACGCCAATTACCCTGAACCGCAGCCAGCGGATCGTTCGGGTCAAGCTTCAGAGGCGCGGAGGGGGTACCCGCCGCAGCTGCTGCAGCAGAAGCCGGAGCATGAGGTGCCGCCGGGGTGTTACCCGCCAGGGGAGCACCAGCCGCAGACTCCTGCGCGGTCGGTGCCAGAGGTGCAACACTAAGGGGCGCACCCGCCAGCGGGGGAGCACCCGCGCTGGCATGCTGAGAACTGCCCTGCTGAGAGCCGCTCTGCTGAGGGGCTGACTGCGGGGCAGTCGCCTCCTGAACAGGGGCGCTAGGAGTCTGCGCATTAGGCACCTGGGTCTTAGGCGCCTGAGTCTTAGGAGTCAGGCCAGCCGCCGCCATACCCGCCGCACGAGCAGCAGACATGCCACCCTGCGCCGGACCAGAACCAGCAGGAGCCGAACCAGTAGCACCAGAAGCCATGCGACGCTCCAAAACCTGCAGGCGAGAAGCCAACGCCGTAACCTCAGCGCCACCGGCAGAACCCTCCACAGCAGGCAGAAGCAGACGAGCACACAGCAACTCCAGCTGAAGCTGCGGATTCGCCGCACCCGTCATACCATTCAGAGTCTCATTCGCCGTACCCGCAGCAACCGTCAGCTCACGCTCACCCAAAGCCTGAGCCTGCTGAGCCAAACGCTCCAACTGATCCTGCGGAACACCCTGCAAAATCTGGCCGGCAGCCTGCGGAACAGCCTTCACCACGATCAAATCACGCAGACGCTCCAGCAGATCCTCCACAAAACGGCGAGGATCCTGACCGGTCGCCACCACACGAGACACCGCACCAAAGAGAGTCGGCGCATCCTTCGCGCCCAACGCCTCAATGACCTCATCCAGAAGCTGCGCGTGGGTATAACCCAGCAGCGCCACCGCACGGTCATACTCAATACCGTTCTGCGACGACGCACCAGCCATCAGCTGATCAAGAATCGACAGCGAATCACGCACCGAACCGCCGCCAGCACGAATCACCAGCTGCAACACACCCGGCTCAACCGGCACCTGTTCCTGATCGCACAGACCCTGTAGGAACGGCAGAAGAACCTCCGGCGGAACCAGACGGAACGGGTAATGGTGAGTACGCGAACGAATCGTACCCAGCACCTTATTCGGCTCAGTCGTCGCGAAGATAAACTTCACGTGCTCCGGCGGTTCCTCCACAATCTTCAGCAGCGCATTGAAACCCTCACGGGTCACCATATGCGCCTCATCAATAATGAAAATCTTGTAACGGTCACGCACCGGCGCCAAAGTAGCGCGCTCACGCAAATCACGGGCATGATCCACACCGCCGTGGCTCGCCGCATCCATCTCAATCACGTCAAGAGAACCGCCACCATCACGTGACAGCTCACGGCACGAATCGCACACACCACACGGAGTAGGAGTCGGACCCTGCGCACAGTTCAAGCAGCGCGCCAAAATACGCGCCGACGTGGTCTTACCGCAACCACGCGGGCCCGAGAACAGATACGCGTGATTCACACGATTCTTCTCAAGAGCGACCATAAGAGGTTCGGTCACGTGCTCCTGCCCAATAACCTCAGCAAAGGTCTCGGGGCGATAACGACGATAAAGGGCAGTGCTCACAGCAACCTCTTCAACTCGGGGTGCGGATAGGACAATCCCTACCATTTTAGACGCTTTACCCTCGGTCCGAGCGGCTGACAGTCACCGGCGAACACGCCACCGCACCACCGCCACCATGACACCTACCATGGATGCTTGCCCGGGTGGCAAGTACGCCCACAGAAATACCGCGGACGCACCGAATTCCCAAGAACCCAAAAATCCGGTACACTGGTTCTTGCCTCTTACGTGGCGTTATCTTGGAAAACTCCCCCAGGACCGGAAGGTAGCAAGGGTATTCGAGCTATGACGGGTGCGTAGGAGGTCTTTTTTTACCCAAAATCGGCTACCTGATACTCGTGCACCCGTCATATGCACTGCGTGCCCGCTCCGCTGGCGCTCCGCGGCTTCGGATCCGGATTTGATTCTTCGCGCGCTCAGAATCCGGATCCTCAGCGGTTGCGTAGGAGGTTTTTCATGCCCAAAAACAGGGGCACAAGCATCCACAAATGTGCTTTCTGTTACTTTTCCCATTCGGGGCTTGCGTGCTTCGCAAAAGCGTAGTAAAGTTTTATTTGTTGCCTACGCAATGCGTAGAAAACATAGCTGGAGGATTCGCCTAGCGGCCTATGGCGCACGCCTGGAACGCGTGTTGGGTTAACAGCCCTCGGGGGTTCAAATCCCCCATCCTCCGCAACCGATCCCCGGTCTTAGATTCTAAGACCGGGGATTTTTTATGCCCCTTGGTACTATTTCTTCAGAACCCCACGGTTACACGTGCCGCCGAGGCGCCCCATACCTGCAGAAAGCACCACCATGATCTTCAAAAAAGTAGGCGACAGCCGCCCCTACCCCCAACACGGCATGACCCATGCCGACTGGGGAGGAATCCCGCCGCAGCAGGTACGCCTCGACACCCTCATCACCACCCAAAAAACCCTCAACCTCGAGACCCTACTCGCCGAAGACTCCACCTTCTACGGTGACCTCTTCCCGCACGTGGTCAAATGGGGCGGCGAACTCTACCTCGAAGACGGCGTGCACCGCGCGCTACGTAACGCCCTGCATCGCCGCGCCGTCATGTACGCGCGCGTACTGGACCTGGACTCCATCTCACCGGCGCTACTGCCCGGCGCGTAAAAACCCACCCGAATACAGAAAAAGCCGCGGACCGATGCGAAGAAGCATCAGGTCCGCGGCATTTTTGTGACGTATAACTGAGCTACGTTCCGCGGTTCAGGTTCCACGGTTCAGAGGTGCCACGCTTAGGATGCGACCTTCAGGCCCGCCTCCTGCACCGGGGATTGCTCCGGCAGGGACTCCTCGGAATCCAGGCGAACCGGGTTGCCCTCGGCGTCAAAACGCGCGCCCAGGCCCATCTGAATAAAACGGATAGTATTCAGAATCTGACGCTCGCGGGTCTCCTCATCCGGTGCATCCTCGGCGCGACCGGCGCTTGAGGAGAGGGAACCGTGTACGAGCATCGCCAGTTCGCGAATGTCGTTCTTCGGAATGTAGTTCTCGGCAATGGCGGCAGAAAGAATATGAGCCAGCACCATCTGTAGCTCGTGAACGTGCTTGCCGAGCTTCGCGTAGGACTCGGGGGAGAGCATGGAGCGCATCGCAGGGCCCGGAGGCAGGTGACGGCGCGCCAGGTCGTTGATCTGCAAGCGAATGTAGACCGCGAGCTGGTCAATCGGGTTTTCGATGCCCTCCAGGCCGACGCGCAACTCGTTGAGGAAGCGTTCGGTCTCGTCCAGGGCGTAGGCGACCAGTAGTTCGCCCATGTCGGCAAAGTAGTTGTAGACCGCGGTGCGACCGATGCCGGCGTTCTTGGCGACGTCGGTCATGGTCAGGCCGGAGAGGCCGCGGTTGTAGAGGATCTCGCCGAAGGAGTTGAGGATGGCGCGCTTGGTGTTTTCGCGCTGGGCGGCGTTGGTTGCTGCAGAAATACGAGGCATAGTGACACTCTACCCTAATACGTCAGCAAATGACGAATTTATCGAATGTGTCACCAAGAAATTTGCCCAATCCATGCAAATTTTCACAAATATGACAGAACGACCGGCACTATAAGAAGCCCAAACGCGTAGCAGTCGCCAAATCAGCACCCACCAACAAGGCAATCGGATACCCCGTATGGCCACGCCCAGGAGTCACCTGCAAAAGAGTTCGCGCACCCAACCCCTCATAGAACGCGCTACCCTCCTGCGCCGCAATCCGCGCCGACCAGCTACCCTCAGAACTCGTCGCCATCCGCCGACGACCCGACGGCGAACGCCCATCCAGCACACCCACATGCCAGCTCATCAACAGATGCGCATGCGAAGAAGGATTCAGCGCAGCCCGCTCACGCACCCGAGCCGGCACACCGTCGGCACCGCCGCCACCGATGAAGGTCGCGCCGCCTCCACGAATCCACTCAATATCGTGTGACAGCAGCTCGTAGCTGAGGAACTCGGCGCCACCCGAATAGCCCGCAAGCCAGATACGGCTCGTATCCACCCCGTACGCCAGGGCAATCTCCTCAATGAGGGCGCGAACCATCCTACCGTTTGAGCGGGCGCGAACCCACCAGTTGTAGGTCAGCGGAGGCGCATAAGAATCACCATCGGTCAGGCGCGGCTCCCGCAGACTACCCGGCGACAGCACCGGCACCGACAGCATATTGAACTCAGCCGCCACCTGCGCCAGCTCGGCACGCAGGGGGGAAGTTCGGCGCAACAGGCGGCTACCGGCACGCGAGAGATGATCACCATCAAAATAGAACAGCACACCGGGCGCAGACTCAGAATCGGTCAGAAGATACAGGTTATCGACCCGATAGTAGATATTGCGCCCGCGATGCGTAAACGATCGGTAACCGAGCAGCTCAGACGAAGCCAGAAGCACTGGCTCTAGCAGGGAAGCTCCGGTGCGCACGGCCTGCGCCGCATAGGTGAACAGCGGATGCAGACGCGGAATATGCGCGCTCAGCCGCCGCTGGTTACGGTGCCGCCGCCTCCGCACCTGCTGTGAAGAACCCCGTACCGACCGCCGAAGCGAGGCGCGTAGCGCACGCCCCGCCCCCAGCAGGGATACCACCTGCTCAGTGCGGTGAATTCCGTGGCCCAGATTCTTCATACATTTATTGTAAATGTGCGGTCAGGAAGGCTGGCGGGGTGGTCATGAGCGTCCACACTCTTGAACGAAGCCCGTAAACCTGCCGCCGCCACGGCATATAGGTACTATTAGATAGGCTCGGGTGGCAGACGAGCCGGTGAGTAGCGCCCTGCATAGTGCACTCACCCACCACACGTGAGGGCTCGTACCTTGCGTGAAGAAACACATCGCATGAAGAAAGACTTGGGGAAAGTAATGGCTAAACCCGTTAGCGAATCTAAGGCTCAGACGAGCACCGTCAAGGTGCCCTGGGCTGGTCGCCGCGGCTACTTTGATCTGCTGCTGGGCGCATCCTGCGTCATCCTGATCATTTCGAATATTGGTGCAACTAAGGGCGTGGAGTTCGGTCCGCTGCCCTTCGAACTGCCCCTCATTGGTAACACCATCGTCACCGACGGTGGTTTCTTCCTTTTCCCTCTCGCCTACGTTATTGGCGACCTTCTTTCTGAGGTGTACGGCTTCAAGCGTGCCCGCCGCGCGATTGTGTCGTCCTTCGCCGCGGCTGCTTTTGCCGCCCTGTGCTTCCTGCTGATCGTGCACCTGCCCGCTGCGAGCTTCTACACCGGCCAGGAGGCGTTCGCGCAGGTTCTCGGCCCGGTCTGGCAGATTTTTGCGGGTTCCCTGCTCGGTTACCTCTTCGGTCAGACCCTGAACGCATGGGTCATGGTGGCAATGAAGAAGGCAAGCAAGGGCCGTTTCCTGTGGCTGCGCATGATCGTCTCCACCCTGGTCGGTGAGCTGCTCGATACCGTCATCTTCTGCTCCATTGCGGCACCGGTGCTCGGCATCGACACCATGGAAGCATTCATCAACTACGTACTGATCGGCTATATCTACAAGTGCCTGGTCGAGGTGATCCTCATGCCGATCAGCTACCCGATCATCGGTTGGTTCAAGCGTCACGAACTCGAGTACGTGGCATAAGCTAACCTCCTGACAGCTGATGTGCAGAGCCGCCCGGCCTAATGACCGGGCGGCATTGCCATTTCAGCTTTATCCAATACACAGCATGTCTAAGAAAGAGATACGTTATGTCTAAACTGCAGGGGAACACCCCCGAGCAGTCGGAGAAGAACGACTCGTTGAATCGTTCCCTCTCCCACGGCCAGTTGACCATGATTGCGATGGGCTTGGCGCTGGGTACGGGCCTGTTCCTGGGCTCCTCCTCCGCCATTAAAATTGCGGGCCCCGGCGCAATCCTCTCTTACGCTATTGGTTCGATGATTGCGGCAACCATTGCTGCGTGTGCGGGCGAAATGTCCGTGCGTCACCCCGTCCAGGGCGGTTTCGGCACCATTGCGAGCCGATACCTGAACCCCTTTAGCGGCTATCTGACTCGCTGGGCGTATTGGGCATGCACCGTGCCGCTGGCTGGTGCTGAGCTGGTGGCGGTTGGCCACTACATGGCGTACTGGTTCCCGGATGTTCCCCTGGCTGTGTTTGTTGCTCTCTTCGGCGCGATTATTCTGGTGCTGAACCTGGTGAGCGTGAAGTCCTTCGGTGCCCTGGAGTTCATGCTCTCTTCGATTAAGGTTTCTGCCGTCATCGTGTTCATGGTGATTGGTCTACTGCTGGTGTTCGTGGGTCTGCCCGGTCACGCCGCGGCGGGTACCGCAAACCTCGTGAACGACGGTGGCTTCCTGCCCAACGGCCCGGCATCCATCTGGATTTCGATGGCTGTTGTCATGTTCTCCTTCGGCGGTGTGGAAATGATTTCCCTCTCCGCAGCGGAGGCGAAGGACCCGGCACGCTCGGTGGCAACCAGCGTGAAGGCAATGATTTGGCGCCTGTCCACCTTCTACGTGGTGTCCATGGCAATTATTCTGTGCCTGGTGCCCTGGCAGACCGCCGCACAGAACTCGGAGCTGACCGAGTCGCCGTTCGTGCTGGTCTTCTCCGAGCTGGGTATCCCCTTCGCGGCGGACATCATGAACTTTGTGGTGCTCGTTGCTGCGCTCTCTGGCGCTAACGCCTCCCTGTACGCGGCAACCCGCCTGCTGCATGCCCTGGGCTCCGACCGTATGGCTCCCGCAGTGGCTGCCCGCACCTCCTCGCGCGGCGTACCGGTCGTGGCTCTGCTCATCTCCTTCACCGGCGTTGTCGTGGCAACCGTGATGGCTGTTGCCAAGATTGGCGACATCTTTGCCCTGCTCATGGCACTGGTGACCCTGTGCATCCTGATCGTGTGGATCATGATTCTGCTGACCTACCAGGCGTACAAGAAGGACCAGAAGGACGCCTCCTCCTTCACCGTGCTGGGTGGCCGCGTCACCGCAGGTCTGGCTCTGGCGGGTGTTCTGGCGACCCTGGCGGCAATGTTCATGCTGCCCGGCTCGGGTGTCCAGGAATCCATCATGGTCGGTATCGTCTTCTTCGTGCTGATTTCTATTGGCTACGCCATCTCGTCGAAGGTTCAGGGCGGTTATGAGCGCCCCGACCTGGACGCTATGCACGCCGACGAGAACACCAGCGCGGCACAGCACTAAATAGCGTGAAAGCCTCGCGAGGCTAAAACATAAAAGGCACCGGATGGGTGAGCACCCCCGTTCGGTGCCTTTTCGCTTCTGTGTTCTAGACGGCGCCGTTCTGAGCGATGTGAGTGTGCCCGTAGAATAGTTAACTATTCGTACCCGTCAACGAGGCTAGAAGCCGCAGAAGCCGGGTGCGAGCACACATTGCACATCACGCCCCTAAGGCGTACTGACGGAAGGCACCTTCGTGTCCCACAACGACGATACCCGCAGCCACGCTGCAGCGGGGACCGCCGGATCGCGCACCCTGAAGCGTTCTCTGTCCCACGGACAGATGACCATGATTGTGATGGGTTCCGCGCTCGGTACGGGCCTCTTCTTGGGTTCGGGCACCGCCATTGCGATGGCTGGTCCCGCGGTCATTCTCACCTACGCTATTGGTTCTGCGCTCGCTTCGGTGATTGGCGCGGCAACCGGTGAAATGGCGGTTCGCTACCCTGTCCGTGGCGGTTTCGGTACTATTGCTACCCGCTACCTGGGCCCCTTCGCGGGCTTTTTGACTCGCATCGCATATTGGACGGCGACCGTTCTGATTGCTGGCGTTGAGCTGGTGTCGGTGGCGACTTACCTGAATTATTGGTGGCCGCAGCTTCCGCTGTGGGCGGGTATTGCCGCGTTTGGTGTGGCGCTGATTGTGCTGAACCTGACCAGCGTGAAGTCTTTCGGCATGCTGGAGTTCTTCCTGTCTTCGATTAAGGTCATTTCGATTATTGCCTTCCTGCTGGTGGGCCTGTGCCTGATTTTCTTCGGCCTGCCCGGTCACGCTGCGGTGGGTACCGCGAACCTCTTCAACGACGGCGGTTTCATGCCGAACGGCCTCCAGTCGGTGTGGCTGTCGCTGGCTGTGGTGATGTTCTCCTTCGGTGGTATTGAGATGATCTCGATCTCTGCTGCGGAGGCGAAGGACCCCTCCCGTTCGGTGCGTTCCTCGGCGAAGGCGATGATGGTTCGTTTGGCGACCTTCTACGTGCTGGCGGTCCTGATTGTTGTGGCTGTTATTCCATGGCGTTCGGCATCGGGTCTGGGCGACGCTGTGGAGGCATCCCCGTTCGTTCTGGTCTTTGAACAGCTTGGTGTTCACGGTGTGGCACACTTCGTGAACTTTGTGGTGCTGATTGCGGCACTGTCGAGTGCGAACGCGAACTTGTACGCGGGCGCGCGTCTGCTGCACTCGTTGGCGGCTGACGGTATGGCGCCTCGCCAGCTGGCTCAGGTGAACCGTGCCGGCGTTCCGGCTCGTGCGGTGTGGCTGTCGACCAGCGGCATGGTCATTGCTATTCTGCTGGCGCTGTACAGCCCGAAGGAAGCGTTCCTCTCCATGATTTTTGTGATTATGGTGTGCGCGCTGACCGTGTGGGTTCTGATTCTGTTTGCTTACATCGTGTACAAGCGTGTTGAGCCTGCAACCAATGGTTTCCGCCTGTGGGGTGGCCAGTTCACCGCGGCGGTTGGCGTTCTGCTGCTCTTCGCGGTGTGGGTTGCGCTCTTCATGGTGCGCGGTTCCATGGTTCCGGCAATTGTGGGTGTGGGCTACTTTGTGGTGCTGAGCCTGCTGTACTTTGCTCGTATCCGCCACACTCACGTGATTGATGAGCAGACCTTCGTGGAGGCTCAGCAGGCAACTGCCGAGTATGACGCCATGAAGTACGACGCTGATCATGCCCTGGAGACTGCGGCTAAGCTGGGCCGCTAGAAGCTGGGCTACTAGATTCTGTGGTTCTGGGCTCTGGGGATTTTGTTCCCTGAGACCTTGAGCGGGGTAGCCCGCGGCTATTGTGGGTAATAAACGAAAAATACGGAAAATTTCTGGAATTCCTCGTAATAAAACCGTAAAAATGCAGTTGGCCCTCAGAGTGGGGTATATCATAGACAGTGAACCGTATGATCTTGTATGCGTTCAAATGTCTGTGTGTTGGATGAGGCTCGAAAGCATCGTAGCTTTCGAGCCTCATCGCTTTAACTACCAAATATATTTCTAGCACCCGAATCATCATCAGCTGATTCATTTGCTGTACCTTGCGGATTCGTACGAATAGCCGCCTCACAGTGGTGGGGCGAGTAGAGTTAAAACCATGCAAAGCCACGAAAAGAACCGCGAAAACACCCCCGAAAAGACCCCCGCCTCTGAGGCCGGTACCACCGACGAACTGCTGGTGCACGTACCCGCACGCTGGGGCGATATGGACGCCTACGGTCACGTCAACAACGTTGCTATCCTCTCGGTCATGGAAGAAGCCCGTGTGGCGCTCTTCGGCCCGCCTCCGTCGTCTGGTGAGAAGCCTGCCGTGGCACCGCAGCCTCCGATTCCGCTTTTCGACCTGGTTGCCGAGGGCGTGCAGGCGCTTATTGCCGAGCACGGCATCCGCTACCTGGCTCAGCTGCCCTACACCGGTGAGCCCGTGCCGGTGCGCCTGAGCGTGGAGAAGGTCAGCGCCGCATCCGTGCGGATTGGCTACTCGATTCTCTCCCCGGTGGACGGCCGCGAATGTGTGCGTGCCTTCACCGTGCTGGCGTTCTGGGATTCCGTGGCGGGGCGTTTGACCCGTCTGAGCCCCGAGCAGCGTGAGCTGTTGAGCTCCTACTTGCCGCAGAAGTAGAGGCGCTCCGCTGTAATAAAACGGCATTGAACGGGGATAAGCGTATGCTTTAAATACCTTCTGCAAAGGGTGCAAAAGGTTCATTCCTGGGAGAGATAACGATGTCGTTCCACCACACTCAGGCAGACCCCACCGGTTGGGGTCGCCGCACGATGCGCGCCACCGGATGCGCCGCCGCCCTGCTCCTCGCTCTGACCGGCTGCTTCGGCGGTTCTCAGAGCGAAAACTCCTCGTCGACCCCCAGCGCCTCCAGTACGGCTAACCACTCGAAGTACCCGCTTCCTTCCTCCACCGCGTCCCCGACGCCGACGAAGAAGACCGAGCCGACCGTCACCGAGACTCAGGCACCCGCCCCCAGCGAGAGCGCCGAGGCGAAGGCGTCCGAGTCCTCCGCACCCGCTGAAGCGAAGGCAACCCCCGTCGCGGCAGCGACCCCCACCGGTGACACTCCCCGCGCGCCCGAAAAAGTGGAGGCCGAGCGCGCCTCCGCCGGTGAGCGCTGCGGACACATCGGACGCAAGGGTTATCTGAAGACCGGTGCGGAAATCATGGTGCTGCGCGGTACCGTGGACTGCGCCCATGCTCTGGATGTGCTGACCGAGTACGTCACCACCCCGCGTGCCGACGACAACACGACCCAGCACCAGGGAGCGAAGGTTCAGGACGCCACCTGCTACTGGAACCCGCAGCACATGCCTGAGGAACGCCTCGCAGACCGCGGCGCCCCCGAATGCACCATCGGTGAGGATGTCGCCTTTGTGGCTCGCCTGGACAATCCGGATGCACCCCAGATTCCCTTCCTCATGGAGCCCTCCTACTACGATTCTGGTGCCGGCTACTACCGTTTCAAGAGCGATGACGAGCGCACCCTCTGCGAGCTGAACCCCGCGGATGGAACCCTGGTGTGCGAGCGCCGCACCGGCGAGCAGACCGGTGACGGTAACGGTGCGGTCGGTCGTACTTTTGCCGGTCCGGTGGAGGTGACTCGCATGAACTTCCTGACCGGCGCCAGCGAGGTGAATACCGTGAATGAGTCCTCGGTTCTGCACGGGGAGACCACCACCGCAAACACAAAGATGATGCACACCTGGGATGTGGTGACTGTACCCGCTGCTGATGGTAATCAGCTGACCTGTTTCGGCGAGATTGAGAATAGCTCGATAAGCTGCCATGACGGAAACGGGCACACTATTCTGGTGCGTGGCAGGCACGAAGGCTAAGCGCCCGCGTCAGAATTATTGAGTTGTTAACGAGCTATCAATGAGTTGTGAATAGCTAAGGAGGGGCTCCCCGCACTGCCGGGGAGCCCCCTCTTACTCTGCCCCTCTTATTGCGTTCCTCGTCTTGCGTTCTTCCCGCTGCGCCCCCTACCCGCTGTGCCCTAGCGGGGGCACCCTGCGGGTTCCTAAGATGCCGTATAGCTAGCTCACAGGTAGCGTCTTTAGAATACTGATAGGAACCCGAACCGATGACGCAGAAAGGTCACCATGCATCCGGCACAGAAGCACCAGACTTCTATCCAGGCTCGTTCTACTACCCTCCGCACCGCTAAGCGCTACAGCCCCGTAGCACTCGGTGCCACGCTGCTGCTGGCGCTGTCGGCATGCTCCGGAGGCGCAACCACCGCCTCCCCGAGCGCTACCGTAGTCCCTAGCCCCAGCGCTACGAGCGCGAAAGCAACCGCCAGCCCCACCCGCACCGCAACGGTCACTGAAAGCACCCCGACTGCCGGTACCGTGCACACCCCCACCGTAGCGGCTACCGTGAGCCCCGGAACCATCACCACCGCAAGCCCCACGGCGACCGCACAGGCGAGCGCGGCGTCGAGCCCTTCCGCATCGGCTAAGGCGAATACTTCGGCGAGTGCAGTGGCGAAGGCGTCGAGCACCGCAAGCCTGTCCAGCTCGGATGTTCAGTCTGCGGGCGGTAGCTGCGGCAGCATGGACGCTACCGGCTACCTGAAGCACAACGCTACGGTTCAGGTGGCTTCCGGCGCGGTGGATTGCCTGTTTGCGCGTGAGTTGATCCGCCAGTTTGTGGTGCAGAACCCCGCCGAGGTGACCGATAAGGCGAATGGTGAGCGTACCGTCATGTCGGCGCGTTGCTACTGGAAGCCGGGCGACGGTGCGAATCGTGCGACCCCCGAGTGCGTGTCCCTGGATGGTGGCAGCACCGTCATTACCGTGAAGCTGACCAACTAGTTTACGACTCCCACCCGGCAGGGCACACCCCAGAAGGAACACCCCCGCAAGGCACGGGTGTTAAACACAAGCGCCGCGTTGACGAATGATTCGTCAACGCGGCGCTTTCTGTCTCGAAGCTATCTCAAGCAGCTGGCGCGGCGGGTTTTAGAGCTCTCCGCGGGCACGGGCGGCGAGCACGTCATCCAGGCGGGCGAAGGTCGAACGCCAGGTGGTGCGCACCTCCTCGTGGACCGAGGCGGGCATGGGACCGATCTCAATGACGATGCGGGTACCGGAACCCACGCCGTCGGCGGTAATCACGGTTTCGGGGAAGAAACGGTGACGCTGGTACACCAGCACGCTACCGGGGTTGCCCAGGTGGTCGGGCAGCTGCTCGGCGTACTCAAGCTCCTTGAACGGTTCAATGCTCAAAAAGCGGCTCTGCAGAATACAGGACACCGAGGGGTCAACCTCGTTGATCATGGACAGGCGCTGCATGCCGCCGACGACGGGCTCCACGACAACGTCGGTGGGGCGCACGTGCCAGCCGGCGGGGCCGTACCAGCGGACCAGCAGTTCGGGGTCCAGGTAGGCGCCGAAGACGTCCTCGACCGGTGCGGCGATCTCGTGGTCGAAGACGAGAAGCTCCTCATCGGGAACATGAGTGATGCTCATAGGGTTCTCCTTACGCGGGTTGAAGAGCGGGATTAGGGCTTCTTGCCGGAGTAGTAGTTGCCGAGGAATTCGTCACGGTACTCGAAGTAGGTGCCGTCCTTGATGGCCTCGCGGGCGTCGTCCACCATGCGCACGATGAAACGCTCATTATGGATGGAGGCGAGGGTCGCCGCCAGACGTTCGTCTGCCTTGAAGAGGTGACGCAGGTAGGCGCGGGTGTAGTGGGTGCAGGTGTAGCAGTCGCAGCCCTCGTAGATGGGCGAGAAGTCCGCCTTGAAGCGTGCGTTGGTGATGTTGTAGCGGCCGGTGGGGGAGTAGACGGCGGCGTTGCGTGCCACGCGGGTGGGGGAGACGCAGTCGAAGGTGTCCACACCGTTCTCGATGCCGACGAAGATGTCGTCGGGTTCGGAGATGCCGAGCAGGTGGCGGGGCTTGGATTCGGGCAGCTCTTCGGCGCACCAGCGCACGATGGTGCCGAGGTTTTCCTTCTCGAGCGCGCCACCGATGCCGAAACCGTCAAAGGGCATGGAGCCGAGGTCCTGGCATGCCTTGCGGCGCAGGTCCTCGTACTGGGCGCCCTGAATCACGCCGAACAGCGCCTGGTAGGGCTTGCCCACGCGCTCTGCGGTCAGTCGCTGGTGCTCAGCGATGCAGCGCAGCGCCCACAGGCGGGTGCGTTCGAGAGCCTCCTCCTGGTAGCCGCGGGAGTTGTAGAGGGTGGTCAGCTCGTCGAAGGCGAACATGACGTCGGCACCAATCTGGTGCTGAACCTGCATGGACACCTCGGGGGTGAAGCGGTGAATCGAGCCGTCAATATGCGACTTGAAGTTTACGCCGTCGTCGTCAATGTGAGCGAGGCGTTCCTTGCCCTTCGCCACGTCGTCGTCGCCGAGGGGGCGGCCGTCGGCGCCCTTAGCGCCCGCGACGGTACCCATGTCGATAACCTTTTTGAATCCGGAACCCAAGCTCATGACCTGGAAGCCGCCGGAGTCGGTGAAGGTGGGGCCGTCCCAGTTCATGAACGCACCCAGGCCGCCTGCCGCGTCGAGGATTTCGGGGCCGGGCTGCAGGTACAGGTGGTAGGCGTTGGAGAGCAGAGCCTGAGCGCCGAGTTCCTTCATGGATTCGGGTAGGACCGCCTTGACGGTTGCCTTGGTGCCCACGGGGGTGAAAGCGGGGGTCTGGATCTGTCCGTGCGGGGTGGTGATGACACCGGCGCGTCCGCGGAACTGTCCGCCGTTGGCTTCTACACGTTCAGCGCTGGGGGAGGCGGTGTCCGCCAGGCGGCTGGTGATGGTGAAGCCAAAGTCCTCGGTAGGGAAAGAATTATCTAGAACGCTCATTCTTCTCTCGATTGTTTGCTTTCCGTCTGAATGTCTACACCCTAGCCTACCGGAAAACCCCGCCTCTCTTGCCGGAGGCGGGGTTCACGAGAATTTAGCTGAGGGTAGCTGGGTTTAGCTCGCCTTAGCCGGCGAAGTCGCCGAGCATATCCACAGTCGGCACGAAGAAGAGGGTGCCGGTCACCGCAGTGCTGAAATCCAGCAGACGGTCGTAGTTGGCGCCATCCACGCCGGTGAACATGTTCATGAGCATCTTCCGGACGGTCGAGAAGGTGCTGGCGTAGCAGATGAAGTAGGTGCCCAGCTCGTTGTTACCCACGGTGCCGAAGGGCATGTTGTCGCGAATAACCTTGAAATCGTCACCGATATTGGCAATAGCGGAGTGCGAGTTGGCGGGCTTCTCGTCCTCGCTCATCTCGATGTCGTCGTGCTTGGAGCGGCCAATGACCTTCTCCTGCTCGGAGACGGGCAGGGCGTTCCACGCGGTCATGTCGTGGATGTACTTCTGCACGAACTGGTAGCTGCCGCCCCTGTACATGGGGTCGCTGTCACCGATGATGCCGAAGTATTCGCGTGCCGCGGGGGTCTGCGGGTTTTCGGTGCCGTCGACAAAACCGATGATGGAGCGGCCGTCCCAGTAGCGGAAGCCGTGTACCTCATCCAGTACCTCGGCAATATCGCGCAGAGCCGCGGTAATAGCGGACGCCATATCGTAGGCGACGGACGGCTGGGTCGCACGGATGTGGAAGTGCAGATCGCCGGGAGTGGACACCGCGGTGTGCTTATGGCCCCTAATCTCCTCGAACTCCACGAGCTCCTGAGGCAGTGGCTTGGGCAAATCCAGGGTCAGCCACGCGCTGTGGCTGATACCCAGCACAATGCTGGCGTTCTCGGGTGAGTAGCGGTTCGCGGCGGTGTGGTTGAGGTTAATGACGAGCCCGCAGAGGTTCCGGAACCCCTCAATGAGCGCGTCCTGGGAGACGCCGTCCTTGAACTTCCACACCATGAAAATGGTGTTAGCGTTCGGGCTGGCAGTGACCTGTTGTGATTCTGAAGCAAGCATAAAATTCACCGTACGCCTGTGCGCACACCCCTGCAATGAATCCAGCCCTAACCTTCTGCGCTGCTGGGAGAACGCACCGCTGGGAGAAGATTAGGGCTGGGGATAAAGAACAGCAGGGTTTTAGAAGCCGTACTTTAGAAACTGTGGGAGGCGAGGTACCGCGCATGCGCCAGACGCGCCGCCGTCTCAAAAATAGTCCACGCCTGCACCTGAGCGGACAGCTCCACCGGCGCGCCGGGCTTCACAACCTTGCTCATCGGCTCGGTGAACCGCGGGGAGAACTGCACGAGCGCCTTACCGCGAATCTCATTCGGGTCAATGCCGTACTCATTCATCGGCAGGTCGGGGTCAAACTCGCGGCGACCCTCCCACAGGGCGCGTGCGGTCGAGTACACCAGGGTCGAGGCGAGCGCTCGCGCCTCATCACTGAGCAACGGCGAGGACGCCGCCATGCCCAGGTAGCGCACGAGAATGCCGGTGAACAGGCCGCCGTCGCCGTCACCGTGAGAGATGAGGATGCGGCGGCGAGCACCGGAGAGGAACTCCACCTCTTCGGTCATGTGCTTGACGATGCCGACGATGAGGCGCTCGGCGCGTTCTGCGGGGTCCACCTCGCAGGGCACACCGGATGCGGCGAGGCTCAGCAGGGCGCCCAGGGCGGTTCCCTGGTTGTAGGTGAATTCGCCGCGCTCGTACTCGTACTCGTCGCCGCGCACGTTCACGCCATCAATATAGAGCGAACGTTCTGCATCCCAGAGGGTTTCGTTCATCCAATCCATGAGCGCGGCGGCAGTCTTCGGGTCGCCCGCACGCACATACGCCAGAGCAGTCGGCGCGGTCGCCGCAGCATTCACAAAATCACGCTTGGACTTGCGCCAACTCATGCCACCCACCGGGGAGAAACCCTTCGCCAACTGCTCAAAGAGGGCCGCGCCAGCATCCTGGGCGGCAACATCATTCGCGCCGGTCAGCTCAATGCAGAAGGAGTTCATGCGGCCCACCGCGAGGGTCAGCCACGCCATATCGTCAAAGTAGTCGTTCGCGAAGCGGCCATAGTTGCGCACGTTAATGCCGCGCAACAGCGCGCGGGCACGGTGCAGCTCCTCCTGGGCGGCAGTAATATCGCCTTCGCGCAGGTGACGCTGACCGGCATCAATCACACAGTCCAGCAGGTGCGCCTGCCACCAGTAGTGCCAAGCGTTCAGGCGCTGGCTCAGCGGGCGCGGGTCGGGCACTTGCACCGAACCAATGAGGGCGCCGGGAACGCCAAGAATACGGTGCATGAAGGTGTCGGTGACGCTGGCGGCTGCGGCAGCGGCATGCGAGGAGGTGCGCTCGGCGTACTCGCTAATCGACTCCAGAGACTGCGCGTTGTGGGAAGACGGCTGGGAATTCATGGGCCCTCTGTAGTTGCGGTGAAGTATTACGTCTGAATTATCCCACTTTTTGCCCTCTGAGCGCCCGGATGCTGTGGGCGGGCTCTCGGGTGTGATTCCTTTTCGAGAGACCGCCGAGAAGATGCACTGCAGGGAACGGGGTGAACGCCATTCAAAAACCGGTTATGAGGCGGCAGTGAGTGAGCGGCCACTGTACAAATCCACTCGCTCGCCGGTGATGGGATGCTCAAAATGCAGACTGTACGCCAGCAACTGCAGCGGGTACTCCGGGCGGTCTGGCGCGTCGGGTAGCACCTGCGGGTAGAGCACATCGCCCAGAATGGGGGCGCTGAGCATATTCAGGTGCGCCCGCAGCTGGTGCGTTTTGCCGGTGTGAGGCGCCAAATCATAGAGCGCCCATTCTCTATTCGGTTCCGCGCGCCAACCAGCAACCGCCTGCGCGCTCGGAGTGAAAGTCCGCAGAATCTTCGCGGTCGTCAGCGTATTCGGCTCCACACCCTGCGCCGCGCACTCTTGCTCAGAAAGCTGCTGAACCTGCAGCTGATCGCGAATCTTCTGAATATGCGAACGCACCTGCAGTCCCTCCGCACTCAACGCCTGCTCGGCGGCGGCAGCATCGGCGGGAACCGGCGCCACGGCACGGTAAGTCTTCGACACCTGACGGTGCTGAAACATCATCTGGAAGGGGCGGCGCGCCTCCACGGTCTTGGCAAAAAGCAGCACGCCCGCGGTTGGGCGATCCAGGCGGTGAATCGGAATCAGCAACGGGTTCTGCTCGCGCACCCGCAGCTTGGTCAGCGCGGTCTGCGCAATATAGGAACCGCGCGGGGTGGTCGGCAGAAAATGCGGCTTATCAATCGCCAGCACGTGCTCATCCTCGTAGAGCACCGGCATGTCGGAGGGTAGCTGCGGCTCATCCACAAGCTCGCGGAAATACCAGATGCGCTCACCCGGCATATAGGGGCTATCGCCGGTCAGGATCGTGCCGTCGTCCAGGCGCACCTCACCGGTATTAAAGCGGGCGTAAATAATCTGCGGGTCGTTCGGGTAGAAGCGCGCAATCAGATAGTCCGCAATGGTTGCCGGAGCCGTGCCATTCGGGGTGAGTTCAGCCGGGAGCTCCTTGGGCAGTGGCAGGATCAGCTGAATCGGGTCAATGCCGTTCTTCTGAGCTAGCGGAGGGGTCAGCAGACGGCGATGCATGCGGCGTGCCGGTTTCGACTGATAGGCGGTGCCGGGCTGCGTGTGGGCGGTGTTCTGTGCGGGCATGGCTCTACTCTACCGCCTGCGCGGGATTGGCTCGGCGGCGGTACGGATGAGTCAGACTGAGCTGCATGCAGGCGGAAATATTACCGTGGGTTTGGGTGTGGGGTTGCGGAAATCAGATTTGTCTGACACTCATGAATGTTTGTGTGAACGTGTGGTTGAGAAAACGAAAACTTCACAAATTTTTGAAATTATTGGATATTTAATTTAAAAAAACTGCATTAATTTTACAAAAAACAGCGTTTAAGTGCGATATTTTCGAAAATGCTGTCAAATCAGAAACTAATAACCCTCAATTTAGACCCTGTAGTTTTTCTAATTATAAAAGATGTAAAGCAAATAAAGACCTGCTAACCTGGGCATCCTACGTCATAAAGGCCGTAATAAAGGCTGGAAACCGCCTTAAAGCGGTACGATTAAGACACAGAAGTTCGATATTTCGAACGAAGGGGTCGAAATGGGACAGAAACAGCGCAAGGATGCAGAGGTTAAAGGAACACCCCCAAATACAGCGGTGCAATCGGACAATTCCAAAGCACCGGAAAATGCGATAGGAGAGGTTATGGAACATTCACAAAAGAATGCGGAGCCTCGCACCGGTGCCCTGCGTATGGAGCCGCACGAACGCGAAGAGCAAATTCTGAAAATCGCTGCAGAACATTTCGCTCGCCGCGGCGTGCTCGGTGCCTCCATGAGCGCTATCGCCCGCGACGCAGGCATCACCCGCGCCCTGCTCTACCACTACTTCCCCGGCAAGGACTCCCTGGCGGCAGCCGTCACCCGACGCGAAGCCAATGCAGTCCTTGAGGCTCTCGGCGAGCACCACGAAAACCCCGAGGAGGCCCTGCGCAATGCACTGCGCACCTACTTCCTCGTTGTAGCCGGTGTCCCCACCCCCGGTGGGGAGGACTTCCCGAACAACCCCACCGACTACCTCGAATGGATGCTTGAACGCACCGGCATGCCGATTAATGACCGCACCCGCGTCATCCTCGGAGGTTGGTTGCAACTCGTCGACTACTTCGCCCTGCACGTCGTGCAGCTCAACCCCCGCGATCAGCGCACCGTTCGCTCCCGCGGGCTCGGGCTCGAAGAAGCTATCGACCTGTGCCTGGGTGCCGTTGACACCCTCACCGGCGGCTACTAGCCACCTGTCACCCTAAGAGGTAACAGGTCAGCGTAGGACTTCCCGCTCCGATGTTTGGTTATGTGCTCCAGGGCGAAGGTGCCGTGGACATCCGGGCGGTTATTCCTCCACCGCGCCGCTTGCGACGTGGTGGACTCCGGGAACACCACCCGGTTCGTGAGTAGGGAAACATAATGCCCCGTACCCCCTTCCATGAGGGTGCGGGGCATTATGATGCTCAGGTTGAGGTTAAAGGAATTGATTTAATCTGAGGTTGAGCTTGAAGCTCTTTCTGGAGAGGGCTAAATGGAACGGCGCAGCGACAGTCCGCGAACCGTCGCGTAGAACCCCTGCGCCTGCAGTGCCGCACGCAGAGCCTCCACCGGATGCTCCACAATTTCGCTACCGGAGGCGCTCAAAGTATGGGTGCCCAAAAGCTCCACATCGTTGACCTTCTCCACCGAAATCTTCTCCGCACCACCGGCAGAGACCAGGCGCGCCAGGGCGGGGGCTGCCGCCTCCAGAAGTATCGGGTCGGTTGTGAACGCCAGCAGGGTCTTCGCGCCACGCTCCACATACAGCACCGGGGCGCCATCCACCAGCACCACGCAGGCGCCCGCCTTGCGTGCCGGACGGTGCTTCACAGTCCCCTCGTGTGCAAAGGAGGGAATCGCGGGCCAGCTCAGCGCCGCACCGTACGGGTTCGCCGGGTCGGTCGCCGCCAACAGGGTCACCGTGAATGTGCCGTACACCTGCTCGGTATCGGTACGCTGCGGGGTGTAGGCGCTCGCACCAAAACCCTGTGTTGCACCAAAACCCTGTGGACCTGCGGGAACACTGAGGCTATCAGCGGTAGAACGTAGCAGGTCCACCGTCGCGGGGGCGGCAAACTGCGCCGCGCCCAAACCCTCAATAAAGTAGCCGCGACGCACCAGCGCACGATCTTCAGCCGCCGAATAAATCCGGTACAGTTGCGAGAACCCGCCAGCAGAATCCTCCACCTGCAGGCACCCTCGAGTCAGCACACCGTAGCGGTCCAGTAGCAGGTCGGCGCGTGCGAGCGCCGCAACCGTCGCCTCCACCGGCTCCTGTAGTAGTGTGTCTACGCGCGAGAAGCGGCCGCTATCCTGCGGGGCAACGGCGGGAGCGACGGCATGGAGCCCGCCGCGGAGGGAACGTAGACCGCGCCCGGCGGCAGGCACAGAGTAGCCGCTGGAGCTATAGCTATCAGCGCCGTAACCGCCCGCCAAGCCGTTACCCATGGAGGCTCGCGCCGCCGCAATACGACCCGCACCGCGGCGACCCACCCGCGTCAGACGCGCAGGGGCTGCCGGAGTCGGATGTGCACTGCGCATGCCCGCAAGCATCGCCCGAACCGGCGCGAAACTATCGTTCGTCACCGCACCAGCCCACACCAGACGCCACAGAGCCGCCGAAATCTCCGCCGCATCCGGGAAAGTCACCACCTGACCGGCAGGTACCGCAGCGCTCATCAGCTGCGCCACCCGCTCACGCAGCGCCGGCACGAACAGGCCGCCGTGAGCCAGCGCCTCATAGATGGCGTGCTCCAGCGTGCCCGGAGCCTGCAGTGCCTCCCAAAGCTCAGGGTTCTCCGCGCGCAACAGCTGCTCCGGGTAGTCCTCACCCAGGGTCAGCGAGGAACTCTCGCTCAAGTGCAGGCGAATCCAGCCGTCAGACTTCTGCGCGCTACCGCCGCCGAGCTGCCCGGCGCCGGTGAAGAACACCCTGCCGCTTGCCATAAGCTCGTCCAGCATGTGCGGCTGGTAGCCGGGCACGCGCGCCGGAAGAATCAGCGTCTCCAGCGCGGAAGCCGGTACGCGCACACCCGCCAGCTGGTCGATGGCGGTGAGCAGATCCTCCGTGGCGGAGGCGGAATCTTGTCCCGTATGTTCTGCGCCATTCTCTGCCGCCGAGCCGAGGGGTGCCACCCTCTCGCCCACCACCGTGGCGGCGCGGCGGGAGGGCATGAACGCACCGTAGGCGCTCGCCTCCGGCAGGGTCTGAGCAACCCGCACGGATAAAGAACGAACGTTCTGCCAGGAAGGTAGGAAAACGCCATAGACCTGTGCCGATACCGGCTCAATCTCCTCACGCAACGCCGCCAGAGAGCGGGCACGAATCGTACGCAAAACCTGAGCATCCACCCACTCAACACCGGCAGACCCCAAAGCACGCAGCACCTCGGGCAGGAACTCGCCGGAGCTCAGGCGGCGCTGCTGCTGAAGACGCTGCAACACCGGAGTCAGCACGCCCACACCCACCGGGGTCAGGCGCGAAAAATACTCCGCCGCCTGCTGCGCCGTGAAGGGAATGTGGGTGCGCGCATAGCGAGAAACCAGATCCTCTAAAGGCTCCGCGACCGGCTCCAGAAGGGCTACAGGAAGCGCCGCGGCAGGCATAATGCCCAGCCCATCGCGCAGACGCGCGGCATCCTCAACCACCGCATAGTACAGCTGCGGCTCGGCGGAACCGTCGGCAGCTCCCATATCGGCAGCTCCCATGAACGAGAATGCGCGGCGCGAGCGCACCAGCTCCTCCGCCAGGGTGCGCGCCTGATCCGTGCTGGCGTGCGCGCCGTACTCCTCGCCGTACTCTTCGCCGTAGTTTTCAGAGTCCTCGGACTCGCCGAAATCTTGAGAACCGTGTGCCGCAGATTGAGCCCGCGGGTTGTCAGCCTGCAAGCGCAGACTCAACTCCCGCGCGCTCAACGGACCCAGCTGACGCAAAAGATCCGCCACACCCTCCACGCCGCAGGCGCGGTAACGCTCACCCGTGCGCTGCAGACGCTGCTGAGTCTGCACCAGCACCGCCGGGTCCAGCAGGTCGCGCAGACCGCTCGAACCCAGCAACTCAGCCAGCAGAGCCGGGTCCAGCGACAGCGCGGCGGCGCGACGTTCGGCGGCGGGCGCATCGCCGTCGTAGAGGTGCTCGGCAACGTACTCAAAGAGCAGAGTGCGCGCAAAAGGCGAAGGGTCGTTCGTCTCAACCTCCAGCATGGACACCGCCCGAGACTGCAACGAACGGTGCACTTGAACCAGTGCCGGAACATCGTACACATCCTGCAGACACTCGCGCGCCGTCTCCAAAAGCACCGGAAAATCAGGGTACTTACGCGCCACATCCAGCAGCTGCGCCGCACGCTGACGCTGCTGCCACAGAGGGGTGCGCTTACCCGGATCACGGCGCGGCAACAGCAGGGCACGCGCCGCATTCTCACGGAACCGAGACGCAAAAAGCGCCGAATCACCCACGCGTTCGGTGACAATCGCCTCCAGCTCGTCCGGGTCGAAAAGGAACAGGTCAGCGCCGGGCGGCACATCCTCCATAGCGGGCAGACGCAGAATCAAGCCGTCATCACTCGCCATGACGGAGGCATCCACCCCGTACCGCTCCTCAATGCGGGCGCGCACCGCCAGCGCCCAGGGCGCGTGCACCCCGTAGCCGAGCGGCGAGTGCAGGACCACGCGCCAATCACCCAGCTCGTCGCGGTGCCGCTCCACAATCATGCGGGTGTCGGAGGGGACCGCCCCGGTGGATTCGCGCTGCTCACGCAGGTAGGCGAGCAGGTTGTCGACCGCCCAGGTGTCCAGTCCGAGCTGTTCGAGTTGCTGGCGGGCGGCGGCGCTATCGGTGGCGTCCAGGCTGGAGAGGGCACGCGTGAACGCCCCCGTCTGCACGCCCAGGGCGTAGGGGCGGCCCATACGGTCGCCGTGCCAGAAGGGCAGGCGCGCGGGCTGACCGGGTGCGGGGGAGACCCGCACCGCGTCGTGCGTAATCTCCTCAATGCGCCAACTGCTCGCGCCGAGGGTGATGACCTCGCCGGCACGGGATTCGTACACCATTTCCTCATCGAGCTCGCCCACACGTTTGGGGCCGCGTTCCTCATCGCCGGTGACCAGGTAGACGGGGAAGAGCCCGCGGTCGGGAATCGTGCCGCCACTGGTGACGGCGAGGCGTTGCGCACCCGGGCGGCCCTCAATACTGCCGGAGGGTGCCTGTTCGGTGGGGGTGCGATCCCAGATGATGCGCGGGCGCAGTTCGGCGAATTCGTCGGAGGGGTAGCGTCCGGTGAGCATTTCGAGTACGGAGTCGAAGAGGGCGCGCGGCAGCTCGGCGTAGGGTGCGCTGCGGCGTAGCGCCTCGTACCAGGAGTCCACGCTGATGGGGCCTAACGCGCAGGCGGCGACGGTCTGCTGCGCGAGTACGTCCAGGGGGTTGGTGGGGATGGCAAGCGGCTCGAGGGTTCCGCTGCGCATGCCGGCGAGGGTGACGGTTGCGCCGAGCAGGTCGCCGCGGTGCTTGGGGTAGAAGAATCCGCGCGAAATTTCGCCCACGCGGTGTCCTGCGCGGCCCACGCGCTGAAGTGCGGAAGCAACCGAGGGAGGGGCAGCCACCTGGATTACGAGGTCCACGTGGCCCATGTCGATGCCCAGCTCCAGGGAGCTGGTGGCGACCACGCAGCGCAGGGTTCCGCCCTTGAGTGCCTCCTCGATGAGGGTGCGCTGTTCCTTGGATACGGAGCCGTGGTGCGCGCGGGCGAGCGGTGGCACCTCGGCGATGTCGCAGATGCCTGCCGCATAGTCTTCGGGGCTGATGCCCTGCTTTGCGAGCACGCGGCGTAGGTGAATATCGTTGAGTGCCGCGGTGAGCTTTTCTGCTAGTCCGCGCGAGTTAACGAAAACAATCGTAGAACGGTTGTTCTCGATATGGTCTACGATGCGCTCCTGCACGCGCGGCCAGATGGAGGTCTCGGGGCGCTCGCTATCGGGGGTGTCTCGCAGCGCCTTTTCGTGCAGTGCCCCTTCTCGCAATGCCTCTTCCGAGATGGTGAGCGTATTTTTGGGCGCGGCGGTATCGCCCTGTCGCGCCGGGTTTGTCTGCCCGGTTTCTTGCGCGGGTTCCTGCACTGGGTTTGCTTGCTCGATTTCCTGCCCGGGGAACACGCCAATGGCGTCTTCGAGCGTGTAGGGAGCGCTCGCCGGGGTATTCGCTGCGCTGGGGGCAGGCTGTGCCGCGCCCTGCGCCGAGCCGGCAGAAGTTGAGCCCCCGCCGCCCGGCACCTCCGAGGGCGCATATTCTGATGGGGCGTAGAGCCCCTGCCCGTAGTCGTTGGCGCCTCCGAGCGCCGCCATATTGGGTACGGGCACGCTCAGACGCAGGTCCCATTCTTTGGCGACCGGGCGGCTCATGATGGTTACCGGCTGAATGCCGCCGAGGAACCGGGCGACCGCCTCCGGGTTTTCGACGGTTGCCGAGAGCCCAATGCGCTGCGCGGGCTTTTCGAGGAGCGCGTCGAGGCGTTCTAGGGAGACCGCCAGGTGTGCGCCGCGTTTGGTGGCGGCGAGGTTGTGGATCTCGTCCACGATCACGGTGGTGACGCCCGCGAGGGTGTTGCGGGCGGCGCTGGTGAGCATGAGGTAGAGGGATTCGGGGGTGGTGATGAGAATGTCGGGCGGGTTGCTGATGAGTTGGCGGCGTTCGCGTGCGGGGGTGTCGCCGCTGCGCACACCCACGCTGATGTTCGGTTCGCCCGTGTTGTTTCCGCTCAGGCGCGTGATTCCAGTCAGTGGTGCGCGTAGGTTGCGTTCGACGTCGGCGCCGAGTGCTTTGAGGGGTGAGATGTAGAGGATGCGCGTGCCGCCTGCGGTTCCGGCTTCGTGTTCGCGGTGCAGGGCGTCGAGTGCCCAGAGGAAGGCGGCGAGGGTTTTGCCGGAGCCGGTGGGGGCGATGATGAGGGTGTTGTTGCCGTTGCGGATGCTCTCCCAGGCGCCTTCTTGGGCGGCGGTGGGTGCGCTGAAGGTAGCGCGGAACCAGTCGCGTACGGGGGTGGAGAAGTGGGAGAGTGCGTCGGTCATGTATCTATTATGGCGGGGTTTATGGTGTGCGCCTCTTGAATTGTTGGGGGTTGGGGGAGGAAGATGTGCTTGACAGTGTCTCTACAGAGTATGTAATGTTTTACCCGTAAAGTAATCGACTGAGAGAACAACACAAAGGAGCACCACCATGACCCGCCTGACTGAAGAACAGCTCATCAGCCTCTTCCACGAGCCGCGCACCGTCTCCTCCTTCACCGAGGAACCCGTCACCGACGAGCAGCTGCGCCGCATCCAGGAACTGACCTACTACGGCCCCACCGCCTTCAACAGCCAGCCCCTGCGCATCACCTGGGTCAAGAGCCCTGAGGCACGCGAGCGCCTCGTCGCACACCTGGCAGACGGCAACAAGGCAAAGACCCAGGCGGCACCGGTGACCGCAATCCTCTCCGCAGACGCAAACTGGGTAGAGCACGCCGACACCTTCAACCCCAACGCTGCCGGCTTCATCAAGGGCTTCTACACCACCGAGGAGCTCGCCACCCCCGCCGCTGAGCTGAGCGCTCACCTGCAGGCAGGCTACTTCATTACCGCAATCCGCGCCCTCGGCCTGGATGCCGGCCCCATGACCGGCGCAGACTTCGCCGGCATCAAAAAGGAATTCTTCGCGGACAACGCAGAGATCCCCTTCCTGATCGTCAACCTCGGCCACGGCGAGGCTCCCGCATACCCGCGCGGTGCACGCTTCAGCCACGATGAGGTTACTCGCTCCCTCTAAGAGCGCGCAGCTATGGTATGACTAAAGCTAAACCCTAGATTCAGACTTATAGACAGCTCAAGGGCGGTTCCCCATCACGGGGAACCGCCCTTGAACTATATGTGCGTTATACGCGCCGGTTTCTTAACCCTGAAATGCCGCGTTAGCGGGCACCAAACTGACCCACCGACAGCTGCGGAACAGACGAGGAACACGCGGTCGTATCCAGCGGAACAATCACGCCACCGGAACCGGAGGGAAGACCCACCAGGAAGCCCTGAACCGGGCGGCTACCACATGCGTCACCGAAGCGTGCCGGGTACACCGAACGCAACACCGCGGTGGTGCTATCGCCGGGGTTGAGGGTCACGCCCGCAGAGTTCATGTACTCATCAGAGGTGGAAGCCTCACGACCGATCCAGGTGCCCGAAGGACCCGCATGCACCACGCGCGGGTAGCCGCGCAGGGTGCAGGAAGAATCCGAAGAATTCTGGAAGTACAGGGTGTAGTTTCGGGCGCCGGGGGAGCCATCTCCAATGGACACCGAAATGTTCAGGTCGTCCAGATCGCACTGGCCGGGGCCTTCAGCAGTGTTGTTGGAGGAGTTCGAAGAACGATCCGAGGAATTCGACGAGTTTGACGAATTCGATGAGCTCGACGAACGTGAAGACTCCGAAGAATGGGAGGATCCGTTCGACGAATGAGAACCCGACTGTGAAGACGAGTTTGAGCTCTTCTGGGAATCCTGCTGAGAATCTGCAGAGTCGTCTGACTTGTTCTGCTCGGAACCCTCGTGGGAGGACCCAGAAGAGTGAGAGTCCGAGTTCTGCTTCGACTCGTGAGTCTCAGCATGGGAAGAAGACTCGGAGTGCTCAGAGGAAGAGCCGTGGTTCTCCGCATCGGGAGAGTTCACCACGGTAATAGAGCCCGGGGTCACCGAAGAGGTAGCCCCGTCAGAAGCTACTCGAATCGTGCCGGGCTTGACCGAAGCCGAAGCACTCGGCTGCGCCGAGGTGCCTTCAGCTTCCTGACCGGCCTGGGACGCGCCGCATCCGCTGAGCGCTAGCACGCCGCAGAGGAGGGTGGTTGATGCGAGTACCTGAGCCGATTTAAACATGATTACATCGCCGCCTGCATTTGGATTTCTGCTCCGTCCATACCGGGGGCGTACTCGACCTGGCAGCACAGGCGGGAGTACTCGTTGGCGACGTCATCGACCATGTCGAGCAGGTCCTGCTCAGCTTCGGTGCGCTCACCGGAAGCTTCGAAGTGCTCGGGGTCGATGAAGCCGTGGCAGGTAGCGCAGGATGCGTTACCACCGCAGGTTGCGAGGACCGGCACACCGTTAGCCTGGAGGGTTTCCAGGAGGGTGTGGTGGTCTTCCCACTGAATGTCGTAGTTTACGCCTGCTTCGTCAGTGACCTTAATCGTTACGCCCATGCGTTCTCCTTCTTCTGTAGTGATGCGTTTCTATTGTAGAGGTAGGGGCTGTTAATCACCGTACTTTGTGGCGCATCCCCAACCCTACCGTCACGCATATCACGGGAACGCATATTAATTTTTATGCTGAATAGCATGTATGTATTGCCCCCAGTCTACCGCGTATTGCCCTGACAATGCGGGATATCAGCGCCAACGAATACTGCCCCCAGATGCAAAGACATGCTGGGGGCAGTATAAAGAACCGGCACGCAGGGGCGCTTTAACGGTGACGAAGACCTACTTTGATTCCTTCTCCGCAGTCTTCTCGGTGTCCTGCTTTTCTGCGCTGTGGTTATCGGCGTTCTGGACGCTTCCTCCGGGGCCGCGCACAATACCGCGTACACTATCGCGCGGATCGGCGTAGCGCAGGTCGATACCGAAGGTATTGCGGATTTGGCGTGCCGAGTTCAGGTGCCAACGCTGCGAATCCGACGGAGTCACCGAGGTGACCGCCTTCTGACCCGGAGCCAGCTTCTCGTGGCGAATATCGTAGTGCTTACCGCCCATGGTGATGGTGAAGCCGTGCTCCTGCAACAGCTGCACGAACGCATCCACATCGTGCGGGATCTTGCGGCCGCGCTGCCTCTTTGTGCCGCTCATCCTCGGCTGCGACTCGAAGGGGTTGCGGCTGGGCGCGGTGCCGCGGCTAATACGGATTACCTGCTGGTCGGAGTGCGAGAACTCCACCTGGTAGCCGTTGAGCGAGTACACGGTGCGGCTACTGCCGGGAATCGGGCGGCGGTCCTCGGCCTCATCCAGGATGCGGGCAATGTACTCGCCGGTCAGGCCGAGCGCCTTCAGCTGTGCCTGAGCATCGGGGGAGAGCTGGTAGCCTCCAGCGAGAGCCTGCAGCGGGCGTAGCGCGAGAACTTCGGCGGTCAGGGGGTTGAGCACCACCTGGTAGCCTTCCTCTTCATGCGTGTAGAGGGTGACTTCGCGGCCGTAACGGTTCTCCTGCGCGCTTTCTTGAACCACCGTGCTTACAGGGGATTCGATGATGTCCAGCAGCAGCTCGTAGGTGAGCCCGTGGCGCATCATGTAATCCATGACGCCGGGGAGCACGCCGTAGATGCGGCGGCGCGGCGGCACGTCACCGTAGAATTCCTTCTCGATGCGCGCGGCAATACGCTGGTTCTCCAGCGGCACCTCGGTCAGCGGAATGAGGCGCTGATTGGAGGGGCGAATCTTGGCGCGTGCGGCGGCGGGCTTGGGCGCCTGACGGTATGCGTCCACGAGTGCCTGCTGCTGCTCCATGAATTCCTGGGCAATGAGCGGTAGGAGGGTGAAGTAGAGCTCTGCCGCTTCGGGCTTGAGCGCGCCGTTCTCATCGAGTAGGGAGGCGCCATCCTTGGAGAGCAAATCCCACGGCTTATCGCTTGCAGTGTTCTCTTCGGAGCCCTGCTCATCGCGGTAGCTATAGGCGGCGAGGGAGGCAAGCTCCTGCAGACGAACGTACACCTCGAGAGGAATAGTGATCTGCTTAGCGGACATTATTTCTCCTCCTCGGTGGTGTTTTCTGCCTGGGCTGCCTTATCTTCTGCCTGTTTCGCCAGGGTGTTGCTGAGCTCTTCGAGCTGTGCCTTGCGCAGGTTCTCCGCGTGCAGAACATGGAAATCCGGGGTCTTCGCCAGGGCAAGAACGGTCCGCTCATCGGGCGAAACCGCAATTTCCAGACCCTGCGCCGCGTAGATGCGGGTCCAGCCTTCAGCCATGCGCACGCTCTCGGGGCTGCTCAGTGCCTGAAGCATCAGGTCGAAAACGAACGGCGGGTTCTTCTTCAGGAAGGTCCGGGCGCGCTCGCTGAATTCGAGCTCCAAGGCGTTGAGCGAGGTGTATTCGCCCTGAGCCAGGGATGCCTGTACCGCTTCGTTGTATTCGGCGTCGTATTCGTCAATGACGGTGATAACTTCGGCGGAGGCGGTGTTTACGTCCACTCGGTAGTCGTCGTGGGTGAAGCGAATCGTCCAGTCGTTGAGGCGTTCTGCCGCGCCTTCACGCAGGATGGTGCGCACGAGCTCTTCGCTGATATTTTCTCGTTCGAGGCGGGCGCGTAGGCTCGGGCGCAGACGGTAGCTGCGTTCGCGGTCCTCGGCGGTAATGGCGCGAGGTACGGCGGCTACCGGTTCTGCTGCCGGAGTGCTCGGGGTGGGTGCGGCAGGCATCGGTGCACCCGGTTCCGGTGCAACGGGTTTCAGCGCAGCGGGCTTCGGCGCGCTCGGCTTGGGAGTTGCGGGTGCGCCCGGTAGGGACTGGCTGAGTACGGGCGACTCTTCAACAGGTGCCTGCTCGCTAGATACTGCCGTATGGGTAGCTTCTGCGGCTTCGGCAGCTTGTTGGCGGGCACGCAGACCCTCCAGGTACTCTTCGATGCGCGGCGGTCGGTAGGTTAGCGTGGACTTGCGGAACATACCGGGGGAGGGAGCACCGGGAGTCGGGGCCGCAGGCTTCGGCACAGCGGGCTTGGGTGCTGCAGGTTTCGGCACAGCGGGCTTGGGCGCTACGGGAGCAACCGTGGTGGGCGTCGGAACCGTCTCTTCTGTAGTCGCCTCTGCGGGTGCCTCCACGGGCGCTTCTTCCGGCACGCTGGGAGCCGATGCGGGAGCCGGGGCGGGAGCCGGGGCGGGTGCCTGTGCCGCGCGGGCGGCAAAGAGCGCGGGGGAAGGCGCGGGCTTCGGGGCTGCAGGCTTGGGCGCAACAGAAGCACTCACTTCCGTACCCTCAACTACTGCAGGTTTGGCGGGGCTAGTTTCAACATCAGCCGTAGGCTCTACAGTATTTTCAGCTGACTGCTCTTGCAACTCGCCCTGTTCCTCATCAACAGGCTCTTCCTCACCGCGGCGTAGGGCGGCAACGAGTTCCTGACGGGAAGTATAAGGAATGATTTCCTCGGGAGAGTCGATATATCGGGGGAAATTCTCGTAGAGAATCTTCGCCGCGGCCTCAAAGAGCTTCTCCGCGGTGGTGTTGGTGGCGGGTGCGCAGGGGCAGAGGATCTCCTGGCGCTGCGCGTCGTAGAGGGACCAGTGGGCGCATCGTTCGGTGGGCGGGAAGTAGTCGAGTGTTCCCAGGTCGGCTATATCGATGAGCGCACCTATCAGGGACTGCGGAATGGATAGCTGTGCCATAGTGCTCCTTCGCGTTGTATGCTCTCCAGCCTATGTGTGGAGGGTCTTCTTTCCATCCTAGGCGTTTTTTTGGCGGGTGTGCCCCGGAGCACGTCATCTGGGAGCGTAAATCTGTGGATTCACAGGTTGAGGCGCACTTTTGGGCGCGGCGTTAGTCGGTGGAGCGTCCTTGCTCCACCTTTATACAGGTATCACTGCGTGCTGTAGCTTCTATACGTCGTAGTTTCTAGATAACGTCTGCCGTGTGCGTGGTCGCCTGTGCTGGGTCCGGCGCTTTCGGCGGGGCATTTTCTGATTTATGGGGATACAAAAAATCCCCGGTTCCGAAGAACCGGGGATTGTTGGTGCGCCCGAAGGGATTCGAACCCCCAACCTTCTGATCCGTAGTCAGATGCTCTATCCGTTGAGCTACAGGCGCATGTTCCTCGCTTCGGATTTCTTCAACCCGTCGCGGCAACAGGTACTACTATACGGATGTCCTTGGATGTGTGCAAGCCGAAAAACTCGAAATTTACCCAAAATCCCCTCCGCAGGGATCGAAAGCACCCCGTTTTACCGCATGATTCCGGGGTTTTTGTGCTCGCAAAATTTTTTCAAAATATTTTTGTTCCGACCCAAAACTGGCGCTGCAGGTCCCTGAAATCCCCGAAGGATTCCGCCGTGCGCCCTAAAAATCCTTTACAGAAATCCTCTCGTACTCTAAGAATGTGATGCGCAGAACGTAAGAAATGGCGTCATAGAAAGCTCTGCAGACCATTAATGCGTTATTCTGTAAGCATCACGAGGAAGTGGAGACTGTCCAAGCGTGCATATTTACCATTATTTGCACGCTTGTAGTGTTTAACTGCTTCTTTGTTACCGCAGACCTATCCGGATCAACGTAGTATCCGGGCCACCAATCGAAGGGGAAAACGTCAATGGCTGACACCTCAACTCGTACTCTCTCTGCTGAGCTCGAAAAGGAGCTGCAGAGCGCACCCACTACCCACCAGGGCCTTCTGGACTGGGTTCGCGAAGTTGCGGCCCTGACCCAGCCCGCACACATCTACTGGGTCGATGGCACCCAGGAAGAATACGACCGCCTCGCTCAGGAACTGGTCGACGCTGGCACCTTTGTTCGCCTGAGCGATCACGAATTCCCGAACTCTTACGCAGCTTTCTCCGATCCTGACGACGTTGCACGTGTCGAGGAGCGCACCTTCATCTGCTCCGAGACTGAAGAAGGCGCAGGCCCGACCAACAACTGGCGCGACCCCGTCGAAATGAAGCAGACCCTGACCGGTCTGTTCGAGGGCTCCATGCGCGGTCGTACCATGTACGTCATTCCCTTCGTCATGGGCTCCCTGAAGGCTAAGAACCCCAAGATTGCTGTTGAGCTCAGCGACTCCGCATACGTTGTCTGCTCCATGCGCATCATGGCAACCATCGGTAAGGACGTTCTTGCCAAGCTGAACGAGACCAACGGCTTCTTCGTCAAGGCTCTGCACTCTGTCGGTGCACCCCTGGAGCCCGGTCAGGAAGATGTTCCCTGGCCTTGCAACCCCGAGAAGTACATCGTCCAGTTCCCCGAGACCCGCGAAATCTGGTCCTTCGGCTCCGGTTACGGCGGTAACGCACTGCTCGGTAAGAAGTGCTACGCACTGCGTATCGCATCCGTCATCGGCCGCGACGAGGGCTGGATGGCAGAGCACATGCTCATCCTGAAGGTCACCAACCCCGAGGGCAAGGTTCGCTACATCTCCGCAGCGTTCCCCTCCGCATGTGGCAAGACCAACTTCGCAATGATGGAGCCCACCATCGACGGCTGGAAGGCTGAGATGGTCGGCGACGACATCGCATGGATTGAGTTCGACGAGAACCACCAGGCACGCGTGGTCAACCCCGAGGCTGGCCTGTTCGGTGTGGCACCGGGTACCGGTTACTCCACCAACCCGAATGCTATGAAGGCTATTGCTAAGGGCAACACCATCTTCACCAACGTTGCACTGACTGACGACGGCTCCGTCTGGTGGGAGGGCAAGACCGACGAGGCTCCCGCTCACCTGATTGACTGGACCGGTAAGGACTGGACCCCCGAGTCTGGCCGCCCGGCAGCTCACCCGAACTCCCGCTTCTGCACCCCCGCATCCCAGGTCGACATGCTCGCTCCCGAGTACTACGACCCCGAGGGTGTGCCGTTGAGCGCTATCGTTCTGGGTGGTCGCCGCAAGACCACCATCCCGCTGGTTTCTGAGTCTGAGAGCTGGGAGCAGGGCGTGTTCCGCGCTGTCACTCTGTCCTCTGAGACCACTGCGGCTGCTAAGGGTGCCGTCGGCGTGATTCGCCGCGACCCGATGGCTATGCTGCCCTTCATCGGTTACAACGCTGGTGACTACTTCAAGCACTGGATTGACCTGGGCAAGAAGCACGGCGCTGAGAACATGCCGAAGGTCTACTACGTCAACTGGTTCCGCCGCACCCCCGACGGTGGCTTCGCATGGCCCGGCTTCGGCGAGAACTCTCGCGTTGTGAAGTGGATCTTCGACCGCCTGGACGGCAAGGCTGGCGGCGAGGAGACCTTCCTGGGCACCGTTCCCGCCAAGGAAGACCTGGACCTGACCGGTCTGGAGATCTCCGAGGAGGAGCTGAAGGCTGCTCTGGCTGTCTCGAAGGACGAGTGGGCTGCTGAGCTGCCCGGCATCGACGAGTGGCTGGCTAAGTTCGGCGACAAGCTTCCCGCCGAGGTTCGCGAGCAGCGCGATGCTCTGGCAAAGGCCCTGGAGGACTAATCCTTCGAAGGAACTAAAACTCTTCGCTGAGCCGTATGGTTGAGCGTTTGGAAGGGGTGGAATCTCACTGTGAGGTTCCGCTCCTTCCTTCCTTTTATGGGAAGGTTTTGAATCCCCGTCAGATGGGAACCGCCGAGTTTCTCTTGGAGCTATGAGTGTAAGGCTATGCAGTCTACTTGTTCTTGAGAAATACTCTAAAGACATTGGGAGGGTGGCGAGAATACGATAGTGGGTAATCCTGATTTCTTGCACTCTCACTGCACCGATACAATGCCAATGTAAGATTTTGAGCGCTCTGTGCCTTGGCTGGTTCGGAGCATTTGTTGCCGTTGATGTAGAAGCGGCGGTATCACGAGAAAGATAGAAGGAGTATCCATGCGTTTGACAGCATTCTCGGATGTCTCGCTCCGCGTTCTGATGCTCCTGTCTGCCCTGGAGCCCGGTCAGAAGCTTTCTACCCAGAAGATTGCTGAGGGAGTGGATACCCCCTACAACCATGTGGCGAAGGCTGTGGCCTTCCTCGTGAACATGGGTTATTTGGATTCGACCCGCGGTCGTTCCGGCGGCGTTATGCTCTCGGATGCGGGCCGCTCTGCGACCGTCGGCACTGTTCTTCGTGCTACTGAGGGCGATATCCCCATGATTGAGTGCGAGGATGAGAACGGTCACTGTCCCCTCGATAAGTTCTGCCGCCTGCGCAATGTTTTGGCGAAGGCTCGTGAGGCGTTCTACGCATCGGTTGATTCGGTCATCATTAGCGAGTTGACCGCTGGTGCGCGCCCTGTTGGTCCGGTATTTGTGGAGCTAGGCTTCGCGCCTCCGGAGAATGCGCTGACTGTGCGCTAAATCGTTGACCCGATAACTTTTTAGTATGTGTGGAGCTTTCTAATAGGAGGCTCCACCCTATTTTTTATGGCGCTTTATCTGCCGGTATGGGGGTGGATTGCTGTGTGCGGTGTGCTTGCGGGGTCCTTTTGGGAGGGTCTTTTTACCTCTTGACGTACAGCGAGCAGTGTTCGGTTGAATCTAAAATTTGTGCAGTAAATGCAGAATATTGCAAATTTGCTTTTCAAATGCAGAAAATGTGACCATATTCATTTTTGCACCACACTGCATACTTTCCTGGGTAAATATATTTTCACTCCGGTATTTTTATACATGTTTCCAGGCTGGTCACTCGCCGATTGTAGAAGTGCGGCTGAAAATATATAGTGTGACGCGCAACTCTATCTTTGAGTCAGGGTGAACCATAAGTCGCATCCACAGTGCCAAATAACCCTCAGAGCATGACCTGCACACAGCGCAAGCACCCCGCAAAATGCTACGGTAAGGGTGCTTTATAAACACTTCGTCACCAACTGAGCTGTCCGAGTGAACGCCCCAGCATCACACATATCAAGGGCATCATCACAACGACCAGGTGACCACACAGGAAGAAGGCAAGACATGCTCTCCGAGAAGTCCCGCCCCATTATTGAGGCAACGCTGCCCATCATTGCTGAGCGCATCAACGACATCACCCCCGACTTCTACCGTCGAATGTTCGCCGCTCGCCCCGACCTGATGGACGGCATGTTCTCCCGCTCCTCCCAGCTCGAAGGCACCCAGCCCCGCGCACTTGCAGGCTCCATCGCTGTGTTCGCTTCCTACATCGTTGAGCACCCGGACTCCTACCCCGACGAAGTCCTCTCCCGCGTTGCTCACAAGCACGCCTCCCTGGGCCTGAAGGAAGAAGAGTACCCCACCGTCTACAAGTACCTCTTCGAGGCAATCGCCGCTAACCTCGGCGATCTGGCAACCCCCGAAATCGTTGAGGCATGGACCGAGGTCTACTGGCTCATGGGCAACGCCCTCATCAAGCTGGAGAAGGGCCTGTACGCTTCCCAGGCAAACGACGTCATGTTCGCGCCCTTCAAGCTCGTTGACCGCAAGGAGACCGGCGAGAACGTCGTCGTGCTGACCTTCGAGCCCGCCGACGAAACCCCCATGACCGAGTCCAAGGGCGGCCAGTACATCTCCATCGTAGTTCCCGCACGTGACGGTCTGCGCCAGGCACGCCAGTACACCCTGCTGCCCAGCGAAAAGAACCAGCGCCGCATCGGTGTGAAGCTCGACCCCAACGGCGAGATGACCTCCATCCTGCACGAACTGAAGATCGGCGACATCGTCGAGATCTCCAACCCCTACGGTGACCTGACCCTGGAAGGCTTCGGCAACCCCGAGGCACCCCTGTACCTCTTCTCCGCAGGTATCGGCACCACCCCCATGCTCAGCTTCCTCTCCGAGCTGATTGAGAAGGGCTCCCAGCGCCCCGTAACCGTAGTTCACGCGGACCGTAGCCTGGACACCTGGCCCCTGCGCGAAGAGCTCACCGAGCTCGTCAACAAGCTGCCCAACGCACGCCTCATCTCGTTCATCGAGGGTGAGGGCGGCGACTTCGCCGGCCGTGTCGACGTGTCCAAGCTGGACGTGCCCTCCGACGCTAACGTTTACCTCTGCGGCCCGCTGCCCTTCATGCAGGGCGTACGCTCCGCACTGGTGGAGGCAGGCGTCCCCGGCAAGAACATCAACTACGAGATCTTCGGCCCCGACCAGTGGATGCTCCACGACCAGGCTCGCGAAGCGTAAAAACCCCGTAAGCCGGCTCGTCCGCTAGGTTCCTTAAACCCGGCTAGGTTCTCCTCTTAGACAGAAGAACCTAGCCGGGTTTTTAGAACTCAAACTAAAAAGTCCCGCCCCGCAGACGAATCTGCGGGGCGGGACTTTTTAGTAGCTAGCTAGCGCTTAGCCCTGGCGAACCAGAGCCAGAACCTCGTCACGGACGCGCTCCATAGTCGCAACATCCGGTGCCTCAAGGTTCAGGCGCAGGAAAGGCTCGGTGTTCGAAGGACGCAGGTTAACCCACCAACCCTCTTCGGTGTTGGTGAAGGTGGTGCCGTCAGAGTCCTCAACAACCACGGGAGCGTTAGCGTAGTGTGCACGAACGCGGTCCACAGCTGCAGCCTTGTCTTCCAGCTCGGAGTTAATCTCACCGGAAGCAACGTACGGGGAGTACTTCGCGCTGATCTCGGAGAGGGGCTTGTCGCCGCCACCCAGAGCAGCCAGCACGTGCATTGCAGCGAGCATGCCGGTGTCTGCGTTGAAGAAGTCCTTGAAGTAGTAGTGAGCGGAGTGCTCGCCACCGAAAACGCCGTTCTCCTCAGCCATGACAGCCTTGATGAAGGAGTGGCCCACGCGGGTCTTCACTGCGCGGCCGCCCAGCTTCTCAACCAGCTCAGGAACAGCCTTCGAAGTAATCAGGTTGTAAATGATGACGGGCTCTTCATTGCCCTCAGCCTTCGCACGAGCAATCTCGCGCTCAGCAACCAGAGCGGTCACAGCCGAAGGAGTAACGGGCTCGCCCTTCTCGTCGATGACGAAGCAGCGGTCAGCGTCGCCGTCGAATGCCAGACCAATGTCGGCACCGTGCTCAACAACAGCCTTCTGCAGGTCAACCAGGTTAGCCGGCTCCAGCGGGTTAGCCGGGTGGTTCGGGAAGGTACCGTCCAGCTCGAAGTACAGGGGAACAATTTCCAGGGGCAGGCCCGGCAGGATGGTGTCGCCCAGAACAGCGGGAGTGGTCATACCACCCATGCCGTTACCAGCGTCAACAACAACCTTCAGGGGGCGGATGGAAGACAGATCAACCAGCTTGCGCAGGTACTCTGCGTAAGGCTTGAGAATGTCCTTCTCAGAAACGGTGCCGACCTTCTCCACCGAAGGAATCTCGCCCGAATCCAGGTACTTCTGAGCCAGATCGCGAATATCGAACAGACCGGACTCGGAAGACAGGGGAACAGCGCCAGCCTTAGCCATCTTCATGCCGTTGTACTCTGCGGGGTTGTGGCTAGCGGTGAAGGTAACACCGGCAGCGTTCTCAACGCCACATGCGAAGTACAGAACGTCAGTGGAGATCAGGCCGATCTTCTCAACATTTGCACCGCGAGCGGTTGCACCCTGGGCGAATGCATCCATGAATTCGGGGGAGGAGGGGCGCATGTCGCCACCGACCAGGATGGTCTGGCCCTCCAGGCCCAGAATATCTACGAAAGCCGCGCCAGTGGCACGAACAGTCTCTGCGGTAATGGTCTCGCCGACAATGCCACGCACGTCGTACGCTTTGAATGAGTCATGTAGATTAATAGTAGTCACGCCTTTTATTTTAGCGGTAAAGAAGTGTAATTAGCCTCTATAATGGGCAGGTAAAACCTTATAAATTCTGCTGAATGTATGGGTTTTTTATCACGTCACTTGCTTCAAACAACTCACGTCGAGAGGTATTTTCCCCCATGGGTGAGATTTTTTCCCTAAAAAACCAGATTCAGAATTATGCGTGGGGCTCCCGCGAAATTCTCGGACGCATGCGTGGCGTGCCTGTCCCCACCGAACAGCCTGAGGCTGAGGTGTGGGTTGGCGCGCATCCGGCTGCACCTTCCCGTGCCACCGTTGATGGCACTGAATCCCCGCTCAACGAGCTGATTGTGGAGAACCCCTCCCGTTTCCTGCGCCCGGACCGTACCTCCGACTGGTTCCCCTTCCTCTTTAAGATTCTTGCGATTGATGCGCCGCTGTCCATTCAGGTGCACCCCACCCCCGAGCAGGCTATTGCCGGCTTCGAGGATGAGCAGGCACGCGGCATCGCGATTGACGCGCCGCACCGCAACTACAAGGACCGCTACTCCAAGCCTGAAACCGTCATCGCCCTGACCCAGATGCGCGTGCTCACCGGTGTGCGCACCTCCGAGCAGCTGGCAGAACTTGCCGAGGCGTTCAAAGCGGACTGGCTGGCAGAGCGTGTGGAGCTAACCCCCAAGCAGCTGCTGACTGAGATTATTCGCATGCCCGAAGAGACCGCCACCGCGGCTGTTGAGCAGCTCGTTGAGGCGGCGGCACAGCTGACCGGCTCCGACAACGCACGCATCGCTGACGCAGCTGAGCTCGTGCAGATCGTTGCCGGCAAGTACCCCGGTGACCGCGGTCTGCTCGTCGCCTTCGTCATGAACCTGGTTCACCTGGCACCGGGCGAATCCGCCTTCACCCCCGACGGTCAGGTGCACGCCTACGTCTCCGGTACCGCCATTGAGCTGATGAACCCATCCGATAACGTGATGCGCGCGGGCCTGACCGCAAAGCACATCGACACCGAGGAGCTCATCAAGGTGCTCGGCGAGGGCCAGGATGCACCCGTTATTCAGCGTCCCACCCCCGAGAATGCACCCGTCGGCACCTACGCCATGTGGGACGAGCGCATGAGCGTGACCCGCATCCGCGTTGAAGAGGGCAAGCCGCAGGAATACACCTTCGAGGGCATTAGCGCCGCGCTGAGCGTATCCGGCAAAATCACTATTCACGCAGCAGATGGCAACGGCACCGAAGAGTTCGTTCTGGGCGCCACCGAGTCGGTACTGCACGTGGGTGAGCCCTCGGCGGCAACTCTGAGCGGTAATGGCGAGCTGTACATCGCTTCTTATGTTTAGGAAATAATCCTCGATAACTAAAACTTCTAGACAGTTATAACTAGCCAGATATAAGGAGTGTCGAAAGATACTTCAAGACTGGCACATAATAAAGAATCCACGTTCTTCCCTGTATCTATTCAGGCCGGGGGAGACGTGGATTTTTTATGCCCCGAATATGGGATGCAGGGGATATTTTTGTGTCTACCCTGCACAGTGTGTTCTGGGTAACCTATAATTGCTCTTATAAATATGCGTGTACCTGTGCCTTTATGCACCTCTTCATTGGGTGCGCAGCCCCAAACCACTAGGAGAACACCGTGAAGATCATCCTCACCGTCACAGGCATCGACCACGAAGGCATTATTGCCGCCGTGACCGCAACCCTCGCCGAGCGCAAGGTCAACGTCCTCGACGTCTCCCAGACCATCATGGGCGAATACTTCACCATGATTATGCACTGCTCCTTCGACGAAGAGCAGCAGAACCTCATCGACCTGCAGGAAGCCATGGTTGGTGTCGAACACGAACAGAAGGTCCAGATTCGCATCCAGGCAGAATCCATCTTCAAGGCAATGCACACCATCTAGGTGGCCACCATGATGAATGACAATATTCTTGAAACCATCCGAATGATCGAGGAGCAGAAGCTCGACATTCGCACCGTCACCATGGGCATCTCCCTGCTCGACTGCGCCGACTCCGACGGCGAGGTAGCCCGCCGCAAGATTTACGACAAGATCACCAGCCGCGCGGCAAACCTCGTCAGCGTTTGCGAAGGTATCGAAGCCGAACTCGGCATCCCGATTGTCAACAAGCGCATCGCCGTCACCCCCATCGCACTGGTGGCAGGCGCCTCCAACGATGAGGACTACGTGGAGTTCGCCCGCACCCTCGACGCAGCTGCTAAGGCAGTCGGCGTGAACTTCGTCGGTGGCTTCAGCGCTCTCGTCGACAAGGGCATGACCCCCGCCGATGAAAAGCTGATTCGCTCCATCCCGCGAGCGCTCGCAGAAACCGATGTGGTCTGCTCCTCCGTAGACATTGGATCTTCCCGCGCCGGCATTAACATGAGCGCCGTCAAGCTCATGGGTGAAACCATCCGCGCCACCGCAGACCTGACCGCGGACGCACACGGCTTCGGCTGCGCCAAGCTCGTCGTCTTCGCGAACGCCGTCAGCGACAACCCCTTCATGGCGGGCGCATTCCACGGCGTGCAGGAGGCAGACACCACCATCTCCGTAGGTGTCTCTGGCCCCGGCGTGGTACACCGCGCCCTGCTGAAGGTCCGCGGCGAATCCTTTGACACCTGCGCCGAAGAAATCAAGAAGGCAGCCTTCAAGATTACCCGCGTCGGTCAACTGGTCGGTACCCTCGCCGCTGAACGCCTTGGCGTGCAGTTCAACATTATCGACCTCTCTCTGGCACCCACCGCAGAGATTGGCGACTCGGTCGCACACATCCTCGAAGAGATGGGTCTGGAAACCGTCGGTACCCACGGCACTGTTGCGGCCCTCGCGTTGCTCAACGACGCGGTGAAGAAGGGCGGCCTCATGGCGTGCTCGAACGTCGGTGGCCTCTCCGGGTCCTTCATCCCGATCTCTGAGGACATCGGCATGATTGAATCCGCAGCCGCCGGACACATCAGCCTCGACAAGCTTGAAGCGATGACCGCCATCTGCTCGGTGGGTCTGGACATGGTCGCGGTTCCCGGCGATACCCCCGCCGCCACCCTCGCAGCAATGATTGCCGACGAAGCAGCAATCGGTGTGATGAACCACAAGACCACCGCGGTCCGCGTCATCCCGGCGGTTGGTCTGGGCGTAGGCGACATGGTTGAGTTCGGCGGCCTGCTCGGTCGAGCACCCGTCATGCCCACCCACACCCCCAGCGCGGAGGCGTTCATCGCCCGCTGCGGTCGTATTCCGTCGCCGGTTCACGGTTTCCGCAACTAACCTCTAAGGGCACTGCGAACCAATAGAAATGGGGAGGAACCGAAGATCATCTCTTCGGTGCCTCCCCATTTTGTGTTGTATTGAAGATCCAAAGACGCTTGTTCGAGCGTTTCTAGTACACGAAGCGGCTCATCAACGCCTCAAGCGCCAGACGCGCATTCGCATTTGTCTTCAGGCGACGCAGAGTCAGCTCGACCGCCTGCACATCCTCCAGCAGTTGCTGGGCGGAACGGCGGGTGCAGAACGCCTCCAGAGGCTCTCGCAAATGCTCATTGACCAGCGGAGCCTGCGCAGACAGAGCCACCGTCAACGCATCACGCAGAACCGTCTGAACCTGAGCCACAGAACGCAACAGCGTATCGGAGGAAACACGCTTAGCGCGGCGCTTCTGTTGCTCCTCCAGGCGGCGAACCTGCGCTCGCAAGGACGGAGAAACACGCTCACCCTCGCGAATACCCAGCAGAGCCAGAAGCTCCTGGCGTTCCTGCTCATCCTTGAGAGCAGAGACAGCCTGTGCGTCCTGGTCGGCAAGGTCGGTGAGCTTCTCTGCTGCGTTGAAAGCCGAAGAAATAGAACGAACATTCAGAATCAGGGAGGTAATCAATTCCCGACGAGCCATCGCCTGCTCATCGGTCGCCAAACGGTACCCCTCCTGCGCATCACCCAGAGCCAGACGCGCCGCACGCTGCGCCAAAGGATCCACCACACCGTGCGCCAACAAATACTCGTGCACCTGCGCATCGGTAGGAACCGGCAACTGCACCGGACGGCACCGCGAACGAATCGTCACCAGCACATCGGTGGGGGAGGGCGCCGTCAACAACCAAATCGTATGCGGCGGCGGCTCCTCAATCGCCTTCAACAACACATTGGAGGTACGCTCCGGCATGCGCTCGGTGTCCTCCACCAGAATCACGCGCCAGCGACCCACGGTCGGGCGGTCCTGAGCCTTCATGACCAGCTCGCGCGCCTCATCAATGCTGATGTACGTCGCCTCGGTACTAAAGTGCGTAAAATCTGCGTGCGAACCGTTCATGACGGTCACGCAGCCCTTGCACTGGCCGCATCCGCGGTTCTGCGGGTCGGGCTGCTCGCACAGTAGCGCGGCAGCGAAAATTTTTGCAGCCTCACGGTGAGGCGCACCGGTCGCGCCCGTGAAAAGCCAAGCGTGCGTGGGGCGGGCGGCGGCGGCATCCGTGTGTAGTTGCTGGAGCTTATCGGCGGGAATCAGCAGGGTATCCCAGAGGCTCATGAGTCCTCCTTACCGGTGCGGACCAGCTCGCGAGCGGCAAGTAGAGGCTCAATCACCTCGAGCACGCGCGCGTGTACCTGCTCAATCGTTCCCACACCATCAATAAGGCGGTGTGAACCGTTAGCGTCCTCGCGGGCAATCTGCTCGAAGGCACCGTGGATACGTGCCTTGAACGCGGCGCCTTCAGCCTCAATACGGTCGACGGTGCCGCGCTGGTCCATGCGTTCCTGCTCGGCGCTCAGCGGCACGCTCAGCAATAGGGTTGCATCGGGTACCAGATCGGCGGTAGCCCAGCGGCTCAAATCGACGATGGTTTCAATACCCAGATCACGGCCAACACCCTGGTACGCGGCGGAAGAATCAATATAGCGGTCACTGAGCACGATGGCGCCCTCAGCGAGCGCCGGGCGAATCAGCTGGGAGGCGTGAGCCGCGCGGGATGCCGCAAAGATTAGCGCCTCGGTGCGGTCGTCAATGGTGCCCTGACCTGCTTCCAGGACGAGGGCTCGCAGCTTCTCGCCGATCTCGGTGCCGCCGGGTTCGCGGGTGGTGATGACACGGTATCCGCGGGCGCTGAGTGCTTCATTCAGCAGGGCGAGCTGGGTGGTTTTGCCGGCGCCGTCGCCTCCTTCGACCACGATAAAAAGCCCGCGGCGACCGGTCGGGTCGTCGGGAAGATTCTGTGCATCGGGGGTGTAGCTGAGAGTATCCATCACCTTTAAGGGTACCGGGTCTCTTAGCAGCACCGGTGCGGTTTTGGTGATACCTCCGCGTGGGATTGAGCGCGTATCAAGGTAAAAAACATGTAAATCCTGCGTACCGTCACCCGTGCGGGCGTGCGTTCTGGGCGCGGGTGTGCCAGGCTTAAAGACATGAGTGCAGATAACCACGACATGAATTACTCCGCAGAGACTTTCGTCGTCTCTGGCGGCCGCCCGGCACACGAGCATGACGCGCCGGTGAACCCTCCGATTGTTCTTTCTTCCACCTACCGCGGCGTGGACGCCGTGAACATTGAGCAGGACCGCGTGTACGCCCGCTTCTCGAACCCCACTTGGGAGGGCATGGAAGAGGTTGTTGCCAAGCTGGAGAACGCTACCCAGCCGGGTCTGCTGTTCCCCTCCGGCATGGCTGCCGTTGCTGCCGTCATCGACCTGGTGCCGGTTGGTTCCATTGTGCTGATTCCGAAGCACGCATACATGGCATCGGTGACCCTGTGCAAGGATTTGGAACGCCGCGGCATCATTGAGCTCGTTCGTGTGGACATTGAAGACACCGAGAGCGTTATCGTCGCTATGGAGGATGCCGCATCCCGCGCCGGCGTGACTCCCGAGAACGTGAACTACTCGGCACCGAAGGTCCTGGCGTGGCTGGAAAGCCCCACGAACCCGATGCTTGAGGTCGCTGACCTGCCTGCCCTGCTTTCTGCTGCTCGCCGCCTGGGCATTGTGACCGCGGTGGACAACACCTTCGCGACCCCGATTCTGCAGCGTCCCCTGGATTTGGGTGCTGACGTTGTGGTTCACTCTGCAACGAAGTTCCTGGCGGGTCACTCTGATGTTCTGCTGGGCATGACCCTCACCTCGAATGAGGAACTGTACAAGGCGATGCTGCACCACCGCATCACCAACGGCGCAATCCCCGGCCCCGTGGAGGCATGGCTTGGTCTGCGCGGCCTGCGCACCCTGGCACTGCGCGTGGAACGTGCTGTGCAGAACGCACAGGTGCTGGCGGAGCGTCTGAGCGAGCACCCCTTCGTGACTGAGGTGCGTTACCCGGGTCTGGAGAGCGACCGCGGCCACGAGGTTGCGAAGAAGCAGATGGACGGTTTCGGTGCGATTTTGTGCGTCACCCTGGATACCGATGCGGCTGGTGCCCGTAACGTCGTGGAGGCGTTGAAGCTGTGGACCCCGGCAACCTCTCTGGGCGGCGTGGAGTCTCTCGTGGAGCGTCGTCGTCGCCACGGTAACGAGCCGGATTCGATTCCCGAATCCCTGCTGCGCCTGTCGGTAGGTATTGAGAACGTGGATGACCTTTACAATGACTTGGTTGAGGCCTTTAAGGTTGTCCGCTAGGCACTTTGCTAGGGTTGTCTAGAGAAGCTGCTGATTCTAAGGAATACTATGTCTCCTATTCTGTTGGTCATCTATGTGACCACTCTTATCGATGTGCTACTGGCTGTTGCCGGCGCTGTGGTTGGTGTGCTGGCTTTTGTGCGTGCGTGGATGTCTCCGGCGAACGCGTACGATTTTGCCGGTAAGCGCCCGAAGAACACGTGGCTGGCTTTGACCGGTGGTTCTGCTGCGGTGTCGCTGTTTAGCGTTTTTGCTGCGGTGACTGGCGGCGGTAATACTGTACTGATTCTTCAGCTGATTGCTGCTGTGATTAGCTGTGTGTTCTTGGCTGGTGTGTGGCCTTCGGTGGGTCGCCGCCGTTTCTAGCGTTAGCTTGTGCGCTCGCTTTGTGCGATAGATGGTGAAGCCTCGTGCGCTGTCTGACGGGTTTGTCCCGGTCGGATGGTGTGCGGGGCTTTTCCCTATTTCTGGCGGGGTTTTTGAGCCTTTCGTTCTGGTAGAAAAGACCCTTATAAATTTTTGGGAGAATGCATATTTTCTAGGCTCTAAGGCATGACAAACCGGCGGGTAAATGAAAAAATAGAGGTATGACTTACAAACTAGTACTCCTGCGCCACGGCCAGTCCGAGTGGAACGAGAAGAACCTGTTCACCGGCTGGGTGGACGTTAACCTGACCGATAAGGGCCGCGCTGAGGCTAAGCGCGGCGGCGAGCTGCTGGCAGAGCGCAACATCCTCCCCGATGTTGTTCACACCTCCCTGCAGCGTCGCGCAATCAACACCGCAAACCTTGCACTGGATGCAGCAGACCGTCTGTGGATTCCTGTCAAGCGCACCTGGCGCCTGAACGAGCGTCACTACGGCGCTCTGCAGGGTAAGAACAAGTCCGAGATTCGCGAGGAATACGGCGACGAGAAGTTCATGACTTGGCGTCGTTCCTACGACGTTCCGCCGCCCCCGCTGGATGACAACGACCCCTACTCGCAGGCACACGACCCCCGCTACGCGGATGTCGAGAACGCTCCTCGCACCGAGTGCCTGAAGGACGTTCTGGGCCGTATGCTTCCCTACTGGGAGTCGGACATCAAGCCCGACCTCGCAGCAGGCAAGACCGTTCTGGTTGCTGCACACGGTAACTCCCTGCGTTCGCTGGTCAAGCACCTCGAGGGCATTTCCGACGAGGACATTGCTGGCCTGAACATCCCCACCGGTATTCCGCTGTACTACGAACTGGATGAGAACTTCCAGCCCGTCAAGCCCGGCGAGTACCTGGACCCCGAGGCTGCTAAGGACGCTATTGCTGCCGTAGCAAACCAGGGTAAGTAATACCTCCGGCAGGGTTTCACCCCTGTCATTGTGATGAGCCGTTCACCGGTAAGGTGGGCGGCTCATTGCGTTGTCTGCAAGGTTTCTGTACGGGGAGCGTGCCTGAGAAGAAGAGCATTCGCCTGAGTGCTGGGTATCGGCCACATTTATACTTATGGGGTACCCGAATGGAAGGGAAGTACATGGATGCCGGTCTGATCGCCTTTATTGCGGGCATGATAGGTCTGCTGGTGGGCGTCCTGAGCATGAATGCGGTGGCGCGTAGTGAGCGGGAGCAGGAGCGTAGTTTGGTGTCGGCGCCGGCGCTGCGTGATGGTGCCGCTCAGGTACTTGCTGTGATTGGTCGCGCCTACCTGGTGATTGATGAGGTGGGCGGCGTGGTTCAGGCTTCTCCGGGTGCGTACGCGATGGGTCTGGTGCGTGGTCATACGGTGGCGTCTGATGAGTTGGCGGATATGATTCGCACGGTGCGTCATCGCGGTATTTTTGCGGAGCGTACTTTTGAGATTGACCGCGGTGAGGGTGAGGCGCTGGTCTTGGATGTGCGTGTTGCTTCGCTGGGGGACGAGTACATTTTGGTGCTCGCGGATGACCGCACTGAGATTTCTCGTGTGCAGCGTATGCGTAATGATTTTGTGGCGAATGTGTCGCATGAGTTGAAGACTCCGGTGGGTGCGGTGAGTCTGTTGGCTGAGGCTATTGAGCAGGCGAGTGATGACCCGGAGGCGATTGAGTATTTTGTGGGGCGTCTTTATAAGGAGACGCGCCGCCTGTCTGCGCTGGTGCGTGACATTATTGAGCTTTCGCGTCTGCAGTCGACCGATGTGATTGCGCGTGGTGGTCCGGTGTCGGTGCCTTCTTTGGTTACTGATGCGGTGGACCGTTCGCATATTGTGGCGGAGGAGAAGGACATTCAGATTTCTACCCGCATCGAGGAGGTGCCCGAGGTGTACGGTGACGCCGAGCTGCTCGGTATTGCTGTGCAGAACCTGGTGGAGAACGCGGTGCGTTATTCGCCGGAGCATACGAAGGTGGATATTTGGGTGCACCGTGTGGCTGATCAGCTGCTGGTTGAGGTTGCTGATCAGGGCGTGGGTATTCCGGAGGACGAGCAGAAGCGTATTTTTGAGCGTTTTTACCGGGTTGATCCGGCTCGTTCGCGTCAGACGGGCGGCACTGGTTTGGGCTTGAGCATTGTGAAGCATGTGATGACTCAGCACGGTGGTAGCGTGACGGTTCGGTCGATGCCGCAGGAAGGTTCGACGTTTACGTTGGCGTTGCCGCTGAATGAGCCTCCGGCCGCAGTGTAGTGTTAGCGGTATAGGTTTTATGGAATCGAAGGAAGTTATTGATGTCTAAAATTCTGATTGTTGAGGACGAAGAGGCCCTCTCGGATCCCCTTGCGTTTTTGCTGGGTCGTGAGGGTTTCCAGACGATTGTTGTGGACAACGGTCTGGACGCTCTGCCGGTGTTTGACCGCGAGGGCGCGGATTTGGTGCTTCTGGATGTGATGCTTCCGGGCATGTCCGGTATGGAGGTGTGCCGTAAGCTGCGTGAGGTGTCTTCGGTCCCGATTATCATGTTGACCGCTAAGGACTCTGAGCTGGATAAGGTGCTGTGTCTGGAGCTGGGCGCTGATGACTATGTGACGAAGCCGTATTCTGCGCGTGAGCTGATTGCTCGTATCCGCGCGGTGTTGCGTCGTCGTTCGGCGGAGACTGATTCTGCTACTGAGTCGGTGCTGCAGGGCGGCCCGGTGCGTATGGATATTGACCGCCATGTGGTGACGGTTAATGGTGAAGAGATTTCTATGCCGCTGAAGGAGTTTGAGCTCCTGGAGATTCTGCTGCGCAATGTGGGTCGTGTGATGACTCGTGGCCAGCTGATTGAGCGTGTGTGGGGCGCCGACTATGTGGGTGATACGAAGACCCTGGATGTGCATATTAAGCGTCTGCGTTCGAAGATTGAGCCGGATTCTTCTGCCCCGCAGTATGTGGTGACGGTTCGCGGCTTGGGCTATAAGTTCGAGGCGTAGGCGGGCTTGAGACTGATGAGTTCTGCTTCTGCGGCGAATACTGCTGTGATTGTTTTGGCGGCTGGTTCGGGTACTCGCCTGGGTGAGCCGATCCCGAAGGCCGCTGTGCGTGTGCATGGTCGTACCCTGCTGGATTATGCGTTGGAGGGTGCGCTCGCTTCGGGTGTTGCTGAGCATGTGGTGGTGACTGTTCCTGCTGATTGTTCGGCGAGTTGCCCGGAGCTTTTGGAGGATGCCCGCCGTGCCGGTGCGTTGATTACTGCCGGTGGTGATACGCGTACTGCTTCGGTGGTTGCGGCGTTGGATGCTTTGAAGGATGCGCAGGTTCCGGTGGATTATGTGCTGATTCATGATTGCGCTCGTGCTTTTACTCCGCCGCAGGTGTATCACCGCGTGCTTGAGGGTTTGGGTTCTGCGAGCCCGCAGGGTGTTGTGCGTGCGGTGATTCCTGTGTTGCCGGTGGTGGATACGGTGAAGACTGTGGATTCTGCTGGTTTGGTGACGGGTACTCCTTCGCGTGCGCAGATGCGTGCGGTGCAGACTCCTCAGGGTTTTGAGGTGGCTGCCCTGTTGGCGGCACATGAGCGTAGCCGTTCCCTGCCTGCTGAGGAGGCTGAGCTGCTCACTGATGATGCGATGGCGATGGAGGCTGCGGGCGAGCCGGTATTGACGGTTGCCGGTGCTGCGGATGCGTTTAAGGTGACGACTCCGATGGATTTGCGGGTTGCTCGCGCGCTGTTTGGTGATTCTGCTACCTAACCTTGCCGCCTAATGCCTCTTTTGCCGAGGCATTGCTGCTGAGAAGATGTTTGATCGATTGAAGGGTCCTGTGATGACTGTTATTCCTCGTGTTGGTACCGGTGTTGATGTCCACGCTTTTGGCGAAGAGGGCACTCCCCTGTATATTGCTGGTCTGCATTGGCCGGGTGAGCGTGGTTTGAGCGGCCATTCTGATGGTGATGTGGTGGCTCATGCTGCCGCGGATGCTCTTTTTGCCGCCTCCGGCACGGGGGATTTGGGCTCTAATTTTGGTGTGGACCGCCCGGATATGAAGGGCGCTTCTGGTGTTCGTATTCTTTCTGAGGCTGCGGCGATTGTGCGTGCTGCTGGTTTTGAGATTGGTAATGTGAGTGTTCAGCTGGTGGGTAACCGCCCGAAGTTCTCTCCGCGCCGTGATGAGGCGAACCGTGTGCTGAGCGAGGCGGCGGGTGCTCCGGTGACGGTGATTGCGACGACTACTGATGGTCTGGGGTTGACGGGCCGCGGCGAGGGTGTGGCTGCTATTGCGACGGCGCTGGTGTATCCGCGTTTGTAGGTGCTTAGTTGCTTGAGCCATTCTGTAACCTATCGCTGATTTACCGACCCGGCGTCTGAGCCGACCCCGTAGAATGAGAGTGTGACTATGCGTTTTTATGATTCAGCTTCCGCGACTATTCGCGAGTTTGAGCCCGTCGTGCCCGGTGAGGCGCGTATCTATTATTGCGGTGCTACGGTGCAGGGTGAACCGCACCTGGGCCATATCCGTTCGGCGTTGGTTTTTGACCAGTTGAGCCGTTGGATGCGTTACCGTGGCTTGAAGGTGACGACGGTCCGCAATGTCACTGATATTGATGACAAGATTTTGGCGAAGTCTGCTGATTCTATGGAGCCCGGTTTTGAGGGTGAGTTCCCGAATGAGCAGTGGTGGGCGCTCGCGTACCGTTTTGAGAAGGTTTTTGCTCAGGCGTATGCGGCGTTGGGTATTGACCCGCCGACGTATGAGCCGCGCGCGACCGGTCATATTCCGGAGATGTTTGCTCTGATTCAGCGTCTGATTGATCGTGGCCACGCGTATCCTGCACTGGATGATTCTGGTGACGTGTATTTTGATGTGCGTTCGTGGGATAAGTATGGTGCGCTGACGAATCAGAGCGTTGAGGATATGCAGGATTCTGCGGATGCTGATCCGCGCGGTAAGCGTGACCCTCGCGATTTTGCCCTGTGGAAGGGCTATAAGGAGGGTGAGCCGCTGACTGCTTCGTGGGAGTCTCCGTGGGGTCGCGGCCGTCCGGGCTGGCACCTGGAGTGCTCGGCGATGGCTGGTAAGTATTTGGGTTCGCGTTTCGATATTCACGGTGGCGGTTTGGATTTGCGTTTCCCGCACCATGAGAATGAGCTGGCGCAGTCGACTGCAGCTGGCGATGATTTCGCGAATTTCTGGATGCATAACGGCATGGTCACCTATGAGGGTGAGAAGATGTCGAAGTCTATCGGTAATACGATTTCGCCGGCGCAGATGCTGCAGATGGCCCGTCCGCTGGTGGTTCGTTATTACCTGGGTAGTGCGCATTATCGTTCGATTCTTGATTACCGTCCGTCGTCTCTGCAGGAGGCGGCAACCGCTATTGAGCGTGTTGAGGCGTTCCTTGCTGCAACTCAGGATGTGCTGAAGCCGGGTCGTGAGGTTCCGGAGGCTTTTGCAGAGGCTATGGATGATGACGTGAATATTCCGCGTGCTCTGGCGGTTCTGCATGAGCAGACTCGTGCCGGTAATGCGGCGCTTGCTGCCGGTGAGGATGCTTCGGAGGCGGCGAATGCTGTGATGGCTATGGCTGAGGTTCTGGGCCTGGCGCAGCTGATGAGCTTTAATGCTGAGGGCACTTCGGGTGCTGAGCATGAGGCTCTGGATGCGCTGATTCAGGCTGTGTTGGCGGAGCGTGCGGATGCTCGTGCTCAGAAGGATTGGGCGAAGGCTGATGCGATGCGCGACTTGTTGGCGTCTGCTGGTGTGCAGGTGAAGGACGGCGCGAATGGTTCGACTTGGAGTGTCGGCTAGAGGGTGATGTGCCCCGCGTTTGTGCGCAAGGCTTAGGTCGCGCGGGTTCTCTCGCGTAGACTCGTATTCAAAACTTTGACGAAGGAAGAGAAGAATGGCTAAGGCAGGTTCGCGCCCGGGCGCTACCAGCAAGAAGAAGGGTGCTACTAAGGGCACCGGCGGTCACGGCCGTAAGGCGCTTGAGGGTAAGGGCCCTACTCCGAAGGCTGAGGACCGCGTTTATCACAAGGCGTATAAGATGAAGCGCGCGGCTGAGCGCCGTGCTGCAACCGGTACGAACCGTAAGTTCCAGACTCGTCTGGGCGGTAAGCGTGCTAGCGATGAGCTGGTCACTGGTCGTAACGCGGTGCTGGAGGCTCTGCGTACTGAGATTCCCTCGAAGCACCTGTACATTATGAGCCGCATTGAGGTGGATGACCGCGTCCGCGAGATTATGACTATTGCGAATAAGCGCAATATCCCGATGCTGGAGATTCCGCGTAGCGAGCTGGATCGCCTGACTGATGGTGCGGTGCACCAGGGTGTGGCGATGCAGATTCCTCCGTACAAGTACCCGGATGCTACTGACCTGGTGCTGGATACTATGGAGCGTTGGCACTCGGGTAAGCTGTCGACTCCGCCGCTGTTTGTTGCGCTGGACGGTATTACTGATCCGCGTAACCTGGGTGCGATTATTCGTAGTGTGTCCGCGTTCAGCGGTGATGGCGTGATTATTCCTGAGCGTCGTTCGGCTGCTGTGACTGCTGGTGCGTGGAAGACTAGTGCCGGTGCGGCTGCTCGTATTCCCGTTGCGATGGCGACTAACCTGACTCGTGTGATTCAGCAGGCTAAGGAACAGGGTATTTTCGTGATTGGCCTGGATGGCGGTGGCGATATTGAGTTGCCGGCTCTGGAGCTTGCGAATGAGCCGCTGTGCGTGGTGGTTGGTTCTGAGGGTAAGGGTCTGTCCCGCCTGGTGACTGAGAACTGCGATCAGATTGTGTCGATTCCGATTGATTCGGCGATGGAGTCTTTGAACGCGGCAATGGCTGTGGGCATCACTCTGTACGATGTGTCCCGTCGTCGTGCTGCAGCAAAGTAGAGACTGACTGTGAAGAGGGAGGGCGCCCCCGTGAGGGGGTGCCCTCCCTTTCTATGTGTTTCTTCCTGTCTTTATCTGATGTTTCGGGGGGAGTTTTAGGGGCTTTTGGGCCTCTTATGATGCTTTTTAAACTTTTTTTGAAGAAATTTTGAAGGGCTTACCCTGCGTTGACTAGGGGTTTTAGTGCCCTGTTCAGGTCAGATTGAACCTAAAGATCCATATTTGTGCCCTACTTCACCCTATTTCGGGTTGCAGACCCATTTCGGCATCTGTA
>NZ_KV831917.1:0-5440 GCF_001837265.1 Rothia sp. HMSC064F07 | reverse complement strand
TCTGTATAGTTGTATGAGTCGCCGCGGCGAGGAGGAAAAAACGAAGAACTTCTTCGGTGTTTCTCCTAGTCAGAAGCGGTTGAATGGCTTTCAATTGTATAGTGTTTTGGTTTCTTGCTTAGAAGATTCTTGGTCATCTGAATGGTGATGGTGGAGGAGTTTAGGAAAGAAACTTTGTGGTGTGAATCACGGAAAACGGATTTGCATGGCAAACGAAACGCTGGTATAGTTGATTGAGTTGCCGCGGGAACGCGGTGATAACGAAATAACATGAATGACCGTTCAACGGTAAGACGTCCTTCGAATGAAGGGGTCGAGGTGTTGAATCGGTGTGTTGCTTGAGAACTCAATAGTGTGCTTTGTTCAATAAAATCACCATTATGGTGATGGAAACTGAAACTAATACCAAATATTTATTTATATTTGATAATCATCAAATGGTTTCAAATTTAGTCAGCTTGAGTCACGCACCCCCGTGTGTGATTCGCTGTTTGAGATCAGATTATCAAGCTTTTCTATTTTTTCAACGGAGAGTTTGATTCTGGCTCAGGACGAACGCTGGCGGCGTGCTTAACACATGCAAGTCGAACGATGAAGCCTAGCTTGCTAGGTGGATTAGTGGCGAACGGGTGAGTAATACGTGAGTAACCTACCTTTAACTCTGGGATAAGCCTGGGAAACTGGGTCTAATACCGGATACGACCAATCTCCGCATGGGGTGTTGGTGGAAAGCGTTATGTAGTGGTTATAGATGGGCTCACGGCCTATCAGCTTGTTGGTGAGGTAACGGCTCACCAAGGCGACGACGGGTAGCCGGCCTGAGAGGGTGACCGGCCACACTGGGACTGAGACACGGCCCAGACTCCTACGGGAGGCAGCAGTGGGGAATATTGCACAATGGGCGCAAGCCTGATGCAGCGACGCCGCGTGAGGGATGACGGCCTTCGGGTTGTAAACCTCTGTTAGCAGGGAAGAAGAGAGATTGACGGTACCTGCAGAGAAAGCGCCGGCTAACTACGTGCCAGCAGCCGCGGTAATACGTAGGGCGCGAGCGTTGTCCGGAATTATTGGGCGTAAAGAGCTTGTAGGCGGTTTGTCGCGTCTGCTGTGAAAGGCCGGGGCTTAACCCCGTGTATTGCAGTGGGTACGGGCAGACTAGAGTGCAGTAGGGGAGACTGGAATTCCTGGTGTAGCGGTGGAATGCGCAGATATCAGGAGGAACACCGATGGCGAAGGCAGGTCTCTGGGCTGTAACTGACGCTGAGAAGCGAAAGCATGGGGAGCGAACAGGATTAGATACCCTGGTAGTCCATGCCGTAAACGTTGGGCACTAGGTGTGGGGGACATTCCACGTTTTCCGCGCCGTAGCTAACGCATTAAGTGCCCCGCCTGGGGAGTACGGCCGCAAGGCTAAAACTCAAAGAAATTGACGGGGGCCCGCACAAGCGGCGGAGCATGCGGATTAATTCGATGCAACGCGAAGAACCTTACCAAGGCTTGACATATACTGGACCGCATCAGAGATGGTGTTTCCCTTCGGGGCTGGTATACAGGTGGTGCATGGTTGTCGTCAGCTCGTGTCGTGAGATGTTGGGTTAAGTCCCGCAACGAGCGCAACCCTCGTTCTATGTTGCCAGCACGTAATGGTGGGGACTCATAGGAGACTGCCGGGGTCAACTCGGAGGAAGGTGGGGATGACGTCAAATCATCATGCCCCTTATGTCTTGGGCTTCACGCATGCTACAATGGCCGGTACAGAGGGTTGCGATACTGTGAGGTGGAGCTAATCCCTAAAAGCCGGTCTCAGTTCGGATTGGGGTCTGCAACTCGACCCCATGAAGTCGGAGTCGCTAGTAATCGCAGATCAGCAACGCTGCGGTGAATACGTTCCCGGGCCTTGTACACACCGCCCGTCAAGTCACGAAAGTTGGTAACACCCAAAGCCGGTGGCCTAACCTTTTGGAGGGAGCCGTCTAAGGTGGGATTGGCGATTGGGACTAAGTCGTAACAAGGTAGCCGTACCGGAAGGTGCGGCTGGATCACCTCCTTTCTAAGGAGCACATTTAGTTGGCCATGCTGTCCGCGAGTGTCGGATGGGTGGTTTTGCTCATGGGTGGAATGTTGGTTTTGGGTTGGATGAGGCGCATTGTTGGGTTTTGGGGTAACACGCGTGTGTTGTTCCTTTGTTTGCCTGGCATGGTGATGATGCAAATGTTTTGTTTGTGTTGTTGTTGTGTTGTGGGTTGTTGTTTGAGAACTATATAGTGGACGCGAGCATCTTCTGGAATTTGCGTTGAATCAATGCTTTGGTGTTGGTTTGATTGTTGATTTTAGATTCTTATTTTTCTTGATTGTGTGTAAGTTATTAAGGGCACACGGTGGATGCCTTGGCATTAAGAGCCGATGAAGGACGTGTGAATCTGCGATAAGCCTCGGGGAGCCGATAACTGGGCTGTGATCCGAGGATTTCCGAATGGGGAAACCTGGCTCATCTTCATGGTGAGTTACCGCCAGCTGAATGTATAGGCTGGTTGGGGGGAACGCGGGGAAGTGAAACATCTCAGTACCCGCAGGAAGAGAAAATAAAGTAATGATTCTGTGAGTAGTGGCGAGCGAAAGCGGAAGAGACTAAACCTGTGGTGTGTGATAGCGGTTAGGCGTTGCATCATGGGGGTTGTGGGAGTCACAGTGGCAGTTCTAACTGGCTGCCGGCATGATGTTCAGGATGGTAGGTGAACGACTTGGAATGGTCGGCCGTAGAGGGTGAGAGTCCCGTAATCGAAATTGTTCTGTCCGTGGTGTGGCCACCCGAGTAGCACGGGGCTCGTGGAATCTCGTGTGAATCTGCCAGGACCACCTGGTAAGTCTAAATACTTCTTAATGACCGATAGTGAATCAGTACCGTGAGGGAATGGTGAAAAGTACCCCGGGAGGGGAGTGAAATAGTACCTGAAACCGTGTGCTTACAAGCCGTTGGAGCCTTTTGGGGTGACAGCGTGCCTTTTGAAGAATGAGCCTGCGAGTTAGTGTTATGTCGCGAGGTTAACCCGTGTGGGGTATCCGTAGCGAAAGCGAGTCTGAATAGGGCGTTTGAGTGGCATGACCTAGACCCGAAGCGGAGTGATCTATCCATGGCCAGGTTGAAGCGACGGTAAGACGTCGTGGAGGACCGAACCCACTTCAGTTGAAAATGGAGGGGATGAGCTGTGGATAGGGGTGAAAGGCCAATCAAACTCTGTGATAGCTGGTTCTCCCCGAAATGCATTTAGGTGCAGCGTTACGTGTTTCTTGCCGGAGGTAGAGCTACTGGATGGCCGATGGGCCTTCACGGGTTACTGACGTCAGCTAAACTCCGAATGCCGGTAAGTGAGAGCGTAGCAGTGAGACAGTGGGGGATAAGCTTCATTGTCGAGAGGGAAACAGCCCAGACCACCAACTAAGGCCCCTAAGCGTGTGCTAAGTGGGAAAGGATGTGGAGTTGCTTAGACAACCAGGAGGTTGGCTTAGAAGCAGCCATCCTTGAAAGAGTGCGTAACAGCTCACTGGTCAAGTGATTCTGCGCCGATAATGTAGCGGGGCTCAAGTACACCGCCGAAGTTGTGGCAATGATCTTTTTGGATTGTTGGGTAGGGGAGCGTCGTGTAGCCGGTGAAGCTGCGGTGTAAACCAGTGGTGGAGGCTATGCGAGTGAGAATGCAGGCATGAGTAGCGAAAGATGAGTGAGAAACTCATCCGCCGGATGATCAAGGGTTCCAGGGTCAAGTTAATCTGCCCTGGGTTAGTCGGGGCCTAAGGCGAGGCCGACAGGCGTAGTCGATGGATAACGGGTTGATATTCCCGTACCGGTGAAAAACCGCCCATACTGATATTGTGATGCTAACCATGCGAAGCATGATGTGCAGGCTTTTGTTTGTGTGTTGTGTGGGTTGTGGGACCCGATCTTTGGAGGTAAACGTGTTAACAGGTGTGACGCAGGAAGGTAGCCAAGCCACGCGATGGTTGTCGTGGTCTAAGCGTGTAGGGTTGTCGGTTGTTAAATGCGCCGGCTGTGTGCCTGAGACGTGATGGGACCCCGTTTTTGGGGGATTTGGTGATCCTATGCTGCCGAGAAAAGCATCGGCGTGAGGTTTTAGCCGCCCGTACCCTAAACCGACACAGGTGATCAGGTAGAGAATACTAAGGCGATCGAGAGAATCATGGTTAAGGAACTCGGCAAAATGCCCCCGTAACTTCGGGAGAAGGGGGACCTTGAGCGTGATGGGCACTTGCTGCCTGGAGCGTGTATGGGTCGCAGAGACCAGGGGGAAGCGACTGTTTATCAAAAACACAGGTCCGTGCGAAGTCGTAAGACGATGTATACGGACTGACTCCTGCCCGGTGCTGGAAGGTTAAGAGGATTGGTTAGCTCTTTTGGGCGAAGCTGAGAATTTAAGCCCCAGTAAACGGCGGTGGTAACTATAACCATCCTAAGGTAGCGAAATTCCTTGTCGGGTAAGTTCCGACCTGCACGAATGGAGTAACGACTTCCCTACTGTCTCAACCATGAACTCGGCGAAATTGCAGTACGAGTAAAGATGCTCGTTTCGCGCAGCAGGACGGAAAGACCCCGTGACCTTTACTATAGTTTGGTATTGGTGTTTGGTTTGGCTTGTGTAGGATAGGTGGGAGACTGTGAAGCATGGACGCTAGTTTGTGTGGAGTCGTTGTTGAAATACCACTCTGGTCAATCTGGATGTCTAACTTCGGGCCATGATCTGGTTCAGGGACAGTGCCTGATGGGTAGTTTAACTGGGGCGGTTGCCTCCTAAAGTGTAACGGAGGCGCCCAAAGGTTCCCTCAGCCTGGTTGGCAATCAGGTGTTGAGTGTAAGTGCACAAGGGAGCTTGACTGTGAGACTGGCAGGTCGAGCAGGGACGAAAGTCGGGACTAGTGATCCGGCGGTACGTTGTGGAACGGCCGTCGCTCAACGGATAAAAGGTACCTCGGGGATAACAGGCTGATCTTGCCCAAGAGTCCATATCGACGGCATGGTTTGGCACCTCGATGTCGGCTCGTCGCATCCTGGGGCTGGAGTCGGTCCCAAGGGTTGGGCTGTTCGCCCATTAAAGCGGTACGCGAGCTGGGTTCAGAACGTCGTGAGACAGTTCGGTCCCTATCCGCTGCGCGCGTTGGAAATTTGAGAAAGGCTGTCCTTAGTACGAGAGGACCGGGACGGACGAACCTCTGGTATGTCAGTTGTACCGCCAGGTGCATGGCTGATTGGCTACGTTCGGGAGGGATAACCGCTGAAAGCATCTAAGCGGGAAGCCTGTTTCGAGATGAGATTTCCTGGCACTTTGGTGTGTGAGGCTCCTTATAGATGATGAGGTTGATAGGCCGGGTATGGAAGCGGGGACTGAAGACTCGTGGAGTTGACTGGTACTAATAGGCCGAAGGCTTA